>NZ_BJYY01000012.1 GCF_007991755.1 Cellulomonas aerilata | reverse complement strand
GGGCGATAAGGCGCCTAGAGCCCGCAGGTATTTTGGCGGGCGAGCGTGCGTTCGAGCGCGGGTACCTACGGTCGGGTCGCCGAAGCAGCCACCGTCGGCAGGGGACCGACGGAGGCGTGTCCTGCGCGTGAGGCCCACGGACGGCGCGTGCGGACCGGCCCGCTCGACCGTCGAGCCGGCCGGCGGAGGACCGCGCCGTGCGCGCTACGCGCGAGCGAGGGCCGTCGCGATGCGCCGGACGGCGTCCGGGACGTCGTCCGCCACGAGCGGTCGGCTCAGGTGGTACCCCTGCGCCAGGTCGCACCCGAGCCCTGCCAGCGCGAGCAGCGTGGCCTCGTCCTCCACCCCCTCGGCGACGAGGTGCAGACCCAGCGCGTGGGCCAGGTTGAGCGTGGAGCGCACGATCGCCGAGCTGCGGGCGCTGGAGCCCATGCTCGCGATGAACGAGCGGTCGAGCTTGAGCTCGGTGACCGGGAGGTCCTTGAGGTACGCGAGGCTCGAGTAGCCGGTCCCGTAGTCGTCGATGGAGACCCCGACACCCAGGCCTCGGACCACGCTCAGCGCGTCGACCGTCCGCTGCGGGTTGTTCATGAGGAGCTCCTCGGTCACCTCCAGCACCAGGCGCTCGGCCGGGATCCCGTGATGACGCAGCAGGCGTTCGACCTGCTGCGGGAAGGCGCGGTCCACGACGGCGGACGGGCTCACGTTGACCGCCACCCGCAGGTGCAGGCCCTCGTCGCGCCACTGCCGGCACTGACGCAGGGCGTCCTCCACGACCCAGGTGGTGAGCAGCCCCATCAGCCCGGCCGACTCCGCGAGGTCGATGAAGTCCCCCGGGCCGAGGAGGCCCCGGGTGGGGTGCTGCCAGCGCACGAGCGCCTCGACGGCGACCACGCGGCCGGTCCGCAGCTCCAGCTGCGGCTGGAAGTGGAGCCGCAGCTGCCCCTCGCCGATGCCCTGCCGCAGCTCGGCGATGAGCTCCAGGCGGCGCCGGCCCATGCCGTCGCGCGCCTCGTCGTACACCAGGACCCCCCGGCGGCGGCCCTTGGCCGCGTACATGGCGAGGTCCGCCACCTGGAGCAGCTCCTCGGGCGTGCCGGCGTGCTCCGGCGCGAGCGCGATGCCGACGCTCCCATCGATGACGACGGCGGCGGCCCCGAGCTGGACCGGGCGTTGCAGGGTGGCCCGCACGCGGGCAGCCATCCGCACGGCGTCGTCCTGCGTCGCACCGTCGAGCAGGATGGCGAACTCGTCCCCGCCCAGCCGGGCCAGCACGCCGCTGTCGGCGACCAGCTCGCGCAGCCACCTCGCGACCTGACGCAGGAGCTCGTCCCCCTCCCGGTGCCCGAGGGAGTCGTTGACCTCCTTGAACCGGTCCAGGTCGATCAGCAGGACGGCGCAGTGCCGGTGCGTCAGCTCACCTGCGCCGAGCAGGTCGTAGAAGTGACGGCGGTTGGGCAGCCCGGTCAGCTCGTCCGTCCGCGCCTGCCGGGTCACCTCGGCCAGGGTGCGGATCTCCTGCACGGTCAGCATGGTCCGGCCGACGACAGCGACGCCGGCGGCGAGTGCGAGCGCGGTGGCGGTCGTGGGCAGCGTGGTCGTCGTCGCGTGGAAGAGCAGGCCCAGGGAGGCGAGCGCGCAGGCGCCGGGGACGGCGAGCATGCGGAAGCCGCCCACGGTGACCACCTCGGCACCACGACGCCTCAGCGACGTCCAGGCGGCCGCGACGAGCGCGAGCCGGGCGAGCAGCCAGCCGAGGTCCAGCGGTCCGCCCCCCACGTAGGAGCCGGCGGCCACCTGCTCGGCGTACACCCAGTCGGTCACGGCGAACGTGAGGAACGACGCGGAGACCAGCCACCAGGTCCGCCCACCGGCGCGACCGAGCATCGCCAGCGCCGCGACGGCGACGGCGACGAGCATGAGGTCCGCGACCGGGTAGGCCCAGACGAGGTCCGTGGCGGCGTTGCCGGGCACGACCGGGTCGGCGCCCGGGACGTAGGCCACCGCCAGTGCCGCCGCCGTCAGACCGGCGACGACGCCGTCCAACCACAGCCCTGCCCACGCCCGCCGGACCTGGCCGTGCACCAGGCGCACCACGCCGACGAACAGCAGGACGTAGAAGGCGAGCCACCCGACGTCGGACCAGGTGAGGCCGCTCGCCGGCTGGAACTGGTAGTAGGCGTAGTACGCGATGCTCGCGCCGAGGGCGGACGCGAGCCCGGCGGCGATCCACAGCCACCCCGTCCTGCCGCGCCTGTCGACCACCGCCCGGACGACCACCGCCACGAGCACGGCGGCGTCCACGAGCCCGTTCAGCCAGCCGTCGATCGCGGCGCTGTAGCCGGGCTGAGGCCGGACGGCGGGCAGCAGGAGCAGCGCGTAGGGGAGCCCCAGGGCCAGCACGACGGCATAGGCACCGATGACCGCTCGACGCACGCCGCACCTCCCGTTCGCTGACCTGACACCGGACCGGGCACGCGCCCGGGCTTCACCGTACGACCACTCCGGCGGAGTCCGACCCTCTCGAGCGACGGCTGGACCCGACCACACCCGGCATCAGAAGCTGAAGGCACCGATGCGGTCGGTCATCTCGCGCGACGTGTCGGCGAGGTCTCCCGCGCTCGACCGTGCCAGGCCGATGTGACCGGTGGTGCGGTGGACCGCGTCCGCGATGGCGGTGATGCTCGCCGCGATCTCGCTGGAGCCGGTGGCGGCCTCGCCCACGCTGCGCGTCATCTCGTTCGTGGTGGCGGTCTGCTCCTCCACGGCCGACGCGATGGTCATCTGGTGGTCGTTGATGGCAGTGATGATGCCGGCGATGTCGGCGATGGCCTGCACCGCTGCGCCGGTCTCCTGCTGGATCGTCTCGACGCGGCTCGCGATGTCCTGCGTGGCGCGCGCCGTCTCCTGGGCCAGCTCCTTGACCTCACCGGCCACGACGGCGAAGCCCTTGCCGGCCTCTCCGGCCCGCGCCGCCTCGATCGTGGCGTTGAGCGCGAGGAGGTTGGTCTGCTCCGCGATCGAGGTGATCACCTTGACGACGTCGCCGATCTCGGCGGAGGAGGCCCCGAGGCGGGCGACCTGACGGTTCGTCCGTGCCGCGACGTCCGTCGCACGTGCCGCCACCTTGGCGGCCTCGGACGAGGTCTGTGCGATCTCCTGGATGGACGCGCTCATCTCCTCCGCCCCGGCCGCGACGACCTGGACGTTGCGCGACACCTGGTCCGCGGCCGCGGCGACCGCGCTCGCCTGCTCCGACGAGGTCCGGGCGGCGTCGTCCATCTCGGTGGAGACGTCGGTCAGGCGGCCCGAGGTGCTCACGAGGGAGCCGGCGCTCTCGGCGACACCCGTCATGGCTCCGGACAGTCGCTCGCACGCGCGGTTGTAGGAGGCGCCCATCGTGCCGAACTCGTCACCGGAGGTGACCGGCACCCGGCGGGTGAGGTCGCCCTCGGCGATGGCGGTGAGGCCGTCGACCTGGGACGCGACCGCGGACCGGATCCGCCGGGTCAGCCGCCACGACGTGAGCGCGGCGACGGCGAGGGCGAACGCGAGCAGGCCCCCGAGGGAGGCGCGTGCCGTGTCGACACGGCCGGTGAACTCCTCTCCGGCCGCGAGTGCCGCCAGGGGCGCCTCCTGCGCGCCGGTGAAGGTCCCCTCGTAGGCCTTGCGCAGGTCGCGGTGGGGACCGAGCGCTGCGGCGGTCGCTGCGGCGGGGTCGGACTCGTACAGGTCGAACTCCACCTCGAGCGCCGCCTGCCACGCACCGAGCTGCTCGCGCAGGGTCTGCACGGAGGAGACCTCGTCCGGTGTCAGCGCGTCCTCCTCGGCCTGGTCGAGCAGCCCGGCGAGCTTGTCGAACCGACCCGCGACCTCGTCGCGGAACTTCGGGTCACCGGTCAGGAGGTACCCGCGCTCGTCGTTGGCCGCGGCCTTGGCCGTCAACGCCGCCTCCTGCAGGCCGGTGATGTACGGGACCGCGTCCCCCACCTCGGCCGCCCGGGTGCGCGCCAGGCCGTCGATCTGCACCAGCGCGACCATCCCGAGCAGCGCCGCGACGAGCGCGACGAGCACTCCGCTGGCCGCGACCTTCGCCGCGATCGGCAACCGCGAGTACCACGAGTAGCGCCGGCCCCCGAGGTCGGGCGCGTGCAGGTCCGTCGACATGGGCTCCACCTTCCGGGCGAGCCGCTCGACCCGTCCCGGGGCCACATCGGCAGCGCGCTGCCGTGGCGGAGGACTTCCGCCGGACGGAGGCGACCGAGGCGGACGCCGGGCCGTGCACGACGACCGGTACGCATGGCGGACGACCGACGACCGGCCTGCGAGACGGGAGTAGGGTCGCCGGGCCGTCACGAGCGGCCCCGTCGTGCCGTCCTCGGCGCTCCACCGCGCCGGGCGCCCGATCGACGCCTCGCCTGACGCCCCGCCCCGCCCTGCCTACCGGAGCCCCTTCCATGTCATCTGTCTCGGCCACCTCCTCCGCCGCCGCCGCGGCCCCCGCACCCGGGAACTCCCGTGGTCGCGTCATCCTGGCCAGCCTCATCGGCACGTCGATCGAGTTCTACGACTTCTACGCGTACGCGACCGCCGCGGTCCTGGTGTTCCCGCGCCTGTTCTTCGTGAACGAGGACCCCACCACGGCCCTGCTCGCCTCGTTCGCCGTCTTCGGCGTCGCCTTCGTCGCGCGCCCGATCGGGTCGATCATCTTCGGCCACTTCGGCGACCGCATCGGCCGCAAGGGCACCCTGGTCGCCTCGCTCCTCGTGATGGGCATCGCCACCTTCCTCATCGGCTGCCTGCCCACCGCGCTCACGCCCGGCTGGGAGTTCCTCGCCCCCGCGCTGCTCGTCGTGATGCGCTTCTGCCAGGGCCTCGGCCTCGGTGGCGAGTGGTCCGGAGCAGCGCTGCTGGCCACCGAGAACGCACCGGCGAACAAGCGGGCGATCTACGGCACCTTCCCGCAGCTGGGCGCCCCGATCGGGTTCATCGTCGCCAACGTGCTCTTCCTCGTCCTCAACCTCTCGCTGTCCGCCGAGGACTTCGAGTCGTGGGGCTGGCGGATCCCGTTCCTCGCCTCCGCGCTGCTGGTGATCGTCGGGCTGTACGTGCGCCTCAAGCTCGTCGAGACACCGGCGTTCCAGAAGGTGATCGACACCGGCGAGGTCGCCAAGCTGCCCCTGGCCCGCGTCTTCGTCTCCAGCTGGCGCCCGCTGATCCTCGGGACGTTCATCATGCTGGCGACCTACGTGCTCTTCTACCTGATGACGACGTTCACCCTCACCTACGGCACCACCGCCTCCTCCGTCGAGGACGCCGCTGCCGCAGCCGAGGCCGCCGGCAAGCCGTTCAACGCCGAGGCGTTCGTGCCGGGTCTGGGCTACACCCGTGACGACTTCCTCGTCATGCTGATCGCCGGGGTCGTCTTCTTCGGCATCTTCACGCTGGTCTCCGGCCCGCTGGCCGAGCGGTTCGGCCGTCGCAGGACCCTGCTCACCGTCACCAGCGGGATCTTCGTCTTCGGCCTGCTCTTCTCGCCGCTCTTCGGCGGCGGCTTCGTCGGCACCATGGGACTGCTCGTCCTCGGGTTCACCTTGATGGGCCTGACCTTCGGACCCATGGGCGCGGTCCTGCCGGAGCTGTTCCCGACCAACGTCCGGTACACCGGGTCGGCGATCTCGTACAACGTCGCGTCGATCCTCGGCGCCGCCCTCGCGCCGTTCGTCGCGGTGGCGCTCTGGAGGGCCGCCGACGGCAGCCCGGTCCTGGTCGGCCTCTACCTCAGCGGATCGGCCGTCCTGACGCTGATCGCGCTGCTCCTGTCCAAGGAGACCAAGGACGTGTCGTACACCGACAACGTCTCCTGACGCCGGACGGTCAGCTGCTCCGACGCCCGGAGGCCGCGCTCGCGGCCCCGGGCGTCGTCACTCCCGGACGGCGCCCTCGATCATCCCGCGGATGAAGTGCCGCTGGAGGAACAGGTAGACCACCACGACCGGCAGGGCCACCAGGACGGCCGCCGCCGCGAGCAGGGTGGTGCCCTGCACCTGCTGGCCCTGGAAGAAGGCCAGGGCCAGCGGGGCGGTGCGCACGTCACCGCTCGGGGACATCACGAGCGGGATGAGGAACTCGTTCCACGTCCACATGAAGGTGAGCAGCACCAGGGTGGTGATCGCCGGTCGTCCGATCGGGACGAGGATCTGCCACAGGATGCGGTGGCTGCCCGCGCCGTCCAGGCGGCCGGCCTCGATGATCGACCGGTTGGCGCCGCGGAAGTACGCGCGCATCCAGTACGTCCCGAACGCGATGGACTGCGCGATCTGCGGGAGCGCCACCCCCCAGACCGTGTTCGTCAGCCCGAGGGACCGCAGGTCGAAGAACAGCGGGACGATGATCGCCTCGGTGGGCACCATGATGCCGAGCAGGAACACGTAGAACAGCGCCTGCTCCCCGCGGAACCGCATCGTGCCGAACGCGTAGCCGGCCATGACCGAGCACACCAGCGACACGGACACGACCAGGACCGAGACGACGACCGACGTCGCCATGTACTGGCTGAACCGGCCCTGGGTCCAGGCCGCGGCGAAGTTCTCGAGGTGGAGGGTCCGGCCCTCGCGCGCGACCGCCGCCGTCTCGGGCCCGACCGCGGTGAGCAGGACGGACAGGACCGGCCACAGGGCGAACGCCGCGAAGGCGACGAGGATGACGTAGTTGGCGGTGCGCTCGGCGCGCGAGGTGGTCATGTGGTGGACCTGTCCCCGACGCGGTTGACGACGAGGTTGATCGCGAAGATGAGCACCATCAGCGTGATGCCGACGGCGGCGGCCATCCCGACCTCGCCGAGCTGGAACGCGCGCCGGTAGACCTCGTAGCTCGGCACGGTCGTGGACGTGCCCGGGCCGCCGCCGGTGGTGACGTAGACCAGGTCGAACGTCTTCAGCGCGGCGATGATCGTCAGCGTCAGCGCGACCGTGATCTCCGCGCGGACCGCCGGCAGCGTGATCGCGACGAGCTCGCGCACCGCTCCGGCGCCGTCCAGCCGGGCCGCCTCGTAGAGCTCGGTCGGCACGCGCGACATACCCGCCAGCAGCAGCACCGTGACCAGTCCCATGGACACCCACGTGCCGATGGTGCCGACCGCGGGGAGGGAGTACGTGAAGTCACCCAGCCACGGGCGGGTCAGCGATCCCAGCCCCACGCCGCGCAGGGCGTCGTTGAGCCACCCGTCGGGCGCGTAGATCTGCCGCCACGCCACGGCGACCACCACCATCGCCACGACCTGCGGCAGGAAGATCACCGTGCGGAAGAACGGCAGCCCGCGGACGCGTCCCCGGTTGAGCACCGCGGCCAGCAGGAGCCCGATCGCGACCGGCAGCAGCGAGAAGAAGACGACGAGCACCAGCGCGTGCCCGAACGCCTCCCGCAGCCGAGGGTCGGTGACCACGGCCGCGTAGTTGTCCAGGCCCACGAACGTGCCCAGGGTCAGCCCGTCCCACTCGAACAGCGACAGCTGTGCCGCGCGCAGGATCGGGACCAGCAGGAACATGCCGTAGAGCACGAACGCCGGCAGAAGGAAGCCGTACGGCGCCAGCCGGCGCCGCCACGACCGTGCGGGACGACGCGCCGCGTCGCCCCGCACGGTCGCGGGGTCAGCCCGCAGCGCCGACGAACTGGCCATAGTCGGCCTCGAGGGCCTCCGTCAGCTCGGCCGGGGTCATCTCGCCGGCGATGAGGCTCTGCAGGGACTGGCCGAGCGTGTCGCCCATGGTCGGGGTCGCGTAGTCCAGGTACGGCAGCAGCGCCCCTTCCGTGGTGACCTGGCCGAACGCGGCGTAGATGTCGCTCTGCACCCCGCTCTCCGGGGCGAGCTCGGCCGAGCGGTTGACCGGCAGGTTGCCGGTCTCCGCGATCACCTCCATCGCCTCGTCGCTGGTGAGGAAGTCGATGTAGGCCGCGGCCACGTCCGGGACGTCGGAGTCCCGGGTGACCGCGAACGGCAGGCCGGTCCCGCCGGTGGTCGCCACCGGGCCGCCGGGCTCCGCGGCCGGGACGACGAAGCCGACGTCGTCACCCATGGCGTCCTCGAGGTCCGCACCGAGCCACGAGCCACCGATGAGGAAGACCCCGTCCCCCTCGGACAGCGCCTGCCAGGCGGCGTCGTAGTCGGTGCCGTTCGGGCCCTCGTTGAAGTACCCGGACGTCACCCAGCCCTGCAGCTGGGCGGCGGCGGCCTCGTTCTCCGGCGTGGTCCAGGCGGCACCCGCGTTGCCCAGCCCGAGCCTGGTGATGTCGGCCGGGTCGGTGTAGGCCGCCTGCAGCGGGCCGAACACGTGCCCGGCGGGCCACCCCTCGATGTTGCCCAGCTGAAGCGGGACCTCGCCGGCGGCCTTGGCCGTCGCGAGCGCGGCGTCGAGCTCCTCCCACGTGGTGGGGACCTCGAGGCCAAGGGCGTCGAGCTTGGACCGGCTGTAGTAGACGCCGACGACCTCGCCGACCTGCGGGAGGCCGTAGACGCTCCCCTCGCCGAAGACGGTCCCGTCCTCGGAGTAGGTCGAGTACTGCAGCACGCTCTGGGGGTACCGGTCGTGCCACCCGTACGCGTCGGCGTAGTCGTCGAGCGGCAGCAGCTGCCCGGCCTCGACGAAGGCGCCCATCGTCCCGCGGCCGTTGTTGGCCTGGACGACGTCGGGCGCCTCGTCGTCGGTCAGCGCCAGCCGCAGGGTCGTGGCCAGGTCGTCGAAGGACTGCGAGACCCGGTCGATCGTGATGCCCGGGTACTCCTCCTCGAAGGCCGCGTTGAGCCGCTCGATCTGCTCGTTCTGCCCGCCCCGGACCTCCTGGTCCCACACCGTCAGGGTGGCCTCGACGTCGGAGATGTCGGTCGACACCTCACCGGAGCCCGAGGGCTCGGCGGGCTCGTCGGCGGTGCCGGACCCCGGCGTGCACGCGGCCACGCCGAGCATGGTCGCGACCGAGATCACGGCCCACCAGCGGGTCGTCGTCGTCTGTGTCATGCCAGTCCTTCTCTCGGTGGTTCGGTCGTCGTGGTTCGGTGGTCGTGATTCGGTCGTCGGGACACATCCTCGTCCCGCCGGGCCCCCGCGCTCGTCCGCGGGCGGCCGGCGCGGCGGGACCGGCGGGCGTCACCGGTGCGGCAGGTCGCTCTGGCGCGTCAGCGTGGCCTCGGCGCGGCGGACCGCGTCGACCGGGTCCGTCGGCATGACGTCCCCGAGGAACCCGTACCGGGCGAGCAGCTCGTCGTCGCGCGCCTGCGCCTTCGTGCGGTGCCACCAGTCGGCGATGTCCCCCCAGCCGGGCGCCGCGAGCGAGCCGCCGAACTGCTGGACGGCGAGGCCCGAGCACAGGGCCGAGAAGGCCAGCCGGTCCTGCAGGGGCCAGCCGGCGAGCGTGCCGACCACGAGCGAGGCGGCGAAGACGTCACCGGCGCCCGTCGGGTCGGTCGCCGGGACGTCGATGCGGGGGACCTGCGCGCGCTCGCCCGTGGTCGCGTCGACCGCCATCGCGCCGTCGGCGCCGCAGGTCACCACCGCCAGGGGGACCCGCTCCGCGAGCCGGCCGAGGGCGGCCTCCGGCGTGCCGGTGCGGGTGTAGGCCATGGCCTCGACCACGTTGGGCGTGAACGCGTGGCAGTCCGCCAGGGCGTCCAGCGTGGCGACGTCCCAGGCGCCGGTGGGGTCCCAGCCGATGTCGGCGAACACCAGCGAGCCGGCGTCCGCGGCGGGCTTCCACCACGGCACGGCGCCGGCGGCGGCGCCGTCGAGCTCGATCATGACCGCCCGGGTGCGCGGTGCGGCGGCGACGAGCTCCTCGACCCGGACCGGGACGGTGTGACCGTGCGTGATCATGCTGCGGTCGCCGTGGGTCGCCACGGACACCGTCACCGAGGAGTGCCAGCCGGGCAGGCGCCGCGAGCACGACAGGTCGATGCCCTCCTGCTCCGCGAGCACGTCCCAGCACCACTCGCCGTAGACGTCGTCGCCGAACGCGGCCGCTAGCCCGGTGCGCAGGCCCAGGCGGCTGGCGGCCACGGCGAGGTTGGAGATCCCACCCGGTGACGACCCCATGCCGCCGGCCCAGACCTCCGTCCCGGGGGCCGGGTCCTGCGGGAGGTCGGTGAAGACGATGTCGAAGAAGACGTGGCCGGACAGCAGCACGTCCAGCTCGGCGGTCGGCGGTCCGCCGCCCGCGCGCAGGCGCGCCAGCGGGTCGCCGCGCCGCAGCGCCGACGTCGCCGCGTGGGCGACCGGTCCGTCCGTCACTGGTCCTCCGTCCGTGGCCGCCTCGCACGGGGCTGCCGGGGTGGAGATCATCACAGCATGAAGCTCACGATCGTCGGCGGCGGAGGATTCCGCGTGCCGCAGGTGTTCCAGGCCGTCGGCAGCCCCACGGCAGCGGTGCGGATCGACGAGGTCGCCCTGTACGACGTCGACGCCGACCGGCTCCGCGTCGTCGGGCGCGTCGTCGAGCAGCTGGCCGGCGCGCTCGCCGACCCGCCGCGGCTCACCGTCACCACCGACCTGGACGACGCCCTGCGCGGCGCCACGTTCGTGTTCGCGGCCGTGCGGGTCGGCGGCACCCGCGGCCGCATCCTCGACGAGCGCACGGCCCTGGACCTCGGCCTGCTGGGCCAGGAGACGATCGGGCCCGGTGGCCAGGCGTACGCCCTGCGGACCGTGCCGGTCATGGTGGCCCTGGCGCGCCGGATCGCCGCGGTGGCCCCGGACGCCTGGGTCATCAACTTCACCAACCCCGCCGGGATGGTCACCGAGGCCATGCGCGGCGTCCTGGGCGACCGTGTCGTCGGCATCTGCGACACGCCCATCGGGCTCATGCGCCGCGCGGCCGGGTCGATCGCCCGGGTCACCGGGGACGGGACCGGGACGGACCGGGGCTCCGGTGGCCGTGGCGTGCCCGGGGCCGGCGAGTTCGACTACGTCGGCCTGAACCACCTGGGGTGGCTGCGGTCGCTGCAGGTGGACGGCGTCGACCGCCTGCCGGACCTGCTCGCCGACGACGCCGCGCTCGAGGGCATCGAGGAGGCGCGGCTCCTGGGGCCGGACTGGGTGCGTGCCCTGCGGGCGCTGCCCAACGAGTACCTCTACTACTACTACTTCACCCGCGAGGCGACGCAGCGGATCGCGGCGTCCGGGGCGACCCGGGGGGAGTTCCTGCGCGACCAGCAGGCGCGCTTCTACCGCGAGGCGGGAGCGCCCGGTGCCGACGCGCTCGCGGTCTGGAGGGCGTCCCACCGCGAGCGCGAGGCCACCTACATGGCCGAGAGCCGCCCGGAGGGCGAGGAGGGCGAGCGTCACGCCGAGGACGCCGCCGGCGGGTACCACCAGGTCGCGCTGGACCTCATGGCCGCGATCGCGACCGACCGGCCGGCGACGATGATCCTCGACGTGCGCAACGGTGACCTGGTGCCGCAGCTGCCTGCGGACGCCGTCGTGGAGGTCGGCTGCGTGGTCGACGCCCGCGGCGTGCACCCGTGGCCCGTGGCCCCCGTCGAGGGGCACATGGCCGGCTTGATGGTGGCCGTCAAGGCGGCGGAGCAGCTGACGATCGCGGCCGCCCTGGAGGGGTCGGCCGAGCTGGCGTGGAAGGCGTTCGCGGTGCACCCGCTGGTGGACTCCGTCGCGGTCGGGCGCTCGCTGCTGGACCGCTACGTGCAGGTCTTCCCCGAGCTCGGGCGCGCCCTGTCCTGACCACCCGGCGGCCGACCTCGTCGCCGGGTCGATGCGGGTGCCGGTGGCTACCGTGGGGAGCCCGACGCCAGGAGCCCCGTGATGCCGCGCCCTCGTGACGCCAGCCGCACCCCCGTCGACCGTCGGCGGTCGATGCTCGTCGCCGCCGCGGTCGGCGTGGGCCTCATGGCCGCGGTCGACGAGATCGTGTTCCACCAGCTCCTGGGCTGGCACCACTTCTACGACCGCTCGACCTCGCAGGTCGCCCTCGCCTCCGACGGCGTGCTGCACGCCGTCGAGCTCGTCCTGCTGGTCGCGGGCTTCTTCGGCCTGTCCGACCTGCGGCGTCGTGCGGCGCTGGGGCGCACGGCGGCGTGGGCGGGACTGCTGCTGGGGGCCGGCGGCTTCCAGCTGTTCGACGGCGTCGTCGACCACAAGGTGCTGCGCGTGCACCAGATCCGGTACGGCGTCGACCTGGTGCCGTACGACGTCGCCTGGATCGGCGCGGCGGTGCTGCTGCTCGGGGCCGGCGCCGTGCTCGCCGCCCGGTCGCGGGGCGGGCCCGCGTGACGACCCGTCGGCGCGTCGCGCCGTGAGCCACGCGCACGGGGCGGCCGCCGGGCCGCCGGGCTGGCTGCTCGCGGCAGCCCTCGCCGCCGTCGCCGTCGTGCTGTACCTGCGCGCCGCCAGGGGGGTCCGCACCGGGACCGGTCGCCCGTGGGGCGCGCGCCGGACCTGGGCCTTCCTCGCCGGGGTGGCGGCGGCCGTCGTGGCGGTGTCGCCCCTCGTCGGCGACGCGACCGGCGGCGCGCGCGGCCACATGGTGCAGCACGTGGTGCTCGGGATGGCGGCGCCGCTCGCGCTCGTCCTCGGCGCGCCCGTCACCCTGGCGCTGACGTCCCTGCCCGTCGCCGCACGACGCCGGGCCGTCCGGGCGCTGGCGAGCGCACCGGTCCAGGTGCTCGCGCACCCCGTGACGGCCGGGCTCCTGCACGTCGGCGGCCTGTACGCGCTCTACCTCACGCCCCTGTACGCCCTGACGCTGCGCAGCCCGGCCGTGCACCGCGCCGTCCTGGTGCACTTCCTCGCGGCCGGGTGCCTGTTCGCGTGGTCCCTCGTCGGGCCCGAGCGCACGTCCCGCCGGCCGGGCCTGCGCACCCGGGTGGGGGTGCTCGTCGTCGCCTCGGCGGCGCACGGCTACCTCGCCAAGGTGCTCTACGCCCGGGCCCCGCTGCTGCCCGCCGGGAACGGGCACGGCGTCGGCGAGCTGCAGGACGCCGCGCGGTGGATGTACTCCGCCGGGGACGTCGCCGAGGTCGCCCTCGCCGCCGCGCTGTTCGCCGCCTGGCACCGCCGTCGGCGCCGGACCTCGGTCCGGCGGGTGACCGCTCAGGCGGCCGGCCACCCCGCGGCGGAGTGCTCGACCGGCACGACCTCGGCCTGACGGGGCGGACCGGGCGGCGTGCCGTCCCCGAAGGGCCGCCCGCCCAGCGCCTCGCGGCCGTGCGGCGTCAGCCATCCGGACGGGTCCGGACCGACCGGAACGATCCGGGTCGGGTTCAGGTCGGTCTGGACGACGTAGTAGTGGCGCTTGATGTGGTCGAAGTCGATGGTGTCGCCGAACCCCGGCGTCTGGAACAGGTCGCGTGCGTAGGCCCACAGCACCGGCATCTCCGTGAGCTTCGACCGGTTGCACTTGAAGTGCCCGTGGTAGACGGCGTCGAACCGGGCCAGCGTGGTGAAGAACCGGACGTCGGCCTCGGTGATCGTGTCCCCGACGAGGTACCGCTGGCGGGCCAGCCGCTCGCTCAGCTCGTCGAGCCGGCGGAACAGCCGGGCGAAGGCCCGCTCGTAGGACGTCTGGTTGCCCGCGAAGCCGCAGCGGTAGACGCCGTTGTTCACGTCCCGGAACAGCACCGTGACGATCTCGTCGATCTCGGGGCGCAGCGCCTCGGGGTACAGGTCCGGCGCGCCCTCGCGGTGGTGCGCGCGCCACTGCGTCGACAGGTCCAGCGTCATCTGCGCGTAGTCGTTGGTGACCACCTGACCGGTCGCCACGTCGACGATCGCCGGCACCGTGATGCCGCGCTCGTAGCCGGGGAACCGCGCGAGGTACGCGTCCTGCAGGCGGGGGATCCCCAGCACCGGGTCGACGCCGCCCGGGTCCAGGTCGAACGTCCAGCTGCGCCGGTCGTGCGTGGGGCCGCAGACGCCGAGCGACAGCGCGTCCTCGAGCCCCAGCAGCCGCCGGACGATCGACGCCCGGTTCGCCCACGGGCACGCGCGCGACACGACGAGCCGGTACCGCCCCGGCTCCACGGGGTACCCGTCGCGCCCGTCCGCCGTGATCCGTGTGGTGATGTAGTTCGTGTCCCGGGTGAACTCCTGCCCGGCGGTGACGTATGCGCCGGTCGTGTCCTGCCCCGTGGTGTCCGGCGACGTCGTCATGGCCCCTCGCTGCGTCCTGGTCGCGTCGCCGGTCCGGCGACGGCTGTGGCCCCACCCTAGGCACGCCCGTCCGCACCGCGAGCGCCGGACGGCGCGCGGGGGAGGCGGTGCGTAGGCTCCCGGCTCATGAGCCATCCCATCCGCATCGGCGTGCAGATCCAGCCCCAGCAGGCCGACTACGCCGCGATCCGCGACGCGGTGGCCCGGGCCGAGGACGCCGGGGTCGACGTCATCTTCAACTGGGACCACTTCTTCCCGCTGTACGGCGACCCGGACGGCCAGCACTTCGAGTGCTGGACGATGCTCGGCGCGTGGGCGGAGCAGACCAGCCGCGTGGAGATCGGCGCCCTGGTGAGCTGCAACAGCTACCGCAATCCCGAGCTCCTCGCTGACATGGCGCGCACCGTCGACCACATCTCCGGCGGCCGGCTGATCCTCGGCATCGGCGCGGGCTGGTTCGAGCGTGACTACGACGAGTTCGGGTACGAGTTCGGCACCGCGGGCAGCCGCATCGCCGACCTCGGCGAGGCGCTGCCGCGGATCAAGGCGCGGTGGGCGAGGTCCAACCCCGCTCCCACGCGTGACATCCCGATCCTCATCGGCGGGGGCGGCGAGAAGAAGACGCTGCGGATCGTGGCGGAGCACGCTGACCAGTGGCACTCCTTCGCCGACCTGGAGGTGCTGCGCCGCAAGAGCGCGATCCTCGACGAGCACGGTGTCGCGGTCGGCCGTGACGCGAGCCGGATCGAGCGCTCCGTCGGGGTGGAGGGCAGCCCGGAGGACAGCGCGGAGGCGCTGGTGGAGGCCGGCGCCACCCTGTTCACGATCGGCGTCGGCGGGCCGGACTACGACCTGTCGCTCGTGCGGGAGTGGGTCAAGTGGCGGGACGCCCGCGCCTGAGCGCTCGGCTGCCCCGGCTGCGCTGGGGACGGGGGCCGGTCGCCGGCCGTACGCGGGCGCGTCTGCGTGAGGTCCGCTGGGGCCAGGTCGCCGGGTGGGGTGCGCTCGCGGTGGTCGTCTCCCTCGTGTTCGGCGTCACGACGGCGTCCGTCCAGGGCAGCCTCGGGCCGCACGTCGCCCGGTACGCGATGACGACGGACGACCTGGTCACCGTCGACGTCGGACCGCTGGGGACGCTCGAGGTCGCCTCGCCCCTCCCGCTGACGCTCGGGGCCGACGTGCGGGTGGAGGAGATCCCGGCCGAGGTGACCGCGGTCGACCCGGCGCGGACGGTCCAGGTGCTGAGCCAGGACCTGCAGGGGTACGTGCAGTTCTTCACCGGCCCGCAGGCCACGATCGAGGACGCCGCCCGTGCGCTCGCGGTCGACGCGCTGCGCCGTGCACTGACGCTGCTGGTCGGGCTGGTGGTCGTCGCGCTCGTGCTGCGCACCCTGCTCGGGCCGGCCCGCCGAGGCGAGCTCGCCGCCCGGCTCGGCGGGCACCGCCCGGCCGTGCGCAGCGCCGTCGTCATCGCGGTCCTCGTGGCCGTCACGTGCGTGAGCAGCATCGACCGCCGGGACCGCCCGGGTGCGGGGCGGCCGGCGTCGCCGGTGTTCGCCGGCACGGCACTGGAGGGCGCCCGCATCACGGGCCGGCTCGCCGGGATCGTCGACACCTACGGCGGCCGGGTGGTGGACGCCTACCGCAGCAACGAGGCCTTCTACTCCTCGGCGCAGACGTCCGTCGCCGAGGCCTGGGACGCCCGCGCCCAGGTGATCGCCGCCCGCGAGGAGGCCGAGGCCGCCGAGCGCGCCGCGGCCGGGCGTGCCGCCCGCCTGGGGGAGTCCCTGGAGCGACCCGGCGGCGACACCACCGCGCCGACCGCCCCGGCCCAGGCGCCGGACGCGCGCGGGACCGGGGCGGGCACCGGGGACGGCGGGAGTCCGCTGCCCGGCGCCGTGGTCGCGGGTGCAGCGGACCCCGCTGCGACACCGACCCCCACGTCCGCCCCCGACGAGGGTGCGGACGACGCCGTCGAGCCCACGGTGCTGCTGCTGGTCAGCGACCTGCACTGCAACATCGGCATGGCCCGTGTCATCCGCACGGTCGCCGAGCGGTCCGGTGCCGACGTCGTCCTGAACGCCGGTGACACCACGGTCAACGGCACGAGCGTGGAGCGGTACTGCGTGACGACGTTCTCCCGTGCGGTGCCCGACGGCGTGGAGCGCGTCGTCTCCGACGGCAACCACGACAGCGCCGAGACCGGGGACCACGAGCGCGGGTCGGGGTGGACGGTCCTCGACGGCGAGGTCGTGACCGCTGCGGGCGTCCGCATCCTGGGGGACCGCGACCCGAACCAGACCCAGATCGGCGCCGGCACCTCGCCGATCGCCGACGAGAGCGCCGCGGAGGTGGGTGAGCGCCTGGCCGAGGCCGCCTGCGACGACGCCGACGGCGTCGACGTCCTGCTCATCCACACCCCTCGGGTCGGTGACGCGGCGATGCGCAGCGGCTGCGTGCCGGTCCAGCTGTCCGGCCACCAGCACCGTCGGACCGGTCCGGTGCAGGTCGGGGAGGGGATCCGGTACGTCAGCTCCAGCACCGCCGGCGCCACGTCCGGGCGGCCGACCGTCGGTCCGCTGAACGGCGTGGCGGAGCTGACCGTGCTCCGCTTCGACCCCGGGACGCGGCGCATGGTGGACCTTCAGGTCGTCACGGTCGGCCCGGACGGGTCCGCCACGGTGGGCGACCGCGAGCCGTTCCCGCTGCCCGTGCCGCCGGCGCCGGTCCTCGGTCCGGCGCCGGTCGACGCGACGACGGCGACCGCCCCCGCGGCGCCGTCCTAGGGTCGTCGCCATGGCGCGTCCCGACCCCGTCCCGCTGACGCCGGCCGTCCAGGACTACCTCAAGGCGGTGTGGTCGGCGGGGGAGTGGTCGACCGCACCGGTCACCACCAAGATGCTCGCGGAGCGGCTGGGCGTGGGGCCGCCCACCGTGTCGGAGATGGTCCGCCGGCTGTGCGACCAGGGCCTGCTGAGCCACGTCCGGTACGGCGCGGTCGAGCTCACCCCGACGGGGCGCGCGCACGCGGTCGCGATGGTCCGCCGGCACCGGCTGATCGAGACGTTCCTGGTCAGCGAGCTGGGCTACTCCTGGGACGAGGTCCACGACGAGGCCGAGGTGCTCGAGCACGCGGTGTCGGACCTGCTCGTCGACCGCATCGCCGCCCGGCTCGGCCACCCGTCCCGGGACCCGCACGGGGACCCCATCCCCGCGCCGGACGGCACCGTCCCGCAGCCGGCGGCCCGGCTGCTGCGTGACCTGCCCGCCGGCACCTGGGCGGTCGCGCGCATCTCCGACGCCGACCCCGACCTGCTGCGGTTCTTCGAGTCCGTCGGTGTGGGGCTCGACGTCGTCGTGCAGGTCCTGGGTGCCGCCCCCCACGGCGGCGTGGCGGTGTCCCTCGGCGGGCACCGGCTGGACCTGGGCGCAGCCGCCGCGGCGGCGGTGTGGCTGGTCGCCGCGGGGGACGGGACGCCGACCCACGGCGTCGAGCAGGGGTGACCGGCGCGCGACCGCCGCGTGACCGCCGCAACGCCGTCCGCCCAGGACGTCCCAGCCTCCGCCCGGTAGCCTGAGGGCGATCCCCGGAGCTCTCGACGACGCGGCCCGGTCACGTGTCGAATCGATTCGAACCCCGGAGACCCCGTGCCCGTCACCTCCCAGCCCGCGTCCGTCGTGCCGCCGCGGCCCGGCCGCGCCTCCGGCCCGGTCACCGACGCCCCCGCCGCTGCCCGCGCCGTCGACGGCGCCGGCGCCGGCCCGAGCGTCGCGGCCCCGGTCACCGACGCCGCGGGCGCCCCCGTCCCTGTCACCGACGCCGCGGGCGCCCCCGTCCCTGTCACCGACGCCGCGGGCGCCCCCGCCCCGGGCGCCGCTGCCGAGGGCATGCCGGGCGTCCGCGTCCGGCCGGCCCTGCTCGCGCTCGCCGTGGGCGGGTTCACGATCGGCACGACCGAGTTCGCCACCATGGGGCTGCTGCCGCAGATCTCCCGCGACCTCGCCGTGTCGATCCCGGCGGCGGGGCACGTCATCACCGCCTACGCGCTCGGCGTCGTCGTGGGTGCACCGCTGCTGACGGTGGTCGCCGCACGCGTCGACCGCCGGGTGCTGCTCGTGGCCCTCATGACCGCCTACACCGTGGGCAACGCCCTCTCGAGCCTCGCCGGCAGCATCGAGTGGCTCGTGGTCGCCCGCTTCCTGGCGGGGCTGCCGCACGGGGCGTTCTTCGGCGTAGGCGCCGCGACCGGGACGGCCGTGGTCGGGCAGGCCCGGCGCGGCCAGGCGGTGGCCATGATGATGACCGGGCTGACCGTCGCCAACGTCGTCGGCGTCCCGGTGTCCACGTTCGTCGGGCAGCAGCTGGGCTGGCGCGCCGCGTTCCTGGTGGTCGCGGGGCTCGGGGTGGTCACGCTGGTGGCGCTGCGCGGCTGGCTGCCCGCGGTCCCCACCGACCCCCGGGCCAACGTGCGCACCGAGCTCGCCGCGCTGCGCAACCGCCCGCTGTGGATCGCGTTCGCCGCCGTGTCGATCGGCTTCGGCGGGATGTTCGCCGTCTACTCCTACATCGCCCCGCTCGTCACCGACGTGACCGGCATGCCCGAGGCCACCGTGCCGATCGTGCTGGCCCTGTTCGGACTCGGCATGACGGTGGGCACCGTCGTCGGCGGGCACATGGCGGACCGTTCGGTGATGCGCAGCGTCCACGTGGGGTTCGTCGGCACGGCGCTGTCCCTCGTCCTGGTCGCCGTCACCGGCCCGCACCCGGTGCCCGCGATCGTCTCACTGGTCGGCCTCGGGATCACGTCACAGATCCTCGGGCTGGCGCTGCAGACCCGTCTCATGGACGTGTCGCCCGCGGCGCCGTCGCTCGGCGCGGCCCTGTGCCACTCCGCGCTCAACGTCGGCAACGCCTCAGGCGCGTTCGTCGGCGGCGCGGTCATCGCCGCAGGTCACGGCCTTCTCGCGCCGGCGTGGGTCGGCGTCGTGCTGACCCTCGTCGGCTTCGGGATCATCCTGGCGACCGGTCGGCGCCCGGGGCCGCCGGTCCCCGCGCCGGCGGCAGCGGCCGTCGCCGGCTGACGCCCCGGGATAGCAGACCTCGGCCGGTCCTGCCGCCCGAGAGGCGTCTCACACGGCGACGGCCGGGCTTGCCGGTTACTGTGGCAACGATCACCGCCGCCCTCACGGGCCGTGTGGGTCCCCCCGACAGAATGAGGACTTCCGCATGACCGCAGAGACCGTGACTGAGGGCGCGCGCCCCGTGCGTGCCCGTGAGCGCCAGGTGAGCGAGTTCACCGCGCTCACCCGCACCGTCCAGGAAGCGGGTCTCATGACCCGCCGCACGGGCTACTACTGGACCCGCTTCGTGGTCCTGACCGTTGCACTGGCGGGACTCGTCACGGCCCACGTCCTCATCGGCGCCTCGTGGTGGCAGCTCGCCATCGCGGCCGCGCTCGCCGTGGTCCTCGGTCAGGTCATGTTCCTCGGGCACGACGCCGCGCACCGGCAGATCTTCGCGTCGGGCCGCATGAACGAGTGGGCGAGCCTGATCATCGCCAACCTCTACGCCGGCATGAGCTACGGCTGGTGGACGCACAAGCACAGCCGCCACCACGCCAAGCCCAACCAGGTGGGGCTGGACCCGGACATCAAGACCGGGGCGTTCTACTTCCACACCGAGGAGCTCACCGCGCCGGTGAAGGGGGCGACCGCGTGGATGCGGGCGCGCCAGGGCTACCTGTTCTTCCCCCTGCTCCTGCTCGAGGGACTGAACCTGCACGTCTCCGGCGTGCGCACGATCTTCGGCAAGGGCGAGGTCAAGCGCCGCCCGGTCGAGATGGCCTTCGTCACCCTGCGCCTCGGCGGCTACCTGGCCCTGGTGTTCTGGGTGCTCCCGGTCGGCATGGCGTTCGCCTTCCTCGGCGTCCAGCTCGCGCTGTTCGGCCTCTACATGGGTGCGGTGTTCGCCCCCAACCACAAGGGCATGCCGATCGTCCCCAAGAGCGCGAAGGTCGACTTCCTGCGCCGCCAGGTGCTCATGAGCCGCAACGTCCGGGGCGGCCGCTTCATGGACTGGTTCATGGGCGGCCTGAACTACCAGGTCGAGCACCACCTGTTCCCGAGCATGCCGCGGCCGAACCTGCGCAAGGTGCAGCCGATCGTGCGCGAGTTCTGCGCCACCCACGACATCCCGTACACCGAGACGTCGCTCATGGAGTCCTACGGCATCGTCATCCGCTACCTGAACAAGGTGGGGCTGGCCGCCCGCGACCCGTTCCAGTGCCCGCTGGCCATGGAGCTGCGCTCCGCCCGCTGAGGCCCACCCGCACGACCGCCGACGGCGGGGCACGGACCGCCACCGGTCCGGGCTCCGCCGTCCGTCGTCGCGGCCCGTCCGCGTGCCGGTCCGGCGGTGGGTGACGACGACGCAGCGGCGGGCGAGCGGGCCGGTCCCCGCCGGTAACCTGGGCGGGTGACTTCGCCGGACGCCCCCGCCACCTCGATCGACGACGCGCCGCAGGGCGACGTCCGCTTCCGGTACACCGCCGCCCTCGCGAGCGAGCTCGAGCAGCGCTGGCAGGACCGCTGGGACGCGCTGGGGACGTTCGCCGCGCCGAACCCGACGGGCCCGCTGACCGACGGGGCGGGCCGGCACGCCGACCCCGACGCCTCGACGTTCTTCGTCATGGACATGTTCCCCTACCCCTCCGGCGCGGGCCTGCACGTCGGCCACCCGCTGGGGTACATCGCGACCGACGTCGTGGGGCGCTACCGGCGCATGTGCGGCGACAACGTGCTGCACGCCCTCGGGTACGACGCCTTCGGACTGCCCGCCGAGCAGTACGCCGTCCAGACCGGGCAGCACCCGCGGGTCACGACCGAGGCCAACATCGCCAACATGCGCCGCCAGCTGCGGCGGCTGGGCCTGGGGCACGACCCCCGCCGGACCTTCGCCACCACCGACGCCCAGTACGTGCGCTGGACGCAGTGGATCTTCCTGCGGGTGTTCGGCTCCTGGTACGACGCCGAGGCGGTCCGCCCCGACGGTGGTCTGGGCCAGGCGCGCCCCGTCGCCGAGCTCGAGGCGCTGTACGAGTCCGGCGCGCGTCCCACCCCCGACGGGCGCCCCTGGGCCGACCTGGACGCCGTCGAGCGCCGGCGCGTGGTGGACGCGCAGCGGCTGGCGTACGTCTCGGAGACGCCGGTCAACTGGTGCCCGGGCCTGGGGACCGTGCTGGCGAACGAGGAGGTCACGGTCGACGGCCGCTCCGAGCGCGGCAACTTCCCGGTCTTCAAGCGCAACCTGCGGCAGTGGAACATGCGGATCACCGCCTATGCGGACCGCCTGATCGACGACCTGGACCTGATCGACTGGCCGGAGAAGGTCCGTGCGATGCAGCGGAACTGGATCGGACGCTCCGAGGGGGCGCAGGTCCGCTTCGCGGTGCTGGGCGGGGAGGAGATCGAGGTCTTCACCACCCGTCCCGACACGCTGTTCGGCGCCACGTTCATGGTCGTCTCCCCGGAGCACCCGCTGCTGGACGAGGTCCCGGCCGGATGGCCGGACGGCACGCACGCGACCTGGACCGGCGGCCACCGGACGCCGTCGGCCGCCGTCGCTGCCTACCGTGCGGAGGCCGCCGGCAAGACCGCCGTCGAGCGCCAGGCCGACGCCGGCCGCAAGACCGGCGTCTTCACCGGGCACCTCGCCGTCAACCCGGTGACCGGCGTGCCGCTGCCGGTCTTCACCGCCGACTACGTGCTGATGGGCTACGGCACCGGCGCGATCATGGCCGTGCCCGGCGGGGACGAGCGCGACTTCGCGTTCGCCCAGGCGTTCGAGCTGCCGGTCGTCCACACCGTCGAGCCGCCCGAGGGCTGGACGGGCGGCGCGTGGACCGGTGACGGCCGGATCGTCAACTCCGCCAACGACGAGATCAGCCTGGACGGGCTGGGCGTCGCCGAGGCCAAGCGGGCGGTCGTCGGGTGGCTGGAGGGCCGCGGGATCGGCACCGGCACGGTCACGTACCGCCTGCGGGACTGGCTGTTCAGCCGCCAGCGGTACTGGGGGGAGCCGTTCCCCGTGGTCTACGACGAGGACGACATGCCGCTCGCGCTGCCCGAGGACATGCTGCCGGTCGAGCTGCCCGAGGTGCCCGACTACTCCCCGCGCACCTTCGACCCGGAGGACGCGCAGTCGTCCCCGGAGCCGCCGCTGGGCCGCAACCAGGACTGGGTCGACGTCATCCTCGACCTGGGGGACGGGCCGCGCACCTACCGGCGCGACACCAACACGATGCCCAACTGGGCCGGGTCGTGCTGGTACTACCTCAACTACCTGGACCCGACGTCGCGCGACGTCGTCGTGGACCCGGCCCTCGAGGCCTACTGGATGGGTCCGGGTCACAACGCGGCCGCGGGCGCGTCCGGCGGGGTCGACCTGTACGTGGGCGGGGTCGAGCACGCCGTCCTGCACCTGCTGTACGCCCGCTTCTGGCACAAGGTCCTGCACGACCTGGGCCACGTCTCGAGCGTCGAGCCGTTCCGCCGGCTGTTCAACCAGGGGTACATCCAGGCCTACGCGTACGCGGACGCGCGCGGCCAGCACGTCCCGGCCGCCGAGGTGGTCGAGTCGACGGCGGCCGACGGGACGGTGACGTACGCGTGGGACGGCCAGGAGGTGTTCCGCGAGTACGGGAAGATGGGCAAGTCGCTGAAGAACGTCGTCACGCCCGACGACATGTACGAGGCGTACGGCGCCGACACCTTCCGGGTCTACGAGATGTCGATGGGCCCGCTGGACCTCTCCCGCCCGTGGGAGACGCGCGCGGTCGTGGGGTCTCAGCGCTTCCTGCAGCGGCTGTGGCGCAACGCGGTCGACGAGGCCACCGGCGCCCTCGTGGTGTCCGACGACGCCCCGTCCCCCGCGACGCTGCGCCTGCTGCACCGCACGATCGCCGACGTCCGGGTGGAGATGGAGGCGATGCGGATCAACACCGCCATCGCCAAGCTCATCGTGCTGAACAACCACCTGACGTCGCTGCCCGCCGCGCCGCGGGCCGTCGTCGAGCCGCTGGTGCTCATGGTGGCGCCGGTCGCCCCGCACATCGCCGAGGAGCTGTGGTCCCGGCTGGGTCACGAGGGGTCGCTCGCGCACGAGCCGTTCCCGGTGGCCGACCCGCAGCACCTCGTCGAGGACACGGTCACCTGCGTGCTGCAGGTGCAGGGCAAGGTGCGCGGTCGCGTGGAGGTGTCGCCGTCGGTGTCCGACGACGACCTGCGCGAGCTCGCCCTGGCCGACGCCGGGGTGCAGCGGGCGCTGGACGGGCGGGGGGTGCGGACGGTCATCGTGCGCGCGCCCAGGCTCGTCAACGTCGTCCCGGCCTGACCGGTGGTGCCGCGGCGGGACGCGTCCGGCGGGCCGGAGGTCGGCGGGCCGGGTCCGGAGCCGGTGTCCCCGCGCGTCGTGGTCGTGACCGACTCGACGGCGTCCCTGCCGCCCGGGCTCGCCGAGCGGTGGGGGATCGAGGTCGTCGCCCTCGAGGTCGCGATCGGCGACGCGCGCTACCGGGAGGGTGTCGACCTCCCGGCCGGCGACCTGCTGGAGGCGCTGACGTCCGGCACCCGGGTGACCACGTCGCAGCCGCCGCCGGCCGCCTTCGCCGAGGCGTACGCGCGCGCGGCCGACCGCGGCGCCCGCGAGGTGGTGTCCGTGCACCTGTCCGGCGAGCTGTCCGGGACGGTGCGCGCGGCCGAGCTCGCCGCCGCCGCGGCGCCGGTGCCCGTGCACGTCGTCGACTCGCGGTCCGTCGCCATGGGGCTCGGGTTCGCGGCCCTGGCGGCGGCGGAGGCGGCCCAGGTGGCCGAGGCGGCGGAGGCGGCGGTCGACGGCGACGGGGCCGCGGTCCCGGTCGGCGTGGACGGCGCGCCCGTGCCGGGCCGGGCCGGCGTGGACGGCGCGGCGGTGGCGGGCCGGGCCGGCGTGGACGGCGCGGCGGTGGCGGGCCGGGCCCGCGGGGTCGCCGCTGCGACGTCCGCGCTCTTCCTCGTCGACTCCCTGGAGCACCTGCGCCGAGGTGGCCGGATCGGTGCGGCTGCTGCCGCGGTCGGCACGCTGCTCGGCATGCGGCCCCTCCTGGCGGTGCGCGACGGGCGCGTCGACGTGGCCGGGAAGGTGCGCACCCGCCGCGCGGCTCGCGAGCGCCTGGTCGCGCTCGCGGTGGAGCAGGTCGCCGGTCGGGCGTCGGCGCGGGTCGCGGTCCATCACCTGGGGCAGCCCGAGGTCGCCGACTCCCTGGCGGCCGAGGTGCTCGCACGATGCGGGCTCAGGCCCGGTGCGGTCATGGTGTCCGAGGTGAGCGCGGTCGTCGGCGCCCACGCCGGTCCCGGGCTGCTCGGCGTGGTGGTCGCCGGCGACTGACCCGGCCGGACCCGTTCGCGCCCGTGCCGTCCCGTCCCCAGGCCGCCGGCGCGGGCCGCCGTCCCCCACCGGCGAGGGCGGGAGGGGAGCGGGCCGTCGTGCGCTCGTAGCGTCCGCAGGCATGCCCCGGTCCGACGACGCGCTGCGCAGCCTCTCGCGCGACCGCCTGCACGCGGTGGCCCGGCCCGGATCCGCTGCGCCGGGAGGGGCGGCGTCCGAGGGCCTCGCGGACGCGCGGGTGGACGGCGAGGAGCACCGGGGAGGCCCCCGCGCGCAGGTCCAGCGGCCGGGCCCTGCTCCCTGGTGGCTCCCCGAGCCGCCCGAGCCGCCCGGTCCTGCTGCCGTCACGACCGCGCCAGGCTTCGCCGGGCGGGTGCCGACCTCCGAGGACGCCGAGGCTGAGGCGGAGTACGGGAAACCGGTCCGACACCCCGTCGAGCAGGTCCGGGACGGTCGGGGCGACGCGGCCCGGCCCGAGCCGGCCACGCCTCGCGCGCGGCGCCGAGGCCGGCACCAGGCGCCCGCCACGGACGCGGGTACGGGCACCGTGCGGGTGGAGCCACCGCCGTCCGACGACGCCGGTGCGGCGTGGCTCCCGGTCGCCGTGCCGGCGGAGCCACCGGCCTACGACGTCGCGTCCCGCGCCGACCGCGGCCCGACGGCCACCCGTGGACCGGTCCGGTCCTCGCCGCCGCCCGCCGCGACGGTCGATCGCCCCCACCGTGAGGGCGACGTCCGTGACGTGGTCGAACGCATGCGTCGGGAGGCGCTCGCGGAGGTGGCCGACGAGTACGGCCGGCGCCACGGCCACCCGCTGGACCACGCCGCCGAGGGTGCCCGGCCGGCGCGGCGTCGATGGTTCCTCGGCGTCCGCCATGCGGTCGTGGCGGGTGTCGCCGTCGCCGTGCTCACCGCAGGCGTCGTCCTGCGGGCGACGGCCGAGGTGCCCCGCACGGTCCCGCCGCCGGCGAGTGCCGCGGCGAGCGCCGTGGGCGCCGCGCGGCCGGGTGACGACGGCACGCCCGACGTCGTGGCGGCCGACGCCGAGGTCCCACCGGCACCGGCCCCCGGCAGCGCGGACGGCGGCCCGTCGCCCTCTCCGGCAGGAGGGTCCGGCGCCGTCCCCGCCCCGGCGCCGACCGCGCGCGTGGTGGTGCACGTGGTGGGGCAGGTGAGCACCCCGGGGGTGGTCGACCTGCCGGTGGGCGCCCGGGTCGGTGACGCTCTCGCGGCAGCCGGCGGAGCGACCCCGACGGCCGACCTGTCGGGCGTCAACCTGGCACGGGTGCTCGTCGACGGGGAGCAGGTCGTCGTACCGGCGCCGGGCGACGCCCCCGTGCCGGCGGTCGAGGGTGCCGGCGGGGGCCCGGGCGCCGCCTCCGGCGGGACGGCGGCGACCGGACCGGTGGACCTCAACACCGCCGGAGCGGCCGAGCTGGACGGGCTGCCCGGCATCGGACCGGTCCTCGCCCAGCGCATCCTCGAGTGGCGGACGGAGCACGGACCGTTCCGGGACGTGGAGGAGCTCGGCGAGGTGGCCGGGATCGGCGACACGCTGCTGGGCCGGCTGCGGACCATGGTCCGGGTCTGACCGTGCGGCCACCCGTCACCGACCTCCGGCTGGTCCCGGCCGCGCTCGCGTGCTGGGCGGCGAGCCTCGTGGGGGTCCGCCTGCCGCCGGGGACGGCGGTCCCCACGCTCGCCGCCGCCGCCGCCGTGGCGGTCGTCGTCGTCGCACGGCCGCACAGACGACCCGCCGCCCCGGTGCCGCGGTGGTGGTCCGCCGCACCCGCCCGCGCCCGCGGGCACGTCGTGCTGATCCTCGTGGTGTGTGCGGCGGCGGTCGTGTCGGCCGGGAGCCAGCGGACCGTGCGGGACGCGGGGCCGATCGCCGACCTGGCGTCCGCGGGCGCCACGGTCCGCGTGGTCGGCACGGTCGCGTCGGAGCCGGCTCGGCTGCGCTCGGCCGTGCCGTGGTCCGCGCGGGAGCGGTACCGGGTCGATCTCCGGGTCGACCAGGTGGTCCGCCGCGACCGGGCGGAGCCGGTCGCCGCACCGGTGCTGGTGCTGGCCGGTCCGGCGTGGGCAGGTGTGCGGTACGGCGCGCGCGTCGAGGCGCTCGGGACCCTGGAGCGCAGCGGGGCCGGGGACCGGGTGGTCGCCGTCCTGGTCGTCCGCGGACCCCCACGGGCGCTGTCGCCTCCCGCCGCGCTCCACCGGGGGGTGGAACGGTTCCGCCGGGGGCTCCTTGCCGTGTCGGACGGGCTCCCACCGGACCAGCGCGGCCTCGTGCCCGGAGCAGCGATCGGGGACACGTCGAGGATCCCGGCCGACCTCGACGAGGCGATGCGGGCCGTCGGGCTCACGCACCTCACGGCGGTGTCCGGCGCCCACTTCACCATCGTCGGTGCCGGGGTCCTGGTGCTCGCGGCGATGGCGGGTCTGCCCCGCGCGGCGCGGGCCGCCACGCTGGCCGTCGCGATGGCCGGCTTCGTGGCGCTCGTCCACCCGACGCCCAGCGTGCTGCGCGCCGCCGCCATGGGGGCAGTCGGGGTGTCCGCGCTGGTCCTGGGCCGTCCCGCGCGGGCGGTCCCGGCGCTGGCCGCCACGGTGCTGACCCTGCTCGTCCTCGACCCGTGGCTGGCCACCAGCATCGGCTTCACGCTGTCCGTGGTCGCCACCGCCGGCATCGTGCTGCTCACCCGGCCGCTCGCCGCCGGGCTGTCGGCTCTGGTCCGGGCCGACCCGGCGAGCCCGGGCGCCCGCGTCGTGGCCGTCCCCCTCGCGGCGCAGCTCGCGTGCGGGCCGGTCGTCGTGGTGCTCGCGCCCGCACTCGCGACGTACGCCGTGCCCGCGAACGTCCTGGTGGCGCCCGCGGTCGCCCCGGCGACGGTCCTGGGCGTGCTGGCGGCGCTCGCTGCGCCGTGGTGGCCCGCAGCCGGCGAGCTCCTGGCCCACGGCGCCGGCTGGGCGACGTGGTGGGTCGCGTCCGTCGCACGACTCCTCGCCGGCCTGCCCGCGGCCCAGGTGCCGTGGCCGGGTCCACCGTGGGGCCCGGTCCTGCTGGCGGTCTCCACGGCCGGGGTGGTGCTGGCGGTGGTGCGGCTCGGCCGGGGCGCCGTCCCACCATGAGAGCCGTGCCCGACGGGCCCGTGGGTCACCCGTGGCAGGCTTGGCCCGTGCCGCCCACCGCTCGACGACCCTCCGCCTCGACTGCGACGGCCGACCGGTCGGGGCCCACCCGCACGGGGTCCGGCCGGGCAGCCGCGCGACCTCCGCTGGCGTGGGACGAGGCCGAGCCGGCCCCGGTCGTCCTGGTGACCGGCTCGGAGGGCCTCCTGGCCGAGCGCGCCGTCGCGGCCGTGGTGGCCGGCGCCAAGGAGCGCGACCCGGACGTCGAGGTCACCCGGCTCGACGGCGCCGGCTACAGCGGCGGCAGCCTGGGGGTCGTCACCAGCCCGTCCCTGTTCGGCGAGGCGCGCGTCGTCGTCGTCGAGGGCGTCGAGCAGGGCACCGACGAGCTGATGACCGATGCGCTGACCTACCTGGGAGCGCCCGCGGACGACGTCGTCCTGGTGCTCCAGCACGGCGGCGGGCAGCGCGGGAAGAAGCTGCTGGACGCGGTGAAGGCGTCCGGTGCACCCGTGGTGCTGTGCGAGCCGATCAAGAAGGACGCGGACAAGGTGGCCTTCGCCACGGCCGAGCTGCGCAGGGCCGGCCGGCGTGCGGACGCCGCCGGCGTCCGCGCGCTGGTCGAGGCCGTCGGTGCGGACCTGCGGGAGCTGGCTGCGGCATGCGCCCAGCTCGTGGCGGACACGTCCGGCCTCATCGGTGCCGACGCGGTCTCCCGGTACTACGGCGGCCGGATCGAGGCGACAGGGTTCCGCGTCGCCGACGCCGCGATCGCGGGGCAGACGGGTCAGGCGGTCGCCCTGCTGCGCCACGCCCTGGCCACGGGGGCCGACCCGGTGCCGCTCGTCGCAGCGCTCGCCGCGAAGCTGCGCGTGCTCGCGAAGGTCGCCGCCAGCCGGGGACGGGGGTCGGGCCCCAGCCGGGACCTCGGCCTGGCTCCGTGGCAGCTCGACCGGGCGCGCAGGGACCTCGCCCACTGGACGCCCGAGGCGCTCGCGGCGGCCATCACCGCGGTCGCCCAGGCCGACGCGGAGGTCAAGGGCGCCGGTCGCGACCCGGTGTTCGCGATCGAACGGGCCGTGCTGCGGGTCGCGTCCGCTGCTGCGGGCTGAGGTCAGCGTCCCGCGCGGGAGGCCGCACGGGCACGGACGGCCGGCGGCGCGAGCCGCTCCAGCGCCCTGCCCTGCACGAGCTGCAGGCCGGCACCACGTGCCTCCGCGAGCGTGTCCTCGGTGTCCACGAACTCGGCCACCACCTGGGCGCCGCGGGACGCCGCGAGGTCGAGCAGCGGGCGGCCCTCCAGTGCGAGGTCGCGCGCGTCCACCTTGACGAAGTCGGCCAGCGGCAGCAACCGCCGCTGCTCGGCCGTGCCGGTGAAGCCCGCCAGCGCGACGCGGCAGCCCAGGGCCTTGACCCGCAGGAGCCCGTCACGGATGGTGCCGGCGCACCCGGCGTCGCCGTCCACCTCCACGACGAGCAGGTCGGGGTGGCGCGGGACCGGCAGGTCCCCGGCGAGGAACTCCACGCCGGCACGGACGAACAGCTGCGTCGGCTCGATGTCGCACACCAGGTCACGGAACGAGGACCGCAGGTCCGCCGCGACGGCGTGGGCGTCGACGTGGTTCTGCGCCGGCTCGCCCAGCCGGACCGGCTGGGTCGGCAGGGCCCACGCGCCGCCGACCACCTGCGCGAACGGCCGTCCGCACGACCAGAACACGCGGCCGCGGACCGTCTGAGCGGGTCGTCGGCGGACGGACCGCTCCCACGCGGCGCGGGTGCCCGTGGGGACGGCGGCGTCCACGGCGGCGGCGAGGGCCAGCAGGTCGGCAGTCATGATGGGAATGACGGTACATGACTACCTACGTGACTCGCAGCCGCTGGCGACACCCATTCTCGCCGACCCGTCACCCGGGTGGAGCAATGCGGCGGGTGAGCCTCACCGGGGAGGGTGATTCTTCGCCGATCCTGGCCCTGACCTGCGGTGACGCCTTGACATTCGGCGGTTCACCAGAGAGGTTAGCCGTCACGATCACTGTGACGTACAGTCATCAATTACTTACGGGAGACCTTCATGAAGCGCACTGCCAAGACCGCCGTCGCCCTGCTCCTGACGGCCGGCCTCGCTCTGAGCGGGACCGGGTTCGGGGGCACCGGCTCCGGAGCGACTGTCTTCGGTGGTGCGTCGGGCTGCTGCCGGGCGACGGCCTGACATCCGGCGCGGGTCGCGCGACAGGGGGCGCGTGACCCGCGCGGGTGACAGTGGGTGGTGGCAAGGTGGAAAAGCATACGAGGCGAGACCGTCACAGTTAAGGTGACCCACATGACCGAAGTCTCTGACCGCGTCCGCGAGCTGCGTCTCGCCGCCGGCCTGTCCCAGACGGCGCTCGCGGGAGACGCGTTCTCGCCGAGCTACATCTCGCTCATCGAGGCGGGGCGGCGCGTCCCCACGGACGCCGCCCTCGAGGTGCTCGCGACGCGGCTGGACACGACGGTGGACTACCTGCGCCACGGGGACACCGCCCCGAGCGAGGCCCGTGCGCGACTCGACGTCGACTACGCCAAGCTGGCCTTGCTGGACGGCGACGCCGTCCAGGCGCGGGACCGCCTGCAGGCGCTCGACCTCGACACGATCGCGCCGTCCCACCACACCGAGATCCTGCTGACGCTCGCCCGTGCGCACGAGGCGCTCGGCGAGCTCGAGGCCTCCGTGGCGGTGCTCGAGCCGCTGCTCGCGCGGCTGCGCCGGCGGGGCCAGCACCTCGAGGTGGCGGCGGTGGCCAACGAGCTGGTCGCCTCCTACCTCGAGGCCGGCGACCTGCACCGCAGCATCGACCTGGGCGAGCGGGTGGCCGAGGAGCTCGAGGCCGCGGGTCTGACCGGGACGGACGAGCACCTGCGTCTGTCGTCGACGGTCCTGTGGGCCTACGTGGAGCGTGGCGACATGCTCTACGCGACGCACCGTGTCGCGGAGCTCATCGCGCAGGCCGAGGCGCACGGCACCCCGCGTGGGCGCGGGTCGGTCTACTGGAACGCCGCGATCGTCGCCGAGGAGCGGCGGGACTTCGCGCTGGCGCACGCGTTCACGTCGCGGGCCCTGGCCCTGCTGGGCGAGACGTCCACCGGACGTGACATCCCGCGCCTGCGTCTCAACTACGCCTGGCTGCTGCTGCGCTCGGACCCGGCGGAGCCGGCTCTCGCACTCGAGCAGCTGGACATGGCCGCCGAGCGGCTGGCCGGCGTCGGCTTCGAGGTCGACATGGCCCGCATCGAGGTCGAGCGGTCCCGCGCGCACCTCATGCTCGGGGACGTCGCCGCCTCCCAGCACTGGGCAGGCGCCGCGCTCGAGCGCCTGGAGGGCACCACGCGCCTGGAGACGGCGGTCGCGCACCTGGCCATGGGCGACGCACTGCACGCGGCCGGCAAGGAGACCGAGGCCGCCGCCGCGTACGGCTGGGCGGCGGACATGCTGGGCATGATGTCCGCCAGCCGGCAGTCCGCAGCGGCGTGGCGCGAGCTCGGGGACCGGTTCCTGGGTCGCGGCGACACGGCGCGAGCCGCGGCTGCGTTCGACCGCGCGCTCAGCGAGGCCGGCTTCCGGCACGCGGTCCCGGCCGGCGTCCTGGCGATCCTCGGCGGGACCGGCGCGAGCTGACACCACCCGCTCACCACGCAGGGCCCCACCCGGACGGGTGGGGCCCTGCGTGCGTCCGGCCGCTTCGCGCGTCGGGGCGCTTCGTGCGACCGGCCGTCGAGACGGGGCCCGGTGCAGCCCACCTTCGGGCGGCGCGTCCCGTCGCAGCCACCGGCTCGACCCCACGGGTCCTGGCACGACGACGAGGGCCCACCCGATGCATCGGGTGGGCCCTCGTGGTCGTACAGTCCGGCGGCGGACCCGTACAGGTCACCGGCCGGTGGTGCTCAGAGCGCGTTGACCGACTTCGCCAGCGCCGACTTCTTGTTGGCGGCCTGGTTCTGGTGGATGACGCCCTTGGAGACGGCCTTGTCGAGCTTGCGGGACGCGGTGACGAGCGCGACGCCCGCGGCCTCCTTGTCGCCGCCGGCGACGGCCTCGCGGACCCGACGCACGTGCGTGCGGAGCTCGGACTTGACCGCCTTGTTGCGCAGGCGCGCCTTCTCGTTGGTGCCGATGCGCTTGAGCTGGGACTTGATGTTCGCCACGTGAGGACTCTCTTGTGTGTTCGCCGGAGCGATCTGACAGGTCGTAGAAGGCTTTCACCAGGTCCGGGACTGGGGCGTGGGGTACCCGCGGAGAGGATCTGGAAGGGTGCCGCCGACCGACCGGGGCAGGGCGGGCACGCGAAGAGCGATGCTACCAGCCGCGACGCCCGGCGATCCAGGTGGCGCTGCTCACGCGCCCGGCGCGCCGTCGGCGCCGACCGCACCGAGGAGCTGCTGCTCGGGTGCAGCCCGGCCGAGGGGCTGCTGCCCGCGTGGGGCCCGGCCGAGAGGCTGCTGCTCCGGTGCGGGCGTGCCGTAGATCTGCTGCTCGGGTGCGGGCCGGCCGAAGAGCCAGCCCTGCCCGTGCGTCCACCCGTGCGCGACGGCGTGCGTGCGCGCGGCCTCGGTCTCGATGCCCTCGACGACGCCGTAGCTGTCCAGGGAGTCCACCAGGGCCGCGATCGCGACGCTGATCCGGTCCCCGGCGCCGCCGTCGCCCAGCCGGGCGGTGAAGGACCGGTCCAGCTTCAGCCCGGTCACCGGCGCCGCCAGGACCGACGACAGCGCCGAGTAGCCCGTGCCGAAGTCGTCCAGGACCAGGGTCACCCCGAGGTCCGCGAGCCGCTCGAGGTCCGCACGCGCGGACCCGGCCGCCTGCAGCACCCCGGTCTCGGTGATCTCCAGGCCCAGGCGGTGCGCCCCGACGCCGGTCTGCTCCAGCACGTCGCCCACGACCCGGGACAGGTCTGCCGCCCCGATCTGCCGCGGGGAGACGTTGACGAACACCTGCCCGGTGAACTCGGGGTGGCGGGCGACGAACCCGCACGCCTCGCGCAGGACCCACCGGCCCAGGACGGGCAGCAGGTGGGACTCCTCGCAGATGTCGATGAACTCCGCGGGCAGCAGCAGACCGCGCTCGGGGTGCCGCCACCGCACCAGGGCCTCGTACGCGACCAGGGCGCCGCTGCGCAGGTCGACGATCGGCTGGTAGTGCAGCTCGAAGTCCTCGCGGGCGACCGCGACCCGCAGCTCGGACTCCACCGACAGGCGGTGCAGCGCCCGCTGGCGGTACGACTCGTCGTAGACCTCCCAGCGCGAGCGGCCGTGGTCCTTGGCCACGTAGAGCGCGGTGTCGGCGTCCCCCAGGACCTGCTCGGCCGTGCGGCTCCCGTCGCTGACGGTCAGGCCCGCGCTCACGCTCGGCACGACGTCGTGCTCGCCGACGACGACCGGCTGCTGAATCTCGTCGATGACCCGCTGCAGCACCTGTCCCGCCTCGGAGACCGAGGTGATCTGCTCCAGGACCAGGACGAACTCGTCCCCGCCGAGCCGGGCGACCGTGTCGCACGGCCGGACCGAGGTCGTCATGCGGGCGGCGACCTCCTGCAGGAGCCGGTCGCCGGCGTCGTGGCCGAGCGAGTCGTTGATCCGCTTGAAGTGGTCGAGGTCCATGTACACGACCGCGACCAGTCCTCGGTCGGTCGCAGGGTCCATCGCACGGTCGGCCAGGGCACGGGTCAGGCGGTCCAGCAGCAGGGACCGGTTGGCGAGCCCGGTCAGGTGGTCGTAGAGGGCCCGCTGCTCGAGCATCGCGTGCGCGCGCCGGACCTCCGAGACGTCCTCGACCTGCCCGACGTAGTGCAGCGGCTCGCCGTCGCGGGCGTGCACGAGGGACATCGTCAGCCGGGTCCACACCGGCTCGCCGCCGGCGGTGCGGAACCGCTGGTCGACCTGGACCGACGCCACCTCGCCGGCGCGCAGCGCGCGGCGGCTCTCGCGCGCGTCGTCCAGGTCGTCCGGGTGCGTCAGGGCGTCCGCCGTCGTCGCGACCAGCTCGTCGGAGGACCAGCCGACCATGGTGGTCAGGGCGCGGTTGACCTGCTGGAACCGTCCGTCCAGACCGAGGAGGCACATGCCGATGGGGGCGTCCTGGAAGGTGCGGCGGAACCGCTCCTCGCTGCTCTGCAGCGACTGGCGCTGCAGCATCTGCGCGGTGATGTCGACGAACGTCGTCATCACCGGGTGGCGCGACCCGCGGGGGAGCGGGATGCCGTCCACCCCGGGGAGCGGGGAGGAGCTCACGTGCAGCCAGATGCGCTTGTTGGTGCGGGCCACGCCGAGCACGGCCGCGGTCGTGCGCCCGGTGACGGACGCCCGGGCAGCCGGGTGCTCGCGCGCGGACACCGGCCTGCCGCTGACGTCGACCGGGGAGGCGGTGGCCTCGGTGACCGGCACGCCGAGCAGGTCCTCCCGGGTGCGGCGCAGGATCCGGCAGGCGGCCGCGTTGGCGTCGGCGACCAGCCCGGCGGCGTCGGACAGCACGACGCCCTCCTGCAGGGTGTCGAGCACCTGGTCGGTCAGGGCGGCCGTTCGCAGACCGAGCGGCATCGGCGGCGGCTCCTTCGGGGTGGGGCGGTGGCGTACGGCGACCCGGTCGGGCCTCGTCCGCACCATCGGCCGCGGGCCCCCGGTGTTGAGGGGCCGCCACCACGCCGACCCCCCGTCGAGCCGCCGTCGGGCGACGTGGGACCATGGACGCCGGGGCGACCCTGCCGCCCCGCACGAGCACGAGCACGACCCCGAGCACGACCCCCAGCCCGACCGACCTGGAGCCGACGCCAGCGTGTCACCGATCCCCAGCGCAGCGCTGAACCAGCGCATCCTGCCCGCGGCGACCCCGCCGGAGCTGCTGCGCAACTTCTGCATCATCGCGCACATCGACCACGGCAAGTCCACGCTCGCGGACCGCATGCTGCAGCTGACCGGCGTCGTCGACGCCCGGCAGATGCGCGCGCAGTACCTCGACCGGATGGACATCGAGCGCGAGCGCGGGATCACGATCAAGTCCCAGGCGGTGCGCATGCCGTGGGAGCTGGACGGCACGCCGTTCGCGCTGAACATGATCGACACGCCCGGGCACGTGGACTTCACCTACGAGGTGTCCCGGTCGCTGGCCGCTTGCGAGGGAGCCGTGCTGCTCGTCGACGCCGCCCAGGGCATCGAGGCGCAGACGCTGGCCAACCTGTACCTGGCGATGGAGAACGACCTCACGATCGTCCCGGTGCTCAACAAGATCGACCTGCCGGCCGCGCAGCCGGAGAAGTACGCCGAGGAGCTCGCCAAGCTGGTCGGGTGCGAGCCCGAGGAGGTCCTGCGGGTCTCCGGCAAGACCGGCGCCGGCGTCACCGAGCTGCTCGACCGGATCGTCGCGACCATCCCGGCGCCGGGCGGCGACCCGGGCGCGCCGGCCCGGGCGATGATCTTCGACTCGGTCTACGACACCTACCGCGGCGTGGTGACCTACGTCCGGGTCAAGGACGGCAGCCTCTCCCCGCGCGAGAAGATCGTCATGATGTCGACCCGCGCGACGCACGAGCTGCTCGAGATCGGCGTCATCTCCCCGGAGCCGGTCCCGACCCAGGGCCTGGGTGTCGGTGAGGTCGGCTACCTCATCACCGGCGTGAAGGACGTGCGCCAGTCCCGCGTCGGCGACACCGTCACGAACGCGGCGAAGCCGGCGAGCGAGTCGCTCGGCGCGTACCAGGACCCGCGCCCGATGGTGTTCTCCGGGCTGTACCCGATCGACGGCTCGGACTACCCGGTGCTGCGGGACGCCCTGGACCGGCTCAAGCTCAACGACGCCGCGCTCAACTACGAGCCGGAGACGTCGGTCGCCCTGGGCTTCGGCTTCCGCGTCGGCTTCCTCGGGCTGCTGCACCTGGAGATCGTGCGCGAGCGGCTCGAGCGCGAGTTCGACCTCGACCTGATCTCGACCGCCCCGAACGTCGTCTACGAGGTCACCCTCGAGGACCGGAGCGTCGTGACGGTCACCAACCCCAGCGAGTTCCCCGGCGGCAAGATCATGGAGGTCCGCGAGCCGGTCGTGCGGGCCACGATCCTGTGCCCGTCGGAGTTCATCGGCTCCGTCATGGAGCTGTGCCAGGCCCGTCGCGGCGACCTGCTGGGGATGGACTACCTGTCCGAGGACCGCGTGGAGATGCGCTACACGCTCCCGCTCGCCGAGATCGTGTTCGACTTCTTCGACCAGCTCAAGTCCAAGACCCGCGGGTACGCGTCCCTGGACTACGAGCCCGTCGGCGAGCAGGCGGCCGACCTGGTCAAGGTCGACATCCTGCTGCAGGGCGAGCAGGTCGACGCGTTCTCCTCGATCGTGCACAAGGAGAAGGCCTACGCCTACGGCGTGATGATGGCGGGCAAGCTGAAGGACCTCATCCCGCGCCAGCAGTTCGAGGTGCCGATCCAGGCCGCCGTCGGCGCCCGCGTCATCGCCCGCGAGACGATCCGCGCCATCCGCAAGGACGTGCTGGCCAAGTGCTACGGCGGTGACATCACCCGCAAGCGCAAGCTGCTGGAGAAGCAGAAGGAGGGCAAGAAGCGGATGAAGACCATCGGGCGGGTCGACGTCCCGCAGGAGGCCTTCATCGCCGCCCTCTCCTCCGACAGCGCCGCACCCAAGGACGCGAAGCGGAAGTAACCGGTCTCACGCCGGTGTGCCCGCGGGACGGTGTGGTGCGGCGCCGGGCGTGAGGGACCATGGAGACATGGCCCCTGCACTTCCCGACGGCGACGACGCGCCCGCCGACGGCGCCCTGCCGGCGTCGGTCGCGGACGGCGCCCCCGGCCGACGCTTCGGGGTCTACCTGCACGTGCCCTTCTGCACGGTGCGCTGCGGCTACTGCGACTTCAACACCTACACGGCGAGCGAGCTCGGCGGGGGCGCCAGCCAGGCGTCCTACGCCGACACCGCGCTGCGGGAGATCGCGCTCGGCGGCCGGGTCCTGGCCGACGCCGGGCTGCCGCCCCGGCCGGCGTCGACCGTCTTCGTCGGCGGCGGCACGCCGACGGTCCTGCCCGCCGACGACCTCGCACGCCTGCTGGACGGCGTCCGCGCCACGTGGGGCCTCGCCGCGGACGCCGAGGTCACCACGGAGGCGAACCCCGACTCGGTGAGCCCCGCGTCGCTGGCCCGCCTCGCCGACGCCGGGTTCACCCGGGTGTCGTTCGGGATGCAGTCCGCCGTCCCGCACGTCCTGGCCACCCTGGAGCGCACCCACGACCCCCGGCGGATCCCGGACGTCGTCCGGTGGGCCCGTGACGCCGGCCTGGACGTCTCGCTGGACCTGATCTACGGGACGCCGGGGGAGTCGCTGGACGACTGGCGCCTGAGCCTGGAGACCGCGCTGGCCACCGGCGTCGACCACGTCTCCGCGTACGCGCTCGTCGTGGAGGCCGGCACCAGGATGGCGGCCCAGGTGCGCCGCGGCCAGGTCGCCCTGCCCACGGAGGACGACCAGGCGCGCAAGTACGAGGTGGCCGACGCCATGCTCACCGCGGCGGGCCTGCACTGGTACGAGGTCAGCAACTGGGCCAGGTCACCCGGGCACGCGTGCCGCCACAACCTGGCCTACTGGCGCGGGGACGACTGGTGGGGCGTGGGCCCCGGCGCCCACTCGCACGTCGGCGGGGTGCGCTGGTGGAACGTCAAGCACCCGCGCGCCTACGCCGCCCGGCTCGAGGCGGGGCTGAGCCCGGCCGCCGGACGGGAGGTGCTCGAGCCCGGGTCCGCCCAGCTCGAGCGCGTCATGCTCGGCGTGCGCCTCGCCGAGGGGCTGCCGCTGGACACGCTGTCCACGCGGGCCCGTCGGGACGTCGCCGGGCTCGTCGCCGACGGGCTGGTGGACGGCCGCGCCGCCCTGGGCGCCGACCGGCAGGGACCCCGCGTGCTGCTCACGCGCCGCGGGCGGCTGCTCGCCGACGCGGTGGTGCGAACCCTCACCGACTGATCCCCGGGCGCACGGACGCCCCGCCGCCGGACCCGTGCGGGGCCGGTGACCGGGGCGTCGTGTCAGCTGACCGGGGGCGCGGGGTCAGCCGACCAGGCGCAGGGTCAGCGGGTACCGATACGGCTCGCCCTGGCTGGCCTTGACGGCCGCGACGATCATGACGACCAGCACGAGGACGCCGAACGGCAGGTAGAGCAGGGCCCCCAGGCCCAGGGTCACCACGGAGACGAAGCCGATGACCAGGGCGGCGATCGCCGCCGTGATCTGGAAGTTCAGCGACTCCTTGGCGTGGTCCTCGAGGAACGCGCCGCGCCCCCGGAACACGAGCCAGATCACCAGCGGCGCGAGGAACCACGCCACGAGCGGCCCGAGGTGCGACAGCACCGCCCACAGCCGCTGGTCCGACGGGGACAGCGGCGCGCCGGGGCCGTACGCCGGCGGGTGGCCACCCGGCGTCGGGCCGTGACCGTGGCCGGGCGGCGGGTACGCACCCGCACCGGGCGCCGGCGGGTAGGCGGCGCCGGGAGCGGGCGGCGGCGGGTAGGCGCTACCCGGAGCGGGCGGCGGCGGGTAGGTCCCCGACGGTGCCGGCGGCGGGAACGCGCCCGCCGGCACGGACGACGGGTGCCCGCCGGACCCGTCGTGCCCCGGCGCGGGAGGTGGGGGGAAGCCGCCCTGCCGTGGCTCCTGCGAGTGGTCCGGGGTCGTGCTCACGCCGATCAGCTCCAAGGTCGAGGGTCCGCTGGTCCGTCCCGTCGACCCTAGCGAGACAGGGTGCCCGCCCGGCAGGGGGCACGCCCCTGACCCGACCCTGACCTGCCCCTGAGCCGCCGGCGGCCCCGATCCCGGCCCGCCCGACGTCGCCGGATCAGGCGGTGACGAAGTCGATGAGCTCCTCGACCCGCCCCAGCAGGGACGGCTCCAGGTCGGCGTACGTGCGCACCGTCCCGAGGATGCGGGCCCAGGCCTGCGCGACGTCGGCCTGGTCGTCGGCGGGCCAGCCGAGCTCGCGCAGGATGCCGCGCTTCCACTCCGTCCCGCGCCCGATCGTGGGCCACGCGCTCAGTCCGAGGCGCTCGGGCCGCACGGCCTGCCACACGTCGACGTACGGGTGCCCGAGCACCTTGACGGTGCCCGCCGGTGCGGCGCGGACGGCCTCCGCCGCGATGCGGCTCTCCTTCGACCCGGCGACGAGGTGGTCGACGAGCACCCCCAGCCGCCGCCCGGGCTCCGGCCGGAAGTCGCGGATGGCCCCGGCGAGGTCGTCCACGCCGTGCAGGGGCTCCACGACGACGCCCTCCAGCCGCAGGTCGTCCCCCCACACCTTCTCGACGAGCTCGGCGTCGTGCTTGCCCTCCACCCAGATCCGGCTGCCGCGGGCCACCCGCGCCCGCGCCCCGTGCACCGCCACCGAGCCGGACGCCGTGCGGGCCGGCCGCGCGGGCGGCGTGGCGCGCGGGGCCGGCGGGGTCAGCTCCACCGGTGCGCCGTCGACCCAGAAGCCCGGGCCCAGCGGGAAGGTGCGGGTCGCCCCCCGACGGTCCTCGAGCACCACGACGTGCATGCCGCCGGTCTTCTCGACCCGGACGACGGCGCCGACCCAGCCCGACGTCACCTCCTCCACGACCAGACCCCGCTCGGCCGGGGTCGGGACGGAGGTACGGGCCCGGCGCGGACGGGCGGCGGGCGAGCCGGAGGCGAGGACGTCGGTCCCGTAGCGGTCGTGGGTCACCGGGCGAGCGTAGGGACGCGGTCCGCGTCGTCCGTGGTGGGACACGCGGGCACGGGCGACCGCACCACGCGCGTGCGAGCGGCCTGTCGCGATCCCCTCACGTCCGGGGCGCGGCGACCGATGGGGGCTCGCACACGCCCCCGGGCGGCCCGGCAAGCGAGTGAGCGAGCAGCGATGGAGCACGGCACGGCGCAGGGGACGACGGCGACCGCCCGCACGACGCCCACGGGCGGCGCCCTGCCGACGGCGCGCCTCTGGGAGACCGCGCTGGACGCCGTCCTGCGCGGGGACGGGCTGCGGCTGGTCGCCCAGCCCATCGTCGACATCGCCCACGCCCGCGTCGGCGGCTACGAGCTGCTCGCCCGCTTCGACGGGCCCCCGCACACCTCGCCGGACGTCTGGTTCACCGAGGCGCGCCTGCGCGACCTGGACGGACCGCTGACCGTCCGGGTCCTCGCCGAGCTGCACCAGCTGCGCACCGGGCTGCCGCCGGGCACGTTCTGCACCGTCAACGTCGAGCCGCACCTGCTCGCCCGTGCCGACGTGCGCGACGCCCTGCTGGGCAGTGGCCGGCTCGACGGCGTCGTCGTCGAGCTCACCGAGCACGTGGAGGCCGGCGACCACCTCGTCCTGGCGGACGCCCTGGACGCCGTCCGCGGGGCCGGGGGCCTGGTCGCCATGGACGACGCCGGTCAGGGCCACTCCGGGCTCGCCCGGATGATCGAGATCCGGCCCGACCTCATCAAGCTCGACCGGGCGCTGGTGGCCGGCATCGACCAGGACCCAGTGCAGAAGGCGGTCGTGGAGCTCGTCGGCGACCTCGCCGGACGGCTGGACGCCTGGGTCCTCGCCGAGGGCGTGGAGACCGACGGCGAGCTCGCCGCGCTCATCCGCATGGGAGTCCCGCTCGTCCAGGGCTGGGCCGTGGGACGGCCCGCGCCCGGCTGGCCCGACCTGGCCGACGGCCCGCGCGGCGTCATCCTGGAGGCCCACGCCCGCGTGCAGTTCGGGGACAACGTGCTGTCCCTCGCCCGCGCCGCGCAGGTGCACCCGTACGACGCTCCCGGCGGCCTGGCCGGCCTCGGCTCGGTCCGGCTGGACCGTCGCGGTCACGCGGCCGTCGTGGTCGTCACCGACCCCGCGGGACGCCTGCACGAGGTGCCTGCCATGACCGTGGCGCCGTCGTCGGCCCCCGCGGACGTGCTGCGGCGGGCGATGGCCCGCCCGTCCGCCTGGCGCCTCGCGCCGGTGGTCTGCACCGACGTGAACGGCGCGGTCGTGGGCCTGGTGGAGGTGCACGACCTCGTCGACCGCGTCCTGGCCGGCCCGCCGGGCTGACCGCTGCCGGCACCCGCCGACACCCCCGGACCTGTCGACGGCGCTGCCGACCCGTGCCGACACCGGCGGGCACCCGCCGGTGACCCCGACTCCCGCGCACGACCGTGCCGGGCGCCCCACCCGAGGAGGACCGACATGAAGAAGTTCCGCTGCGGCGACCTGATGCCTGGCTGCGCCGTGACGTTCACCGGGACCGAGGCGGAGGTCCTGGCCGCGGTCGGCGCCCACGCCCACCGGGACCACGGCATCGCCGACGTGACGCCCGAGCTCGTCGACGCCGTCCGCGGCGCGCTCGTCACCGTCGGCTGACGCGCGCGGCGGCCCGTCCGTCGCCGGACGGGCCGCCCGCACCGGCGCCAGGGGACCCGCCGGCCTGGGGCGCCCGTCCGGGCCCACGGCCGTGGGCGCCGGCCGGGCCGCGGGCCCCGGGCGCCTGCCGGGCCGAGGACCCCGCGCGCCCGCCCCGGCCCGGGCGACGTAGAATTGGCACTCACGAATGGCGAGTGCTACCTGCGCGGTGCGTGCGGGAGACGTCGGGCGGGAGGTGTGATGAGCGAGGACCGCAGGCTCGAGGTCCTGCGCGCGATCGTCGAGGACTACGTCCAGACGCGGGAGCCCGTCGGCTCCCGGATGCTCGTCGAGCGTCACGCGCTCGGGGTGTCCCCGGCGACGATCCGCAACGACATGGCGGCGCTGGAGGAGGGCGGCTTCATCGCCCAGCCCCACACGTCCGCCGGCCGCGTCCCCACCGACAAGGGCTACCGGCTGTTCGTCGACCGGCTCTCCACCGTCAAGCCGCTGTCGAGCCCGGAGAAGCGGGCCATCCAGGCCTTCCTCGACGAGGCCGTCGACCTCGACGACGTGGTCGACCGGTCCGTCCGGCTGCTGGCCCAGCTGACCCAGCAGGTCGCCGTCGTGCAGTACCCGTCGCTGCGTCGCTCGGCGATGCGCCACCTCGAGCTCGTCCAGGTGGGGGAGCGGCGCCTGCTCGTGGTGATCATCACCGACACCGGGCGCGTCGAGCAGCGCACCCTGGAGCTCGCCGGCGTCCCCACGGACGACGTCGTCGCCGAGCTCCGGGCCCGGCTCAACGCCCTGGCGGTCGGGCAGCGCCTGCCGCAGCTCGTCCCGCTGCTCGACACGCTCCCGCAGGCCTTCGCCCCCGACGCGCAGCCCCTCGTCCGGTCCGTGACGGAGATCGTCGAGGAGACGCTCGCGGAGGAGAGCGAGGAGCGGATCGTCCTCGCGGGCACCGCCAACCTCGCGCGCGGCAGCAGCGACTTCTCCCACAGCCTCGGGCCGGTCCTGGAGGCGCTGGAGGAGCAGGTCGTGCTGCTGCGGCTGCTCACCGAGATGGCCGAGGACGCCGCCAGCGTCGCGGTCCGGATCGGTCACGAGACGCAGCACGAGGGCCTCGCCGAGACGAGCTTCGTCACGACCGGCTACGGCGCCGAGGGCAACGCCCTGGCGCGCATCGGCTCCATCGGTCCGACCCGCATGGACTACCCCGCGACCATGGCGTCCGTCCGGGCCGTGGCACGCTACCTGTCCCGGGTGCTCGCGGGGTGAGGCCCGGCACCCGTGCCCGGCGTCCCGCCCGCCGGCGTCCCCCTCGGACCTCCACCCCCTCCCGCACCCGCGGGCTCCCCAGTGCAGAGAGCGACCAGTGAGCGACTACTACGAGATCCTCGGCGTGACCCGGGACGCGAGCCCCGAGCAGATCAAGAAGGCCTACCGCAAGCTCGCCCGCGAGCTGCACCCCGACGTCGCCACCGGTGACGGGTCCGAGGACCGCTTCAAGGACGTCTCGCGCGCCTACGAGGTGCTCTCCAACCCGGAGAAGCGCCAGGCCTACGACCGTGGGGGCGACCCGTCGGCGCCCGGCGGCGGGATGGGCGGAGGCTTCGGCTTCCAGGACATCTTCGAGACGTTCTTCGGCGCCGGGCAGGCCACCGGCCAGCGGGGCCCGGTCCCACGCGCGCGCCGCGGCCAGGACGCCCTGGTGCGCCTGGACCTCGAGCTCGCCGAGGCGGCCTTCGGCGCCCGGCGCGAGCTGCAGGTCGACACGGCCGTGGTCTGCGGGACCTGCTCGGGGTCCTGCTGCCGCCCCGGCACGTCGCCGCGCACCTGCGAGGTCTGCGGTGGCCGCGGGGTCGTCCAGCGCGTGGCCCGGTCCTTCCTCGGCCAGGTCATGACCTCCGCCCCGTGCGCGGCCTGCCACGGCTTCGGCACGGTCATCCCGGACCCCTGCCCCGAGTGCTCCGGCGAGGGCCGGGTCCGGTCGCGTCGCACCCTGACCATCGACGTCCCCGCCGGGGTGGACACCGGCACCCGGATCAAGATGACCGCCCAGGGCGAGGTCGGCCCGGCCGGTGGTCCCGCCGGTGACATCTACGTCGAGATCCGCGAGCGGGAGCACGAGCGGTTCGTCCGGCAGGGCGACGACCTGCACTGCACGGTCGAGGTCCCCATGACCGCCGCCGCGCTGGGCACGGTGCTGGACCTGGAGACCCTGGACGGCGTGCGCGAGCTGGACCTGCGTCCGGGCACCCAGCCGGCGCAGGTCATCACGCTGAAGAACCTCGGCGTGGGCCACCTGCACGCCGGCGGCCGCGGGGACCTGCACGTGCACGTCGACGTGCAAGTCCCCACCACGCTCGACGACGAGCAGGAGGAGCTGCTGCGTCGCTTCGCCGAGCTGCGCGGCGAGCAGCGTCCTGCGTCGTCCGTGTCGCCGACGCACCCGGGCGTGTTCTCCAAGCTCCGCGAGAAGCTCAGCGGCCGGTGACCGCCCTCCCCGGGCCCTCGGTCCACCCGGCCCGCCGGTGAGCGCGCCGGTGTTCCTCGTGGAGCCCGGCGCGCTCGCGGACGCCGCACCGGGGTCCACGGTCGTCCTGGACGGCGTCGAGGGTCGCCACGCCGGCGTGGTCCAGCGTCGCGGGCCCGGGGAGCGGGTCGACGTCGTCGACGGCGTGGGGGTGCGGGTCCGCGCGACGGTCGACGCCGTCGACGGCGACCGGGTGCGGCTCGGGGTCCTCGAGCGCGTGGACGAGCCGGCCGGCGACCCCGCGCTGGTGCTCGTGCAGGCGCTCGCGAAGGGCGACCGGGACGAGCTCGCGATCGAGGCCGCGACCGAGGTGGGCGCCGACGCCGTCGTGCCCTGGCAGGCGGAGCGATCCGTCGTCGTGTGGCGCGGCGACCGGGCAGCCAAGAGCCGCGCCCGGTGGGTCGCCACCGTGCGTGCGGCGACCAAGCAGGCGCGCCGGGCCCACCTGCCCGACGTCGCCGTGGCGGTGGACACCGCTGCCCTGGCCGCCCGCGTGCGCGGGTGCGTCGCCGCGGGCGGCTCGGCGCTCGTGCTGCACGAGGAGGCCGACGAGCCCCTCGCCGCCGTCCCCCTGCCGGACGCCGGCACCGGGGCGGAGGTGCTCGTCGTCGTCGGGCCCGAGGGTGGCATCGGCGACCGGGAGCTGGCCCTCCTGGTCGACGCGGGCGCCCGCGCGGTCCGGCTCGGGCCGCACGTGCTGCGGACCTCGACCGCGGGGCCCGTCGCGCTCGCCCTGCTCGCCCAGCGCCTGGGCCGCTGGGCCTGATCGGTCCGTCACCCGGTCCCGACCGGCGCGGGGACCGGCTCCCGGCCGGCGCGACCGCCCGGCTAGCCTGCAGCCATGACCAGCGACTGCCTGTTCTGCCGGATCGTGGCCGGCGAGGTCCCCGCCGACGTCGTCGCCTCCACCGACCGGGCCGTGGCCTTCCGGGACATCGACCCGCGGGCCCCGCTGCACGTGCTGGTGGTGCCGCGCGAGCACCACGCCGACGTGACCCGGCTCGCCGCCGCCGACCCCACGCTGCTCGCCGACCTCGTGGAGCTGGCCGACCGGGTCGCCGGCACGGAGTGCGACGGCCAGTTCCGGCTCGTGTTCAACACCGGACCGACCGCCGGGCAGTCCGTTCTCCACGTGCACGGGCACGTCCTCGGCGGCGCGCGGCTGGGCTGGTCGCCGGCCTGACCCTGCACGCGCCCCCCCGCGGCGCCGTCGGTACGATGGACGGATCGGCGCGGCACCCGCGCCCGGAGCACCCGAGGAGATCGCAGGCCGCCGGCCTCACCCATGGCAGAGACCACCCCCACGCGTCGCGACCCGTCGTCGGGCGCCCGCGTCGAGCACCGCATCACCGTGCCGCCCGAGCTCCCGATGGTCGCGCTCCTCGGCCTGCGCGACGAGAACCTCACGTCGATGGAGGAGGGGTTCCCCGGCGTCGACGTCCACGTGCGCGGCAACGAGATCGCCCTCAACGGCCCGGCGGGGGACGTCGCCCTCCTCGCCCGGCTGGTGGACGAGCTCATCGACGTCGCGGCCAGCGGCACCCCGCTCACCGCCGACGTCGTGCGCCGGTCCGTCGTCATGCTGACGGCGGCCACGACCACCCGGCCCGCCGACGTGCTGACCTTCAACATCTTGTCCAACCGCGGCCGGACCATCCGGCCCAAGACGGCCGGGCAGAAGGAGTACGTCGACGCCATCGACCGGAACACGGTCACGTTCGGCATCGGCCCGGCCGGCACCGGCAAGACGTACCTGGCCATGGCCAAGGCCGTCCAGGCGCTCCAGGCCCGCCAGGTCACCCGGATCGTGCTGACCCGGCCCGCGGTCGAGGCGGGGGAGCGGCTCGGGTTCCTGCCCGGGAGCCTGTCGGAGAAGATCGACCCGTACCTGCGGCCGCTGTACGACGCGCTGCACGACATGGTCGACCCGGACTCCATCCCGCGGCTCATGGAGGCCGGGACCATCGAGGTCGCGCCGCTGGCGTACATGCGCGGGCGCACGCTCAACGACGCGTTCATCATCCTCGACGAGGCGCAGAACACCTCGACCGAGCAGATGAAGATGTTCCTCACCCGACTGGGCTTCGGCTCGCGGGTCGTGGTCACCGGGGACGTCACCCAGGTCGACCTGCCGAGCGGGACGGCGTCCGGCCTGCGGGTCGTCCAGGACATCCTGCGCGACGTCGACGACGTCGCCTTCTGCCGGCTGGGCTCGGCCGACGTCGTCCGGCACCGGCTCGTGGGGCAGATCATCGACGCCTACGCGCGCTGGGACGCGCTGCCGCCCGCGCCGGGCAGCGGCAACGGCGCGGGATCCCGACGGGACCTGCGCGGCTCCGCCGGCGGGCCCCGGTGAGCGCGTGAGCATCGAGGTCAACAACGAGTCCGGCTACGCGGTCGACGAGGCGGAGTTTGCCGCGCTCGCCCGCCACGTGCTCGACGCCATGCACGTCCACCCGCAGACCGACCTCGCGATCATGCTGGTCGGCACCGACGTCATGTCCGAGCTGCACGTGCAGTGGATGGACGAGCCCGGTCCCACCGACGTGCTGTCCTTCCCGATGGACGAGCTGCGCCCCGGACGCCCGGGTGACGTGACCCCCGCCGGCCTGCTCGGCGACGTCGTCCTGTGCCCGGAGGTCGCCGCGCGCCAGGCGCGGGACGCCGGCCACTCGACGGCGGAGGAGCTGCTGCTGCTGACCACGCACGGGATCCTGCACCTGCTCGGGTACGACCACGCGGAACCCGAGGAGGAGAAGGAGATGTTCGCGCTGCAGCGCCAGCTGCTCCTGACCTTCCTCGCCACCCGATGAACGAGATCCCCGTCGGCCTCCTGGTCACCGTCGCCGCGTTCGGCTTCGGGCTCGCCGCGCTGCTCAGCGCCGGCGAGGCCGCCGTCGTGCAGGCGACCCGCGCGGCGGTCAGCGAGCTCGTCACCCACGGGCACCCGCACGCCGCACGCGTGCGCCGCCTGACCGAGGAGCCGCTGCACACCGCCGCCTCGCTGGCGTTCGTCCGCCTCATCGCCGAGATGGGCGCCACCGCGTGCCTCACCCTGTCGTTCACCGACGGCGACCTGCCCTGGTGGCTCGTGCTGCTGCTGTCGGTGCTGGTCTCCTGCGTCGTCGCGCTCGTGCTGGTGCGGATCAGCCCGCGCACCCTGGGCCGCCGCCACCCCGTGCGGGTGCTGACCCTGCTGTCCGGCCTGCTCACGCTGGTCAGCCGGCTGCCGATCGGGCGGCTCGCCCCGGAGGTCCGGCGCACCGGCGAGGTCGACGAGGACGAGCTGCGCGACATGGTCGACCGGGTCAGCGAGTCCGAGGGCCTCCAGGACGAGGAGCGGGAGATGTTCCGCTCGGTGTTCGAGCTCGGCGACACCCTCACGCGCGAGGTCATGGTGCCCCGCACGGAGATGATCACGGCCGACTCGACGACGCCGCTGCGCAAGGCGATGTCCCTCATGCTGCGCTCGGGGTACTCCCGCGTGCCGGTGGTCGGCACCTCCGTCGACGACCTGCGCGGGGTGCTGTACCTCAAGGACGTCATCCGCCGCCTGCAGGACGTCCCGGAGTCCGCGGGTGACCCGGTCACCAACCTGACCCGGCCGGCGGTGTTCGTGCCGGAGTCCAAGCCGGTCGACGACCTGCTGCGCGAGATGCAGGCGGCGTCCTCGCACATCGCGCTCGTGGTCGACGAGTACGGCGGCATCGCCGGGCTGGTCACCATCGAGGACGCCCTCGAGGAGATCGTCGGGGAGCTGACCGACGAGCACGACCGCAGCGGGCCCGAGGTGGAGGACCTCGGGGACGGGACGTTCCGGGTCCCGGCCCGGTTGCCCGTGGACGAGGTCGGCGAGCTGTTCGACCTCGACCTGGACGACGACGAGGTCGACACCGCCGGCGGCCTGCTCGCCAAGGCGCTCGGCAAGGTGCCGCTGCCCGGGTCGGCCGGCGAGATCCACGGCCTGCACCTGACCGCCGAGCGCGTCGAGGGACGCCGCAAGCAGCTCGCGACCCTGCTCGTGCGCCTCGCCGTCAGCGAGGACGAGCACGAGGACGAGACCATCGCCGAGAACGCCCCTGGAGCCACCCGATGACCGAGTTCCGATCGGGGTTCGCCTGCGTCGTCGGGCGACCCAACGCCGGCAAGTCCACGCTGACCAACGCCCTGGTGGGGCAGAAGGTCGCGATCACGTCCGGTCGGCCGCAGACCACGCGGCACACCATCCGCGGCATCGTGCACCGCGAGGACGCCCAGCTGGTCCTCGTCGACACCCCCGGGTTGCACCGCCCCCGCACGCTGCTGGGCGAGCGGCTCAACGACCTCGTGCGCGACACCCTCAGCGAGGTCGACGTCGTGCTGTTCTGCCTGCCGGCCGACCAGAAGGTCGGCCCCGGCGACCGGTTCATCGCCGCGGAGCTCGCTCGCCTGGAGGTGCCGGTCATCGCGGTCGTGACCAAGTCCGACGTCGTCGGCCGGGGCCGGCTCGCCGAGCACCTGCTCATGGTCAGCCAGCTCGGCGAGTGGGCCGACATCGTCCCGGTCTCCGCGGTCGAGGGCTACCAGGTCGACGTGCTCGTCGACGTGGTGATCGGGCACCTGCCGCCCGGTCCGGCGCTGTACCCGGACGGCGAGCTGACCGACGAGCCGGAGACCGTCATGGTCGCCGAGCTCGTCCGCGAGGCGGCCCTGGAGGGTGTGCGCGACGAGCTGCCGCACTCGCTGGCCGTCGTCGTCGACGAGATCGTGCCGCGCGAGGGGTCGGGCTCCGACGGACGCCCGCCCATGCTGGACGTGCGCGTCAACCTGTTCGTGGAGCGGGACAGCCAGAAGGCCATCATCATCGGCAAGGGCGGCGAGCGGCTGCGGGCCGTGGGCACCCAGGCCCGTCAGGGCATCGAGGCGCTGCTGGGGACCCGGATCTTCCTCGACCTGCACGTCAAGGTCGCCAAGGACTGGCAGCGCGACCCCAAGCAGCTCGGCCGGCTCGGCTTCTGACCGCCGGCGCCGGTCCCGCCCGCGCGCCGGGCGCCTCGGGGCCGGCAGGGCCGGGCAGGGCCGGTCGAGGCCGGTGGAGGCCAGTCCGGCCGCGGTGCGGACGTGCGCGGCGCCCCGGGCACCGGGTCCGCAGCGCCTAGGATCTGGCCGTGCTGCTGAGGACCGCGGCCGGCTCCGTGGCCGGCGTCATCGTCCTGGCGGTGCTGGGCGCGGCGACGGGTCCGTCCTGGAACCCGGCCCCGCTGACCGACGTGCCCGCCGTGGAGTCGGCGTCGACGGCCATCACCGTGCCCCCGGCCGCCACGTCCGCGCCCACGACCGGCGCCGCCGGCGAGGGTGCTCCCGGCGACGGCTCCGCGGCCCCCACGGACGTCGCCGGCGCGGCACCGGTCGGCACCTACGAGGTCGAGACGCACGTCGTGGACGTGCAGCTGGACGGCGCCGTCGTCCAGGCGCAGATCACCGAGCCCGTCGGCGCGGGGGAGGACCTCGACGGCCTCGTGTTCGTGCACGGTGCCGGGACGGGCAAGTTCACCCGGGCGTTCCGGACGCAGGCGCACGACCTCGCCACCGCCGGGATCGTGACCCTGGTCCCCGACAAGCGCCTGGACACCTACACCACCGTCAGCCGCGACTACCCGGCGATGGCGGCCGACTACCACCGCTCCGTCGAGGTGCTCCGGAGGTGGCCGGGTGTGGACCCCGGCCGCGTCGGCGTCTACGGCGAGAGCGAGGGCGCCTGGGTCGTCCCCGTCATGACGGCCGATCACCCCGGGATTGCGTTCAGCGTCCTGGTCTCGGCGCCGGTGGTCCCGCCTCGGCAGCAGGCCGCGTTCGCTGCCGACTCCTACCTGCGCAACACCGACGTGCCGCACGGCGTGTTCCGCGCCATCCCGCGCGCGGTCGGGCTGGAGTTCCCCGGGGAGACGTTCGACTACGCCGACTTCGACGCCGCCCCCTACCAGCGGCGCACCACCCAGCCGGTGCTGATGGCGTACGGCACCCTGGACTCCTCGATGCCGATCGTGCAGGGGCCGCAGCAGATGCGCGCCGACCTGGCGGTCGCCGGCAACGACGCGCTGACCGTGCGGTACTACGCCGGGGCCGACCACGGCATCCGGATCGACCGGACGGTGGCGGCGGACTTCGTCCGGGACCTGGCGGACTGGATCCGGGGGCTCCCGGCGACCGGGACGGCGTCGCCGCGCATCGCCGGGGACCAGCCCCACCAGACCTTCCGCGCCGACCCGCTGCCCACCCCGCGGTGGTTCGGGACCGTCGACGGCGTCCTGGCTGTCGTGATGACCGGCGCCGGGGGCGTCGTGGCCGGTGGTCTCGCGCTGGTCGGCGTGCGCCTGTTGCGCCGACGCGGCTGGGGGCTCGCGCCCGGGCTGACGGTGCCACTGCTGGGCCTGGCGGCCACCACGGTCGCGACCGTGGCGGCGCTGGTCGGCTACCTGGTCGCGGTGGCGCGGCTGGCCCTCGACTACGAGCGCAACGCCTGGGTGGTCCAGGGCGGCTGGCTCGGCGTCCGGCTGCTCGGCCTCGCGGCCGTCGTGGTCGCCGCCGTGCTCGCGACGCGTGTGCGCGACGCCCACCGCGACCCCCTGGTACGGGTGGGCCGCGGGGCGCTGGCCTGGATCGGGTTCGGTGCCCTGGCCGGGGGCTCGCTCGTGCTGCTGGTCACGCTGGCGTACTGGGGCGTCTACCAGCTCGGGATCTGACGCGGGCCGCCGGCCCGCGACGGCTGTGCGCTCCTGCGCCCGGCCGGTCCCACCCGGGCGCTGGACCCGTCACTGGGCCGCCCGGAGCGCTGTTGACGTCGCGTTGACGCGCGTCCCGCAGGGTGAGCATCACCGGACGACCGTGACCCGGATCGCCCGATGCCCCGGTGACAGCGACTGACAGGAGCCGATATGCCGAGCAAGGACCGTGCGAGCGTGGGACGCACCGCCGCCCGCAGCACCGTCACCTTCGTGGCCTCCGCCGCCACCCTGGTCGCCGTCCTGATCGCGCTCGCCCCGGCCGGTGGCCGGTCGTCCTCGCTCCTCACCGCCGTCCCGGTCGCCGTCGCCGCTGTCGCGGCGGCCGCCGCCGTCACCGGGCGCCGGTCGTCCGGTGACCCGGTCGCCGCCTGGCGGTCCGGACTCGCCGGAGCGGTCGCCGTCGTCGTCGTCGGCGCCGCCTGGTCCCTGGCGACCGCCTCGCACGGCACCGCCGGCGTCGCGGCCGCCCTCGCGCAGCTGCCGGTGCAGGCCGGTGCCGCGCTGCTCGTGCTGACCGCCGCCGCCGCGCTCGCGGCCCGCGCCGGCCGCCCGGCCCGGTCCGGCCGGCTGCGCCGCACGGTGGGCGCCGTCCTCGCCGCCGCCGTCGTGGGCGCGGGCCTGACCGTGCCGGCGCAGACCGCCGCGGGTGCGGCCCTGCCGCCCGCCACGGCCGCGCCGTGCACCGCCGGCGCCGAGCAGCGCAGCTACAGCGTCGCCGCGGCCACGGTGGACCTGCCCTTCAACCGCTGGGGCAAGACCCTGCCCAGCGCGCGGATCTTCGTGCTCGAGCAGGACCTGGCCGCCACCAAGAACTGGTCCACCCCGATCAACCGTGCCCTGCCCGCCGACGCCGCCGAGAACCGCCGCCTGCGTCCGCGCCCGCTCGTGCTGCGCGCCAACGAGGGCGAGTGCGTGAAGGTCACCCTGACCAACAAGCTGTCCAGCGGCAGCGCGCACGGCCTGCCCGCCAACCCGCGCGTCGGCATCCAGGCGACCGGCATGGTCGTCGACGTCGCCAGGAGCGGTGGCGTCCAGGTCGGCTTCGACGCCGACTCGACCGACCCGACCGTCGCGATCGGCCAGTCGGTCGACTACTACTGGAAGGTCCCGGCGCAGGAGGGCCTGTTCCTCTTCCAGGACATGGCGACCCCGGCCGGCGGCGAGCACGACGGCGGCTCGCGCGGCGTCGGCCTGTACGGCGCGATCGCGGTCGAGCCCGCCGGCTCGGTGTGGAAGGACCCGCGCAGCGGCGCGATCCTCTCCGGCAACGGCTCGCCGACCTCCGTCTACACCGCCGCGGCGAAGCAGAGCGGCGAGCTCTACGTCGAGGCCGACATCTACCCGCCGGGTGCGCCCGCGTTCCGGGAGAGCGTCCAGCTCGCGCAGGACGAGATCAGCGGCATCGGCATGGGCTTCAACTACGGCTCCGAGCCGATGGAGGACCGCGAGGCCAGGGCGTGCCCGGACTGCCTGGGCGAGGAGACCTGGCTCTCCTCGTGGCCGTACGGCGACCCGGCGCTGATCAAGCTCGCGAGCGGACCCGGACCGTGGCTGCCCACCGGCGACGGCGTGAAGGCCAACCAGGAGTCCGAGGACTGCGGCCTGCCCGAGTCCTGCTTCGTGTCCAACGTCTTCCACTCCTACACCGGGGACCCGACCAAGATCCGCTTCGGCCTCTCCGGCGTGAAGGAGACCCACGTCTTCCACCTGCACGCCCACCAGTGGCTGGCCGACGCCCGCGACAACGCCGTCACCGGCGACGGGCCGGACGCGAAGCCCGAGTCCAGCACGATCGACTCCCAGAGCTACGGCCCGGGCGAGGCGTACACCGCCGACCTGCTGTACGGGTCCGGCTCGCAGAACAAGACCTTCGGCGACTCGATCTTCCACTGCCACCTGTACCCGCACTTCGCCGAGGGCTTCTGGGCTCTGCTCCGGGTCCACGACGTCGCGCTGGACGGGACCACCGCAACCCCGGACGGTGTCAACGTCCGCCCGCTCAAGCCCCTGACCGGCGGCCCCGTCCCGCCCCCGGCCACCGCCGACAACCCCGGCTTCCCCGGCATGATCCCCGGCACCTTCGGGTGGCGCGCGCCCCAGCCCCCCGGCTCCATCACCGAGGCCGGCGCCGACGGAACCGAGCGCCCGGCGCCCCGCCTGGTCGCCGGGAAGGCGATCGACGCGACGAAGCTGGCCGCCGAGAAGGCCGTGATGGCCCTGCGCAACGGCGGCGACGCGGCCAAGGCCCCGGCCGGCGCTCCCTACGCGAACCCCTGCCCCAGCGGTGCCCGCGTCGTGGACTACGACGTGACCGTCCTGCAGCGCGACCTCGTCTACAACGAGGCCGGCCACCACGACCCCCAGGCGCGGTTCATGGTGCTCACCAAGGACGTCCCGGCCATCCTCGCCGGCACCAAGAAGGCCGAGCCGCTGTTCATCCGGGTCAACGCGGGTGACTGCATCGACTTCTCCCTGACCAACATGGCGCCCAACTGGACCGGCGGCGACGCCTTCCAGCAGCTGACCCAGACGAACATGGCCGGCGGGCACATCCACCTGGTGAAGTTCGACGTCACGGCGTCCGACGGCGGCTCCAACGGCTGGAACTACCAGCAGGCCGCGTTCACCAAGGACCAGGCCGCGCTGACCGCCCAGCAGGCGAGCGGCGGCGTCACCTGCACGGCGGGTGCGCAGTTCTACGGCGGCGAGAGCACCGGCTGCCGCATCCCGCAGCTGGCGTCCTGGACCCCGCCCGCCGACTCCAGCGGCATGGTGGGCCAGACCATCCACGAGCGCTGGTTCGCCGACTACGAGCTGCGCACCGTGTTCACGCACGACCACCACTTCGCCGCCCTGGTGCAGAACCACGGCCAGTTCGGCGCCCTGATCGTCGAGCCCCGCGGCTTCGACGTCCGCGACCCCAAGACGGGCGCGTTCCTGCAGCCGATCAACTCCTCGGCCAACGGCACCCCCTGCGGCACGCGCTGCGTCGGCACGGCCGTCGGCGAGCAGGTCGACGTGGTCGGCCCCGGCGCCAACGACGACTACCGCGAGGCCGGCATCGCCATCGCCGACTTCGTCCCGCTGGTCAAGAAGGGCGGGAACCCCAAGAACCCCGCGGACGTCGTCGAGGCGCCCGGCGCGCCGGAGCACTACCCGAGCGCCGACCCCGGCACCTTCGCGATCAACTACCGCAACGCCCCGCTGAGCGAGCGCAAGACCTTCAACGGCCAGGCGGTCGACCCGGCGCACCGGTTCAGCTCCTACGTCTTCGGTGACCCGATGACGCCGCTGCTGCAGGGCTACGCCCGCGACAACATCAAGCTGCGGGTCATCCAGGGCTCGCAGGAGGAGCAGCACCTGTTCCAGGTGCACGGGCTGCGGTGGCGCGAGGAGCCGGACGACACGGGCTCGCCGCTGGTGAGCGCGCAGACCATCGGCATCTCCGAGGCGTTCAACGCCGAGCTGCCCGGCTTCGACTGCAGCTCCACGGCGACGCCGTGCCGCGGGGACTACCTGTACGGCGGCACCAGCATCGACGACCTCTGGAACGGCATGTGGGGCATCATGCGCGTCCACGGCAAGGCCGTCGCGGGTGTGCGGAGCCTGCCCGACAACCCGGCCACCGGGACGGGCACGGCGCTGCCCGCCCCCAAGTCCCTGCTCGCCCCGCCGCGCGCGGCGACCCCCGGCATCACCTGCCCGTCGACGGCGCCGGTGAAGGCCTACAACGTCGTCGCGATGCAGAAGGACCTGGTCTACAACGAGTTCGGCGACCACGACCCCCAGGGCCTGCTGTACGTGCTGGCCGAGGACGAGGCGGCGGTCCGCTCGGGCGCCAAGAAGGCCGAGCCGCTGGTCATCCGCGCCAACGCGGGCGACTGCGTCAAGGTCAGCCTGAAGAACGCGCTGACGTCCACCTACGGCACCTACGTCAACGGCGTGGACGGTGACCCGGCGATGGTCCTCGAGCCCGCCGCCGGCACGAAGATGGGGACCCGGGTGTCGATGCACCCGCAGCTGCTGCGCCACGACGTCCGCCTCTCCGACGGCGCCGCGGTCGGCTTCAACCCCGACTCCACCGCCGGCATCAACCAGACGGTCAGCTACGAGTGGTTCGCCGACACCGAGCTCGGTGCGACCAACATCCTCGACTACGGCGACGTGCGTGGTCACCGCCAGCACGGCCTGGCTGCCGCCCTGGTGGTCGAGCCGCAGGGCGCGAGCTACCACGACCCGGCCACCGGTGCGGCGATCCGCAGCGGCGCCGCGGCCGACATCCGGGTCCCGGGGGAGGAGGACTTCCGCGAGATGACGCTCGTCTACCAGGACGGCCTCAACCTGCGCACGCCCTCCGGCGCCCAGGTGCAGGACAAGCAGCTGCCCCCGGACCCCGAGGACGTCGAGGCCGGCATCACCGAGGAGGAGCTCGAGGACGCCGGTGAGAAGGGCGTCAACTACACCAGCGCCCCGCTCCACCGCCGCCTGGGCGCCGCTCCCGGCGCGATCGCGACCGGCGCCTCCTCCACGCAGTGGGCGCTGGCCTTCAGCTCGGAGTTCTACGGCGACCCGGCGACCCCGATCGCCCGTGCCTACGAGGGCGACCAGCTCCGGATGCGCGTCCTGGGCGGGAACCGCCCGCGTCAGATGGGCTTCGCGCTGGACGGCGCCTCGTGGCGCTCGGAGCCGAACGACACCCGCAGCGACGTCGTCGGCGTGCAGGGCGGCATCGGCACCGGCAAGGCGGTCAACGCCCACGTCCGGCTGCCCAAGGCGGGGGACCACCTGTGGTCCTCGCCGACCAGCGCCTCGCTGCCCGACGGCGTGTGGGGCCTGGCGCGGGTCTACCCCAAGCCGGCCGATGCGGCCGGGTTCACGCCCGCCGCCCGGTTGGCGAAGGACAACCCCTTCACGGCGGGCAACACCCCGCTGCAGCCGCTCGAGCGGACCTCGGCGAGCATCGCGGTGTTCACCGACACCGACTCCGACGGTGTCCGGGACGCGGGCGAGACCGGCCGGAGCGGCGTGTCGGTCCGCCTGCTGACCACCTCGGGCACGCAGGTGCTGGCGACGACCACGGCGGCCGACGGCACGGCGTCCTTCTCGCCGGCCAAGGGCACCTACGCCGTCGAGGTGGTGGCGCCCGCCGGCACCGCCGTCGTCGGCGGCGCGCAGCGGACGGTCGACCTCAGCGCCGACGGCGCCCGGGTGGACCTGGCGGTCGGGATCGGCACGGCCACCGCCCCCACGACCCCGACCCCGACGCCGACCCCGACGGGCGACGTGACGCCGCCCCCGGCGCCGGTGCTGAGCAAGGGCAGCGCGCAGCTGACCCTGGCGGAGGCGATCACCGTCACCAGCCCGGAGGCCGGTGCCACGCTCCGCTACACGCTGGACGGGACCGTCCCGACCGCGACCGGCGGGATCCAGTACACGGCCGCGGTGCGGGTCTCCGCCGACCGGACGCTGACGGCGGTCGCCGTCGACGCCGCCGGCAACGTCTCCAAGCCCACCGTGGCGGTCTACGACCTGCCGTGGACGGGCAAGGTGGCCGCCCTCGCCCCGTCGGCGTGGGCCGTGACCAGCGGGGGGACGCCGCGCGGCGGCGTCGCCGAGACGACGGCCGACGACGGCAAGCTGCTGGCCGTGGGCTCCGTGGCGGTCTCCGGACGGCCGACGGTGGACGTCACCGCCACGGTGGCGGTCCCGGCGGACATGCGGGCGGCCCAGGGCATGACCCTGACGGCCCGGGTGGCCACCACCCTGCCGAACACCAGGGTGCGGACCCAGTGGTACGACGTGTCGACCAGCACCTGGCGCGCGCTGACCACGTCCACGCAGGGTCTGACGGAGGCCAGGATCGACGTCGATCCCGCGGCGGCGGTCAAGCTGGTCGACACGGCGGGCAACGTCAAGCTGCGGTTCATCGCCGACAACGGTCAGCCGTTCGACCTGCAGCTCGACCAGGTGACGTTCACGGCGGTGAACAAGAGCTAGGGCGGGCGATCGGTCCGGCCGCCTCCGGTCCGGGACGGGTGTTGACGCTCCGTTGACACCCGTCCCGGACTGTAGTGCTGTCCGATCCGAGCCCGACCCCGAGGCGGCACTGTGAACCAGCTGGTGATGGAGCGAACGGCCCCCCGTGCAGCCGCTGCGGCGCGACCGGTGCGCCGCCCGACCGTGACGTCCCCGGTCGCCGGGCCTCACGAGGTGCGCTCCATGGTCGGCGTGGCTGCCGGGGTGATCGCGATCCTGGTGCTCGCGGTCTGGTCGTTCACCCAGGGCTGGGGCCGCGACCCGGTCGTGGGTCCCGGCGAGCTCGCCGTCGACGGCGGGATCGTCCGGGTGGAGGGCGCGCTCTCCGCCGCACGACCGGCCCACGCGATGCCCGGGATGGGGACCGACGAGGACCCCGTCGCGGACGGCGACCGGCGCGTCTCCGTCGACATCACCCTCCTGGCCGGCGCGAGCGAGCTGCGGTACGCCGGCGAGGACTTCGCCCTCACCGTCGACGGCGAGCCTGCCTCCCACCTGCTGCACCGCGACGTGCTGCCCGGCGAGGTGCTGCCTCCCGGCACGTCGCTGTCGGCCACGCTGCTGTTCGACGTCCCGGCCGAGGCCACCGTGGGCATGCTCTCCTACGACGGCGGTCCGGCGACCGAGGTGGTCCTGCCGGCCGAGGCGGAGCAGTCCGTCGCCGGCGACGCCACCACGGTGGACGACGGCGCCGCGGCGGATGCCGGGCACGGCGCCCCCGAGCACGGCTGACCCGGCCGGCCGCCCGCAGTCCCGAGAGAGCCACCCGCCCGCGGCATGCTCCGCGGCCCGCGCCGTCACGTTGACGCTCGGTTTGCACCGCACCGCGACCCTCGAGATGTCGAGGTGAGACGTCCGACCAGGGAAGAGGCACCACGAGTGAGCCAGGTCATCATGCAGCGGCGGTCCGGGCGCGAGGCCGGTCTCGCCGGCGCTGCGGGTCTCGTCCGGAAGGCCGACGAGGTCCGGCCGGGCGCGTCCGGGACCGGCGCTCCCACCGCGGGCCGTGCCCACGCGGCCGGCCAGACCGTCGTCCTCGGCGCCCTGGCCGCACTCGCCGTCCTGGTGGCCGCTGCCCTCGTCGGCGGCGCCGCCACCCCCACCGCCCTGGCCGACCCTGGACCGTTGACGCGGTGGGGCGTCCTGATCGCCCGCGCCGCCTACGACCTGGCCGCGATCGGGACGCTCGGTGTGCTGCTGGTCTCCGTCGTCCTGCTGCCCCGCAGCGACGGCGGGTACGGGTCGGACGGCGCCCGCCTGGTCCGTGCCGTGTCCTGGTGGGCCGGCGCCTGGTCGGTCACCGCGCTGGTCACCACGCTCCTCACGCTCTCCAAGGTGGCGGCCCTGCCGGTGCCCGCGGTCCTCGCCCCGGACGTCCTGCCGCTGGTCCTGGACCTGGAGCAGACCCGGTCGCTGCTCGCGTCCGCCTGGCTCGCGGCGCTCGTCGCGATCGGGGCACGCGTGACGCGCTCGCCCGCCGGCGGGGTGCTCCTGCTGCTCACCGCGCTCGGCGCGCTGGTGCTCCCGCTGCTGAACGGTCACGCCGGCCACGGGGACTCGCCGGTCGTGACGGCCACCAGCCTCGCCCTCCACGTCGCCGGGGCAGCGGCCTGGGTCGGCGGCCTCGCCGCGCTCGTGGTGTACCTGCGCCGCTCCGGGACGTCACTGGCTGTCACCCTTCCCCGCTACAGCCGGGTCGCGCTCGTCTGCTTCGTCGTGGTCGGCGCGTCCGGTCTCGTCACCGGCTGGGCGTACCTGTCGACCATCGACCAGCTGTGGACGAGCGCTTACGGACAGCTGCTCCTCGGCAAGACGGTCGCCCTCGCCGCCCTCGGGGTCTTCGGGCACCGCCACCGCTCCCGGACCATCACGGCCGCCGCGTCCGGCCGTCCGCGGGCGTTCGTCCGCCTCGCGGCGGCCGAGCTGATCCTCATGGCGTGCGCGGCCGCCCTGGCCGCGGCGCTCTCGCAGACCGCGCCGCCGGCGGACCTCACCCACTCGGCCTCCGCGTCGCCGAGCACCGTCGTGACCCAGACGGTGCGCTGACCGCAGCCCACACCACCGCACGTGCCGCAGGGCGCCCAGGTCGAACCGGGGCGCCCTGCGGCATGTCTGCGTGAGGGTCGCGACCGGGTGCCCCGCCGGCGATCAGGCGAGCCGTGCCTCTCGGACGCCTCACCTCCGAACCCCACCCGTGCACCCCTCGCGGGGCGCTGAGGCGACCACCGCCGCCTGCTGTCGCCGGAGGCTCAGCCGGCGGTCACGGTGGCCCCTGGGTGTCCGGCGAGGCGACGCCCGGGCCCTGTCGTGCGGGTCCAGCTCCGGTGCTGTGCCGTGGCAGGAAGCAGCAGTGCCGACAGGCGCCCGACCGCTGGAACCGAATTTCGGTCATCGGTGGCGTGACGGTCGGTCAAGGATTCTTGGTGCCCTTGTCGTGCGGTCGGACACGGGCGGAAGCGTTGGCGAGAACCCGGCGGCGACCCGTCCTGCCGACGGCGGATACTCGCGCTCACCAGGGCCGGTGGGCAGCGCTTTGACGAACCTTTGACGCCGTTCCGACAACGTACTCATCAACGGGCCACGCGATCAGGTGGCAGCCCATTCGAGTAGGACTTGGAGAACGGCGATGAGTGCATCACGGTTCGTCAGCACGCAGGGGGCCGCGGCTCTCGACGGAGGTGCCCGATGAGCCTCAACCGTCGCGAGCTGCTGCTCGGAGGCGCCCTGGTCGTCGGCGGCGGCATGGTGCTGCCCTTCGGCTCGTCCGCCGCCACCGGCACCGCCAGCTTCCTGGCGCCCGCCAACACGCCCAAGCCGTTCACCACCAAGTTGGTGCCGGGCCCGCAGCTGCGCGGCCGCGTCGTCAACGGCCTGCTCGAGGACGGCAAGACGGTGGGCAATTACCGGCTGTTCACCGTCATCGAGAAGATGGCCCAGGCGAACATCGTCCCCGGCCTGAAGACCCCGGTGTACGGCTACGCGTACATCGACGACGACGGCGTCGAGCGGCCCGTCCGCGTGCCCGGCCCGACCATCGACGTCGACCGGACCGACACCGCGAACGCCGGCCTCCCGGTCAAGGTGCGGGTCATCAACCAGCTCCCGGCCACCCACCCGCAGTGGGGCCACGAGTTCAACACCTCGATGCACCTGCACGGCTCCGCGTCGCTCCCGCAGTACGACGGGTACGCGGACGACGTCACCGAGCCCGGGCAGTACAAAGACTACTGGTACCCCAACTTCCAGGACGCGCGCACGCTCTGGTACCACGACCACGGTGTGCACCACACCGCCAAGAACGCCTACGGCGGGCTCGCGGCGCAGTACCATCTGCACGACAAGGTGCAGGAGCGTGACCTGCCCAAGGGCGCCCACGACATCGGCCTCACCATCAGCGACGCCATGTTCGCCGCCGACGGCAAGCTGGCGTGGGACGAGCACGAGCACTCCGGTCTGTGGGGTGACGTCATCCTCGTCAACGGCCAGCCGTGGCCGTACCTGGAGGTCACCAAGCGGGTCTACCGGTTCCGGATCCTCAACGCCTCCATCGCCCGGTCGCTGCGGCTGTACCTGAGCGACAACTCCGAGTTCGCGATCGTCGGGACCGACGGCGGGCTCATGCCGGCGCCGGCCCGGGTGCGCGAGTACAAGCACGCCGGTGCCGAGCGCTACGAGCTGCTGATCGACTTCTCGAAGTACGCCGCCGGGACGGTCGTCAACCTGATGAACCGCAGCAACAAGAACAACATCGACTACGACAACACGAACAAGGTCATGCAGTTCCGGGTGGTCGGCACCCCGCCGGTCAACCTCGTCGGCAACACCATGACGCCGCGGCTGTTCACCGCCGACATCATGAAGGTCGCGGTCAGCGAGTCCAAGCGGACCCGGGTGTTCGAGCTCGACCACGACGACGTCACGAACATCTTCCAGATCAATCACCGCACCTGGGAGGACGTCCGCCAGAGCGGGTATTCCGAGGTGCTGACCGGCACCAGCACCCCGCAGATCGGGGACGTGGAGATCTGGGAGTTCCAGAACAAGTCGGGCGGGTGGTACCACCCGCTGCACATCCACCTCGTGGACTTCCGGGTCCTGAGCCGCAACGGCCAGGCCGCCCGCCCCTACGAGAACGGTCCCAAGGACGTGGTGTACATCGGTGAGGACGAGATCGTGCGCCTGCTGATCAAGTTCACCGGGGCCCCCGGCTTCAAGGGCGGCAAGTACATGGTGCACTGCCACAACCTGCCGCACGAGGACAGCGACATGATGCAGCAGTACGCGGTCGGCACCGTTCCGAACGACTGGGACTACAACGGGGTCTTCTGCGCCGCGCCGAAGCCCATCCCCGACGCGGCCCTGACCGCCGCGAACGGCCTGGGCAACGTCGAGACGTTCGGCGACGGGACGCTGGTCTGACCATGGCGACACCGCACCACACCGCAGCGCCGGTCCTCCACGGGCCGGCGCTGCGGCGCGCCGAGGGCCGCCGACGTCGGCGTACCGCCGTGGCTCTGCTCGTGGCGGTCCTGCTGGTCGGCCTGCTGGGGCTGGTCCGGACGCACGTCGTCGGCCCGGTCCGGATCGCCTCGACGAGCATGGAGCCGACCCTCTTCGCCGGTGACGTCGTCCTCGTCGACCGGCGGCCGGTGCAGGCCGAGACCCTGGCACGCGGCGACCTGGTGACCTTCCGCGACGTGCGCGACGGCACCGAGACGCTGAAGCGGGTGGTCGGGCTGCCGGGCGAGCGCGTCTCGATCGTCGACTCGGTGCTGCACGTCGACGGTGCACCGGTGAGCGAGCCCTACGTCGTCGACCCGGACGACGAGGGGATGTTCAACGCCCAGGTCGTCGTCCCCGCGGACTCAGTCTACGTGCTGGGTGACAACCGGCTCGTCTCCGTCGACTCCCGTGACTACGGGCCGGTCCCGGAGGCGAACCTGGACGGCCGTGTCACCGTGCGGATCTGGCCGTTGGTGCGCAGCGGCGGCGACTGACCGGAGGCCGCGGCGCCCACGGGCCCGGGCGGACGCGACTCCCGCGAGGGGTCGCGGATCAGACGACGTCCTCGTCCCGCTCCCGGGCCAGGCTCGGCACGGACGTCAGGGTCCGGGGCAGCTCGGCCCGCACGTGCTCCGCGCGGGCGCGCCTCGCCCGCGCGGCCAGGACCTGCAGTCCGTACTGGTTCGCCAGCGCGCTGGCCTGGGTCATGGCGTCCGCCGCGCCCTGGTGGTCGCCCCGGGCGGCACGCACCGCGGCGCGTGCCATCCGGCGGAAGAACTCCTCGCGGGGCCCGCCCAGCGCAGCGCCGACGATGTCGTCGTAGACCTCGAAGGCGGCCCGCGCGGCGTTCGGGTTGTGCTGCGCCTCCAGCGCCACCAGCCGCGCTGCGGCCTCCGGGACCAGCAGCGTGCACCCGGTCGCGGTGCCGTCGTCGATGACCGCGCGCATCTGGTCGATCGCGTACCGGATGTCCCCGGTCGCCGCCGCGAGCTCGGCGCCGGCGATGCGGGCGAGGTGGTCGTTCATGTGGTTGGCCGGGCCACCGGCCAGCGGCAGGTGCTGCGCGAACGCCTGGGCGAGGTCGTACTCCTCGCGCTCGACGAGCACCCGCAGCCCGGTCGCGGCGAGCTCCGGCACGACCTCGTCCACCTCACCGGTCATCACCCGCTCACGCAGGACCCGCCAGAGCGTGTCGAACGCCGGGTCGCCCAGGTCGTGCGTGACCAGGACGCGCATCCCGAGCAGGCGCCAGCCGATCCGCTCCTCGCGCAGCTCCGCGGCGACCCGGCCGGCCGCCTCCAGCGGCCCCTTGGCCGCGAGCGCGTTGCCGAGCAGCACGGACGGCAGGTGCCGCACCACGTCGGCGTGCAGCCGCTCGGCCGGACGGGGACCCAGGGCGATCGCCGCCTCGAGGGTCTCGTGGACCGCGCGGAACTCCCGACGGGGCAGGAACACGGTGCCGGCGAGCTTGACGCGCGCCTGGAAGCCCGAGCGCCGGTCGTGGTTGCGGTCGGCCTGGGCGACCGCCTCGCGCAGCGACGTCTCCAGGTCCCCGCCGGACATCGCGACTCCGGTGGGTGCGACCCCGCTCAGGGCCGCGGACCAGTCGGCGGACCGTCCGGTGTCCACCTGCTCCAGCGCCCGCGGGTCGGAGACGCTCGTCAGCTTGCGGCGCAGCCGCCCGGCGTCCTGGACCGCCTCGGTCATCGCGATCTCCAGCGCCTGACCGTAGGCGTTGGCGGCCTCGTCCGGCAGGCGGAGCATGGCGCACGCGTCACCGAGCTGCTCGAAGAGCTCGATGCGGTCCTCGGCGGCCGCGTCGCGCAGGTCCCCGAGCGAGCAGACCTGCAGCAGGTGGGTGCGGGCGCCGTGGTGGTCCCCGCGCGCGGAGCTCTCCGCGGCGGCCTGCAGCGCGGCGACACAGGCGAGCTCGCGCTCACCGGCCTCGAGCCAGTGCCCGATCCGCTGGGCGCTGGGGATGAGGGCACGCTCGGCGATGAGGCGGTGCAGCCGGCGCCGCACCGACGGACGCACCCAGGCCCGAGCGGCGTCCTGCAGCTTGGGGTGCTTCCAGACGACGCCCGCCGGCGAGGTGCCCAGCACGGCGAGGTCGACGAGCTGCTCCAGAGCGGTGGTCGCGCGGGTGCGCAGGTGCCCGGGGCCGTCGGGCAGGAGCGGCGCGAGCAGGGACGGCGTCAGCGGCTCGTCCAGCATGGCCGCCACCAGGAGCGCCTCCAGCGCGTCGCCCTCCAGGCGGGGCAGGGTGCGGGCCAGGGCCCGGCGGCCCCACGGGTCGTCCTCGGCCAGGTCGCCCTCGGGCGCCAGGGCGAGGCCGGAGTCGGTCGCCACGAGCCGGCCGCCTCGCGCCCACTCGTTCGCGGTGGAGGCCACCAGGCCCGGCAGGCCGTCGGACACCGCGGTCAGCTCCTCGGCGAGGGCGGCCGCCACGGGTCCGGCGAGCAGGTGCTCGGCCAGCCGCTCCACGTCCTCGGGGAGCAGCGGCGGCATCGTCAGCGCGCGGACGTGCTCGCCGCGCGGCATGGCGTCCCAGGCCGCGTCCTCGCCGGCAGCCGGCATCGCCAGCACGACGGACGTGGAGCCGACGACCGGCTCGGGATCAGTCAGCAGCCGGGTGAGCAGGGCCTGGTCCGCGGTGACGTCGGGGGCCCAGAGCACCACCCGCGCGCCGGAGCGGGCCGCGGCGACGACGTCGTCCGCGGACGTGGCACGCGTGAGCTGGATGCCGGCGCGCTGGCACGTCGCGGTGGCCAGCCGGCGCCGACCGCTGCCCTGCCGGCCCAGCAGCGTGACGACCACCGACGGGGAGTCCGGGCCGGTTCCCTCCAGCACGGAGCGCAGCCAGTCGACCTCGGCGTGCCGGCCGACCAGGGGAGCGGTGCGGCGCTGGGGCGTGCGGCCGCCGGACTGCAGCACCTGCAGGTGGACCGCACGCGTCTGCGCCGACGGGTCGACGCCGAGCTCCTCCGCGAGCACCTCACGGCACCGCTCGAACTCGGCGAGCGCGTGGTGGACCTCGCCCATGCCGGCGTACCCGAGCATCAGCGCCCGGCTGGCGCGCTCGGAGACGGGGTCCTCGTCGAGCAGGCGCCGGGCGTAGTCGACGGCGTCCCGCATCCAGCCGAGCTCCACGGCCAGCTCCGCGGCGTCCGCCAGCACGCGGCGGTGCGCAGCGGCCAGTGAGGAGGCGTGCTGCCGGATCGCCTCGGGCGTGCCCTCCGAGGCGGGGACGTCGGTGAGGTAGAGGGAGTCGGCCTCGCGGGCGACGGCCAGCACGGCGGCGGGCTGGCCCTCGCGGCGGCGGGCGGCCACGTGCTCGGCCATGGCGCTGAAGGTCCCCGCGTCCACCCACGCCGACTTGAGGACGACGTCGGAGCCGGTGCGCTCGATCGACTCCGCCCCCAGCACCCGGCGCAGGTGCGACACGGCGGTGCGCAGGCTCGCGCGTGCGCGGCTCTCGTCGACGTCCGGCCACAGGCCGTCGATCAACGTCTCGACCGTCACCGGCCGGCCGGCCTCGAGCGCGAGCCAGCGCAGGAGGTCGGCGTTCTTGCCCGTGCGCCAGTCACGGTCACGGATGAGCTGGCCGTCGGCCGAGCGCACGCGCAGCGGGCCGAGGACCCGGATCTCCACCCAGTCGGACGGGGCGGTCAGGTGTGCTTCGGTCATGCGAGCGGAGGTCGGCCGGTGCAGCAGCGGTGGCGCATGTCAGCTCCCCATGACCCAGACAAACGGGACATACCAATCCAAAACAGTAGGCCGAACTGTACTCCCCGGTGAGCGGCGGACGCCGGGCTCACCGAGCAGTTTCACCCCACCCGCCCCAACCCTGCGTCGTGCGCACGGTGCTGTCCAGGACGGGGCGTACCGGCAGCAGACCACCACCCGGACCCCGGCCCCTCCGAGCATCCGGTCACCGGACGCGCGGGGACGGCCCGGGCCCCCGGCGCTCGCGGCCCGGGGGTACAGTGGCCGACGTGCTGTGGCATGGACTCCTCCTTCGTCGCCGCGGCGAGGTCTGACCGGCCGGTCCCTCGTCGCGGTGGTCGTCGTGCTCCGGCTGAGAACCCACGACACGAAGGAACGTTGACGACGATGCGACACGACTCCCACATCCGCTCGGCCCAGCAGCCCACCCGGATGCCCGTGCACAAGTACCGGCCGTTCGCCGGGCTGGACGGGTACGACCTGACCGACCGCACGTGGCCGTCCCGCACGATCACCCAGGCGCCCCGGTGGCTCTCGACGGACCTGCGCGACGGCAACCAGGCCCTCATCGAGCCGATGGACCCGCGGCGCAAGCGCCGCATGTTCGACCTGCTCGTGAAGATGGGCTACAAGGAGATCGAGGTCGGCTTCCCGGCCGCGAGCCAGACGGACTTCGACTTCGTGCGGTCCATCGTCACCGACGGCGCCGTCCCCGACGATGTCACGATCTCCGTGCTCACCCAGGCCCGGACGGACCTCATCGAGCGGACGATGGCGTCGCTCGTGGGCACGCGCCGCGCGACCGTCCACATGTACAACGCGACAGCGCCGGTGTTCCGGGACGTCGTCTTCCGCAACGACCGGGACGCCACCCGCGAGCTCGCCACCGCCGGCACGCGCGACGTCCTGGACTTCGCCGAGAAGATCCTCGACGACGACACGGTGTTCGGCTACGAGTACTCCCCGGAGATCTTCACCGACACCGAGCTGGAGTTCGCGCTCGAGGTGTGCGAGGCGGTGATGGACGTCTACCAGCCCGAGAGCGGACGCGAGATCGTCCTGAACCTGCCGGCGACGGTGGAGCGGGCCACGCCCAACACCTACGCGGACCAGATCGAGTGGATGAGCCGCAACCTCACCCGCCGCGAGCACATCGCCGTGTCCGTGCACCCGCACAACGACCGCGGGACCGCGGTGGCTGCGGCGGAGCTGGCCATGATGGCCGGCGCGGACCGCGTGGAGGGCTGCCTGTTCGGCCAGGGGGAGCGGACCGGCAACGTGGACCTGGTCACGCTGGGGCTCAACCTGTTCAGCCAGGGGATCGACCCGCGGATCGACTTCTCGGACATCGACGAGGTCCGCCGCACCGTCGAGTACTGCACCCAGATGGACGTGCACCCGCGCCACCCGTACGGCGGGGACCTCGTCTACACCTCGTTCTCGGGGTCGCACCAGGACGCGATCAAGAAGGCGTTCGAGGCGCGCTCGGCGCGCGCCGAGGCGGCCGGCGTCACGGTCGACGAGGTCGTGTGGGCGATGCCGTACCTGCCGATCGACCCCAAGGACGTCGGCCGCAGCTACGAGGCGGTCATCCGGGTCAACTCGCAGTCCGGCAAGGGCGGCATCTCGTACCTCATGAAGCACGAGCGGCACCTGGACCTGCCCCGTCGGCTGCAGATCGAGTTCTCCCGCGCGGTCCAGGCGTTCACCGACACCCACGGCGGAGAGGTCAGCGCCGACGACCTCTGGGACATCTTCAGCGACGAGTACCTGCCCGTGCAGCCGGGCGGCTCGCTCGAGCCGTGGGGCCGGTTCGCGCTGCGGGGCACCCGGACCGTCAGCGGCGGGGACGGCCCCGACACCCTGGGCGTCGACCTGCGCGACAACGGCCGGGACGTCACGCTCGAGGGGACGGGCAACGGCCCGATCGCCGCCTTCGTCGACGCGCTGTCCAGCCTGGGCGTGCACGTCTCCGTGCTCGACTACGCCGAGCACGCCCTGTCCCAGGGCGGTGACGCGAGCGCCGCGGCCTACGTCGAGTGCTCGGTGGGCGACCAGGTCCTGTGGGGGGTGGGCATCGACCCGTCCATCACGACGGCGTCGCTCAAGGCGATCATCTCGGCGGTGAACCGCGCCGAGCGGTGAGGCCGGCGCACGGGCGGTGACGTCCGGCGCCGGCGCCCGACGGCGACCGCCCGGGCCCCGGTCCACCACGCGGTGGGCCGGGGCCCGGTGCGTGCACCGGGACGTGCAGGTCGACGGTGCGGTTCCGGCGGTGCTCGGTGCGGCTCCGGCGCGCGCCGCGCACCGGTCCGGCGTCCGCCGGGGGGAGAATGGTCGGGTGAGCCTCTACCGCGACGAGGCGATCGTCCTGCGCACCCAGAAGCTGGGGGAGGCCGACCGCATCGTGACCCTCCTGACGCGCAGCAACGGCAAGGTCCGTGCCGTCGCCAAGGGGGTGCGGCGCACGTCCTCACGGTTCGGGGCGCGGCTGGAGCCGTTCATGGTGGTCGACGCCCAGCTGCACCGCGGACGGTCCCTGGACATCGTCACCCAGGCCGAGACGGTCGGCGCGTACGGCCGCGCGATCTGCGAGGACTACACCCTGTACACCGCGGGGGCCGCGATGCTCGAGACCGCCGAGCGGCTGGTCGAGGCGGAGGGGGAGCCCGCCGGCCCCCAGTTCCGGCTGCTGGTCGGCGCGGTGCGCGCCCTGGCCGCCCGCGAGCACGCGCCCGGGCTCGTGCTGGACTCCTACCTGCTGCGCGCGCTGGCCGTCGCGGGGTGGGCGCCGAGCTTCACCGACTGCGCCCGCTGCGGGGCCGACGGTCCGCACCGCTCGTTCGCCGTCGCGCAGGGCGGCGCCGTCTGCCCGGTGTGCCGCCCGCCCGGTGCGACCGCGCCGGCGCCGGAGACGTTCACGCTGCTCGCGTCGCTGCTCAGCGGCGAGTGGCCGGTCGCCGAGGCGAGCCACGAGCGGCACCGCCGCGAGGCGGACGGGCTGGTGTCGGCGTTCCTGCAGTTCCACCTCGAGCGTCAGCTGCGCTCGCTGCCGCTCGTGGAGAGGATCTGATGAGGCGAGGCTCCCCACCGGACGTGGCGACCGGGCCGCACGCGGTCGTCGCACCGCCGCCGCACCCGTCCGGTGCGCGACCGCCGGCCCTGCCGGCCGAGCTCGTCCCGCGGCACGTCGCGATCGTCATGGACGGCAACGGCCGGTGGGCCAACGCGCGTGGGCTGCCGCGCACGGCCGGTCACCAGGCAGGCGAGGCGTCGCTGCTCGACGTGGTCGCCGGTGCCATCGAGATCGGCGTCCGGCACGTGTCGGCGTACGCGTTCTCGACCGAGAACTGGAAGCGGTCGCCGGACGAGGTGCGGTTCCTCATGGGGTTCAACCGCGACGTGCTGCGGCGCCGGCGCGACGTCATGAACGACTGGGGGGTGCGCGTGCGGTGGGCCGGACGGCGCCCGAGGCTGTGGCGGTCCGTCATCGCCGAGCTCGAGGAGGCCGAGCGGCTGACCCGGGACAACGACGTGTGCACGCTGACGATGTGCGTCAACTACGGGGGACGGGCCGAGGTGGCCGACGCCGCGCGTGCGATCGCGCTCGAGGTGGCCGCGGGACGGCTGGACCCGAGCAAGGTCTCGGAGAAGACGGTCGCGCGCTACCTCGACGAGCCGGACCTGCCGGACGTGGACCTGTTCCTGCGGACGTCCGGCGAGCAGCGCACGTCCAACTTCATGATCTGGCAGGCGGCGTACGCGGAGCTGGTCTTCCTCGACGAGCCGTGGCCGGATGTCGACCGGCGGCACCTGTGGCGCGCGGTGGAGACCTACGCGCAGCGCGACCGACGGTACGGCGCGGCCGTGGACGCGCCCGGGGGACCGTCAGCGAGCTGACGGTCCCCCGGGTCGTGCCCTGCCGGTGCCCCGGCGGGGCGCCGGATCAGCGGGTCGTGGCGCCCGGACCGGCCTTGCGCGAGCGGTACCAGCGGATGCCGGCGAGGACAAGAGGCAGGAGCTTCAGCAGTCGACCCATGCCCCCAACCCTGCGGGCAGGTGCGGCGGGCTGCCACCGGAGCCGCCCCGCGGGCGGCTCCGCCGACCCGGGCCGGCGGCTCAGTCGACTTCGGCCGACCGGCGCGTCGGCGGCCCTGCTCAGGCCGGGCCGACCGCCTCCCGGCAGCGCGCGCAGGTCCCGGACAGCTCGACGGTGTGCTCGACGTCCGCGAAGCCCTGGGCCGCCCCGATGCGGGCGGCCCACTCCTCGACGCCCGGGCCGTCGATCTCCACTGCCCGCCCGCACGAGCGGCACACGAGGTGGTGGTGGTGCTCGCGGCGGGCGCAGCGGCGGTACACGCTCTCGCCGTCCGCGGTGCGCAGCACGTCGACCTCGCCACCGTCGGCCAGCTGCTGCAGCGTGCGGTAGACCGTGGCCAGCCCGATGCCGTCGCCGGACGCGCGCAGCGACTCGTGCAGCTGCTGCGCGGACCGGAAGTCGCTGGAGCCCTCGAGCGCCTGGGCCACCGCCGCGCGCTGGCGGGTCATCCGGGGGGCCATCAGACGGCCACCCGGACGTCGTCGGGCACGTGCGGGTGGGGGTCGTGAGGGCGCCGCCGGCGCACCAGCGGCCGCACCGCCGAGACCACCGCGTACACCGCGATCGCGAGCAGGACGATCGTGGCGCCGGGGGACAGGTCCCGCCAGTACGTGATCGACAGCCCGGTCAGGCAGACGCTCACGCCGATCACCATGGCGAGCGTCATCGTCCGCCGGAACGACGAGGCGACCAGCTGGGCGACGGCCACCGGCACGATCATCAGCGCGGAGACGAGCAGCAGCCCCACCACCCGCATCGCGACCGTGACGGTCAGCGCCGCGACCACGGCGATGGCGATGTTGAGCAGCCGCACCGGCAGGCCTGCCGCCCGGGCGAACTCCTCGTCGTGGCACACCGCGAACAGCGCGGCCCGCAGCCCCACCCCGACCACGAGGACGATGAGCGCGAGCGCGACGGTCAGCCCGAGGTCGGTGCCGGACACCGTGGAGATCGACCCGAACAGGTACGCCATGAGGTTGGCGTTGGTGCCTCCCGCGAGCGACATGAGCAGGACGCCGCCGGCGATCCCGCCGTAGAACAGCAGCGCCAGGGCGACGTCGCCGCTGGTGCGACCGCGCTCACGGACGAGCTCGATGACGACCGCACCGGCGATCGCGGCGACCACGGCGCCCGGGATCGCCAGGGCGCCCTCGACCAGGCCCATCGCGTTGCCGACCAGCCAGCCCAGGGCGACGCCGGTCAGGGCCACGTGGCCGATGCCGTCGCCGAGCAAGCTCAGCCGCCGCTGCACGAGGTAGGTGCCCATGACGGGTGCGGCCAGGCCGACCAGCAGCGCGGCGACCAGCGCGCGCTGCATGAGCGGGTCGGTGAGCATGCCCACCAGCTCGTCGAGGATCACGGCTCCCACCTCAGTCCGGCGGCCGGCGTCCGCGCCAGGCCCGCGTCGTCGTCGTGCGGGTGCACGTGGTCGTGCTCGTCGGCGTCGTGGTCGTGGGCGGGGCGTGGCGGGGCGCCGTCGTGCACGACGGCGCCGTGACGCAGCACCACCGCACGCCGCACCAGGGGAGCCAGCGCTCCCAGCTCGTGCAGGACCACCAGGACGGTCGTGCCGCGCTCGGCCAGCCGCGACAGGGTCGTGGCGAACGCCTGCTGGCTCGGCAGGTCCACCCCGGCCACCGGCTCGTCCAGGACGAGCAGGTCGGGCTCGCGCACCAGGGCGCGGGCGATCAGGACGCGCTGCTGCTGGCCACCGGACAGCTCCCGGACCGGCCGCTCGGCGTGGTGGTCCAGCCCGACGAGGTCCAGGGCGGCGTGGACGCGTCGCTGCGCGTGCCGCGGCGGCCAGAGCCGTCGCCCGTGCAGCAGCCCGGAGCCGACCACCTCGGCGGCGGTCGCCGGGACGCCGGTGGCGGCGCTGACCCGCTGGGGGACGTACCCGATCCGCTCCCACGGCACGCCGCGGCCGAGCGGGTGGCCCAGCAGCGTGACGCTGCCGGACGCGATCGGGACGGCACCCACCAGCGCGCGGACGAGCGTCGACTTGCCGGAGCCGTTCGCGCCGAGCAGCGCGGCGACCTCGCCCTCCTCGAGGACGAGGTCGACCCCACGGACGATGGCGCTCCCGCCGAGCACGACGTGGACGTCACGCGCGTCGACCGCCACGGTGCGCCGCCGGCCGGACGAGCCCGGCGTGCCGGAGGGGGAGGTCGGCGCGGAGGAGGGGCCGGCGGTCACGAGCACCCCAGGCCGGCCCGCAGGGCCTCGAGGTTCTGCTCCATGACGGCACGGTAGTCGGCGCCGGAGTCCGGCTGGCTCTCGATCGGGTCGAGGACCGCGGTGGTCACACCGAGGTCGCCGGCGAGGGTCTCGGCCACCTTGGGGTTGACCAGCGTCTCGGTGAACAGCGTCGTCACACCGTTCGCGCGGACGACGTCGCCGATCTCGCGCAGACGGGCCGGGGACGGCTCTGCCTCCGGGTCCAGGCCGGACATCCCGACCTGCTCCAGGTCGTACGCGTCGGCCAGGTACCCGTAGGCCTCGTGCGACGTCACGGCGACCCGGCGCTCGCAGGTCGCCAGCCCTGTGCCGTAGGCGGCGTCGACGTCGGCGAGTGCGGCGGCGAGCTCGTCCGCCGCGGCGGAGAAGGCGTCGGCGTTCGCCGGGTCGATCTCCGCGAGCGCGTCCGCGACCGGCTGGGCCAGGGCGGCCAGCCGCTGCGGGTCGAGCCAGAAGTGCGGGTCGACGGCGTGGGCGTCGCCCTCCTCCTCGTGGGCGTCGGCCTCCTCGGCCGCGTGCTCCTCGGCGTGCTGCTCGCCCTCCCCGTGGGCGTGGGCCCCGCCCTCGAGCAGGTCCACGACGTCGGCGGCGTCCACCACCCGCTGGGGCTGCCGGGCGTCGACCGCCTCGTCGACGGCGCTCTGGAAGCCCGACAGGTAGAGGACCAGGTCCGTCTCGGACACCGAGCGGACCTGCCGCGGGGAGAGCTCGACGTCGTGCGGCTCCGCGCCGGGAGGCGTGAGGGACGACACCTCCACGAGGTCGCCGCCGACCTGCTGCGCCACGTACTGCAACGGGTAGAACGACGCGAGGACCTGCGTGCGGTCCTCGTCCGCGGCCGACGCCTGCGGCCCGGAGGAGCAGGCGGCGAGCAGCAGGACACCGGCGGCGAGCGCGCCGGAGAGGGCCAGGGCGGAGCGGGGCATGGGTCGATGGTCTGCCCTGGTGAGAATGATTGTCAAACTCGTCTGCGCTCGCCGGTCCTCATGTGGTCTGTGGCGGCCGTGCGGGGCCGCTGGGTCGGCCCGCGTGCGGGGACGGGCAGCCGCCGTCGGGGGGCCCGGGGCGGTGGGCCCCTCCGCGGGGGCCGGTAGCCTGAGCGGGCTCGCCCGGCCATCCAGGCCGGGGTCCCCCCCTCCCGTAGAGGTGTGAACACCTGTGGCTGCTCCGTCCCGTCTCGACTCCGTCATCTCGCTGGCCAAGCGCCGCGGCTTCGTCTTCCCGTCGGGGGAGATCTACGGCGGCACGCGCTCCGCGTGGGACTACGGACCGCTCGGGGTGGAGCTGAAGGAGAACATCAAGAAGCAGTGGTGGCGCACGATGGTCACCAGCCGTGACGACATCGTCGGGCTGGACTCCTCGGTCATCCTGCCGCGCCAGGTCTGGGTCGCCTCCGGTCACGTCGGCGTCTTCACCGACCCGCTGACCGAGTGCCTGTCGTGCCACAAGCGGTTCCGCGAGGACACCATGCTCGAGGAGTACGAGGAGAAGAAGGGCCGCGCCGCCGAGCACGGCCTGGGCGACATCGCCTGCCCCAACTGCGGCACCCGCGGTCAGTGGACCGAGCCGCGCGACTTCAACATGATGCTCAAGACCTACCTCGGCCCGGTCGAGGACGAGTCCGGGCTGCACTACCTGCGCCCGGAGACCGCGCAGGGGATCTTCGTGAACTTCGCCAACGTGGTGACCACCGCGCGCAAGAAGCCGCCGTTCGGCATCGGCCAGATCGGCAAGTCCTTCCGCAACGAGATCACCCCGGGCAACTTCATCTTCCGCACGCGCGAGTTCGAGCAGATGGAGATGGAGTTCTTCGTCGAGCCGGGCACCGACGAGAGCTGGCACCAGTACTGGATCGACACGCGGACCGCCTGGTACACCGACCTGGGCATCGCGCCGGAGAACCTGCGGCACTACGAGCACCCGACGGAGAAGCTGTCGCACTACTCCAAGCGCACCGTGGACATCGAGTACCGCTTCGGGTTCCAAGGCAGCGAGTGGGGCGAGCTCGAGGGCATCGCGAACCGCACGGACTTCGACCTCAAGACCCACGCCGAGCACTCCGGTCAGGACCTGTCGTACTTCGACCAGGCCAAGAACGAGCGCTGGGTCCCGTACGTCATCGAGCCGGCCGCGGGCCTGACCCGGTCGCTGATGGCGTTCCTGGTCGAGTCGTACACCGAGGACGAGGCGCCCAACACCAAGGGCGGCGTCGACACCCGCACCGTGCTGCGCCTGGACCCGCGGCTCGCGCCGGTCAAGGCCGCCGTGCTGCCGCTGTCCCGTAACGAGCAGCTCTCGCCCAAGGCGCGCGACCTGGCCGCGGAGCTGCGCAAGAGCTGGAACGTCGACTTCGACGACGCGGGCGCGATCGGCCGCCGCTACCGCCGCCAGGACGAGATCGGCACCCCGTTCTGCCTCACGGTCGACTTCGACACCCTGGACGACCAGGCGGTGACGATCCGCCACCGCGACGACATGTCGCAGGAGCGGGTCGCCCTGGACCAGGTCGTGTCCTACCTGGCGCCCCGGCTCGTCGGGGCCTGACCGGCCCCTTCGCCGGCCGCGAGCCGGTCCCGCCACGGCGGCGGGACCGGCTCGCGGGGCGCCCGGCGCCAGCGCGGGGATCGCCCTTCGCGGACGGACGTCGCGAGTAGCGTGCGGGACGTGAGCATCGAGGTCCTCCCGGCGACGATCACCCGGTTCGACGACGTCGCGACCATGCTCGGCCCGAAGAACCCGCAGTCCTCCGTGTGCTGGTGCCTCAGCCACCGCGTCGACGCCAGGACGAATCGCGAGCTCGTCGGGCCCGCACGCGGTGAGTACGTCCGCGAGCTGTGCCGCCGGGACGTCGCACCGGGCGTCCTGGCCTACGACGACGGCGAGGTCGTCGGGTGGGCGGCGGTCGCCCCTCGGTCGGAGCTCCCGTTCGCCCGGTCGCGGAAGATCCCGCACGTCGACGACCTGCCCGTGTGGTCCGCGTGGTGCCTGCGCGTGCGGCCCGGCCACCGCGGCCGGGGGATCTCGCACGCGGTGCTCGCGGGCGCCGTCGAGTACGCCCGGTCGCAGGGCGCACCGGCGGTGGAGGGCTACCCGGTCGACAACGGGACCGCGAAGGTCGACCTGACGATGGCGTACGTGGGGACCCGCGCGCAGTTCGAGCGCGCCGGCTTCACGAAGGCGGCCGACACCGACGCCGTCGCCGGCGGCTTCCCCCGCGTGATCATGCGGCGGGACCTGCGCTGAGTCGTGCGCCCGGCCGGGTGGGCTCGGGCGCCGTCGGGGGAGCGTGGCGCGGTCTCGTTCAGTCGAGGAACTGCGCGAGGAACTCCGAGGACCAGGGCGTGTCGAGTCGGTAGGTCTTGTCGGTCGCCCGGCACACGGCGTCCCCGGTCACCGTGATGGCCACCACCAGGTTCGAGTCCGCGCCCCCGAGGAAGTGCGGCCCACCCGAGTCCCCGAAGCACGTGCCGCCGTCGCCGGTGGACGGCTGCATCGAGAGGAGGAGCCAGGCCTTCTGCAGGGACGCCGCGGTCTGGGTCGTGAAGCGGCGGCGCGGGTCGTCGACGAGCGCGGCCGGACCACCCGTCTTGTCCTCGCGGACCAGCCCGTACCCGACGGCGGTGAACGGCTGCCGGCGCAGGGTGCGCTCCGACTGGAGCCGGTCGAGGAGCCCGACCTCGGGCAGAGCGGCCGGCTCGATGCCTGCCACCGGCTGGTCGAGCAGGACCACGGCGATGTCGTACGCGTTGTTGGCGCCGCCGGATCCGTACAGCGGGTGCATGACGCCGTCGCCGTCGAGAACCCCGGTCACCCCGTCGGTCAGGTCGGTGTCGAACGACACGAACACGTCGCCGAGGTCGAACTCCTCGACCGCGGCGAGGCAGTGCGCCGCGGTCAGGAAGACGTCCTCGTCGATCAGGGTGCCCGTGCAGATGGACGCGTAGCCACCCGCGTCGTCCTCGACGAGCAGGGCACCGACGTTGGGGTGCAGCTCTCCGTCGAGCTCTCCGAAGGTGATCGCCCCGGCGGGCGACGCCGCGACGGCGAGCGTGACCGCCGCGAGAGAACTCGCTGTCCACAGGCGCCGTCCCCGGCGGCCGACCTCACGTGCAGCACGCATGACGAACCTCCTCGTGCGACTCCCGGATCTCCGAGTGTTCGCCGCCGGGCCGGGGCCGGTCAAGGCTCGGACGGGCGCACACCGGGGCTGCATCGGAGCCCCTGCGGGCGGTCAGCGAGCGGCGGCGCGCTGGTACTGGCGCACGGTGAGCGGCACGAAGATCACCAGGAGCACCAGGCCCCACAGCACCGTGTACAGCACCGGGTTCTGCAGCGGCCAGGCGGTCGGCGCTGGGGTCCCCGGCAGGATGTTGCCGAAGAGCTCGCGCGCCGCCTGCGTGACCGTCGAGATGGGGTTCCACTCCGCGAAGGTCTTCAGGGGGCCGGGCAGGTTGTCGGACGGCACGAACGTGTTGGCGATGAAGGTCAGCGGGAAGATGACGATGAACGAGGCGTTGTTGAAGACCTCGGGCGTCCGGACCAGCAGCCCGACGTAGGCCATCAGCCAGCTGATGCAGTAGGCGAAGAACAGCAGCAGCACGTATCCCAGCAGCGCCTCGCCGACCGACGTCGTGATCCGCCACCCCACGGCCAGACCGGTGATCGACATGATCACCACGGTGAGGACGTTGTTCACCACGTCGGCGGTCGTCCGGCCGATCAGCACCGCTGACGGCGCCATCGGCAGGGACCGGAACCGGTCGACGATGCCGCTCTTGACGTCCTGCGCCATCCCGGTGCCGGTGATCGTGGCGCCGAACACCACGGTCTGGGCGAAGATCCCGGCGATGAGGAACTCCCGGTAGAGCGCGGGGTCGATCTGCGGTGCGCCGGGCAGGGAGATCGAGCCGCCGAACACGAACGCGAAGAGCAGCACGAACATGATCGGGGCGATGGTCGAGCCCACGAGCAGGTCCGGGACGCGCTTGATCTTGATGAGGTTGCGCCGGGTGACGGTCCAGCCGTCGCCGAGCGCGTGACCGATGCCGCTCATGAGCGACCACCTTCCGTGGAGCGGGCCTCGGCCTCGTGACCGGTCAGGGACATGAACACGTCGTCGAGGGTGGGACGGCGCACGCCGGCGTCCTGCACGTCGATCCCGGCGTCGCCCAGCGCGCGCAGCCCTGCGACCAGCGCGCCCGCCCCGCCGGTGACCGGCGCCGTCACGGTGCGGGTGTGCTCGTCGGTGACCAGCTCGCCGACGGCGACCGGCGCCAGCAGGTCCCGGGTGCGCGCCAGGTCGGACGAGCGGGCGACGGTGACCTCCACCCGCTCGCCGCCCACGGTCGCCTTGAGCTCGTCCGACGTCCCCTCGGCGATGACCCGGCCGTGGTCGATGACGGCGATCCGGTCGGCCAGCCGGTCCGCCTCCTCCAGGTACTGGGTCGTCAGCAGCAGCGTCGTCCCGGCCGCGACGAGCTCGGAGATGACGTCCCACATCCCCAGCCGCCCGCGCGGGTCCAGGCCCGTGGTCGGCTCGTCGAGGAACAGCACCGCGGGCTCGGCCACGAGCGCACCCGCCAGGTCCAGGCGCCGTCGCATGCCGCCGGAGTACTGGCCGACGGGGCGCTTGGCCGCCTCGGTGAGGTCGAACCGCTCGAGCAGCTCCCACGCACGTTGTCGGGACCGGGCGGCGCCCAGGTGGTACAGGCGCCCCACCATGTCGAGGTTCTCGAACGCCGTGAGGTTGTCGTCCACCGCGGCGTACTGCCCCGAGACGCCGATCCGCGCCCGGAGCGCCTTGGCGTCCCGGACGACGTCCAGGCCGCTGACCGTGGCGGTGCCGGAGGTCGGCCGCAGCAGGGTGGTCAGCACCCGCACCGCCGTCGTCTTCCCGGCGCCGTTGGGGCCGAGCAGGCCGAGCACGGTCCCCTCCTCGACGGTGAGGTCGAGCCCGTCCAGCGCTCGGACCGAGCCGTAGGTCTTGACGATGCCCTGCGCAGAGATGGTCGGCACGCGCACCAGTGTGGCGGCAGCCACCGACACGGGCGAGGACCCTGCCGTCCTCGGCGGGGCGAGGGGTCGACGTGCCGGACAGGTCAGGCGTCGCGGCCGGTCACCGTGGTGACCGGGACCTTGAACCTGCGGTGCACCCGGCTCGGCAGGTCGACGCGCAGCCAGTGCGACACCGCCCTCGGCAGCGTGGAGACGACCACCTCCGCGAACTCGTGCCTGCCCATCGCCGTGCTGACCGCCTTGAAGGGGTCGACGTCGCCGACCTCGCCCCCGACGGGCACCCCGAGCGCGCCGAAGCGGTCCCGCGCCTCCTGCAGGCGCCGCTCGGCCAGGTCATAGGCGCGGGCATCCGGCGCCCGGTTGCGCACGGGCAGGATCTCGCCGGCGGGCGCGGCGCCGGCCACGGACACCGCGCCCTGACCCTGCGGGACCTCGACCGGGACCACGATCCACAGCTCGGTCCCACCCGCCGCGACCCGTTCCCGCACGGCCGCCGCGACCTCCTCGCTCCCGAGCGTCCGGTTCGCCACCAGCAGGACACGGTGTGCCATCGGGCTCTCCACTGTGCGCGCCTCCCACCTGTGCGGGCGAGTCGTCGGCCGGCGACCCGGGAGGCACGTCGCCACAGCGGCGAGGGCCCCGGGACCGACGGTCCTCGTCCCGGCCCGGCGGCACAAGCCTCCGGTCGTGCCCGCGGGACGCCGTCCGGGCCGCTCCCGCGCCACCGGACCGGTCCGGCGCCGCGCCACGGCTGGGGGACAATGGAGCGGTGACCCTCGCCCCTGCCGCCGACACGCCTGCGACCGCACCCGCGGGCACACCCGCACGTGCCGTCACCGGCACGACGAACGTGCTGCCGCCCCTGCACATCGGGCCGCTCGTCATCGACACCCCGGTGGTGCTCGCCCCCATGGCCGGCGTGACGAACGCGGCCTTCCGGCGCCTGTGCCGGGAGAGCGGCGCGGGTCTGTACGTCGCGGAGATGGTCACCTCCCGCGCGCTCGTCGAGCGCGGCGAGGAGTCGATGCGGATCATCTCCCACGAGCCGGACGAGCGGCCGCGGTCCGTGCAGGTCTACGGCGTCGACCCCGCGACCGTCGGCGCCGCCGTCCGGCTGATCGCCTCCGAGGACCGCGCGGACCACGTCGACCTCAACTTCGGCTGCCCGGTGCCCAAGGTGACCCGCAAGGGCGGCGGCGCCGTGCTGCCGTGGAAGCGGGACCTGTTCGCCTCCATCGTGCGCGCGGCTGTCGACGCCGCGTCGCCGTACGGCGTGCCGGTCACCGTCAAGATGCGCAAGGGCATCGACGAGGACCACCTCACCTACCTGGAGGCGGGTCTGGTCGCCCAGGACGCCGGCGTCGCCGCAGTCGCGCTGCACGCCCGGACGGCCGCGGACTACTACTCCGGGACCGCCGACTGGGAGGCGATCGCCCGCCTGAAGGAGACCGTCACCGACATCCCGGTGCTCGGCAACGGCGACATCTGGTCGGCCGAGGACGCCCTGGCGATGGTCGCGCAGACCGGGTGCGACGGCGTCGTCGTCGGGCGCGGGTGCCAGGGCCGGCCGTGGCTGTTCGCGGACCTCGCAGCGGCGTTCGCCGGCTCGGGCACGCGGGTGCGGCCGGGTCTGGGCGAGGTCGCCGGCGTCGTGCGGCGGCACGCCGAGCTGATGGTCGAGCACTTCGGCGAGGAGAACAAGGCCATGCGCGAGATGCGCAAGCACATGGCCTGGTACCTCAAGGGCTACGTCGTGGGTGGCGCGCTGCGCGCCCAGCTCGGGCTGATCTCCACCCTGGCGGAGCTCGACGACCGCCTCGCACAGCTCGACCTCGACCAGCCGTACCCCGGCGCGGCGGCCGAGGGGCAGCGCGGGCGGGCCGGCTCCCCGAAGCGACCGTCGCTGCCGGACGGGTGGCTGGACTCGCGCGACCTCAGCGACGACTTCCGCCGCGCCCTGGAGGAGGCCGAGCTCAGCGTCTCCGGCGGCTGACGCCGGGCGACGACGGGGCCCGCGCTCGTCGCGCGGACCCCGTCGTGCGACCCTTTCCGGGGTCGGCGTGGCCTAGGCCAGGCGGGCCCAGACGGTGGTGTCCGTGGGCACCAGCGGCGCGTCGGCGTCGCCGTCGAGGTCGGCGCTGGCGACGAGCACCAGCGCGCCGGCCGGGAGCCCGACCGGCGTGGGGCCGACGTTGGTCAGCACGAGGACGTCCCGGTTGACCAGGGCCAGGACGTGGGTGCGGTCCCAGCCGACCGGGCCGTCCGTGTCCGCCCACGCGAGCGAGCCCGTGCCGAGTTCGCTCTCGCGCCGCAGCCGCAGCGCCGCCCGGTACATCTCCAGCGTCGAGCCCGGCACACCGTCCTGCGCGTCGGCCGCGTAGGCACCCCACGACCGGGGCTGCGGCAGCCAGGTGGCGCCGGTCGGCGAGAAGCCGAAGCCCGGGGCGTCGGCCTGCCACGGCAGCGGGACCCGGCACCCGTCGCGGCCTCGCTCGGCGTGGCCGGACCGGAACCACGCCGGGTCCTGGCGCAGGTCGTCGTCGAGCGTGGTGTGCTCGGGCAGGCCCAGCTCCTCGCCCTGGTACAGGTACGCCGAGCCGGGCAGGCCGAGCATGAGCAGCGAGGCGGCGCGTCCCCGGCGCAGGCCCAGGGCCTCGTCCGGCTGCTCGTCCCCCTGGCCGATGCCCTTGGGCTTCGACCCGGCGTCCCGCAGGCCCAGGCGGCTCACGTGCCGGACGACGTCGTGGTTGGAGAGCACCCAGGTGGTGGGGGCGCCGACGGCGTCGCCGGCCTGCAGCGACGCGGTGACCACCCGACGCAGCGCCGGCACGTCCCAGCGCGTGGTGAGGAAGGAGAAGTTGAACGCCTGGTGCATCTCGTCCGGGCGCACGTAGCGCGCCAGGCGCGACAGCGGCTCGACCCAGGCCTCGGCGACGAGCGCGCGGTCGCCGTCGTACTCGGCCAGGACGCGGTGCCAGGACCGGTAGATCTCGTGGACCCCCTCCTGGTCGAACATGGGGCCGCGGTTCCCGGCGCCGGTGCTGGCCTCGTCCGCGCCGCCGTCCGCGCCGCCGTCCATGGCGCCGTCGTCCGTGCCGGCCGGCGGCTCGGTGCCCTCGACCATCGCGACGGTGCCGTCCCAGTCCGGCAGCCCGGGCGCCTTGACCAAGCCGTGGGCGACGTCGATCCGGAAGCCGTCCACGCCGCGGTCCAGCCAGAACCGCAGCACCGACTCCATCTCGGCGCGGACCTCGGGGTTCTCCCAGTTCAGGTCCGGCTGCTTGGAGTCGAACAGGTTGAGGTACCACTGGCCGTCGGCGACGCGGGTCCAGGCCGGGCCGCCGAAGATGGAGCGCCAGTTGTTCGGCGGCACCGAGCCGTCCGGGCCCGCGCCGTCGCGGAAGAGGTACCGGTCGCGCTCGGGGCTGCCCGGAGCGGCGGCCAGCGCAGCGCGGAACCAGGTGTGCTCGTCGGAGGTGTGGTTGGGCACGAGGTCGACGATGACCCGCATCCCGAGGCCGTGGGCTCGCTCGAGCAGCCGGTCGGCGTCGGCGAGGGTCCCGAAGAGCGGGTCGACGTCCCGGTAGTCGGCGACGTCGTACCCGGCGTCCGCCTGCGGGGAGGTGTAGAAGGGCGACAGCCAGACGGCGTCCACCCCGAGGGTGGCCAGGTGGTCGAGGCGGGCGGTGATGCCCGGGAGGTCACCGATGCCGTCGCCCGAGGCGTCGGCGAACGACCGCGGGTACACCTGGTAGATCACCGCGTGCCGCCACCACTCGGCGCCGGGGCCGCCGGCGGAGTGGACGGGCTCGGTCGTGAGGGCGGTCGGAGCGGTGGAGCCGGTGGCGAGGGTCAACGTGGGTCCTGTCTGTCGTGCGTGGGGACGTGCGGCGGATGGGAGCGGGCGCGCTCGTGGCGGGAGCCCGTCGGCGGGCGCGTTCGCGGCGGGGCCGAGGTCGGTGGCGGTCGAGCGGGCTTCCGGTGTCGTCGGGTGACGGCCTCCGGCCTCTGGCGGAGCGGCGGCCGTGCCGGTCCGCACGGTCCCCCGGGGTCCGACGCCGCCCGGTCGCGCGCTGGGGGCCTCGGCTGCGGTCCAGGGTAGGCGACGCCGGGCGGCGGGGCGCAGTCGGCGGCGCTCGCCGGGGAGCGCCGGTCGTTAGGGTGGCGGGCGTGTCCGAGAGCCGATCCGTCCAGCCGCTGCGCCTGCGGGGGCACGTGGGCGCCGAGGCCCGCGGGAGCGTGGACGACCGTGGCTACACCGCCGACGACCGGGCCCGCTGGGCTCAGGAGAGTCCCAAGTCCCGGGCGCGGACGCCGTTCGAGCGCGACCGTGCCCGGCTGGTGCACTCCTCCGCGCTGCGGCGGCTCGGCGCCAAGACGCAGGTGCTCGGGCCCTCCAGCGACGACTTCGTGCGGACCCGGCTGACGCACACCCTCGAGGTCGCCCAGGTGGGGCGCGAGCTCGGCAAGGCGCTGGGGTGCGACCCGGACGTCGTGGACACCGCCTGCCTGGCGCACGACCTGGGTCACCCGCCGTTCGGGCACAACGGGGAGCGCGCGCTGGCGGACCTGTCCGCCGACATCGGCGGGTTCGAGGGCAACGCCCAGACCCTGCGGCTGCTGACCCGGCTCGAACCCAAGGTCGTGGACCGTCACGGCCGCGCGGTCGGGCTGAACCTGACCCGCGCCAGCCTGGACGCGTCGGTGAAGTACCCGTGGGGCCGCGGCGAGCGCCCGCGCACGGAGGGTCGGGCGACGGACAAGTTCGGGGTCTACGACGACGACCGCGAGGTCTTCGCGTGGCTGCGCCAGGGCGCGCCGGACCAGCGCCGGTGCCTGGAGGCGCAGGTCATGGACCTCGCCGACGACATCTCCTACTCCGTGCACGACGTGGAGGACGCCGTCGTCGGTGGTCGCCTGGACCTGGCGGTGCTCACCCGCCACGAGGAGCGGGCCCGCGTCGTGGCGGCCGTGGAGGCCTGGTACGGGTACGCGGTGAGCGGCGACGAGCTGCTCCACGCGATGGACCGGCTGGTGGCGACCCGGCTGTGGGGACCGAGGTTCGACGGCTCGCGCGGCGCGCTGGCCATGCTCAAGGACGCGACCAGCCAGCTCATCGGCCGGTTCGCCGGCGCGGCGGAGGCGGCGACCCGTGAGCGGTACGGCGAGGGCCCGTTGACCCGGTACGCCGCCTCGCTCGTGGTCCCCGCGGGGACCCTCGCCGAGATCCTCGTGCTCAAGGGGCTGGCCGTGGCGTACGTCATGGCGCCGCGCGAGCAGGAGCCGCTGTACCAGCGCCAGCGCGACATCCTCACCGACCTGGTGCGCGTCATCTCCCAGCGGGCCCCGCTGGCGCTCGAGCCGCCGTTCGCGGCGGACTGGCGTGCCGCCGCCGACGACGCCGCCCGGCTGCGGGTCGTCGTCGACCAGGTCGCCTCGCTCACCGACGTCAGCGCCGCGGAGTGGCACGGGCGCCTGGTGCGCCCCCCGCGTCACTGACCCCGGCGGCCCCCCGCCGTCCCTCCCCGCCGCCTCCCCGCACCCTCCGCTGCACCCCTCGCCGAGTGCGACGTCCTGGACCGACCATGCGCCCGGAGCGGTCCAGGACGTCGCACTCGGCGGTGGTGGTGGCGAGGGCGGTGGGGGTGGTGGCGGGGGTGCGGGTGGTGGGGCGGGACGGGGTCGGCGTGCGGCGGGCGGGGGCGTCGGTGGTGACGCCTAGACTCCCTGACCGTGGCGGGGCTGATCCGGCGGGAGGACGTGGACGCGGTCCGCGAGCGCGCACGGATCGAGGACGTCGTCGGCGAGCACGTGACGCTGAAGACCGCGGGCGTCGGGTCGATGAAGGGGCTGTGCCCGTTCCACGACGAGCGGTCCCCGTCCTTCCACGTCCGGCCGCAGGTCGGCCGGTACCACTGCTTCGGGTGCGGCGAAGGCGGCGACGTCATCTCCTTCGTGCAGAAGATCGACGGGCTGCCCTTCGCCGAGGCGGTCGAGTACCTCGCCGGGCGCGTCGGCGTCCAGCTGCGCTACGAGGAGGGGACGGGTGGCCCCCGATCCGGGCCGGACACCGGGACCCGCCGGCGGCTCATCGACGCGCACGGCGTGGCGGCCCAGTTCTACGCCGAGCAGCTGGCGTCCCCGGCCGCCGCGGCCGGCCGGGCGTTCCTCGCCGAGCGCGGGTTCGACCGGTCGCACGCGGAGCACTTCGGCGTCGGGTTCGCCCCGCAGGGTTGGGACTCGCTGCTGCGCCACCTGCGCGGGCGCGGCTTCACGGAGTCCGAGCTCGTCGCGTCGGGCCTGATGAGCCAGGGCAGCCGCGGCGTCTACGACCGCTTCCGCGGCCGGCTGGTGTGGCCGATCCGCGAGGTGACCGGCGACGTCGTCGGCTTCGGCGCGCGCAAGCTGTTCGAGGAGGACCAGGGACCGAAGTACCTCAACACCCCGGAGACCGCGCTCTACAAGAAGTCGCAGGTGCTCTACGGGCTGGACCTGGCCAAGCGGGAGATCGCCAAGGCGCGCCAGGTCGTCGTCGTCGAGGGCTACACGGACGTCATGGCCGCGCACCTGTCCGGGGTGCCGACGGCGGTCGCGACCTGCGGAACGGCGTTCGGGGCCGAGCACGCGCGCATCGTGCGCCGGCTGCTGGGCGACTCCGCGGTGACCGGCGGCGTGCAGCTCGCGTCCGGGGCGTCGGTGGGCGGGGAGATCATCTTCACCTTCGACGGCGACGCCGCCGGGCAGAAGGCGGCGATGCGGGCGTTCGGCGAGGACCAGTCGTTCTCCGCCCAGACGTTCGTGGCCGTCGAGCCCAGCGGCATGGACCCGTGCGACCTGCGCCAGGCCCGCGGTCCGGACGCCGTGCGGGCGCTGGTGTCCGGCCGCCAGCCGCTGTTCGAGTTCGTGATCCGCACGACCCTCGCGGCGCACGACCTGGAGACCGCGGAGGGCCGGGTGGCTGCGTTGCGGGCGGCAGCCCCCGTCGTGGCCGGCATCCGCGACGCCGCGCTGCGGCCGGAGTACGCGCGGATGCTCGCGGGGTGGCTGGGCATGGACGCGGACTCGGTCCGGACGGCGGTGGCACGAGCCGGCGGTGAGCCGGAGGGTCAGCGCGGGCGCGCGGCGGACCACGGGCGCGGGCGCCCCGGCGAGCAGACCGGGGAGCGCGCCGGCGGGCGGGGCGGGGGACGTCCGGATGCGTCGGCCGGCGACCGCGGCGACCGGTGGACCCGCTCTCCCGCAGGGGATGGCGGCCGGGGGCGTGCCGGGGACGGCGCTCGCGGGCACGTCGGCGACAGCGGGCGCGGCCGGCACGCCGAGGCGCCGCGGGGCCGGCACGCGGACCAGGGGCGGGGACGCCCGGGGGAGTCGTGGGGCGGCTCGTGGGGGCCGCCCGAGGAGCCGCCGTACGACGCGGCCGGCGAGGTCGGGAGCGAACGGGGTCCGGGCGGTCCCGGTGCGCCCGAGCGCGCCCTGCCCTCACCGGACCGCCGGGACCCGGTCGCCCGGCTGGAGCGGCAGGTCCTCGAGGTCGCGCTCCAGCAGCCGCTACTGGTTCCGGCGGACTTCGACCTTCTCGGCGCCGACGCGTTCGCCGTGCCGGCGTTCCGGGTCGTGCACGAGGCGATCCGTGCGGCCGGGGGCATGACGGCCGCGCGCGAGCTGGCGGCCGGCCCCACGGCGGCCGCCGCCTGGGTCGAGCGGGTCAGCGAGGAGGCCGGTGCGCCGGTGCTCCCGCTGATCACCGAGCTGGCCGTGATGCCGTTGCCGGAGGACCGCCCCGCGGCCGTGGAGACCTACGTCCGCGGGGTGGTGGCCGCGCTGATCGACCTCGGCGTGACGCGGGACATCGCGGCCGCACGCAGCCGGCTGCAGCGGATGGACCCGGCGGGCGACCTGGACGCCTACCAGGCCGCGTTCGCCGAGCTGGTGGCGCTGGAGACCCGCCGTCGGGCCCTGCGCGGGGGCTGACGCGCTCAGCGGCGCCGCCGCGCGGCCCGGCCGACGTCGACCGGACCGCGTCGGGCACCGCGGGCCCGCTCAGGCGGGCGGCCCGAACGGCGGCGTGAAGGTGCAGGTCACCTTCAGCGTGCCGGCCGGGGTGACGACGACCTCCGCGTCGCCGAACACCTCGCTGAACCCGCCGCCGGTCAGCGAGCAGTTGGCCGGCTTGGAGAACCTCGTCGCCCTGTCCGGGCGGATCCAGGGGTCCGGGAAGTCCGGGTGCCGGACGACCTCGGGCAGGTCCCGGAAGTGGCAGCGGGTCACGATGGTGCCGTCGCGCAGCGTGCGCACCGTCGAGCGGTCGGCGTCCAGCCGGATGGGGATGCCGAGCGATCTCGGGCCCTTGACGCAGCGGCCGTCGTCGACGTCGATGTCGACGGTGTGGTCGGCGGCGGCCGGGCCGGCCGCCGCGATGCCGATGGTGGTCAGGGCGGCCGCCGCGGCGGCGACGGCGGGCAGTCGTCCGAGCTTCATGGTGGTGCCTTCCCTCCAGGTCACGGGCCGTCGGGCCCGAACGGCGGCCGGGCCGTCCACACGACGTCGAGCGTCCCGGCGGAGGTGAGGGGGGTCCGTGCGCCCGAGCACGTGAGCGGCGGCTGCCGGCGATCGCTGCGCGAGGGGTGCTCGACGGGCGGTCGCGGGCGAGACGTCGTCGGTACGGTCACCGGCGGTGGGACCGCCGTGGCCCGCTCGCGGGTGACGGGCTGGCGGGAGGCGTCGTCGACGCCCAGGAGCTGCCCCGCACCCATGACGCCAGTCTGCTCAGCGCCCGCCCGCCGTCAATGGCCAGGGTCGGTCGCGGCGGCGTTTCACCCGGCGAACGAGCGACCTCCGGCCGGGGCGCGGACCGAATCCTCGCCGGGCGCCGACGGCTGCGGGTCCGGGCCGGCCGGCCCGCGGCGGTCGCAGGGGCGGTTCAGGCGTCCCGGGCGGCGCTGACGAGCGACGCCGCCGCGGCGGGCAGCACGACGGTGTCGATGGCGACCGCGATCCAGGTGAACCCGTGCCGGGCGAGCACCTGAGCTGCGTCCAGGCCACCCGCGTAGGCACCGGCGGGCACGCCGGCCGCCCGGCACGCCGCGACGACCCGGCGGAGCGGGCCGTCGGGGGACTCGTCGGCGAGCAGGGCCGCGTGCTCGACGCCGAGGGCCAGCGACAGGTCGTACGGTCCGACGAACACCATGTCGACACCGGGTGTCCGCGCGATCGCGGTCACCCGCTCGAGCGCCTGACGGGTCTCGACCATGACGGCGCACATCACGGCGTCGTCCGCGGCGCGCGGCGACGGCGTCGGGGTGCCCCACACCTCCACCCACGAGCCGCGGCTGCGCCGCCCGTGCGGCGGATACCGGCACGACCGAGCGGCCCGGGCGGCGTCGGCCTCGTCCTCGACCATGGGCACCATGACGCCGCTCGCACCGGCGTCCAGGGCCCGACCGATCCACGCGTCGTCGTTCGAGGGCACGCGGACGAGGACCTGCGACGTGCGCCCCGGCCGGGGCGGACCGGCGAGGGCGCCCAGCGCGTCGACCACCCCGCGGTCGTCGTACAGGCCGTGCTGGGCGTCCAGGAGCAGCCAGTCGGCGCCGACGCCGGCCATGATCGACGCCGCCGCGGTGGACCCGAGCATGGACCACGCGCCCAGGTGCAGCGGTTCCGGTGCGGGCGCGGTCGTCTCGTCGGTCATGCACCGCATCCGAGCACACGTGGCGGCGCGGAGCCAGGCGTAGGGCACGGCGGTCGCGCGGCGGGCCGCCGGTCGGCGCGACGGCGGGCCACGTCGGCTGGGGCAGTGGCGGGCTCGGAGCGGGCCCAGCGGCAAGCACGGGGGCGGGCACGGCTACCGTGGCGTCATGCCGCTGTTCCGCCGCCGTCCGACCCTGCCCGCCGACGTCCGCCGGCGCCTGGACCTGGGCGCCGGCGACCGGGTCGTGGCGTCGGCGCAGCTCGTCGACGGGTGGGCCGTGGCCACCGTGCGCGGCCTGAGCCTCGCGCTCGACGGTCAGGACGTGCGCCGCCGCCCGTGGTCCGACGTCGACCGCGCGACCCTGGACCCGGCGACCTCGACCCTGTCGGTGATGTGGGTCGAGGGCGCGCCCGACCTGCTGCGGCTGACCGACGACCGGCCGGCGGCGTTCCCCGCGGCACTGCGCGAGCGCGTCCAGTCCTCCGTGGTGCACAGCGAGACGGTCACGACGCGCGACGGGCAGCGCATCCGGGTGGCGCTGCGCCGCGACGAGAACGGTGCGCTGCTCACGCAGGTGCTGGGGGACGAGCGGGTCGACCTGTCCGATCCGGCCGTCGCGGCCCTGGTCGACGCGGCGGAGGCGCGCGTGCGGGAGGCGGCAGGACTACCCCGCTAGCCCTGCTACAGTTTCCTCTCGCGATCCCTCGTAGCTCAATTGGCAGAGCATCCGACTGTTAATCGGACGGTTACTGGTTCGAGTCCAGTCGAGGGAGCCAGGACGAGCACAGGTCAGGGCCACCCTCGGGTGGCCCTCCTTGTATCCGTGCCCAACACGTGCCCAACCGAACCGGTCGCGGACTCACCACCCCGTGAGATCGGTGCCGTGCCTGGATGCTGGCGCGGGAGTGCCGCGGGCTCGGCCGGCGCCCGGGCGTAGGCCTCTACCCGCGGAGTAGCTCGCCGTCCCTCCACCCCGGTCGAGCGGTGTGCCCCCACGGCGCGGATTGACTGGGGGTCAAGGGGTCACAGGTTCGAATCCCTGTCAGCCCGACAGGGCTTTCGTCAGTGGCCCGCACCGCTTCGGCGGAGCGGGCCTCCCAGCGTCCGGTCAGCCTGACGGCCAGCCTCAGTACGCCCTGAACGGACGTGGACGCCCGAGGCATCGCGCTGGACGACCGGTTGATGCCAGCTCCGACGGTGTCCGGACAGCCCGCAGAGCGTGGCCGAGGATCCTGAGCGGCGACGCGCCGACGAAGCACGACACCGCTGGAGATGGTGGCCACGACCCAGCATCGGTGCAGCGGAAACGAGGTGGTGGTTGTGGCCCGCCCGAGGCGGCACTGGCCCATGGTGGAGGCGTCGCGCGACGCGGCCTCGCTCGCCGTCCGCCTCTACGGCGACCCGGCAGAGGTCCGCTCGTCCGAGGGCTTCGTCGTCCACATGCACCTCGCGTGGCTGTACCTGCTGCATGCGGAGTTCACACGGGACGGCGCCGACTACCGATACTGGCGTCGGGACAATCCCCGGCGTCTCGATAAGGTCGATGGCGAGGCGAGACGGTGGGAGCTCGCGAGGAGCGCCAAGGAACGATGGCCAAATTCGGAGGTTCCGTGCGAGCGAACCTCAACTTTCTTCATCGGACTACAGAACAAGGTCGAGCACCGCTTCGCCGGCGACCAGCATGGCCGGCAACTGGCGCGGGGGCGCTTGGGGACCCGGGCCGTTCGACAACGACACTGCAGCCGACTGGGCCAACGACCTTGAGGAAACCGATGTAGCCGCGCGGAACGCCATGATTCGCGATGCTTTGCTGCTGTCGGTAGAGACGCAGAACTACCTGCACGCACCCGACGCCATGGCCGCCCTCGCCGCAGCAGCCGTGGTGTCCGGTGCACGGCCGAAGGGTGGGAAGACGGTTCCGACTACGGTCCCAGCCCGGCAGCGCTCGACGGACTCGTCGTCGACGACGGCCTGCGCACACTCGCCGTTCGTGCCGTGGCACGAGCGCTCGACGCAGACTCCGAGTGGCGGCGATTGTGGGAGGACGCCCGGGAGCTCGAAGAGGCGCGCACCGAACTGGACCTGGTGCGCAGTGCCTCATGGACACACCGTCCGCTGGCTTGAAGCCGGGGGCGCGGCTCTGCCCACTGCACCCACGATCGTGCGCGTACTGAGCGCGCCCGGGCAGATCGGTGTCCATAAGACCGCAGACACTCCGACGCACCTGACTCGCACAGTTGGGCTCACGGCCTCCCGGTCACCGATGTGTGGTCCACCGCAATCGGTGCGGGCGGGTGCAGATTCACGACGGTCGAGCCAGCCGGAACCGCAAGCACCTACGGAGGATGTCGCGCCGAACGCTCGTGTCGAGTCGGCTGCGTTCCGCCTCGACAAGTGGCTCGACCTCCACTCGGCGCATCGGCGAGGTGTAGGAGATCGGTGCCCGCCCGGTGCCCGGCGCCCGGTGCCCAGGCGAACGCCAGCGACGCGTGCGGTCTCGATCGCGCTCACGTGTCACCGCGGTCGCCGGGGACACGGCCCTCGATGCCGAGGCCGCCTCGTGCGGGCGCGTGCGAGGCGGGTCCGAAGACCGTGTCGGTCGTTTGCACGCGCGGGGCCCGGCTACGTAGCGTGCCGTGGTGCCCGAGGACGAGGTGGCCGGCGACGACCTCGGGCGGATGGCGTCCAGGTCCGGTCGTGGACCGGCCGCCGAGGCGGCGACGAGCACCGCCGGGAGCCGCAAGACGGTGACGATCTACGACGTCGCCCGGCTCGCCGGGGTCGCGCCCTCGACGGTGTCCCGCGCCTTCGCCCGGCCTGGCCGGGTCAGCGCGGACACCGCTGCTCGAATCCGCTCCGCGGCGGCGGAGCTGGGCTACCGCGTGAACCCGCTGGCGCGCGCGTTGTCGACGTCACGGACCCACATGATCGCCATCATGATCTCGGACATCACCAACCCGTTCTACGCCGAGCTGGTCCGGGGTGCCCAGATTGCCGCGTCGGAGGCGGACTACACGGTCGTGCTCGCGGACGCTCGAGAGTCGGGCGTGCTGGAGCGCGAAGCCTTGGAGCGCGTGCTCCCGATGGTCGACGGGATCGTCGTCGGAAGCTCCCGCATGGCGGACTCCACGCTGCAGATGATCGCCAAGCAGAAGCCGCTGATGATGCTGAACCGACATCTCGTCGGTATCCCCAGCGTGGTGACGGACAACGCGAGGGGGACGCGCCGGGCGGTCGAGCACCTGGGCGAGCTCGGACACGAGGCCGTGACGTACGTCGCCGGGCCGGAGGCGTCGTGGGCAGACGGGATGCGCTGGCGCGCCCTCCGCGAAGCCGGCCTCGAGCTGCACCTGCACACCCGTCGAGCCGGACCGGTAGCACCAACCGTCGAGGGCGGCAGGCTCGCAGCCCTCAGCATGGTCGACGATCCGCCCACGGCGATCCTCGCCTACAACGACCTGGTGGCCATCGGCATGATCGGGGCCTTCGTGTCCACCGGATTCAGGGTCCCGCAGGACGTCAGCGTGATCGGGTACGACAACATCCTTGCGGCGGAGCTGATCTCGCCCGGCTTGACCACTGTGGCATCACCAGGCCGCACCATGGGCGCCGCCGCTGTGAAGAACGTGCTCGCTCTCCTCGGGGGAGCCCTGCCGCGCAGCGACCAGGCGTTCGTGATGCCCACGCGTCTGGTGGTGCGCCACTCGACCGGCCGTCCGCGACGGTAGGCGCGCCACGCAAGCAGGCCGCTACTGCCGTTCGCCCCGCACCCACGGTCCGGCACAGGGCAACTGATGGCAATCGGTTGCCACCCGGGTCTGCGTCCCTCAGCCTGGTCGCGGTTCGAGTCGCAGTGACGCGGCCGAGCCGAACCACCTGAGGTGACCGAGGCCGCGTGCCCCGGCACGCGTGCACTGCATCAGGAGCCGTAGCCGGGCGGACCCAGTCCACCCTTCTGCGCTTCGAACCCCGCGTACGTCCCGCATTGTCGAAGGAGACCCTGCATGCCATCCCGCCCTCACCGCCGAGGCCGCCGCTGGTCGGCGCTCGCCGCCGCCATCCCGGTCGCCGCCTCGTCGTTCGCCCTCACGGCGCCCGTCGTGGCTGCGCCCCAGACGTCCTCCGTCCAGGCCTCGGTCGAGGCCCTGCCGTGGATGAACACGTCGCTGTCGCCGGAGGAGCGCACCGGGCGGCTTCTCGACGCGATGACCCTCGCCCAGAAGTTCCAGCAGCTGACCGGCACTCCGCCGGAGATCGTTCCGGAGCTGCCGGAGTGCTACGGAGGTCGGCACGTCCGGGGAATCGCCGAGCTGCAGATTCCGACCCTGCGCATCACCAACGGACCGGTCGGTGTGGGCCAGAACGACTGTGTGGACGCAGCGCTCCTCGCTCTGCCCCCGGCGCAGCGCCCGCTCGGCGTGCCCTACATCCACGAGTCGTCGGCCAAGGCGACAGCGCTGCCGTCGGCGACGACCGCCGCGGCGTCGTTCGACCCCGACGTCGCCGGCTCGTACGGCGATGTGATCGGGACGGAGATGAACAACCTGGCCCTGCATGTGTTCGAGGCGCCGGGCGTGAACATGGCGCGCCTCCCGATCCTGGGCCGCAACTTCGAGTACTTCGGCGAGGACCCGTTCCTCAGCGGCACCATGGCGGTCGCGGAGACCAAGGCGGTCCAGGAGCAGGGCCTGATCGCCATGCCGAAGCACTACGCCGCGAACGAGCAGGAGACCAACCGCCAGGTCACCAACTCGGTGGTCGACGAGCGCACGCTCCACGAGACGTACCTGCTGCCGTTCGAGATGGCGGTCAAGGACGGGGACGCCGCCTCGATCATGTGCGCGTACAACTACGTCAACGGCGTCCCGTCGTGCCAGAACGAGTACCTGCTGGAGGACGTGCTGCGCGAGCAGTGGGGCTTCGAGGGCTACGTCCAGTCGGACTTCTTCGCCACCAAGAGCACCGTCCCCACGCTGCTCAACGGCATGGACCACATGATGCCGGTTCCCCAGCAGTGGGCTCCTGCCCTGCTGCAGGCGGCCCTGGACGCTGGACAGATCAGCGAGGCCGACATCGATCTCGCGCTCGAGCGTCGGTACGTGCAGATGTTCAAGTACGGCATCTTCGACCGGCCGCTGGTGCAGACCCCGATCGACTACGACGCGGGTGGCGAGCAGGCGTACGAGATCGGCACCCGGGGATCGGTCCTGCTGCAGAACAACGGTGCGCTCCCGATCCGGAGCGATGTCCAGGACGTCGTGGTGGTCGGCAAGGCGACGCAGGTCTACGCCCAGCAGGCGGTCGCCGGCGGCGCGCTGGTGGGGCGGCCCTTCGGCAGCGGCGGCGGCAGCTCGGACGTCGTGCCCGTCTACTCGGTCGACCCCGTCGAGGGCCTGCAGAACACGCTGGAGGAGCTCGGCAACACCACCGCCCGGGTCCGCCTCGTTCTCGTCGACGACGCCAACCAGACGGCGACCATCGACGGCCAGGCCGTCAGCTTCGACAACGCGCTGGCCGAGGCGGCCGGCGCGGACTCCGTCGTGATCATGGCCGGCACGATCTCCGAGGAGGGCGCCGACCGCGCGACCTTCACGGACGTGACCGGGACGCAGCTGGTCGACATCGGTGACGACCTCGACTGGTACGCCGACAACCTGAGCTCGATCGCCACCGTCGGCGGTCGCAACCCCGCCAAGAACAGCAACACGGTCGCCATGATCAAGGCGTTCATGGGCGCCGGCCCGGCGATGGCTGACAAGACAGCGCTGGTGCTCAAGGACAACGCCGGCGTCGCGATGGACCCGGCGCTGGTGGGCCAGCACGGCCCGTCTATCCTGGAGGCGTGGTTCCCGGGCCAGGAGGACGGCAACATCGTCGCCGACCTGCTGTTCGGTGTCGTCAACCCGTCCGGCAAGTCCCCGGTCACCTACCCGATCGAGGGCAAGGGCTTCCTCGACCACATCGGCGCCGAGCACTTCCCCGGAAAGCTGGTGGGGACCGAGCAGATCCCGCTCGGCTTCGGCGGCAGTGGCGGCACCATCACCGGCCGGCCGACCGTCGAGTACACCGAGGGCGTGAACATCGGGTACCGCTGGTACGAGGCGAACCTCAGCGGCGACTGCCCGACGGCCGACGACGGGTCCAACCCGTGCGTGGCATTCCCGTTCGGTCACGGCCTGTCCTACACCGACTTCGAGCTCTTCCGCGCCATGGTCGCGCCGCCGGTCTCGAAGGGGACCAAGCCGGTCAAGGTGCAGGCCTTCGTGGAGAACACCGGCGACGTGACCGGTTCCGAGGTCGTCCAGGTCTACGTTCGGGTCCCTGAGGCCGCCGGCACGGAGACCAAGAAGCTGGTGGGCTTCCAGAAGGTGGAGCTGCAGCCAGGTGAGAAGAAGCGGGTACAGATCCAGATCGACCCGGAGGCGTCTCACCACCCGCTGTCGACCTGGGACGCCGCGGCCGACCAGTGGACGACGCCGGAAGGTGGGCTCGAGGTGTACGTCGGGACGTCGTCGCAGGACGCCGAGCTGGTCAGGACGGTCAAGGTCCGCCAGATCGGCCGAGGCTGACCAGCTCCTCAGAGCAGCTCGCCCGGTGACAGGGCCGTCGGATGTCCCGTCCGGCGGCCCTGTCCTGGTACGCAGCTCGGACGTCGGTGGCCGGGTCGGCCGCGGCCGGGGATCGGGCGCCGCCCGTGGCGTCGCGAGCTCGGTGTTCCGGACATCGGCACGAACGAGATCCGATCATCCGAGACGGGGATGACGGCCCCTCGCGCGGGAGGTGAGCCGCCTCGCGGTACTTCCCGCACGACGGGCACCAGTTGCTGCCCGGATGGCTCGCGCGGCTCGCGCCCAGGGCCGCGCGGCAAGGTGAGCAACGACGCGTGCGGTCTCTCGGTACCCACGACGCTCGTCAACGCTTCCACCAGCCGCATGGCGGCAGCTTCGCAGTCGTCGGGGTGGAAGGCGGATCGCACGGCGGCTGCGCGGCCGGGGGTGACGACCGCCCACACCTGAGCTTCAAGCGCAGAGAGAACCGCGTGCCAGTCGCGATCAACGCGTAGGCGCTCGCGCGGTCGTCGAGGCGACGGTCGAGTTCTCGTCGGCCTTGCTCGAGGCTGCTCGCTGCCCGTGTAAGCAGGTCCGAGTACCGAGGCGACGTCATGGCCGGCGCCTGTCGAGCCGTGTCCACACGCAGGGGAGCGCGCACGCGACGTCGGCCAGGGTGACGGCCTCGGCGACCGTCATGTCGTCCTCGGCCAGCGCGTCGACACGAGAGAGTGTCTCGTCGAGAAGCCGCCCGAACACCGCCCGCGCACGGTCAGTGCCCACGTCGGCACCGACAGGGCCGAGGTCGACGCCCGGGCAACGTGCGGCAAGCCCAGGCGCCGCCCACTCCAGGTGCTCCTGTGCGGTGCGCAGATCCGCTCCGCCTACACGAAGTCCAGCCCGTCAAGGAAGGGCAGCGCCTCCGCGAGGTGGTGGGCTGCACGTGCGGCCGCGTGAACGAGCGTCCAGATGCCCTCCCACCCCGCATCCGCGCTCGGCTAGCACCGTCGCCGGCATCGTCCATGCCATCGTCGACGACGTCCTCGTGACCCGAACGGATTTCGCGCGACCACCTACGGCCAGTGCCGGACGTGCACCTGCGCGTCCGTCGGTGGGGCGCCGGTCAGGGTCGCCAGCGCCGCCGCGTACCCCGGCCGCGGCGCTCGGATGTCGCAGACGGCCACCGGCCTCCCGGACCCGACCTTCAGCACCGCCTCGCGTCGCGCCCAGCTCTCGGCCGCCGCCTCCGGCGACGTGCCGGTGGGGCCGGGCGTGCCGTCGACCCGCTGCCCGTCGACCCGCTGCACGTCGACGCCTACGGGGGTGTCCCTGGTCAGGGCCACCACCACGAGCAGGCCGGAGTGCGACACGGAGACCTGCGGGACGCGCACGCCGGGTCCCACCACGACCGGGCGCCCGTGCGGGCGTCCGCAGTCGTCACAGGCACGGTCGATCACGACCTGACCGGGCGCCACCCCCAGGTGCGCCCCGACCACGACCCGCAGCAGCGCGGCGGCGACCAGGGACCGCCCCTGGTCCGCCGGCCGTCGCAGGGCGTCGACGCGCGCACGCTCCGTGGCGTCCAGGAGCGCGAGCAGGGAGCGGTCCGCGGCGACGAGCGACGACCACCAGATCTCGACGTCCGTCCCGCCGTCGACCGTCATGCCCTGCCACCTCCATTTTGGTGCCCGTCAGTCGGTGAGGTTAGCCTCACCTCCCATGACGACGGTGGCCGGCGACCTGGACCTCGTGGGCGCCGCTACCGGACGCTCGCCGCTGCCCCACGTCCCGACGGGGGTCTCGTCCGACGCCCCGGCCCTGGTCTCCCTCGACGGTGGGACGCTGTCCCACGGCGACCTGCGCGCCCGCGTGACGAGGCTCGTCGAGCGCCTGCCCCCGGTGGTGACCGGGCGGCGGCTGGTGCACGTGCCGTTGCGCCGGGACGTGCATGCGGTCACCGCGTACCTGGCCACGCTGGAGGCCGGCCACGTCGCCCTGGTCACCGACGACGACGACCGTGCCGCCCGGATACTGGAGCGCTACCCGCCCGACGTGCGGGTCGTCCCGGACGACGCCGACCCGTTCCAGCTTCTCGACGCCACGCCGCGCCACGTCGTCCACCCCGACCTGGCCGTCCTGCTGAGCACGTCGGGCAGCACCGGATCGCCGAAGCTGGTGCGGCTCTCGCACCACAACGTCCTCAGCAACGCCGCGGCGATCGCCCAGGCCCTGCGCCTGACGGCGGCCGACCGAGCGGTCACCAGCCTGCCCCTGTCCTACTGCTTCGGCCTCTCCGTCCTGCACTCCCACCTCCTCGTGGGCGGCTCCGTGGTGCTCCGGGAGGGGTCGGTCCGGGACGCGGACTTCTGGGAATGCGTGGACACCCGCGGCGTCACCACGCTGGCCGTGGTCCCGCACATGGTCGAGCTGATGGAGTCCACCGGCGTGCTGGAGCGACCGCACCCCACGCTGCGCCTCGTCGCCCAGGCCGGCGGGCGGATGCCCCCCGCTCGTGTCACCCGGACGGCCCGCCTCGGTGCGGCCAACGGCTGGGACCTGGCGGTCATGTACGGGCAGACCGAGGCCACCGCCCGCATCTGCGTGCTGGACCCCGCCCTGGTCGAGCGGAACCCGGAGTCGGTGGGACGACCGGTGGCCGGGACGACCCTGCACCTGGACACGACCGTGCCGGAGGTCGCCGACGGCGCCGGCGAGATCGTCGTGCGCGGACCCGGCGTGATGATGGGCTACGCGGAGCACCCGGACGACCTGGCGCTCGGAGCCATGCTCTCCGAGCTGCGCACCGGTGACCTGGGACGGATCGGCGACGACGGGCTGCTGCGGGTGGTGGGCCGCCGGTCCGGCTTCGTCAAGGTCATGGGCCTGCGGATCGACCTGGCCACGGTGGAGCGCGCGATCGAGGCCGCCGGGCTGACGGCGTGCGTGACCGGCGACGACGACGGGCTGCGGGTCGCCGTGGAGCCCGAAGCGGGCGTGAGTGCCGTGGGGACTGCCGGACGGGTCCGACGCATCGCCGGAGCGACGTCGGGCGTCGGCGTCGCGGCCGTGACGGTGGCGGTCGTGCCGCTCGCGCGGCTCGACAACGGCAAGGTGGACCGGAACGGCTGCGACGCACTGGTGCGCGCCGGCGCCGCGGACGAGTGCGCCGCCACGCGGGTGCGGGTGGCCGGGTCGGTCGGCGCGACACCCACCCTGGCGGTCCGGGTCGCGCACGGTCTGGCGGACGTCCTCGGCGTGGACGCGATCGACCTCGACCGGACGTTCGTCGAGCAGGGCGGCGACTCGCTGAGCCACGTGCAGGCGTCCGTGCTCCTCGAGGGACTGCTCGGGCCGCTCCCGCGCGGGTGGCACCGGCAGCCGCTCGGCGAGCTGGTGGACCTGGGGCAGCAGCGCGCCGACGCCGCCGGCCCCGCGACCCGGGCAGCCGGGGGCGACGCCCCGCAGCGGACGGGCGAGTGCCGCGCCCGATGGCCGCGGGTCCCGGACGGCGCCGCGTGGCGCACGCTGGAGACCTCCGTGCTGCTGCGCGCCGTCGCCGTCGTGGTCATCTGCGGGTCGCACGCCGACCTCTTCCGCGTCCTCGGCGGCGCCCACACCCTGCTCGCCGTGGCCGGGTTCAACGCCGCGCGGTTCGGTCTGTCGGCGCCGACCGTGGACGGGCGCTGGCGGGGAGCCGGCCGGCTCGTGGTCGGCATCGCCGTCCCCACCGTGGGCGTCGCCCTGCTGGGCATGGTCACCCAGGACCGGTACGGCTGGGCGAACCTGGCGCTGGCCAACTGGATCGTCGGGGACGTCACCTACGGCTTCCGCAACGAGCTGTGGTTCATCGACACCCTGGTGGCCAGCCTGGTCGTCCTCGCCGCCACGCTGTCGCTGCCGCCCGTCGCCCGCGCGTGGCGCCGCGACCCGTGGCGGGTGGCCGCGACGGTGGCCGCGCTCGCGCTCGTGCCGCGGTTCGTCGTCCTGCACCACGGCGAGGGCGTGCTGCGCGGCGTCATGCCGACGACGTTCTGGCTCTTCGCGGTCGGCGCGGCCCTCGCCCACGCCGACACGCTGCGACGGCGACTGGCCACGCTCGCCGTCGCAGTGGTGGGGGGTGCGACCTTCTTCCCCGACGACGCCGTCCGCAACGTCACCGTCCTGCTCGGCATCGCGGCGCTCGCCCTGCTGCCCCGGGTGCGCGTGCCGGCCCGGTGCGTGCCCGTGCTCACGGTGCTCGCCGCGGCGTCGCTGCACGTGTACCTCATCCAGTTCCAGGTGCTCGGCGTGGTCCCCGACCCGCTGGTCGCCACGATCGGGGCGATCGCCGCCGGCTGCCTCCTCTGGCGGCTGACCGCGCGGCCGGTCCGGCGTTTGCAGGACCTCATCCCCACCGACACGACCCGATGGACGGACGGACGAACCTCGTGACCCTGAAGCGACGCACACCCCTGGCGGTCCTGCTGCTGACCCCGCTCGCCGTCTCCGCGTGCAGCGGGGGCAGCGCGGAGGCGGGGTTCGAGCCGGAGCCCGACGCGCTGCAGGTCTACTCCTCCCAGCACCGCAACGTCACCGAGGCGTGGGCCGAGGCGTTCACCGAGGAGACCGGCATCCCGACCCAGGTCCGGGAAGGACAGGACTCCTCCATGGGCCAGATGATCGTGGAGGAGGGCGACGCGTCCCCGGCCGACGTGTTCCTCACCGAGAACTCGCCCGCGATGACGGTGGTCGAGCGCGCCGGGCTGCTGGCGCCGGTCGACGACGTGACCCTGGGGCAGGTGCGCGACGGCATGGCGCCGTCGTCCGGGGACTGGACCGCGATCGCCGCGCGCTCCACCGTCCTGGTCTACAACACGGAGCTGATCACCGAGGCCGAGCTCCCGACGTCGATCATGGACCTCGCCGACCCGGCGTGGGACGGGAGGTGGGCCGCCGCACCCGGCGGCGCCGACTTCCAGGCGATCGTGGCGGGCATGCTGGCCGACCAGGGCGAGGAGGCGACCGGCGCCTGGCTGTCGGCGCTGGCCGAGAACGCCGAGGTCTACCAGAACAACATCGCGACGATGAACGCGGTCAGCGCGGGCGAGGTCCCGGTCGGGATCATGTACCACTACTACTGGTACCGGGACCAGGCCGGGGACCGCGAGGGCAGTGCGGACACCGCCCTGCACTACTTCGGCAACGAGGACCCCGGCGCGTTCGTCAGCCTCTCCGGCGGGGGCGTGCTGGCGTCGTCGGACATGCCCGACGAGGCGCAGAGGTTCCTGGCGTACGTCACCAGCCCGGCCGGTCAGCAGGTGCTGGTCGACAGCGGGTCGATGGAGTACGCGGTCGGCCGGGACGTCGCGTCCGACCCGGCGCTGCCGCCCGTCGCCGAGCTCGGCGCACCCCCGGTGGACCCGTTCACCCTGGACGCCGACGAGGTCGTCTCGCTCATGACCGATGCGGGCATCCTCTAGCGGCCGCGGGGTCGCGCTCGCGGCGACCCTGGTCGCCGGCGTGACCCTCCTGCCGCTGGTCGTCGTCCTGGGCGACGCGCTGGGCGCCGGGGACGCCGCGGCGCGATTCCTGCTGCGCCCCCGGGTCGGGATGCTGCTCGGGCACACCGCCGCGCTGGTCGCGGTCACGGTCCCGGCGGCCGTGGTGCTGGGCACGCTGGCTGCCTGGCTCGTCGAGCGGACCGCCCTGCCGGGGGCCGCCCTGTGGCGCACGCTGCTGCTGGCGCCGCTGGCGGTCCCGGCGTTCGTGAGCGCGTACGCCTGGGTGTCCGTGGCGCCGTCGATGACCGGCTTCGCCGGCTCGGCCCTGGTCACGACGCTCGCGTACTTCCCCTTCGTGTTCCTGCCGGCCGCCGCGATGCTGCGGGTCCTGGACCCCGGCGACGAGGAGGCGGCGCGGTCCCTGGGTCTGTCCCCGGCCGCCGCCATGCGCCGGACCGTCCTGCCCCGGTTGCGGCCCGCGCTGACCGGCGGGGCGCTCCTGGTCGGGCTGCACCTGCTGGCCGAGTACGGCGTGCTGGAGATGATGCGCTTCCAGACGTTCACCACCGCCGTCATGCAGCAGTACGCGATCGGCTTCAGCGACGTGTCCGGCAGCCTGCTCGCCTCGGTGCTCCTGGTGCTGTGCCTGCTCATGCTGACGGCCGAGGTGGTGGCGCGCGGGCGCCGACGGGTGTCCCGGATCGGGCCGGGGGCGCAGCGCCCGAGCACGCCCGTGCCGCTCGGCGCGTGGACCGTCCCCGCCGTGGTGCTCCTGCTCGTGGTGGTGGTCCTCGCCGTCGGCGTGCCGGTCGCCACGGTCGTGCGGTGGCTCGTCGCCGGCCGCACGGAGCTCGGCGCGCTGGCCGGGGACGTCGCCCCGGTCGTCGTCAGCACGGTGGGGCTCGCCGTCCTCGGGGCGCTCGCGACGCTCGTGGCGGCGCTGCCGGCGGCCTGGCTGCTCAGCCGTCGGCGGACGGTCGCGAGCCTGCTGCTGGAGCGGGCGACGTTCGTGGCGAGCGCCCTGCCGGGTGTCGTCGTGGGCCTGGCGCTGGTGACCCTCTCCGTCCGCTGGGCACCCGGGATCTACCAGACCCTCGGGCTGCTCGTCGTCGGCTACGCGATCGGGTTCATCCCGCGCTCGATGGTCGCGCTGCGCGCCGGGCTGGCCGCGTCGCCGACCGAGCTGTCCGACGCCGCCCGCTCCCTCGGGCTCCGCGGGCCGTCCCGGCTCGTCCGGGTGGTCCTGCCGCTCGCCGCACCGTCCGTCCTCGCCGGACTCGTCCTGGTCGCCCTGGCGGTCGGCACGGAGCTCACGGCGACGCTGCTCCTGGCCCCCACCGGCGTCGACACCCTCGCGCTGGCGTTCTGGCGCGCGGCGGCGGAGCTCGACTACGCCGGCGCCGCGCCGTACGCGGCGGCGATGATCGCGCTGTCGGCGCCGGCGACCCTGCTGCTGCGACGTCAGATCGTGGTGGCACGGTGAGCACGGTCCGGCTGCGCGGCGTCACGGCCGGCTACCCCGGCATGCCGGTGCTCGACTGCGTCGACCTCATGGTCGCGGCCGGCACCACGACGGCGGTGCTCGGCGGCTCGGGCAGCGGCAAGACGACCCTGCTCCGGGTCGTCGCCGGCTTCCTGGCCCCCACCGCCGGCGAGGTGCTCATCGGGGACCGCACCGTCGCCGGGCCCGGCACGTGGGTCCCCCCGGAGCAGCGGGCCGTGGGCTACGTGCGCCAGGAGGGCGCGCTGTTCCCCCACCTGTCCGTCGCCGGCAACATCGCCTTCGGGCTCCCGTGGCCGCGGCGCCGGCACCGGGACCGCGTGCGCGAGCTCCTGGGGCTGGTGGGCCTGTCCGACGACGTCGGCGGACGGCGACCGGACCAGCTGTCGGGCGGCCAGCAGCAGCGGGTCGCGCTCGCCCGAGCCCTGGCGCCACGGCCGCAGCTCGTCCTGCTCGACGAGCCGTTCTCCTCCCTCGACACCGCCCTGCGCGCCTCCACCCGCGACGCCACCGCACGAGCCCTGCGCGCCAGCGGGGCCACGGCGATCCTCGTGACGCACGACCAGGCCGAGGCGCTGTCCTTCGCCGACGAGATCGCCGTCCTGCGCGCCGGCACGTTCCGCCAGGTGGCGGCGCCACCGGTCGTCTACGGCGACCCGGTGGACGCGGAGGTGGCCGCGTTCCTGGGGGACGCCGTGCTGGTGCCCGGCATCGCCGGCGCGGGGCAGGTGGTGTGCACCTTCGGCACGCTGGCCGTCCGGGGCTTCGTGACCCACGGCCGGGTGGAGGTCATGCTGCGTCCGGAGCAGATCCGGCTCACCCCACCGGGCGCGGGCCGGGTGGACGCGACGGTCCTCGACATCGCCTACTTCGGTCACGACGCCGTCGTGGAGCTGGACCTGATCGACGACGCCACGCACCACGGGATCCGCGCACGCGTGGCCGGGGTGGCCCAGCCGTCGCCCGGGGCACGGGTGGGCCTCGACGTCGTCGGGCCCGTCCGCGTGTTCCCACCGACCTGACCCGCACGACGGCGGCGTCCCACGGAGAGCGAGGAGCGTGGCCTCGCGGCGCTGCCGCGGCGCGAGGCGCTGCTGTCGTGCGGCACGATGGCCCGATGCGACGGAGCGAGACGGCTGCGGTGACCGGACGGGTGAGGCGGCGATCCATGACGACCAGGCGGATCGTCCGTCCGATCCCGCCGGCACACCGATGAGCACGCAGCTCGCCTCCGCCTCCGACGATGACCAGCGCACCCTCCGCCGGACCCTGCGGCTGCCCCCCGAGCCCTCGAGTGCTCGGCGGGCGCGGGAGCTGCTGCGTGAGGTCCTGGGCCTCGCCGACCGGCTGGACTGCCTGGCGGCCGCGGAGCTGGCGTGCACGGAGCTGGTCACGAACGGCTTCCTGCACGCGCACACGGACGTCGAGGTGACCGTCGAGGTGCACGACCACGTCCGGGTCGCCGTGCGTGACTTCAACCCCGCACCACCGCAGCAGCGGCACTACGACGTGCAGGCCACCACCGGACGCGGGCTGGCCCTGGTCGCGATGGTCAGTGACGCCCACGGCATCAGCGACGTGAGCGCCGACGGCAAGACGATGTGGTTCACCGTCGGTGGCGCGCCGACCACGGACCCCGAGGACGGCGAGGACGCCGGCGCCTCCGGGTGGGACGTCCAGGGCTGGCCGTCGGCCGTCGCCCGGGGGCCCGGTGTGCGGACCGTGACGCTGCGCCAGGTCCCGCCGCTGCTGTGGCTCACCGCCCAGGAGCGCGAGGACGCGTTGCTGCGGGAGCTCGCCTTCTACCGGACCCAGCACGAGGTCACCGTGGACACGGCAGCAGCGGACCGAGCCAGGTCGATCATCTCCGCGGCCGTCACGGCGACCATCGAGCGCGCGCGCCGGACCGGGAAGGTGCGCTCCACCCTGCCGTCCGGTCACCCCAGCTCGCTGCCCCCGGTGCCCGAGCCGTTCGACTGCGACATCCAGGTCGGGCCGACCACGGGGTCCGACGCGGCAGCGCTGCAGGACGCGCTGGACGTCGCCGAGGCGCTCGCCTCGGCGGGTGCCCTCCTGGCGCGGCCAGGTCTGCCTGAGGTGATCGCCCTGCGCGACTGGGCGTGCGAGCAGATCGTGGCCCAGCTCGCCGGGGTGCAGGCGGCACCGTGGACGGGTGCGGACGAGGAGCGCTTCGTCGCCGAGGTCGACCTGGAGGCCGCCGGCCAGCTGGACGAGTTCACCGCGACCGTCCGCGACTCCGACCGCCACGTGGTGGTGGCGGACGACGCGAATCGCATCGTCGCGATCAGTCAGCCGCTGGCGAGGGTGGTCGGCTGGCGCGTCGACGACCTGGTCGGCCGCCGGATCGTCGCCCTGATCCCACCGGCCCTGCGCGAGGCGCACGTCGCCGGGTTCACCCGCCACCTGACGACCGGTGAAGCCCATGCGCTGGGCGTGCCCCTCACTCTGCCCGTGCTGCGCGCGGACGGCACCGAGATCCGCTGCCGGTTCCTGATCGAGCACGTGCGCCCCCTGCCGGGCCGCTCCATGTACGTCGCGTGGATCGAGCCGGTCGAAGGCCCCTGAGCCCGGTCTCGTGCGGGCTGCGGCGCGGCTGCCTCACGCTGCGTCCGTCCGCGTTCGCCACGCGGGAGTGGCGGCGATGGCGAGACCCCGCGAGCCGTACCCGGCGCGCCGGGCGGCCCGGAGCACCGCCGGCGCGCGCCCGGTGGTCACGGGCGCGACGAGTGCGGCGGCCGACGCTGTGGGGTGGCTCCTGCGGTGCCCGGGCCGGTCCGGTCCCGGCAGGGCGAACCGGCGGGGCGAACCGGTGAGGGGTCGCCGCGCGGGTGAGGATTGGCCGCATGGCGACCCGACGTGCGGTGTTCCTCGATGTCGACGGCACGTACGCGGACCGCGGCATCGCCCCGGCCGGGCACGTGGCGGCGGTGCGTGCCGCCCGGGCGAACGGCCACCTCGTCCTGCTGTGCACCGGCAGGCCCCGGTGCATGGTGCTGCCGCGCCTGCTCGAGGCCGGCTTCGACGGGGTCGTGGCAGCGGCCGGCGGGTACGTCGAGGTCGGCGGTGTGGTGCTCAGGGACATCCGCTTCCCCGGCGAGCTCGCGGACCGGGTGGTGCGGGTCCTCGACTCGCACGGTGTCGTGTACGTCCTGGAGGCCCCGGACGTCCTGCTCGGCCCGTCCCGTGCGGAGCCACAGCTGCGGGAGCTGCTCACCACGCACGTGGAGCAGGACGACCCCGACGAACCCGGGGCCTCCGACGACGTGCTCGAGTCCCTGCGCACCGCCGACGTGCTCACCGGTGCGTCGTTCGGCAAGGTGACGGTCGTCGACTCGCCCGTGCCGGTCCCGGCGCTCGCGGCCGAGATCGGGCCGGAGGTCGGGGCCCTGCCGAGCTCCCTGCCGGGCATGGCCCGGGCGGCGGGTGAGCTGTACCTGGCCGGCGTGCACAAGGCCGCGGGGATCGACGTCGTCGCCCGGCACCTGGGCTTCGACCGCCGGGACGTCATCGCGTTCGGCGACGGCATGAACGACGTGGAGATGCTCGCGCACGCCGGCGTGGGGGTCGCGATCGAGGGCGCTCACCCGCGGGTCCTGGCCGCCGCGGACCGCACCGCCCCCGGACCCGCTCTCGAGGGCCTGGCGACCGCGTTCGCCGAGCTCGGGCTGGTCTGACGGGGCCGCGTCCTCGCCGGCGGAGCACCTCACCGCGACGGGAACGGTGCGCGACGACCTCGACCCTCTGTGCCGGGCGCGGGAGCGGTGCGACGATCGACGCGGGGGTCGACGGCGACCGCCTCGCCGTCCGCGACGTCCGCGACGGAGCGTGCCCGCTCGGCCCCGGGTCCGACGACCACCGTGCCGGACGTGAGGGGACGACGATGGCTGAGCTGCTCGTGGACTTCCTCACCTCGGTTGACGGGTACGGCGCCGCCGAGGGCTGGCCGGGGTTCTGGGGGATCGACGTCCCCGAGTACCTGGCCTGGCTCGAGGGGGTGCCCGACCGCGACCACACCACCCTCATGGGGGCGACCACCTATCGGCTGATGTCGGGGTTCGCCCACGGCAGCGCGGAGGCCGGGCAGGTGGAGGACGACGCCATGGCCGAGCTCACCGCGTCGTCGAAGGTCGTCTTCTCCTCCACGCTCGAGCCGCCGCTGACGTGGGCCAACACGCGGCTGGTGCGCGGCGACCCGGCGAGCGAGGTGCGGGCGATGAAGGAGGCGGGCACCTCGATGCGCACGCTGGGGAGCGTCACCCTCTGCCGGAGCCTGCTCGTCGCCGGCCTCGTCGACCGGTTCCGGGTCGTGGTCTTCCCCTTCGTCACCGGCGCGACCGGGCGGGACCGCATCGACGACGGCTGGCCGGACGTCGCCCTGGAGCTGGCCACCAGCCGGACGTTCGACGGGCGGCTGCAGCTCCTGGAGTACGTCCCGAGCGTGCTCAGCGGCCCGCCGGGCGGTGCGGCGGGGGAATGACCCCGGGGGCGCGGCGTCAGCCGATCCGCTCGGCGAGGGACACGATGATCCCCTCGGGCCCACGCACGTAGGCCATGCGCCACACGTCCTCGTACCGGCCGATGCCCCCGACCAGGCCGTAGCCCTGCGTCGCGAGCCGGTCGACGGCCGCCTCGATGTCGTCGACCTCGAAGGCCACGTTGCGCAGCCCGAGCTCGGTGGCCATGGCGGCGGGTGACCCGGGCTGGTGCGCCGGCCGGACGAATCGCGACAGCTCCACCGCCGTCCCGCCGTCCGGCGGCCTGAGCACGACGATCTCGGTGCGGGAGCCGGGGATCCCGATGACGGTGTCCAGGAACTCGCCCTCGACGAAAGTCCGGCCCTCGACCTCCAGCCCCAGCCCGGTGAAGAACGCCGTCGCGGTGTCGAGGTCCGCGACGGTGATGCCGACGTGGTCGAAGCGTCGCAGGTGCGACATGGGGCGTCCTCCTGTGCTCGCGGGCGGTGTGGCCCTAGCGGTGCGGTGCCTCGCCGACGGCGGCGTCGGCGGGTACCTCGTCGACGTGCACCTGGTCGGCTGTGCCGGTCTGCCAGGTCCGGTCGTAGGAGGCGGACAGCGCGCGGTACTGCGGGCTCAGCAGGGCGACGAGCGTGGCCAGGAGCCCCAGCAGGCCCGTGACCACGAAGACGAGGGCGATCGCGCGCGCCTGGCCGGTGCCGAACCAGCTGCCGATCGCGTCGGCACCGGTGCCGTCGGTCATGAACGGCACGACGACGAACTGCGTGAGGGGGCCGACGAGGAACGCCGTCACCGGGGCGGCGGACTGCTCGACGCTCTGCGCGAACCCGAACACCCGGCCCTGGCGCTCGTACGGCACCACACGCTGCAGCACCGTCTGCTCGGCCGCCTCGGCGAAGGGCATCAGCGCCATGAAGACCGCCATGGCCACGGTGAGCGTGACGACGGACGCGAGCAGGGGGAAGAGCATCGTCACGGTCCACGCCGCCGCGTTGACGAGCAGCAGGAGCCGCACCGGACGGCTGCCCAGCCCGAGGCGGGCGACGAGGAGCCCGCCCACGATCATCACCGCGCTGAGACCGCCCCACAGCAGGCCCCACACCTGCACCGACACCAGCGAGAGACCGTAGGCGTCCATGAGCGCCATGAAGGCCCCGCCGATGAAGTTGTTGAAGCAGCTGAAGGCGATGAGGGCCACCAGCCCGGGGACGTCCCGGACCAGGCGCCAGGTACCGCGCAGGTCGACGCCGCCGACGTCGGCCACCGGGAGGTCGCGCGCCGGCGCGGCGTCCGCGGTGCCGCCGTCGTCGGGCGCTGCCTGCACCGCGGCGACGACGCGCGTCTGCGGCACGTCGACCCGCGCCAGGTGCACCACGGAGATCGCGAGCACGAGCAGAGCGAGCAGGAGCACGTAGAGCATGCCGCCGGCGGCGACGAGCACCCCGCTGATCACCGACGTGACCAGCATCGACGCGCCGGTGACCGTGCCGACCAGGCCGTTCGCGCGGTCCCGGCGGTCCTCCGGGACGAGCAGCGTCACCAGCGTGGGCAGCGCGATCGTGCGGGGGTTGCCGGCGATGACGCCCGTCATCAGCAGGACGATGAAGACCCACAGCTGCCACGAGCCGACGTCGGCGAACGCGCCGTCCGGGGTCAGCAGGTACAGCGCCAGGCACCCGGCGTAGATCGCGCCCGACGCCAGCGCCGACCCCTGCATGACCAGACGCTTGTCGTGGTTGTCGACGAGGCTCCCGAACCAGATGCCCGTCGCCGCCGTGGCGACCACGAAGACGCCCGCGATCGCGCCGGTGGCGAAGACCGAGCGCGTCTCCAGGAACACCCAGAACGTCACCGCGAACCAGACGGTGTAGTTGATGACGGCGACCACGGCGTTGCTGGCGAGCAGGTGGGCGAACACCCGCTGCGTGCCCTGACGCAGGTCGAGGCGGGGCGAGGCGCTGTCGGAGGTGGGCACAGCCGGGTCCTGTCGTCGCCGAGCGGGGGACCACGCGGGGCGTGGTGCTGACGACGTGCTGACCGGGGGCGGGCGCGGAAGTCATCGCCCGCCGCGCGCGGCTGTCGCCCGCCGCGGAGTCGGGCGTGGGCGGGACCGGGCCCGCCGAAGCCGGGCCCGGTGGCGCCGACGGGGGGACCCGGCCCGGGCGTCAGGGCATCCGGCCCTCGATGAGCGCCTGCACCGCGGCGACCCGCTCCGGACCGGCGCAGTCGGTCGGGTACTGGGTCCAGGTCGCACCGAAGGCCACCGCCACGCAGTCGGCGGCCCGTTCCAGGCCGTTGGGACCGAACAGCTCGACCATCCGCGCGTTCACCGTGCGCAGCCCGCGCGTGGTGGCGAGGCGGGCCTGGTACACGTGGGCCATCTCGTGCCGGACGACGTCGGCCGTCTGGCCGGGCCGGCCGGTGAGCCGGGAGGCGCTGACCAGGATCTCGCCGGGTCGGTTCATGAACACCCCGCCGAGGTGCCCGGCGAGCTCGGGCCGGTCGAACGTCAGGACCACCCCGCCCGATCCCGGGAGCTGGGCGAGCGTCGCGGCGGCGACCTCCTGCACGGTGCCGGCGGCGGCCGGGTCGGCGGTGACCGTCACCGGCACGACGTCGAGGTGGAACGGGACGTCGGCGGGCACGGACACGGGCACGCCGGCGGAGGTGGGAGCGCTCGCCGGGGTGCGGGCGGACGCCGTGGTCGTGCCCGGCGCGGTCCCGGCGATGGCCTGGCTCGCGGTGGACACGAGGTCGGCACCCGCGACGCCGGCCGTGAGCGCGGACGCCAGCGCGAGGGCGATCAGCCGACGGCGGTGGGTGGACGAAGCTCCCAGGACGGACATGTCGACCACATCGGCACGGCCGCGCGCTCGTCCAGGGGTTCAGGCGGGTGGATCGGTGGACGACGGCGTGGGACGCGTCACGGTGCGCCCGGTCGCACCGACCGCCGCCGTGCCGACGTCACCGCGGGAGGGACACCGGGAAACGCGCCCAGACGTGCTTGGTGGTCTCGGTGGTGTACCAGCCGACGTCCAGGGCGAGGCGGCGGGCGATCTGCAGCCCGAACCCGCCCTCCCCGGCTGCCCTGCCGCCGGCGATCCGCGGCGTCGTGCTCACGTCGTGGTCGGCGACGTCGAGCAGGTAGGTCTCCCGCTCGCGCAGGAGTCGGACGATCGTGGGAGGGACGCCGTGCTTGAGGGCGTTCGTGGCCAGCTCCGAGGCGACCAGGACCATGTCGTTCGCGACCGAGTGCATCTCCTGGAGGGGTACGCCGATGGCGGAGAGCTCTCCCTGCAGGCCTCCCCGCAGGACCGACAGCTCGTGCGTCGTGTCGATGACCCACTCCCGGACCAGGACGAAGCCACGGGGGGGCCGGGCCGTGGGCAACCCGGCGTCCATGCCGGGTGCGTCGTCGCCCGGGAGATTCCCTGCGGCCCGTTCCACAGCACCCTCCCACCGTCGTGTCGTTGCTCGACCACGACGGCCTGCGCTGGCACCGTAACGGTGCAGGCGGTGGTCCGGCCACCGGGCGGGGAGGTCTTCGGCCGGCACGGCGTCGCCGCCGGCCGGACCGGGCGGGCCCGGCCGGCGATGAGTTGCCGTGCCGGAGCCGGTCGATCGCGGCATGACCACGGGAGTGATCGACCCCCGGTACGGGGACGCGTCCGCCACGCCGCCGCCCTGGGCGGCCGTCGAGGGGCTGCTGTCGCAGTCGCCGCTCTACTGGATCGTCACCGTCCGTGCCGACGGGCGTCCGCACGCGGTGCCGCTCGTCGGCGTCTGGCACGAGGGCTCCTTCGCCTTCTGCACCGGCCCGCTGGAGCAGAAGCGCCGGAACCTCGACGCCGACCCGCACGTGGCGGTGACCGCCGGGACGCTGGGCGTCGGCGGCTGGGACCGCGGCGCGGGCGCCGTGGTCGAGGGCACCGCGGTGCGTGTGACCGACCACGAGGAGCTCACGGCCCTGGCCGCCGCCTGGTACGCCAAGTACGGGGACGACTGGCGGTTCGCGGTCCGCGGCGAGGAGTTCCTCGAGGTGAGCGACTCCGGTGGCAGCACCGAGGGTGGCGCATGGGTGTACCGCGTGGTCCCGTCGAAGGTCCTGGTCTTCGCCGGACCCGCACGGCCAGACGGCCTACCGCCTCTGAGTCGTCGGGCGACGGCTCGTCCGACCCGGAGGCGGGACGGCGCGTCCCCGACGTGGCGGGGACGCGCCGCCGGGGTCAGCGGGGGCCCGCCCCGTGCAGCTCGTCCTCGGCGAGGACGAGGAACACGCCGCCGTACGCGCCCAGCCAGATGGGGAAGCTCAGGAGGTCGTCGACGAAGGCGATCTCGCCGCCCGTGGCGGCGTCCACGACCGACATCCGCGGTGCGAACGTCGACGAGTGCACCGTCCCGGCGATCGGCTCGCTGGTGAAGTTCAGCACCGTCACCTGCAGCTGCGCGCCCTCGCGGGTCGCGTCGCCGCCGTCCAGGCGGTGCACCAGGACGAGCATCCCGGGGTGGGCGACGTCGGGCACGTCGATCTGCGAGGCGACCGCGATGTCGTGCTCGGTGCGCAGCGCGAGGACCGACCGGAGCCCGTTGGCGAACGAGTCCTCCTGCTCGAGCTGGGCCGGCAGGGAGCCGTACAGCGACCGGCTCCGCGGCATGCCGGACGACGACGTGGTCAGCTCGGGGGCGACGTCCATGAGGTCGTGCGCTCCGCGGTGGATCCACCGCGTGTCCCCGGTCTCGATGAGGTCGCGGACCTCGTCGGCCGGCACGGGCAGCATCCCGAGCAGGTCCCAGCCGGACAGGGCGAAGACGCCGGGCTGCCACGCGTTGAACATGGCCAGCAGCAGGTGGGCCCGGCGGATGCTGCCGACGCTGTCCTCGTCGATCTCGTCCAGCGTCCGCAGGCCCTGGACGGCGGCGATGACGGACGCCGTCGTGCAGGCGATGCCGTTGGTGGTGAAGACGCGGTTGTAGTCCGCGGCCTCGCCGGTCAGGTGGCGGGTGAGGTCGGCGCGGATGGTCTCCGCGAGCTCGCTGCCGGTGACCTCCTGGCCGCGGAACACGTAGACGTCGTCGCTGTGCAGCGTCGCCCAGTGCACGAGCTCGTAGGTGAGCTCGTCGTGATTCTGCAGCGCGTGCACGAGCGTCACCGGCTCGACGCCCACCTCGAGGGACGTGCGCAGCGTCAGGCGCAGGAACTCGGTGCTGCCGGTGGCCAGCGCGTGGTGGTACGCGGGCCGGTTGACGAAGTCGTAGGACAGGTCCGCACCCACCCGCCCGGTGTCGCGGATGTCCTCCATCGTCAGGTTGAGCTCCTGGAACGTGAAGCCCCCGACCTTGCGGACCATGCCGGCGATGACGTGGTTCGCCGCGTGCGACAGCGGGTGGCCCTCGGACCACGCCGGCAGCCCCTCGGCGCTCTTCTCCACCCCGAGGAAGCCGTTGGCGTCCAGGCGCAGCGCGTGGCTGCCGAGGTCGCCGAGCGAGTGCAGCGCGTCCCCGATGACCAGGCGCATCCCGGCGAACGTGGGGTCCAGCCAGTTGATCGACGGCTGCCCCTGCTTGAAGTAGTGCAGGTAGACCCACCGGCGCGGGGTGCCGTCGACGCCGGTCACCGGCGCCGTCGCGCTCCAGTTGGTCTCCTTGACGCCCGGCGCGTAGAAGATGACGCGCTGCATCGCGCCGATGATGTAGCCGTGCTCGGCCAGCTTGGCCTCGGTGACCGCGTCGAGGTTGACCGCGTCGGCACCCTCGGGGACGTCGGGGAGCAGGTCCCAGTCCTCCGGAGGGATCTCGACCATGTGGTAGATGCCCGGGTAGTCCTCGTAGGCCATCTCGGCGAGGCGGAAGTCGGAGCCCTTGCCGGTGTGCCCGGGGACGATGTCGTCGATGACGCTGCCGCCGTGGTGGTCGGCCACCGCGGTCAGGGTCCGGAACTCGTCCTCGGTGCCGAACAGCGGGTCGATGTGCGTGCTGACCCGGTCGAAGTGCCCGTCGACGCTGGGCGTCTCGCGCCAGCCCGTGATGCCGCCGGCGCGCTTGACCGGACCGGTGTGGACCGCGTCGATGCCGATCGTCTGGAACGCCTGCCACAGGGCGTCGTCGCCGAGCGAGCCCAGGAACGACTCCTCCGGGCGCGTGATCAGCGAGATGGGGTATGCCGTGAACCAGACCGAGGCCGTCCGCAGCGCGCGACGGGCGTCCGGACGGGCGTACGGGTTGCGCCACATGCTGGGCTGCCCGGACAGCTGCCGGCTCAGCACGTCGGCGTCGGCGAGCATGGACTGGCCCACCAGCCACTGCACGTACGCGGGGTTGGAGCCGTCCGCGGACCGGGGGTCCGACACCCGTCGCACACCGTTGCCGCGCAGCTGCGCGCGCGGTCGCGGCGACTGACGCCGGCTCAGCCGCTGCGGCCGCGCGGGGAACCTCTGCTCGTCGTAGGTGACCTCGGACGCCTCGTGCTCGGTGGCCTCCACCGTCTCGCCGGTCGCGCCCTGCTCGTCCATCACCGTCGTGTCCTCACTGTTCACTCTCGTCGGGTGTGCCCGCAGGCTTTCACAGCCCCGGGGACCTCGCCTCGCCAGGCGAGGCCGCGTCCCTCGGGGTGGTCGCGCGGGCTCGTCGTGCGACGTCGAGGTGCGCGGCTGAGGTCCGGCGGGGTGCGGGTGGTCGGCTGCGCGGTCCAGCGCATCGGGCGTGTCGGTGCCGGGCGGTAGCGTGCGTGCGCCGCCGCTGCCGGGTGCCGAGGACGTCGGGAGGCCGAGGTACGAGTGCACCGGACGACGGCGGGTGCGGGTCGGCCGACCCGCACGGCCGACCCTCGTCGAGGAGTGCGCGATGGACATGAAGCTCGAGCTGGTGCCGATCCCCGTGGCGGACGTCGACCGCGCCAAGGACTTCTACGTGGGGCGTCTGGGGTTCGTCGAGGACGTCGACGTCCGGCCGGCCGACGGGGTGCGCGTGGTGCAGGTGACCCCACCGGGCTCCGCGTGCTCCATCGGGTTCGGGTCTGGGCTGCCGGCCTACGACGAGGCCACGCCCGGGTCCGTCAAGGCCCTGCACCTCGTGGTGGACGACATCGAGCGGGCACGGGCCGTGCTCGTCGAGCGCGGCGTGGACGTCGGCCCCGTGCAGGACGTGGGCGGCGGCGTGCGCTACGCCGGGTTCGCCGACCCGGACGGCAACACCCTGACGCTGCAGGAGATGAGCTGGCGGACGGGCGACCGCTTCTAGGCGGTGGCACCATCACGCGAGGTGCGCGTGCTGGTTTCGACGACGGCGGGCTCGGGCTATCTGGGTCCCCTGGTCCCCTTCGCGCGGGCGTGCGAGGTGGCGGGTCACCAGGTGGTGGTGGCCGCGCCCGCGTCCTTCGCCGGCGCCGTGACCTCGGCCGGGTTCGAGCACCGTCCCTTCGCCGACGCGCCCGCCGACCGCATGGCGGCGGTCTTCGCCCGCCTGCCGACCCTGACGTTCGAGCAGGCGAACGAGGTCGTCACCGCCGACGTCTTCGGACGGCTGGACGCGCACGCGGCCTGGCCGGGGCTCGCGCGGATCCTCGACGCCTGGCGTCCCGACCTGGTGCTGCGTGAGCCGGCCGAGCTGGGTTCCCTGGTCGCCGCCGCGACGGCCGGCGTCCCGCAGGCGGTCGTCGCGATCGGCATGAGCGCGATGACGGACACGCTCCTGCCGCTGCTCGCCGCCCCCCTGCGCGAGCTCGACGCGCTTGTCGGGCTGCCCGACGGCACAGCGGCCCGGACGATGCGGACGGTGCCGACCCTCACCTGCGTCCCGGCGGCCCTGGACGGCGCCCGGCCGCGGGCGTCCATCGGGGGCGGTCCGGTGCACCCGTTCCGCGACGCCGCGCTCACCGCGCGGGACGGCGCGCTCCCCGAGGCGTGGGGTGATCCGTCCCACCCGCTGGTGTACGTGAGCTTCGGGTCCGTCGCGGCCGGTCTCGGCGGCCTCGCCCCCCTGTACCCGGCGGTGCTGGCGGCGCTCGCGGACCTGCCGGTGCGCGTGCTGCTCACGACGGGTCGCGGGGCGGACCGGTCCGGCCTCGGCCCGGTCCCTCGCAACGCGCGGGTCGAGGCGTGGTGGCCCCAGGCCGGGGTCATGCCGCACGCCGCAGCTGTCGTCGCACGGTGGGTACGGCACCACGATGGCCGCGCTCGCGGCCGGTGTGCCGCAGGTGGTGATGCCGTTGTTCTCGGTCGACCAGCGCATCAACGCCGAGCACGTCGCGGCGGCCGGGGCGGGCGTGCACCTGGCGGGCGGTCCGGCAGCCGTCGAGGCCCTGCCGGACGCCGTCGCCACGTTGCTCGCGGGGTCGTCGCACCGCGCCGCAGCTCGCGCGGTGGCGCAGGAGATGGCGAGCCTCGCCCCGGTGGCCGATGCGGTGACGCTCCTGGAGCGCCTCGCCCTTGCCTGACGGCGCCGTCGCCGGTGCGGCCGTGCCGGCCACCTCGGCGGCGGGCGACTGGCGCCGGGGCCCCGGGCCCCGGGCTAGCGTGAGGAACGCGAGCACGAGGTTCGCGAGGACCACGGGGGAGTGCCATGTCCGCGCAGATGCGCCCGGGGGAGCGGTCCAGGTGCGACGTGGTGGGGCTCGCGACCGGCGCCGTCGAGCCGACGGACGAGGAGCGGGCCGGTGGGCGCTGAGCCGGCCACCGGCCGCGGGGGGCTCGACGGCGACCCGCTCGTGGGCCTGGAGATCGAGGACTGCACAACCGAGCAGGTGGTCGAGCGCGCGCGGGCGCTGGTGACGCCGGGACGACGTCGCATCCTCGGCCTGACCGGCTCCCCGGGCGCCGGCAAGTCCACCGTGGCCGAGGCGGTCGTCCAGGCACTGGGCCCCACGACGGCGGTCCTGGTGCCGATGGACGGCTTCCACCTGGCGGACGTGGTGCTGCACGCCCTCGGCCGCCGGGACCGCAAGGGCGCGCACGACACGTTCGACGACGCCGGCTACGCCGCGCTCCTGGAGCGCCTGCAGGCGGCGACCCCGGGGGAGACGGTCTACGCGCCGACGTTCCGGCGCGACCTCGAGGAGCCGATCGGGTCGGCGATCCCGGTCCCGCCGGACGTCCCGCTCGTGGTCACCGAGGGCAACTACCTGCTGCTCGACCGGGACGCCTGGCCGCGCGCACGGGCGGTCGTCGACCGGGTGTGGTTCCTCGCGCCGGAGGAGGGGGTCCGCCAGGACCGCCTCATCCGGCGGCACGAGGCGTTCGGGCGCGCGCCGGACGCCGCCCGCGCCTGGGCGCTGGGGACGGACCAGCGCAACGCGGACCTCATCGCGTCCACGGCGCGACGGGCGGACGCGGTGCTGCGGGTGCGCTGACCCGGCGGGTGCCCGGGCGGCCGTCAGCGCACCAGGAGGACCAGCCCGCTGTCCGAGGTCCGGCCGCCGTCCGCGCCGTCCGCGCCAGGCGTGGCAGGCTGCGTGCTCGGGCTGTCGCTCGTCGTGCCCGCCCGCGTCGGCGGCGCGTCGTACCGTGGGTCCGGACCCGGCCGGGTCCGCACAGCGGCGCACCGGTCGCACCGCGCTGGACCGCAGGCCGGACGCACCGAGCACACAGGGGCACGCCCGGGCAGGCACCGGGCAGGCACCGGGCAGGCACCGGGCAGGCACCGGGCACGGAGGGCGCGATGGAGGAGCAGGACCCGCACCGCCGGGCGGTGCGGTACCGCCTCGACCGGCTCGCGGAGCGTGACGCAGGCGGGCCGCCGAGGGGTGACGCCCACGCCGGCGCCGACGCCGACACCGTCACCGACGCCGGCAGCGGGTCGCCGGACCCGGGGGAGGAGACCGCACCGCCCGGGCCACGGCCGCCGTCCATGGCAGCCCGGGGCGCGTTCGCGGACGAGCTGGTCCGGCAGGCGATGCTGCGCGGGGAGTTCGACGACCTGCCGCTCACCGGCAAGCCGATCCCCGGGCTGACCGGCCGCCACGACCCGGACTGGTGGCTCAAGGCCTTCATCGAGCGTGAGCAGATCACCGGCGTGCTCCCCGAGGCGCTGCAGCTGCGCAAGGACGACGCCGCCCTCGACGACCGCCTCGACGCCGAGCACCGCGAGGAGGCGGTCCGCGAGATCCTCGAGGAGTTCAACGCGCGGGTCGTCGAGGCCCGGCGGCAGCTGCTCGGCGGTCCGCCGGTGGTCACCCCCACCCGGGACGTCGACCGCGAGGTGGACCGGTGGCGCGAGCGCCGCCGGGTGCGCGCGGCAGCGGCCACCGACCACCCGGCCAGCCGCCCGGCCACCGAGCGGACCCCGTGGTGGCGACGCTCCGCCGGGCGAACCCGGCGCCCGGAGGGATGAGTTGGCGCCGGCGGGACGGTCTACCGGCCGACGACCGCATTCGACGGAAGGCCCACGATGACGCACCAGCCCACGAGCCACCGGCTCCACCTGCCCGACGCCGACGTCTACTACGAGGTGCGCGGGTCGGGGCCGCTCCTGCTGGTGATCGGCCAGCCCATGACCAGCGGCCCCTTCGGGCCCCTGGCCGACGCGCTCGCGGACGAGCACACCGTGATCACCTACGACCCGCGCGGGGTCGGCCGCAGCAGCGTCGCCGACCGCGCGGAGGACGTGACGCCCGAGCTCGAGGCGGACGACCTCGCGGCGATCGTCGAGGCGGTGGGCGGTGGACCGGCCGACGTGTTCGGCAGCAGCGGCGGCGCCGTCGCGGCGCTGGCGCTCGCGGTCCGGCACCCGGGGTCGGTCGGCACGGTGATCGCGCACGAGCCGCCGCTCCCCGAGCTGCTCCCCGACGCAGCGCACGTGCGCGCCGCGATCGACGACGTCGTGGCCAGGTACGGCGCTGCCGGGTCCGGGGCGGCGTGGGGCGGGTTCGTCTCGCTCGTCATGCACGACGGTCCGGTCGGCCCGGACGGCGTGCCGCCCGTCTCGTGGCCCGGGACGCCGGCCGCGACCGCCGAGCACGACGCCGGCGCCCCGCACGACGGCGGGCCGGACGCCGGCCCGGACACCGGGCACGACGCCGGCCCGGAGACGTCCGGCGACGGTGCGGCCGGCGACCCGGCGGCCGACGACGAGGTCTTCTTCCTGCGCATGCTGCGGCCGTTCACACGCTGGACGGCGCCCGTCGACGCGCTCCGCGCCCGAGGCGGGGTGGTGGTCGCCGTCGGCGAGGCGTCCAGGCAGGAGGTCGCCGCCCGGTCGGCCGAGGCCCTGGCGTCCGAGCTCGGCGTCACCCCGGTGCGCTTCCCCGGTGACCACGGCGGCTTCATGGCCGACCCCGCCGGCTTCGCCGCGGCGATCCGGGGGCTGCGCGCGCGCACGGCGTGACGACCGCCGCCGGGCGTCACGCCCCTCAGGGGCCGGGACGCCCGGCGGCCGGCGTCGGGAAGCGCGCGGCGACCGGTGACTCCGAGAACAGGCGCCGGCCGACCTCGAGCGCGCCGGCCAGGTACCCCAGCCCCGCGCCCGCACCGACGACTGCGACGGCGGCCACCGGTGCCCCGGCCGCCGACGCCACCAGCGCACCGAGCGTCCCGGCGACGATCGAGTTCACCACGTTCATGAACATGGCGGTGCTCGCCAGGACGTGGCTCGGCATGCTGCGCGGCATCCCCATGAGGTAGGTCGCCATGACGCCGTCCTTGTCGTCGTGCGCCGAGGTGACCAGGTAGCGGGACAGGCCCGGGTCCATCTCGAGGTAGGCGGCGCGCAGTCGGTTCATCCCCAGGACGAGCGCGGCGTCGTCGTTGCTGGCGTTCATCACGCGCATGCCGGTCAGGGTGCCGAGCACCAGCACGGCGGACGCCAGCCCGATCGACAGGACGCGGAAGGGGCCGCCGAAGCCGGTCGCCTGCGCCACGAGTGCGAGCACCACGAGCGCGGCCGACGACACGGTCAGGTGGATCGAGATGCGGCTCATGACCTCCGACCACGTGGTGCTGCGCGTGGCCAGCAGGCTCCAGTGCTCGGTGGCGAGCAGCTGCGCGCGGACCGCGGGAGCCGCGCTGCCGCCGGCAGCGGGTGCTGCGACGCCGTCCTGCGCCCGGACGCCGTCCGGGACGCCGTCCGAGAGCGGCGGGACGAGCGGCGGCGAGGGCGGCGGGACACGACTGGTGGATGACATCGGTGCCTCCGTCCGGTCCGGACCGCCTGCCCCACGCTAGGCCCGCGCGGGCCCGGGCAGCCAGGGCGTTCGTCGTCCTGCGGTCGGGCACGACGCGCCGGTACGGCGCGCCTAGCGATCTCGGCGGCGGTACCTGCGCGCCGCCTGGCCGTGCGCCTCCTGGAGCAGCCGGCCCAGCTCCGCCGCGGTGCGCTCGCCCGGGTCGACCACGCAGACCCAGTGCAGCGGGGCGTAGAACGGGTGCGGTAGGACGGTGTCGGTCGCCGTGTAGTCGGCTCCGGTGTCCAGCACCTGCATGCCGGCCGGCTCGCGGGGAGCCGGACCCAGGAGCGCCTCGTACGTCGCACGTGTGACCCCCACGTTGACGCGGTAGGTGCGGGGGTCCCGGTCGAGGTCGGACGCCGCGTCGTACCGGTCGCCGGTCATGAGCGTGCAGAACGGGAACCGGCTCTCCGGGACGGTGACCCCGTCCGGGTCGTAGAACACGTACCAGTCACCGGAGTCGGTCGTGGAGACGATCCCGGGCAGGCCGCGCTCGATCGCCCGCAGCAGCGCCGTGGCGTCGGACAGGTCCGCGGGTCCCAGAGGGTCCATTCCCGCACCCTCCCACCGCCGGGCGGTTCTGCCCACAGCGGACCGCCGGCCGGCCCCCGGCGCCGCTGGATACGTTCGGCACATGGAGCCGGCGGACGTGCTGCGACCCCACCGTGCCGACGCCCGGGCGGCGTGGCGACGCGCGATCGGCCAGGTGCTGCGCCGGCGACGTGCGCAGACCGGGCTGCGGCTGACCGACGTCGCGCTCCGTGCCGGTGTCTCGCCGCAGTACCTGTCGGAGGTCGAGCGCGGGCGCAAGGAGGCCTCCTCGGAGATCCTCGCCGCCGTCACCGCAGCGCTCGGGCTGTCGCTGCTCGACCTGGCGCAGGGCGTCGCGGGCGAGCTCCGGGCGGCGCCGACGCTCACGCTGACCAGCACGCCGTCGGGCGCCTCCGTGGGCGAGACGGTCCCGGCGACGGCACGCATGGCGCGGGTGGCGGGCCGCGGGACGCCGGCCGGCCGCGACGTCGTCGCGCTCGCCGCCTGAGGGCTCGCCGCCTGAGGGCTCGCCGCCTGAGGGCTCACCGCCTGAGGGCTCACCGCCTGAGGGCTCACCGTCCGACGGCTGTCCGGCTGTCCAGGCGTCCGGACCGGCGGCGCGCCCGCCTCCGCGGCTGCCGCTACCTGGGCCGGGCCGTCAGCACCTGGTCGACGATGCCGTACGCCACCGCGGCGTCGGCGGTCAGCACGAGGTCGCGGTCGGTGTCCCGGCGCAGGGTCGCGACGTCCTTGCCGGTGTGCCGGCTGAGGATGTCCTCGAGCTGGCCGCGCACGCGCACGAGCTCGTCCGCCGCGAGGATCAGGTCGGGGATGGCACCCTGCCCGCGCATGGACGGCTGGTGCAGCACCACCCGGCCGTGCGCGAGCATCGCCCGCCGTCCGGGCGCCCCGCCGGCGAGCAGGACCGCCGCCGACGACGCCGCCTGACCCAGGCACGTGGTGGCGACCGGGGACCGCACGTACTGCACGGCGTCGTAGACGGAGAGCATCGCCGACTCGGAGCCGCCGGGGGAGTTGATGTAGAGGTCGATCGGCTGGTCCGGGTCCTCGGACTCCAGGTGGAGCAGCTGGGCGATCAGCACGTTCGCGACGCCCTCGTCGATCTCGGTGCCGAGGTAGACGATCCGGTCGGAGAGCAGCCGGCTGAACACGTCGACGGTCCGCTCCGTGCCGGCGCGCCGCTCCACGACGTAGGGGATCGAGTAGGTGCTCATCGCGCCACCGCCCCGGTCCCGAACCCGCCGCGACCCGCGGGGCTCGGCCGCACGGACTGCAGGTCGGTCACGACGTGGTCGACGAACCCGTACTCCCGGGCCTCCTCGGCGGTGTACCAGCGGTCACGCAGGGAGTCCTCGCGGATGCGCTCGACGGGCTGGCCGGTGTGCGCCGAGATCAGCCCGAGGACGGTGTCGCGGGTGTGGCGCAGGTCCTCGGCCTGCAGCTCGACGTCCACGGCGGTGCCGCCCAGGCCGGCCGAGCCCTGGTGCATGAGGATCCGCGCGTGCTCCAGCGACAGCCGCTTGCCGGGGGTGCCGGCCGACAGCAGGAACTGACCGGCGCTGCACGCCAGCCCCATCGCCAGCGTGCTCACGTCGTTGGGGATGATCCGCATGACGTCGTGGATCGCGAGCATCGCGGGTACCGACCCGCCGGGGGAGTTGATCCAGAGGTTGATGTCGCTGCGCGGGTCCTCGGCGGACAGCAGGAGCAGCTGCGCGCAGAGCCGGTTGCCGACGTGCTCGTCCAGGGCGGTGCCCAGCACGATGATCCGCTGGTGGAGCAGGCGGGACGCCAGCTCGTCGTCGAGGGGGCGGGTGAGGGTCTCGGTAGGAGGCATGCGGCCAGCCTGGGTCCGCCGGTGACGCCGGACCAGGCGTCGCTGCCCTCGGCAGATCTGCCGACGGCGGCTGCTCACCGCAGCCGGAACAGCACCTCGCCGGCGTTGGGCACGACGAACGTCTCGGGGTCCGCCTCGTACGCCGCGAGGTCGAAGTCCTCCGGGGCCACGTACCCGAGGTTGACGCCCAGGACCTTCTCCCGCGGGATGCCGGTGACCAGGGTGACGTCCACGCGGCAGCGCTCGCCCTCCAGCTCGTCGTACGTCCCGCCGCCACGCAGATGCGTGGAGTGCGCCAGCACCCCCCAGTGCACCCCGGAGAACCGGTCCCACTGCTTCACGAAGTAGTCGCGGCAGTGGTAGCCGATCTCGTGGATCTCCTGGTGGGTCACCGAGATCTCGGTGATGTGCGGGGCGTAGAGGATGACCTCCCCGCCGTCGGCGACGACCGGCTCGAGCTTGTAGAAGCCCTTGGCCCCGGTCCAGATGTCCTCGTACTTCGTCGGGATGATCGAGACCACGCGCTTGACCGGGGCGTCGAGGTACTGCACGTGGGTCTCCGCGGAGACGGCGGCGGCGGCCGCCCACGCGTCCTCGGGGGTGCCGAAGGCCGCGGCGTGCAGGGACGACGTGCCGGACTGCGCCACGACGCACAGCGCCAGCCGCCGGCTCGGCAGCAGGGACGCGGCCTCGTCGATGAGGGCGCGCACGGGGGTGATGCCGCGGGTGCCGATGATGTCGGTGCTGGTGATGAGCGCGCCGACCCAGTGCGTGAGGTCGATGATCTCCTGTCCTGCGACACCCGGGAAGAAGTACTTGTTGCCGCCGGAGAACCCGACCACCTCGTGCGGGAACACCGGCCCGACGACGAGGGCGACGTCGTGCTCGACGACGTGCCGGTTCAGCCGCACGTCGGCCTCGACCGCGAGCCGGCCCTCGGACAGCTCGCTCACCCGCTCGGCGCTGATCCGCCCGACCGAGACGAACGTGTCCGGGTCCCACCACTCGTGGTTGAGCACCGTCATCCCGGGGTAGGTGCCCTCGACGCCGTCCCCGCCCAGACCCAGGTGCTTGGCGATCTGCGCGTCCGTCATGGCCTGGTGGGTCCCCAGCGCGATCACCGCCGTCAGCCGGGTGACCCGGCCGACCAGCGCGCCGTGGATCGCCGCGAGCAGCAGCGGCAGCGGGCTGGAGCGGGTGCCGTCCGGGATCACCAGGCACACGCTGCGGCCGTCCAGGTCGGCGCCGGCGAGCGCCTCGGTGACGAAGGCCGTGACCTCCTCCGCCGACAGCACGGCGTCCGGCCCGCCAATGCTGAGGGCGCGAGCAGGGTCGGCGAGCGACGCGGCGGGATCGAGGGTCGAGGTCATGGCCCCACCTTGCCCCGCGCCGACGGACCCGGGCAACCGACCGGGGCAACAGGCAGCAAGCGTTTGCCGCCCGGCGTCCAGCCGCGCAGGATCGGGGGTGCCGCGCGCGCCCGTGACGGGCGCCGGCATCGCGTGCGGCGACCATGCCGCTCGTCAACGTGACCCGAGAGGCGCCCGCCGTGACCACCACCCCGCCGCCTGCCACCGCCCCGCGCCTGTCCCGGTCCAGCGCGCCGGGCCACCCCGCGGCGCCCGTGCGCGTGGTCCACGTCGGCGTCGGCAACTTCTTCCGCGCGCACCAGGCCTGGTACACCGACCGGGCGCCGGACGCCGCCGAGTGGGGCATCGCCGCCTTCACCGGCCGCTCCCCGGCGGTGGCCGACGCCCTCGAGCCGCAGGACGGGCTCTACACGCTGGTGACGCGCGGCGCCGACGGGGACCACCTCGAGGTGATCGGCAGCATCAGCGCCGTGCACCGGTCCGACGACCACACGGCATGGCTGGGGTACCTGTCCTCGCCCGACGTCGTGGTGGTGACCGTGACCGTGACCGAGGCCGGCTACCTGCTGGGTCCGGACGGGCGCCTGGACGCCGGCCGGGAGGACGTCGCCGCCGACGTCGGCGCGCTGCGGGACGACCCGCGTGCGCCGGTGCGCACGACCCCGGGACGCCTGGTCGCCGGGCTCCTGGCCCGCCGCGCGGCCGGCGCCGGGGGGCTGACGATCGTGCCGTGCGACAACCTGCCCGACAACGGGCCGGCCCTCGCCGCGGTTCTCGCCGACCTGGTCGACGCCGTCGACCCCACGCTGGCGACCTGGGTCGCCGAGCACGTCGAGCTCGCCACCACGATGGTCGACCGGATCACGCCGGCCACGACCGACGAGCACCGCGACGTCGTGCTCGCCGCGACCGGCCTCGTCGACGCCGCTCCCGTGCCCACGGAGCCCTTCAGCGAGTGGGTCATCGAGGGCCGGTTCCCCTACGGCCGCCCCGCCTGGGACGCCGCCGGTGCCCAGGTCGTGGACGACGTCCGCCCGTTCGAGCAGCGCAAGCTGTGGCTGCTCAACGGGGCCCACACGCTGCTCGCCTACGCGGGCTCGATCCGCGGGCACGAGACGGTCGCCGAGGCCGTCGGGGACCGGGTGCTGCGCGGGTGGGTCGAGGAGTGGTGGGACGAGGCCGTGGCCTACCTGAGCCTGCCGCCCGCCGACGTGGCCGCCTACCGCGCGGCCCTCCTGGACCGGTTCGGCAACCCGGCGATCCGGCACGCGCTGGCCCAGATCGCGGCCGACGGATCCCAGAAGGTCCCGGTCCGCATCGTGCCGACGCTGCGTGCGGAGCTGGCCGCCGGCCGCGTGCCGGCCGGGGCGGCCCGGGTGCTGGCGGCGTGGGTGCTGCACCTGCGCGGCAGCGGTGCGCCGGTCAAGGACGCGCGCGCCGACGAGGTGCTGCCCCTGGTCGCCGGGACCCTCGAGGAGTCGGTCGCGGCGGTCCTCGGCCTCGTCGCTCCGGACCTCGCGGACCACGACGGGCTGCGGTCGGCCGTCCTGGAGCGCACGCGCGACCTGACCGCCTGACCTGGCCGCCTGACCGGACGCCTGACCGGAGGCCCGGCGGCGCATCCTCCGGGACGCCACGCCCGCACCCCCCGCGGCACGGGCGCTCACCCAGGCGCCGGACCCAGCCGCGGGGGTCCCTGCCGCGCGACCCGGAGCAGCTCCTGCGGCGTGTCCCGGGACGGGTCCCAGCGCGACTCGACCCACCAGGTCGCGCCCGCGTCGGCGAGCGCGGCGACGTGGTCGGCGGCGGCCGACGTCCCGGACGGCAGGACGCCCTCGACGACCACGTCGAACGGCCCCAGGTGCCGCTCGGGCTCCTCGGCGGCCAGGTCCCGCCGCCGGTCCGTCACCCAGGCGACCAGCGCCCGGATGTCGTCCGGGGTCAGCGCGCCGCGCGAGGTCCGGCTCTGCGGGAGGACGCCGTCCCACCGCGCCGCACGGCCCATCGAACGCTCGCTCGGCCACGCCGCCACGGGCCACACGGGCACCCGGGGCCGCTGCACGGGCCGGGGGAGGAACTGCAGGTCCGTGACCGTGTGGTGGTGGCCGGCGTACGAGAACACCTCGCCGGACCACGCGCGCTCGAGGATCGCCAGCGCGTCGTCGAGCCGCTCGGCGCGCTGGCGGGCGGTGGTTGCCTCGCCGCTCACACGGGCGAAGCCGCCGTCGTCCACCGCGCCGAGACCGACCGGCAGGACGAGCCGCCCACCGGACAGGTGGTCGACCGTGAGCGACTCGCGCGCGACCTTCCACGGCCGCCGACGCGCGAGTGGGAACACCATCGCGCCGAGCCGGATCCGCTGCGTGCTGACCGCCAGGGCGCCGAGCAGCGTCCACGGGTCCCAGGTGTCCAGCGGGCCCACGCTGATGCCGTCCCAGGTGAAGAAGCCGTCCCAGCCGTGCGCCTCGGCCTCCTGCGCGAGCCGGACGGTCTGCGCGACGGAGCCGTAGGTCCCGACGAGTCCGAATCTCATGACCACTCCCGCCGTCCGGGCCCCGATGCCGACAGGGCCGACGCTAGACCGACCCACCCACGCGGACGCCGTGGTCAGGCCCTCGGCGGGGTGAACAGCGGCCGGGACGGTTCCCGGCGCGGCACCTGGGCACCATGATGAGACCGGGGGCCGCTCGCAGCGTCGAGCAGGCCCCCGTCGCGAATTCCGCCAGCTGGAGGTGCCGCCATGACCGTGGGTGCGGTGGAGGTGTCCGAGGACACCGAGGACGCGGCGTGGCCGGTGGCCCGGATGACCGGCGAGGTCGACCTGTCGAACGTCGAGGACCTGGGCCGACGGCTGGAGCGGTCGGTGTCCAACCGCGCCCGCGGCCTCGTCCTGGACCTGTCCGGGGTGACCTACCTGGACAGCACCGGCCTTCGGCTGATCTACCGCCTCGCGCGGCAGCTCGGGGACCGTCAGCAGCGTCTGCGGCTCGTCGTCCCCGACGACTCGCGGATCCGTCGTGTACTCACCCTGGCCGGGGTGGGTACGGTCGCCCAGGTGGTGCCCGACCTCGCCCTGATCGACGACCACGCCCAGGAGGACGTCCCATGACCGCCCAGAGGACCACGTCGTTCACGCAGGCCGTCCACGACCGGGCGGTCGTCGTCCACGCCCACGGCGAGCTCGATGTCTCCGGCGCGCCGGCCTTCCGTCAGGCGCTGCAGGACGCCGTCGCGGCCGGGCGACCCCAGGTCGTCGTCGACCTCGCCGAGGTGACGTTCCTCGACTCCGCGGGGCTGTCGGTCGTCTTCGGCGCGCAGCGCATGCTGCCGGTGTCGCAGTCCATGGTGCTGGCGAACGTGCCGGAGCGGATGCGCCGGATGCTCCGGCTCGCCGCGGTCGAGTCCGTCGTCGAGGTGCACGGCCCCGGCGACCCGCAGCCCTGGCTCGACGGGTCCTGACGCCGCGTCGGGTCCTGACGCCGCACGGGTCCTGACGCCGCGACAGGCCATCGGGCCACGACGCGGGCCGACCGGTCGAGCCGTCGGTCGGGCCTGGCCGCGGTCGCCGCGGCCGCCTGCCCGACCGGTCAGGCGCTGGCGGTCAGCTGCTGGGCGCCGGCCCGCCACAGGCGGCCCAGCTCCTCGCGCAGGTCGTCCACCCGCTCCAGGGGCGCACCGCCGTCGACCGCCGACAGCCAGGCGTTCGTCGCCTGCTGGATGTCCTCGTCCGTGACCCACACGCGCCACATGTCCCACATGGTGATCTCCTCGTCCTGAGCGGGGGACCGCCCCCGAAGAGCACCATTGGAACCCCGCGGACCCCACCGCGTCACCGGTCGTAGTACCAAAGACCAACCGCTCGACCGGCCCCCCGGTCAGGTCGGCTGACCACCGCGGAAGGCCCGGCCCGCACCCAGCAGCAGGGCGAGGACCAGCAGACCGGCGGTGGCGGTGACCCACGGGATCTGCGCGAGGTGCCCGGTGCGGTGGCCCAGGGACCCGAGCGCCGACCCGGCCACGATGCCCGCCTGGAACACGATGCCGTGCACCGCGAACGCCGTCTCGGACCGCGTCCCGGGCACCCGGCGCAGCACCGCCAGGCCGGTGGACACGGCCAGCAGCGAGAACGTCCCGCCCCACACCACCAGGAGCACGACGCCGGCGGGCCGGGCCCCCAGCTGTGCCGCGACCCAGAGCCCCGCCGAAGCCAGGGTGAAGACGACGGCGCCGACGCGGACCCCGCCGACCGGCCGTGCCTCGGCGACCCGACCCGCCAGGGTGCTGCCCACGACCGCGGCGCCGCCGTAGACCAGCAGGACGACGGAGAACGTCGCGCCGTGCACCCCCAGGCGCTCGTCGGCGTACGGCGCGACGTAGGTGAACAGCGCGAAGTGGCCGGTGACCAGCACCACGGTGATCACCATGACGACGGCGAGCGGCCGGGAGCGCAGGGTCGCCAGCACGCCGTCCGCGGACCGTGGCCCGCTGCGCTGCAGCGCGGGCAGCGGACCCAGCAGGCGCGCGACCACGAGGGCGAGGACGGTGGCGACCGCGGCCACGACGAGCATCGCGATGCGCCAGCCGGCGGCCTGGCCCAGGAGCGTGGCCAGCGGGGTGCCGAGCACCAGGGCGACGGAGGCGCCGACGGCGACCTGCCCGCCGGCGCGCACCCGGGCCTCCGGGCGCGCCAGCCGCACGACGGCGGGGGTGGCGACGGCGAAGTAGATGCCGTGGGTCAGGGCGGCCACGCTGCGTCCCACGAGCAGCACCCACAGGTCGGTCGCCAGCGCCGCGACCACGTGCCCCCCGGCGAACACCAGCGCGCACCCCACCAGGACCGTCCTGCGGTCGAGCCGGGCGGTGAGCCGGGTGAGCGGGACCGCGCTGACCGCGGCGACGAGCGCGTACCAGCCGACGGTCAGGCCGACCTCGCTCTCGTCCGCGTCCACCCCGCGGGCGACGTCGCTGATCAGCCCGACCGGCAGGGTCTCACCGGTCACCACGACGAACGCCACCGCCGCCACGGCGAGCGAGGCGACGGCGTCGGACCGTCGGGCGGGGGCGGCCGGGGTGCTGGGACCCGAGGACGGCGTCGTGCCGGTCGGAGCGGGGACGTCGCCCGTCACCGGCCGACCAGCGCCGCCGGTGGCTCGTGCACCCCGTTGCTCGAGTCGTCCACCGCACCCCCTGCCGCCGTCGTCCGGACGGCAGCCCGGCACCGGCCGATCGTCGGCCCACCGGCCGGGTGGTGCAAACGCGGTCCACCCGGTGGTTGCCGCGGACCACGCGCGAGCGCGGGGAGCCTTCGGGACGGGTGCCGGGCGGGTGACAATGTCACCGGCGCCGGTGACCGTCGTCGCCGGTCGGCCACGGGAGGACGGCAGTGCCCACGCTCGCCAGGACCACACCGACGCTCCACCCGGGTGCGTGCCGCGCGCGCCGCCCGGGGTCGGGCGGGGCGCGCGTGCCCGGCACCGTGCCGCCGGGCGAGGCGCCGAGGCCGTCCGCATGACGGCGCGGGCGGCGGGTGTGACCAGCGCGGGCCTCGACGAGGGGGCGGCGGGCCCGGTCACGTGGTGGCGCGAGGCGTCCGGCGCGGTCGCCGACCTCGGGGTCCTGCTGCCCATCGCGGTCGCGCTCGTGGTCACCAACGGGCTGTCGCCCACCGCCGTGCTGCTGCCCGCGGGCCTGACGTACCTGCTCGTCGCCCGGGTGTACCGCCTGCCGGTCGCGGTCCAGCCGCTCAAGGCCTTCGGCGCCGCGGCGATCGCGGCCGGTGCGGGACCCGACGTCGTCGCCGCGGGGGCACTCCTCATGGGGGTGACCTTCCTGGTGCTGGGGTCGACCGGGATGCTCGACCGGGTGGCCCGCGTCTTCCCGGTCGCGGTGATCCGCGGGGTGCAGCTCGCGGTGGCGCTGACGTTCGCGCGGATCGCGTGGGGGCTGGCCACCGAGCCGCCGCCGCTGTTCACGCACCAGCTGCCCCCGCCGTGGCTGGTGGCCGGCACGGTGGCCGTGGCCGCCGTCCTGCTCGTGCGGGGCCGTCGGGTCGTGCTCGTGGCGGTCGTGGTGGCGCTGGCGGTCGCGGTCGTCCTCACGGTCCCCGGGGCCGCCGGCACGGCGGGGTCGAGCGGGACCGGCTGGGCGCTCGGCCCGGCGCCGGTGGACCTCCCGCACCTCGACGTCGGCACGCTGCTGACCGCCGCGACCCTGCTCGTGCTGCCCCAGCTCCCGCTGACCTTCGCGAACTCGTGCCTGGCGCCCGCCGACGCGGCACGGCAGCTCTTCCCCGGGCGGGCCGCCGCCGTGACCCCCGGGCGGCTGGCCCGCACGCTGGGAGCGGCCAACCTGGTGGCCGGGGGCCTCAGCGGCATGCCCGTGTGCCACGGCGCGGGCGGGATGAGCGCGCACCACGCGTTCGGCGCCCGCACCGGACGGGCACCGGCGCTCCTGGGGGTCGTCCTGGTCGCGGCCGCCCTCGCCGCGGGCGGCAGCCTGGCCGTGGTGCTGCCCGCGTTCCCGCTCCCGGTCCTCGCCGGGCTGCTCGTCGTCGCGGCGGTCGCCCACGCGCGCCTGCTGCGGGACGTCCGCGGCGCGTCGGCGTGGTCGGTCGCGCTCGGCGTGGGGCTCGTCGGCGGGTTCGTGCACCTGGGCGTGGCCGTGGTCGGGGGCCTGGTGGTGCACGCCGTGCTCGCCCGCCTCGGCCGGCGCCGACCGGTGGCCACCCGGTGAGCCGGACCGTGCCGCAGGCCGGGGTGCGGGTAGCGTGCGGCCGCCCGACACGCGACAGGACGGACCCATGAGCGCCTCGCAGTTCACCCACCTGGACGGCGCCGGCCGCGCGCGCATGGTCGACGTCACGGCCAAGCAGCCGACGGTGCGCGAGGCGACCGCGTCCGGCCACGTCGCGTGCAGCGCCGCGGTCGTCGCCGCGTTGCGCGCCGACGACGTCCCCAAGGGCGACGTGCTCGCGGTCGCGCGCGTGGCCGGGATCGCCGCGGCCAAGCGCACCGCCGAGCTGCTGCCGCTCGCCCACGTCATCGGCGTCCACGGGGTGACCGTCGACCTGCAGGTGGTCGACGACGGGGTCGCGGTCCGCGCCACCGTCCGCACGGCGGACCGCACCGGGGTGGAGATGGAGGCGCTGACCGCGGTGTCCGTCGCCGCGCTGGCCGTGGTGGACATGGTCAAGGGCATGGACCGCGAGACGTCCGTGCGCGACGTGCGGCTGGAGGCGAAGTCCGGCGGCCGGTCCGGCGACTGGGTGCGCGGGGAGACGCCGTGATCCGGGTGCGCTACTTCGCGGCCGCGGCCGAGGCGGCGGGCGTCGACACCGAGACGTTCGACGCCGCGACCGCGGGCGAGCTGCGCGCGGCGATGGTCGACGCGCACGGCGCAGCCCTGGACCGCGTCCTGACCCGGTGCTCGCTGCTGGCCGGGGGCCACCGCCTGGACGCGGACTCCCGCAGGATCGAGGACGGCGTCACGGTCGACGTCCTGCCGCCGTTCGCCGGAGGCTGACCCGTCACATCCCCACCCACACGTGCGAGCCGTCGGCGAGGACCTCCCGCTTCCAGATCGGCAGCTCGGCCTTGAGGGTCTCCACCAGCTCGCGGCAGACGTCGAACGCCAGGGCCCGGTGCGCGGTCGCGACGGTCACCACGATGGCGACCTCGCCGACCTCCAGCCGCCCCACCCGGTGGCTCGCCGCGACCGCGAGCACGTCCGGCCGCCCGGCCACCCGCCCGACGACGTCCGCCAGCACCGCCGCGGCGTTTGGGTGGGCGCTGTACTCCAGGGCCACGACGCGGCCGGTGACCGACGGGTCGTGGTCGCGCACCCGGCCGACGAACGTGGCCACCGCCCCGGCCCGCGGGTCGTCGACGGCGGCGACGTGCTGCTCGACGGACAGCGGGGCGTCGACCACCTGGCGCAGGCTCACCGGTGGTCGCCGCCGGAGACCTGGTGGACGACGTGCGCGAGCAGCGGCAGCAGGACCTCGACGCCGCTGCGCACGCCGTCCGGGCTGCCGGGCAGGTTGACGACGAGCACGCCGTCGGCCGTGACGCCGGCGAGCCCGCGCGACAGGACGGCGGTGGCGACGTCGTCGGCGCCGCGACGGCGCAGGGCCTCGGCGACCCCCGGCAGCTCGCGGTCGAGGAAGGGGCGGGTGCCCTCCGGGGTCAGGTCGCGGGGCGAGATCCCGGTGCCCCCGCTGGTGAGAACCACCTGGACGCCGTCGGCGAGCACCCGCGCCAGGGCGCCGGCCACGGACGCCTCGCCGTCCGGCACGACCACGACGTCGCCGACGCGGTGCCCGGCGGACTCCAGCAGCTCGCGGGCGACGGGTCCGGACCGGTCCACCGCCTCGCCACGGGCGCAGCGGTCGGAGACCACCACGACGGCGCAGCGCACGGTCCGGGGCGCGTGCGCGTGCGTCGTCACCGCGACCCGCTCGGCACGCCGGGCCGGGGCTCGCCGGTGTCCGCGGCGGGTCGACGCCCGCCGGGGCGGCCACCCCACGCGCGCCGCACGTGCCGGACGCCGTCCTCGAGCGGCCGCGGCCGCCGGCTCAGCAGCGTGACCTCGCCGCGCTGCGCCGGAGCCCGCCGCAGCACGCCACCGACCTGACCCGTCCCGCTGGGGATGACGACCTCCATGCCCGCAGGGTAGGCGTCGCGTCGTCCCCGGTGCCGGACGCACTGGGCCGCTCGACCGTCATGCCGGGGAAGCACGGTCGCGCGGATCGCGGTGCACCACCGGCCGCCCGTCGGGCAGGCGTCACGCCGCCCGTCGCGCGCGCCGTGCGCGGAGCGCGATCTGGACCGCGGAGAACACCAGCAGGACGGCGAACAGGACTCCCGACAGGCGCGGCGGCAGCGCGAACGCCAACGCCACCCCGGCGAACGACGTCAGGGTCGCGGCGAGGCCCACGACGGCGCCGGCCCGCAGGTCCACCATGCCGCCGCGCAGGTTCGTGACCGTGCCGACGACCGACGTCGCGAGCACCACCAGCAGGGACGTGCCCTTCGCGGAGAGGTCGCTCGCGCCGAACACGGAGATGAGGATCGGGACCAGGAAGACGCCGCCGCCGATGCCGAACAGTCCGGACGCGACCCCCATGACCAGCCCGGTGCCGACGAGGGCGAGCGCGACCCGCGCGTCGATGTCGACCTCGACGCCGCGCTCGGGTGCGATGAGCAGCAGACGAGCGGCGACCCCCAGCAGCAGGGCCACGAACGACCAGCGCAGCCACCCCAGCGAGATGCGGCGCAGCACCCGGGCGCCGACGTACGAGCCGACGATGCCGCCGAAGGCGACGAGCGCGGCGACGGGGACGTCGATCTCACCGTTCGCCAGGTAGGTCGCCCCACCCGCCACGGCGGTGGGGATGATCGCGGCGAGGGAGGTCGTCGCCGCGCGCCGCTGGTCCATGCCCGCGAAGGTCAGCAGCAGCGGCACCATGATGATGCCGCCCCCGACGCCGAACGCCCCCGACAGGAGCCCGCCCACCGCACCCACCAGCGCGAGGACGACCCACGTCCGGGTGGTCCAGGGGGTCCGCGCGGGACGGGCGGGTGCCGGCCCGGCGGCCTCGGTGCTGCCGCCGGGTGGTGACGGGCGGGGCGTCGGCTGGCTCATGGTCTCCTCGTGCGGGCGGACGTGCGTCCCCGCAGTCTGACCCGGGCGGGGCCCGCCGGCCCGTCGGACGTCCCGACCGGCGAGCGCCGTGGGCCCGTCGGACGTCCCGACCGGCGCGCGCCGTGGGCGCCCGGTTCACCGGACGCTCACCTGCCCGTCGTGAAGTGGGTCTGGTGGACGAGGGCGCGAGCCCCCTTCACTGGGTCCATGAGACGCACAGCGATGTCCTCAGTCCTGGTGGCGACCGTGGCCGCCGTCCTGCTCGTGCCGGCCACCGCCGGAGCCGCGACCCGAGAGGTGGACCTGGCCCCGGCCGGGCACCCGGGCCGCACGAACACCGTCGTGCAGCCGACCCTGGTGGCACGGGCCACGCTCTCCGCGGACTTCCTCGCCCCCGGGCCGCCGTCCGGCGCGCGAGCCACCCCGGCCAACGGACGCACGGGACCGTTCCCCGGGCAGGTGGTCCCGGGCTTCTCCGGGGTCGTCGACGCCGGCGACGGGACCTTCTGGGCGATGCCCGACAACGGCTTCGGCACCAAGGAGAACTCGGCCGACTTCCTGCTGCGCCTCTACCGGATCACGCCGGACTGGCGGACGGCGGACGGTGGGTCCGGCGAGATCGCCGTCGAGGGCTTCATCTCCCTGCGGGACCCGGACCGGCACGTCCCCTTCCCGATCGTCAACGCCGGCACCCCCGACCGGCTGCTGACCGGGGCGGACTTCGACATCGAGTCCGTCGTGCTCGCCGACGACGGCACGTTCTGGATCGGTGAGGAGTTCGGCCCCTTCCTGCTGCACGTGGACGCCGACGGCGTGGTGCTCGCGCCCCCCGTGCCGCTGGCCGGCGTCACGTCGCCGCAGAACCCGACCCTGCCCCCCGGCCAGGCGGCGACCGTCGGGTCCAGCCGCGGCTTCGAGGCGATGGGCGCGGCACGTGGCGGGCGCCTGCTGTACCCGATCGTCGAGGGGGCGCTCGTCGGCGACCCCGACCGCCGGCGTCGCGTCATCCACGAGTTCGACACCCGCGCCGGGCAGTACACCGGCCGGACCTGGGACTACGAGGTCGACCGGGACGACAACGTCGTCGGCGACGCGTTCATGACCGGCAGGCACGAGCTGCTCGTCGTCGAGCGGGACAACTTCGAGGGTGCCGCGTCGGTCACCAAGCGCGTCTACCGGGTCGACCTGCGCCGCACCGACCCCGACGGGCACCTGACCAAGACGCTCGTGCTGGACGCGCTGAGGATCGCCAACCCGGACGACCTCGCCGCGGGCGACGGGTACGGCACCGGTGACCCCTTCTCGCTGCCGGTGCAGTCGTTCGAGACGGTCGTGCAGCTGCGCGACGGCCGCCTGCTGATCGCCAACGACAACAACTTCCCCGGCAACGCCGCCCGGGTCCCCGGCACCCCGGACGACACCGAGATCGCCCTGGTGGACCTGCGCAAGGTGCGGGTGCCCGTCGGCGAGGTGACGGTGGTGGGTCACCGCGGAGCCTCGGGGTACCGGCCGGAGCACACCCTCGCGGCCTACGAGACGGCGATCCTGCAGTGCGCCGACTTCATCGAGCCGGACCTGGTGTCCACCAAGGACGGCGTGCTGGTGTCCCGGCACGAGAACGACATCACCGGCACCACCGACGTCGCGACCCGGCCCGAGTTCGCCGACCGCAGGACGACCAAGGTCATCGACGGCGAGGAGCACGCCGACGCCTGGTTCACCGAGGACTTCACGCTCGCGGAGCTGCGCACGCTGCGAGCGGTGGAGCGGCTGCCCGAGGCGCGCCCGGGCAGCGCGACCTTCGACGGGCTCTACGAGGTCCCGACCTTCGAGGAGGTCCTCGACCTCGCCCGCCGCTCGACCACGTGCGACGGCGAGCAGGTCGGCGTCTACCCCGAGACGAAGCACCCCACGTACTTCGACTCGATCGGCCTGTCCATGGAGGAGAAGGTGGTCGCCGCCCTCGAGGCGAACGACCTGGCCGACCGCCGCGACCCGGTGATCCTCCAGAGCTTCGAGACCGGCAACCTGCGTGAGCTCGACGCGCTCGTCGACGTCGACATCGCGCAGCTCGTCGACTGCGCCGGGGCGCCCTACGACCTCGTCGCGGCGGGCGACCCCCGCACGTACGCCGACCTGGTCACCCCCGCGGGCCTGCAGGAGATCGCCGGCTACGCGGACGGCGTCGGGCTGTGCAAGAACATCATGATCCCGCGCACGCCGGAGAACACGCTCGGTGCGCCGACCTCGGTGATCGCCGACGCGCACGACGCCGGGCTCGTCGTGCACGGCTGGACGTTCCGCCTGGAGAACCAGTTCCTCCCGGCCGAGCTGCGCAGCAGCGCGGACCCCAACGCCCCCGGGGACCTGGCGGCCGAGATCCGGATCTTCGTCGCCGCCGGCATGGACGGGCTGTTCAGCGACCACCCGGACGTGGCGGTGGCCGTGGTCGGGTAGGGCGTCCTTGCTGAGGCTCCCGCGGCCGACGACGGCGACGTGCCGTCGTCGGCCGCGGACCGTAGGGTCGCGACGGTCCACGACCACCGGGGAGCGGGGGAGGCGGAGATGACCCAGCCGGTCCTGCGCCCGGCCGGGCGCGACGACGTCGAGGCGATCGCCGCCGTCTGGCACCGCTCGTGGGGGGACGGCCACCTCGGCCACGTCCCCGCCGAGCTCCCGCAGCACCGCGAGCTCGACCACCTGCTCGGCCGGGTCCCCGTCCGGCTCGCGACCACCACGGTCGCCACCGTCGACGGCGTGGTGGTCGGCTTCGTGGTGACGCACCGGGACGCCGTCGAGCAGCTCTACGTCGACGCGCCGGCGCGGGGGACCGGCGTCGCGGCGCAGCTCCTGTCGCACGGCGAGGCGGAGATCGGCCGTGCCTGGACGACGGCGTGGCTCGCGGTCGTCCCCGGGAACGCGCGGGCGAGGCGGTTCTACGAGCGCCAGGGGTGGTCCGACTCCGGGCCGTACGACAACCCCGCGTTCACCAGCGGCGGCTCGACGATCCTGGTCCCGACCCGCCGCTACACGAAGGCGGTCGGTCCGGTCGGGCGCGGCGAGCGCCGCACCGGCTGAGCGCGCCCGGCCCGGCGATGCCGGGCCGGCCGGGCGCCGTCGGGCCGCGACCGGCGCGACCCGGCCCGGCACGGTGGCGCGGCGCGGGCGTTGCGACGGCGGTCCGGCGCGATGGACAGTGGGGTCCGGAGGTCGCCATGGACCCGTCGCTCGCCGAGGCGCTGCACCGCAGCCAGGTGGTGGAGCTCACCACCACGGGCCGCCGGAGCGCGCAGCCGCGGCGCGTCGAGGTCTTCCTGCACGAGCTCGACGGCCGCCTGTTCGTCTCCGGGATGCCGTCCCCGCACCAGCGCGCGTGGCTGCTGAACGTCGGCGCCGACCCGCACGTCACGGTGCACCTCTCGCGGCACGCCGTCGCGGACGTGCCGGCCCTCGCCCGCGTCATCGAGGACCCGGCCGAGCGGCGTCCGTTCATCGAGGCGGCGGCCCGCCGCTGGAACCGCCGCGACGTCGCGCTGATGATGGCGCAGAGCCCGCTCATCGAGATCACCCCGGTCGACGTCGGCTAGACCCGCTGCCGCCCGACCCCGGGCGGCCCGGACGAGCGCGCGTCCACACGTCGCGGACGGCCGCCGGGGACGCCGGTCGCCCGACCGGCACCGTGTCGACGACATCGGCGCCGCGAGCCATCCGAGCTCGCTCCGGCGACGAACCACGGGCAGGGACTCGACCGGCGCGCCGCCCGCGAGTCGGGCGGTCCCGGGCGTTGACTGAACCTGTGACGGCGTCGGACCGGTAAGGCAGGTAGCGGGGCGGCGCGACACCGAGGGAGGTGTGCGGGATGACCATGACGCAGAGCTCGGGCGCACCACAGCCCAGCGACCACGTGAAGCTCGTCTACCACTACCGCGACGGCCACGACTTCACGACGGACACGATGCTGCGCGCCGAGGCGGCCGCCTACATGCCGCTGCTCCATGCCGTCGCCGTCGACGCCGAGCACTACGAGGCCGCGTTCGCGACGATCGAGATCCGTCGCACCTGACCCCAGCGCTTGGCCACCGCGGCAGGCCCCTCGGCCGGCACCGCCGAGGCCCCGGCTTCGCCGTCCAGCGGCCCGGCGGCGTGGTCACGGACGGCCAGGACGGGTGTCAGTGCCCGGCCAGCACCTGCGCCGATGTCGTCAGCTCCACCAGCGGCGCGTACAGGCCCATGACGCGCAGCGCCCGCTCCTGGTCCTCGTCGCCCGACCCGGCACAGGCATCGGTCACCACCCGCACCGGGACGCCCGCGTCGGCGGCGGCGAGCACCGTGGAGATGACGCAGCAGTCCGTCGCCACCCCGACCACGGTCAGGGGGCCGTCCCCGACGACCGCGGCCAGGTCGGGCCCCCACTTGCCGAACGTCGTCGCGGTGACCACCGGGTGGGCGCCGGGGTCCTCGACCAGTCCGTAGAGCGGCGCGTCGGGCGGCTGGAGGGCGAAGGGGAACTGCGCGTAGTACTCCACCCAGGCGCCGACCGGGACCCGCGGCGCCACGAACCGGGTCCACACCACGCGGGGGCCGTACGCGGCGGCGAGCTCGCGGACCCGGGGGAGGACCTCGTCGAACCGCGGCGCCGCCCAGGGCGACGCGGAGTCCCCGAAGACGTGCTGGAGGTCGACGACGACCAGCCACCCCGCGGTGCCGGGAGCGCCCGCGCCCGGGGGGCCGGCTGCCCGGGCCCCCGCGTCGCCGGGGACCGCGCCGTGGGTCCCGGCGTCGTGCGTCACGGGGTCGCCCCCGCGCTCTCCTGCGCCCGGATGGCCCGACGGCGCAGCGCCAGCGTGCCCAGGAGACCGATGAGGAACGCCGCCAGGACGCCGAGGTTGGCGAACGCCCAGGCGCCGTCCCGGCCGCCCAGGCCGACGGCGCCGAGCAGGTAGCCCTGCCAGTCCAGCCAGCCCGCGAAGGTGTTCGTCACCAGCCCCCACCCGACGACCGTGCCCAGCACGAGCAGGGCGAGCGGCACGGCCTGCACGCTGCCGTAACGGCCGCGGGGGTCGAACAGGTCCGCCTCCGCGTAGTCGCGCCGGCGCAGCGCGAGGTCCGCCAGGACGATGCCGCACCAGGCGGCGATGGGCACCCCGAGGGTGATGAGGAACCCCTGGAACGGCCCGATGAAGTCGTCGGCGACGAAGACGACGAACACGGTGCCCGCGACCATGAGCGCCCCGTCGATCGTCGCCGCGACCGGGCGGGGGACCCGGACGCCGGCCGCCAGCAGCGACAGGCCGGAGGAGTAGATGTCCAGCAGCGCCCCGCCGATCAGGCCGAGGACGACCACGAGGATGAACGGCACGAGGAACCAGGTCGGCAGGATCGTCCCCAGGGCGCCGATGGGGTCCGCGCCGATCGCCGCCGACAGGTCGGCGTCCGACCCGGCCAGCAGCAGGCCGGTGACCAGGAGGATGACCGGCGCGAGCGCTCCGCCGAAGGTCGTCCACCCGATCACCCCGCGGGTCGAGGCGCTGCGCGGCAGGTAGCGGGAGTAGTCGGCGGCGGCGTTGACCCACCCGAAGCCGTAGCCGGTCATCACGAAGATCAGCGCACCGATCAGTGCGGCAGCCGAGCCGGCCGGCACCGAGGCGACCGACGACCAGTCGATCTCGGGTGCCACCAGAGCGATGTAGACGACCGTCAGGACGGCGGTCACCACCGTGATGACCGCCTGCATCCGCATGATGAGGTCGAACCCGAGGACGCCGCCCGCCACCACGAGGGCGGCGACCACGAGCAGGGCGACGACCTTGGTGGCCGTCCCGCCGCCCCAGCCGAGCTGGGTGAACACGGTGGACGTCGCCAGGGTCGCCAGGGACACCAGCACGGTCTCCCAGCCCACCGTCAGGACCCACGACAGCACGGAGGGGACCCGGTTGCCGTCGACCCCGAACGCCGCCCGGCTCAGCACCAGGGTCGGCGCGGAGCCCCGCTTGCCGGCGACCGCGACGAGCCCGCAGAGCAGGAAGGACACGACGATCCCGACCACGCCGGCGACCAGGGCCTGCCCGAAGGAGATCCCGAAGCCCAGGACGAAGGAGCCGTAGGCCAGGCCCAGGACGCTGACGTTCGCGCCGAACCACGGCCAGAACAGCTGGCGGGGCGAGCCGCGCCGCTCGCTCTCGTCGATGACGTTGATGCCGTTGGTCTCGACCGACACCGCCCGCGGCCCCGGGACCTCGCGGGCGGTGCCCGCCTCGCCGTGGGTCGACTGCTGCGCCATCGATGGACCGCCCTTCGGGACGCGAGCCCGTCGCCGTGGGCCGCGGATGGTGTGGGTGCTGCCCACGGATCCGGCGAAGTTTCCCACAGCGCCTCGATCCCGCCATCCGAACGCCACCGGCAGACGGAGGGGCGGGGTTAGCGTGGGTCGATCGTCCTGTCCGCGTGCGAGGGGGAGATGGCCATGGACCTGACCGACCAGCTGCGGACCGACGGCGCCACGGGGGCTGCGCCCCTGGAGGCGGCCCATCCACCGGAGACCTACGTGCTGGAGCGCGCGTGGGTCCTGGACTCACCGGAGCAGCTGTCCGCCCTGCGGTCGGCTCTCATGACCGCGATCGCCGGGGGAGATTCCGTCCCGAGCAGCCTGGACGAGGCCGCGGAGAACATGGTGCTGATCGCGTCCGAGCTCGCGACCAACGCTCTGAAGTACGCCTACCCGCCCACCGTCGTGCGGCTGCTGCGCGAAGGGTCCTCGTACCTCCTCGACGTGACGGACCACGCGGCAGGAACCGCGCCCTACGTCGCCGTCGGGCGCCCGGAGGGTCAGGGCGGCCTGGGGCTGCAGATCGCGCAGCGGCTGGCGTACGACGTCGGGTGGTACGCGAAGGGGACGGAGAAGCACGTCTGGGCGATCCTGCCCGCGCCGGCCTCGGTCAGCGGGTAGCTCCCGTCAGGGCCGTCGGTGCCGTCGGTGCCGGCGGTGCCGGCGCCGTCGTGCGCCGGGTGCGCCGCGGGTGCCTAGGCTCCCGGCATGGCCACCGTCCTCCTCGTCCGGCACGGGCGCACCACCGCCAACGCCTCCGGCGTCCTCGCCGGGCGGGCCGCCGGCGTCCGGCTCGACGACGTCGGGCGCGCCCAGGCCGTGCGCACCGCCGAACGGCTCGCCGTCGTGCCGCTGGTCGCGGTGGTGTCCAGCCCCCTGGAGCGGTGCCGGCAGACGTCGCGGGTCGTCCTCGAGCGGCAGGCCGGCTCGCCCGTGTCGCTGGTGGACAGCGCCCTGACCGAGTGCGACTACGGCCAGTGGCAGGGACGGCCCCTGCGTGAGCTCGCCCAGGAGCCGCTGTGGTCGGTGGTGCAGACCCAGCCGTCCGCGGCGCGCTTCCCGGGCGGCGAGTCGCTGGCGGCCATGCACGCCCGGGCGGTCGCGGCGGTCCGCCGCCACGACGCGGCGGTCGAGGCGCAGCACGGGGCGGGCGCCGTCTGGGCGGCGGTCACGCACGGCGACATCATCAAGGCCGTGCTCGCCGACGCGCTGGGCATGCACCTCGATCTGTTCCAGCGCCTCAACGTGAGCCCCGCGTCGGTGTCGATCGTGCGGTACGGGACGGCCCGGCCGGACGTGGTCGCGACGAACACCGAGTCCGGTGACCTCTCGTGGCTGCGCTCCGCCGGGCCGGTCGGTGACGCCGTGGTCGGCGGTGGGGCCGGGCCCGCGCCGGTCGTGCCCGCGGACGGCGCTCGTCCCTAGAGTGGGGCCATGCCCACCGTCGTCCATGAGTTCGACTGGCCGGACCGCGTCGTGGTCGGCACCGTCGGTCGCCCGGGGTCCCGGACCTTCTACCTGCAGGCGCGCACCGGTGCCCGGTCCACCAGCGTCGCGCTGGAGAAGGAGCAGTCCGCACTGCTCGCGGAGAGGATCGACGAGCTCCTGCACGAGCTGACCGTCGACGAGAGCACCCGCGTGAGCGTCCCCGACGACACCCCGCTCGAGCTCATCGACGACGACCCTCTCGACCAGCCGGTCGAGGAGCAGTTCCGCGCCGGTCTGATGCGGCTGGGCTGGGACCCCTCCACGGCGCAGGTGATCATCGAGGCCTACCCCTGGGTGGAGGCGGCCGACGACGACGGGTCCGGGGCGGAGCCCGACCCCGAGGAGCCGAGCGAGGTGCTGCTCGTGCGGATACCGGTCGGGACGGCCCGGGCCTTCGTGCAGCGCACCCGGCGGGTGGTCCGGTCCGGCCGGCCGCCGTGCCCGATCTGCGGGCAGCCGGTCGACGAGGACGGCCACGTCTGCGCGCCGACCGACGGCGTGTGACCTCCGGTGACGGCTGCTGACCTCGACCTCGACGGCGACGGGCTCCGGGTCACCGGGCGGATCCGGGTCGCGTCCAACGCGACGTTCCTGGCCGCGATCGGCGAGGTCGCCGTCGTCTACAAGCCCGTCGCGGGTGAGCGGCCGCTGTGGGACTTCCCGGACGGGACGCTCGCGCACCGCGAGGTCGCGGCCTACCGGGTCTCCGAGGCCCTCGGCTGGGACGTGGTGCCGCGCACCTGGCTGCGGGACGGGCCGCTCGGCCCGGGCATGGTGCAGCTGTGGCGGACGCCCGACCCGGAGCAGGACCCCGTCGACGTCGTGCCGGCGCACGACGTGCCGCGGGACGGCTGGCGCACCGTCTTCCACGGCAGCGACGAGAGCGGGCAGCGGGTGGCGCTCGTCCACGAGGACTCCGCCGTGCTGCGGCGGATGGCGGTGTTCGACGTCCTGGTCAACAACGCCGACCGCAAGGGCGGCCACGTCCTGCCCATGCCGGACGGGCACCGCCACGGCGTCGACCACGGGGTCACGTTCCACGTCGAGCCCAAGCTCCGCACGGTGCTGTGGGGGTGGCTCGGCGAGCGGCTCGACCCGGACGAGCTGGCCGGCGTCGACCGCGTCAGGGCCGGCCTGGACGGGGACCTCGGCCGCGGGCTCGCCGAGCTGCTCAGCGAGCCCGAGCTGGACGCATTGGCCGCCCGGTGCGGCCGGCTGCTCGGCGAGGGACGCTTCCCGGACCACGAGGGCGACATGCCGGCCATGCCCTGGCCGCTGTTCTGAGCCCCGCCCCGGAACGGCACGGCACGAGCCGCCGGCCGCCAGTGGCAGCCGCCCGCGGCCGCCGACGACGTCCTAGAGGCGGAACGGCTCGTCGTCCGCGCCCCAGGCACCGAAGGCGCCGTTGCGCCGCGAGCCCAGGTACGAGCCGATGACCGCGGAGCTCAGGTCGTCGACGTCCGGGGCGACCACCGAGCCGCCGACGCGTGCGGCCATCGAGTCCACGAACCGGGCCAGGCCCGGGTCCCGGCCCAGCCGGAAGAACGTCGTGCGCGCGCCCAGCCGCATCGAGACCTCGAGCTCGCGCACCGTGAGGGCCACGGTCAGCGGCGCGGGCGGGTAGTCGAACCAGGCCTCGCCGCCGGCCTCGAGGTGGGACGTCGGCTCCCCGTCGGTCACGACGAGCAGCACGGGCTGGGCGCCGGGGTGCCGGCGGAAGTGCCGGTTGGCCAGCAGCAGCGCGTGGTGCAGGTTCGTGCCCTTGTCCCACTGCGCGTCGAGCCCGACGAGCTGCTCGATCTCCATGACCGACGCGGTGCGCCCGAACGCGACGAGCTGCAGGTCGTCGCCCCGGAAGCGGCTGGTGACCAGGGTGTGCAGGGCCAGCGCGGTGCGCTTCATCGGCACCCAGCGTCCCTCCATCGCCATCGAGAACGACGTGTCGACCAGCAGCGCGACGCACGCCCGGGTGCGGGCCTCGGTCTCCTGCACCTCGACGTCGCCGATGCCGATCGCCACCCGGGCACCGGTCCCGCCCTCGGCGGCCCGGCGCGTCAGGGCATTGGTGATGGTCCGGGTCACGTCCCACGGCTCGACGTCGCCGAACGCCCAGGCCCGCGTCGACCCGGACGGCTCGCCGGCCGCGCCGGACCGTCGCACGTCGTGCCCGCCCTGACGTGGTGAGACGGTGTCCGCGACGGCGCGCAGCAGGCTCTGCCCGAGCTGGCGCATCGCCTTCGGCGTCAGGGCGAGGGCGCCGTCGGAGGCGCGCCGCAGCGTCCCGGAGTCACGCAGCGCCCGCTCCAGCCGTTGGAGCGTGCGGGCGTCGACGGCCGCCTCGGGGCCGAGCTGACGGGCGAGCCGGTCCAGGTCCAGGTCGTCCAGGCGCGACCCGTCGTAGGACTGGGAGAGCTGCTCCGCCAGCGCGTCCAGGTCGGCGAGGTCCTGCAGGACGCCGGTGCCGTCACCCAGACCCAGTCCGGTCCCGCCGTCCATCCGCTCCGAGCCGCCCCAGTCCTCTCCCGGGCGCAGCGAGCGCAGGGTCTCGTCCAGCCGCCCGAGCGACTCCATCAGCGCCGGCGAGCCGAACGCCTGCTGCGCCAGGGCGTCCAGCTCGGCGCGCTGCTCGGCGGACAGCGAGTTGCGCAGCCGTTGCGCGGCGGCGGCGCGCTGGGCCAGGGAGTCCAGGAGCTCGTCGATCGTCCCGGGGCGCTCGGGGAAGTGGTCCCCGTGCCGGGCCATGAAGTCGTCGAACTGCTCCTGCGTGCCGGTGCCGTCCCGGTGCGCCTCGAGCAGCTCGTCGAGGTCGGTGAGCATCTCGTCCAGGGCGGCCCGGTCGGCGTCGGACGCGTTCTCCAGCGCCTGCTTCATGCCGGCGAAGCGCTGGTCCAGCAGCTCGCGCCCCAGCAGGTCCTTGATCCGCTCGAAGTCCTGCCGGGCCTCGGCGCTGCGCCACGGGTAGTCGTTCAGCTCGGTGACGGCGGCGGCGGGGGAGGACGGGAGGTTGTCGAGCTGCATCTGGGCCAGGGCCCGGTCGCCGTCGTCCAGGTCGACGTCCCGTACGAGCTGCTTGCGCTCGGCCAGCACCGCCCGGTCCAGCAGCTGCTGGACCTCCTGAAGGGTGCCGTCCAGGTTGTGCCGGCGCGTCAGCTCCCGCCGCCGCTCGGCCACCCGCCGTGCCAGGTCGTCCAGGCCGGGCCCTTGCCGGCCGCCGCGACGCAGGAGCTCGCGCATCGCCCGCTCCGGGGACGAGCCGGCCATGACGTCCTCGCCGATCGCGTCGAGCGCCTCGGTGAGATCCACCGGCGGGGCCAGCGGGTCCGGCCCGCCGGAGTACGGGGTGTAACGGGACCGGCGCGTGAGGCGCCGGTTGGCCCTAGCCATAGACCGTCTCGCCGTCCCCGGTCTCCTTGCTCACCCGCCGCGCCAGGTACAGGCCCTCCAGGGCGAGCTCGATCGCACCCGCCCGCTGACCCTCGTTCGTCGCCCCGAGGCGCTCGCAGACGGTGTCGTACAGCTCGGACTCGCCGAGCGCCGGCAGCCCGGCGAGCACCTGCCGCGCGGTCACCTGCTCGCCGGTGGTCACCAGGGTCCCGCTCTGGATGGCCGACACCAGGATCCCGAGGTCGACACCGCGCAGGTGCGCGCGGACGGTCTCCGCCGTGGCGGTGCGCAGCAGGTGGTCGAGGACCTCGTCCTCGCGGCCCTCCTCACCGGACTCGAACTGGATCTTGCCCGCGAGGACGTCGACCGCCGACTCCAGGTCGACCGGCCGGGCGACGGCGTGCTCCTCGCCCTGGCGTGCGGCCCGGTGCAGCGCGGCGGCCGCGATGGTCTCGGCGCCGGCGATGGCGAACCGGGCGCTGACGCCGCTGCGCTGGTCGACGGCGCTCGACTCGCGCAGGGCGCGGGCGAACCGCGCGAGGATCTCGACGAGGTGGTCCGGTACGTCCGCGACCAGCGCCGCCTCCTGGCGGATGACGGCGACCTCGTCGGCGAGCGTCGTGGGGTAGTGCGTGCGGATCTCGGCGCCGAACCGGTCCTTGAGCGGGGTGATGATCCGCCCCCGGTTCGTGTAGTCCTCGGGGTTCGCGCTGGCGACCACGAGCACGTCGAGCGGCAGGCGCAGGACGTATCCGCGGATCTGGATGTCGCGCTCCTCCATCACGTTGAGCATCGCGACCTGGATGCGCTCGGCGAGGTCGGGCAGCTCGTTGATCGCGACGATGCCGCGGTGGCTGCGCGGGACGAGACCGAAGTGGATCGTCTCCGGGTCGCCCAGCGCGCGGCCCTCGGCCACCTTCATCGGGTCGACGTCCCCGATGAGGTCGGCCACGCTCGTGTCCGGCGTGGCGAGCTTCTCGACGTACCGCTCGTCGCGGTGGCGCCAGGTCACCGGCAGGTCGTCGCCCAGCTCGGCGGCACGCCGCCGGCTCGCGGTCGTCAGCGGCTCGTAGGGGTGCTCACCGATCTCGGACCCCTCGATGACCGGGGACCACTCGTCGAGCAGGCCGGCCAGGGTCCGCAGCAGGCGGGTCTTGCCCTGCCCGCGCTCGCCCAGCAGCACGATGTCGTGCCCGGCGAGCAGGGCGCGCTCGAGCTGGGGGATGACGGTGGCCTCGAAGCCGTGGATGCCCGGCCACGGGTCGCGCCCGTCACGCAGCGCGGAGAGGAGGTTGTCACGGATCTCGGCACGCACCGTCGTCAGGACGTGCCCGGAGGCCCGGAGCTCGCCGACGGTAGCCGCTGCTGGACGCATCATCGCCAGCGAGCGTAACCCCGGGCCGCGCCGATGCACCGGTGGGCGGGTCGATCCGGTCCCATCGTCCTCGGTCGGTCCACCGGGTGCGTGCCGGACGTCAGGCCGCCGACCGTCGGGCACGCACGGGCGGGTCGGTCAGACCACGACGCGGTCGTCCCCCAGCACCAGGCCGCGGACCTCGAACTCCTCCAGGTCGGGAGGCGCCGCCGCGGCCTCGGGCCCGAACAGCTCGACCATCGCCGGCATGACGATCTCCCGCGTGTAGCGCTGGAAGTCCTGGGCGGACCGCCACACCTCGACCACCTGGAAGCCCGTCGCCGTCGCCCGCCCGAGGTGGAGGATCAGCGCGCCGGCCGTGTCACCACCCCGCCGGACGACCTCGGCGTGCAGCGCGTCGTACATCGCAGGGGGGGCAGCGACGTTCGTGACGATGCCGTAGACCATGACGACCTCCTCCGGTGCCCACCGGGCGGCGTGCCCGGATCTCGAGTCAACGCTCCGTGGATCGATTCGAGGAAGGCCGCGGGCGGACGAGGGCGGTCAGTACGGGAACCCCGCCACGCACCGCCCCTTCGGCTGCCAGCTCAGACCCTCCCGCTCCATGGGCTGGGTGTCCCCGAGGATCGGCCCGACGAGCGGGCGGACCGTGGCGTCCCGCAGCGACAGGACCTCCAGCGCGTGCGGCGCCGTGGGGTGCCCGAACGCCCTGAGGTACGCGACCTCGTCGCCGTCGGGCGCCAGGGCCGGGCTCCACTGGTCGTCGGCCACGCCGAAGAGACGCACGAGCGGCTGGAGGGTCCTGCGGTCGGTGACGTAGAGGCTGGCGTGCGAGCGTCCGTCGGGCCCGACCTCGTCGGCCTCGACGACGAGCCGCCGACCGTGCGCGAACCGGGGGTACCCCAGACCACGGGTGCTGTCCAGGGGCTGCAGCTCTCCGGTCCTCAGGTCGACCGACCGCAGCCGCCACTGGGTCTCCCCGACGCGCGAGGTGATCCAGAGGGTGCGGCCGTGGGGCTCCCAGGCCAGGTCCTGGACGACCTCGCCCTCGGGCACGGCGACGACGAGCCGGTCCCGGGTTCCGTCGGAGCGCACCACCCGGACGGCGGTGAGCGGTCCGCGGCCGCCCTCGGCGCTGACGTACGCGATCTCCCGCCCGCGCGGGGACCACTCCGGGAAGCGGGTGAAGGACTCCTGGCGCAGCACCGTGCGCACCTCGCCGGTGGTGACGTCCACGACGTCCAGGCCGCGCTCGGAGACGACGCCGTCCAGGTTGAGGCGCGTCGCGAACACCAGCAGGCGGCCGTCCGGCGACCAGTCCGGGTCCAGCTCGGACAGCGGGCCGTCGTAGAGGGCGTGCGGCTCGCCGCCGGACCCAGGGACACCCATGACCTTCGAGTCCCTGCCGATGGGGAAGCCCTCGCGGTAGGCGATGAGCGGGTCGCAGCGCCCCCGCGCCGGCTCGGCGGCGACGGCGGGTGAGGCCGCGAGGCCGGCCACCACGGCGGTGGCGGCGGCCAGACCGGCGAGGAGCCGTCGCGCGACGCGGGCCCCGCGGCGACGGGCGGTGGTGCGGTACGCGGACATGGCGCCCCCCGGGTCCGGATGCCGCCCGACGCCGGGCGACAGGTCCTCCGAGGATCGACCCGGGTCGCCGCCGGTGGCAAGGCACGGGTTCCCCGGCGGGGGGCCGGTGCCGGGCCGACGCGGTCAGCCCGTCGCCCGGACGTGCAGCAGGGCGGCGTGGTCGGGGTCGAGCGCCGGGACCTGCAGGCCGGCGCCGACCAGGACGGACCCCGGCAGGACCACCGGTCCCGGCCACCACGGGGGCACCACCCGCGGGTCGGTGCTCACGGTCCCCGGCAGCACCGGCGTGACGGCGTAGGTGCGGTCGGGCCGCAGGCCGGGCAGCACGAGGCGTCCGGGCGGCCAGGTCACCGGTCGGTCGAGGACCACGACCGCGTACAGGGCCTCGTCCGCCCCGGGCCCGACCACGCCGTGCAGCCACACGGCGCCGTCGGCGAGGTCCGCCCGGACCGTCCGGCCGGTGTGGACCAGCGCCCGGTGGGTCCGGTAGGCGCCGACCCACCCCGCGAGCTCGGCCCGCTCCGCGGGGGTCGCCCGGGTGAGGTCCCACTCGATGCCGAAGTGCCCGAACAGGGCCGTGCCCGCCCGGAAGGACAGGTCGTGCGACCGTCCGGTGGTGTGCGCGCGGCCCGAGCCGACGTGGCTGCCGACCAGCTCCGGCGGCAGGAGCTGCGCGGTCCACCGCTGGATGTGCTGCCGGTCGTGGGCGTCGATGCAGTCCGACGCCCACACCCGGTCCGTGCGCTCGAGGATCTCCAGGTCGACCCGGGCGCCACCGGAGGAGCACGACTCGATCTCGACGCCCGGGCAGGCGGCCCGGACGGCGTCCAGCAGCCGGTAGACGGCGAGCGTCTGGGCGTGGACCCGGGCCGCACCGGTCGGCGGCGCGCCGGCGTCGACGAGGTCGCGGTTGTGGTCCCACTTGACGTAGTCGACGGCGTTGTCCCGCACGACGGTCACGATCCGGTCCAGCAGGTAGGCGTGGACGTCGGGGTTCGCGACGTCGAGGACCTGCTGGCTGCGGGACGGCACGGGCAGCCGGCCGGGGACCTGGAGCAGCCAGTCGGGGTGGGCCCGCGCCAGGTCGGAGTCGGGGTTGACCATCTCCGGCTCGAACCACAGCCCGAAGCTCATCCCGAGGGCGTGCACGTGGTCGGCGAGCGGGCGCAGGCCGTCGGGCCAGACCTCCTCGTCGACGAACCAGTCACCCAGGCCCGCGGTGTCGTCGCGGCGCCCGCGGAACCAGCCGTCGTCCAGGACGAAGCGCTCGACGCCCACCTCGGCGGCGGTCGTGGCCAGGTCCCGCAGGCGGGTCGCGTCGTGGTCGAAGTACACGGCCTCCCACACGTTGAGGACGACCGGGCGGGGCGTGCGCGGGTGTGCCGGGCGTGCTCGCAGATGGTCGTAGAACCGGGCGGCGAGAGCGTCCAGGCCCTCGGCCGTGGACCCGTACAGCCAGGGCGACGCGTACGACCCGCCCGGCTCGAGGGACACCTCGCCCGGCAGGAGCAGCTCGCCGCCGCCGAGCAGCCGCTCGCCGGAGTAGACGCGCTCGGCGTAGGCGCGGTGGTTCCCGCTCCACGCGACGTGCACGCCCCACACCTGCCCGCGGGCGAACCCGAAGCCCTCCTCGCCGGCGACGAGCACGGTCGCGGCGTCGGCACCGGTCCGGCCGCGTCGGCCCTCGCGCAGGTGGGTCCCCACGGTCAGCGGGCGTCGCTGCGGCACCCGCTCCTTCGCCCAGCGCCCGGCCAGGTCCAGGACCTCGGTGGCCGCCGGCGGGACCGGAAGCGCCAGGCCGAGGCCGTCGAGGTCGTAGTCACCGGGGCCGCGGTTGGTGACCGTCGCACGCGTACGGAGCAGGCCGGACGCGAGCAGCTCGACCTCGAGGCTCAGGTCCAGCCCGGCCTCGTCGTCCGTGGCCTCGGCGACCACCCGGCCGCCGGTCCCGCCGTGGGCCGCGTCGTCGCGGGACGACGTCGCCGGGCTGTCCGGTGAGCCGGCCGGGGAGCGGTCGTGCGTGGCGACGAGGTCGGCCTCGGGTGCGCCGAGCGGGTGCACGGCCACCGACCGCAGGCGGAACGCCGTGGACCACGCCGCCCCGCCGGCACGGTGACCGGTCAGACCGGGTGTCCCGGTGAAGCCCGTGCTGCCCTCCGGGACGAGCGACACGGTGACCGGGACGTCGGGACCGTTCCCGATCTGCGGCGGCACGGACGCCGCACGCAGGCCGTCGAGAGCGGCGTCGTCGAGCGGGCCCAGGTCCGGGCCCCAGTGCAGGACGCTCGGCAGCCCGGGGCCCGACGCGTCCAGGACGAGACCGACACCGCCGGCACGCAGGGCGAGGACGGACGGGGCTGCGTGGGTCACGGTCATTCTCCCGGGGCTGGGGCCGGTCTGCGGTCGGGTGCGCGACGGAGGTCGGACGAGGGGGCGCAGGACGGCGCGGGCGCCGACCGGGGGATGGTCGACGCCCGCGCCCGGCCCTACGGGTCGTACGGGTCGTGCGGGGCGTGCGGTCGTGCGACGACGCGACGCCTCGATCCTGCCGTCAGCGCGGAGGGCCGGGACGGCGCAGGGTCACTTGGCGACGGGGATGGCCTGCGCCTCGAGCGCGGACACCGTGGTGCCCTCGGCCGACTCGAGTGCCTCGGTCAGCGTCCCGCCACCGGTGATCGCCTGGGAGAAGCCGTCGGAGACGTCGTTGTAGACCTGCGTCATCGTCGGACCCCACACGAAGTCGGGCGACACCTGCTCGCTGGCCTCGGCGAAGACGTCGTAGATCGGCTGCCCGCCGTAGAACTCCACGCCCTCGGCGAGGGCCGGGAGCTGCGCGCCGTCGGTGGTCGCCGGGTAGAGGTTGGCCGCCTCGATGAGCGCGGTCAGCGCCTCCTCGGAGGTGTTGAGCCACAGGGCGAACTTCGCCGCCTCGTACGGGTGCTCGGTGCCCTGGAAGACCGCCGTCGTGGAGCCGCCCCAGTTGCCGGCGGACGCGTCGCCGTCCTCCCACTGCGGGGACGGAGCCACGGCCCACCTGCCGGCGGTGTCCGGCGCACCGGTCGCGATGGAGTTCGCGCCCCACACCGCAGAGTTCCAGGTCCAGACCTCACCGGAGTTGTAGGCGTTGTCCCACTCCGTGGTCCAGCCCGGGTAGGTGGAGACGAGGTCGCGCTCGATCAGGTCGTCCCAGAAGCTCGCGACCTTGACCGACTCCTCGTTGGTCAGGTCCACGGTCCACTGCTCGCCGTCGTTCTCGAACCAGGACCCGCCGGCCTGCCACACCAGACCCGCGAACTGGTTGATGTCCGCCTGCGAGAAGTTGGTGATGTAGCCGCCCGCCGCGCGGACCTGCTCGGCCGCGGTGGCGAACTCCTCCCACGTGGTGGGCACCGGGATGTTGTTCTGCTCGAACAGGTCGGCCCGGTAGAACAGCGCCATGGGGCCCGCGTCCTGCGGGATGGCGTAGACGGAGTCCTCCTCGCCGAGCTGCACCTGCTGCCACGTCCAGTCCACGAACTGGTCCTTCGCGGCGACGACCTCCTCGCACGCGCCCAGGTCGACGAGGCCGTCCTGCACGCGGAAGTTCGGCAGGGCGTCGTACTCGATCTGGCCCAGGTCGGGCGCGTTGCCGGCCTCGAGCTGGTTGAAGAAGTTCTGGTAGGTCCCGCCGTTGCCGTTCGGGCCGGTCTGGACCTCGACCTGGATGTCCGGGTTGGCCTCGTTCCACGTCGCGACGACGTCCTCGATGCCCGGGATCCAGGTGGTGTAGGTCAGCGTGACCGGCTCGCCGGCGGGCTCGCAGGCCCCGCCGGAGGCCGTGTCGCCGGCGCCGGCCGCGCCGTCGTCCGCGCCGGACGAGCAGGCGGTCAGGGCGGTCAGCGCGAGCAGGGCGACGCTGACCGCTCGGGTGGTGGTGCGCATGGTGGTCCTTCCAGAGGTGGGTGAGGGAGAGGTCGGGACGTGGGGGAGCAGGGTCCGGGTGCGCGGGGTCACTTGAGCGCGCCGGACCCCAGGCCGCCGCGCCAGAAGCGCTGCAGCAGCAGGAAGACGACGATGAGCGGGACGATCGACAGCAGGGCGCCGGTGAGCACGTACAGGCGCAGCTCGGGGACCTGGTTCACCTGGGTGTTCCAGTTGTAGAGACCGAGCGTCACGGGGAAGAGGGCCTCGTCGCGCAGCATGATCAGCGGCAGGAAGAAGTTGTTCCAGATCGCGACGAACTGGAACAGGAACACGGTGACCAGGGCCGGGAACATGAGCCGGACGGCGACCGTGAAGAACGTGCGCACCTCGCCGGAGCCGTCCAGGCGGGCCGCCTCGAGCAGCTCCTCCGGCACGGCCGACGCCGCGAAGATGCGGGTCAGGTACACCCCGAACGGGCTGACGATGCTCGGCAGGAACACCGACCAGAACGTGTTCGTGGCGTTGATCTGGCTGAAGAGCAGGAACAGCGGCAGCGCGAGCGCCGTCGCGGGCACCAGGACGCCGCCGAGGACGACGTTGAAGACCAGCTCACGCCCGGGGAAGCGGTACTTCGCGAGCGCGTAGCCGCACATGCCGGCCAGCAGGGTGCCCAGCAGGGCGCCGCCGCCGGCGTACAGGACGCTGTTGAGCAGCCACCGCGGCAGGACGCCGCCGCCGTACCCGGTGGTGGCCGCGAGGTTCTCCAGCAGGTTCATGTCGCTGAACCACAGGGCGTTGGTCGTCGTCAGGTCGCCACGTGCCTTGGTGGCCGCGACGAGCAGCCACCAGATGGGGACGAGGAAGTAGACGGTGAAGACGACCATGACCGTCATGGCGACCGTGCGCGAGACGCGGCTCTCCTGCGGCCCGGACCCGGACCGGCGGTCCGGCGTGCGCCGGGCGGTTCCGGACGAGCCGGGGCCCGCGAGGTCCGGCACGGCGCCGCCGTTCGTGGACCTGCCGGTCGTGGACGTGCCGGTCGTGGGCGCGGTCACTGGAAGGCCTTCCGCTGGGTCACCTTGAGGAAGGTGAAGGACAGGACGAACGTCGCCAGCGCGAGCAGCACGGAGAACGCGGCCGCGAGCGGGACGTTGGGGACCGACGCGGTCGAGTACACGAGCAGGTTCGGCGTGAACGTGCTGGTCACCGCGGAGGAGAAGGTCCGGAAGACCTGCGGCTCGGCGAGCAGCTGCAGCGTCCCGATGATCGAGAAGATCGCGGTGAGGATGATGGCCGGCATGACCAGCGGGATCTTGATCGACCACGCGATGCGGACCTGCGACGCGCCGTCGAGCCGCGCCGCCTCGTAGACCTCGGCCGGGATGGCCAGCAGCGAGGAGTAGATGATCAGCATGTTGTAGCCGACGAAGACCCAGGTCACGACGTTGGCCATGGCCCACAGGACGAGCTCGGCGGACAGCAGGTCCACCGACTGCGTCAGGGGCCGGAACGGCGAGAGGTTCGGCGAGTACAGGAAGCCCCACATGATCGCGGCGATGACACCGGGGACCGCGTAGGGGACGAAGAACGCCAGCCGGAAGAAGCGCCGGCCGCGGACCAGCGGGGAGTCCAGCAGCAGCGCGAACACCAGCGCCAGCGCCAGCATGACGGGCACCTGGACGATGCCGAACAGGAGCACGCGGCCGATGGAGTCCCAGAACGGGCTGCTCTGGAGCGCCTGCGCGTACTGGGTGAGGCCGCCGAACACCTCGCGGGGCGGCCCGAACGTCCCCTCCCGCTCGACCACGCGGGTCGACTGGAACACCGCGTAGGCGATCGGGAGCAGGTAGAACAGCGTGAACAGCGCCGCGAACGGCGCGACGAAGACGGCGATGGCGCGCTTGTGCGCCACGCGTGACACCCGGCGACGACCGGGCAGGGCGGCTGAGCTCACTGGTCCTCCTCCTCGCGGACCACGCGGACGGCCCCGGGGGGCACGCGCAGGCCTGTGGTTCGCTCGCCCCGGATCAGCTCGTGCCCCACGACGGGCACGTCGACCGGGGCGGTCGAGTGGTTGATGACGAACACGTAGGTGCGGCCCTGGCCGGTCCGGCGGACCACCTCGACCAGCGGACCGGCGCCGGGCTCGACCCGCGCGCCCGCGGCGACCGCGACCTCACCGATCAGGGCCGCGTAGGCGTCGGGGTCGAGCGCGGTGGCCACGTACCAGGCGGAGCCGGCGCCGTGCTCGTTGCGGGTGACGACCGGGACCCCGGGCAGCGGGCCGTCGACGGCGCTGCGCACGGCCTTCGCGCCCACGGTGCGCAGGTCCTCGACCCACAGGCGCCCGGCGGTGCCGTCGTCCAGCCGGACCTGGTGGCCGGGCAGCAGCGGGTGGAACTCCTCGGTGACGACTCCGAGCATCTCGCGGAACGCCCCCGGGTAGCCGCCGAGGCGGACCCGGTCGTCCTCGTCGACGATGCCGCTGAAGAACGTCACGAGCGCGTGGCCGCCGTCCGCGACGTACCGCGAGATCACCGCGGCGTCGTCGTCGGACACGAGGTACAGCTCGGGGACGACGACGAGGCGGTACCCGGCCAGGTCCCGCCCGGGCGGCACGACGTCGACCGTCAGACCCGCGGCACGCAGGGCGCCGTAGGCGGCGTGCACCTGCTCGAGGTACCGCACCTCGGTCGAGGGCCGGCCCTCGCCGTCCGCCGCCCACCACGCCTCCCAGCCGTAGACCAGGGCGACGTCGGCCTGCACCCGCGTGCCGGTGACCTCCTGCAGGGACTCGACGGTCCGGCCGAGCTCGAGCACCTCGCGCCAGACCCGCGAGTCGGTGCCGGCGTGCGGCACGAGCGCGGAGTGGAACTTCTCCGCACCCTGGGCCGAGGCACGCCACTGGAAGAAGCAGAGCCCGTCCGCCCCGCGCGCCAGGTGGGTGAGGGCGTTGCGCAGCATCTGGCCGGGCACCTTGGCCACGTTGACCGGCTGCCAGTTGACGGCGCTGGTCGAGTGCTCCATGAGGACCCACGGACCGCCACCGGCGAGCCCGCGCGTGGTGTCCGCGGTGAACGACAGCTCGGCCTCGGGGTCGGGCAGGCGCCGGTCGAGGTAGTGGTCCTGCGCGACGACGTCGACGTGCGGGGCCCAGTCCCAGTAGTCCATCTCGCGCTGGTGCGCGGTGACCATGAAGTTGGTGGTCACCGGCACGGCGCTGTGCCGGCGCAGCACCTCGGTCTCGGCCTGCAGGTGCCCCAGCAGCTCGTCGGAGCTGAAGCGGTGGAAGTCCACGACCTGCGCCGGGTTGGGGGTGGAGATCGTCAGGCGCGGCGGCAGCACCTCGTCCCACGCGGTGTAGCGCTGGCTCCAGAAGGACGTGCCCCACGCGGTGTTGAGGCGGTCCAGCGTGCCGTGGCGCCGCTCGAGCCAGCGGCGGAACGCGGCCGCCGACTCGTCGCAGAAGCAGTGCGCGTTGTGGCACCCCAGCTCGTTCGACACGTGCCACAGCGCGACGGCGGGGTGCGAGCCGTACCGCCGGGCGACCTGCTCGACCAGGGCGAGCGCATGACGGCGGAAGACCGCCGAGCTCGGGCACCACGCCTGGCGGCCGCCGGGGTAGCGCGTGGTCCCGTCGGCCATCACTGGCAGGATCTCCGGGTGCGCCGCGCTGAGCCACGGCGGCGGGGACGACGTCCCGGTGCCGAGGTTCGCGCGGATGCCGTGGTCGTGGAGCAGGTCCAGCACCGCGTCCAGCCGGGAGAAGTCGTAGCGCCCGGCGGCGGGCTCGACGTCCGACCAGCCGAAGACGTTCACCGCGACGAGCGAGACGCCGGCCTCGCGCATGAGCGCCACGTCCTCGCGCCAGACGGCGGGATCCCACTGCTCGGGGTTGTAGTCGCAGCCGAGGTAGAGGCGACCGGTCAGGCCGGCCCGACCGGACCCCGTGGTCACGTCGGGACGTGCGGACGACGTCATCTCGCTCCTTTGCGCGAAGGCTCGCCGCCCGATCTGGGACCGGTCACAGACCGATGATCAGCAGAGGGGCGACGAACTCTGGGACCGGTCACAGAGTAAAAGCGAGACCAGTCCGTGTCAAAGGTCGACCCGCGGCGGGTGCCGGGGGAGCGGTTAGCATCCACGCATGCCGCTCCCTGCGACCCCGCCCCGGCGGGCCACCATCCGCGACGTCGCCCTGGAGGCGGGGGTCTCGCGCGGCACGGTGTCGCGCGTCCTCAACGGCGAGCCGTACGTGTCGGCCGAGGCCCGCACGGCGATCGAGCGCGCGGTCGCGAAGGTGGGCTACGTGCCGAACGCGGCGGCCCGCAACCTGGCGCGCCGCCGGTCGCAGGCCGTGGGCGTCGTGGTCCACGAGCCGCACTCGCTGTTCCTGGAGGACCCGAACATCGGGTCCATCCTGCTCGGGGCCAACGCCGCGCTGTCCGCCGCGGACCACCAGATGGTCAGCCTGGTGATCGACTCCGAGCGGGACAGCCGGCGGGTGGTGCGGTACCTCGGCGGTGGCTTCGTCGACGGGGTCGTCATCGTGTCCGCCCGCCGTGACGACCCGCTGCTGGCCGCCGTCGCCCGGCTGGGCATCCCGGCCGCCGTGGTGGGGCGACCGCCCGGCATGCCACCGGTGCCCTTCGTCGGGATCGACAACCGCGCGGCCGCGCAGGCGATCACCGAGCGGCTCCTCGCCACCGGCCGGTCACGGGTCGGCATGGTCGCGGCCGCGCTCGACCGCGACTCCGGGGCCGACCGGCTGGCCGGGTTCCGTGCCGCCCTGGGCGACCGCTTCGACCCGCGCCTGGTCGTGGAGCGGCCGCTCTACGCGTACGGCGCCGGCCGCGACGCCATGCGCGAGCTCCTCGAGCGCGAGCCGACGCTGGACGGCGTGTTCGCCGCGTCGGACGTGGTCGCGGCCGGCGCCCTGGACGCGATCCGCGACGCCGGGCGCCGGGTCCCGGACGACGTCGGCATCGTCGGCTTCGACGACAGCGTCTGGGCGCTGCGCTGCCAGCCGGCCCTGTCGACGGTGCACCAGCCGGCCATGGACCTCGGCCGGAAGGCCGCCGAGTCCGTGCTTGCGCAGATGCACGGAGGCGCGCCCCAGCTCGAGGGCGTCATGCTCGACACCCACGTCGTGTGGCGGGCGTCCGCCTAGGCCGCGTCCCGGCCCGCGTGCGAGCAGGAGGCCGCCGGGGCGGCACCCGGGCGTCGTGGTCAGCCCGACACCGGAGCGGCAGTCACCACCCGTCCGCTCGACGGACCGCGCGCCGCGCGCAGCAGCCGCGGTCGACGGACCGGACCGCGGCATGGAGCGGACGCCGGACGTGCGGTCGGCGCGCTCGACGTCGGGTCGGTCGCGGCCTCCCTCAGTCGCCGACCGCCCCGGAGACAGCGGCGAGGGCTGACACGCACCCGAGGACGACGGCCCAGACCAGGGCCTCGGAGCGAAGTGCCGCGGTGGCACGGCTACGGAACGAGCGGCGAGCGTCGTGGCTCATGGAGGGAACGTAGGCCTGGCGTCACGCGCACGGAAGGGCGGGGCGTACCGCCTCGCGGCGCGACGTCAGCGCCACGGTCCGTCAGCGGACGCGACGCATGACGATGGGCTGCCACTGCTGCACGGGAAGCATCCCGTCCGCCGTGCCGCCCTCGAGGGCACCGTCGAGCATCCTCACCCGTCCGCGGGCGCGGTCGTGCCCGTCCATGGCTCAGGCGGACGCCGGGACCCTCCAGCCGCTCGAGTCGTCGTCGAGCCAGGAGCGCAGCGTTCCCGCCGCTGGTGCCGGCGTCGGAGGTCGCGGAGCGAGTCCACTGCGTGGGCGGTCAGAGTGCGAACGCGAGCACGGTGACGACGGTGGCCAGCACCAGCAGGCCGACCGAGGCGCGCACGGAGCGGGGTTGCACGCGCTCACCGCCGAAGCGGAGGTACACCCGCTGCAGGCGGGAGGTGATGCGGTCACGCCAGACCGAACCCGCAGCCAGCAGTAGAAGGCAGGGGAGGCAGTACACGAGCGAGTAGCCGGCCAGCACGGCAAGGCCTGCGCCGGTGGGTACGGCGGCGGCGCTGAGGCGCTCGATCGCCAGCAGGTAGGGGAAGGCGTTGGGCAGGTCCGCAGCGGTGACCAGCACACCGAGAGGGGCCGCGGTCCAGGGCCCGAACCACGTTGGCAGGACGACCGCAGCCCGCGTGCGGGGGCTGAGTCTGCGCACGGCGCTGATCGTCAGGATGACCGCGGCCAGCAGCAGAGCCCCTCGGCGCACCCAGGTCGAGGCCCCTGCGACGGCCTCGCCCACCTGGGCGCTGCCCACGAGCAGACCGGCTCCGACCGTCCAGACGATGACGCCGGCGCCCATGACGTACGCCAGGGCGGTGACGCCGGGTCGGCGCATCGGGGCCAGCAGGATGAGCGTGACCCCGGCGATCGTGGCCGGGTTGAGGGAGTCCAGGGCCGCGAGCCCGGCGATGGCCCACATCAGGGAAACGGTCAGCATGAGACGATGCTAACTGATTTGAGACGCGAGCGTCTCACTCGTACGCTCAGGGGATGCCCGCTCCCTCGTCGCCCCACCCGTCCGCTTCCGCAGGCGAGTTCTTCGCGGATCCGGTGGCCGCGTCGGTCGCGCGGCACCTCGCCCTGGCGCCGGCTGCCTCGATGCCCGAGCTGGCTGCCGCAGCCGGGATCAGCCGGGCCACGCTGTTCCGGCGCTTCCCCTCCCGTGCTGCGCTCGTCGCCGAGCTGTGCCAGGCGGCGGCGGAGGCGTTCGTGCGTGCGGTGCAGGACGCTGCGCCGGACGACGGTTCCCCGGTGCAGGCTCTGGAGCGCGTGGTCGAGGGCCTGGGGAGGTTGGCGGCCGTCGTGGGACTGCTCGGTCTGCAGCCGCTGCAGGAGCACGTGGAGGCCGCGCTGCTGGAGCAGACGGCGGCGACGGAGGAGTCGCTGCGTCGGTTGGTGCGCCGAGGTCAGGAGAGCGGGGACTTCCGGGTCGAGGTGGACCCTGAGTGGGTGCTGACGATGTTGACCTGGTTGATGGTGGGCGCCGCGGACGGTGTCCGGCTGGGACGGCTGACCACCGCCGCCGCCCAAACTCACCTGGCCGCGACGCTGACCGCAACGCTGCACCGTCGCCCGTAGGGCGTCGGCAGACGGCGACGACCCGCCGTGGGCACGCTGTGCCGGACACAGAGACGCCGAGACGCAGAGACGCCGGGACGCCGGGACGCCGGGACGCCGGGACGTAGGCGCACAGGGTTCCGGACGACGTAGGCATCGTCGGCTTGGACGGCAGGGTCTGGACGCTGCGGTGCCAGCCGGCTCTGTCGACGTCCACCAGCCGGCCATGGACCTCGGCCGGAAGGCGGCCCGGTCCGTGCTGGCGCGGACGCTGGAGCGGGGCGGCGGCTCGGCGGGTATCAGGCGCCCGGCGTGGGAGCTCGCCCCGGGACCTCCCGGCGATGACCCTCGCGCCCGGTCCAGCGGCACACGGAGCACGCCGTGCGGGTGGGCCAGGTGGGGCTTGAACCCACGACCGACGGATTATGAGTCCGCTGCTCTGACCGGCTGAGCTACTGGCCCGCGCAGGCCAGGCTACCGGTCGGGTCCGCCGTGCCCGCACGCACCGCGGACCGCGTGCGGCCGGTCGCCGACGGGCACCCACGGCGCCTCAGCGGCGCCGTCCCACCCGCCGGGCGAGCTCGTCCGCGTGCTAGCCCCGCAGGAAGCTGGCCGGGTCGCTGTCCGTGCCGATGCTCGGCAGGTCGCGGCTCGTCTCCTCGGGCGCGAGCTCCTCGTCCTGGAGGTTCTCGTCGGCCTCCGGCACCAGGGAGTCGGGGGTCTCGTCAGGCTGCGTCATCGCACTGCTCTCCTCGGTCGAGTGGTGGTCCAGCCACCGTAGGACCGCCGCGACGGAGCCGCCTAGGGACAGGTGAAGGGGCGCCTCACCCGCACAGGGTGAGGCGCCCCTCGTCCGGCGGTTCGAAGCCCGCCGCGCCCCGCTCGCGCCTGGGCGTTGACGCCATCTTAGGACACTCTTTACCTGCGCGGCACCCCTTTCGGTCGGCTCTCCGCGTGCGGATCCGGTCCGGCGTCGGGACACCGAGGCCCGTGCCCGGGCCTCTGCCGGCGCCCCGCCCCGACCTGCCGAAAGGGACGTCGGCGTCCGGATCGACCCATTCGGCCCAGTCGTCCGCGCGTTGCCGCACAAATGTCCGTCTTCGGCCGATGATGTCCCTGTCAGCGACAACGGCAAACCCGGTGCGAGCCGGGGACGCACAGCCACGGGACCCTCGACGGTCAGCCGAGCCACCGAACGACAGGAGAAGCACAGCGATGACCATGCCCCTCACCCCCCGGTCCCCGGGGCAGGACCCGAGTGCGTCCGGATCCCTGCTCACGCCGTCCGAGGTCGCCACGCTGTTCCGGGTGGACCCCAAGACGGTGACGCGCTGGGCGAAGGCGGGGAAGATCTCCGCCATCCGCACGCTCGGTGGCCACCGCCGCTTCCACGAGGACGAGGTCCGCACGCTGCTCACCGGGGTCCCGGAGCAGCGCGACCCGCAGGCCTGACGGCCCGCCGTCCGGCACCCGCCGGCGAGCACCGCCGGACGACGCACCGTCGTCGTCCGGCGGTGCCGTCGTGGCGCCGGACGGTCCACGCTGCCATGGCAGGATCGACGCCATGGCGATGAGAGAGATCCGGACCGTCGGCGACCCCGTCCTGCGCACACCGTGCGAGCCGATCACCCAGGTCGACGACCGCGTCCGGTCCCTCGTCGCCGACCTCGTCGAGACGGTCGACACCGAGGGGCGTGCGGGTCTGGCGGCCAACCAGATCGGCGTCGGGCTGCGCGCCTTCTCCTGGAACATCGACGACGAGGTGGGCTACGTGCTCAACCCGACCATCGTCGAGCTGTCCGAGGACTACCAGGACGGCGACGAGGGGTGCCTGTCGGTGCCCGGCCTGTGGTTCCCGACCAAGCGCGCCTGGTACGCCCGGGTGGTGGGGACCGACCTGGACGGTCACGAGGTCGTCGTGGAGGGCACCGAGCTCATGGCCCGCTGCCTGCAGCACGAGGTGGACCACCTCGACGGGATGCTCTACCTGGACCGCCTCGAGCGGTCGGTCCGCAAGAAGGCCATGCGCGCCGTCCGCGAGCAGCTGTAGGGCCCCTGTCACCCGACCGTGGCGGGCGCGCGTTGGCGCCGCCCGCGGCGCGTAGGGCATGATGACGCGCAGCACGCCGCGAACACCGTGCACACCTCCCGGTTCGGGATGAGGTCGTTGGGGAAGACGAACCTCGACCCGACAGGAGGAACGACATGGCTGGTGCCATCACCCGCGGCGTACTTTTCGTGCACTCGTCGCCGCGCGCGCTGTGCCCGCACGTCGAGTGGGCGGCGGGCAGCGTGCTCGGCACACGCGTGTCGCTGGACTGGATCGAGCAGCCTGCCGCGCCCGGGATGTACCGGGCGGAGCACTCGTGGCAGGGCCCTCAGGGGACCGGCTCACGGCTGACGTCCGCCCTGCGCGGCTGGGCGCACCTGCGCTACGAGGTCACCGAGGAGGCCAGCCACGGGGCCGACGGCTCCCGCTGGAGCCACACCCCCGAGCTGGGCATCTTCCACGCGGCGACCGACGTGCACGGCAACGTCGTCGTGCCCGAGGACCGCATCCGCGCCGCGCTGCAGCACGTGGGCGACCCGGCCCGCCTGCAGGTGGAGCTTCACCTCGCGCTGGGCCAGGCGTGGGACGACGAGCTCGAGCCGTTCCGGTACGCCGGCGCCGGGGCGCCGGTGCGGTGGCTGCACCGGGTCGGCTGAGCGCCCGCCTCGCATGCACCGCGGCCCCGCACCGGACGTCCGGTGCGGGGCCGCAGTACGTGCCGAGGACCCCTCAGGCGCTGGTCAGCACCAGGGCCACGTTGTGGCCGCCGAAGCCGAACGAGTTGTTGATCGCCGCGATCTGCCCCTGGGGCAGCTCCCGCGGCGTGTCGCGCACCAGGTCGAGGTCGAGGTCCGGGTCCGGCTGGGACACGTTGATGGTCGGGGGAGCGAGCCGGTCGCGCAGCGCCAGCACGCTGAAGATGGACTCCAGCGCCCCGGCCGCGCCGAGCAGGTGCCCGGTCATCGACTTGGTGGCCGACAGGCGCATGTGGTCCGCGTCCGTGCCGAAGACGGCACGGATGCCGCGGGCCTCGATCATGTCGCCGACGGAGGTCGACGTGGCGTGCGCGTTGATGTGCACGACGTCGTGCGGGGTGACGCCGGCGTCCTGCAGCGCGTAGCGCATGGCGGTGGTCTGCCCGACGCCGGTCGGCTCCGGCGCGGCGATGTGGTGCGCATCGCCGGTCATCCCGTAGCCGGCCACCCGGCCGTAGACCTTCGCGCCGCGGGCGCGGGCGTGCTCGGCGCTCTCCAGCACGACGACGCCGGCACCCTCGCTCATGACGAAGCCGTCGCGCGTGACGTCGTACGGCCGCGACGCCCCGGCGGGGTCGTCGTTGCGGGTCGACAGCGCCTTCATCGCCGCGAAGGCGGAGATCGGCATGGGGTGGACGACGGCCTCGGTGCCGCCGGCGATGACGACGTCGGCGCGGCCGGAGCGGATCATCCCGACGCCCCACGCGATCGCCTCGGCGCCGGAGGCGCAGGCGGAGACCGGCGCGTGCACGCCGGCCCGGGCACCGAACTCGATCGAGACGTTCGCGGCGGGGGAGTTCGGCATGAGCATGGGGACGGTCATGGGCAGGACGCGCCGTGCGCCCTTCTCCCGCACCACGTCCCAGCCGTCGAGCAGCGTCCAGATGCCGCCGATGCCGGACGCGACGACGGCGCCGAGGCGCTCGCCGTCGATCTCCGGCGCCCCGGCGTCGGCCCAGGCCTCGCGCGCCGCGACGAGCGCGTACTGCGCGGACGGGTCCATCCGCTTGGTCTCCGGGCGGGACAGTCGCTCGGACGCGGGCTGCGCCAGGGTGCCGGCGAAGCGGACCGGTATCTCGTACCTGTCCGCCCAGTCGTTGTCGAGGGTCCGGATGCCGGACTTGCCGGCGAGCGCGGCGTCCCAGGTGCTCGCGACGTCGCCGCCGAGCGGGGTGGTCGCGCCGAGACCGGTGATCACGACGTCGGGTTCGGTGCTCATGGCTGGGGCTCCTGGGCGGGAAGGGCGGGTGCGGCGGGCGCCCGCCGAGGGTGGGCGGGCGCCCGCTCGCGGGGCCGTGCGGGGTGCGGAGGCGTCAGGCCTGCGCGCTGGTGATGAAGGAGACGGCGTCGCCGACGGTCGCGAGGTTCTTGACCTCGTCGTCGGGGATGCGCACGGAGAACTTCTCCTCGGCGAGCGTGACGATCGTCATCATCGACAGGGAGTCGATGTCCAGGTCGTCGGTGAAGGACTTGTCGGGCAGGACGGAGTCGGTCGGAAGGCCGGTCTCCTCGCTGACGATCTCGGCCAGACCGGCCAGGACTTCCTGCTCGCTGTGCGCCATGGGGTGTCTCCTCTTGTTGGGGTCGAGCTGGTCTCGAACGGGGTGAAGTGTGTCAGGGCAGGACGACGACCTGCGCCGCGTAGACCAGACCCGCCCCGAAGCCGATCTGCAGGGCCAGCGCGCCGCTGTCCACCTGGCCCTCGCGCAGGAGCCGCTCGGTGGCGAGCGGGATCGACGCCGCGGAGGTGTTCCCGGTGTCGGCGATGTCCCGACCGACCACGACGGACTCCGGCAGCTTCAGCTGCTTGATCATCTGGTCGATGATCCGCATGTTCGCCTGGTGGGGGATGAAGGCCTCGATCTGCTCCGGCTCGACGCCGGCGGCAGCCATCGCCTGCTGCGCGACGGGCGCCATCTGGAAGCCGGCCCACTTGAAGACGGTGGGCCCCTCCTGACGCAGGGTCGGCCAGCCGGCGTCGCCGTCACGGACGTCCAGCCACGAGTGGGTCTGGCGGATGGCCTGCGCCTGCGAGCCGTCGGAGCCCCACACGGTCGGGCCGATGCCGGGGGTGTCCGACGCGCCGACGACCACGGCCCCGGCGCCGTCGCCGAGCAGGAACGAGATGCTCCGGTCGGTCGGGTCGACGAAGTCGCTCATCTTCTCCGCGCCGATGACCAGCACGTTGCGGGCGGTGCCGGCGCGGACGAGGGCGTCCGCCTGCCCGATCCCGTAGCAGTAGCCGGCGCAGGCGGCCGAGATGTCCCACGCGGCGGCCGGGGTGGCACCGACGCGGTCGGCGATGATCGCCGCGCCGGCCGGGGTCTGGTGGAAGTACGTGACCGTGGACAGCAGGACGGCGTCGATGTCCGCACCGGTCAGCCCGGCGTTCTTGATCGCGTCGTTGGCGGCGATCTCCGCCAGGTCCAGGACGTCCGTGCCGGCGCCGGCGCGGCGACGGGTGACGATCCCGGTCCGCTGGCGGATCCACTCGTCGGAGGAGTCGATCGGCCCCACGAGCTCGTCGTTGGTGACGGTGAGCTCACCGCGGGCGGCGCCCAGGCCCAGGATCCGGGTGTGCGCCGGGCCGGTCGCCTGGGTCAAGGTCGGTCGGGTCACGACGGGTTCCTCTGCTGGTCGGGGGTGGCGGCGTGCGACGCGCCCGCGTGGCGGGCGACGAGGTCGCGGGCCGTGCCGAGGTCGGCGGGCGTCTTCACGGCGACCGTCTCGACCCCCGGAAGCGTACGTCGGGCCAGTCCGGTGAGCACTCCGGCCGGGGCCACCTCGATCAGGCCCGTGACGCCCATGGCCTGCAGGGTCGTCTGGCACAGGTCCCACCGGACCGGGTTGGCGACCTGCGCCACGAGCCGGTCGAGGGCCTGCGCACCGGAGGTCACGCGGGTGCCGTCGGCGTTGGACAGCAGGACCGTGCGCGGGTCGCGCGCCTGCACGGTGGCGGCCTGGGCGGCCAGCTCGGCCACCGCCGGTGCCATGTGCGTGGTGTGGAAGGCGCCGGCCACCTGCAGGGGCACCACGCGGGTGCGGGCGGGCGGCGCGGCAGCCAGCTCGGCGAGCGCCTCCAGCGTCCCCGCGGCGACGACCTGCCCGCCCCCGTTGACGTTGGCCGCGGTCAGCCCCAGGGCGGCCAGCCGGGCCAGGACCTCCTCCGGGTCGCCGCCGAGCATCGCGCTCATCCCCGTCGGCGTGGCTGCGGCAGCCCGCGCCATCGCCGCGCCGCGGACGGCGACCAGAGCCAGGGCCTCGGCGTCGGTCAGCACCCCGGCGATCGCCGCAGCGCCGAACTCGCCGACGGAGTGACCCGCGGCGACGTCGACACCGCCGGACGTCGCGAGGTCGACCTCGTCGAGCCGCTGGTCCGTCCCGGCCGCGAGGAGCGCGCGGGCCGTGAGCAGCGCGGTCGCGACGAGCAGCGGCTGGGCCACGGCGGTGTCGCGGATCGTCTCCGCGTCCGACGTCGTGCCGTGCCCGACCAGGTCCTGGCCGACCACGTCCGACCACGTCCCGAGGAGCTCGGCCGCACCGGGCAGCTCCAGCCAGGGTGCGAGCATGCCGGGGGACTGGGCCCCCTGGCCGGGGCAGGCGACGACGAGCACCCGTCCACTGTGCCGAACCGGGCGGGTGGTCCGACGTGCCGACCCGCACGAAGGATCCGAGGGCGCTTTGTCCGGACGCTACAAGGTCACCTCGAGCCGGCCGAGCGCCAGGGCGGTCTGCAGGACGTAGGACTCGCGCGCGTCCAGCGGGTCCCAGCCGGTCACCTCGGCCACCTTGCGAAGCCGGTACCGGACCGTGTTGGGGTGCACGTAGAGCGTGCGGGCGGCCGCCTCGAGCGAGCGCCCGGTGCCGAGGTAGGCGGACAGCGTGTCCAGCAGGGACCCGGTGCTCGCCAGCAGCGGCCGGTACGCCTGCTCGATGAGCGTCCGGCGGGCGGTCACGTCGCCGGTGAGCACGCGCTCGGGCAGCAGGTCGTCGGCCGCGACGGGTCGCGGCGCCTGCTCCCAGGCGGGCGCGGCCAGCAGGCCGGCCAGCGCGGCGCGCGCCGACCGGGCGGAGTCCTCCAGGCCCTGCACCAGGGGACCGACCACCACCGGGCCGGGGCCGAACCGGGGGAGCAGGCTGGTCGCGGCGGCCCGCAGGTCCCCCTCGCCGCCCAGGAAGACGACGAGCCGGTCGCCCTGGATGCCGACGAGGGCGTCGTCGGCGGCCCGGCGGGTGGCCCGGCGCAGGTCGGAGGCCCGCACGTCGTCCAGCGGGGACGTGGAGGTCCCCACCATGACCAGCGTCGACCCGCGTCCGGACCAGCCCAGCGCCGCGACCCGCGACCGCAGCGAGTCGTCCGCCTCCCCGCGGACCAGCGCGTCGACGACCAGCGCCTCCAGGCGTGCGTCCCACGCGCCGCGCACCTCGGCTGCGCGGGCGTAGACCTCGGCCGCGGAGAACGCGACCTCGCGCGAGTAGCGCAGCACGGCCTCGCGCAGGTCCCGCTCGTCTCCCGGCGCCGCGAGCTGGTCGCTGTTCTCCTCCACGACGTCGACGGCGACCCGGACGAGCTGCAGGGTCTGCTGCAGCGAGATCGACCGGGTCAGCTCCGGCGGTGCGCCGGCGAAGATCTCGCCCACGCCGCGCGCGGGGGTGCCGGGCTCCCCGTACCAGGAGATGAAGGAGCGGATGCCCGCCTGGGCGACCAGTCCCACCCAGGACCGGTCCTCGGCGGGCAGCGCGCGGTACCAGGCGAGGTCCTCGTCGAGCCGGCGCAGGGCAGCCGCGGCCAGCAGCGAGTGACCGTCGCGGACCCGTCGCAGGGTGTCGGCGCCCGGCGCGGGGTGCGAGATCATGCGCCGAGCATAGGGCCGGCGATTGTGGGAGGTGGACAAAAACGGGGCGCACGGATGAGCGTCCGACGCGGTCCGGGAGCCCCGATGGAAGGGTGACCACGATCCCTTGCGGCTATGGTCGCAGCATGGCTCTGCTCCCACGACTACGCCAGCTGATCAGACGTCCGTCGTCGGCTTCGAAGGTCGGCGCGCGACGTCCGACCTCGTCCGCGCGGCGCGGCGACACCCTGCACGAGGACGCGCTGCGCTCGATGCTGACCGACGACCCCAACAACGTCCGGGCGTTCCAGGCGCTGGCGGAGATCGTCCGGCGCCGTGCCGCGGAGAACGTCGTCGACGGCGACCCGCTGGCCGCCCCGCACGACGAGTACGAGAAGCAGCGGGCCGCCGACCTGGCGGTCTGGTCCCTGGGCGAGGAGCTCGCCGGTCACCCGCGCGCCTGGTACCCGCTCATCGAGCTGGCGCGGCTGTCGGTGCACGACGACCACGACGGCGCCATGCGCCGGCTGCTCACCGCCGCCGAGCGGGACCCGTCCGGCGAGGCGCTGGCCGAGGGGCTCGCCGTCCTGCGGGACGCCGGTCAGCCGGTCGAGGCACTCGGCCTGGGCGTGGGTCACTGGCGGCCTAAGGAGCACACCCCCAAGGTCGGCGAGCACCTGGTGCACGCCGCGCTCGAGGCGGACCGGGCCTACGAGGCCCGGCAGCACCTGCAGTCCCTGGACTTCTACCGCGACCAGCGCGCGGTGGCGGACCTCAAGGCCGAGCTGGGTGCGCTGATCGCCCAGGCCGAGAGCCGGACCGCCGGCGCCTGACGCCACCGACGACGACGAAGGCCCCGACGGAGCGATCCGTCGGGGCCTTCGTCGTCCGGCCGGCCGGCGCCGACGGGCGGTGCCGGCCGGGTGGGACGGTGGTCCGGGTCGGTGCCGGACGGTGGTCCGGTCACCCCGGGCGGGGTGACCGGACCGCTCGGGCAGCGGTCAGGAGTCGCCGCCCGTGTTGCCGGACGTGCCGGCGTTGACGTCGTGCAGGCGGTACTTCTCGATCGCCTGTCCCGGCGCGTCCCAGGCGACGGCGCCCTCCTTGGCGAGCTGCTGCAGCACGCGCACCGCGGTGGACGGCCCGTCGATGTGGAAGAACCGACGCGCGGCCGCACGGGTGTCGGAGAACCCGAACCCGTCCGCGCCGAGCGTGGCGTACGTCCCCGGGATCCACGCGCGCACCTGGTCGGCGACGAGGTGGTCGTAGTCCGTCGTCGCGACGAACGGCCCCTCGGCGCCGGCGAGCTTCTGCGTCAGGTACGGCTGGCGGTTGTCCGGACCGGGGTGCAGGAACGCCTCCTCCTCGGCGGCGAGGCCGTCGCGACGCAGCTCGTTCCAGCTGGTCACCGACCACACCGCGGCCCGGACGCCCCAGTCCTGGGCGAGGAGCTGCTGGGCCTCCAGCGCCCACGGCACCGCCACGCCGGACGCGAGGATCTGGGCCCGCGGGCCCTCGCCCTCGGCCGGGGAGACGAGGTGGATCCCGCGCAGGATGCCCTCGACGTCCACGCCCTCGGGCTGCGCCGGCTGGACCATCGGCTCGTTGTAGACCGTCAGGTAGTAGATGACGTTCGGGTCGCGACCGTCGTCCCCGTACATCCGCTGGATGCCGTCCCGCACGATGTGCGCGACCTCGTACCCGAAGGCGGGGTCGTAGTGCACGACGTGGGGCATCGTCTTGGCCAGCAGCGGGGAGTGGCCGTCGGCGTGCTGCAGGCCCTCGCCGGTCAGCGTCGTCCGACCGGCCGTGGCGCCGATGAGGAACCCGCGGGCCATCTGGTCCCCGGCGGCCCAGAACTGGTCGCCGGTCCGCTGGAACCCGAACATCGAGTAGTAGAAGTAGAACGGGATCAGCGGCTCGCCGTGCGTCGCGTAGGACGTGCCGATCGCCTGGAACGCCGACGCGGAGCCGGCCTCGTTGATGCCGGTGTGCAGGATCTGCCCGGCCTCGGACTCCTTGTAGGAGAGCATGAGGGCGCGGTCGACCGACATGTAGTTCTGGCCCTGGGTGTTGAAGATCTTCGCCGACGGGAAGATCGAGTCCAGCCCGAAGGTGCGCGCCTCGTCCGGGATGATCGGGACGATCCGGTGGCCGATCTCCTTGTCCTTGACGAGGTCCTTGAACAGGCGGACCAGCGCCATGGTGGTGGCGACCTCCTGGTGCCCCGAGCCCTTGGCCAGCAGCTCGTACGCCTTGTCCCCGGGCAGGGTCAGCGTCGTGTCGCCCGCGCGGCGCTCCGGCACGAAGCCCCCGAGCTTGCGACGCCGCTCCAGCATGTACTGGATCTCCGGCGCGTCCGGGCCGGGGTGGAAGTACGGCGGGACGTACGGGTCGGCCTCGATCTGCTCGTCCGTGATCGGGATCCGCAGCGAGTCGCGCAGGTTCTTCAGGTCGTCGGACTTGAGCTTCTTCATCTGGTGCGTCGCGTTGCGCCCCGCGAAGCCCGAGCCCAGGCCGTAGCCCTTGATGGTGTGCGCCAGGATGACGGTCGGCTGGCCGGTGTGCGCCATCGACGCGGCGTAGGCCGCGTAGATCTTGCGGTAGTCGTGGCCACCGCGCTTGAGCGCCCAGATGTCGTCGTCGGACATCTTCTCCACGAGCTGCTTCGTGCGCGGGTCCCGGCCGAAGAAGTTCTCGCGGATGAAGGCGCCGCTCTCGGCACGGTAGGTCTGGAAGTCGCCGTCGGGCGTGACGTTCATCAGGTTGACGAGCGCACGGTCCTTGTCGGCCTGCAGCAGGGCGTCCCACTCCCGGCCCCAGACGACCTTGATGACGTTCCAGCCGGCGCCCCGGAACTGCGCCTCGAGCTCCTGGATGATCTTGCCGTTGCCGCGGACCGGACCGTCGAGGCGCTGCAGGTTGCAGTTGACGACGAAGGTGAGGTTGTCGAGCTGCTGGTTCGCCGCGAGCTGCAGCATGCCGCGGCTCTCGGGCTCGTCCATCTCGCCGTCGCCGAGGAACGCCCACACGTGCTGCTGCGAGGTGTCCTTGATCCCGCGCAGGTGCAGGTAGCGGTTCGCCCACGCCTGGTAGATCGCGCCCGACGGGCCCAGGCCCATGGACACGGTCGGGAACTCCCAGAAGTCGGGCAGCAGGCGCGGGTGCGGGTACGAGGGCAGACCCTTGCCGCCGCTCGTGCGCGACTGCTCCTGGCGGAAGGAGTCCAGGTCCTGCTCGGACAGCCGCCCCTCGAGGTAGGCGCGGGCGTAGACGCCGGGGGAGGCGTGGCCCTGGAAGAAGACCTGGTCACCGCCGCCGGGGTGGTCCTTGCCGCGGAAGAAGTGGTTGAGGCCGACCTCGTACAGCGTCGCGACCGACGCGTACGACGAGATGTGGCCGCCGACGCCCACGCCTGGGCGCTGGGCGCGGGTCACCATGACCGCCGCGTTCCAGCGGATCCACGAGCGGTAGCGGCGCTCCAGGGCCTCGTCACCCGGGAAGTACGGCTCCTCGTCGACGCCGATCGTGTTGACGTACGGGGTGTTCAGCGACCCCGGTACGGCGATGTTGCGCTCCCTCGCGCGCTTGAGCAGGTTCAGCAGCATGTACCGCGCGCGCGGGCCGCCCTTGTCCTCGATCAGACCGTCGAGCGACTCGAGCCATTCGCTGGTCTCCGCCGGATCGATGTCGGGGACCTGGCTGAGCAGACCGTTGATCAGCGGTCCAGTCTCGTCGAACGAAGCCACCAGTGCTCCTTGCCTTGTACCGCACCGTCGAGCCGGTCGACCCCGGTGCATTCGCGCCGTCGCCGGCAGCAGGTCGCGCCGTCGACGGTCGGTAGTCTCCCCATTCTCTGACCCTGCGGCACGGAAAGTCACACCGGCGCCGTGGCGGAGGGCGTGACGTCGGTGACATCGCCCCCGTGTGGCCCTTGCCACACGTCCCCGCCGTGCGGTGGGCTAGCGTGTGCCAACGGCTCGACGGGAGTGCTCGTGGAGCGCCGGCGTGAGAGAGGAACGGAACTGCACGTGGCTTCCACCGCGAACCCGACGGACGACGCGGGCCCCAAGGCTGCGAGCCGGCTGGGCTTCACGTCCGGCCAGGTGGTCCAGGAGTTCGGCTGGTCCGACGACGTCGACGACGACCTGCGTGCCGCCATCGAGGCGACCACCGGGACCGAGCTCGTCGACGAGGACTACGACGACGTCACCGACGGCGTGGTGCTGTGGTGGCGTGACGGTGACGGCGACCTCGCCGACGCCCTGGTCGACGTGCTGACCGTGCTCGACGACGCCGGCCTCGTGTGGGTCTTCACGCTCAAGCCGGGTCGCGCGGGGCACGTGGGGCACAGCGAGATCGAGGAGGCGGCGACCACCGCCGGCCTGCACGCCACGAGCACCTTCGCCATCGCGGAGGACTGGTCCGCCACGAGGCTCGGCAACCGCGGCCGCGGGCGTTGACCCCTTCGACCTCCGCGCCGGTCGGCTCGTCGTCGGGTGTGGAGGCCGTGCCGCTGCGGGTCGGTGACCCCGCCCCCGACCTCACCCTCCCCGACACCCACGGGTCGCCGGTCACCCTCTCCGAGCTGCGCGGCGCGCCCGTCGTGCTCGTCTTCGTCCCGTTCGCGTTCTCCGGCGTCTGCACCGGGGAGCTGTGCGAGCTGCGCGACAACATCGAGCTCTTCGACTCCGCGGGTGCGCGCCTGCTCGTGGTCTCGTGCGACCCGACGTACGCACTGCGTGCGTGGGCCGAGCAGGAGGGGTACGGCTTCGACCTGCTCTCCGACTTCTGGCCGCACGGGCAGGCCGCCACGGCGTACGGCGTCTTCGACACCGAGCGGGGGCGCGCGGTCCGCGGCAGCTTCCTCGTCGACGCCGACGGCGTCATCCGCTGGGCGGTCGTGAACCCCCCGGGCCAGGCCCGTGACCTGGCGGGATACCGGACGGCGCTCGCGGCGCTGTAGGTGGCCGCAGGGGTTCGGCCAGGTTCGTCCGCGCGTCCTCCGGGCGACGGGGCGGGTGACCCGGCGGGCGGCCGTCGGGTGGCCGGCGTCTCGGTAGGCTGGGGCCGCGACACGGGCCTGTAGCTCAGCTGGTCAGAGCGCCGCGTTTACACCGCGGAGGTCGCCGGTTCGAAACCGGCCGGGCCCACCCGTGCGTCGGCACACCGCCGCTCCTGGGGCCGCGAGAGGCCCAGCAGCGGGCCTGAGGCGGTCCGGGCGCGCCGCCCGTCCCTAGGGTCGGCGGGTGACCATCCAGCGCGACCTCACCCTCGACGACGGCCGCACGCTGCGCGTCTACGACACCGGCCCGCGCATCCCCGCCGCCGACGGTCCCGGCACCGACCCCGGTCTCGTCGTGGTGTGGCACCACGGGACCCCGAACACCGGGCCCCCGCCGGAGCCGTTGCTGGCCCCGTCGCGCCGGCGGGGCATCCGCTGGGTGTCCCTCGACCGCCCCGGTTACGGCGGCTCGTCTGCGCTGCCGGGCCGCGACGTCCTGTCCGTCGCCGCCGACGTCCGACGGGTGGTCGACGCCCTGGGGGTGGGGCGCTTCGCGGTCATGGGCCACTCCGGTGGCGGCCCGCACGCCCTCGCCTGCGCGGCCGCCCTGCCCGACCGGGTGCTGGCGGTCGTCTGCGGCGCCGGGCTCGCCCCGCCCGACGCCGACGGCCTGGACTGGTTCGCCGGCATGGCACCCGCCGGGGAGGCGCGGGTGAGGGCGGCCGTCCGTGGACGGGCGGCGCTGGTGGACCTGCTGTCGGGCGAGGAGTTCGACCCAGGGCAGTTCACCGCGGCGGACCACGCCGCCCTGGCCGGCCCGTGGTCGTGGCTCGGCGAGGTCGCCCAGGAGGGGGGCCGCACGGGTCGGAACGGCATGGTCGACGACGACCTCGCCTACGTGTCGCCGTGGGGCTTCCGGCCGCAGGACGTGCGTGCGCCGGTGCTGGTGCTGCACGGTGGCCAGGACCGGGTCGTACCGGCGGCTCACGGGCAGTGGCTCGCGAGCGCGATCCCCGGTGCGGAGCTGTGGCTGCGGCCCGCCGACGGTCACATCTCGGTGCTCGGCGACGCGGTCGAGGCTCTGAACTGGTTGCTGGAGCGAGCCCGGCGTCGCTGACACCGGCCCACGCGTCGCCGCCGACGACGGAGCGCCGGGGAGCGGCAGGGCTGCTCCCCGGCGCTCCGGGACACGCGGTGACGCGATCAGTACGTGAACTGCTCCACCCGCTGGCGTAGCCCGGCCGCCAGGCCCGCGAGCTCGTTGACCGCGCTGCCCATCTGCCCGACGACCTCGGTGGACGAGGACGCCGCGGCGGCGACGCCGGTGATGTTCGTGGCGATCTCCCCGGACCCCGTGGCGGCCTCGGCGACGCCGCGGCTCATCTCGTTGGTCGTGGCGGTCTGCTCCTCCACCGCCGAGGCGATGGTCAGCTGGTAGTCGTTGATCGAGCCGATGATCGCGCTGATCTCGCCGATCGCCGTGACCGCGCCGCTCGCGTCGACCTGGATGGCCTCGACCCGCTGGGCGATGTCCTCGGTGGCACGCGCGGTCTCCTGCGCGAGCTCCTTGACCTCCCCGGCGACGACGGCGAAGCCCTTGCCGGCCTCGCCGGCGCGGGCTGCCTCGATCGTGGCGTTGAGCGCCAGCAGGTTCGTCTGCTCGGCGATCGAGTTGATCGCCTTGATGACCTGGCCGATCTCGCTGGAGGACGCACCGAGCTTGGCGACGGTCTCGTTCGTCGTCGCGGCCATCTGGGTGGCCTGCGCGGCGACCTTGGCCGCTTCGGTGGAGTTCTGCGCGATCTCGCGGATCGACGAGCTCATCTGCTCGGCCCCGGCCGCGACGGCCTGGACGTTGCGCGAGACCTGCTCGGCGGCGGAGGCCACGACGCCTGCCTGGGCCGATGTCTCCTCCGAGCCGGCGGCGACCTGGCTGGAGGACGCGGACAGCTCCTCGGCGGCGGCGGCGACCGTCTGCGAGGACTCCACGACCTCGGACATGACCGCACGCAGGCTGGTCTGCGCCGCGGACAGCGAGGACGCCATCTGACCGACCTCGTCGCGGGTGTCCACGCCCGCCTCGACGGTCAGGTCGCCGTCGGCCAGGCGCTCCAGGGCGTGCTGCACCCGGCGCAGGTTGCGCACGACGGTCCGGGTGACCGCCACGCTGAGCGCCATCGCCGCCAGCAGCCCGAGGCCCAGGGCGACGAGCACGAGGCGCGTGGACGACGACGTGACCTCGACGGCCGCGTCGGACGCCGTGGCGGCCTCGCCGAGGTGCTCGTCCGACTCCGCCTTCATCACGTCCATGACGGGGGTGGTCTGGTTGACGCGGAGGTCGTTCATCCGCGTGTTGAAGAGCGCCAGGTCACCGGCGTCCGCGGCCGGCAGCACCTGCTCGTCGACGGTCGCGTAGTAGTCGTCGAGCGTGCCGAGCAGCTGGTCCAGGCCCTGCGGGCTGCTGGCCATGGGCGCGTAATCCTCCAGCATCGTGTCGAGCTCGACCTTGCGCTGCGCCAGCTCCTCGAGCAGGACCGTGCGGCCCTCGGCGTCCGCCGTGGCGTACATCAGGTGCCGGGCCCGGTCGCCCTGGAAGCTGCGCTGGATCTCGGCGAGGAGCCCGAGCGGCTCGACGCTGTCGGCGTAGATCTCCTCCGTCGTGGCGGCCAGCTGGCCGAGCCGGATGACGGAGAGGACGGAGACGAGGATCGCGACGACAGCGAGCGAGCCCACCGCGGCGGCGATCTTCACGCCGACGGGCAGGTCACGCATGCCTCGTCGACGGTCCGACGGGGTGGCGGTGGGCAGGGACATGAGGGGTCTTCCGTTCTGGTGGCGCCGACGGTGTGCGTCCTCCCCATCGGCAGCAGCGGCCCCGCTGTGAACGGTTGCGCGGCGTCGGCGTGCCCCGTCCGGCGTCGGCGGTAGCGTTCCGGCCGTGACGGACCCCTCGACCTCCGGCCCTCCGACGACACCGTCGACGCCGGCCCCCTCCCCGCTGGCACCGACGTCGCCGTCGCCGTCGCCGCCCCCGCTGGCCGACGTCGTCGGCGTGCTCGAGCGGCGGTACCCGCCGGGCACCGCCGAGGGCTGGGACGCCGTCGGTCTCGTGGTGGGTGACCCGGCGCAGCCCGTCCGCACCGTGCTGCTCGCGGTGGACCCCACGGCGGCGGTGGTGGACGAGGCGATCGCCACCGGCGCCGACCTGCTCGTCACCCACCATCCCCTGCTGCTGCGCCCGGTCCACTCGGTGGCGGCCACCACCGCCAAGGGCGCGGTCGTCCACCGCCTGATCCGGGCCGGGGTGGCGCTGTACGTGGCGCACACCAACGCCGACGCGGCGGACGGCGGGGTGGCGCACGCCCTTGCCGAGGCGGTGGGCCTCGTCGACCTCGAGCCCCTGGTCGCGCTGCCGGGCGAACCGATGGACAAGCACGTGGTGTTCATCCCCGAGCCGGACGCGGACGCGCTCGTGGACGCCCTGGCCGCGGCCGGTGCGGGACGGATCGGGGAGTACTCGCGGGCCGCGTGGACGGCGTCGGGCACGGGCACGTTCGTCCCGTCGGAGGCGGCGCACCCGGCGATCGGCACCGCCGGCGTCGTGGAGGAGGTGGCCGAGCGTCGCGTCGAGATGGTCGCGCCCCGGCGGCTGCGGTCCACCGTCGTGGCCGCGATGCGCGCCGCCCACCCGTACGAGGAGCCGGCGTTCGACGTGCTGGAGGTCGCGGTGCCGGACCGGCGCACCGGGACCGGGCGGGTGGGGCGGCTGCCGACCTCCTCGACGCTGCGGGAGTTCGCCGAGCGGGTCGCACGCGCCCTGCCGGCCACCGAGCAGGGCGTCCGGGTCGCCGGGGACCTCGACGCCCCGGTCGAGCGGGTGGCGGTGGTCGGCGGGTCGGGCGACTCGCTGTTCGACGCGGTCCGGGCGAGCGGGGCCGACGTGTACCTCACCGCGGACCTGCGCCACCATCCGGCGTCCGAGCTGCGCGAGCGCGCGGAGTTCGAGCGAAGAGACGACGACGCGGCCCGGCCGTTCCTGGTGGACGTCGCCCACTTCGCCAGCGAGTGGCCCTGGCTGCCCCGGGCGGCGGCCGACCTCGTCGCGGACCTCGCCACCCGCGGCACTACGGTGGTGACGCGCGTGAGCACCGTGCGGACCGACCCGTGGACCGCCCGACTCGCCGCGTCGCCGGAAGGATCTGATCTGTGACCACCGCACCCCCCGAGGATCAGCGACGGCTGCTCGACGTGCAGGCGCTGGACACCCGCCTGGCCCAGCTCGCCCACCAGCGGCGCTCGCACCCGGTGCTCGCGCGTCTCACCGAGCTCGACAGCCGCCTCGCCGACGTCGAGACGTCGCTGGTCGCGTCGCGGACCGCCGTCAAGGACCTGCGTCGCGAGCTCGCCAAGGCCGAGGGCGACGTCGAGCAGGTCCGCTCGCGCGCCGCGCGGGACCAGGCACGCATGGACGCCGGGCAGGGCAGCGCGAAGGACATGCAGGCGCTGAGCCACGAGATGGGTGCGCTGAGCCGGCGGCAGGGCGAGCTCGAGGAGGTCGAGCTCGAGATCATGGAGCGGCTCGAGGCGCACGAGGGCGCACTCGCCGAGCTCGACGCGGCCGCCGACGTCATCCGCGCGCAGAAGGCCGAGGCCCAGGCGGAGCGGGACGCCGCACTGGCGGCCGTCGACGCCGAGGCGCGGACCGTCGCCGAGCAGCGCGCGGCACTGGCGACCGGGCTGGACGCCGGTCTGGTCACGCTCTACGACCGGCTGCGCGGACAGCTGGGCGGCCTCGGCGCGGCTGCCCTGCGTGGCCGGCGGTGCGAGGGCTGCCGGCTGGAGCTCAACCCCACGGACGTCGAGGCCATCCGCAAGGCTGCACCCGAGCAGGTGAGCCGGTGCGAGGAGTGCGGACGCATCCTGGTGCGGCTGCCCGAGCCGGCGAAGGGCTGACGGGGGTGGCGGCGCGGCGGCTGGTGGTGGAGGCCGACGGCGGCTCGCGGGGCAACCCGGGACCGGCCGGGTACGGCGCCCTCGTGCGGGACGCGACGACCGGCACGGTCCTGGCCGAACGCGCCGAGTTCCTCGGGGTGACCTCCAACAACGTGGCGGAGTACTCCGGCCTCGTCGCCGGCCTGACGGCTGCGCGGGAGATCGACCCCGCGGCGTCGATCGAGGTGCGCATGGACTCCAAGCTCGTGGTCGAGCAGATGTCGGGCCGCTGGCAGATCAAGCACGAGGACATGCGCCGGCTCGCCGCCCGTGCCCGTGCTGCCGCGCCGCCGGACCAGGTGAGCTACACCTGGGTGCCGCGGGCGCAGAACGGCGCGGCCGACGCCCTGGCGAACGAGGCGATGGACCACCGGGTCGCGGTCGCACGCGACACGGACCCGGGTACGGGCGCGCAGGGGGACGCCGACGGGGGCGCCGGTGACCGCGGGGGGGACGCCGCGAGCGGCGCGCCCTCGGCGGAGCCCGCGACCACGCCGCCTCCCGGACCGTCCGCCCTCGCGTCGCGCGGGTCGGTCCGGTTCGACGACGCGCAGCCGCTCACGGTGGTCCTCGTGCGCCACGGCGAGACGCCCATGACCGTCACCAAGGCGTACTCCGGCTCGTCCGTCGCCGGTCCCTCGCTGACGGATCGGGGCCGCGAGCAGGCGGCCCGGGCGGCGGCCCTGGTGCAGGCGATCACCGAGGACGAGTGGGGCGACGTCCCGCCGGCGACCGAGGTGATCGCCTCGCCGATGGTCCGCACGCAGGAGACGGCGGCGATCATCGCCGAGCGCGTGGGCCTGCCCGTCAGCACGGACCCGCTCGTGGCCGAGTGCGACTTCGGCGAGTGGGAGGGGCTGGTCGCGGCGGAGATCGAGGCGCGGTGGCCGGGCGACCTCGAGCGCTGGCACGTCGACGCCGGCTTCCCGGCACCCGGGGGGGAGTCGATCGAGGACGTCGGGCGGCGCATGCACCGCACGCTGGAGCGGCTGCGAGCCGGCGGGGTGGGTCGCACGGTCGTGGTGGTCACGCACTCGGTGTCCGTGCGCTCGGCCGTCGGCGTCGCGATCGGGGCCAACTCCTCGTCCTGGGCCCGGATCCGGGTCGCACCGGCGTCGGTCAGCATCGTCCGGCTGTGGGCGGACGGGGCCACCGAGGTGACGGTGGTGGGCGCCCCGTCCGGCGCCTGAGCCAGCACGCCGGCCGGCCGGCGGAGCCTGCTCCCGCCGCGTGGTGCGCCGGCTCGGCAGCCGGTCAGGTGACGGTGAGCGTGAGCACCCGCGTGCGGCCCGGGCCGCCGAGCTCGGCGTCCCGCAGCGGCCCGCCGACCAGCTCGCCGGCTGCGTCGAGGAGCTCCTCGGGGGTCGCGGGCTCGGCGCCGCGGACGAGCAGGTGGCGGGTGAGCACGCCGCGGGTGTGCTTGGCGTTGTGGGAGACGACCGTGCGCCGGCCACCGGACTCCCGCAGCACCCGGACGGTCACCCACGCCGACCCCGACGGGGGCCTCCACGCCGCCGCGTAGGTCGCGGAACGGCAGTCGACCACGAGGCGGCCGCCGACGAGGGGGTCGAGCTCGGCCGCCAGACCGGGTCGCCAGCCCCGCGCGAGCGGCCCGACGCCGGGCAGGTCGACGGCCATCGACAGCCGGTAGGCCGGGATGCGGTCGTCCGGCGCGACCAGCCCCCACAGCGCCGAGACGACGCGGACGCCCCGGGCGGCCCGGGCCCGGGCGTCGTCGGGGAGCGTGCCGAGCCCGGCGGCGGCGTAGAGCACCCCCGAGTAGACCGACGACGCCGAGGCCGCCGGCTCCACGGCGAGCCGGGTGTTGCGCTCGACCTCCTCGGCCAGGCTGGGGCCGGTGCCGAGCACCCGGGCCGCGTCCGGATGGGCGCTGAGCTTCGCCAGCGCCTCGAGCACCGTGCGGCGCTGGTCGGTCAGCGTGGGGTGCGACAGCGCCGACAGGTCCAGTGGAGCGCCGGCCGTGGGGGCGGTCTTGCCCTCGGACGGAGGCAGCAGCACGAGCACCGGGACACTGTAGGCGGGCCGCGCGGTCGGGGCGGCGGGCGTCCGGCGTCGGCGTCGGCGCCGTGGGCCGGGGAGCCGGCGGCACCGGTAGGCTGGCGACGCGGATGAGCTGGCCGGGCGGCCGCGTTCCCCGTCCGCGAGAGCGGGCGGGGGCCGAGGAACGTCCGGGCTCCACAGGGCAGGGTGGTGGGTAACTCCCACCCGGGGTGACCCGCGGGACAGTGCCACAGAGAACAGACCGCCCTGCAGGCCTCGGCCGGCAGGGTAAGGGTGAAACGGTGGTGTAAGAGACCACCAGCGTGCCGGGTGACCGGTGCGGCTCGGTAAACCCCACCCGGAGCAAGGTCAGACAGGGAGCGTTCGAGGGCGGCCCGCCCGAGCTCCCGGGTAGACCGCTGGAGGCGTGCGGCAACGTACGTCGTAGATGGATGGTCGCCACCCGCGCGGGGGCAACCGCGCGCGGGGACAGAACCCGGCGTACAGGCCAGCTCATCCGCACCCTACCGGCACCGCCGTGCCGGCACGGCGTCCCCGGGTGCTCACCGCACCGGCGGGCGCGCCGTCGCCCCTACCGGCCCGGTCCACCCGCTGCGATGCTGGAGCGATGGAGAGGTGCACGCACTGCGGGGAGATGCTGCTCGTCGAGCACCACGCGGAGCTCGGCCGCGACCGGCCGGCCGGGGAGGAGAACGCGACCCTCGTGGCGCGGTGTCCCAACCCCGCCTGCCCGAGCAACCGCTCGACGGCGTCCGGCGGCGTCGACGACAGCCGCGCGACCGTCTGACCGCGCGACGGTCGGACCGCGCGACGCTGGGTCAGCCGGGGCCGGCGCGCGCCACCGCCTGCACCGTCGCCGACGACGCCCGGCCCAGCTTCGCGTCGACCCGGGTGCGCAGCCGCGCGGCATCCCGCTCCATCGCGCTGACCGGGATCGGCGCCGACCCGGCCGGGCTCGTTCCGCCGGGCGGGCCGACCGGCGGGGCGACGGACTTCGCGGCCACCGGGACCCGTGGGCGTGCCGGACGCACCACGTACGCGTTGACGTTCCCCTCGCCGAAGCCGACGCCGTGACCGCTGTCGTCGCCGTCGGCCGGCGACGGCGAACCGAGCAGCGGCTCCAGGAGCGTGTCGCTGACCGCTCCGATGACACCGGCCTCCTCGTCCGAGCGGGCGTGCCGGACCTGCACCTCGAGCACGGCGAGGCCGACCAGCTGCGCGTCGGTCTGGTCGCCGAGCACGTGGTCGACCGCCCACTGCGTGCGGGCCCACCACCGGTCACGCCGGGTCGCCGACCACGCGAGCACCGCCGCGGTGAGCGCGCCCGTCAGCACGATGACCGGCCCGAGCACGGTCACGTAGTCGACCCAGGCCGGCAGCTCGGCCGCTGCCCCCTCGGCCGCCCTGAGGCCACCCGCCGCGCCGGACGGCGCGGCGACCGCGACCGTCGCCGCTGCCCCGAGCCGCTCGATCCCACCCGACTGCGTCACGTCGTCGATGCTGCCACGGCCCACCCACACGGCGGCGACGCGCCGCCACGGCGGCCCCGCGTCGGTCAGCCGAGCCCGGACGCGGTGGTCACCGGTGCCGCGTCGGACGCGGTCGGCGGGCTGTCCACGGCCTCCGACGGCGAGGCCGCCGGCCCGTCGCTGCCCGCCGGGTAGTCGACGAGCGGGGAGACGCCGTCCGCCCACGCCGCGAGGATCGGCTCGACGATCCGCCACGCCTCCTCGGCCTCCTCCGCGCGCGCCGACAGCCGGGTGTCCCCCTCGACGATCGCCAGCAGGAGCTGCCCGTAGGGGGTCGGGGCCTGGCGCGGCAGCTCCAGACCCATGTCGACCGTCTCCAGGTCGAACGGGTCGCCGAGGCCGTTGATGTTGAGGTTGAGGGAGATCCGGTCGGGGTCCAGGGCCAGGCGCAGCTGGTTGGGCGTGGCGTCCGGGAAGATCGAGTGCTCGAGCGGCCGGAAGTAGAACACCACCTCGCGGCGGTCCCGGGCCAGCGCCTTGCCGGTCCGCAGGCGGAACGGGACGCCCTCCCACCGCCGGGCGTCGAGGTGCAGCGTCACCTCGGTGTAGGTCTCGATCTCGCGCGCGGGGTCCACCCCGGGAGCGTCGACGTAGGCGCCCACCTCCCGTGCCTTCTCCCCGGCGCCGACCGTCCCGGCCGTGTACCGCGCTCGCACGGTGTTGCGCTCGACGTCCTCGCGGCTGAGGGTCTGCACCGCGCGGAGCACCTCGACCTTGCGCTCGGACAGGTCCGTCGGGTCCAGGCTGGCCGGCGGCTCCATGGCGATGAGCGTGAGGATCTGCAGCAGGTGGTTCTGCACCATGTCGCGCAGCGCGCCCGAGCGGTCGTAGTAGGCGGCCCTGGCCTGGGCGTCGACGCTCTCGTCGAACACGATGTCGACCGCGGCGACGTCGTGCCGGTCCCACAGCGGCTCCAGCACCCGGTTGGCGAACCGCAGCCCGATGAGGTTGAGGACCGTCTGCTTGGCCAGGAAGTGGTCGACGCGGAAGATCTGGTCCTCGCGCAGCACGGTGGCGAGCTCCGCGTTGAGCGTGCGGGCGCCCTGCAGGTCCTGGCCGAAGGGCTTCTCCACGACGACGCGCAGGTCGGCGGGCAGGTCGACCTGCCGCAGGGCGTCGATCACGCCGAGGAAGAGCACGTGCGGCAGGGCGAGGTACAGCACGACGGGGTGGTCGGTGGACGTGTGGTGCTCGAGCGCGGCGGACAGGGTCGACGCCTGCGTGACGTCGCCGCGCACGTAGTGGGCGCGGGCGACCAGGTCGGCCCGGGCACCGGCGTCCACGGCGGCCGCGTGGGCCGCGAGCTTGTCCTGCACGCGGGCCCGGAACGAGTCGTCGTCGAGGTCGTCGTTCGCGACGCCCACGAGCACGAGCTCCTCGCCCAGCAGGTCGCGCTCGACCAGCTGCGCCATCGCGGGCAGCAGGTAGCGCGCGGTGAGGTCACCGGTCGCACCCAGGACGATGATCGTGGCGCTCATGGTGCTCCTCTGTCGTCGTTCAGGCCGGTTACGCGTGCCCATCCTTGGACAGACGGCCGGGGATGTCGCGGCGAGCCCGCGGAGCCCAGCCGCCCCCGAGGTCCGGTGCCGCGGACGGTGCGCCCGTCCCGGGCCGACGACATGCAGGCCGCCGGTCACGGCCCGACGATGGATGCAGCGCACGGACGGCGTGCGCCGCCACGGGAGGAAAACGCGATGGGACTCGACGACCTGACCGACAAGGCCACGGGTGCAGCAGGCGGCGGAGCAGGGGAGAAGGTCAGCGACGCGGCCCTGGACAAGGGCGAGGACGCGGCCTCGGGTGCGACCGGCGGGAAGGCCGACGGCATGCTCGCCAAGGCCGGTGACGCCGCGGACGAGAGGATCGGCGGCCAGTAGCAGGCGGACCGCTCGCCCGTGCCGGCCGGGGACGCGGCGTCGCTCCGTGCGGAGCCCGCCGCGCCCCGACCGGTCACGTCGGGTTGGCTGCCTCGGCCAGCTCGCTCGGCGTGCTGCGCAGCAGGCAGAACTCGTTGTCCTCGGGGTCGGCGAGCACGACCCAGGTCACGTCCGGGCCCTGGCCGACGTCGGTCCGGCGGGCGCCGAGCTCCAGCAGCCGGCGCAGCTCGGTCTCCTGGTCGGAGCCGTCGGGGGGACGGACGTCGAGGTGGAGCCGGTTCTTCACGCTCTTGGCGTCCGGCACCCGCACGAACAGCAGCTCGGGGAGCCCGCCCTCCAGGGCCAGGCCGACCTCGTCCGGGTCCCCGTCGTCGATCCGGCCGCCGAGCACCTCACGCCACCAGCGGGCCTGGGCGGCGGGGTCACGCGCGTCGACGACCAGCTGGCTGATGAGGAGCGGCATGGGGGCAAGCTACTCAGCTGAGGGGACGCCCGCACGCGGTGCGGGGCGGTGCGCGTCCGTGTCGCGAGGCCCGCGGGCTCGGGACACGATGGGGCCATGACGACCTATCACGCGAGACTCAACTCCCCGCTCGGCCGCCGCAGCCTGGAGGACTTCGAGGCGGAGGTGGACTCCCTGCCCGGCGAGTTCACCCGCGGTCCGGCCGGCGACGTGCAGGGCCAGACCGCGACCGTCCTGGTGACGTTCGCGGCGGCCGACGAGGCCGAGGCCGAGCGCATCGTGGGCCTCATGGCCACCGGCCTCTCCAGCGCCACCGCGCACCTGGTGCAGACCACCGAGTAGGCAGCGCGACCGAGCAGGACCGCACACGACGCGCACCCGGCGTCCCCGTCAGGGGACGCCGGGTGCGGCGCGGAGCGGGGGGTGCGGGGCGTCAGCCGAGGGTGGAGGGCAGGGTGGGCGCCGACCCGCCGACCTGCACACCGGTCGCCTGGGCCGCGAGGGCCGCCGCACCGACGATGCCGGCCCGGTTGCGCAGCTTGGCGGGGATGATCGGGGTGCGCAGGTCCAGCAGCGGCAGGAAGCGCTCGTGGTGCTTGCTGACGCCCCCGCCGACGACGATGAGGTCGGGCCACAGCAGCGCCTCCAGCACGCCGAAGTAGCGCTGCAGGCGCTCGGCCCACTGCTCCCAGCTCAGGTCCTCCCGGTCGCGTGCGGCGTCGGACGCGCGGGTCTCGGCGTCGTGCCCGTCGATCTCCAGGTGGCCGAGCTCCAGGTTCGGCACCAGGACGCCGTCGACCACCATCGCGGTGCCGATGCCGGTGCCCAGGGTGGCCAGCAGCGTGACGCCCTGGGCGCCGCGTGCCGCCCCGTGCACCGCCTCGGCGTACCCGGCGGCGTCCGCGTCGTTCACGGCGACGACCCGGCGCCCGAGGACCTCGCCGACCACGGTCTCGATGTTCGTGCCGATCCAGGACTTGTCCACGTTCGCGGCGCTGCGCGCGACGCCGTGCTGCACGACGGCGGGGAAGGTGACGCCGACCGGGAGGTCACCGGGCAGGTCGAACGACCCGACCACCTGCCCGACGACCCGGGCGACGGCGTCGGGGGTGGACTTCTCCGGGGTGGGGATGCGCACGCGCTCCCCGGCGAACTCGCCCGTGACGAGGTCGACGGGGGCGCCCTTGATCCCGCTGCCCCCGATGTCGATGCCGAAGGCGTGCGCGGTGGTGGTGGTTCCGTTGCTGGTGCTCATGGCAGGGTCAGGATCTCCGCTCCGGTGTCGGTGACGACGAGGGTGTGCTCGAACTGCGCGGTGAGGCTCCGGTCGGCCGTCAGGACGGTCCAGCCGTCGTCCCACATGGTCCACTCGTGGGTGCCCAGGGTGAGCATCGGCTCGATGGTGAACACCATCCCGGGCTCGATCACGGTGTCGTACAGCGGCGCGGCGTCGTAGTGGGGGATGACCAGCCCGCTGTGGAACGCCTCGCCGACCCCGTGCCCGGTGTAGTCGCGCACCACGCCGTACCCGAACCGCTGCGCGTACTTCTCGATCACCCGGCCGATGACGTTGACCTGGCGGCCCGGCACGACCGCCTTGATGGCCCGGTGCAGGGACTCCTCGGTGCGCTCGAGCAGCAGCCGCGCGGGCTCCTCGAGCTCCCCGACGCCGAAGGTGGCGTTGTTGTCCCCGTGCACGCCGCCGAGGTAGGCCGTGATGTCGACGTTGACGATGTCGCCGTCGGCCAGGACGGTCGAGTCCGGGATGCCGTGGCAGATGACCTCGTTGACGGACGTGCACAGGGACTTGGGGAACCCGCGGTACCCGAGCGTGGACGGGTAGGCGCCGTGGTCCAGCAGGAACTCGTGGCCGATGCGGTCCAGCTCGTCCGTGGTCACGCCCGGCTGCACGGCGCGGCCCACCTCGGCGAGCGCCTGCGCCGCGATGCGGGCGGCGACCCGGATGCGCTCGACGACCTCGGGCGACTTCACCTCGCTGCCCTCGAACGGGGTGGGCCCCGGCCGCCCCACGTACTCCGGTCTCGGGATGGACGCCGGGACCGGCCGCTGCGGGCTGATCGACCCCGGGGTGACGGGGCGACTCGTGGTGCTCGCGGTGGACATGCCTGGCAGTCTACGAAAGAGCAGGGTCACCGCAGGTCGGAGGGGATCATGAGCGAGACGCAGTACTGGTACAACACCGCCACGCGCGAGGTCGAGGAGGGGCACAAGAGCTCCTGGACGAACCTCATGGGCCCGTACGCCACGCGAGCCGAGGCCGAGCAGGCGCTGAGCAGGGCAGCCGCGCGCAACCAGGCGTGGGACGACCAGGACGCCCGCGACCGGCGCTAGGTCGGCTCCGGGTCGCCGCTCGGTCGGCGCTCGGTCGGCGGCGGGTCGGCGCCGGTCGCCCGTCCCGCCGGCGCGGTGCTGGTCCGGCGGTGCCGCAGGTGGTCCGCGCCGCTACTGCAGGAACGAGTGCCCGGCGTCGGGGAAGGTGCCGCCGCGGACCTCGTCGGCGTAGGCCCGGGCGGCGTCCCCGAGCGCCTTGCCGACCTGCCCGAACTGCTGGGCGAACCGGGGGGACCAGTCGCCCATCCCGGCCATGTCGAGCCACACGAGGACCTGCCCGTCGCAGGCGGCGCCCGCGCCGATGCCGATCGTCGGGATCGCCAGCACCTCGGTGACCCGGGCTGCCAGCGGCGCCGGGACCATCTCCAGCACGACGGCGACCGCCCCGGCCTCCTGCAGCGCCACCGCGTCGGCGCTCAGCCGCTCGGCGGCCTCGTCGCCGCGGCCCTGGACCCGCTTGCCGCCGAGCAGGTTCTCCGACTGCGGCGTGAAGCCCAGGTGCCCGACGACCGGGATGCCGGCGTCGGTGAGCAGACGGACCTGCGCCGCGATCCGTCGGCCGCCCTCGAACTTGACGGCGTGCGCGCCGCCCTCCTTGAGCATGCGCACCGCGGTCGCGAACGCCTGCTCCGGGGACGCCTCGTAGGAGCCGAACGGCAGGTCGGCGACGACCAGGGCGCGGCGGGTCGCCGCGCTGACCGCCCGCACCGCGGGGAGGAGGTCGTCGACGGTGACCGGGATGGTCGTGTCGTGGCCGTGCATGGTGTTCCCGATCGAGTCCCCGACGAGCAGCATGTCGATGCCGGCCTCGTCGAAGATGCGTGCGGTCGGGAAGTCGTAGGCGGTCAGCATCGTCAGCCGCTCGCCGCGCTCCTTGGCCTCGCGCAGGTGGTGCACCCGCACGCGCCTGGGCTTCGGCGCAGGCGTCGTCGTGGGCTGCGACGCGCCGGGGACGGAGGGCTCGGTCATGAGGGCTGCTCCTGGGGGACGACGTGGGCGAGGGCGCGGGGATCCGCCTCGGTGCGGACCGGCTCGCGCCAGCGGCTGGTGATCGGCAGACGGCGGTCGCGACCGAACGCCAGCGCGGTGACCTTCGGACCGAGCGGGTACTGGCGCCGCTTCCACTCCGCGCGGTCCACCAGGCTCAGCACCTTGTCGACGACCTCGGTGTCGAACCCGCGGGCGAGCAGCTCGGCGCGTCCCTCGGCGTGCTCCACGTAGGCGTCGAGAACCTCGTCGAGGAGGTCGTAGGGGGGCAGGGAGTCCTGGTCCACCTGGCCGGGACGCAGCTCCGCCGACGGGGGCTTGGTGATCGAGCTCTCCGGGATGGGCGGGATCTGCCCGGAGTCGACGGCGTGGTCGTTGCGCCACCTCGCCAGGGCCCACACACGCGACTTGTCGACGTCCTTGAGCGGCGCGTACCCGCCGACGGCGTCGCCGTAGATCGTGGAGTAGCCCACCGCCAGCTCGGACTTGTTGCCGGTCGCCAGGACCAGGTGGCCCTCGTCGTTCGACAGCGCCATGAGGATCACCCCGCGCACGCGGGCCTGCAGGTTCTCCGCGGCGACGCCGTCGAGGGTCATCTCGCCCTCGAACGCGTCGACCATCGGGCCGATCGGCTGGACGCGGTAGTCGGCGCCGATGCGCTCCGCGAGGTCGGCGGCGTCGTCGCGGGAGTGCCCGGAGGAGTGCCGCGAGGGCATGGACACCCCGACCACGCGGTCCCGGCCCAGCGCGTCGGCGGCGATGGCGGCCACCAGGGCCGAGTCGATGCCGCCGGACATGCCGAGCACGACGGAGCGGAACCCGTTCTTGCGCACGTACCCCGCCAGCCCGGTCTCCAGCGCGCGGTAGATCTCCTCGTCGGGGTGCAGCGGTGGGGCGATCCGGCGGGGGAGCGGCTCGCGGGCGGCACCGGCTGCCGACGGCCGGGACCCGTCCGCCGACGCGGCGTCGTCGGGCAGGTCCCACAGCAGCAGGTCCTCCACGAACTGCGGCGAGCTCGCCAGCAGGGCTCCGTCGGGCGCGACGACGAACGACCCGCCGTCGAAGACCAGGTCGTCCTGCCCGCCGACCATGTTGACGTACGCCACGGGTGCGTCGACCTCGCGTGCCCGGCGGGCGGCGAGCTCCCCGCGGACGTGGCCCTTGCCCTCCTCGAACGGGGAGCCGTTGACGACGAGCAGCAGGTCGATGCCCGCGCCGTCCATCTGCGCGACCGGTCCGCCGTCCTGCCAGATGTCCTCGCAGACCACCAGCCCGACCCGCCGGCCGCGGACCTCGACTACGCACGGCTCGGTGCCCGGGGCGAAGATCCGGAACTCGTCGAACACGCCGTAGTTGGGCAGGTGGTGCTTGTCGTAGCGCTGCTGCACCGTCCCGTGCTGGAGGACGACGGCCTGGTTGGTGGGGCGCGCCGGGGCGCCGTCGTGCTCGCGCGTGGTCCGCTCGCCCACGGTGCCGACGACGACGGCGACCTGACCGAGCCCCTCCGCCTCCAGCTGGGCGGCGGTGGCCCGCAGGGCCTGCTCGGCGCCGCGGCGGAAGGAGGCGCGCAGCGCCAGGTCCTCGATCGGGTAGCCGGTCAGGCACATCTCGGGGAACGCCACGAGGTCCGCGCCGGCCTCGGCCGCCCGCCGCGTCCAGGTCAGGACGGTCTCGCTGTTGCCGTCGAGGTCTCCGACGCAGGTGTCGACCTGGGCCAGTGCGATGCGGACATCTGCCATGCCCAGGAGCCTATTGCGACCCGCCGACACCCCGCCCGTCGCGCCCCGCGCGCCCGCGGACCGGGCCCGCGGTCTCTACGGCAGGATGGGGTGCATGGACAGGCAGCAGGAGTTCGTTCTCCGCACGGTCGAGGAGCGGGACATCCGCTTCATCCGCCTCTGGTTCACCGACGTGCTCGGCTTCCTCAAGTCGGTGGCGATCGCGCCGGCCGAGCTGGAGGCCGCGTTCGCCGAGGGGATCGGGTTCGACGGCAGCTCGATCGAGGGGCTCACCCGGGTCTACGAGGCGGACATGATCGCCCGCCCCGACCCGACGACCTTCCAGATCCTGCCCTGGCGCGGTGAGCGGCACGGGACCGCGCGCATGTTCTGCGACATCCTCACCCCGGACGGGCAGCCGTCCCTGGCGGACTCCCGCAACGTGCTCAAGCGGGCCCTGGCCAAGGCGAGCGACCAGGGGTTCACCTTCTACACGCACCCCGAGGTCGAGTTCTACCTCTTCGACCCGCCGGACGACCCGGCCGAGCCGCTGCGCCCGGTGGACCACGCCGGGTACTTCGACCACGTGCCGCGCGGCACCGCGCACGACTTCCGGCGGGCCGCGATCACGATGCTGGAGTCGATGGGCATCTCGGTGGAGTTCTCCCACCACGAGGCCGGTCCGGGCCAGAACGAGATCGACCTGCGGTACGCGGACGCCCTCACCACCGCCGACAACATCATGACGTTCCGCACGGTGGTCAAGGAGGTCGCGCTCGAGCAGGGCGTGTACGCCTCGTTCATGCCCAAGCCCATGGCGGACCAGCCGGGCTCGGGCATGCACACCCACCTTTCCCTGTTCGAGGGCGACCGCAACGCCTTCCACGAGCCGGGCGCCCAGTACGAGCTGTCCAAGGTGGCGCGCAGCTTCATCGCCGGGCTGCTGCACCACGCCCCGGAGATCACCGCGGTGACGAACCAGTTCGTCAACTCCTACAAGCGGCTGTGGGGCGGCGCGGAGGCGCCGAGCTTCGTGTGCTGGGGCCACAACAACCGCTCGGCCCTCGTGCGCGTGCCGATGTACAAGCCGGGCAAGGGCAACTCCAGCCGGGTCGAGTACCGGGCCCTGGACGCCGCGACGAACCCCTACCTGGCGTTCGCCGTCGTGCTGGCCGCCGGTCTCAAGGGGGTCGAGAAGGGGTACGACCTGCCCGAGGGTGCCGAGGACGACGTCTGGGAGCTCACCGACGCGGAGCGGCGCGCGCTGGGGATCGAGCCGCTGCCGCAGTCGCTGGACGGCGCCATCCGGGTCATGGAGCGCTCCGAGCTCGTCGCCGAGACGCTCGGGGAGCACGTGTTCGACTTCGTGCTGCGCAACAAGCGCCAGGAGTGGGACGAGTACCGCGGCCAGGTGACGCCCTACGAGCTGCGGCGGTTCCTGCCCGTCCTGTGACCCGACCTGCGCCGTCCCGGCACGGGCGCGGGCAGGCCGTCGGACGTGGGTAGCGTGAGGCCGTGAGCATCCAGGGGACGCGGGGCGGCACGCTGCCCGGCCGGCTGATGCGCCTCGGCTTCGCCGACGCCGCACGGGCCGAGCGCATGCTGGCCGAGGCCGACGTCGTCGCCGTCGTGGGACGCCCACCGGGCGCGCGACGCGAGCGGACCGGGACCGACGCCGACGACGGCGTGCGATGGGGGCCGGACGACGTCCCCGACGACGTGCTGGTCGCCCTGGGCGGGGCGGCGGACCCGGACCAGGCGCTGCTGTCGCTCGCGCGCATCGCGGGGTCCGTCGCGTCGTCGCCGGCCCTGACGGCGCTGCTGCGGTCCCTCCTCGAGCCGGGCGAGCCGCGGGCGCGCCTGGTGGCCGTGCTCGGGGCGTCCGGCGCCCTGGCGGACACCCTGGTCAAGGACCCGGACCGGCTCCACGTGCTCGCGGACCCGACGCCGGGCACCGGCGTCCCGGTGGAGCTCGTCCGGGCCGAGCTGCTCGACGCCGTCGGCGCGGACCCGGACGCGGCCGTCCCGGTGGCCGGCCGCACCGGCGCCGACGGCGTCGACGCGATGCGGCGCGCCTACCGGCGGCGCCTCCTGCGGATCGCCGCGACCGACCTGACCGCCACCGACCCGCTGAGCCGGCTCCCCGGGGTCGCCGCCGCGCTCGCCGACCTCGCCGGGGCGGCGCTGGAGGCCTCGCTCGCGCTCGCGCGGGCCGAGCTGCCCGACCACGGGGCCGGCGTCCGGCTCGCCGTCCTGGGCATGGGCAAGTGCGGCGGGCGCGAGCTGAACTACGTCAGCGACGTCGACGTCATCTACGTCGCCGAGCCGGTCGACGGCACCAGCGAGGCCGACGCCATGGCGGTCGGTGCGAAGCTGGCCGCGGGGCTGGCCCGGGCGTGCTCGCACCCGTCCGCGGAGCCGGCCCTGTGGCCGGTCGACGCGGCCTTGCGGCCCGAGGGCAAGAACGGGCCGCTGGTCCGCACGCTCGCGAGCCACCGCGCGTACTACGAGCGGTGGGCGAAGACCTGGGAGTTCCAGGCGCTGCTCAAGGCGCGTCCGGTCGCCGGGGACCGCGAGCTGGGCGCCGCGTACCTCGCCGCGGTCAACCCGCTGGTGTGGTCGGCCGTGGGCCGGGAGAACTTCGTCGAGGACTCCCAGGCGATGCGCCGTCGGGTCGAGGAGCACGTCCCGGCGGCCGAGGCGGACCGCCAGCTCAAGCTCGGCGTCGGCGGCCTTCGGGACGTGGAGTTCACCGTCCAGCTGCTGCAGCTCGTGCACGGCCGGGCGGACGAGTCCATCCGCAGCCCCAGCACGCTCACCGCCCTGGCGGCGCTGGCCGCGGGCGGGTACGTGGGGCGCGAGCACGCCGCCCAGCTCGCCGTCTGCTACCGGCTGCTGCGGGTCCTGGAGCACCGGATCCAGCTCGTCCGGCTGCAGCGCACCCACCTCATGCCGACCGCCGAGTCGGACCTGCGGCGCCTGGCGCGCTCGGCCGGGATGCGCGCGGAGGGTGCCGAGGGGCTGACCGAGCGGTGGCGCGCGGTGCGCCGGGAGGTCCGCGGCCTGCACGAGGAGCTGTTCTACCGCCCGCTGCTGCCGGCGACCGCGCGGCTGTCCGCCGAGGACGTCAGCCTCGCCCCGGACGCGGCGCGCGCCCGGCTCGCCGCGATCGGCTACCGGGACCCGGCCGGCGCGCTGCGGCACATCACGGCGCTCACCGAGGGGGTCTCGCGCCGCGCGTCGATCCAGCGGCAGCTGCTGCCGGTCATGCTCGGCTGGTTCGCCGACGGCGCCGACCCGGACGCCGGCCTGCTCGCGTTCCGCCGGCTCTCGGACGAGCTCGGCACCACACACTGGTACCTCAAGCTGCTGCGCGACTCCGGCACGGCCGCGCAGCGGCTCGCGCGCGTGCTGTCCACGTCGAGGTACGTCGCCGACGCCCTGTCCCGGTCGCCGGAGTCCGTCACCTGGCTGGGGGACGACGCCGACCTCGTCCCCCGGGGCGCAGAGCGGCTGGCCGCGGAGGCCGACGCCGTCCTGACCCGGGCCCACACCCCGCTGCCGGCCGCGACGGCGCTGCGGGCCCTGCGGCGGCGGGAGCTGGCGCGCAGCGCCGCCGCGGACCTGCTCGGCGTGGTGACCAGCTCCACCGCCGCGCAGAACCTCACCGTGGCGGCGGACGTCGTCCTGTCCGGCGCGCTGCGCATCGCGGCCGCCGAGGCGCGCGCCGAGCACGGCCTGCCCGAGACCCCGACGGACCTGCTCGTGGTCGCGATGGGGCGCCTGGGCGGCCGGGAGATGGGGTACTCCTCGGACGCGGACGTGCTGTTCGTCCACGACCCGCGTCCCGGCGTCGACCCTGCGCTCGCGCAGGCCTACGCCATCACGGTCGCGAGCCGGGTCCGGTCCCTGCTCGGCGACGTCGGCCCGGAGCCGGCCCTCGCCGTCGACGCGGACCTGCGCCCCGAGGGGCGCAACGGCCCGCTGACCCGGACGTTCGGGTCCTACGCCGAGTACTACGGCCGGTGGTCCGCCCCGTGGGAGAGCCAGGCGCTGCTCCGCGCCCGTCCGGTGGCGGGCGACGCCGCGCTGGGGGACCGGTTCGTCGAGCTCGTGGCGCCGCTGCGCTACCCCGCCGACGGGCTGGAGGCGGGCGTGGTGCGCGAGGTGCGCCGGATCAAGGCGCGCGTCGAGGCGGAGCGCCTGCCGCGCGGCGTCGACCCCAGCCGGCACCTGAAGCTCGGGCGGGGCGGGATCTCCGACGTCGAGTGGACGGTCCAGCTGCTCCAGCTCCAGCACGCCGGCCGGGTGCCGGCCCTGCGCACCACCTCGACGCTGGAGGCGCTGGACGCCGCAGCCGCCCAGGGCCTGGTCGAGCCCGACGACGCCCGCACCCTCGCGGGGGCGTGGACGCTCGCGTCCCGGCTGCGCGACGCGCTCGTGCTGTGGTCCGGGCGGGTCGGGGGAGCGCAGGCGGACGTCCTGCCGCACGACCGGCAGGCGCTCAACGGGGTGGCCCGCGTCGTGGGGTACCCGCCGGGGTGCGGCAGCGAGCTCGAGCAGGACTACCTGCGCACCGCGCGTCGGGCGCGCGGCGTCGTCGAGCGCGTGTTCTACGCCTGACGGGGCCGCCGGGCGACGCCGAGGTCCCGCGCGTAGGGTCGATCGCGACCGAGGACCGACCACTCGACCGGAGGACGACGCATGGCTGACCAGGTGAGCCGCGAGGACCTTCCCATCCCGGACTACGACCACCTCCCGATCGGCGACCTCGGGCACCGCATCCGCTCGCTGGGCGCCGACCAGCTGAGCACGCTGCTGGCCCACGAGCAGGCGCACGGCAACCGGCTGCCGGTCACCCAGCTGATCGAGACCCGGCTCGCGGACGTCCAGGGCGGCGCGCCGCTGTCCGGCGGTGACCCGGCCGGGCTGTCGCCGGCGCTCGCCGACACCGTGCAGGGCGGCTCGCAGGTCTCCACCGCGACGCAGGGGCCGGTCATCAACCCGCCGTCGCACGGCGACCCGACCAACCCCGCGCAGCCGCGCTGACCGTCGTCCGGGCCGCACCGCTCGACACGCACGTCACCGAACGCACCACACCGCACGCACGACGGCGCGGGAGGCCGCAGCCTCCCGCCCCGTCGTGGTCCGTCCGGACCGCCGCTGCTACTGCCCGCGGCCGGTCTTGCCCTGCAGGTCGTCGATCATCTCCGACGCCTGCGCCTTGGTGAGGTCCTCGGGGACCTCCTCCCCGGCCTCACGGGCCAGCGTGCTCAGGTAGCTCTCCTGCGGTCCGGTGGCCGGCTCGTCCCCGGTGACCCAGTCCGACGGGTCCTTCTCGGCGCTGCTGCCGCCCGTTCCCTGGCCGGCGTCGTCGGGTGCTGCGTCCTGCGTCATGGTGTCTCCTCCGTGGTTCGTGGTCGGTGGTTCGTGGGGCGGGTCGGGGCCGGCGCCTCAGGCGTCGGCGTCCTGCGGCTTGGTCATGCTGGCGTGCGTGCCGGGCTGTGCCTTCTCCGGCAGGACGTGGGACATGAGCGTCTGGGCACGGGTCTTGAGCGAGGCGACCTTCACCTGCTCCTTGCCGGCCATCAGCCCTTCGAAGCCCTCGCGCGCGACCTTGGCAGGGTCGTCCTTGGGGCCCTGCGCGACGCGCGTGTCCTGCATGTGCGAGGCCTCGAAGAACTCGGTGTCCGTGGGGCCCGGCAGCAGGGTCGTGACGGTCACGCCGGTGTCCTTCAGCTCGTACCGGACGGCCTCGGCGAACGACTGCACGAACGACTTCGACGCCGCGTAGGTCGCGTAGTACGGGCCCGGCATCGTGCTCGCGACCGACGACGTCACCAGCACGCGCCCGGCACCCCGCTCGACCATCGCGGGCAGCAGGCGCTTGGACAGGTGGACGACCGAGACGACGTCCAGGCTGATCACCCGCAGGTCGTCCTCCAGCGGCGTCTGCAGGAACGGTCCGCCGTTGGCGATGCCGGCGTTCAGAGCGAGGGCGTCGAGCGGCCGGCCGGTGGCGGTCACCTCGTGCACGAGCTCGTCGACGCCCTCACGCGTCGCCAGGTCCGCACGGACGCTGCGCACGGCGGCCCCGGTCGCGCCGGACAGCGCCTCGGCGGCGACGGCGATGCCCGCGTCCTCGGCGCACACCAGCAGGTCGAACCCGTTCTCGGCGAACTCGCGCGCCAGCTCCAGGCCGATCCCGCTGGACGCCCCGGTCACCAGGGCCAGCGGTCGGATGGTGCTCGTGTCGTCCATGGGAGTCCTCTCGTGACGGCGGCCGTCGTGCGCTCCACGGCCACACCGAGGCTAGGTGGGGGTCCCCGGCTCGGCATCCCGGCGGCAGTCAGGACGCGGACAGCAGCGGGACGCCCGCGTCCTGCAGCCGCCGGCGGGCGGGCTCGTCGGGCGCGGCGTCGGTGATCACCGCGGTGACCTCGGCGAGGGGCAGCACCCGGTAGGGGGAGGCCGTGCCGAGCTTCTCCCGGCTGCCGAGCACGTAGGTCTCCGCCGCTCTCCCGGCCAGCGTGCGCTTCATGGCCGCCTCGTCGGCGTCCCCGGTCGTCAGTCCGGCCTCGTGGTGCACGCCGGTCACCCCGAGGAGGAAGAGGTCGGCGTTGACCGCCTGCGCCGCCTCCGCCGCTGCGGCGCCGCACGTGACCATCGAGTGCCGGAACAGGCGACCGCCCAGCACGAGCACCTCGACGCCGACGTGGTCGGCCAGCGCCACGGTGACCGTCGGGCTGTGGGTGACCACGGTGGCGTGCAGGTCCCGGGGCAGCGCGCGGGCCACCGCGAGCGCCGTCGTGCCGCCGTCCAGGATCACCGTGCTGCCCGGCCGGACCAGGTCCGCGGCCGTCCGCGCCACGCGGGCCTTGCTGTCGACGGCGACCGACCCGCGGGTCTCGTAGTCCGCCACCGCGGGCGAGACCGGCAGCGCGCCGCCGTACACCCGCTGGCACAGGCCGGCTGCGGCGAGCTCCCGCAGGTCGCGGCGGACGCTGTCCTCCGAGATGCCGAGCTCTGCGGCGGCGTCCTTCGCGACGATGCGCCCCTGGTCCCGCAGCAGGGCGAGCAGGTGGTCACGTCGCTGGGCAGCCAGTTTCATGTTGCTCCTTGTTTTTGCACGTTCCTGCGCACTACGGTAGCCGACATGACAACTCCACTGCTCATCCTGATCGCCGGCCCCTACCGTTCCGGGACCGGTGACGACCCCGAGCTCCTGGCTCGCAACCTCGCACGGCTGGAGGAGGCCGCGTGGCCGGTGTTCCGCAGCGGCCACGTGCCGATGATCGGCGAGTGGGTCGCGCTGCCGGTCCTGCGCAGCGCCGGCGCACGCGGGCTCGCCGATCCCCTCGCCGCGGAGGTCATGTACCCGACCGCCGAGCGGCTCCTGCAGCACTGCGACGGCGTCCTGCGGCTGCCCGGCGACTCCGTCGGCGCCGATCAGGACGTCGCGATCGCGCGCGAGCGCGGACTGCCGGTCTGGTTCCGCGTCGAGGACGTCCCCGGGTACGTGCCCGAGGCGGCACCGGTCGGCGCCTGACCCGCCGACCGACGACCGGCCGGCCGGCCGGTCGACCGACCGGTCGACCGACCGGTCGACCGGCCCGGCCGCCGGACGACGGCCGGGCCGGACGACCGGCGGATGCGCGGTCAGCGCTCGGTCGGCGCGTCCCAGTCGGTGAGGGCGACGTTGGCCGCCAGCAGCGCCGTCGTCGCCAGCCACAGCGTCCGGGCGCGGCGCTCGCGGACGATCCCGGAGAGCACCGGCACGAGCAGGTACGCGGGGTCGGTGGCCAGGTCGATCAGGCGGTGCGTCTGGAGCGGGATGACCGGGCGCACGCTGAGCGGGGTGTCCGTGAACGCGTTCACCACGGCGGCGAGGGCGCCGAACCCGCCGAAGAACACCCGCGCGCGGCGGCTGAGCCCCAGGAGGTACGGCGCGGTGAGCAGGGTCGCGCCGAGGCCGTAGTCGAGGGCGGCGTGGGCGGTCGGGCTGATGGGCTTCGTCATCGTCCGAGGGTAGGAACGGTCGCGCCGGGTGACCACCCGTGCGGCGCCCGGCGGCACGGCTGCCGAGCCGGTTGCGCCGTGCGGGTGGCGGCTGCTCACCCGGACGGTGGACGGATCCTCGCCCGGGTGGGCGAAAAGCGGGCTCCCACGCGGCGACGGACCGGGGCAACTGGGACATTCGTGACCTGCCGTCGTGCCGACGGACCTGCGCCGGACCGGCGCCGGGCGCGGCACCGGCGCGACGGCCGGACCCTCCCGGGTCGACCAGCCGGCCCGACTCGACACCGCCGAGGCACACCGAGGAACCCCATGGACATCACGAGCGACCAGCAGACCGCGACCACCGAGGACCGCGACGAGCCGATGAGCATCCTGGTCGGCAACCCGCGCCGCGTCCGCCTCTGACGTCTCCCGCGGCACCATGGACGGGTGGACCTCGTCCGCACGTCGAAGCGCCTGTCACGGGTGCTGCGGCACGCGCCGGGCTCGGTCGGCGTCACGCTCGACGCGGCCGGATGGGTCGGCGTCCCCGAGCTGCTGGACGGCCTGGCCACGCACGGGACGCCGCTGAGCCGCGCCGAGCTCGACGCGGTGGTGACCGGCGGGGACAAGCGACGGTTCGAGCTCGACGTCGTCGGCGACCGGATCCGGGCGTACCAGGGGCACAGCGTCGTCGTGTCGCTAAGCCTGGAGCCGGCCACCCCGCCGGACGTGCTGTTCCACGGCACGCCCGAGCGGAACGTCCGGGCGATCCTGGCCGGCGGCCTGCTCCGGGGGTCGCGTCACCACGTCCACCTGTCGCACGACGTGGCGACCGCGGTCCGGGTCGGTGGCCGCCGGGGCCGCCCGGTGGTGCTGCGCGTGGACGCGGGGCGGATGGCCGCGGACGGGCACGTCTTCTTCCTGGCCGGCAACGGGGTGTGGCTGACCGACGTCGTCCCGGCGGACTACCTGGCCGTGGGCTGAGCCCCGGCCCGTCGCGGGCCGGCACGGGTGGGCGAGCCGCGACGAACGCCTCACAGCGTGCGCGGCGGCGCCGATCGGAGGGCAGGAGCGGTGACGGACCGTCACGCCCCCCGGTGTCCCTGTGACGCCGCACCTGCGCACGAGGAGTCGCGATGCCCACCGAAGCCATGCCCGCCGAAGGCCGGACCCGCCCACGCGTGGGCCTGCGGGGCAAGATCCTCGCCCTGGGCGGGATCGGTGTGGCGGCGTCGGTCGGTGTGGGGCTCTTCGCGGTCAGCACCATGGGGACGCTGCAGCGGTCCGCCCAGGAGATCGACGACCTGCAGGCCCTGCGGTCGTGGACGCAGGAGATGAAGTACTTCAACGCCGACGTCAGCGGCTGGCAGACGGCCTACGCCTGGGACGCCCGCAAGGCCGGGCCGACCGTCGCCGTCGACCCCGAGAACGCGAACCGGGCCGGCTACCTGGACGTCGCGGACCGGCTGCGCGAGACGCTGACCACGGCGCCCACCGACGTGATGGACGAGACGGAGCACGCCGTCTACGAGGAGATCCTCGACGGGTGGGACGCCTTCTTCGCCGGCGACGACCAGGTGGTGGCCCTCTACGCGCAGGACACCGCCGAGACCACGACCCAGGCCGACGAGCTCATCGTCGGCGACCTGTACGCCGTCTACTTCGACATCCTCGACGACACCGCCACGCTGCTCGACTCGGTGGACCACCGGGTCGAGGAGGCGCAGCAGGCCACGGACGCCACGGCCGCGCGCGCCCTCACCGCGCTCCTGGTGGTGATCGGGCTGGCCGCCGCGACCGTCGTCGTGCTCGCCCTGACCCTGTCGCGCTCGGTGCTGCGCGGCGTGCGCTCGGTGGACCGGTCCCTGCGGGCCCTGGCGGACGGCGACCTGACCGTCGCCGCGGACGTGACGTCGCGCGACGAGATCGGGGCGATGGCCCGCTCGCTCGGCACCGCGCAGGACGCCCTGCGGGCGCTGGTGGGGGAGGTCCACGAGACGGCCGAGACCGTCGCGTCGGCGGCCGTGGAGCTGTCCGCGTCGTCGTCCCAGGTGGCGGCGGCGTCGGAGGAGACGTCGGCGCAGGCCGGGGTCGTGGCGTCCGCGTCCGAGGAGATCTCCCGCAGCGTGTCCGCGGTCTCCGCCGGCGCCGAGGAGATGGGCAGCTCGATCCGCGAGATCGCGCAGAACGCGAACGAGGCCGCCCGCGTCGCCCACGAGGCGACCGGTGTCGCCGCGTCCACCAACCAGACGGTGGCCAAGCTGGCGGCGTCCTCCCAGGAGATCGGCAACGTCGTCAAGGTCATCAACTCCATCGCGGAGCAGACGAACCTGCTGGCCCTCAACGCGACGATCGAGGCCGCGCGGGCCGGTGAGGCCGGCAAGGGCTTCGCCGTCGTGGCCGGCGAGGTCAAGGAGCTGGCGCAGGAGACCGCCCGGGCGACCGGCGACATCGCCCGCCGGGTGGAAGCCATCCAGGTGGACTCCGCCAGCGCAGCGACCGAGATCGCCGCGATCTCGGCGATCGTGGCGTCGATCAACGACTACCAGATGACCATCGCGTCGGCGGTGGAGGAGCAGACGGCCACGACCAACGAGATGTCGCGCGGCGTCACGGAGGCGGCCACCGGCTCGGGGGACATCGCGGTCAACATCTCCGGCGTCGCGTCGTCGGCGGCGACCTCGGCGCAGGTGCTCGGCCAGATGGGCCAGGCGGTCACCGAGCTGGCCCAGCTGTCCACCGGGCTGCGGACCAGCGTGGGTCGCTTCACGTACTGACCGCCGACACCGCACCCCCCGGCCGCCCACCGGTCGGGCGGGTGCGGCAGGCTGGGCGGCGGGCGCGCGACACTCGGGCCGCGGCACCCCGTCGGACGGCGACGGGGCACGAGGAGGAGGCGACGTGCGGGCGAACGAGCGCAGGACCACCCGGGCCGACCTGGGAACCCGGATGCTGCTGGACCCGGGGAACGTCTGGCGGATCGGGCTGGTGGTCATCGCCCTGATCGCGCTCGTGATGGTCGTGCGGTTCGTGCTCGAGCAGGGCAGCTCGCTGATCTTCACCGTGGTCATGGCGTGGTTCGCGTCCCTGGCCATGGAGCCGGCCGTCTCCCGCCTGGCGCGGCACATGCCGCGCGGTGCGGCGACCGGCGTCGTGATGGCCGGCGTGGTCGCGTTCCTCGTCCTGTTCTTCGCGCTGTTCGGCGGCCTCATCGTCGAGCAGGTCACCGCCCTGGTCGAGAGCGTGCCGAGCCTCGCGCGGGACGGACTGGCCTGGGTCAACGGACGGCTCGGGACCGACTACACGCTGGACGACGTGCTGGCCAACATCGACCTGTCGCCGGAGCGTGCCGCGGGGGTCGCCGGGCAGCTGGCGGGCGGGGTGCTCGTGGTGCTCGGCTCGATCGCCGGCGCCGTCGCGACGTTCTTCGTCTTCGCGCTGCTGCTGTTCTACCTGTCCGCGGACGGCCCCCGGCTGCGCCGGTGGATCGCGTCGCTGTTCCCGACCCGGGTGCAGGAGACGACGGTCGTCGTGTGGGACACCACGGCCGAGAAGACCGGTCGCTACGTCAGCGCACGGGTGATCCTCGCCGCCGTCAACGCCACCGCCAGTGGCGTGGTCTTCCTCGTCATCGGCCTGCCGTCGTGGCTGGCCCTGGCGCTGTGGACCGGGCTCGTGGCCCAGTTCGTCCCGGCGATCGGGACGTACATCTCCATCGTGCTGCCGGTGCTGGTCGGGCTCCTGAGCCCGAACCCGTGGCTCGGGGTCATGGTCCTGGCCTGGGGCGTCGTCTACCAGCAGGTGGAGAACCTGACGATCGAGCCGCGCATCAGCGCGCGCGCGGTGAACGTGCACCCGGCGGTGAGCTTCGGGTCGGTGATCCTCGGCACCGCCATGTTCGGGATCGCCGGCGCGCTGCTGGCCATCCCGGTGGTCGCGATGCTGCTGTCCCTGCTCGACCTGTACCGCACGCGGTACGAGCTGCTCCCCGAGCTGAGCCTGGAGGACGACGACGCCCCGGCCGAGAAGCCCGTCGCGTCCGACGAGTCGAGGGGCGCCACCGCGCTCCCACCCGTCGGCTGACCGCGCGGCGGCTGCGCCGTCGCCCCCGGACGACCGCACCCCGGTCGCCACAGGGGCGACCGGGGTGCGGAGGTACCGGCGACCGGCGGCGGCACGTGGCCGCCGGGGTGCTCAGCAGTCGTAGTAGAGCTCGAACTCGTGCGGGTGCGGCCGCAGCCGGATCGGGTCGACCTCGTGGGCGCGCTTGTAGTCGATCCACGTCTGGATGAGGTCGGGGGTGAAGACGCCACCGGCCGTCAGGTAGTCGTGGTCCGCCTCGAGGTTGTCGAGCACCTCGGCCAGGGTGCCGGGCACCTGCTGGATCTGCGCGTGCTCCTCGGGCGGCAGCTCGTAGAGGTCCTTGTCGACCGGCTCCGGCGGCTCGATGCGGTTCTGGATGCCGTCCAGGCCGGCCATGAGCATCGCCGCGAACGCGAGGTACGGGTTGGACGACGGGTCCGGCACGCGGAACTCGATGCGCTTGGCCTTGGGGTTCGAGCCGGTGACCGGGATGCGGATGCACGCGGAGCGGTTGCGGGCCGAGTAGACCAGGTTGACCGGGGCCTCGAAGCCGGGGACCAGGCGGTGGTAGGAGTTCACCGTCGGGTTCGTGAACGCCAGCAGCGACGGCGCGTGCTTGAGCAGCCCGCCGATGTACCAGCGCGCCAGGTCCGACAGCCCGCCGTAGCCCTTCTCGTCGAAGAACAGCGGCTTGCCGTCCTTCCACAGCGACTGGTGCACGTGCATGCCCGAGCCGTTGTCACCGAAGAGCGGCTTCGGCATGAACGTGGCGGTGCGGCCGGCCTGGTGGGCGACGCTCTTGACGACGTACTTGAACAGCATGACCTTGTCGGCCGACTTGCCCAGCTCGTCGAAGCGGTAGTTGATCTCCGCCTGGCCGCCGGTGCCGACCTCGTGGTGCGAGCGCTCGACCTGCAGGCCGAGCGCGTCGAGCTCCAGGCAGATGAGGTCGCGCAGGTCCGCGAAGTGGTCGACCGGGGGGACCGGGAAGTACCCGCCCTTGTAGGGCGTCTTGTGACCGAGGTTGCCGCCCTCCTCGACCCGGTTGGTGTTCCAGGCGCCCTCGATCGAGTCCAGGAAGTACGAGGCGCTGTTGGACTTCGTCTCGAAGCGCACGTCGTCGAAGATGTAGAACTCGGCCTCCGGCGCGAAGAGCGCGGTGTCCGCGATGCCGGTCGAGCGCAGGTACGCCTCGGCCTTGGCGGCGACCTGGCGCGGGTCGCGGCTGTACGGCTCGTCGGTGTACGGGTCGACGATGTGGAAGTTGATGTTGAGCGTCTTCTGCGTCCGGAAGGGGTCGACGTAGGCCGTCGAGACGTCCGGGACGAGCTTCATGTCCGACTCGTGGATCGCCTGGAACCCGCGGATCGACGAGCCGTCGAACATCTGGCCGTCGGTGAAGAAGTCCGCGTCGAGGGACTGGGCAGGCACGTTGAAGTGCTGCATGGTGCCCGGCAGGTCGCAGAACCGGACGTCGACGAACTTGACGTCCTGGTCCCTGATGTAGGCCAGGACTTCCTCGGCATTGCTGAACATCCGCTGCTCCTCGGTTGGGTGTGCCCGGTACAGGCGCTCACGTGAGGCTAGGAGGAAGGGGTTTCCCTGCCGTGTACCGGGTGTTTCCGTGGTGTTACGTCGGCGGCGTCGGACCGCGATCGGCGCGGATCCGCCTGACGTGCCCTGGTTAGGCTACTCAGCGTGGCGGCGCGCGAGGACATGGGCTCATGGTTGGAGGGCGGTCCCTCCGGCGCCCCGGGGGGCGGGCGCGGCGGCTTGGCGCTGCCGGCGCAGGGCCCCGGCTCGCTGGCGCCCCTCGGCCGGCGGGCCGTCGCCCTCGCCGTCGACTGGGCGCTGTGCCTGGCCATCTCCGCCGGCTTCTTCGCGGGCGACCCGCTCGTCACGCTGGCGGTCTTCGCCGCCGAGAACGTGCTGCTGGTGGGGACGATCGGCGCCACGGTGGGTCACCGCCTGCTCGGCATGCAGGTCCGCCCCGAGCCGCCGGCGGCGGCGCCGGGGCGGCCCGCACCCACGCCGGCGGACGTCCGGGGCGCGGGTCTGCCGGGACCGGTGGCCGCGGCCGTGCGCACCGTCCTGCTCTGCCTGGTCGTGCCCGCGGTGGTCTGGGACGCCGACGGGCGGTCGCTGCACGACCGCGTGGCCGGGACGGTGCTCGTCCGCCGCTGACCCGGCCGGACCGCGACCTGTCGCTGGTCCGCCCTCCGGGCAGCGTCGACCGGTCGCGCCGCCGGGGCGCGTGTGCCGGACGCCTCAGCGGCCGCGCATGCCCTTGCGGTCGGGACGGGCGCGCATCGGGTCGATCCCCTTGGGGACCGGCAGCCGGACCGCGCCGAGGGCGGTGAGCCGCTTGATGATCTCCGCGGTCTCCTGCTTGGTCAGGGTCGGCTTGAGCTTCTGCACCGTGCGCGGCAGCTTGCGCAACGGGACCTGACCCTCGTCGCGCCCGACCTGCAGCAGCGTGATCGGCACGTTGGGCAGCACGCGGGCGGTCTTCCTTCGCTCGGACTCCAGCAGCCGCCCGATCCGCGGGGCGGGGCCCTCGCCGATCAGGACGACGCCGGCGCGCCCGACGCCGCGGAACACCAGGTCCTGGGTGCGCGGGTCGACGGCGACCGGGTCGTCCGGGAAGTTCCAGCCGCGGCGGATCGTGCCCAGCGCCGCGCGGGACGCACCGGGCTGACCCTCGATCTGGGAGTACGCGGCGGTCTCCGCGCGCCGGGCCAGGATGAACATGGCGGCCAGCAGGGCGAACGGGATGCCCAGGAGCAGCGTGTAGACCCAGGAGAACCACACCAGGCCGATGAGCACGAAGAGCAGGAGCACGCCGACGAAGGCACCGAGGATGAGCCAGGTGACCGCCGGGTCCTCCCGGCGCGTCATGGTGTAGGCCTGCCAGACCTGGTTGTACCAGCGGGGCTTCTTCTGCTTCGGGGGCTTGAGGGCGGACGAACCCGCCCCGGAGCTTGTCGCGCGGGCCATGGGGCCAGAGTCTAGTGCGGGCGCGGGACCGTCCCGGACCGGCCGTCGGCCCCGGTCCCGCGCCGCCCAGGCCTCGGGAGAGGGACCGGGCGGCGTCGGGACGGTGTCAACGGGCGAGCAGGCTCGCGGCCTCCTGGCGGGACGTGCGCGCCTCGCCGAGGTGCGCCAGGGCCGCCGGGATCTCCTGGCCGCGACGGCGCATGGCCTGGCCCCACAGGCGGCCGGCCCGGTAGGACGAGCGCACCAGCGGGCCGGACATGACGCCGAGGAAGCCGATGCGCTCGGCCTCGTCGGACAGCTCGACGAACTCCTCGGGCTTGACCCAGCGGTCCACCGGGTGGTGCCGGACCGACGGGCGCAGGTACTGCGTGATGGTGATGAGGTCGCACCCGGCGTCGTGCAGGTCGACCAGCGCGGCCTTGGCCTCGTCGATCGTCTCGCCCATGCCCAGGATGAGGTTGGACTTCGTCACCAGCCCCGCCTCGCGAGCGGCGGTCAGCACGGACAGGGACCGGTCGTAGCGGAAGCCCGGGCGGATCTGCTTGAAGATCCGCGGGACCGTCTCGAGGTTGTGCGCCAGCACCTCGGGGCGCGAGTCGAACACCTCGGCGATGAGGTGCGGCGTCGCGTTGAAGTCCGGGATGAGCAGCTCGACGCCGGTGCCGGGGTTCAGCGCGTGGATCTGCCGGACCGTCTCCGCGTACAGCCACGCGCCGCCGTCGGGCAGGTCGTCGCGGGCGACGCCGGTGACCGTCGCGTACTTCAGACCCATCGCCTGGACGGACTCCGCGACACGGCGGGGCTCGTCGGCGTCGAAGTCGGCGGGCTTTCCGGTGTCGATCTGGCAGAAGTCGCACCGCCGCGTGCACTGGTCACCGCCGATGAGGAAGGTGGCCTCGCGGTCCTCCCAGCACTCGAAGATGTTGGGGCACCCGGCCTCTTCGCAGACGGTGTGCAGGCCCTCGCGCTTCACCAGGCCCTTGAGCTCGGTGTACTCCGGGCCCATGGTCGCCCGGGTCTTGATCCACTCGGGCTTCTTCTCGATCGGTGTCGCGGCGTTGCGGGCCTCGACCCGGAGCATGCGTCGTCCCTCGGGTGCGATCGTCACGTCGGCCACCCTACGTCAGGGTGCGCACGCTGCCGGGCGGGTGATCGGTCCCGGCCGGGTGCGCTCCGCCACAGCCCTGGGGCACCGCCGGGTGCGTAGGTGCCGGGCGGGTGCCGGGCCGTGCTCGCCGGGTCAGGCTGCGGCGGGCTCGGCGGCCAGGCGCGGGGTGAGCGCGTCCACCAGGTGCCGGCGGACCGACGGAAGGACGTCGCCGATCCGCACGTGCCGGCCGGTCTCGACCGACAGCGAGGTGACGTCGGCGTCGGGCAGCCCGCACGGCACGATGCGGGAGAACTCGGCCAGGTCGGGGTCGCAGTTGAGGGCGAAGCCGTGCATCGTGACGCCCTTGGCCACTCGGACCCCGATCGCGGCGACCTTGCGGTCGCGCCGGACGCCGTCGCCGGGGAACCAGACGCCGCTGCGTCCCTCGACGCGGTCCGCCGTCAGGCCCAGGTCGGCGCACACGTCGATGAGCGCCTGCTCGAGCGCCCGGACGTACGCGACGACGTCGACCGGCTCGCGCAGCCGGACGATGGGGTAGCCGACGAGCTGACCGGGACCGTGCCAGGTGATCTTGCCGCCGCGGTCGACGTCCACCACCGGGGTCCCGTCGACGGGGCGGTCCCACGACGCCGTCCGGCGCCCCGCGGTGTACACGCTCTCGTGCTCGCACAGCAGGACGGTGTCCTCGCGGGTGCCGTCCACGACCTCGGCGTGCACCGCGCGCTGCTGCTCCCAGGTCGGCACGTATCCGACGTGGCGGGTACCGAGGTCCAGCTCGACGAAGCGCACCTCGCCACGATAGCCCCGCGTGCACGGCGCCCCGGGCCGGCCGGCGGCCCTGCGGGTCAGCGGTGCCGCGGGGGGTGCGCCGGGTCGTCGTCGGACGGGTCGGGGTGCGCGGCGACGAGCGCGGTCAGCAGCCGGCGCAGCTCGCGCATCTCCTCGGCGGTCAGCCCCCGTGCCACCATGGCCTCGCTGCGCTCACGGTCCGCCGCCTCGCGCAGCACCCGGGCGCCCTGCTCGGTGAGGGCGATGACGTGCCGGCGGCGGTCCTCCGCGTGCGGCTTGCGGGTGACGTACCCCAGCCGCTCGATGCGCGCCAGGAGCCGGCTCATGGTCTGCTCGGTGACCCCGGTCGCGGCGGCCAGCTCGCGCTGGGAGTGGTCCTGGACCGCCAGGTGGACCAGCACCGGCAGGCTCGCGTGGTTGAGGTCCCACGCGTCCAGGTGGGCGTTGAACTCGCGCTCGATGCGGCGCGCGGCGCTCGACAGGAGCCGTCCTGTCGGCCACGTCGAGGGGTCCAGCGGCACGCGGGGATCCCTTCGGTGGTGCTGCCTGGTTGCCCGACGGCGATGTGCGGCGGACGATACTCAGCATGCTGAGTATTTCGCGGTCCACCTGGCTCCGCACGCTCGCGGTGGTGGTCGCGCTCGGAGCGTGGCTGAGCGTAGCGGCGGTGGGAGGTCCGGCGCAGGGACGCCTCTCCCAGGTCCAGACCAACGACGCCGCCGCCTTCCTGCCGGCGTCCGCGGAGTCCACCCGGGCGGCCCGGGCCGACCGCCGGTTCGTCACCGAGGAGTCGCTGCCGGCGCTCGTCGTCCTGCGTCCCGCGGGGGAGGGAGCCGTCACCCCGGCGCAGCTGAGCGCGACCCGGGACGTGGTCGCGGGCCTGGCCGCCCTGCGGCTGCCGGGCTCCGACCCGGCCGAGGGTGACCCGGCGACGGTGGGCGACGTCCTGCTGGCCGACCCCGTCGTCGTGCCGTCGCAGGACGGCAGGGCGCTGCTGGTCCCGCTGTCCCTCGACGGCGTCGCGGCCGAGGAGGTGCTCGCCGACGACTCGGGGGTGGTCGCGGCCGTGGTCACCGCGGTGCGCGCCGGGCTGGACGACGCGCTCGGGGCGACGGCGACCTCGGCCGGCGACGCGGGTCTGCAGGCCTGGGTCACCGGGCCGGCCGGGTTCGTCGCGGACCTCGTCTCGGCCTTCGGCGGGATCGACGTCGTCCTGCTGCTGGTCGCGCTGGGCGCCGTCCTGCTCATCCTCGTGGTCGTCTACCGGTCCCCGTTCCTGCCACTGGTCGTCATCCTCACCCCGCTGTTCGCGCTCACCGCCGCCGCCCTGGTCGTGTACCGGCTGGCGGCGGCCGGCGCGCTGACCCTCAACGGGCAGACGCAGGGCATCCTGTCGATCCTCGTCGTGGGTGCGGCGGTCGACTACGCGCTCCTGCTGGTCGCCCGCTACCGCGAGGAGCTGCGGCACGTGCGCAGCACGTGGACCGCGATGGGCCGGGCCGTGCGGGCCACCGTCGCACCGATCGCGGCCAGCGCGGGCACCGTCGTCGCCGGGCTGCTGTGCCTGACCCTGTCGGACCTGGGGTCAAACAAGAGCCTGGGTCCGGTCGCCGCGATCGGGATCGCGTCGGCGTTCCTCGCGTCGCTGACCTTCCTGCCCGCGCTGCTGCTCGTCGCCGGGCAGCGCTCCCGGGGGCTGTTCTGGCCCAACCGCCCCCGCTACGCGCCGTCCGGTGCGGGCGACGACCCCGTCGACGCCACGGCCGTCCCCACCGACGTCGTCCTGCGCGGCTCGTGGGGCCGGCTCGCGCGGGCGATCGGGCGGCGGCCCCGCGCCGTCTGGGTCACGACCGCCGCGGTGCTCGCCGTCGGGGCCGCGTTCCTGCCGACCTTCGAGGCCGGCGGGACGGACGAGGCCGACGTCTTCCTCACCGACGTCGACGCCGTCGCGGGCCTGGACGTGCTCGCCGAGCACTTCCCGGCGGGCGCGGTGCAGCCCGCCGTCGTCATCGTCCCGGAGCCGGACGTCGCCGCGGTCGTCGACGCGGCGGCCGCGGTCGACGGCGTCGCGTCCGCGGCCCCGTTCACCGGCACGTCCGCAGGTGGGGCGCCGGGGGGGACGACGGATGCAGCCCCGGGTGGTCCCGCACCCGGCGGGGCGACGCCGGGTGGGCCGCCCGGGGGAGCCGCCGACGGGCCGCCGGTCGTCGTCGACGGCACGGTGCGCGTGGAGGTGGTGACGCAGGACGCGGCGGACACCGCAGCTGCCGTGGACACCGTCGCGGCGCTCCGGGACGCGGTCCACGCGGTGTCGCCGGACGCCCTGGTGGGCGGCGCGGCGGCCGAGACCCTCGACACGCAGCTGGCCGGAGCGCGGGACCTGCGGGTCATCGTGCCGGTGGTGCTGCTGGTGATCTTCGTGATCCTCATGCTGCTGCTGCGCTCGGTCCTCGCCGCGGTGCTGCTCATGGCCGCCAACGTGCTGTCGTTCGCGGCGGCGCTCGGCGTCTCGGCCCTGGTGTTCGAGCACGTCCTGGGGTTCCCCGGGGCCGACCCGACCGTCCCGCTGTACGGGTTCGTCTTCCTCGTCGCCCTGGGGGTCGACTACTCCATCTTCCTCATGACCCGCGTCCGGGAGGAGGCGGGGGTGTGGGGGACCCGGCCCGGGGTGCTCCGTGGTCTGGCGGCCACCGGCGGGGTGATCACGTCGGCCGGCGTCGTGCTGGCCGCGACCTTCGCCGCGCTCGCGGTGATCCCGCTGCTGTTCCTGGCCCAGCTCGCGTTCATCGTCGCGTTCGGCGTGCTGGTGGACACGCTCGTGGTCCGCAGCCTCCTCGTGCCGGCCCTGGTGCACGACGTCGGCCGCCGGGTGTGGTGGCCCAGCCGCTGGGACCCCGCGGGGGTGGGCCACCACCGGGGCGGCGCCCGGGAGGCGACGGAGGCGGGTGCGGCCGCGCGCCTAGGGTGACGTCCATGGCGGACACTGCGGTGCGGGTCGGGATCGTCGGGTACGGCGACGCGGGGCGCGGCATCCACGCCCGGCTCGTGCGGGAGGCGGGCCACGTCGTCACCGCCGTCGTCACCCGCAGCCCGGACCGTGCGTCCGCCGCGCGCGACGACTGGGCCGGCGTCCGGGTCGCCCAGGACGTCGACGCGCTGCTCGCCGTCCGGGAGGACCTCGACGTGGTGGTCGTCGCCAGCCCCACCGGCCTGCACGTCGAGCACACGCGCGCGGCCCTCGACGCCGGGCTCCCGGTGGTCGTGGACAAGCCGCTCGCCACCTCCGCCGCCGACGCGCGAGGGCTGGTCCAGCGCGCCGAGGCGTCGGGCACCGCGCTGACCGTCTTCCAGAACCGGCGGTGGGACGAGGAGCAGCTGACCCTGCGGGCGGTGCTGGACGCCGGCTCGCTCGGGAGCGTGCACCGGTTCGAGCGGCGCTGGGAGCGCTGGCGACCGGTGCCCAAGGACCGGTGGAAGGAGAACGACCCGGTCGCGGGCGGCCTGCTGCTCGACCTCGGGCCGCACCTGGTCGACTCGGCCGTCCAGCTCTTCGGTGCGGTGACGTCGGTGTACGCGGAGGTGCGGGCGCTGACGACGGCGGCGCCCGACGACGTCTTCCTCGCGCTGCGTCACACCGGCGGCGTGGTCAGCCACCTCGCCGCCGGGGGCCTCGTCGGCGCGCCGGGTCCGCGCACGCGGGTGCTCGGGTCCGCCGGCGCGTTCCTCGTGACGAGCTTCGAGGGCGAGCCCACGCCGTTCGCGGTCCTGGACGTCGCCGACCCGGACGGTCCGGTCGGGCACGGCGGGTGGCTCGTGCACGGGGCGGACCCCGTCCCGGTGCCCCGCGCCCCCGGCGGGCACGCGGACTTCTACCGGGCGGTCGGCGCGTGGGTCCGGGACGGTGGACCGGCCCCGGTGAACCCGTGGGACGCCGTGGCCACGGCGCAGGTCCTCGACGCGGCGGCGGTGAGCGCGCGGGAGGGACGGGTCGTCGAGCTCGGCTGACCGGCTGCCGACCCTCGCCGGCCCGGCCGGTCGACTTCGGCGGCGCGGCCGCACCCTGTGGACGACCCGTCCGCAGCCGGCCGACGGCGGTTGGATGCCGAGGTGGAGACCGTCGCCGTGCCGCCCGACCTCGCGGCGGCCCTGCGCGCCGCCGGGCTCGGGGTGCGCGGCCCGGCGGGGTTGGGCTCCGGCGGACCGGTGTGGACGGCGGTCGCCCTCGGGGCCGACGGTGGCGCGGGTGAGCGGTTCGTCGTGCACGCGCTCGCGGTCCCGGGTGGTGCGGCGGGCGAGCCCGTCCTGCATCGCCTGGAGGCGCTGGGCCGGCTCGACCACCCGCACCTGGCCCGCGTGGCCGACGTCCTGCCGGTGGGCGCCGCCGGTCCGGACGCCCGGACGCTGGCCGTGCTGGTGGAGGAGGTCCCCGGCACCACCCTGGCCGCGCTGCTCGCCGCCCGCGCCGCCCTGGCGCCCGGGGAGGTGGTGTCCCTGACCGTGCCGCTCGCGGGCGCCCTCGACACGCTGCACGCCGCCGGTCTGGTGCACGGCGACGTCTCACCGGGCAACGTCGTGGTCCGGCCGGACGGTCATCCGGTGCTCATCGACGTCCTGGGTGCCCTCGACGACCGGGCGCCGGCCGGGCGGCCCGGCGCGGCTGGGTGGGATGGGGCAGCGGGGCGGGCCGGGGCGGCAGGCGGGCCCGGGGCGGCCGGGCGGGTGCGCGGCACCCCCGGCTTCGTGGCACCGGAGGTCGTCGCGGGTCGTCGGCCGTCGCGGCCGCCCGTGGTGGGCGGTCCGGGGTCGTCCGCCGCCGCGGGAGGCCGCACCGGGGTCCACGTCCCGGCGGGCGCGCCCGCGGACGTGTACGCCCTGGCGACCGTGGCCCTCACGGCGCTCGACCCGGCAGCCGTCGACGGCCCGCTCGGGCAGGAGCTCGCCGCTGCCCGAGCGGACGACCCGGTGCTGCGACCCACCGCCGGGGAGCTGGCGGCCGGGTGCTTCGCGCGGGCCGTCCCCACGCCGATCGCCCTGCCCGACGCCGGGGTCCTGGCGCGCACCGCCCTGGCGCAGCTGGCGGGCGAGGGCGGCACGGTGTCGGTCGACCGCCGCTCCCGGCACCGCGCGGACCGTCCCCGGCGGGCGGACCGTCGCCACCGGTCCGGCGGAGCCCGCCGGTCCGCCTCCCGTCGGGCGCTCGGGGCGGTGGGCCTGGTCGCCGCCGCCGTGGTCGCCGGTGCGCCGACCGTGCCGGAGCCGTGGTCCCGGGGCATCGCCGCTGCCACGCCGGCGGGCGTCGCGGCCACCACGCCCGCGGGCGTCGTCGCCGCCACGCCGGCGGGCGTCGCCCCGGCCGGACCCGCGGTCCGGGCGGCCGCCCGTCCCGACCCGGCCCGGGCCGCGGTCGACCTGACCCGGCGGCGGCTCGAGGTGCTGGTCGCCGGCGACCCGGCGGCCCTGAGCACGGTCGTCGTGGCGGGCAGCAGCGCCGCTGCGGCGGACCGGGCGCTCCTGGCGGACCTGGCGGCGTCCGGCGTCCGCCTCGAAGAACTCACGGCGACCGACGTGTCCGCTCGGGTCGATGCGGTCCGGCCCAACCCGGCGGGCGGGGCACGACCGCAGTGGGCGGACGTCGCGGTGACCTCCGGGCTGTCGGCGCACCGGCGGGTGACGCCCGACGGCGCCGTGGACGTCCCGGCGCAGCCCGCGCGCACGGTCGTGCTGAGCCTGGTGTGGACGGCGGCGGGCTGGCGGGTGGACGCCGTCCGTGACCCGTGACCCGTGACCCGTGACCCGCTACCCGTGAGGACCGGGAACCCCACGACCGGGCGCTCCGCGTGACCACCGCCCGCCGCGGTCGGCGCCGCGCGCGTCCGTCCGGTCTAGCGGGCGGCGGCGACCCGCCGGCTCCCGACCTGGCTCGCGACCCAGTCGGCGGCGTCGGCGGTCGTGGGGTGCTGCCAGCGGAACGCGCTCGCGGTCAGCACGGACGGGACCGCACGGATGGAGCCCAGCACCTCGCTGGAGAACTCCCCGAGCACCATCCGCAGGGCCAGGGCAGGCGCCGGCACCAGGTCCGGCCGGTGCAGCGCCCGGGCCAGCTCACGGGTGATCTCCACGTTGGTCGCCGGCTGCGGGGACACGAGGTTGACCGGCCCGCGGACGTCGGCGTGGAGCAGGTGCACGATGGCGCCGATCTCGTCCGGCAGCGTGATCCAGCTCCAGTACTGGTCGCCCGAGCCCAGCCGCCCGCCCACGCCGAGGCGCAGGAGCGGCAGCATCCGCCGCATGGCGCCGCCCGCAGGGCTCAGGACGATGCCGGTGCGCAGGAACGCCACCCGCGTGCCCGCCTCGGCGGCGGGTGCAGCGGCGGCCTCCCAGTCGCGGACGACCCCGGCGAAGAAGGTGCTCCCCAGCGGTGACGTCTCGTCCAGGACGTCGTCGCCCTGGTCCCCGTAGGCACCGATGCCCGAGGCCTGCAGCATCACCGGGACGGGCTGGTCCAGGCGCGCGACCGTCCGGGCCAGCAGACCGGTGGTCGACGTCCGCGAGGCCCGGATCTCGCGCTTGTACGCCTCCGTGAGCCGCTTGTCGCCGACGCCGGCGCCGGCGAGGTTGATGATCGCGCCGGCACCCTCGAGCGCGGCCGGGTCGAGTCGCCCCCGCGACGGGTCCCAGCTGACCTCCCCGGGGCCCGACGCGTCGCGGCGGACCAGTCGCTGGACGGCGTGCCCGTCGCGCCGCAGGCGTCCCACCAGCGCCGTCCCGATGAGCCCGTGCGACCCCGCCACCACGATCTTCATGCCGCCACCCTGGCACACGGGCGCCCGTGCGGCCGCCGGAGCCCGCGCCGGGGACGACGACGCCCGCGCCCCCCGGTCCTGGTGGGCCGGGGGGCGCGGGCGTGAGGCGACGGCGTCGCGGCGTGCGGGTCGCAGGGTGCGGTCAGAGCCCGAGCTCGGACTCGAACGCGCCCTCCTCGATGCGGTTCTTGATGGCCATGAGGTACCGGGCGGCGTCCGCACCGTCCACCAGGCGGTGGTCGTAGGACAGCGACAGGTACATCATCGAGCGGATCGCGATGTTCTCGCCGCCGTCGGCGCCGGTCACCACGACCGGGCGCTTGACGATGGTGCCGGTCCCGAGGATCGCCACCTGCGGGAGCGCGACGATCGGGGTGTCGATCAGGGCGCCGCCGGACCCGGTGTTCGTGATCGTGAACGTCCCGCCGGACAGGTCGTCCGGGGTGATCTTGTTCGCCCGGGTCCGCGACGCGAGGTCGCCGATCCGGCGCGCGATCCCGGCGAGGTTGAGGTCGCCCGCGTCCTTGATGACCGGGACGACCAGGCCGCGCTCGGTGTCGACCGCGATGCCCAGGTTCTCCGAGCCGTGGTAGACGACCTGGTCCCCGTCGATGCTGGCGTTGATCTTCGGGTAGGTCTTGAGCGCCTCGACCGCGGCCAGGGCCAGGAACGGCAGGAAGGTGAGGTTGGCGCCCTCCCGGGCCTTGAAGTCGTCCTTGGCGCGGGCGCGCAGCCGGGCGACCTTCGTGATGTCGACCTCGACGACCGTCGTGAGCTGCGCGGCGGTCTGCAGGGACTGGACCATCCGCTCGGCCACGAGCTTGCGCAGGCGCGACATCTTCTCCGTCGTCCCGCGCAGCGGCGAGACGGCGGCGGGAGCGGCCTTCGGAGCGGCGGCTGCGGGAGCCGGGGCGGCGGGGGCCGGCGCCGCCTGCGCCGCGGCGGCGGCCTTGGCGGCCTCCTCCGCCTTGGTCGCGGCCTCCAGGACGTCCTCCTTGCGGATCCGTCCACCGACGCCCGTCCCGGTCAGGGTCGCGACGTCCACGCCCTTCTCGGCCGCGAGCTTGCGCACGAGGGGGGTCAGGTACGTGCCGGACGCAGCGGGAGCAGGAGCGGCGGCAGGGGCCGGGGCGGCGGCGGGTGCCGGGGCGGCGGCGGGTGCCGGAGCAGCGGCCGGTGCCGGAGCGGGAGCGGCGGCGGGTGCCGGCGCGGCGGCGGGCGCCGGAGCGGGAGCGCTCTGCGCCGGGGCGGGGGCCTCGTCGGGGGCTGCCGCCTGCGGACCCGCCTCGGTCGCGGACGGCGCCGGCGCCGGGACCGACTCGGGCTGGGACGGAGCGGACGGCGCCGCGGCACCGGACCCGATGACGGCCAGCGGGGCGCCGACCTCGACGGTCTCGTCCTCCTGCACCAGGATCTGCTGCAGCGTGCCGGCGACCGGCGACGGGATCTCCGTGTCCACCTTGTCGGTGGAGACCTCGAGCAGCGGCTCGTCGACGGCGACGTCGTCGCCGACGGCCTTGAGCCACCGGGTCACGGTGCCCTCGGTGACGCTCTCGCCGAGGGCGGGCATGACGACCTGCTCGCCGTCGCCGCCGCCGGACGGGGTGGACCCGCCCTGGCCGGCACCGGGACCCTGCGCGGCGGTGCCGCCGAAGGTGCCCTCGGCCTCGGGCGGGGGACCGCCGTAGGACTCGCCCATCTGGGCCGCCTCCGCGCTGCCGGTCACGCCGGCCTGCGCTCCCGTGGGGGCCGTCGGCGAGGGGTCACCGGGGGAGGCCGCCGAGGGCTCGGCCTGCGCCGGGGCCTGGGCGGCGGGCGCCTCGGCCGGCGCGGGCTGCTCGGCGGGCGCGTCGCCGCCGCTGCTCGCCCCGTCGCCGGAGCCGATCACGGCCAGCTGGGCGCCGACCTCGACCGTCTCGTCCTCCTGGACGAGGATCTGCTCCAGCACGCCCGCGAAGGGCGAGGGGATCTCGGTGTCGACCTTGTCGGTCGAGACCTCGAGCAACGGCTCGTCGACGGCGACCGTGTCGCCGACCTGCTTGAGCCAACGGGTGACGGTTCCCTCGGTGACGCTCTCACCGAGCGCCGGCATCTGCACGGAGTCAGCCATGACGCCTCGTGTCTCCTTCGATCGTGGGGTCAGTTGTGGGCGTGCAGCGGCTTGCCGGCGAGGGCCAGGTGGGCCTCTCCCAGTGCCTCGTTCTGCGTCGGGTGGGCGTGGACCAGGGCGGCGACGTCCTCGGGGTAGGCCTCCCAGTTCACGATGAGCTGCCCCTCGCCGATGAGCTCGCCCACGCGGGCGCCGATCATGTGCACGCCGACGACGGGACCGTCCTTCTGGCGCACGAGCTTGATGAAGCCGGCCGTGGCGAGGATCTGGCTCTTGCCGTTGCCGCCGAGGTTGTACTCCAGGACCTCGACGTTGTCGGTGCCGTGGACCTCGCGGGCCTTGGCCTCGGTGAGGCCGACGGACCCGATCTCCGGCTCGGAGTAGGTCACGCGCGGGATGCCGGACTCGATGATCGGCGCGGGGTTGAGCCCGGCGATCTCCTCGGCGACGAAGATGCCCTGCGCGAAGCCGCGGTGCGCGAGCTGCAGGCCCGGGACGATGTCCCCGACCGCGTAGATGTTGCCGACGCCGGTGTGCAGGCGCTCGTTCACCAGCACGAAGCCGCGGTCGATGCGGATGCCCTGCTCCTCGTACCCGAGGTTCGCGGTGTTCGGGCCACGGCCGACGGCGACGAGCAGCAGCTCGGCGTCGAACGTCTTGCCGTCCTCCAGCGTGACGTGCACGCCGTCGTCGGTCTGGGTCGCGCCCTGGAAGCGGACGCCGAGGTTGAACGCGATCCCGCGCTTGCGGAACGCGCGCTCGAACGCCTTGCTCAGCGACTCGTCCTCGTTGGCCACCAGGTGCGGGAGCGCCTCGATGATCGTGACGTCCGCGCCGAACGACTTCCACACGCTCGCGAACTCCGAGCCGATGACCCCGCCGCCCAGGACGATGACCGACCGCGGCACGCGGTCCAGCTGCAGCGCCTGGTCGGAGGTGATGATGTTGCCGCCGATCTCCAGACCGGGCAGCGAACGGGCGTAGGAGCCGGTCCCGAGGACGATGTGGCGGCCGGTGACGCGCTCGCCGTTGACCTCGACGGCGTCGGGTGCGACGAGCTTGCCCCAGCCCTCGAAGACCGTGATCTTGCGGGACTTGATCAGTCCCTGCAGGCCCTTGTAGAGCCGGGCGATCACGTTCTCCTTGTACTTGTTCACACCGCCCATGTCGATGTGGTCCAGCGTGGTGTGCACGCCGAAGTTCGCGCCCTCACGGGCGGAGTCCGCAACCTCGGCCGCGTGCAGGAGCGCCTTGGTGGGGATGCAGCCGTTGTGCAGGCAGGTCCCGCCCAGCTTGCCTCCCTCGACCAGGGCGACCGAGAGGCCGAGCTCGGCGCCGCGCAGCGCGGTCGCGTAACCGCCACTGCCTCCGCCCAGGACGACGATGTCGAAAACGGTGCCGTTCGTGTCGGCCACGTGGAACTCCTCCGGCGCTGGCGTGTGGTGGTTCATGCTCGCGGTCATCTTGTCATCACGCGACCGAGAGCCCTAACCGGGGCGCGCGGGGCGCGGTGTGATGGTCCAGACAACCCGGGACGGCCCCCGGCGGCGGCCGGCGGCACCCGGGCGGCGCCCAGCCGACGTCCAGGTTGCGTCGTTAGCCTGCGGGTATGGCCCTGTTCTCCCGCCGCCGCAAGGCCGTCCATGTCGACGGCGCGCCGTCGGACCGCGAGGCCCAGAAGGCCACGATCGCCCACCTGACGGACTTCGTCCGGACCCGCGTCGGCGTCGAGGCCTACGTCGAGCCGGCCACCAACGTCACCCCGGTGACCCTCATGCTCATCGCGACGACGGGGGAGTGGACCCGGCGGCGGGTGCCCGACGAGCGCACCGCGCACGCCGTCGCCCGCGACCTGGGCATCCCGGTCTACGACGTGCAGCGCCTGGGGTACCCGCAGCGCATGCGCGACTGGAACAGCCGGCAGCGTCCGCGCCGCTCGGAGCGCCGCGGCTTCTGAGGCCCGTCGGGCCGGCTGCTGCCGGCCCCCGACGGCCCGGCCGGTGCCGGCACCGGGCGGACGTCCACCACGCACGGGAGCCCCCGTCCGGTGATCCGGGCGGGGGCTCCTGGGGTGCAGGGCGGGTGCAGGCCTCGTCGGCGCGCGTCCCGCGGGGCGGCCTCCCTACTTGCGGCGCCGACCCGTCGCCGTGCCCGCGCGGCCCTCGAGCAGGGCCAGCAGGGTCCGCACGCCGACGCCCGTCCCGCCGACCGGCGTGTAGTCGTGCGCGGACTTCTCGTTGAACGCGGGTCCGGCGATGTCCAGGTGCGCCCACGGCGTCGTCCCGACGAACTCGCGCAGGAACACCCCGGCGCTCAGCATCCCGCCCGGTCGCTCGCCGATGTTGGCCAGGTCGGCGACCTTGGACCTGAGCCCGGCGAGCAGCTCCTCGGGCAGCGGCATCGGCCAGAACAGCTCGCCCGCGGTCTCCGCGGCGGTGGTGACCTCCGCGCGCACGTCGTCGGAGCCCATGACGGCCGAGACCCGGTTGCCCAGCGCGACGACCTGCGCCCCGGTCAGCGTCGCGATGTCCAGCACGACGTCCGGGTTCTCCTCGATCGCGGCGACGAGCCCGTCGGCCATGACCAGGCGGCCCTCGGCGTCGGTGTTGAGCACCTCGACGGTCTTGCCGCCGTGGATCGTGATGACGTCGGACGGGCGCTGCGCCGTGCCGGACGGCATGTTCTCGGCCAGGCACAGCCAGCCGGTCACGGCGACCGGCAGCTCCAGGCGTGCGGCCGCGACCACGGTGTGCAGGACGGCGGCGGCGCCGGCCATGTCGGACTTCATCGCCTCCATGCCGGCGGCCGGCTTGATCGAGATGCCGCCGGAGTCGAACGTGATGCCCTTGCCGACCAGCGCGACCTTCGCGGCCGGGCGGGACGGGGTGTAGGCGACCTTGACCAGGCGCGGACCGCGGGCCGATCCGAGGCCCACGCCCAGCAGCCCGCCGTAGCCGCCGGCCGTCAGCGCCTTCTCGTCGAGCACGGTGACCTTGGCGCCGGTCCCCTTGACCGCCGCGCGGGCCAGCTCGGCGAACGCGGCGGGGTACAGGTCGTTGGGGGCGGTGTTCACCAGGTCGCGCGTGCCGTGCACCGCCGCGGCGAGCACCTCGGCGCGCGCGACGACGGCCTTGGCGGCCGCCTCCTTCGCCAGCGGGGTGACGACCTCGACGGTCGCGACGGCGGTCGCGCGCGCCGCGGCAGGGCCCTGGCGGTAGCGCAGGAACGCGTAGGCGCCGAGCAGGGCGCCCTCGGCGACGGCGGCGAGCTCCTCGACGTCGTCCGCCGGCAGCGCCACCGCCACGGAGGTCGCGCCGGCGAGCTCGCGGGTCGCGGCGCCCGCGGCGCGGCGCAGCGTCTCGGCCGGGTAGGTGCCCGCCTGGGCGCCGAGGCCGGTCAGCACGAGCACCGGGGCCGCGAGACGGCCACCGGTCGGGACCTTGCGGACCTCGTCGGTCGCGCCGGTCAGCCCGAGCGTCACGGCGGACTGCGTCAGCTGCGTGCGCAGCTCCGCAGGGAGCGCGTCGGCGCCGACGAGGACGACGCCGGAGTCGGTCGAGGCGGTCGCGACGACGAGGGCGTCGGCCACCAGGTGGGCGAGGTCGGAGGAGGTGAGAGTCAGCTGGGCCACGCGACGATGCTAGTCGTGGTGCCGCGTACCCTCGGGGACCGTGCTCCCACCTCTGGCCGTCCTCGTGGCGGTGCTCTCGCTCGCGCTCGCCGCCTGGGCCGCCGCCTTCGCGCTCCGCGACCGCGCGGTGGTCCTGCGCCAGCTGAAGGGTGCCGCCGTGGTGGAGGCGGCTCTCGTCCTGCAGGTGCTCGCCGCGGTCGTCGCCACGGTGCGGGGCGAGGCGCCGGACGACGCCGTGACGTTCTGGGGCTACCTGCTCACCGCGCTGGTCGTGCTCCCGGTCGCCGCGGCCTGGGCGTTCGCCGAGCGGACCCGGTGGAGCTCGGTGGTGCTGCTCGTCGCCGCCTTGACGGTCGTCGTCATGGAGTGGCGCCTGCTGCAGATCTGGGCCGGCGCGTGAGCGCCCGCAGCCCCCGTGGCGCCCGGGCCGACGGCACGGCGGGCGGCTCGCCGTCCACGTCGTCCGGGCCCGGCCGCGTGCTGGTGGCGGTCTACGCCGTGTTCGCCCTGTCCGCGACCGCGCGGGCCGGCGTCCAGCTGCTGCGGGACTGGCACGAGGCGCCGCTCGCGTACGCGCTGTCGGCGGTCGCCGCGGCCGTGTACGTGGTCGCGACCGTCGCGCTGGCCCGCGGTCACCGGCGGCTCGCGATCGCGGCGGTGGGGATCGAGCTCGTCGGGGTGCTCGTCGTCGGCACCCTGTCCGTCGTCGACCGGCAGGCCTTCCCGGAGGCGACGGTCTGGTCCGGCTTCGGCAGCGGCTACGGCTACGTGCCGCTCGTGCTGCCGCTGCTCGGCCTGACGTGGCTGTGGCGGCTGCGCCGGACCCGTCCCGCCCGGTCCGGCCGCACGAGCGACGGGGTCGAGCCCCGGTGACGCCCGCGTCGACGTCCGCGGCGGACGCCCGCCCGACCGCCCCCCGTACCCTGGGGCGCGTGTACCGGCTCCTCTTCGACGTCGTCCTGCGCCGGCTCGACCCGGAGCGTGCCCACGAGCTCGCGTTCGCCGCGATCCGGGCCGCCGCCGTCACCCCCGTGCTCTCCGGGGCGCTGCGCCGCACGCTCGCCCCGCCCGCCGCCGCCGGCGTCGACGCGCTCGGGGTCCGGTTCCCCGGCCCCTTCGGCCTGGCCGCCGGCTTCGACAAGAACGCCGTCGGGGTCGCCGGGCTCACGATGCTCGGGTTCGGCTCGGTCGAGGTGGGCACCATCACCGCCCAGGCCCAGCCCGGCAACGAGCGCCCGCGGCTGTGGCGCGTTGTCGACCAGAGCGCACTGCGCAACCGGATGGGGTTCAACAACGAGGGCGCCGTGGCGGTCTCCGCGCGGCTGCGGCGGCTGCGCGCCACGCCGGCCGGGCGCCGGCTCGTCGTCGGCGTCAACATCGGCAAGACCAAGGTGACGCCGGCCGACGCCGCGGCCGCCGACTACGCCACCAGCGCCGGGCTGCTGGCGCCGTACGCCGACTACCTCGTCGTCAACGTCTCCTCCCCGAACACCCCGGGGCTGCGCGACCTGCAGTCGGTCGAGAGCCTGCGGCCGATCCTCGAGGCCGTGCGCGAGGCGGCCGACGCCGCGACGCCCGCCCGACGCGTCCCGCTGCTGGTCAAGATCGCCCCGGACCTGTCCGACGACGACGTCGACGCGGTCGCCGACCTCGCCGTGGAGCTCGGGCTGGACGGTGTCGTCGCGGTGAACACCACGATCGCGCACACCCTGGGGGAGGGCGGCCTGTCCGGCCCGCCGGTGCGCGCCCGGGGACTGGCGGTCGTCGCCCGGCTGCGGACGCGGCTGGGACCGGACGCGGTCGTCATCGGCGTCGGCGGGATCTCGGCGCCGCAGGACGCGCGCGACTACCTCGCCGCGGGTGCCACGCTCGTCCAGGGCTACACGGGCTTCGTCTACGGCGGACCGTTCTGGGCGTCGCGGGTCAACCGCGCGCTCGCGGTCGGTGCCGGCACAGCCGCCCGGATGCGCCGTGGCGCGAGCCCGGAGGTGGCCGCATGATCCGCCCGCAGTGGGTGTGGGAGCTGGACGACGCCGAGGGACGCGTGCTGGAGGACCCGGTCAGCCCGGTGTTCGGCAACCAGTTCGACGCCGAGCAGTGGCTCGGTGAGCACTGGCGCACCCTCGCGGCGCAGGACGTCGCCGTCGCGCGCCTGCTGCACGACGGGACCGCGGCCGCCGCGCCGGTCCCGCTGCGCGTCCCGTGACCGGGCAGCGGCCCGCCGCCGTCCGCACCGGGCGACGTGCCCGGACGGTCCTGCGCCCGAGGCGTCCCGAGCGCGCCGGCCGCCGGCTCGGGCAGCTCGCGGTCGGGCTGGTGCTGTACGCCTTCTCCATCGCGGCCCTGGTGAGCTCAGGCCTGGGCAACATGCCGTGGGACGTGCTGTCGGAGGGGGCGTCGCACCGCACGGGCTGGTCGTTCGGCGCGCTCACCGTGCTGATCAGCGTGGCGGTGCTGCTGTGCTGGATCCCGCTGCGGCAGCGCCCGGGCTTCGGGACGGTTGCGAACGTGCTGGTCATCGGGGCGCTCGTGGACCCGTTCCTCGCCCTGCTGGCGCGCCTGCCCGAGCCGCTGCCGTGGTGGGTGGCCGGTCTGCTGGCCGTGGGCGGCATCGTGCTCAACGGCCTCGCAACGGCGCTCTACATCGGTGCGCGCATGGGTCCGGGACCGCGGGACGGGCTCATGACCGGTCTGGTGCGGCGCACCGGCCGTCCAGTCGGCGTGGTCCGGACGACGATCGAGGTGCTCGTCGTCACGGTCGGCTGGGCGCTCGGCGGCACCGTCGGCTTCGCCACCCTGGCGTACGCGCTGGGCATCGGCCCGCTGGTGCACGCGCTGCTGCCCCGGTTCACCGTCCCCGAGCGTAAGTCGTCGGCCGAGCGCTGAGACCGCTCGCACGCTCCCCGCACGACGACGCGCCCCCGCTCCGAGGAGCGGGGGCGCGTGCGTGCGAGCAGAGGGTGCGGCCGGTCAGACCGGACGCTTCTGCGGGGAGTTCGCCGCCGTCTTGCCCGGGTCGCGCTCGACGACGTCGCCGAGCACCTCGTCGATGCGGGTCAGCAGCTCGGCCGGGATCCGGACGCCGGACGCCTGCACGTTGTCCACGACCTGCTCCGGGCGCGACGCCCCGATGATCGCCGCGGCGACGTTCGGGTTCTGCAGCACCCACGCCACGGCCAGCTGCGCCATGGACAGGTCCAGCTCCTGCGCGATCGGCCGCAGCGCCTGCACCCGCTCGAGGATCTCGTCCTTCATGAACCGCTGGATCATCTGCGCGCCGCCCTTGTCGTCGGTCGCGCGGGACCCCTCGGGCAGCTCACCACCCGGCTGGTACTTGCCGGTCAGGACGCCCTGGGCGATCGGGGAGAAGACGATCTGCGACAGCCCCAGCTCCTGCGAGGTCGGGACGACCTCGCCCTCGATGACCCGCCACAGCATGGAGTACTGCGGCTGGTTGGAGATGAGCTGGAACCCGAGGTCGCGGGCCAGGACGTGCCCGGCCCGGATCTGGTCGGCGGTCCACTCGCTGACCCCGATGTACAGGGCCTTGCCCTGCACGACGATGTCGGCGAACGCCTGCATCGTCTCCTCGAGGGGCGTCTCGGTGTCGAACCGGTGGGCCTGGTAGAGGTCGACGTAGTCGGTCCCCAGGCGCTTCAGCGAGCCGTGGATCGACTCCATGATGTGCTTGCGGGACAGGCCGACGTCGTTGGGGCCCTTGGGGCCGACGGGCCAGTACACCTTGGTGAACAGCTCGAGGGACTCCCGGCGCTGGCCCTTGAGGGCCTTGCCGAGCACCTTCTCCGCCTTGGTGTTGGCGTAGACGTCCGCCGTGTCGAACGAGGTGATGCCGGCGTCCAGCGCGGCGTGCACGCACGCGACCGCGGCGTCCTTCTCCACCTGCGAGCCGTGCGTCAGCCAGTTGCCGTACGTGATCTCCGAGATCTTGAGCCCGGAGTTGCCGAGATAGCGATGAGCGACCATGCGCCGACCCTAGGCGAGCCCGCCCGGGCAGGCGCGGCGTGCCCCTGCCGGCGCCCTTGCCGGGGATGGAGCGGCACCGCGGCGCCCGGGGGAGCCGGCGGACGATCAGACGGGGTGCTGGCCGTGCTTGACCTGCGGCTTGGGCATCCGCCCCCGGCGCAGCTGGAAGACCCGCATGGCCGCGTACATCCCCATGCCTCGCTCCAGGCTCTCCGGACCGAACTTGGCCGCGATGCGCTTGCGCATCCGGCGCCACATGAGGAAGGCGTCGAGGATCGTCGCCAGCACGATCGCGTAGAGCAGGACCATGAGGATCCCGCTCACCGCGAGGTTCTGGGAGAACAGCGCGGTGAGCGCGACGAACACCAGCGCGATCGGGAGGAAGAACTCGCCCAGGCTCCACCGGGCGTCGACGCTGTCGCGGATGTACCGGCGCACCGGTCCGCGGTCGCGCAGGGGCAGGAACCGCTCGTCGCCGGTCTGCATCGCGCGGTACTGCCGGTCGCGGTCGGCGCGTGCGGCGACCTTCGCGGCCTTCGCCGCGGCCTTGCGGTCCGTCGGGACGAGCGGCCGCCGGTTGGCGGCCTCGGCGGCCCTGCGCTTGGGGGTCGGGCGGCCCTTGCCGGCGCCCACGAGGCCCGGGACCGGCTCCTCGGTGAGGTCGGCGGCGGGCGGGACGACGTCGGACTGCTTGCGCTGGAACACCCGTCCAGGGTAGTCGAGCCGGGCGGTAGCGTGGTCGCCCGTGACCGACGCGCTCCCCGCCGCAGCCCCGCCCCTGCCCGAGCCGACCGACGCGGCGGTCTCCGCCGCGACGCCGTCCACCGGGACCGAGCGGTGGCGCAGCCGGGTGGCCGAGGAGTTCCCCGGCCTGCGCGCGGACCTCGAGTCGCTGGTGCGCATCCCGAGCGTGTCGAACGCGGCGTTCGACCAGGCCCACGTGCGCGCCGGGGCCGAGGCCGTGGCGGGCCTGCTGCGCGACGCCGGCCTGCCGGACGTGCGCGTCCTGGTGGCGACGGCGCCGGACGGCCGCGAGGGTGCCCCCGCCGTGGTGGCCCGTCGCCCGGCCGCCGACGGCTCCCCGACCGTCCTGCTCTACGCCCACCACGACGTGCAGCCGCCCGGCGACGACGCCGCGTGGCGCACGTCCCCGTTCGAGCCCACCGAGCGCGACGGCCGGCTGTACGGGCGCGGCGCCGCGGACGACAAGGCGGGCGTCATCGCGCACGTGGGCGCCCTGCGCGTCCTCGGCGACCACCTGGCCACGCTGGGCCTGGGCGTCACGGTGTTCGTCGAGGGCGAGGAGGAGGTCGGGTCGCCGACGTTCGCCGCGTTCCTGTCCACCTACCGCGACCTGCTCGCCGCGGACGTCATCGTCGTGGCCGACTCCTCCAACTGGCGGGTGGGCGTGCCCGCGCTGACGACGTCGCTGCGAGGGCTGGTGGACCTCGAGGTCGAGGTCGCCGTCCTGGAGCACGCCGTCCACTCCGGCATGTACGGCGGCCCGCTGCTCGACGCGCTGACCCTGCTCTCCCGGCTGATCGCCACGCTGCACGACGACGCCGGCGACGTCGCCGTCGCCGGTCTGGTCACCGGTCCCGAGCCGAGCGTCGACTACGACGAGGCGGACCTGCGCGCGGACGCCGCCGTGGTCGAGGGCTTCCGGCTGGCTGGCACCGGTCCCCTCACGGCGCGGCTGTGGACCAGGCCCGCGCTGTCCGTGATCGGGATCGACGCGCCGAGCGTGGCCCGCGCGTCCAACACCGTGACCCCGCGGGCGACCGCCAAGCTGTCCCTGCGGATCGCCCCCGGCCAGGACCCGGCGCAGGCCCTGGACGCCCTCAAGGCGCACCTGACCGCGAACGCCCCGCTCGGCGCACGGGTCACCATCACCGACGGCGAGCTGGGCAAGCCGTTCCAGGCACCGGCCGACTCGCCCGCCATGCAGGCGGCGCGGCGGGCGTTCGAGCAGGCCTGGGGGACGGCGCCGGTCGACATCGGCGTCGGCGGCTCGATCCCGTTCATCGCCGACCTGCTCGAGGAGTTCCCCGACGCCGCGATCCTCGTCACCGGCGTGGAGGACCCGGACTCGCGCGCGCACGGGGCCAACGAGTCGGTCCACCTCGGCGAGCTCGAGCGCGTGGTGCTGGCCGAGACCCTGCTGCTGCTGGGCCTCGCCGAGCGCTGAGCCGTCTCGAGCGCTGAGCCTCGCCGAGCGCTGAGCCGTCCCGGGCGCTGAGCCGTCGGCGCCCACCCGTCCCGGGGTCTGGGTCAGACCGGGGGAGCGGGGTCGTACTGCAGCGCACGCCGGACCTGCTGCGCCACCTCGACGCCCTCCAGGCGCGCCACGAGGTGCAGCGACATGTCGATGCCCGCCGACACCCCGGCGGACGTGACCACGTCGCCGTCGTCGACGAACCGGGCCTCGGTGTCGGCCGTGACGCTCGGGTCGATCTGCGCGAGCTCGTCGAACGCGCCCCAGTGGGTGGTCGCCGGCCGTCCGGCGAGCAGCCCGGCGGCGGCGAACACCAGCGCGCCCGTGCAGACGCTCGCCATCAGCGGGACGTGCGGGCGCAGCGAGCGCAGCCACGCCAGGTGCGCGTGGTCGCCCACGAGCAGGCGGGTGCCCAGCCCCCCGGGGTGGACGAGCACGTGCATCGTCCCGACCTCCTCGGCGGAGGTGTCCGGCAGCACCCGCAGCCCCTTGGCGAGCCGGACCCCCGACCCGTCCCGGGAGAAGGTCACGGCCTCGGGCCGCAGGTCCGACAGGCGCGCCCACGTGGCGAGCACCTGCCACGGACCCGCGACGTCCAGCTCCTCCGCGTCGTCGAACACGAACACCCCCACCCGCAGCGCGCTGCCCGTGGTCATCAGCGTCGACCCCTTCCGCCGGCGGCCGGCGTCGCCCCGTCACGGCGACCGTCGTGGCCCACCCCCGAGGATGCTCCTGTGCCCGCCGGGTGCGCGAGCGCGGGGAGCCGTGGCCCGCCCATGCCGCGCGCTCCCGGGTCGGCGGGGCGACGCTGTGCCAGGATCCGCGGGTGCGCGTGCTGGTGGCCCCCGACGTCGTGGGCGCCTCGCTGCCCGCGCCGGTGGCCGCCGCCGCGATCCGCGACGGCTGGACCCGCACCGCGCCGTCGGACGACGTCCGGGTGTGCCCGTTGTCCGACGGCGGTTCCGGGTTCGTCGCCGCCGTGCACGCGAGCACCGGCGGTGAGCTGCTCTCGTGCACCGTCCGGTCGCCGTGGGGGACGGGCGTCCCGGCCGCGGTCCTCCTGACCGAGACGGGCGGTCGGCGCACCGCCTACGTCGAGGCCGCGCACGCGACCGGACCTGCGCTGGTGGGGCGGGCCGGCTCACCCGGGACGGCGACCAGCGCGGGTGTGGGCGACCTGCTCGCCGTGGCGCGCGACGCCGGCGCCACGCGCGTCGTCGTCGGCGTGGGTCCGGCGGTGGCGTACGACGCGGGTGCCGGCATGCTGGCCGCCCTCGGCGTGGGAGCCGGGCCGGACGGCGTGCTCGGGTCGGGCGCCGGACGCCTCGGTGACGTCGTCGAGGGCGACCTCGTCGGTCTGCGGGAGCTGCGGGCCGTGTGGGCGGGGGTCGACCTGGTCGCCGCGTGCGCGAGCGACCTGCCGTTGCTCGGCCTGCACGGCGCCAGCGCGTCCGCGGCGGCGCACGGTGACGTCCCCGCCGACCGCGCGCAGGCGATGGAGCGGTCGGTCGCCCACCTCGCCCACCTCGCCGGCGCAGCGCTCGGGGCGGACCCGGTGCGTCGGGACCTGCTCGCGCCCCGGTCGGCCACGACCGGCCGCACCGCCGCGCTCCCGGGCGCCGGGGCCGGTGGCGGCCTGGGCTTCGGCCTGGCGCTGCTCGGCGCGCGGCTGCTGCCGGGTGCCGCCGTCGTCGCCGACGTCGTCGACCTCGCAGCCCGGGTCGCCGACGTGGACCTCGCCGTCACCGCCACCGGCGACCTCGACCCGACGGTGCTGCACGGGTCCGTCGTCACCACCGTCGCCGACGCCGCGATGCACGCCGCCGTGCCCACCGTGGTGATCGCCGGGCAGGTCCTCGTGGGGCGTCGTGAGCTCGCCGCAGCCGGGGTCACGGCGGCCTACCCGGTCCGGGAGCCCGGCGACGACGCCGCCTGGTCGGCGGACCCCGGGGGCGCGCTGGCGCGCCGGGCGGAGCGGGTCGCCCGCACGTGGTCGGCCTGAGGCCGTCCGGTCCGTCCGGTCCGTCCGGGGGACCGGCCGCGCCACGTGCGGCGCCGCGTGCGTCGGGTGCCCCGACGGCGTCGTACGCTGGCCGGGAACAACACGAACGGCGCGCGACGTTGACACCGGCGACAGACGCCTGGGCGCCGAGAGGTGCCCGTCGCCGCCCGAGACCTTCGGAGTGATCATGAGCGAGACCACCCAGACCGCGACGCACGGCGTCGTCCTCACCGACGTGGCGGCCGACAAGGTCCGCACCCTGCTCGAGCAGGAGGGCCGCGACGACCTGCGGCTGCGCGTCGCCGTGCAGCCCGGCGGGTGCTCGGGCCTCATCTACCAGCTCTACTTCGACGAGCGCGTGCTGGACGGCGACGCGCTGCGCGACTACGACGGTGTCGAGGTCGTCGTCGACAAGATGAGCGTGCCGTACCTCGACGGCGCGACGATCGACTTCGCGGACACGATCGAGAAGCAGGGATTCACGATCGACAACCCCAATGCGGGCAGCTCCTGCGCGTGCGGCGGCTCGTTCGCCTGACCGTCCGTCGCTGACGCTCGTCGAAGGCCCGGTACCCCTCGCGGTACCGGGCCTTCGGTGCGTCCGGAGCCTGCCGCCCGGCCGGGACGCGCCGGCGCGGCACGGCGGACGCCGCGCGAGGACGTGGAGTCGCTCACACCCGGGCCGCGGCCGGACGGCCGCCGGACCGCCTATCGCGCTCAGCGCACGCACGGCGAGCGGCGCTGGGGCCGTCCCGCGCACGGTGAGCGCGCCGGAGCAGGGTCCTGCGCAGCGCGCCCGCACCGACACCGTGCTCCGTGCGCGCTACGCTGACCCGCGTCGAGGACGAAGGTCCCGGACCAGCAAGGGGCTCCCGCTGCCGTGCTGCCGGACGTGACGTGAAAGGCCCCCCTTGCGCTCGCACAACACCCGCCCGAAGCGGCGCCCGGTCGCCCGGGCCGCCGCGCTGGCCACGGCCGTCGCGCTCGTCGCCACCGGCTGCTCCGCCGAGGTGCAGCGCGGCTTCCTGCCCGGCTACGAGGACGCGCAGGTCACCAACCAGACCGAGCGCATCACGAACCTGTGGGTCGGCTCCTGGATCGCGGCGCTCGTCGTCGGTCTGCTCACCTGGGGCCTGATCCTGTGGTGCGTCACGGTGTACCGGAAGCGGAAGTCCGACGACCGGCTGCCGATCCAGCTGCGCTACCACGTGCCGCTGGAGATCACCTACGTCGTGCTGCCGATCATCATGATCGGCGTGCTGTTCTTCTACACCTCACGGGACATCGCCGAGCTCGAGGACGTCTCCACACCGCCCGACACCACGATCCAGGTGGTCGGCAAGCAGTGGAGCTTCGACTTCAACTACCTCGACGAGGACGTCTACGACACCGGTGTCCAGGCGCAGGACGTCGGCAGCGAGGGCAGCTTCGACCAGCTCCCCACGCTGTACCTGCCGGTCGACGAGCGCGTCGAGTTCGTCCTGGACGCCCGCGACGTCGTCCACAACTTCTGGGTCCCGGCCTTCCTCTTCAAGATGGACATGATCCCGGGCCGCACCAACACCTTCCAGGTCGTGCCGACCCGCGAGGGGATCTACGCCGGCAAGTGCGCGGAGTTCTGCGGCGAGGAGCACTCCTCGATGCTGTTCAACGTCGCCGTCGTGTCCCGCGAGGAGTACGACGACCACATGGAGGATCTGCGTGACCGCGGCCAGACCGGCGCGCTCGGCCTCGAGCTGAACCGCAGCCAGGACCGCACCAGCAACGCCGAAGGCACGCAGAGGAACGAGAACTGACATGGCCACCGACACCGCTCCTTCGGCACCCTCGGCGCAGCACGTCGAGCCGGTGATCCCGGGCCTGGCGCCGGGCCGGCAGACGCTGGGTCGCACGGTGATCAAGTGGGTCACGTCCACCGACCACAAGACCATCGGCTACCTGTACCTGATCTCGTCGTTCATCTTCTTCATGCTCGCCGGGCTCATGGCGCTGATCATCCGCGCGGAGCTGTTCACGCCGGGCATCGACATCGTGCAGAGCAAGGAGCAGTACAACCAGCTCTTCACGATGCACGGCACGATCATGCTGCTGCTGTTCGCGACGCCCCTGTTCGCGGGCTTCGCGAACGTGATCATGCCGCTGCAGATCGGCGCCCCGGACGTCGCGTTCCCGCGGCTGAACATGTTCGCCTACTGGCTGTACCTGTTCGGCGGGCTCATCGCCTGCGGTGGGTTCTTCACCCCGCAGGGCGCCGCGTCGTTCGGCTGGTTCGCCTACGCACCGCTGTCCAACCAGTCGTTCTCGCCGGGCCTCGGCGGGGACCTGTGGGTCTTCGGCCTCGCCCTGGCCGGGTTCGGCACGATCCTCGGGTCGGTCAACTTCATCACCACGATCGTGACGATGCGCGCGCCCGGCATGACGATGTTCCGGATGCCGATCTTCACCTGGAACACGCTGATCACCAGCGTGCTGGTGATCATGGCGTTCCCGCCGCTGGCCTCCGCGCTGTTCGCCCTCGGGGCGGACCGCCGGCTCGACGCGCAGGTGTTCAACCCGGAGAACGGCGGCGCCATCCTCTGGCAGCACCTGTTCTGGTTCTTCGGGCACCCCGAGGTCTACATCATCGCGCTGCCGTTCTTCGGCATCGTCTCCGAGGTCTTCCCCGTCTTCAGCCGCAAGCCGCTGTTCGGCTACAAGGGCATCGTCTACGCGACCATCGCGATCGCGGCCCTGTCGGTGACGGTGTGGGCGCACCACATGTACCCGACCGGGGCGGTGCTGCTGCCGTTCTTCGCCGTCATGACGATGGCCATCGCGGTGCCGACCGGGGTCAAGTTCTTCAACTGGATCGGCACGATGTGGCGGGGCAAGATCACCTTCGAGACGCCCATGCTGTGGGCGATCGGCTTCCTGGTGACCTTCCTCTTCGGTGGCCTGACCGGGATCATCCTGTCCAGCCCCCCGCTGGACTTCGCCGTCACCGACACGTACTTCGTCGTCGCCCACTTCCACTACGTGGTGTTCGGCACCGTCGTGTTCGCGATGTTCTCCGGCTTCTACTTCTGGTGGCCGAAGTTCACCGGGCGGATGCTCGACGAGACGCTCGGCAAGATCCACTTCTGGATGCTGTTCATCGGCTTCCACGCGACGTTCCTCATCCAGCACTGGCTGGGCGTCCTGGGCATGCCGCGCCGGTACGCGGACTACGCCCCGGAGGACGGGTTCACGTGGATGAACCAGGTCTCCACCGTCGGCGCGTTCCTGCTCGCCGCCTCGACGCTGCCGTTCCTGTGGAACGTGTACGTGACCTGGCGCAAGGCCGCCAAGGTCACCGTGGACGACCCGTGGGGCTTCTCGAACTCCCTGGAGTGGGCCACGAGCTGCCCGCCGCCGCGGCACAACTTCACGTCGCTGCCGCGCATCCGCTCCGAGCGCCCCGCGTTCGACCTGCACCACCCCGAGGTCGCGGCGATGGACTTCGCGACGCCGGACCAGGGCTTCCTCGACTGGGAGTCCGACCACGGGGGACAGCGGGAGCTGGCGCAGCAGCGCCTCGCGACCGGGACCGGCGAGCCTGAGCAGGCCGCCCAGGGCGTCGTCGGCGACGGCGTGCGCCCGGACGACACGGAGGGACGCCAGCGATGAGGACCGAGTCCAAGACGTTCCTGTACCTCGTGCCGTTCTTCATCTTCATCGGTGTCGGCTACGGCTTCTGGAGCGGGTGGGAGCCGGTCGGGTCGCTCGGCATCCTGCTCGTCGCCGGCCTCGCCCTCATGATCGGTGCGTACTTCGCGGTCCTCGCCCGGCGCATCGACGCGCGCCCGGAGGACAACCCCGAGGGGAACATCGAGGAGGGCGCCGGTGACCAGGGCGTCTACAGCCCCTGGAGCTGGTGGCCGCTCGCGATCGCCAGCGCCGCCGCCCTGGTCTTCCTCGGCATGGCCGTGGGCTGGTGGATGGTCTACGTGGGCGCGGCGCTCGGCATGATCGCGCTCGTCGGCTGGGTGTTCGAGTTCTCCCGCGGGCAGCACGCGCACTGAGGCCTCCGGCACCCGCGACGACGGCGCCCGTCTCCCTCATGGGGGGCGGGCGCCGTCGTCGTACGGGGACGGGTACCCGTCCGGTCCGGTGACCCGAGGGCCGGACGGCCGGGGGAGGGCTGCCAGCGCCCAGGCAGACCGCCGGGGACGGAGCCGCGCCTGCGGAGGTGCCGAGCCGGGCGCTCCTGCGCACCGGGTGTCCGGCCTGGCGGCTCGCCGCGGGTCATGAGGCGGCTGCAGGGGGTGGCGCACGACGGACCAGCGCGCGGCAACGGGCCACCGCGCGGCAACGTGCCACGGCGCGGCCGTGGAGGGGCCGTGGGCGCGCTGAGACGGCCCGGGACCTGGGCAGGCACCGCTGCCTTCCGTGGGACCGTCGCAGAGCTGCTGGCGCGCCCGGGACGACGGGTGGACCGACGTCACCCGGGAACGACGCAGCGCCGGCGCCCTGACAGGGCACCGGCGCTGCGGTGGAGCTGGTCCGGCCTTGCGGCCGCGCCCGGACGATCAGCACGCGACGGATGCCGCGCGACGACCGGAGCGGGTCAGACCGCGACGATCAGGCCCGACGTCTGGGCGCGCGCACGGGCGAGGCGCAGAGCGGCGTCCTGCCAGTTGACGATGTTCCACCACGCCGTGACGTAGTCCGCCTTGACGTTGACGTAGTCCAGGTAGAAGGCGTGCTCCCACATGTCCAGCATGACCACCGGCACCAGGCCCAGCGCGAGGTTGTTCTGCTGGTCGTACATCTGCACGACGACCAGCTTCTGGCCCACGGAGTCCCAGGCGAGGATCGACCAGCCCGAGCCCTGGATGCCGAGCGCCGCGGCGGAGAACTGCTTCTGGAAGCCCTCGAACGAGCCGAAGAACTCGTCGATCGCCGCGGCCAGGTCGCCGTCCGGGCGGCCGGCGCCCTCAGGGGTCAGGTTCTGCCAGAAGACCGAGTGGTTGACGTGGCCACCCAGGTTGAAGGCGAGGTTCTTCTCGAGGAGGTTGATCGTGTCGAAGCTGCCGGTCTCCCGGGCCTCGGCGAGCTTCTCCAGGGCGGTGTTGGCGCCGGCCACGTACGTCGCGTGGTGCTTGTCGTGGTGCAGCTGCATGATCCGGCCCGAGATGTGCGGCTCGAGCGCCGCGTAGTCGTAGGGCAGGTCGGGAAGGGTGTACTCGGCCATCCGTGCGTACCTCTCGTCGGGCCACCCCCGCGGACGGAGGTGGCGTCAACACACGGTCGTCGCCACCGCCCTGGTTCAGGGCGGTGGCGACGACCCGGTCACCTGCTGTCTACTCCGGTCAGCGGTTGCGCGCGTCCGGTGCAGATCCGTCCACGGGCTCGACCAGCGTGCGGCCGCCACCGGTGGCCGTGCCCTCAAGCTCGCGGACGGGGGCGCTGTGGCCAGCCTCCAGCGTGTCGTGGGCGCCGTGCGAGTGCGCCGCCGCCAGCTCCGACGGCGTGACCGGCTCGACCCGGTCCTCGAAGAACACCCGCGACAGGCGCTGGCGCACCTGGTCCACGCGGTAGCCCTTGCGGCGCACGCCGCGCGAGTCGACCGGGGGCTCGATCTCCAGCGGGCGCTCGGCCTGGTAGCCGACGCGCAGCCACCGCTCGTGGGCGTCCAGCGGCTTGTGCACCTCGATGTACTCACCGTGGGCGAACCGGACGATGCGGCCCGTCTCGTGGCCGTGCAGGACCAGCTCGCGGTCCTTGCGCTGCAGGCCCAGGCAGATGCGCTTCGTGATGATGAAGACCAGGACCGGAGCCACGAAGAACAGCACCCGGAACACCCGGATGATGTCGTTCAGCGACAGGAAGAAGTGCGCCGCGATCAGGTCGTTGGACCCGGCCAGGATCAGGATCGTGAACGCGGTCAGGATCGCCATGCCGAAGGCCGTGCGGAACGGGCGGTTGCGCGGGCGGTCCAGCACGTGGTGCTCGCCCTTGTCGCCGGTGACGAACGCCTCGACGAACGGGTACCCGGCCAGGAGCGTGAACAGGATGCCGGGGACGATCACCGCGGGGATCAGCACGTTCAGCGACAGCGTGAACTCGCCGATGCCCCACTCCATGCCCTGACCGGGCATGAGGCGCAGGGCGCCCTCGAGGAAGAGCATGTACCAGTCGGGCTGGGCGCCGGCCGAGACCGGGGACGGGTCGAACGGCCCGTAGTTCCACACCGGGTTGATCGTCATGGTCGCGCCGAGGAGCGCGATGACGCCGAACACGATGAAGAAGAAGCCACCGGCCTTGGCGACGTACACCGGCCACAGCGGGTAGCCGACGACGTTCTTGTTCGTGCGGCCCGAGCCCGGGTACTGGGTGTGCTTGTGCAGGAACACCAGGAACAGGTGCGCGCCGATCAGCGCCAGGATCAGCGCCGGCACCAGCAGGATGTGCACGGTGAACAGGCGCGGGATCAGGTCCTGGCCGGGGAACTCGCCACCGAAGATGAAGTACGAGATGTAGCTGCCCAGGATCGGGATGGACCGCACGACGCCGTCGGCGATGCGCAGGCCGTTGCCGGACAGGACGTCGTCCGGCAGGGAGTAGCCGGAGAAGCCGGCCAGCAGGCCGAGGATCAGCAGGGTGAAGCCCAGGACCCAGTTCAGCTCGCGCGGCTTGCGGAAGGCGCCGGTGAAGAACACGCGCATCATGTGCGTGACGATCGACGCCATGAAGATCAGGGCCGCCCAGTGGTGGATCTGCCGCATGAGCAGACCGCCGCGGACCTCGAACGACAGGCGCAGGGTCGAGGCGAACGCCTCGGACATCTCCACGCCGTTCATCGCGGCCCAGGGGCCCTCGTAGTGCACCTCGTTCATGCTCGGCACGTAGAACATCGTGAGGAACACGCCCGAGATCAGCAGCACCACGAAGGAGTACAGCGCGATCTCGCCGAGCAGGAAGGACCAGTGGTCCGGGAACACCTTGCGGGCCAGGCCCTTGATGGCGACCGAGACGCTGGTGCGCTGGTCGAGGTAGTCGGCGGTCGCCGCGGCGCCCCGCCCGATAGTGGTCGTCACGTCAGACGCTCCCAGAAGCTCGGGCCGATCGGTTCGTGGAAGTCGCTCTGGGCGACCAGATAGCCCTCGTCGTCGACCGTGATCGGCAGCTGCGGCAGGGGGCGGTTGGCGGGGCCGAAGACGACCTTGGCGCCGTCGGCCAGGTCGAACGTCGACTGGTGGCAGGGGCACAGCAGGTGGTGCGTCTGCTGCTCGTACAGGGCCACCGGGCAGCCCACGTGGGTGCAGACCTTGGAGTAGGCGACGATCCCCTCGTAGGACCAGCCCCTGCGGTCCTCGGCCTCCTTGAGGTCACGCGGGTCCATCCGGACCATGAGGACGATGGCCTTCGCCTTCTCGTCCAGCGGGTGCTCCTCGTCCTCGAGGTTCGCGGGGATGACGTGGAACGCCGACCCCAGGGTGACCTCGGCGGCCCGGATGGGCCGGCCGGACGGGTCCGACGCGAGCCGGACGCCCTTCTTCCAGATCGTGTGCTTGAACTTGGTGATGTCCCAGTCCTCGCCGACCTCGCCGATCAGCGGGACCGCGACGGACAGCGGGGCGAGGGCGAGCGCGGAGAACATCGCGCCCTTGAGGACGCCGCGACGCGCGACGTTGGCGTCGGCCAGACCCTCCTGGAGCGCCTGGACGGCGCCCTGACGGGTCTCCTCCGACGGGGTCAGGCTGTGCCGCTCGTCCGTGCGCTCGTGGTCGTTCATCAGCGTCTTGGCCCAGTGGACCGCGGCCGCGCCGATGCCGAACATGCCCAGGAACAGGCCCAGGCCGAGCAGCAGGTTCGAGGTGCGCATGCTGGCCGCCGTGTCGCCCGGCGGCACCAGGACGTAGGCGACGAGGAACAGCACGGTGCCGATGATCGAGACGGCGAACAGCAGGACGACCTGGCGCTCGGCTCGCTTGTTGGCGGCCGGGTCGGTGTCGGTCCGGCGCAGGCGGTGCGGCCCGTGGCCCGGGTCGGTGAACGTGTCCGGGAGGTTCGCGCCGCCGTAGGTGGTGATGTCGGTGGGCGAGGGGTGGGTGCTCACGAGGACTTGGCTCCGATCCAGACACTGCACGCGATGAGCAGACCGATACCGATGACCCAGGCCCACAGGCCCTCGGTGACCGGTCCGAGCGCCCCGAGCTCGGCGCCACCGGGGCTGCCGACGCGCTGGGCGACGATGTAGGAGATGACGTCGCGCTTCTCGTCGGGCGTGAGGTTCGCGTCGTTGAAGACGGGCATGGCCTGCGGCCCGGTGACCATGGCCTCGTAGATGACCTTCGGGCTGCTGTCCCACAGCGACGGGGCGAACTTGCCCTCGGACAGCGCACCGCCGGCGCCGACGGCGTTGTGGCACATCGCGCAGTTGGTGCGGAAGATCTGCATGCCGTTGGCCTCGTCGCCCTGCTCCGGGTCGATCTGCTCGGCCGTGGGGATGGCCGGGCCGGGGCCCAGCGAGGCGACGTACGCCGCCAGCTGCGCGACCTGCTCGTCGGTGAACTGCGGCGGCTTGGCGAGGGCCTGCGGCCCGTTGTTCTCCATCGGCATGCGGCCGGTGCCGACCTGGAAGTCCACCGAGGCGGCGCCGACGCCGATGAGCGACGGCGCGTCCTGCGTCCCCTCGGCGCTCATGCCGTGGCAGGTGGCGCAGTTCGCCTTGAACAGGTCGGAGCCGGTCTGGATGTCACTCTCGCTCGCCTCGGCCGCGCCGGCCGGGGTGGGCGCGAGTGCGGCGTACAGGCCGCCGGTGACCAGCAGCGCCAGCAGGAGGAGCACGACCGGGGCTGACCGGTGGTGCCTGCGGGCTGCAAGTGCCTTCACGGATGGGTCCTCGTCTCGCTGATCGGGGAGGTGGGGCGGTGGGGCGGCACGGTCGGCGTGTGGCCGGTCCGTGACCAGGCGCTCAGCGCAGCAGGTAGATCACCGCGAACAGGGCGATCCAGACGACGTCGACGAAGTGCCAGTAGTACGACACGACGATCGCCGTCGTGGCCTCGTGGTGACCGAAGCGCTTGGCGCTGAACGAGCGGCCCAGGAGGAAGAGGAAGGCGATCAGACCGCCGATGACGTGCAGACCGTGGAAGCCGGTCGTGAGGTAGAAGACCGAGCCGTACGGGCTCGAGGAGATGGTCAGGCCCTCCTGGACCAGCTCCGCGTACTCGTACAGCTGGCCGCCGATGAAGAAGGCGCCCATGAGGTACGTCAGGGTCATCCACTCGTTCATGCCCCAGTGGCCCACGGCGAAGATCGACCCGGTACGCCGGGGCTGGAACCGCTCCGCCGCCCACACGCCGAGCTGGCACGTCACCGACGACAGGACCAGGACGGTGGTGTTGATGGCCGCGAAGGTCAGGTTGAGCATCTCGGTCCGCTCGGCCCACACCTCCGGGACCTGTGCGCGGAGCGTGAAGTACATGGCGAAGAGGCCGGCGAAGAACATCAGCTCGCTGGCGAGCCACACGATCGTGCCGACCGACACGGGGTTCGGTCGGTTCACGCTCACGTGGACGGAGGTGCTGGAGGCAGCCGTTGCGGTCGACACGTTGCCCATTATGGGGGAGAAGCTGTGAAGAAGAGCGCCAGTGCGGCGGCGCGCGGGGCGGCAAATGTCACACCGTCACGCGCATCCGTGCCCGTCGGCTGCGCCGTAGTCGTGGACGACGGTCCGCTGCCTGCCGGGCGGGTGCCCCGGCGGCCGCGTCGACGGGTGGGCGGGCACGGGCGCGACCGGCGCCGTCGCGCACCGGACGCGGGTGCGGGCACGTGCGCGACCGGCTCCGTCGCGCACCGGACGCGGGTGCGGGCGTGCCAAGATGCCAGCCACACGCGTACGTCGAGGATCGGAGCGGGCATGACCAGCGAGCTCACCGGGGTGACCGGCGCGGCGTCCTCCCAGCGGGCACCGCGCGTGCTGCTGTACAGCGACGACGTCGACACCCGGGCGCAGGTCCGGCTCGCGGTCGGCCGACGCCTGTCCAAGGGCGCGCCGGACATCGAGTGGGTCGAGGCCGCGACGCACACCGTCGTGGTCGAGACCGCGGACGCCGGTGGCCTCGACCTGCTCATCCTCGACGGCGAGGCGGCGAAGTCCGGCGGCATGGGTCTGTGCCGCCAGCTCAAGCACGAGGTGTTCAGCTGCCCGCCCGTGCTGGTCCTGACCGGCCGGCCGCAGGACGCGTGGCTGGCGTCCTGGTCGTTGGCCGACGCCGTGCTGTCCCACCCCCTCGACCCGGTCGAGCTGCAGCGCGTCGTCGCCCGCCTCGTGGGCCGGCAGGTGGCCCAGGGATGACGCCGCCGACCTGGTCCGGGATCCTCGCCGGTCTCGTCGCGGGGCAGGACCTGACGGCCGAGGAGACGTCCTGGGCGATGGCCGAGGTGATGACCGGCAGCGCGTCGCCGGCGCGCCTCGCCGGGTTCCTGGTCGCCCTGCGAGCCAAGGGCGAGACGGTCGAGGAGCTCACCGCCCTGGCCGACACGATGCTCGCGCACGCGGTGCGCATCGAGGTGCCCGGCCGGACGGTGGACCTGGTGGGGACCGGCGGGGACCGCGCGCACACCGTGAACATCTCCACGATGGCGGCGCTCGTCGTGGCGGGCACCGGGACGACCGTCGTCAAGCACGGGAACCGGGCGTCGTCCTCGTCGTCCGGGTCCGCCGACGTGCTGGAGGCGCTCGGCATCCGCCTGGACCAGCCGGCGCACCGGGTCGCCGAGATCGCCGGCGAGGTCGGCATCACGTTCTGCTTCGCCGGGGCGTTCCACCCCTCGATGCGGCACGCGGCCGTCGTGCGCCGGGAGCTGGGCATCGCCACCGCCTTCAACTTCCTCGGGCCGATGACGAACCCGGCCGCCCCGGCGGCGACGGCGGTCGGCGTCGCGGACGCGCGGATGGCGGCGCTGATGGCCGGCGTCTTCGCGTCCCGGGGGACCGACGCCCTGGTCTTCCGCGGTGAGGACGGCCTCGACGAGCTCGCGCCCACCGCGACGTCGCGCGTGTGGGAGGTCCGCGACGGCGGCGTGACGGAGTGCGTGCTGGACTCGGTCGCGGACCTCGGTCTGCCGCCGGCCACGGTCGGCGACCTGCGCGGCGCGGACGCCGCCCACAACGCCGGCGTGGCGCGCCGGCTGCTCGACGGCGAGCGCGGGCCGGTCCGCGACGCGGTGCTGCTCAACGCGGCGGCGGCCCTGGTCGCCGACGGCTCGGTCGTCACGGCGCGCGGGACGTTGACGGAGCGGCTGGCGGCCGGCATGGAGGTGGCCGGTCGCGCGGTGGACGAGGGGGCTGCGGCGACGGTACTGGAGCGCTGGCGCGAGGCGAGCGCCTGACCGTCCGGGCGGGGTGGCGGGCTGCCGCCGAGCCGGCGCCCGGGGCGACGGCCGGCGACGTGCCTCAGTCCTCGAGCCCGAGCGAGAACGCCTGCTCGAGGTCGTGCTTGGAGTAGGTCCGGAAGGCGATGTACGTCTGCGTGCGCAGCACCCCGGGGACCTTGCTGATCTTGTCCGCGATGACGTCCGCGAGAGCGTCGTGCTCGCGCACCCGCACCATCGCGATGAGGTCGACCTCCCCGGTGACGGAGTAGACCTCGCTGACCCCGGTCACGTCCGCGATCCGCGCGGCGACCTCGGGGATCACCCCGGCGTCGACGTCGATGAGGACCATGGCTGTCAGCATGCGAGTCCCTTCGTCGTGCGCCGCCGCCCGGCGGACCGCACCATCATGCCGCGCCGGTGCCCGAGGCACCGACGGGGTCGGACCCCACCGGGAGGTCCGGCACGCCCTCCGGCACGCCCTCCGGCAGGCGGTCGGGCACGGCACGGAGCGTCGGCAGCACGCTGTCCGCGACCTGGTCGACGGGATCACGGGCGTCGGCGGACGCCGGCTGGACGGCAGGCACCCCGGACGCCGGCTGCGCGGCGGGAATCTCCGACGCCGGCTGGACGGCAGGAACCCCGGCCGAGGCGGACGCCGACACCGCCGCTGCTACGGCCACCGCGGCGATCACCGACGCGGCGGCAGGGGCTGGTGCAGCGGCAGAGGCGGGCCTGGTTCCAGGGCGCGGCGCGGCGCGGAGGGCGGGCGTCGCGTCCGAGGCGGCCGCTGCGTCGGGGGCGGCCGCCGAGCCGGGAGCGGCCGCTGCGATCGCCGTCGGCGCCGGCGACGAGGCCGTCACGGTCCACGACGCCGACGTGGCCGGCGGTGCGTCCTCCATGGCGCAGGCGACCGCCTGCGCGACGCGTCCGGTCTCCGTGAACGCCTGCGCCCCACGCACGGGGCAGCTGCGGGCGGGCACCTCGGCCACCTCGGGCCGGACGTCGACCAGTCGGACGCCGGGGGAGTCCAGCCACTCCAGCACCAGGTCGGTCTCCTCGGGGTGCGCGGCCGGCGCGGGGGCGACGGGCGCGGGCACGTGCTCGGCGGTCAGCCGCAGCGACTCGATCGCCGGACGCGGGTCGGTGCGCGCGTCCACCGCCGCGGTACCGGCCAGGCGTCCGTGGCGCACGAGGACGATCTCCCAGCCGCCGCGCTCGGCCCGGCGGGCGGCCACGAGCTCCTCGCAGGCCGCCAGCGGCATGAGGCGCTGCACGCGCGCCGCGCCCCGCAGGAAGGTCTCGAGCCGGTCCCGGACGTCGGCCGCCTCCTCGAAGCGCTCCTGCGCGACCAGTCGTGCGATCCGGGCGGCGTGGCTGTCCACGACCGGCCCGGGGTCCGTCGTCATGGCGGCGTGGACGCGCGCGGCCGCCTCGGCGTCGAGCATCTCCGGCGCCCGGGTGCCCGGTGTCCGCGCGCCGAATGCGGAGTGCAGCGCGTCGACCGCCTGCTGGGCGGCACCGCGGGAGCTGAACGGACCGATGTGCGGTGCGCCGGGGACGACGTCGCGCACGACCTTCAGCCGGGGGCTGGCGCCGTGCACGAGCCGGACCCACGGCATCCGCTCCGGGAACCGCGACCGGCGGTTGTAGCGGGGGGAGTGCTCGGCGATGAGCCGCAGCTCGCGCACCCGCGCCTCGAGCGTCGTCGCGCAGACCACGGGTGTCACCGCGTGCGCGATTCGGACCATCTCCGTCATGCGGCCGCGCTTCTCCGCGGCGGTGAAGTAGGTGCGCACGCGCTTGCGGATGGACGTCGACGTCCCCACGTAGAGCACCTCCTCGCCCGGACCGCGGAAGAGGTACACACCCGGGGCGTCGGGCAGGTCGGTGGCGAGGTGCCGCTTGCGTCGCACGTCGGGCGGGACCGGGTCCGACGCCGTGGCGAGGTCCTCCAGGTGCGTGATGCCCAGCGGCGCGAGGCGCGAGAGGAGGGCGTGCAGGACGTCCACCGTGGCCCGGGCGTCGGAGAGCGCGCGGTGGTCCGGCGTGACCGACGCCCCGAAGAGGGCGGCCAGCGTGCCGAGCTTGTGGTTGGGCGCCTCGTCGCGCAGGACCACGCGGCGGGCCAGCCGGACGGTGTCGACCACCTGGTTCCCCGGCCAGGGGTAGCCGCTCGCGGAGGCGGCCGCCTTGAGGAAGCCGACGTCGAACGGGGCGTTGTGGGCGACCAGGACGGCGCCACGGGCGAACTCCAGGAAGCTCGGCAGGACCTGGGCGATCCGCGGTGCCCCGGCGACCATGCCGGTGGTGATGCCCGTGAGCGTCGAGATGAACGCCGGCACCGGGGTGCCGGGGTTGACGAGGGTCTGGAACTCGCCGAGGACCTCACCGCCGCGGACCTTCACCGCGCCGATCTCGGTGATCGCGTCGGCCCCCGGGGTGCCGCCGGTCGTCTCGAGGTCGACGACGACGAACGTGACGTCGCGCAGCGGTGTGCCCAGGTCGTCGAGCGTGAGCTGCACGGGTGCGCCGCCACCCGTGGACCGGGGTGGGTCGGGGACGAGGGTGCGAGCCGGGAACATGCCGCGGACGCTAACCGGGGGCACCGACACATCCGGCGGTGGCACGCCGGGGCGGGTCGGAAGGTCCGTCGGCTGGTGGGTGACCCGGCCCGGACGTCGCCACGCGGGTCGCGACGCCCGGGTCGTCCGGCGCCGGGGACGTGCGTGTGGGTGGCCCTGCCTACCGTCGCCGCCATGATCATCGACTGCGACAGCTGCACGGTGCGAGGCGCTGCCTGCACCGACTGCGTGGTGACCTTCCTGACCATCCCGGTCCGGCCCGCGGGCAGGCCCGGGCCTCCGACGTCTGCGTCGGCGGCGGCTCACCGGCACGCGCCGGCGTCCGCCGCCGGCCGGCCGGTCGACCTGGACGACGACGAGCGCGCGGCGATCGACGTGCTCGCGTCGTCCGGGCTCGTGCCGCCGCTGCGGATGGTGCGGGCGATGTGAGGGGCGTTGGCGACCGGGTCGGCCGCCCGAGCGCCGGCGACGGCGACCGGAGCAGCGCCGCCCGGTCGCGCGCTGGCAGCGCGCCGTCAGTGCGTGCCGGCCGGCGGCGGACCCTCGTACAGCGCGTCGATCTCGGCCGCGAAGTCCTTGAGCACCACGTTGCGCTTCACGCTCATCTTGGGGGTGAGGTACCCGTTGGCGATGGTGAGGTCCGTGTCGAGCACGCGGTACTTGCGGATCGACTCCGCGCGCGAGACGGCCGCGTTCGCCTTCTCCACCGCCTCGTCGATCGCTGCCACGACGGCCGGTGCGGTGCGTGCCTGCGCCACGTCCATCGCCGGGTGACCGTGCGCGGCCAGCCAGCCCGGCAGCCCCTCCGGGTCGAGCGTCACCAGGGCGCCGATGAAGGGCCGCTGGTCGCCGACCACCACGCACTGGCTGACCAGCGGGTGCGCGCGCAGCCGGTCCTCGAGCACCGCGGGCGCGACGTTCTTGCCGCCCGCCGTCACGATGATCTCCTTCTTGCGGCCGGTGATCCGCAGGAACCCCTCGTCGTCGAGGGACCCCAGGTCACCCGTGCGGAACCAGCCGTCGTCGAAGGCCTCGGCGGTCGCCGACGGGTTCTGGTGGTACCCGGCGAACACGTGCGGACCCTTGACCTCGATCTCACCGTCGGCCGCGAGCCGCACGGCGGTGCCCGGCAGCGGCGGCCCCACGGTGCCGATCTTCGTCCGCCCCGGCAGGTTGACCGTCGCCGGCGCGGTGGTCTCGGTGAGCCCGTACCCCTCGAGCACCTTCAGGCCCACGCCGCGGTAGAAGTGGCCCAGCCGCTCCCCGAGCGGCGCCCCGCCGGAGATCGCCCACTCCACCTGACCTCCCAGGGCGGCGCGCAGCTTGGACAGCACGAGCACGTCGGCGACCCTGTGCTTCAGGCGCAAGGCGACGCCCGGGCCGCCGGGGGTGTCCAGCGCCCGGGAGTAGGCGATGGCGGCGTCGGCAGCGCGGTGGAAGATCGCGCCCTTGCCGCCCGCGACGGCCTTCTGCTCGCTGGAGTTGTAGACCTTCTCGAACACGCGCGGCACCGACAGGATGAACGTCGGCCGGAAGGTCCCCAGGTCCGGCAGGAGGTCCTTGGTGTCGGGCGTGTGCCCGAGCACGGCGCCCGCGGCGACCACGAGCACCTCGACGAACCGGGCGAACACGTGCGCGAGCGGCATGAACAGCAGCGTGCGGGCGCCGGGCGTGGCCACGACCTCGTGCAGCCCCTTCACGGCGTTGACGCTCAGCACGTAGAAGTTCTCGTGCGTCAGCGCCGCGCCCTTGGGCCGGCCGGTCGTCCCGGACGTGTAGATGATCGTCGCGACGTCCGCCAGGTCCGCGAGCCCACGTCGCCGGCCGATCTCCTCGTCGCCGACCGAGGCGCCGTCGGCCACGAGGGCGTCCACGGCGCCGTCGTCCAGGACGAGGACGTCGCGCAGGTCGGGGGTCTCGGCCCGGACGGAGGCCACCGTCGCGGCGTGCGCGGCGGTCTCGACGACCAGCAGCGACACGGCGGAGTCGGTGAGGATCCAGTGCACCTGCTCCGCCGACGAGGTCTCGTACAGCGGGATGGGGACGGCGCCGGCGGCCCAGATCGCCCAGTCCAGCAGGGTCCACTCGTAGCGGGTGCGGGACATGATGCCGACCCGGTCCCCGGGCTGGACGCCACGCGCGACCAGGCCCTTGGCCGCCGCGACGACCGCAGCGTCGAACTCGCGCGCCGTCATGGGGTGCCACCGGTCCCCGACCTTGCGCTCGACGAGGGTGGCGTCCGGCATGGTCCGGACCCGCTCACCGAGGAGGTCGTTCAGGTTCCGCGAGGGGTCCACGTCCACGAGAAGTGGTGTGTGGAACTCGTCCATGCTGGCTCCATCGTCAGTCTGGTCACAGTGGCCACGACCATAGTGGCCGGTCCATCCTGCTCCGGCGGTGGCGCGCACCGTTAGCCTCGTCGCGTCGGTTCACCCCAACGCTGGACGTCGTCCGGCACGCGGGTGCCCGCGTACCGTGACCCCCGCGCCCACCCGGCGCAGCCCCCGGACAGCAAGGACGGACATGCACGCGATCGGTGTGGACATCGGCGGGACGAAGATCGCGGCCGGTGTGGTCGACGAGGACGGCACGATCCTCGCCCAGACGCGCCGAGCCACCGAGCCGGACGACGCCGCGAGCATCGACCGCGCGGTCGCCGACGTCTACGCCGAGCTGTCGCAGAGCTACGAGGTCCAGGCGATCGGCGTGGCGGCGGCCGGCTTCGTCAACTCCGAGCGGTCCACCGTGCTGTTCGCCCCCAACATCGCCTGGCGGGACTACCCGCTGCGGGACCGCGTCCGGGCGCTGCTCGACGACGACGTGCGCATCGTGGTGGAGAACGACGCCAACGCCGCCGGCTGGGCGGAGTTCCGCTTCGGGGCCGGCCGCGCCGTCGACGACATGCTCATGCTGACCGTCGGCACGGGTCTGGGCGGGGCGCTGATCGTCGGCGGCAAGCTCGTGCGGGGCGCCTGGGGTGTGGCCGCCGAGGTCGGTCACATGCGCGTGGTCCCGGGCGGGCACTACTGCGGCTGCGGACACGAGGGCTGCTGGGAGCAGTACGCGTCCGGCAGCGCGCTGGTCCGCGACGCCCAGGCCGCGATCGTGGTCGACGCCGAGCGCGGTGCCACCCTGCTCGCCCTGGCGGGCGGGGACGCGCAGGACCTCACCGGGCCGCAGGTGACCCAGGCCGCGCAGGACGGCGACCCCCTGGCCGTCGACCTGCTCGCGCAGCTCGGGCGGTGGATCGGCGAGGGCGCCGCGTCGGTCGCGGCGCTGCTCGACCCGGCGCTGGTCGTCATCGGGGGTGGGGTGGGCGCCGCCGGCGACCTGCTGCTGGACCCCGCCCGCCACGCGTTCGCCGACCAGCTCTCGGCTCGCGGCCACCGGCCCGAGGCCAAGATCATGCTGGCGTCGATGGGCAACGAGGCCGGCATCGTCGGCGCCGCGGACCTGGCCCGGATCTGAGCCGCCGCCGTACCGCGTCAGACGACGGCGCCCGGTCCGCTGTGGTCGTCGTCGCGGTGGTGCGGCATGCGCCACAGGAGCAGCCCGCAGCTGAGCAGGAAGACGACGCCCGCGGCCTGCATGAGGACCACCGGCGCGTCCCGCCACACGATGAGCGCGACGAGCAGGGCGATGGGCACCCCGGCCGCCCCGAACCAGGCCATGGTCAGCAGCGGGTCGCCGCCGAGCACGGGTCCGGGCTCGGGGGGCACGAAGTGCTCGCGGTCGTCGAGCTCCGCCTCGGCCGCCTCGATGTCGTCGGTGCCGGACCAGTCACGTCCCGACAGCTCGCGCGGCGCCGACTGACCCGGGCGGGCCGACACCCACGGCGCGACCGGGTAGGTTACCGCCGGGCCGGCGCCGGGATCGGGGCTCGCACCGGTGTCCGGGGGCCCGTCGGGGGCGGCGGTGTCGACGCTCTCGTCGGCGTCCAGCGGGCCCAGGTCGGCGATGATCTCGGCCCAGCGCTCGGCGATGTCGTCCCGGTCCGGGCGGTCGGGGGCGTCCCCCGTGTCGTCGTGGCGTGCGGCCATGTGCAGCACTCTAGAGTCGTACGGATGCTGCGCGCGGGTCGCGTCGGCGCAGTGGAAGAGGTGGGGCGTTGTTCTACTGGTTCATGAAGCGGGTGATGGTCGGTCCCCTGCTGCGCCTGGTGTACCGCCCCTGGGTGCGCGGAGTGGAGAACGTCCCCGTGGACGGCCCGGCGATCCTGGCGAGCAACCACCTGGCCGTCATCGACTCGTTCTTCCTGCCGCTCGTGCTGCCGCGGGAGATCGTCTTCATCGGCAAGTCCGAGTACTTCCAGGGGGCCGGGCTCAAGGGCCGGGTCACCGCGGGGTTCATGCGCGGGGTGGGGACCATCCCGGTCGACCGGGGCGGCGGCAAGGCGAGCGAGGCGGCGCTGCGCACCGGCCTGCGCCGGCTGAACGACGGCGGGCTCTTCGGCATCTACCCCGAGGGCACCCGCAGCCCGGACGGTCGTCTGTACCGCGGCAAGACCGGCGTCGCGCGTCTGGCGATCGAGTCCGGCGCGCCGGTGATCCCGGTCGCGATGGTCGGCACGAACATCGCCCAGCCGATCGGGCGGCGGATCCCCAAGGTCATGCGCATCGGGATCGTGATCGGCGAGCCGCTGGACTTCAGCCGCTACCGGGGGATGGAGAGCGACCGCTTCATCCTGCGCTCGGTCACCGACGAGATCATGTACGCGCTGATGAGCCTGTCCGGTCAGGAGTACGTCGACGTGTACGCCGCGACGCAGAAGGCGCGCCTGGCGTCCGGGCACGCCCGCCCCGTCGACGGCGGCGAGCCGGCGACGGGCGTGCCGCTCGCCCCCGGCGGCCGCCCGGCCCCGGAGGTCCACGTTCCGGTACCGCCCGAGGACGACGCGACCCCGTCAGTAGGATGAACGCCGGGTCGCCGCCGGTGGTGGCGATCCCCGTCCCGGCCGCGGGTCGCCGAGCGACCCGGTCCGGCGGTGCGCCCGTGCACACGCCGCCGTCGGCCGCGCGGGCGGAAGAGAAGACCTACGAAGGGTGAGTTCCATGTCGGTTCGTCGTGTCGCGCTGCTGACCGCGGGCGGCTTCGCGCCGTGCCTGTCCTCCGCTGTCGGGGGGCTGATCGAGCGCTACACCGAGGTCGCGCCGGAGGTCGAGATCATCGCCTACCAGCACGGCTACCACGGCCTGCTGACCGGCAACACCGTGGTCGTCGACGACGAGACCCGCGCCAAGGCCGGGCTCCTGCACCGCTTCGGCGGCTCGCCGATCGGCAACTCCCGCGTGAAGCTCACCAACGCCGAGGACCTCGTCAAGCGGGGCCTGGTCGAGGAGGGCCAGGACCCGCTGAAGGTCGCGGCGGACCGGCTCAAGGCGGACGGCGTCGACGTCCTGCACACCATCGGGGGCGACGACACCAACACGACGGCCGCCGACCTGGCCGCCTACCTGCACGAGAACGGCTACGAGCTGACCGTCGTGGGGCTGCCCAAGACGATCGACAACGACATCATCCCGATCAAGCAGTCGCTCGGCGCCTGGACCGCCGCCGAGGAGGCCGCCGGGTTCGCGCGCAACATCATCGGCGAGCACCGCTCGGGGCCGCGCATGCTGATCGTGCACGAGGTCATGGGCCGGCACTGCGGCTGGCTGACCGCCGCCGCCGCCGCGGAGTACCGCCGGTGGCTGGACACCCAGGAGTGGCTCCCGAACATCGGCCTGAGCAAGGAGCGGTGGGACGTCCACGCCGTCTTCCTGCCCGAGCTGGCGCTGGACATCGAGGCCGAGGCCACCCGCCTGCGCGGGGTCATGGACGAGATCGGGAACGTCAACATCTTCCTGTCCGAGGGCGCCGGCATGCACGAGATCGTCGAGCAGCTCGAGGCCGCCGGCACCGAGGTCGCGCGCGACCCGTTCGGCCATGTGCGTCTGAACGACATCAACCCCGGTCAGTGGTTCGCCCAGCAGTTCGCCGAGAAGCTCGGCGCGGAGAAGGTCATGGTGCAGAAGAGCGGGTACTACTCGCGCGCCGCCGCGGCCAACGCCGAGGACCTGCGCCTGATCAAGTCCATGACGGACCTGGCCGTGGAGTGCGCGCTGCGCGGCGAGGCGGGCGTCATCGGGCACGACGAGGAGGACGGCGACCGGCTCAAGGCCATCGCGTTCCCCCGCATCGCCGGTGGCAAGGCGTTCGACGTGTCGCAGCCCTGGTTCGGCGAGCTGCTGGCCGGCATCGGCCAGCAGCTCGTCCCGGCGACGTCGTGACGTCCCAGCAGGGCAGGTCGACGGGCGAGGTCGAGGTCACCCCCGACCCCCAGGTCCTGGCGGGTCTGGACCACTGGCGCACGCTGACCGTCGCCCAGCAGCCGACCTGGCCGGACCCTGACCACGTCCGGCGGGTGGGGGAGCGGCTCGCCGCCCTGCCGCCGCTGGTGTTCGCCGGCGAGGCCGACGTCCTGAAGTCCCGGCTCGCGGCCGCGGGACGGGGGGAGGCCTTCCTCCTGCAGGGCGGCGACTGCGCCGAGACGTTCGCCGAGGCCACGGCCGACAACATCCGCAACAAGATCAAGACCATCCTGCAGATGGCGGTCGTGCTGACCTACGGCGCGAGCCTGCCGGTCATCAAGATGGGGCGGATGGCCGGGCAGTACGCCAAGCCGCGCAGCGCCGACTCCGAGACCCGCGACGGCGTCACGCTGCCGGCGTTCCGGGGCGACATCGTCAACGCGCACGAGTTCACGCCCGAGGCGCGCGTTCCGAACCCCGAGCGGCTGCAGCAGGCGTACCACACCAGTGCCGCGACGCTGAACCTGCTGCGGGCGTTCACCACCGGCGGCTTCGCGGACCTGCGGCGCGTGCACGAGTGGAACCGCGGGTTCATGGCCAACCCGGCGTACTCCCGCTACGAGGAGACCGCCGCGGAGATCGACCGCGCGATCCGGTTCATGGCCGCGTGCGGTGCCGACTTCGACGCGCTGCGCACCGTGGAGTTCTTCTCCAGCCACGAGGCGCTGCTGCTGGACTACGAGCGCCCGCTGACCCGGATCGACTCGCGCACCGGCCTGCCGTACGACTGCTCCGCGCACTTCCTGTGGATCGGGGAGCGCACCCGTCAGGTGGACGGCGCCCACGTCGACTTCCTGTCTCGGGTCCGCAACCCCGTGGGGGTCAAGCTCGGCCCGACGACGTCCGCGGACGACGCGCTGACGCTGATCGACAAGCTCAACCCGGCGGGCGAGCCCGGGCGCCTGACGTTCATCACCCGCATGGGAGCCGGCACGGTCCGCGACGCGCTGCCCGCGCTGGTGGAGAAGGTCACCGCGGCCGGGTCGCCTGTCACCTGGGTCTGCGACCCGATGCACGGCAACACGATCACCTCGGCGAGCGGGTACAAGACGCGCCGCCTGACGGACGTGCTCGACGAGGTCCGGGGCTTCTTCGAGGTGCACCGGGCGCTGGGGACGGTGCCCGGCGGCCTGCACGTCGAGCTCACCGGTGACGACGTCACCGAGGTGCTCGGGGGCAGCGAGGAGATCGATGACGCCGGTCTCGCGCTGCGCTACGAGACGCTCGTCGACCCGCGCCTGAACCACCAGCAGTCGCTGGAGATGGCCTTCCAGGTCGTCCAGCTGATGCGCGGCGCCTGACCCCGACGGCGGCACGCGCACGAGGTTGACGGCGGGCGGTCCGGGGCAGACCCGGGCCGCCCGCCGTCCGTCGCCGGCGCGGGTCGGTACCGCGGCCGAGGCCGGGATCAGACGACGGTGAGCGTGATGGAGGTGCCCCGGGGCACCATCTGACCGGGGGCGACGGTCTGGTCCCGCACGGTCCCGAAGAACCCGCCTAGGACGTTCTGCCGCTGCGGGACGAACCCGAGCTCGGTGAGCCGCTCGGCCGCCGCGTCGTACTGCTGGGAGACGACGCTCGGGACCTCGACGAGCTCGGGTCCCTTGGACACCACGATGGTCACCGGGTCGCGCCGGTGCCCCGCCGTGCCGGTCGTGGGGTCCTGGTCGACCACCGTGCCGGCCGGGACCGTGTCGCTGAACGCCTCGGTGACCGTGGGGACGAGGCCCTCGCTCTCCAGGTCCTTGGTCGCCTGCTCCCGGGTGGCGCCGATGACCTGCGGGATCGTGACCGGCGCGGGCCCCTGCGACACCGTGAGGACGACCTCGGACCCCTTGGGCAGCGCGGTGTCGGCCGGCTGGGAGGCCGCCATCACCGAGCCCTTCGGCGCCTCGTCGTCGTACGGGGTCTCGGTCTGGCCGAGGACGAGCCCGGCGGCCTGCAGCGCCGCCTGGGCGTCGTCGAAGCTGGCGCCGACGAGCCCGCCCGGGACGGTCGTCATCTCCGGTCCCTGGGACACCGACAGGACGACCGAGCCGTCCTCCAGGATCCGCGCACCGGGCTCGGGCTCGCTCCCGATGACCGTGCCGGGCGTCGTCTCGTCGAAGACCAGCGTGACGCTCGAGCCCAGCCCGGAGCCGTCGAGCTCCTCGACCGCGGCCGCCTGGTCGTCGCCGACCACGTCGGGCACCGACGTGTAGGCCCCGGGGCCGACCGTCTGGAACCACCACGTCCCCGCGGCGCCGGACGCGAGCAGCAGCGTGACGACGGCGGCCCAGCGACGGCGGCGTCGGCGTCGCTGGGGGGCGTGGGCCGCGCGCTCCTGCTCGGCCTGCTCCTGGGCGGTGCGGATGCCGGCGCCGATGGGCAGCGCCACCGTGGAGCCCCGGGCCCCGACGTCCAGGCGGGTGGTGGCGCCGCCCGCCTCGTCCTCGTGGTCGTCGGCGCCGTCCGGGGACGGCGGGCTGTCGGGGTCCACGGTGGCGGGGTGCAGCGCGATCGTCGGCTCGACGTCGGCGCGACGGGCGAGCGTCGACGCGTCGAGGCTCGCCCGGGTCCGGCGCAGCGCGGCGAGCGCGGCCCCGGCGTCGACCGGCCGGTCGTCCGGCTCGCGCGCGGCCAGCGCGCCGACGAGCTCGTCGACCTCCTGCGGGATCCACGGCAGGACGGTGGAGGGCGCCGGGATGTCGGAGTTGACGTGCTGGAACGCGACCTGGATCGGGGTCTCCCCGACGAACGGCTGGCGCCCGGTGAGCATCTCGTACAGCAGGATCCCGGTCGCGTACACGTCGGTGCGCGGGTCGGACACCCCCTTCGCGACCAGCTCGGGGCCGAGGTATGCCACCGTGCCCAGGACGGTCCCGGTCGTCGTCGACGTGACCTCGGTGACCGCCCGGGCCAGCCCGAAGTCCGCCACCTTGACCCGGCCGTCGGACGCGATGAGCACGTTCTCGGGCTTGATGTCGCGGTGCACGAGCCCCGTGCGGTGGGCGGCGGCGAGCGCGTCGAGGATGCGCTCGAGGACGGAGAAGGACTCCTCCACGGACAGGGCCCCGCGCTCGCCGAGGTGGCGGCGCAGGTTCGTCCCGTCGATGTACTCCATCGTCAGGTAGCTGGTGTCCCCGTCCACACCCTGGTCGTAGACGCCGACGAGCCCCGGGTGGGTCAGGCGGGCGGCCGCCCGGGCCTCGCGGCGGAACCGCGCGACGAACGCCGTGCCGGCGGCGCCCTCCGCCAGGTGCGGGTGCATCACCTTGACCGCGACCTCGCGGTCGAGGCGCCGGTCGACGGCGAGGTACACGGTCGCCATGCCACCACGCGCGATGCGGGAGACGACCTCGTAGCGCCCGTCGACCAGGCGGCCGACCAACGGGTCGCTGATGGTGGTTCCCACGGCGGTCATCCTACGGTCGCGCGTGCGACGGGCCGGTCAGGCGCGGCGGTTCAGCGGAAGCGCGTCATGTGGGTCTGCACGCTGGCGACGTACCGGCGGGTGTCGGCGAACATGCCGTTGCGCTTGACCGACGACGCGCCCTGGTAGTACCCGGCGATGGCGCTGGGCAGGTCCGGGCTGATCCGCACGAGCTGGCGCAGGATGGCGACGCCGGCCACCACGTTGTCGTCCGGGTCCAGCAGGTTGAGCGGACGCCCCACGAGGTCACCGGCCCACTGGCCGGAGGAGGGGATGACCTGCATCGTGCCGATCGCGTTGGCGGGGGAGACGGCGGTCTGGTTGAACCCCGACTCCTGGTACGCGATCGCGAGCGCGAGCGCCGGGTCGACGCCCATCGCGCGGGCCGTCGCGGCGACCTTGGCGCGCATGGCGTCCTTGGACGGGACCCCCATCGACAGCAGCGTGGCCTTGTTCGCGTTGGCCGAGGAGACCACGGCGTCGGAGTAGGTCCGGCCGGCGAACGTGTTGCCGACCAGCTGGGTCGTGGGCGCCTTCGTGGCGGCTGGGGCCGCTCCGGGGACGGTGAGCTTCTGGCCGATCCGCACGAACGCGCGCGAGTCGAGGCCGTTCGCCGCCACGATCGCCGCGACCGTCGTGCCGTGCTTGGCGGCGATGCGCGAGACGGTGTCCCCGGACGCGACGGTGTACGTGCCGCTCGCAGCAGCGACGGGGGCGGCGGCGGCGGGCGCGGCGGCGGCTGCGCCACCTGCACCGGGGATCGTCAGGGTCTGGCCGATGCGGATGCGGGCGCGGGAGTCCAGGCCGTTGGCGGCCACGATGGCGGCGACCGTGGTGCCGTGCCGGGCGGCGATCCGGGAGACGGTGTCGCCCGAGGCGACCGTGTAGGATCCGCCGGTCGCGGCACGCGCGGGCGCGGCCGCCGGGGCGGGTGCCGTCGCGCCGCCGGCGCCCGGGATGGTCAGCGTCTGGCCGACCCGGATGAACGCGCGCGAGTCGAGGCCGTTCGCCGCGACGACGGCGGACGCGGTCGTGCCGTGCTTCGCGGCGATGCGCGACACCGTGTCGCCGGACACGACCGTGTAGACGGCGGCGCGCGCCGGTGCGGCCGCCGGCGCGGGGGCGGCGGACGGCGCCGCGGCCCCGGTCGGGATCGTCAGGGTCTGGCCGATCCGGATGCGGGCCGAGGCGGGCAGGTCGTTGGCCCGGGCGATCGCGCCGACCGAGGCGCCGCTGCGTGCGGCGATGTGCGACACGGTGTCGCCGGCGCGGACCGTGTACTGCTCGTCGGCCTGGGCCGCGCCGGCACCGGCGACGGATGCGACGGCGAGCACGAGCGTGGCGCCGGTCCCGGTGGTCACCCGGTGGCGTGCGGTGCGCGGCGACGTCGTCGGGGCCTGGCCGAGCTCGTCGCTGAGGCGCGCGGACGCGTCCGAGCGGGCGGTGGCGGGCTGGGTCATGGGTCGAACCTCGGCAATGTGAGAGATGAAGACTGCTGGGACGGCAGTTACTGATGTGACTGCTGGGACTGGTGCGAACGTAGCCGACGTCCCTGGCCGTGGAAAGCGGACGACGGTAATTGCGTCGGTGTAACTCACCCGATGCGAGTAGGTGGTCCCTGCTGCGTAGGCTTGTCGCCGTGACGGACACCGCAGCTCTCGACGCCCTCGTCCACGACTGGCTGACCATCCCGGACGTGGCCGAGCGTCTCGGGATCGACGTCGGCAAGGTGCGCCGCCTGGTGCAGGAGGGCCGTCTGGTGGCGGTCCGGCGCGGTGAGCGCAACGTGCTGTCGGTCCCGACGGACTTCCTCGTGCCGGCTCACCTGGCCAACCCCGCCGCGCCGTCGTCCCCCGCCGGGGAGGACGACGACACCGAGGGCACGGCGCCGCAGTGGGCCGTGCTCGCGGCGCTGCGCGGGACCCTCACGCTGCTCGACGACGCCGGGTACGACCCGGGCGAGGCGATCGAGTGGCTCTTCTCGCCGGACGACGTCCTGGGGCGCACGCCGATCGAGGCGTTGCGGTCGGGGTCGAAGACCGAGGTGCGCCGCCGCGCGCAGACCCTGCTGTAGCCGGCGGCCGCCGGTACCCCGCCGTCGGTCGCCCGCCGTCCGGGTGCGCCGTCGCGAGGGGTCAGGCGGCCCGGTCGACGGCGGCGTGGGCGAGCTCGGCGATCATCGACTTGCCCGGCTCGGCCAGCGGGGCGTCGTCCAGGGCCGCGAACGCCGTCGCGGACAGCGCGGCGATCAGCCGCTCGACCTGGTCCGGCGCGCCGGTCGAGGCGATGGTGCGGGCGACCAGCGCGACGTCGTCGTCGCCGAGGTCCCGGACGCCGAGCCGTTCCCGCAGCGTGGCGCGCTGGCCTGCGTCGCCCGCCGCCATCGCCCGGGCGACGAGCACCGTGCGCTTGCCCTCCCGGACGTCGTCACCGGCCGGCTTGCCCGTCGCGGCCGGGTCGCCGAACACGCCCAGCAGGTCGTCCCGCAGCTGGAAGGCCTCACCGAGCGGCAGGCCGAACGTGGTGCACGCCCGGCGGGCCGCGACGTCGGCGCCGGCGAGCGCCGCACCCAGGACGAGCGGGTGCTCCACGCTGTAGCGGGCCGACTTGGCGCGGATGACCTCGCGGGCCCGCACCTCGTCGCCCTGCGGGTCCTCGCCCCACGGCAGCGCCTGGGCCAGGACGTCCAGGTACTGCCCGGCGGTCACCTCGGTGCGCATGAGGTCGAACACCTGGCGGGCACCGGTGGCCACGTCCTCGGGCAGTGCGGCGGTCGCCCGGCTGAACTGCGCCTCGCTGGCGATGAGCGTCAGGTCCCCGAGCAGGATGGCCGCCGCCTCCCCGAACCGCTCCGCGTCGCCCGACCAGCCGGACCGGCGGTGCCGGTCGGCGAAGGCGCGGTGCGCGGCCGGCTGGCCGCGGCGGGTGTCGGAGTCGTCCATGACGTCGTCGTGGAACAGCGCGGCGGCCTGGAAGAGCTCGAGCGCCGCGCCGACGCCCAGGACCGCGTCCGCGTGCGCGGTGCCCGGCTCGCCGCCGTGCGCGCGGAAGGACCAGTAGCAGAACGCGGCGCGCAGCCGCTTGCCGCCCGACAGCATGCGGGCCACCGCGTCGGTGAGCACGGCGCTGTCGGCGCCGAAGCCGGTGAGCAGCGCGCGCTCGCTCGCGACGTAGCGGGCGAGGAGGGCGTCGACGCGTGGCCGGACCTGCTCGACGTCGACCAGGGCGGCGGCGGTGGGGGTCACGGCGGCAGCCTACGGGCGGCACCCGGCTGCGTCCGGTCGCCCGCGGGCCGGCGCCGCGGCGCGCGCCGGCCGGTCACGCAGGTGCCAGGACCTGCCCGCCGGCGGTGACGGTCCGCGTGCCGTCGCGGTCGAGCACGCCGACCACGACGATCTCCTGCCCGCCGGACCGCGTGAAGGTGGACTCCGCGCTGAGCGACCCACCGGGTCCACCGGTCGTCTCGGCGAACCCGGCACCGACCAGGGCGGCGCGGTAGAGCGCCACGGCCTCGGCCACGGCCAGGTCGGTGCGCACGTTGAGGCTCACCGCGTACGGCGCGCCGGGTCCCGCCTCGCCCTCGGGCGCGTAGCTGGCCACCAAGATCTCGGCGCCGGGCGGCACCGGCAGCAGCGCGCTCGGGAAGCCGTCCGGCAGCGTGCCGACCGCGGAGTGCTCGTCCGCCGCCGGGACCGACGGGGCGGGCTCGGGAGACGCCGACGACGGCGCGCTGACCACGGGACCGGGAGGGGTGCCGTCCGACGGCCGGGCCGGGTCGGTGCACCCGCCGAGAACCGTCATCCCCAAGACCGCCACGGCGGCGCGCCGGACCACCGCCGCTCGGCCGCCGTGGCCGCGTGCCGGACGGCGCACGCGGGAGTCGGTGGGCGCGGGCACCGGCACACGGTAGCCGGGCGGCGCGGCCCCCTCGGGACTCACCCGCAGCCCGCCCCCAGCCACGGGGCGCAGGGCCGCATCCACAGCACGCCCCCCGGGCCCGGACGCTGAGCCCGGGGGTGCGGTCCTCTCGCTCCCATGGACGCCACCACCATCCGGGTGCGGGAGCCGCGCGAGCTGCTCGCGCTGCTGCCCTACCAGCTCGGCTTCCGGCCCGAGCACAGCGCCGTCGCGGTCGCCCTGCGACCCCCGCGCGGCCGCGTCGGGCTCGTCGCCCGGGTCGACCTGGTCGACCTGGCCGACCACGAGGGCGGACCGCAGCTCGCGCGGCGCCTGGTGACGCACCTCGTCGGCGACGGCGCCGACCGGGCGGTCCTGGTCCTGTACACGGGGGCCGACCCGCGGGGAGGTCAGGGCCCCTGCCAGGGCCAACGCCCGGTGCCGGGCCCGACGCCCGGTCCGGTGTCCGTCGCGACGTCCGGACCGGGATCGGGCCGCCGGCCAGTCGAGCACCCACCGGCGGCATGGGTCGACGTGCCCCCGGCGGTGCGCCACTTCCGCTCGGCGGCCGGGGCGTTCCTCGGCGAGGTCCCGGTCTGGGTCGTGTGCGCCCAGGGCTACCTGTCCCTGGACTGCGCCGACGACGCCTGCTGCCCGCCGGGCGGGCGCCCGCTGGTCGAGCTCGAGTCGACGGAGGTCGGCGCGCACATGGTGCTGGCCGGGGCGATGGTCGCCGACTCGCGCGAGCTGCTCGTGCCGGAGCCGTCGGTGGGAGCCCAGGCGCGGCGCAACGCCGTGCGGGCGGCGGCGCGGTGGGCGGCCCAGAGGTCGGCGGCCGAGCAGGCCGGGCCGGCGGCGCTCGCGGCGTGGCGGCTGAGCGGTCTGCGGGCGTGGCGCAGCGAGGTGGCCACCGCCCGCACCGGCGACGCGGGGGTGCGCGCTGCGGCGCTGGCGCGCGTCGGCGTCGCCCTGGCGGACGTCGCCGTCCGCGACGCCGTCCTGCTCTCCCTCGTCGCCTCCGCCGGGGACCTCCCGGAGCGGTCCCTCGCGCCGCGCGCCCCCGACGACGCGGCGTTGTCCGGGCGCATCGCGGACCTCCTCGGGTCGATCCTCAGCCCCCGCGACGGCGTGCCGCCGGACGAGGCCCTGCACGCGTCGTCGGCCGCGGTGCTGGACCGGGTCGCGGCTCACCAGCGGCCGTGCGAGCGGGCGCCCACCCTGACCCTCCTGGCCCTGCTCGCCTGGTGGCACGGCGACGGCGCGCGGGCTGGGGTGCTGCTGGACCGCGCACGGGGCGCCGAGCCGGGGTACCGCCTCGGGCGACTGCTCAGGGAGGCGCTGGCGGCCGGGCTGGCGCCCGGGTGGGTGCAGGCGCAGCCCTGACCACGGCGCACCGGACGGGCGGACGGGGAACGGCGGGGAGCGACCGGCGGCGGCGAGCGGGGGGCGGCCGGGGTCCGGGTCGGGTCCCCGGCTCCGGTACGGTCGAGGCCCGCGGCCCGCTGCCGGGCCGGGCGAGTGCAACGGAGGACGCATGACCATCGTCGTCGGTTTCCTGGCAACACCCGAGGGCCGGGCGGCGCTCGACGCGGCCGCCGCGGAGGCGGAGCGCCGCTCCACCGGCCTGCTGCTGGTGGTCAGCGACCGCGGTGCGGGCGCGTCGCCGGAGGCGTCCGCCGAGCAGTCCCGTGCCCTGGACGCCGTCCGCGCCGAGCTCGACGGTCGGGGACTGCCCTACGACGTCCGGGAGATGCCGCAGGGCCGCGACGTCGCCGAGGACCTCATCGGGGCCGCGGAGGGGAGCGACGCGGCGCTCATCGTGATCGGCCTGCGCCGGCGCAGCCCGGTCGGCAAGCTGATCCTCGGGGTCAACGCGCAGCGGATCCTGCTGGACGCCCCGTGCCCCGTGCTGGCCGTCAAGCCGCGCGGGAATGAGGCGTCGTCCGGAGCCGTTGTCACCCAGTGAGCACGGCCGCCGCGAGGCTCACGTCACCTCGTCCACGGCGTCGACCGGCCCGTCGGTAAGCAGGGCGGCCGGTACAATATCTGTGTCCAGGGGCTCGTCCGCGAGCCTGGCGCTGCCGAAAGGTTGTTCGTGTCATCCCTCTCCCCGATTCCTGCACTTCCGCGCGAGTTCGAGCACCCGGCGCTCCAGGAGCTCGTCGTACGTGGACGCACGCACGGCACGGTCGACGCCGAGGCGTTCCGTGCAGCCTGCGAGTCTGCGCAGGTCAATGACGCCAAGCGGCTGAAGGTCGTGTACCGCGGCCTCGCAGCCGCCGGTGTCAGCGTCGCGGAGCCGGTGGTCGGCACGGTCAAGGTCGCCGCCGCCACCACCACGGCGCGCAAGACCGCCAACGCGACCGTCGACCCCGCCGACCCGGCCGCTGCCGCCCCGGCGAAGCGTCGTGCACCCGCCAAGAAGGCCGCGACCGTCGACGGTGACGCCGACGTCGTCGCCAAGGCCACCAAGCCCGCCGCGAAGAAGGCCACGACCGCCAAGGCGACCACGGCCAAGGCGACCACCGCGAAGGCGGCCACCGCCAAGTCCGCCGCCGGCGAGGTCGCCGCCGCCAAGGTCGGCGCGGACGGCGACGCCGACGTCCCCGCGGACGCCGAGGTCGACCCCGAGGTCGACGTCGAGCCCGCCGACCTCGAGGTGGTCGAGGACCTGGTCGTCGAGGACGTCGAGGTGGCCCCGGTCGCGGACGTCGCCGACACCGACGAGGTCGCGGCCGGCGACTCCGTCGCCGCGCCGACCGAGGAGAAGGAGACCGAGGAGGCCGGCGGCTTCGTCTACTCCGACGCGGACGACGACGACGCCCCGGCCCAGCAGGTCGTCACCGCGGGTGCGACCGCGGACCCGGTCAAGGACTACCTCAAGCAGATCGGCAAGGTCGCCCTCCTCAACGCCGAGCAGGAGGTCGAGCTCGCCAAGCGGATCGAGGCCGGCCTGTTCGCCGAGGAGCGGCTCAACTCCGGCATCAAGCTCGAGCCGAAGATGCGCCGCGAGCTGGAGTGGATCGCGGGCGACGGTCGTCGCGCCAAGAACCACCTGCTCGAGGCGAACCTGCGACTCGTCGTCTCCCTCGCCAAGCGCTACACCGGCCGCGGCATGCTGTTCCTGGACCTCATCCAGGAGGGCAACCTCGGACTCATCCGCGCGGTCGAGAAGTTCGACTACACCAAGGGCTACAAGTTCTCCACGTACGCCACCTGGTGGATCCGGCAGGCGATCACCCGCGCCATGGCCGACCAGGCCCGCACCATCCGCATCCCGGTGCACATGGTCGAGGTCATCAACAAGCTCGCGCGCGTCCAGCGGCAGATGCTCCAGGACCTGGGCCGCGAGCCCACCCCGGAGGAGCTCGCCAAGGAGCTCGACATGACCCCGGAGAAGGTCGTCGAGGTCCAGAAGTACGGTCGCGAGCCGATCTCGCTGCACACCCCGCTCGGTGAGGACGGGGACAGCGAGTTCGGGGACCTCATCGAGGACTCCGAGGCCGTCGTCCCGGCCGACGCGGTCAGCTTCACGCTGCTCCAGGAGCAGCTGCACCAGGTGCTGGACACGCTGTCCGAGCGGGAGGCCGGCGTCGTGTCCATGCGGTTCGGCCTGACCGACGGCCAGCCCAAGACGCTCGACGAGATCGGCAAGGTCTACGGGGTCACGCGTGAGCGGATCAGGCAGATCGAGTCCAAGACGATGTCGAAGCTGCGTCACCCCAGCCGCTCGCAGGTGCTGCGCGACTACCTGGACTGATCCACCACGACGACGAGCCCCCTCCCGGACCGGGAGGGGGCTCGTCGTCCGTCCGGTGGTCGGCGCCGCGCGGGGCGGGCGCCGGGCGCCGTCAGCCGGCCTGGAGGGTGGCCATGACGACCGCGCCGAGGACCATGCCGAGCACCGTGGCGGCGATGGCGACGATCAGGGCCGCCTTGGCCAGCCGCTGACGCTTGGACAGCGCGACGGCGGCGAGCACGATCGCGACCACGCCGAACACGATGGGCAGGAAGAACAGCGCAACCGCGGAGAACACGAAGGAGAGGATGGGCAGCACCGGGGTCGAGCTCGCGGGGGTCACGGCTCCCGGGGTGGTGGGCGCCACGGGGCTCTGGCCATGTCCGGACATCGGGTCTCCTTCGTCGTCGCTGCGGCGCGCTCGCGCCGCCGTGGCGCCGAAGATAGGTGAGCGTCGCCGCTGCGGCACCCGGAGCGCGCGGCGGGCACCCGAACGGGCGAGCGGCGCAGACGGGGGCGAGGGGACGGGTCGCCCGGACGTCGGTCGCGGGCCCGACCGGCTGACGACGGATCGTGCTCACGACCCGGTGCTGGGCGGAACGGGTGAATATCCCCCCGCACGACCGGGATGCCCGATTCGTGAGGTACGTTCACTGCTGTCAGCGAGAAGGGCAAACCCGTCGAGAGGCGGGGACGCAAAGCCACGGGACCGTCCAGGTCAGCCGGGCCACCGAACGACAGGAGCCGCTCATGTCCGACCTCCCCATCCCCGCGCGTCGCACCGGCCGTGACGGCCTCGGCGGCCCCGAGCAGGCCACCCAGCGCACGATCTCCGGCGCCGGCCCGACCCGTCCGGAGGAGGGCTCGCCGCTCGCCCTGCTGCTGTCGCGTCAGGCGGTCCGGTCCGCTCCCGGTCGCCTTCTCGGCTTCGTGCCGGCGCAGGTGCGCTGAGCGCCTGCCGGACGCACCCGGCCGCGGCGCCGCCGCCGCGGTGCACGGCGCACCAGGCCCGAGCCCCGCAGGTGTGGTGCACGACAGAGGGCCCGACCGTGACGGTCGGGCCCTCTGTCGTGTCCGGGTGGTCCTGGCGGGCGCACTGCCCCCCGGCGGCGGTCAGCGGACCGCGCCGGCCCCCGCTCCGTGCTCCGCGAGGAGTCGGTCCGTCTCGTCCTGGACGTGGGTCGCCAGGGCCGTGAACTTCGGGGCGTGCTCTCGGGCGTGGTGGGCGCAGAACAGCAGCTGGCCGCTCGGCATCACCACGCGGACGTAGGCCTGCGCGCCGCAGCGGTCGCAGCGGTCGGCCGCGGTCAGGGGGTCGGTCGTCGTTGCAGTCACGATCACATGTAACCACCGCCCACGAGGATGCATGCCGCGGGGAGGGGGTGGTTCGCTCACCGCGAAGCAGCAGGCGCCCGGCCTGTCCCGGAAAGCACCGATCTGCCCGGCGCGCGAGCGCCGGCTGTGACGCAGGCCACTCACCCGTCCGGGTGCCGGGCCGGTGGCGAGCCGGGCGCCGGCGAGGCGTCGCGACGGGTGGCGCGCGACGAGGTGGCGCGCGGCGGGTGCCCGCGCCTCCCGGGTCGTGTCGGACCCACCGATTACGCTGGGGCCTCGTGTCGACCGCATCCGCTGAGTCCAGCTACACCGCCCGGCACCTGTCGGTCCTCGAGGGCCTGGAGGCGGTGCGCAAGCGCCCCGGCATGTACATCGGGTCCACCGACTCCCGCGGCCTCATGCACTGCCTGTGGGAGATCATCGACAACTCCGTCGACGAGGCCCTCGCGGGGAACTGCTCGACCATCCACGTCGTCCTGCACGAGGACCAGTCCGTCGAGGTGCGCGACGACGGGCGCGGCATCCCGGTCGACATCGAGCCCAAGACCGGACTGACCGGCGTCGAGGTGGTCTTCACCAAGCTGCACGCGGGCGGGAAGTTCGGCGGCGGCTCGTACGCGGCGTCCGGTGGCCTGCACGGCGTCGGCGCCAGCGTGGTCAACGCCCTGTCGTCCCGCCTCGACGTCGAGGTGGACCGCGGCGGTCGCACCCACCGCATGACGTTCCACCGCGGCGAGCCCGGGGTCTTCGACGACGGTCCCGCCGGGCCCCGCCCGGACGCGCCCTTCGTGCCGTTCGTGGAGAACTCCGAGCTGGCGCTGGTCGGCAAGGTCGCCAGGGGCCGGACAGGGACCCGGGTGCGCTACTGGGCGGACCGGCAGGTGTTCCCCGCCAACGCCGTCTTCTCCTACGACGAGCTCGTGACCCGCATCCGCCAGACGACGTTCCTGGTCCCGGGCCTCACGGTCTCGGTGCGAGACGAGCGCAGGCTCCCGGGCACGCCCGGCGCCGACGGGCCGCACGAGGAGACCTTCGTCCACCACGGCGGCACCCGGGACTTCGTGGAGTTCCTGGCGCCGGACGCCCCCGTCACCGACACCTGGCACCTGACCGGGTCCGGCACGTTCACCGAGACGGTGCCGGTGCTCGACGACCGCGGGCACCTGCTGCCGCAGGCGGTCACCCGCGAGTGCGAGGTCGACATCGCCCTGCGGTGGGGGACGGGCTACGACACCGAGGTCCGCACGTTCGTCAACGTCATCGCGACGCCCAAGGGCGGGTCGCACCTGGCCGGCTTCGAGGCCGGCCTGCTGCGCACCGTCCGCAAGGCGGTCGACGCGAACGCCCGCCGCCTCAAGGTGTCCAGCAAGGACACCTCCGAGCGGATCGAGAAGGACGACGTGCTGGCCGGGCTCACCGCGGTGCTGACGGTCCGGCTGGCGGAGCCGCAGTTCGAGGGTCAGACCAAGGAGGTCCTCGGCACCGCGCCGGTCCGCGCGATCGTGGCGAAGGTGGTCGACACCGAGCTCAACCGGCTGCTGACCTCCCCGAAGCGCGACGAGAAGGCACAGGCGAGCCTCCTGCTCGACAAGGTCGTGGCGGAGATGCGCGCCCGCCTGTCGGCACGCAAGCAGAAGGAGATCTCGCGCCGCAAGAACGCGCTGGAGACGTCGTCCCTGCCCGCGAAGCTGGCCGACTGCCGCAGCGACGACGTCGACCGCAGCGAGCTGTTCATCGTCGAGGGCGACAGCGCCCTGGGGACCGCCAAGCTCGCGCGCAGCTCGGACTTCCAGGCGCTGCTGCCGATCCGCGGCAAGATCCTCAACGTCCAGAAGGCGTCCGTCACGGACATGCTGAAGAACGCCGAGTGCGCCGCGATCATCCAGGTGATCGGGGCGGGGTCCGGGCGGTCCTTCGACCTGGACGCCGCGCGCTACGGCAAGATCGTCCTGATGACCGACGCCGACGTCGACGGCGCGCACATCCGCACCCTGCTGCTCACCCTGTTCTTCCGGTACATGCGCCCGCTGATCGACTCCGGCCGCGTGTACGCCGCCGTCCCGCCCCTGCACCGCGTGGAGGTGATCGGCGCGGGCTCGCGCAAGAACGAGTACCTGTACACGTACTCCGAGGAGGAGCTGCGGGCGACGCTCAAGCGCCTGGACAGGGCCGGCAAGCGCTACAAGGACGACATCCAGCGCTACAAGGGCCTGGGGGAGATGGACGCCGACCAGCTCGCCGAGACCACCATGGACCCGCGGCACCGCACGCTGCGCCGGGTCCGGATGGAGCACGCCGAGGTGGCCGAGAGAGTGTTCGAGCTGCTCATGGGCAGCGACGTCGCGCCGCGCAAGGACTTCATCGTCGCCGGCGCCCACCAGCTCGACCCGAGCCGCATCGACGCCTGACCGCAAAACGCCTGGCACGCGGGCGGACGCCGTCGTTACGGTGCCGCGCATGAGCGAGACGACGGCAGCGCCGCCTGCCCCGACCGACGACCCGGCCCGCACCGACGGCCCGGCACCCACCGCCGACCTGGCCCCGATCGCCGACCGCGTCGACGCCCCCGCGCACCTGGACCCGCCCGCCGCGGCGCTCGGGCTCCGGTGGCGGCCGATCACCGGCGCCGACGTGCCCGCGCTGCACGTCCTGATGACCGCGGTCGAGGAGGCCGACGCCGCCCCGTTCCGCACGGACGTGGACGAGGTCGCCGAGACCCTCGAGGGCGGGTGGAAGGACGTGCCGCGGGACTCGCTCGTCGGCCTCGACGCCGACGGCGTGCCCCGCGCCTGGGGGTTCGTCGAGGTGCGCCCGGGCGACTCGCGGACCGTCCGGGCGTTCCTGCAGGGCGGCGTGCACCCGCAGTGGCGCGGCCGCGGGATCGGCCGGGCGCTGCTGGCGTGGCAGGAGGGGCGCGGGCGGCAGAAGCTCGCGGAGTCCGGCAAGGCGGTCCCGGCGCGCCTGGTGGTGTTCGTCGAGGACAGCTCGGCCGGGACGCGCCGGCTGGTCACGGCCGCCGGGTTCAGCGCCGTGCGCTACTACCGCGCGATGCGGCGGGACCTCGCCGTGCCGCTGCCGGACGTCGCGCCGCTGGGCGGTCTGCGGGTGGTGCCGTGGTCCCCGGACCTGGACGACGACGTCCGCGAGGCGCACAACGACGCCTTCCGCGACCACTGGGGCAGCGAGCCGGCGACCGTCGAGAGCTGGGCGGGCGGCCGGTCCAAGTTCGCACCCGCGTGGAGCTTCCTCGCGCTGGACCAGACCGGCGACCGCCCGGTCGTCGCCGGGTACGCCCTGTCGAGCCGGTTCGACCAGGACTGGGCCGTCAACGGGTACACCAGCGGGTACACGGGCACGCTGGGCGTCCGTCGCGCGTACCGGCGGCGCGGGGTGGCCCCCGCCCTGCTGGTGGCGTCGATGTCCGCGTTCCGGGACGACGGGATGCAGTACGCCGAGCTCGACGTGGACAGCGAGAACCCCTCGGGTGCGCTGGGCCTGTACACCCGCCTGGGGTACGAGGTCGTCCACGGCTCGGCCATGTACTCCGTGGAGCTGTAGGGCGTCGCCCGGCGCGTCACCGCGCCGGGCGACCTACCCGTCGTCAGCCGATGCCGTGCACGGGCGCCGGGAGCACGACGCCGGAGCCGTCGCGGCGCGGGTCCACCGGCGGCAGGTCGATCGGCTGACCCGCCGAGCCCGTCGCGCGCGGCGGGGTCGGACCGACCCAGGCGAGCACCAGGGCGTCCTCGCCCTTGAGGAACCGGTGCGCGCGCACCCCGCCGGTCGCCCGTCCCTTGCCGGGGTACAGGTCGAACGGCGTCGTCTTGACCGTCCCCACCTCGGTGCCGGGCAGCGCGGACGATGACCCGGCGATCGTCACGACCGCGAGCCCGCGGCCGGTGCCCACCTCCCCGGTTCCGTCCGCCGGGTCCTGCGTGCCGTCTGACCCCTCGGGGCCGGCCGGCGGGCAGACGCCGAAGAACACCACCCGCTGACCGTCGGCGAGCTTGATCCCGGCCATGCCGCCCGCGGCCCGGCCCTGCGGTCGCACGAGCGCGGCGGGGAAGTGGAGCAGGGACGCGTCGGAGCTGACCAGCACGAGCTCGTCGTCGTCGGTCGCCGGGGCGGCGGACACGACCTCGTCGCCGTCCTTGAGGGTGATCAGGTCCCAGGCGTCCCGGTTGGCCGGGACGTCGCCGGGGACGACGCGCTTGACCACGCCGCCCGCGGTGCCCAGCGCCAGCGACGGCGCGGCCGGGTCCAGGGACGCGAGCCCGACGACCGACTCCCCGGCGTCGAGCACGACCACCTCGCCGACCGGCACGCCGCCGGACAGGCTCGGCGCACCGTCGGTGGGCGGCAGGGACGGCAGGTCCAGGACCGGCAGGCGGACCAGCCGCCCGCGCGAGGTCACCGCGCCGATCTCGCCGCGCGCCGTCGTCGGGACGAGCGCACGCAGCACGTCGTGGCGGTGCCGCGCGCCGTCGCGGGCCGGGCGCGCGTCGTCGGTCGTGCGGGCCAGCAGCCCGGTCGCGGACATCAGCGCCCAGCACGGCGTGTCCGGGATCTCCAGCGGCGTCGCCGAGCGGGCGGACACGACCGCGGGCCCGGGCCCGCCGGCCGAGTCGAGCAGGATCGTGCGGCGCGGGGTCCCGTGCGCGCGGGCCACCTCGGCCATCTCGTCCGAGACGACGCCCCGCAGCCGGGCCTCGTCCGCGAGGACGGCCTGGAGCTCGGCGATCTCCGCCGCGAGCGCGGCCTGCTCGCGCTCGAGCTCGATCCGCGAGAAGCGGGTCAGCCGGCGCAGCCGCAGCTCGAGGATGTACTCGGCCTGCGGCTCGGACAGGTCGAAGATCTCCCGCAGCCGGGTGCGGGCGGTGTCGGCGTCGTCGGACGTGCGGATGACCTGGATGACCTCGTCGATGTCCGCGATCGCCAGCAGCAGGCCCTCGACGAGGTGCAGCCGCTCCAGGCGCCGGGCCAGCCGGAAGCTGCTCCGGCGCCGCACGACGTCGATCCGGTGGTCCACCCACACCTGCAGCAGCTCGACCAGGCCCAGCGTGCGCGGCTGCCCGTCGACCAGCGCGACGTTGTTGATGTTGAAGGACTCCTCGAGCGGGGTGTAGCGGTACAGCTGCTCGAGCACGGCCTCGGGGTTGAACCCGGTCTTGATCTCGATCACCAGCCGCAGCCCGTTGGCCCGGTCGGTGAGGTCCATGACGTCGCTGATCCCGGAGAGCTTCTTGGCCTGCACGCCCTCCTTGATCTTCTCGATCACCTTCTCGGGGCCCACCAGGTAGGGCAGCTCGGTGACGACGATGCCCCGGCGCTTGGCGGTCACGTTCTCGATGCGGGTGGTGGCGCGCGTCCGGAACGCCCCCCGACCGGTCCGGTACGCGTCGCGGACCCCCCCCAGGCCGACGATCTTGCCGCCGGTGGGCAGGTCCGGGCCCGGCACCAGGCGCATGAGGTCCTCGAGGGACGCGTGCGGGTGCGCCACGAGGTGCCGGGCGGCGGAGATCACCTCGACGAGGTTGTGCGGGACCATGTTGGTCGCCATGCCCACCGCGATCCCGGACGCGCCGTTGACCAGCAGGTTCGGCATCGCCGCGGGGAGCACCTCCGGCTGGCGCAGCCGGTTGTCGTAGTTGGGGACGAAGTCGACGACGTCCTCGTCCAGCCCGGCGGTCATGACCAGTGCGGCCGGGGCCATCCGGGCCTCGGTGTAGCGGGACGCCGCCGGGCCGTCGTCGAGCGACCCGAAGTTGCCGTGCCCGTCCACCAGCGGGACGCGGAGGGCGAACGGCTGCGCCAGGCGCACGAGCGCGTCGTAGATCGACGCGTCGCCGTGCGGGTGCAGCTTGCCCATCACCTCCCCGACGACGCGCGCGGACTTCACGTGCGCGCGGTCCGGTCGCAGGCCCATGTCGGCCATCTGGTAGACGATCCGGCGCTGGACCGGCTTGAGACCGTCGCGGGCGTCCGGCAGCGCCCGGGTGTAGATGACCGAGTACGCGTACTCCAGGAACGACCCGCGCATCTCCTCCGAGACGTCGACGTCGACGATCTGCTCGGTGAAGTCCTCGGGGACCGGCGGGGTGGTGCGACGCGCCATGGGTGATGCGGCTCCTCGGTGGTCCGGCCGTCGCCCGGCGGGGCGCGGGACGGTCCGTGCGGTGGTGCGGGGTCGGTCCGGCACGCGGCGGGGACGCGGGCCGCCGCCCATTGTCCCGCCTCGTCGCACCGGTCCCGTGCGGGACGCGCCGCCACGCCCGCCCCACCGGGCGAGGCCCTGGCCACCCTCTAGCCTGTGGCACATGGCTGGACCGACCGATCCGCGCCCCGAGCCCGCCCCGTACCCCGAGGGCTGGGAGGCCGACGTCGTCCTGCGCGACGGCGGCACCGCGCACATCCGGCCGATCACCCCGGCGGACGCGCCCGCCCTGCAGGCGTTCCACGTCGCCCAGTCCGAGCACTCCATCTACCTGCGGTTCTTCGCGGCGCTGGAGCGGCTCCCCGACCGCGACCTGGCCCGGTTCACCCAGGTCGACCACGTCGACCGGGTCGCGCTGATCGCCGTGCAGAGCGCGCACGCCGAGCACCTCGACCCCGGGTCGGCCGAGCCCGGTGAGCCTCGCGAGCCCGAGGAGGCCGGCCGGCCCGGTCGGCTCGACACCGCGGACCCCGGCGAGCCGGCCGAGGTGATCATCGGCGTCGCCCGCTACGACCGGATCACCGCGGACGAGGCCGAGGTCGCGTTCAACGTGTCCGACGCCCACAGCGGCCGTGGGCTCGGCTCGGTCCTGCTGGAGCACCTGGCCGCCGCGGCGCGCGAGGTCGGGGTGCGCCGGTTCACCGCCGACGTCCTGCCGCAGAACGGGCGGATGATCGCGGTGTTCCGGGAGGCCGGGTACGAGGTCCGGCAGACCGTGGACGACGGCGTGGTGACCGTGGTCTTCGACATCGACCCCACCGACCGGTCGCTGGCGGTCACCGCCGACCGCGAGCACCGCGCGGAGGCGCGCAGCATGCAGCGGCTGCTGGGCGCCCGCTCCGTGCTCCTCGTCGGCGCCGCACGCGCCCCGGAGGACTCCGCGCTGGACCTGGTGGTCAAGCGCGCGTTCGCGAGCCTGTCGCGCAGCGGGACCCGCGAGCTGCACGTCGTGGGCCTGCCGGAGACGCACGGCCACGGGCACCTGCCGCTGCAGGAGTGGTGGTCCCAGCCGGGCAGCGCGCCCGGGGAGCCCACGCTGGTGGAGCGGTGGGAGCGCCTGGCCGACGTGCCACGCACGATCGAGCTCGCGGTGGTGGCCCTGCCGCCGCGGGACGTCGTCTCGGTCGTGCGCCGCCTCGGGCCGCTCGGCGTGCGCAGCGTAATCGTGCTGTCGACCGGCTTCGCCGAGACGGGGGAGGGCGGCCTGGTGCTGCAGCGTGAGCTGGTCCGTGCCGCCCACTCCGCCGGGATGCGTCTGGTGGGGCCCGCGTCGTACGGGCTGTTCGACGCGGCGGCCCAGCCGCCGTTCAACGCGTCCCTGACCGAGGAGCTGCCACCGCCGGGCTCGCTGGGCCTGTTCTGCCAGTCGGCGCCGATGTCGGTGCCGATCCTCGCGTCCGTGGCGAACCGGCGCCTGGGCGTGTCGTCGTTCGTGTCGGCCGGCCACCGGGCGGACGTGTCCGGCAACGACCTCATGCAGTTCTGGGAGGAGGACCCGGCGACCGAGGTCGTCGGGCTCTTCCTGGAGTCGATCGGCAACCCGCGCAAGTTCTCCCGGATCGCGCGGCGGCTGGCGACGGCCAAGCCGGTCGTGGTCGTCACGGCGGGCAAGTCCGGCCAGGTCGTGCCGCCGGGGCACGCCGTGCGGGCCACCCGCTCGCCCCGCCGGACCCTGGAGGAGGTCTTCCGCCAGTCCGGCGTCGTCCGCGCCGCCAACACCCACGAGATGCTCGACGTCGCCCAGCTGTTCGCCAGCCAGCCGCTGCCCGCCGGGCGCCGGGTCGGGATCATCGCCGGCGCGTCGTCGATGGCGGCGCTGGTCGCCGAGGCCGCTGCGGCGGCCCAGCTGGACCACCGCGGCCGCGTCGTGTGGTTCGGCGACGACACGCCCGAGGAGGACCTGCGGGCGTCGGTCCGGGACCTGTACCGCGGTGGGGAGTGCGACGCCGTCGTCGTGGTGCACGTCCCCACGGTGGGCACCGCCTCGCCGCGCGTGGTCCGTGCGGTCGCCGACGCCGCCGCGGGCTCGGCGGTCACGACGGTCGCGTGCGTGCTGGGGCTGCACGGGATCACCGACGCCCTCACGGCCACCGACGACGAGGGCCGCCGGTGGACGGTGCCCGCGTACTCGACGCCGGAAGGTGCGGTGACCGCGCTCGGCGCCGTCGTCCGGTACGCGACCTGGCGGTCCACCGACCGGGGCCGCCCGGTGACCCCGGCGGGCATCGACCGCAACCGCGCCCGCCGCCTCATCCAGGGGCACCTGGCCGCCGCCGTGAGCGGCAACGGGCCGGTCCGGCTGCTGCCCGCCGACGCCGCGGAGCTGCTCGGCTGCTACGGCGTGCGGCTGTGGCCGTCGCGGACGGTGGCGGGGCCCGACGAGGCGGTCGCGGCCGCACAGGAGCTCGGCTGGCCCGTCGCGGTCAAGAGCACCGCGTCCCGGCTGCGCCACCGCGCCGACCTCGGCGGGGTGCGGCTGGACATCGACGGCCCCGACGAGCTGCGCAGCGACATCGCGCAGCTGCAGGAGCGGGCGGCGCACCTGGGCGCGCCGTACGCGCCGCTGGAGGTGCAGCGGATGGCCCCGTCCGGGGTGGCGTGCGTCGTCCGGACGACCGAGGACCCGCTGTTCGGCCCGGTCGTGTCCTTCGGCCTGGCCGGGGACGCCACGGAGCTGCTCGGCGACATCGGCTACGGAATCCCGCCGCTGACCGACGTCGACATCGCCGAGATGGTCCGCTCCGTGCGGGCGGCACCGCGGCTGTTCGGCTACCGCGGACTGCCGCCGGCCGACATCGACGCGCTCGAGGACGTCATCGCCCGGCTCTCGGTGATGGCGTCCGACCACGCCGAGCTGCGCGTCCTCGAGCTGCACCCGGTCGTGGTCGCCGAGCACGGCGCCGCCGTGCTCTCCGCGCGCATCGACCTCGCGTCGGCCCGGCGCACGGACACCTCGCGGCGGTCGCTGCCCACCTGACGGGCGCTGCCGACGGCCCGACCCGCGCCGGCCGCCCCCAGGGCACCTCACCCGCCCGCCGCACACCGGCCCGGCGTCCGGGTGCTCGCGCCCGCGCCGGTGGTGGAAGGATGCTCGGGTGACCGGAGCAACCACCGACCTGCAAGCCGACCTCCACCGCGCCGGGTACTACCCGGAGCTCGTCGCCGACGTCCTGGACGTCGCGCTCGCGGACGAGGCGGTCGTCGCTCATCTCGTGCACCCGGAGACGACGTTCGACGCGAGCGAGGTCCGTCGTCACGTGACGGTCCTGGTCCTGACGCCCACCCGCCTCGTGGTCGCCCACGTGGACGACCACCCGGCCGACAGCGACCACCCGGCGACGAGCGCGTCCGCCACGACCGAGTCCGTGCCGCTGTCCGAGCTGCGGTCCGTCGCGCTGACCCACGTGATCGACAACCCCGAGCGGCACACCGCCGGCACCGTCGCGGCGGAGCTGACCCTGGCGGTCGGGTGGGGTGCCGTCTCGCGCATCGACCTGGAGCCGGCCACCTGCCCCGACCCCACCTGCGACGCGGACCACGGCCTGACCGGCACGATGACCCCCGACGACATCGTCGTGCGGATCAGCTCGAGCGCCGAGGGGCCCGGTGCGGTGCGTGCGGCGGCGGACTTCGCCCGCCGGCTCTCGGCCGCCAGCGCACGCACCCGATGAGCGGCGCGCTCACCGGGAGCAGCGTCCTGCCGGGGTTCGCCGAGGCCGGGTTCGTCGCGCCACGGTACGAGGGCGAGACGCTGGGTTCGGTCCTGCCGGCCCTGGCCGACGTCCTGGGCGTGCCCGCGGCCGGCGGCGACGAGGCACGGTCGGCCGGTGCCCGGGCCACGCTCGGCCTGCCGACGGCGGACCGCGTGTGCCTGGTGCTGGTGGACGGGCTCGGGCTGGAGAACCTGGCGGAGCGCTCGGGGCACGCGCCGTTCCTGCGGTCGCTGCTGCCCGGGGGGCGCCGCCTGGTCACCGGGTACCCCTCGACGACCGCGGCGTCCCTGGGCCTGCTCGGCACGGGCGCCGGACCCGGCCGCACCGGCATGGTCGGCTACTCCGCCCGGAACCCGGCGACCGGCGCGCTGGCCAACCTCGTCTCGTGGACCGACGCGGGCCCCGCCCGGGACTGGCAGCGCGAGCCCACGCTGCTCGAGTCCATCCAGGCCGCCGGCGTCGAGGTGACCTCGGTCGGTCCGGCGCGCTTCGCCGGCTCCGGCCTGACCGAGGCCGTGCTGCGCGGCGGGTCCTACATGGGCGCCGAGAGCCTGGCGGACCGCGTGGACGCGACCGTGTACTCCCTCATGGCACCCGGCCTGGTGTACCTCTACTGGGGCGACGTCGACAAGATCGGCCACCACCACGGGTGGGGCTCGTGGCAGTGGGGCGAGGCGGTGACCGAGCTCGACCACGAGCTCGCGCGGCTGGCCCGCAGCCTGCCGCCGCGCACCCTGCTGGCCGTCACCGCCGACCACGGCATGGTCGACGTCGACCGGTCCAGCCGCTGGGACGTCGCCACCACCCCGGCGCTCGCGCAGGAGGTCGAGCTCGTGGCGGGAGAGCCCCGCGCCGTGCACGTGCACACGCGGTCGGCGGCGCCCGAGGCGGTGGACGCGGTCGCCGCGCGCTGGCGCGACACCCTCGGCCCGGCCGCCGTCGTCGCCACGAGGGACGAGGCCGTCGCGGCCGGGTGGTTCGGTCCGGTGGCCGACCACGTGCGGCCGGTGATCGGGGACGTCGTCGTCGCGGCGACCGGGCGGAGCACGATCGTCGACTCCCGCACGCAGAGCGCCGCCTCGCTGGAGCTCCTCGGGGTGCACGGGTCCTTCACGTCGCGGGAGATGGTCGTGCCGCTGCTGACCCAGCAGGGCCGGTAGGGCCGCTCCCATGGCCGAGCTGGTGTTCTTCTCCGGGACCATGGACTGCGGCAAGTCGACCCTGGCGCTGCAGATGGACCACAACCACGCGGCACGCGGCCGCAGCGGGGTCATCTTCACCCGGGACGACCGCGCCGGCAGCGACGTGCTGTCCTCACGGCTCGGGCTGCAGACCCGGGCGCACGAGGTGCTGGACACGACGGACTTCTGGGCCGAGGTGGTCGACCGTCGCATGCACGGCGACCGCGTCGACTACCTCATCTGCGACGAGGCGCAGTTCTACACCCCGGCACAGGTCGAGCAGCTCGCGCGCCTGGTCGACGAGATGGGTGTCGACGTCTTCGCGTTCGGCATCACCGCCGACTTCCGCACCCGGCTCTTCCCGGGCTCCCAGCGGCTGGTCGAGCTCGCCGACCGGGTCGAGGTCCTGCAGGTGCAGGCGCTGTGCTGGTGCGGCGCCCGGGCGACGCACAACGCCCGCACCGTGGACGGGATCATGGTGGTCGAGGGGGCGCAGGTCGTGCTGGGGGACACCGTCCCGCACGACGACGACGTGGCCTACGAGGTGCTGTGCCGCCGCCACCACATGCGCCGGATGACGGCGACCGCGGCCCGGGCGGCGTCGCCGTCCCCGGACACCCTGCCGCTCGGCGACTGAGCTGCCGCCCGGCGGCGGAGGCGCCGCCCGGCGACCGAGCCGCTACTCCGGCTTCGCCCCGAAGACGATCTCGTCCCAGCTCGGGACGCTCGCCCGGCCGCGACGGATGCGCGGGCGCTCGGCCAGCGGCGGCGGCGTGTCGTCGTCCGGCACGGGCTCGTCCGGCTCCAGCGCGACCGGCGTCTCGGCGCGCAGCCGCCGGGGTCCGGGTCGGGCGAGCACCCGGGTGTCGGTCGCGGACGCCGGGTCGGAGTGCGCCGGGTGCGCCGCCGGCGGCTCGTCCACGGCCGTGAGGTCGGCGGCCGCGCCGACGTCAGCAGGGGAGAGGTCGGTCGAGCCGAAGTCGAACGTGTGCTGCGGCCCGAAGCCCTCGAACGTCTCGCCGTCGTCCTCCTCGAGCTGCTGACGGATCCCCCGCTTGGTGCTCAGGTCGTCCAGCAGCGCGGCGGTCGCCTCGGCGGGGTCCGGCTCGGGCTCGGCCTCCAGCACGTACCCGTCGTCCAGCGGGGTCAGCGGGCGCACGGCCCCGTCGGCCTGCACGTCGAAGACGACGTCGCGGACGGCGGCCAGGTGCCGGCGGGGGATCGGCTCGTCGGCGAGCTCGGTCTCCGAGAGCCAGCGCGCCTCGTCCTCGAGCGCCGTCACGGCGCGGGTCTGCAGGTTGAACGTCCACAGCGCCTCGCGCTGCTCGTCGTTGACGAGGAACCGCACGACCACGGTCCACGGCGACTGCCCGTCGCGGAACGCGTCCCACTGGATCGAGCCGAGCGGGACGCCCCGCGCGGCGAGCCGGTCGGTGACCAGGTCGCCCAGGACGGGCGCACCGGCGTCGCGGCCCACCCGCGTGCCGCGGGCCTGGCCGGCGATGTGCTCGCGCTCGGCGAGCACCGGACCCTCGTAGCGCCGGACGTGCTCGACGGGGATGTCGGCGCTCTCCGCCACGGTCTGGGCCGACTGCCCCGACCGGATGCGGGCCTGGATCTCCCGTGGCGCGAGCGTGCCGTACCGCTCCGCCCGCAGCTGCTCCAGCTTGGGCCGGTCGCGGCGTACGGCGGCGCGCAACGGCTCGTCGATGCGCAGACGGAACCTCTGCCCGTCCGGGCCCACCAGGACCAGGTGCTCCCCGTCCTCGTGCAGACCTGCCAGCTCTAGCTCTCCCATGCGTCCTCCCGGTACCTCACGACGAGGGTGCCACCCTCCGGGCCCGATCCGTGACATCTCGTCCGGTGCGCCGCCCTCGGCGGGGCACGGGCGGCGCGGGCGGGCACCCGGGCACGGCGGTGCGGCTGGGAGGATCGCCCGGTGACCCCCGCCTTCCCCATCGAGCCGTCCTTCGAGCTCCTGGCCGTGTTCATCGGGGCGCTCTCCGGGGGCCTGGCCGCCGTGCGCAAGCAGTTCGACGTCTTCGGCGTGCTCGTGCTGGCGTGGGCGACGGGGCTGGGCGGCGGCGTGCTGCGTGACGTGCTGATCGGCGCGACGCCGCCGGTCGGCGTCGCGGACTGGCGGCTGCTCGCCGCGGCCTGCCTGGGTGGGGTCGTGATGTACCTGTTCCACCCGCGCCTGGAGCGCGCCCGCCGGATGATCGCCGTGCTCGACGCCGGCGCCCTGGCGCTGTTCACCGTCGCCGGGACCATCAAGGGGGCCGAGCTCGGTGCCGGGCCGGTGGCGGCGGTGTGCGTCGGGCTGCTGACCGGCGTCGGCGGCGGCGTGCTGCGCGACCTGCTCACCGGTGAGGTGCCCGCGGTGCTGCACCAGCGCGAGCTCTACGCGGTGCCGGCGCTCGCGGGCGCCGGCCTCACCTCGGTGCTCTGGTCCACGCAGACCCTGTCGCTGGCGTCCGGGGTCGTGGCCGTCGCACTCGTCTTCGGCCTGCGCATCGTGGCGCTGCGGTTCCGCATCCAGGCGCCCGGGCCGTGGAACGGCGTCACCTGGGGCCGGGGGCGCGGCTCGGGCAGGATGGAGCCGTGACCTCCCCGACGCCCGACCTCTCGCCCGACACGACCGCGGGCCTGCCCGACGCGGCGGCCACGGCCGCCCTGGTCGACCTCGCCGCATTCCTGGCCCGCGCCGCGGGGCAGCTCGTGCGCGAGGGCCGGCCGGACCGGGTCGACGTCGCCGCGACCAAGTCGAGCCCCGTCGACGTCGTCACCGAGCGCGACCTCGCGGCCGAGGCGCTGCTGCGCTCCCTGATCGCCCGGCACCGTCCCGACGACGCGATCCTCGGCGAGGAGGAGGGCCACTCCGGCGGCACGTCCGGCCTGACGTGGGTGCTGGACCCGATCGACGGCACGGTGAACTACCTCTACGGCATCCCGGCGTACGCGGTCTCGGTCGCGGTGGTGGCCGGGGGGCGGGTGCCGGAGGAGTGGACGGCCGTCGCCGGAGCGGTGCACTCGGTGCCCGAGGGGCGCACCTGGACGGCCGGACGGGGACAGGGTGCGTTCGTGGACGGCCGCCCGCTGCACGTGGCGGCGGCCCGGCCGCTGGCGCAGTCCCTCGTCGGGACCGGGTTCGCCTACACCAACCCGCGGCGGGCCGAGCAGGGCCGGCTCGTCGCCGAGCTGCTGCCGCTCATCCGGGACATCCGTCGCATCGGGTCCGCGGCGCTGGACCTGTGCTCGGTCGCGACCGGCACCCTGGACCTGTACTACGAGCGCGGGCTCAAGCCCTGGGACGTCGCTGCGGGCGCCCTCGTCGCCGCCGAGGCGGGCGCCGTGGTCACCGGACTGCACGGGGCCCCCGCCGGTGAGGCGATGACCGTCGCCGGCCCCACCGGGAGCGTCGAGCAGCTCGTCGCGTTCCTCGAGGAGCACGGCGCGGCGTCCGGCGCCTGAGGACCTCCGGCGACCGCGGCGACCTGCGCGCGAGGGGTCGGCCTCCACGATCGACGCCCTGCGCAGCAGTCCGTGCGGCCGCGCGGAAAATGCGGCACAATCCGCAGCGCCCAGGGGGGAACAAACCGGTGCGCCCATGCATTGAGTCCGTACCTCATCACGCACGAACGAACCGACACGGAGTGTGACCGCACAGATGGCAACCGACTACGACGCCCCGCGCAAGACCGAGGAGGACCTCAGCGAGGACTCCCTGGAGGAGCTCAAGGCGCGCCGCTCTGACAAGAGCTCGGGGGTCGTGGACGAGGACGAGACCGAAGCCGCCGAAGGGTTCGAGCTCCCGGGAGCCGACCTCTCGGGCGAGGAGCTGTCCGTCCGCGTCCTTCCCCGTCAGGCAGACGAGTTCACGTGCTCGAGCTGCTTCCTGGTCCACCACCGCAGCCAGCTGGCCTTCGAGAAGAACGGTCAGCCGGTCTGCACCGAGTGCGCCGCCTGACCCTGCTCGCCCCGCGGGGCTGAGCACCGGGCAGGACGCAACAGCGCCGGGCACCACGAGCGCCGGGCACCACGACGCCACCGCAGCGTGACGGCCGGTCGCGCGGGACTACCCGTCCTGCGCGGCCGGCCGTCGTCGTCCCGCCACCAGTGCGGCGGCCAGCCGGTCGGGGTGGCGGGTCGACACCACCCAGTACGGGGTCGGGTCGGCCGGGTCCAGGACGGGAACCCGGACCGCGGTGCGGGCCCAGGCCCGCAGGCACAGGTGGGCGCGGGCGTCCAGCCGCGGGCCCAGCTCGGCGCGCGTCGCGGCGGCGTCCAGAGCGACCGGGTCGCCGAGGAGGTCCAGCGGGATGTGCGCCGCCCCCGCGACGAGCTCGCCGCCGGCCACCCGGACGCGGGTCGCGGCCGCGGACGCCGCCGCGAGCCCGACCGCGAGGGCGAGCACCCCCGCCACCACGGCCGCCGTCCGGCCCACGGGGTACAGCGAGATCGCGGCGACGAGGGCGAGACCCACCACGCACAGCCAGCCCGTCGGCCCGAACCACAGGCGCTCGGCGTAGGCGGCGGGCACGGAGGTGCGGGTGCTGTCGACCATGACCCCAGCATCCCAGGTGCTCGCGGACGGATGTGCCGGTGCCCGACGGACGTGACGGTGCCCGACGGACGTGCCGCAGCCCCGACGGACGTGCGGGTGCCCCGCCGCGTCGTGCCGCCGTCCGGACGGTGCGGACTACAGTGCTGCGTCGTGCCACCCGACGCCCCGCTCGAGGTCCTCCTGGTCATGCTCGACGACGAGCTCCCCGAGCCCTCGTACGCCCATCCGGGCGACGCCGGCGCCGACCTGGTCAGCCGGGTGGACGTGGTGCTGCCGCCGCAGGGCCGCGCCACGGTCCCGACCGGGGTCGCGATCGCCTTGCCGGACGGCTACGCAGCCTTCGTCCACCCCCGCTCGGGGCTGGCGAGCCGGCACGGGCTGACCGTCGTCAACGCACCAGGCACCGTGGACGCCGGCTACCGCGGCGAGATCCAGGTCACGCTCCTCAACACCGACGCGCACGAGCCGATCAGCCTGCGACGCGGGGACCGCATCGCCCAGCTGGTCGTCCAGCGGGTGGAGCGTGCGCGGTTCCTGCGTGCCGAGCGGCTGCCCGGCTCGCACCGCGGTGAGGGTGGCTTCGGGTCCAGCGGTGGGTGGAATGCGGTGGGCGGGTAGGACGCTCCACCGGAGGGCGATTAGTGTCGACATGGCGGTACCTGCGCAGGCGTGCCCGTCCCGGGCGGTCCGCGGGTCCGTGCGAGCTGAAGGAGAGCACCCGTGGGTCTGTTCCGACGTGGCGGGAACGTCCGCGACACGGACGAGGTGACGGGCGCCGCCGCGGTCACCCCCGCTGACGACGCCGTCGCCCCGGTCGAGCCGGCCGGTGACGACGCGGCGACCGCCGACGACGCCGTGACGGGCGACGAGGCCGACGTCGCCGGGACGACGCCGCCCCGCCCCGCCCCGGGCGGGCCCTGGGACGTGTCGGAGGTCGACGGGCTCGGGCGGCGGGTCGACCTGGGCGCCATCTGGCTGCCCGGCGTGCCCGGCATGGAGCTGCGCATGGAGATCGACAAGTCGAGCAACCAGGTGACCGGCGTGGGCGTCAGCCTGGCCGGCTCGGCGCTGCAGGTGCAGGCGTTCGCCGCCCCGCGCACCGACGGCATCTGGGACGAGATCCGCGGCGAGATCGCGGAGTCCGTGACCAAGCAGGGCGGCGCGGTCGACGAGGTGCCCGGGCCGTTCGGGCGCGAGCTGCTCGCCCGGCTGCCCGTGCGCACCCCCGAGGGACGCACCGGGCACCGCCCGGCACGCTTCATCGGCCACGACGGTCCCCGCTGGTTCCTGCGTGGGGTGCTGACGGGCGCCGCGGCCGTGGACCCGGCGCAGGCGACCACCCTGGAGACGCTGTTCGCCGACATCGTCGTGGTCCGCGGCACCGAGGCCCGGGCGCCCCGCGACCTGCTCGCGCTGCGCCTGCCGGGCCAGATGAGGCCCCCCGCCCCGGCGCCCGCGGCCGCCCCGGCCGCACCCGACTTCGACCCCCTCACACGGGGCCCCGAGATCACCGAGATCCGATAGGGACGATGGGTCATGAGCAAGCTGGACGTGAAGGGCGCACTGCACCGTGCGTTCGCCTCGCAGGAGGAGCTCGAGGCTGACGAGGAGCGGACCGAGGCGATCCGCTACGGCTGCACCCCGGTGTCGGACCTGCCGGAGCGGCGCCGCGCGACCGTGCACGGCGTCATCCGGTCCGTGACGCTGCGCCCTCGCCAGGGGGTCCCGGCCCTGGAGGCCGAGGTCTACGACGGCACGGGGTCCCTGGACGTCGTGTGGCTGGGCCGCCGGGAGATCAGCGGGATCGAGCCGGGACGGCGTGGCTCCTTCGAGGGCCTGGTCTGCGGCGTCGACGGCCGCCGCACGCTGTACAACCCGCGCTACGAGCTGCTTCCCCGACCGGGTGAGTGAGCGCGTGGAGGGTCCGCTGAGCGAGCCCGCGGCGGACGGGCGTCCCGCGCGGGGCACCCTCCCGGGGACCACCCCGGACGCGGCGCCCGCACCGGGCACCACGCCGGGTTCCACGCCAGGCACCTCGCCGGTCCAGACGCCGGTCCCTGTGCCGGTCGCGACGACGCGCGGCGTCGGGTCGCTGCTCGGCGACGACTTCTCCGTCGCCGACGCGGTCGGCGGCGTGCGCGGCATGGTCGAGTCGGTCGCGCCCGGGGTGGTGTTCGTCGCGGTGTACGTGGCCACGTCCGCGCTGACCCCGGCGCTGATCGCGGCGGTCGCCGTCACGCTGGCCGCCGTCGTCGCCCGGCTCGTCCAGCGCACGCCGGTCACGCAGGCCCTGGCCGGTGTGGTCGGCGTCGGCATCGGCGTGTTCTGGGCGTGGCGGTCCGGGGACGCGCAGGACTACTTCGCCTACGGGCTGCTGACGAACGTCGCCTACGGCGTCGCGTGCCTGGTGTCCGTCGTCGTCGGCTGGCCGCTGGTGGGGCTCGTGGTCGGCATGCTGCGCGGAGAGGGCACCGCGTGGCGACGCGACCGCGTCCAGCGCCGCCGCTACACCTGGGCGACCTGGGTGTGGGTCGCGATGTTCGCCCTGCGGCTGCTGGTCCAGGTGCCGCTCTACCTCGGTGCCTCCGTCGGCTGGCTCGGCACGGCCCGCCTGGTGATGGGTGTGCCGCTGTGGGCCCTGACCCTGTGGGTCACCTGGTTGCTGGTCCGGACCCCAGGATCTTCTCCAGCTCCGTCTCGTCCGCCAGCCGCCCCGTGACGAACATGAGCTCGTCGCGCTCCTCGAGCGTGTCGTCCGCGCTGGGGGCGATCGGCTGGTCCCCCCGCACGATGCAGGCCAGCACGGTGTCCTGCGGCCACTCGACCTGACCGACCCGGGCCCCCGCGAGCGGGGACCCCACCGGCAGGGTGAGCTCGAGGATGTCCGCGCCGGACTGGTGGAACGTGAAGATCCGCACGAGGTCGCCGACGGCGACGGCCTCCTCGACCATCGCGGTCATGATCCGCGGGGTGGAGACGGCGACGTCGACGCCCCACGCCTCGTCGAACATCCACTCGTTCTTGGGGTTGTTGACCCGGGCCACCGTGCGCGGCACGCCGTACTCGGTCTTGGAGAGCAGCGAGATGACGAGGTTCGCCTTGTCGTCCCCGGTGGCCGCGACCACCACGTCGCACTCGTCCACCTTCGCCTCGGTGAGGGTGGGCAGCTCGCAGGCGTCGGCCAGCAGCCACTCGGCGTCGGCCACCTGGGCCACGCGCATGGCGCTCGGCTGACGGTCGATGATCGTGACCTCGTGGCCGTGCCCCAGCAGCTCGCGGGCGATCGACCGGCCGACGGAGCCGGCACCGGCGATGACGACGCGCATCAGGAGACCTCCGGGGCCCGGGTGAGGATCCGCTCGACCGTCGCGGTGTCGGCGGCGCGGACGAGCACGTGCAGGACGTCGTTCTCCTGCAGCACGCCGTCCGGTGAGGGCAGCACGCCGTCGCCGTAGCGCTGCAGGTAGGCCACGCGGGCTCCGCTGGCGGTCTCCAGCGCGCGCAGCGGGCGGCCGACCCAGCCCGGGTGCACGTCCGCCTGCACGAGACGGATCTGCCCGGAGGCGTCGCGGTACTCGTCGGTCGCGCCCATGGGCAGCATGCGCCGCAGCACCTGGTCGGCGGTCCAGCGCACCGTGGCGACGGTCGGGATCCCCAGGCGCTGGTAGATCTCGGCGCGGTGCGGGTCGTAGATGCGGGCGACCACGTTGGCGACCCCGAAGGTCTCCCGCACGACGCGCGCGGCGAGGATGTTCGAGTTGTCCCCGTCGGACACCGCCGCGAACGCGTAGGCGTCCTCGATGCCCGCCTGGCCGAGGGTGTCCCGGTCGAAGCCCAGGCCGGTCACCTTCTTGCCGGAGAAGTCCGCGTCCAGCCGGCGGAAGGCGTCGGGGTTCTGGTCGATCACGGCGACCGAGTGGCCGCTCCCCTCGAGCGACACGGCGAGCGTGGCGCCCACCCGGCCGCAGCCCATGATGACGAAGTGCACAGCCGTGAACGCTACCTCCTCGCCGCTGCGCCGCTCCCGCACCGCTGCGGACTGCCTAGCATGGTGCCTCGTGTCTGACATCGCGGATGCCGCCAAGCGGCTCCTGCTCGGCAAGCCCGTCCGCAGCGACCGACTGGGGCACACCCTGCTGCCCAAGCGGATCGCGCTGCCGGTGTTCGCCTCCGACGCGCTGTCCTCGGTGGCCTACGCGCCGGACGAGATCCTGCTGACCCTCGCGCTGGCCGGCCTCACCGCGACGGTCATCTCCCCGTGGGTGGGCCTGGCCGTCGTCGCGGTGATGCTCACCGTGATCGCGTCGTACCGGCAGAACGTCCACGCCTACCCGTCCGGCGGCGGGGACTACGAGGTCGCCACCGTGAACCTCGGCCGGACGGCGGGCGTCACGGTCGCCAGCGCCCTGCTCGTCGACTACGTGCTCACGGTCGCGGTCTCGGTGTCGGCGGGCGCGCAGTACGCGGCCTCGGCGGTCCCGGGGCTGCGCGGGCACGAGACGCTGTTCGCGGTCGTCGTCGTCGCGCTGCTGACCCTGGCGAACCTGCGCGGGGTGCGCGAGTCGGGCGCCGCGTTCGCGATCCCGGTCTACCTGTACATGCTCGGCGTGGGGTCGGTCGCCGTCGTCGGCCTGATCCGGTACCTCGCCGGGGACCTGCCCCGGGCGGAGAGCTCGGCGCTGGAGATCGTGCCGACGTCCGGCTTCGACCAGGGCCTGACCGGGCTGGCCGGCGCGTTCCTCATCCTGCGGGCGTTCGCGTCCGGGTCGGCGGCGCTCACGGGGGTCGAGGCGATCAGCAACGGCGTGCCGGCGTTCCAGAAGCCGAAGTCCCGCAACGCGGCGACCACGCTCGCGCTGCTCGGGGTCATCTCGATCACCTTCATCCTGTCGATCCTCGTGCTGGCCCGGGCGACGGGCGTGCACTACGTCGAGGACCCGGCGTCCCAGCTGCTGCGCGACGGCGTCCCGGTGGGCGAGGACTACGTGCAGCACCCGGTGATCAGCCAGCTCGCCGAGACCGTGTTCGCCGGGTATCCCGTCGTCTTCGTCGCGATCGCCGTCGTCACCGGGCTCATCCTCATCCTGGCTGCCAACACCGCGTTCAACGGCTTCCCCGTGCTCGGGTCGATCCTGGCGAAGGACGGCTTCCTGCCGCGCCAGCTGCACACCCGCGGCGACCGGCTCGCGTTCTCCAACGGGATCATCACCCTCGCGCTGGCGGCGATCGCGCTCATCTGGGCGTTCGACGCCGAGGTCACCCGCCTGATCCAGCTGTACATCGTCGGGGTCTTCGTCTCGTTCACGCTCAGCCAGCTGGGGATGATCCGGCACTGGACGCGCGAGCTGCGCACCGAGCCCGACCCGGCGGGGCGCAAGCGGATGCTGCGCTCGCGGGCGATCAACGCGGTCGGGTTCGCCATGACCGGGGTCGTGCTGGTCATCGTCCTCGTCACCAAGTTCGCACTCGGCGCGTGGATCGCCATCCTCGCCATGGGCGCGGTGTTCGCGCTGATGAAGGGCATCCGCAAGCACTACGACCTCGTGCGCGAGGAGCTCGCCCTCGGGGACGACCCGACGTCGGCGCGGGCCCTGCCCAGCCGGGTGCACGCGATCGTCCTGATCTCGCACCTGCACAAGCCGACCATGCGGGCGATCGCCTACGCGCGGGCCTCGCGTCCCCAGCTGCTCGAGGCGGTCACCGTGGGGGTGGACCACGACGACGTCGCCCGGCTGCGTGCCCAGTGGGACGCCATGGACCTGCCGGTCCCGCTGCGGGTGCTGGACTCGCCGTTCCGGGAGATCACCCGCCCGATCCTCACCTACGTCCGCTCGGTGCGGCGCGAGAGCCCGCGCGACCTCGTGGTCGTCTACATCCCCGAGTACGTCGTCGGGCACTGGTGGGAGCAGCTGCTGCACAACCAGAGCGCCCTGCGGCTCAAGGGCCGCCTGCTGTTCACCCCGGGCGTGGTCGTGGCGTCGGTGCCCTGGCAGCTGGCCTCCTCCGAGGGGCAGACCGGCCTGGAGGACTCCGTGCGGGGTACGGTGCCGGGTGGCTACTGAGCACCCCCGCCGACCCGACCGCCGACGCACCGACGGCCCCGAGGACCGGCGCACCGACCGGCAGGCCGGCCCTCGCCGGCAGGCTCGTCCGCCCCGGACCGCGCGCCCCGCGCGTGCGACCGGCGAGGCCGACGGCCGCGTGGTCGAGCTCGAGGTCGGACCGGTCGCGCACGGCGGCCACTGCGTCGCCCGGCTCGAGGACGGGGCCTCGCCGGGGGGGCGGGGCCGCGTGGTGTTCGTCCGGCACGCGCTGCCCGGCGAGCGTGTGCGTGCGCGGCTGTCCGAGACCGGTCCGGCCGCCTCGTTCTGGCGCGCCGACGCTGTCGAGGTGCTCCAGGCGTCGCCGGACCGGGTGCCCTCGGCGTGGCCCGAGGCGGGTCCCGGGGGCGTGGGTGGCGGCGAGCTCGCGCACGTCGCGCTGCCGGCGCAGCGGGCGTGGAAGGCCGCCGTCGTCGCCGAGCAGCTGCGCCGGCTGGCGAAGGACGAGCGCGACGTCGTGGTGGAGGCCGCGCCCGGGGACGACGAGCGCGGCGGCCTGGGCTGGCGCTCGCGCATCGACCTGGTCGCGGACGCCTCGGGGCGGGCCGGGATGCTCGGGCACCGGTCGCACGAGGTGCACGCGCTGACCGCGATGCCGCTGGCCGCCGAGGCGATCGCCGACCTCGGTCTCTTCGACCGCCGGTGGCAGCCGGGCGCCCGCATCGAGGCGGTCGCGCCGGCGGGGGACGCGCCCCTCGTCCTCGTCGACGGCGTCCCGAACGTGGGCGGCCGCGCCGACACGCGCCCCAACGCCCGGACGGTCGTGCGCGAGCACCTGCGCCTGGGGGACCGCGAGTACACCTACCGGGTGGCCGCGGACGGCTTCTGGCAGGTGCACCGCGAGGCGCCGGCGGTGCTCGCCGGTGCGGTGCTCGAGGCCCTCGGGGACGTCGACGGCGCCACCGTGCTGGACCTGTACGCCGGGGCCGGGCTGTTCACCCTGCCGCTGGCGGACGCCGTCGGGCCGACCGGTGAGGTGGTCAGCGTCGAGGGGGACGAGCGCGCGGTCCGCGACGCCCGCCGCAACGTGCACGACCGGCGCAACGTCGAGCTGCACGCCGGCGAGGTCGCCCGGGTGCTGTCCGGCGCGGTGGACGCCGACTCCGACGTCGTGCACGCCGACGCGGTGGTGCTGGACCCGCCGCGCGTCGGTGCCGGGCGCAAGGTCGTCGCCGCGATCGCCGAGCTGCGGCCGGAGCGGGTTGTCTACGTCGCGTGCGACCCCGCCGCCCTGGCCCGTGACGTGTCCTACCTGGCCGAGGCGGGGTACGGCCTGACCGGGCTGCGGGCGTTCGACCTGTTCCCGATGACCCACCACGTCGAGTGCGTCGCGGTGCTGCAGCGGGGCTGAGGTCCCGCGCCCGCGCGGCTGGCCCCGCGTGCCCGGGCGCAATAGCGTCGACCGCGTGGCGCCCGGGCCCCACGGGCGCTCGACGGAAGGGGCGTGGACCCGTGACAGAGACGCACGTGAGCGAGGCGGCCAAGCGGTACGTCGAGGCCGGGCGCATCGCGGCGGCCGAGGCTCGCAAGGCCGGGACGCCGGAGTACGACCACCGTGCGCACGACCGCGCGGTGGAGCACGAGCGCCGGGCCGCCGAGGCGCTGGCGGCGGAGCAGGCCTCGACGACGCCGGGCTGAGCACGCCGGCACGAGCACGTCGGTGCAGCGCACGACGGCGTGATCGGTGCGTCCCGGACCGGCCGGCCCGTCCGGTCGGTCCGGGACGCGCGCTGCCCGGCGTGTCCGTACCCCGCCGGACCGGTACGATGTATCTTGACGTCAAGATATCTAGCGGCCGCCCGCCACGACGCGGACCCGGCCCCCCGCCACGGCCGGCGACCCTCTCGGTCGCCGTGCACTCGTCAGCGAAGGAGCACTCGTGAGCAACGTCGACACGTTCGGGTCGAAGGGGACCCTGGAGGTCGGCGAGACCTCCTACGAGATCTACCGGCTCTCCGCCGTGCCGGGCCTGGAGCGGCTGCCGTACAGCCTCAAGGTCCTGGCCGAGAACCTCCTGCGCACGGAGGACGGCGCGAACATCACCGCCGAGCACGTCAACGCGTTCGCGACCTGGGACCCGTCCGCCGAGCCGGACACCGAGATCCAGTTCACCCCGGCCCGCGTGGTCATGCAGGACTTCACCGGCGTGCCCTGCGTCGTGGACCTGGCCACCATGCGCGAGGCCGTCGCCGACCTCGGCGGCGACCCGAACCGCATCAACCCGCTCGCCCCGGCCGAGCTGGTCATCGACCACTCCGTGCAGATCGACGTCGCCGGCCGTCCCGACGCGTTCGAGCGCAACGTCGAGCTGGAGTACCAGCGCAACTTCGAGCGGTACCAGTTCCTGCGCTGGGGCCAGACGGCGTTCGACGACTTCAAGGTCGTCCCGCCCGGCACCGGCATCGTCCACCAGGTCAACCTGGAGTACCTCGCCCGCGGCGTCATGACGCGCGACGTCGGCGGCGTCGTGCGCGCCTACCCCGACACCTGCGTGGGCACCGACTCCCACACCACGATGGTCAACGGCCTGGGCGTGCTCGGCTGGGGCGTCGGCGGCATCGAGGCCGAGGCCGCGATGCTGGGTCAGCCCGTGTCGATGCTCATCCCGCGCGTGGTCGGCTTCAAGCTCTCCGGCGCCATCCCGGCCGGCGTGACCGCGACCGACGTCGTCCTGACGATCACCCAGCAGCTGCGCCAGCACGGCGTCGTGGGCAAGTTCGTGGAGTTCTACGGCGACGGCGTCGCCGAGGTCCCGCTCGCCAACCGCGCCACCATCGGCAACATGAGCCCCGAGTTCGGCTCCACCTGCGCGATCTTCCCGATCGACGACGTCACGATCGACTACCTGCGGCTGACCGGGCGCAGCGACGACCAGATCGCGCTCGTCGAGGCCTACGCCCGCGAGCAGGGGCTGTGGCACGACCCGTCCGCCGCGGACTACACCGAGCCCACGTTCTCGGAGTACCTCGAGCTGGACCTGTCGACCGTGGTGCCGTCCATCGCCGGACCCAAGCGCCCGCAGGACCGCATCGAGCTGACCGAGGCCAAGGAGTCGTTCGCGACCTCGATCCTCGACTACGTGAACCAGGACCCGTCCGAGTCGGTCGTGGCGAGCGGGCTGGAGAAGCCGCCGGCCATCTCGACCACCGGCCTGGACGAGTCGGTGGAGGAGACCTTCCCGGCGTCGGACCCGATCGCCGCCGGCGAGCACTACGACGCGACGGACGCCCCGGCCCACGTGACCGGCGGTGACGCGTCCCAGCGGCCGCACAAGCGGGTCCCGGTGACCCTGGAGAGCGGCACGCAGACCGAGCTCGACCACGGCCACGTGGTGATCGCCTCGATCACGTCGTGCACGAACACCTCCAACCCGTCGGTCATGCTGGCCGCCGCGCTGCTGGCGAAGAAGGCGGTCGCCAAGGGCCTGACCGCCAAGCCGTGGGTCAAGACGTCCATGGCGCCGGGCTCGAAGGTCGTCACCGACTACTACGAGCAGGCGGGCCTGTGGCCGTACCTGGAGAAGCTCGGCTTCCACCTGGTCGGCTACGGCTGCGCGACCTGCATCGGGAACTCGGGCCCGCTGCCCGAGGAGGTCTCCGCGGCGGTCAACGAGCACGACCTGTCGGTCGTGTCCGTGCTGTCCGGCAACCGGAACTTCGAGGGCCGCATCAACCCCGACGTGAAGATGAACTACCTGGCGTCCCCGCCGCTGGTGGTCGCCTACGCGCTCGCCGGGACGATGGACTTCGACTTCGAGAACGAGCCGCTGGGCACCACCGAGGCCGGCGAGCCGGTCTTCCTGCGCGACATCTGGCCGTCCCCGGCGGAGGTCCAGGAGACGATCGACTCCTCCGTCCAGCGGTCCATGTTCACCAAGGACTACGCCGACGTCTTCGCGGGCGACGAGCGCTGGCAGGGCCTGCCGACGCCGGAGGGTGCGACGTTCGAGTGGGACGCGCAGTCGACCTACGTGCGCAAGCCCCCGTACTTCGACGGCATGGGCGCCACGCCGGAGCCGGTCACGGACATCTCCGGCGCCCGCGTCCTGGCCAAGCTGGGTGACTCGGTCACCACCGACCACATCAGCCCGGCCGGCTCGATCAAGGCGGACAGCCCGGCCGGCGCGTACCTCGCCGAGCACGGCGTCGAGCGCCGCGACTTCAACTCCTACGGCTCGCGCCGCGGGAACCACGAGGTCATGATCCGGGGCACCTTCGCCAACATCCGGCTGCGCAACCAGCTGGTCCCCGGGGTGGAGGGCGGGTTCACCGTCAACCACCTCAACGGCGAGCAGACCACCATCTACGAGGCGGCGCAGGCCTACGCCTCGTCCGGCATCCCGCTCGTCATCCTCGGCGGCAAGGAGTACGGCTCGGGCTCGTCGCGCGACTGGGCGGCCAAGGGCACCAGCCTGCTGGGCGTCCGGGCGGTCATCACCGAGAGCTTCGAGCGCATCCACCGCTCGAACCTGATCGGCATGGGCGTCCTGCCGCTGCAGTTCCCGGCGGGGGAGTCCGCGGACTCCCTGGGGCTGGACGGCACCGAGACGTTCGACATCGCCGGGGTGACGCAGCTGAACGAGGGGACCACCCCGCGGACGCTGCGCGTCACGGCGACGAAGGCGGACGGCTCGACGGTGGAGCTCGACGCGGTGCTGCGCATCGACACCCCCGGCGAGGCGGACTACTACCGCAACGGCGGCATCCTGCAGTACGTGCTGCGCTCGCTGGTCAGCCAGGCCTGACACCCGCTCGCGCGGTCGCGCGGACGTCGACGGGGCGTCCACCCCTGCGGGGGTGGGCGTCCCGTCCGTCTGCCCGGGACCCCGCGTGGCTGGCCCCTCGGGCGCTGGCCGCGGGAGGATGCCGCCATGGCCACCACCGAGTCCTCCGGGTCCACGCCGGGCACGTCGACCGTGCCGACCGGCGCCGACGTCGCCCGGTTCGTCGCCGGCGTGGAGCACGACGTCCGGCGCCGGGACGCGCAGACGCTGCTCGAGCTGATGCAGCGCGCGACAGGCGAGCCGCCGCGCATGTGGGGACCGTCCATCGTCGGGTTCGGGTCGTACCACTACGTGTACGCGACCGGGCGCGAGGGCGACATGGCCGCCGTCGGGTTCTCGCCCCGCAAGGCGTCCACCACGGTCTACCTCATGGAGGGGTTCGAGCAGCACGCCGACGACCTGGCCCGCCTCGGACCGCACACGCTGGGCAGGTCCTGCCTGTACCTCAAGGACCTGGCGAAGGTCGACCTCGGGGTGCTCGAGGCGATGGTCGCGCGCTCGTACGCGACCACCACGCAGCGCGCCTGGCCGCCCGCGCGCGACTGACGCCCCACCGACGGCCGGTCCGGACGGCGCGGGGCCACCCGTCCGGACGGCCTCGGCAGCACTCGTCCGGGTGACCCCGGTCGACCCGTCGCGCGTGCGATCGGGTCCGACGGCAGGTCCGCCCCGACACGCGCGCGTGACGCGTCGGCAGGGGACGCGATCGTCCCGACGTCAGATCAGGTTCTTGACGGACGGAACGTTCCCGTGTTCGACTGCGATAACGGTTTCGATAACGGTATCGAAGTCGCGGGCCGCGCCGCGCCCTGAGCGCGGGCCCCCCTCACACCCAGGAGCACTCACTGATGAGTCGACCTTTGACCGCGCTGATGGCCGTGTGTGCCGTCGTCGCCTCGCTCGTGACAGGCGTGGGCTCCACCGCCCAGGCCGCCGACGTCACCGTCCTGAGCACGGACTTCGAGAACGGTGACGTGGCACCGTGGACGCAGAGCGGCGGCCCGACCCTGTCGGTCGTCGACGCTGACGGGGACAAGGCCCTGCTGGTGAGCAACCGTGCGAACGACTACGACGGCATCACGTCGCCCGCCAACCTGCTGCGGGCCGGCACGGCGTACACGTTCTCCATGCAGGCGAAGCTCGCGCCCGGCACCGAGGGCTCGGCGGGCATCCGCTTCGTCGTGCAGCCGGCCTTCACCTGGGTCGGCAACACCACGATGACGGCCGACGCCTGGACGACGGTGACCGGCACGTTCACCGCCCCGGCGGGCGCGGACCCGGCGAGCCTGCGTGCCTACATCGGCACCGGCGACCTCGGCGCTGCGTACAGCTACCTCGTCGACGACATCCGCATCACCGGGCCCGCGGCGGGCCCCACGACGGTCAGTTCCGACGACTTCGAGGACGCGTCCTTCTCGCCGTGGACCCAGAGCGGTGGACCGGCGCTCTCGTTCCCGGACGCCGACGGTGACACGGCACTGCTGGTGGCCGGCCGGGCGAACGACTACGACGGCATCCAGTCGCCGGCCGGGCTGCTGAAGCCCGGGACCCAGTACACGCTCTCGATGCAGGCGAAGCTCGCCGAGGGGACCCCGGGCTCCGCGGGCATCCGCTTCGTGGTGAAGCCCGCCTTCGACTGGGTCGGCAACGCCACGATGACCGCCGCCGGGTGGACGACCGTCTCCGGCACCTTCACCGCGCCCGCCGGCACCGACCCTGCGGCGCTGCAGGTCTACATCGGCACGGACGCGCTCTCGGACGGCACCACCGCTGCGTACAGCTACCTCGTGGACGACGTCCGGATCACCGCGCCCGCCGGCACGAGCGTCGCGGAGCCGTGGACGCCGACGCCCGACCCGGCCTTCGTGCCCGGCGGTGCGGTGGACCCGACCACGACGCCGGTGTCGGCTGCGCGAGGCAACGGGAACGTGGCGGCGCTCACCTTCGACGACGGGCCCAACACCGGCGGCGAGACCGCAGCGCTGCTGGACGTCCTCAAGGCCGAGGACGTCAAGGCCACGTTCTGCGTGATCGGCTCGCAGGTGCGCGCCCCGGGAGGCGCCGAGCTGCTCAAGCGGATCGTCGCCGAGGGTCACACCCTGTGCAACCACAGCGCGACCCACGCCGACATGGCGTCCTGGACGCACGCGCAGGTCGAGACGGACCTCAAGGCGAACCTGGCCATCATCCGCAGCGCCCTGGGCGACCCGCAGCAGAAGGTCCCGTACTGGCGTGCGCCGAACGGCAGCTGGGGCGTCACCGGCGAGGTCGCCGCAGCCCTGGGCATGCAGCCGCTCGGGCTCGGCAACGTCATCTCCGACTGGGACGGCAACGACCTGAGCGAGGCCACGCTGACCGCGAACCTCCGCAAGGCGGTCACGCCGGGCGCGGTCGTCCTGGTCCACGACGGTCCGGCCAACCGTGCCAACGGCATCGCGGCGGTCCGGACGGTCGTGTCCGAGCGGCTGGCCGCCGGGTGGACCTTCGCGCTCCCGCAGGGCGGCATCGCCCCCGCGACCGCGCCGACCACGGTGACCTCCACCTTCGAGGACGGCACCGACGGCTGGGGCCCCCGCGGCGGCGCGACGACCGCGCTGAGCACGGACGCGCACCAGGGCACCGGCAGCCTGTCGGTGACTGACCGCGCCCAGGCGTTCGAGGGCGCCACGCTGGACGTCACCGGCGCGCTGCCGGTCGGCACGACCGTCGGGATCTCAGTGTGGGCCAAGCTCCCGGCCGGGGCACCTTCGGCTTCGCTGAAGGTCTCGGTCCAGCGCAACACGGGCACGGCGGAGAACTACGACAGCGTGGTCGGCGGGGTCGTCACCGCGGGCGGGTGGACGCAGCTGAAGGGCACCTACACGCTCGGAGGGCGGGTCGACCGGGCTCAGGTGTACGTCGAGGGCGACGCCGGCGTGAGCTTCCTCATCGACGACTTCTCGCTCGCGCCGATCGTGCTGACGCCGATCCAGGACATCCCCGCGCTCAAGGACGTGCTGGGTGCCCAGGGCATCGAGCACGTCAGTGCCGCGATCGACCAGCGGGAGACCGTGGGGCGCCCGTCGCAGCTGTTCCTCAAGCACTTCGACACGTTCTCCCCGGAGAACGACGGCAAGCCCGAGGTCGTCCAGCCGACCGAGGGGACGTTCAACTTCACCAACCTCGACCGGCTGCTGGACTACGCCGACGCCAACGACGTGCAGGTGTACGGGCACGTGCTGGTGTGGCACTCGCAGACCCCGGCGTGGTTCTTCAAGGACGGCGCCCGCGACCTGACCAGCAGCCCCGCGGACCAGGCGATCCTCCGGGCCCGCATGGAGCGCCACATCAAGGGCATCGCGGACCACATCGACGCGCGGTACCCGAACGGCGACAGCCCGATCTGGGCGTGGGACGTCGTCAACGAGGTCATCGACGACGGCGAGACCGACAACCCGCACGACATGCGCAGCAGCCGCTGGTTCCAGGTGCTCGGTGAGTCGTTCGTCGACGACGCGTTCCGCCTCGCCGACACCTACTTCCCGGCCCAGAAGCTGTTCATCAACGACTACAACACCGAGATGCCGACCAAGCGGGCCGACTACCTCGAGCTGGTCGCCGCGCTCCAGGCGCGCGGTGTCCCGATCGACGGCGTGGGGCACCAGGCCCACGTCGACTTCGCCCGGCCTGTCCAGTGGCTCGACGAGTCGCTGACGGCCGTGGAGCAGCTCGACCCGACGCTGCTCCAGGTCATCACCGAGCTCGACGTCAGCAGCTCCAAGGAGAACAACGGCGCGGACGTCAGCGCCGGCACGGTCCCGCAGCACTCGGCGGCGATGCCGGCCGGTGACGCGGAGACCGAGGTCGGGTACTACTACCGCGACATGTTCGCCATGCTGCGCACGCACGCGGACTCGCTGGAGTCGGTGACCTTCTGGGGCCTGGACAACGCCCGCAGCTGGCTGCGGACGTGGCCGGCGGCCCGCCCGTGGGAGTCGCCGCTGCCGTTCGACGACGACCTGCAGGCGACCCCGGCGTACTGGGGCATCGTGGACCCGGCCAGGCTGGCCACGCGTCCTGCCGACGTCCTGCCGCCCCGCATCGGCGGGCACGACACCGTCACCGCCGTCGCGTCGGACAGCACGGGTGCCGTGGTCCGCTACGACCTCCCCGAGGCCGGGGACACCCGGGACGGCGTCCTGACGCCGACCTGCTCGCCGGCCTCCGGCTCCCGGTTCCCCGTCGGCACCACCACGGTGACCTGCTCGGCGACCGACGCCGCCGGGAACGCGGCCCGGCCCGGGACGTTCCGGGTCGTCGTGACCAAGCCGGTGGTGGACCTCACCGCCGTCGTCACGGGTCCGTCCACGGTGCGCGCCGGGGGGACGGCGAGCTACGCCCTCACGGTCACCAACGCCGGACCGTCGACGGCCGAGGGCGTCACCGCGGTGCTGTCCACCACGGGCCTGAGCAAGATCACCGCCGGCACGGGCGCCGGCGCCGGCTCGGCGACGGTGAACGGCACCAAGCTGACCGGCATGCGGGTGGTCGTGCCCACGTTGGCGCCGGGCGCCTCGGTGACCGTCACGGTCACCGGCAAGGTGGACGGCAAGAAGGGCAGCACCGTCACCGCCGTCGGCGGCGCGGTGTCGACCACGACGGAGCAGGCGCCGGCCGACAACCTCAGCCGGCTGGTCACCACCGTCACCCAGTGACGCCACACCGATGACCCTCGGCCCCGCACGGGCCGAGGGTCACCGGCTCTGACGTGGACGGAGCCCCGTTCGCCCTCGGGCGAGCGGGGCTCCGGTGCGTCCGTGGTCACCCCGGCGCCCCGGGCCGGGGCGCCGGGGAGGGCACGTCAGTCCGCGAGCACCTGCGCGATCGTCTCCCGGCCGAGGAGCGCGAACGCCGGGTCGTCGTCCGAGTGCGCCAGCAGGGCGGTCGCCATCGCCAGCGCCCACCCACGCGCGCGCACCCAGGTGGCGCCGTCGGTGCCGGTCAGGTCGGTGACCCGGTCGCGGAACACCCGGCGTGCGGCCGCGTCGAAGGTCAGCCACGCGGTGGCCAGGTCGGTGGCCGGGTCCCCGGCGGTCAGGTCGCCGAAGTCCAGCACGGCCGCCAGGTCACCGTCCGCGGTGAGCAGCAGGTTGGCAGGGTGCAGGTCGCCGTGCAGCCACACCGGAGGGCCCGAGCGCCCCGGGACGGCGGCCGCGTCGGCCCACACCGCCAGGACGTCGTCGGGGGCGGGCACGGCGCCGGACGCGACCCGCTCGTGCACGACGGCGTCCCGGTCGCGCAGGGTGCCGCCGCGGAAGGGGTTGTCGGGTGCGTCCGGCGGCGCCGCGACGTGCAGGCGTGCCACGACGTCCGCGAGCGGGACCGCCAGCCGGCCGCGGTCGCCCCGCGGGACGCCCGCCGCCGGCAGACCGTCGAACCAGGGCACCACGGTCCACGCCCACGGGTACCCCGCGCCCGGACGTCCGGCACGGACGGGGACCGGGATCGCGACGCCGAGCCGGTCGGCCATCTCGGGCAGCCATCGCTGCTCGTGCAGGGCGAGCCGGGCGGCCGTCTCCCGGCGCGGCACCCGGACGGCCAGGTGGTCGCCCAGGCGCACGATCACGTTGTCCCACCCGCCGGAGACGATCCTCAGCGGCAGGTCCGCGAGGTCCGGGTGCTGCTCGCGCAGCAGGCGCCGCACCAGGTCGGTCGTCACGTCGAGCTCCGCCGGGGGACGGGTCGCCACGGGTCCTCCAGCGTTCGGGGGGGTCGGGACGGGGCACGGTGGGCGGGCCCGCCTTGCGGCGGCCCCGGTCGGGAGGCTCCCACGCCGGGGCGGCGTGGCGCACGCCGCCCGCAGCGGCGTGCCTCCGTGCGCCCCGCCGCCCGCAGCGGCGTGCCTCCGTGCGCCCCGCCGCCCGCAGCGGCGTGCCTCCGTGC
>NZ_BJYY01000011.1 GCF_007991755.1 Cellulomonas aerilata | reverse complement strand
GGCGTGCCTCCGTGCGCCCCGCCGCCCGCAGCGGCGTGCCTCCGTGCGCCCCGCCGCCCGCAGCGGCGTGCCTCCGTGCGCCCCGCCGTCCGCTGCGCCCCGCCGTCCGCTGCGCCGTGCCTCCGTGCCTGCGTGCGTCAGTGCCGCCGGGCCGCCGTTCACCCGTCCGCCGCGCGGTCCTCAGCAACCGGGCGCCGTGGCCGATCGGAGGGCGCACCACCCCGCGATCCCTGGAGCCCCGATGAGCCACGTCTCGACCGCACGTGCTCGACGGCTGCGCCGGACCGGCGCGGCAGCCGTCGCGACGTCGGCCCTGCTCGGGCTGGTGGGCGCATCGCCCGCGGCGGCCGTCGGCGCGGCGAGCCTCGGCGCGCCGGCGCCCTCGGTCCTCGTCCCCGCCGTGGTGGCCGAGCCCGACACCGCCCCCGGCACGGCGAGCATCTGGAGCACGACCGGTGACGGCGGTGCGCGCCTCTCCTTCGGCGGGACCGTCGCCGCCTACGCCTCCGCCTCCGCCACCGCGACCGACGTGCCGACCGACGTGCCGACCGACGTGCCGACGATCACGCTGGGCGCGCCCGCGGGCGGTCAGTCCGTGACCGGGTTCGGTGCCGCGCTGACCCATGCGTCCGCAGCGCTCCTCGCGAGCCTCCCCGGCGAGCAGCGGCAGGCCGTCCTGCGCGAGCTGTTCGCGCCGGACGGGCCCGTCCGCCTCTCCGTCGTCCGGATCCCGCTCGGCGGCTCCGACTTCGTCGTCGGGCAGCCGTACACCTACGACGACACGGCGGGCAACGTCGCCGACTGGAACCTCAAGCGGTTCCGCACCTCGCCCGACGACCTGGTGCTGCGACCGGTCCTGCGTCAGATCCGCTCGATCAACCCCGAGGTGGTCGTCGTCGCCTCACCGTGGAGCCCCCCGGCGTGGATGAAGACGAGCCTGCACCTGAACGGCGGGCGCCTGTCCCAGGACCGCCGCGCGGTCGGCACGTACGCCGACTACCTGGTGCGCGCCGCCCAGGAGTACCGCGACGCCGGCGTCCCCCTCGACTACCTCACCGTCCAGAACGAGCCGCAGACCCGGACGTGGGGGGACTACCCCCGCATGGAGATGCCGGTCGCCACCCAGACCGCCGTCATCGGCGCGCTCGGGGTCAAGCTGCGCAACGCGGGCCTGGCCACACGGATCCTCGGCTTCGACCACAACTGGGCCGAGCACCCCGGCGACCTGGCGGCGGTGCCGGCCGGCGGCGACCCGGAGCTGGACTACCCGGCCCGGTTGCTGCGCAGCTCGGCCGCTCCGTGGATCTCCGGCACCGCGTTCCACTGCTACTACGGCGACGCGTCGGCGCAGGAGCCGCTGCACGCGGAGTTCCCGACGAAGTCCGTCTGGGTCACCGAGTGCTCCGGGTCGCACGCACCCACCGACACCCCCGAGCGGATCTTCGCCGACACGGTGTACTGGCAGTCGAAGAACCTGGTGATCGCCTCCCTGCGGCACTGGGCCACCGGCGTGGTGACGTGGAACCTCGCGCTGGACGCGAGCGGCGGACCGCACACGGGCGGCTGCGGCACCTGCACGGGCGTGGTGACCGTCCAGGACGGCAGGGTCACGGCGAACGCGGAGTACTACGTGCTCGGCCAGGCCGCCCGCTTCGTCCCCCGGGGGTCGGTCCGCGTCCCGTCCACCGCCACCTCGGCGGCGCTCGACCAGGTGGCGTTCCGGGCGCCGGACGGCAGCACGACCGTGCTCGTCCACCACGGCGGCTGGCCGGCCACCACGGTGCGGGTGCAGGCCGGCGGCCGGGCGTACGACGTCGTGGTCCCGCCCTGGTCGTTCAGCACCGTCCGGATCGGCCCGGCGGGCTGAGCCGCACGCCACCACGCGCTGAGGAGGCGCAGACCGGACACAACGGACACACTGACCCCCGGCCCGGGCGAGGGCACGGGGACGACGACGAGGAGGGCACTGCGTGAGCGGCAGCGACACGGGCACGCCGGCGCTCCGGTCGGGCACCGTCCTGGTGGTCGACGACGACGAGATGGTCCGCGAGCTGATCCGCGCCGGCCTGGAGGACCAGGGGCTGGCGGTGCTCACCGCGCGGTCGGGCCTCGAGGCGCTCGCGCACCTGCGCGCCACCGTGCCGGACCTGGTGGTCAGCGACGTCAACATGCCGGACATGGACGGGTTCGCCCTGGTCGGACGCCTGCGGGCCGACCCCGGGACGCGCTCCCTGCCGCTGGTCTTCCTGACCAGCCGCGCGGGCGCCGAGGACGCCGTGACGGGTCTGCGGCTGGGCGCCGACGACTACATCCGCAAGCCGTTCCAGCTCGACGAGGTGGTCGCCCGGGTCCTGGCCAAGCTGAGCCGGCCCCCGGTGCCGGTGGACGAGCTGGTCCGCGACGTGCGCACCGGGGTGCTCCGGCCGGCCCGGTTCGCCGAGGAGCTGCAGCGTGAGGTGGCGCGCGCCGCGCGGTCGGCGCGCCCCGGTGCGGTCGCGGTGATCGACGTGGAGGAGCGCGCCTCCCTGCGGCGGCGCTTCGGCCGGACGGCCGACGACGAGCTGGCCGCGCAGGCGGTCACCGTCCTGCAGGCGCACCTGCAGGAGCTGGACCTCGTCGGCCGCGACGACGAGGGCCGGTTCCTGGTCCTGCTGCCCGAGACCCCCGCCGCGGGCGTCCCGGCGCGGCTCGGCGCCGTCACCGACGGCCTCGTGGCCGCGGCGTTCTCCGTCGGCGGCGAACCGGTCAGCCTGACCCCGGTGGTGGGCTGGGCCGAGTTCGGGGCCGTGCCCGGCGCCGACGGGGGCGACGAGCCCGACCGGCTCGTCGCGCGCGCCGCGCTGGCTCAGGACGCGGCACGGGGACACCTGGACCTGCAGCCGGTCGCGTGGACCCCGGAGCTGGAGGCGACGGTGCGCCCGTCCCGGCACGCCGCCCCGTCCTGGACCGCGCGCCTGCGGACCCCGCTGCAGATCGTCGCCACGTACCTGGTGGGCTGGCTCGTGCCGTTCGCGGTGTACCTGGGCCTGTACCGGCTGGGGATCGACGTCGCGACCCCGGTCTACGTCGCCATCGTCGTGGCGCTGCTCGTCACGGGCGCCAGCATCTGGATGGAGGGGTTCCTGGCCCTCGACCCGGACCGCCCGCCGCGCACGCCCGGAGCGCCCGAGCCGCGGGCGTCGGCGGTCATCGCGGCCTACCTGCCGAACGAGGCGGCGACGGTCGTCGAGACCGTCGAGGCGTTCCTGCGCACGGACTACCCGGACCTGCAGGTCGTCCTCGCCTACAACACCCCCCGCGCCATGCCCGTGGAGGCGGCGCTGCAGGCGATCGCCGAGCGCGACGCCCGGTTCCTGCCGTTGCGCGTGGAGGGCAGCACGTCCAAGGCGCAGAACGTCAACGCGGCCCTGGCGCGCGTGCGCGGGGAGTTCGTCGGGGTGTTCGACGCGGACCACCATCCCGCGCCGGACGCGTTCTCCCGCGCGTGGCGGTGGCTGTCGAACGGGTACGACGTCGTCCAGGGGCACTGCGTCGTGCGCAACGGCGACGCGTCATGGGTCGCCCGGACGGTCGCCGTCGAGTTCGAGTCGATCTACGCGGTGAGCCACCCCGGCCGCGCGCGCCTGCACGGGTTCGGGGTCTTCGGCGGCTCCAACGGCTACTGGCGCACGGACCGGCTGCGGGCGATCCGCATGCACGGGTTCATGCTGACCGAGGACATCGACTCCAGCCTGCGCGTGGTCGAGGGCGGGGGGCGCATCGCCAACGACCCGGCGCTGGTCTCCCGCGAGCTGGCCCCGACCACCGCCGGTCAGCTGTGGAACCAGCGGATGCGCTGGGCGCAGGGCTGGTTCCAGGTCTCGCTCAAGCACCTGCGGCGCGGCTGGGCGTCCCCGCACCTGTCGCTGCGGCAGAAGTCCGGGATGACCTTCCTGCTCGGGTGGCGCGAGCTCTACCCGTGGCTGTCGGTGCAGATGGTGCCGCTCATCGCGTTCCTCGCGGTGCGCGAGGGCGGCGTGGGGCGGCTCGACTGGCTCATCACCCTGTTCATCCTCACCACCCTGTTCACCATGTCCGTCGGCCCCGGGCAGGTGGTGTTCGCCAAGCGGCTGGCCGTGCCCGAGATCAGGCGCCGGCATGGGTGGTTCTGGTTCTACCTGCTGGTGGCGTCCCTGGCGTACACCGAGTGGAAGAACGTCATCGCGCGCGTCGCGCAGCTCAAGGAGCTCGTGGGGGAGAGGCAGTGGAAGGTGACGCCCCGGGCGGCGGGTCCGGCGGCAGGGACGGAGGCGTCGTGAGCGAGCGGTGGCCCCTGCGGCCCGACGAGCGCCAGCGCCTCGCGGTCGTGCGGTCGCTGGGCCTGCTGGACACGGCGCCGGAGGAGCGCTTCGACCGGATCACCCGGATGGCCGCGCGCGTCCTGCAGGTGCCGTCCGCGGCCGTGAGCCTCATCGACGCCGGCCGTCAGTGGCACAAGTCCGCCGTCGGGCTGGACGACGGCGAGCTGCCGCGGGAGGAGTCGATCTGCGGCTACGCGATCTCCGAGGACATGTCCGGCGTCCTGGCGGTCGAGGACGCCTCGGCCGACAGCCGGTTCCGGGACCTCAGCGTCGTCGCAGGGCCGGACGGCGTCCGTGCCTACGGGGGCCGGGTGCTGCGGGTCGGGGGTCGTGGCGTGGGCACGCTGTGCGTCATGGACCACCGGCCCCGCCGGTTCACCGCCGACGAGCTGGACGCGCTGGCGGACCTGGCGCACTGGGCGGAGGCCGAGCTGCGCGCGGACGAGGAGCGGCAGGTCTCCGTGGAGCTGGAGAGCCTGCAGCGCCGCACGGAGATGGTGCTGGCCGGGGTCGCCGAGGGCGTCGTCGGCGTGAACCGCCACGGCCAGGTGACCTTCGTCAACGCGGCCGCGGAGGAGCTGCTGGGCTGGCGCGCGTACGAGCTCATCGGCTCGGACCTGCACGCCCTGACCCACTCCCGGCACCGGGACGGCCGGCACTACCCGGAGGAGGAGTGCCCGGTCACCCAGGTGCTGTCCGGCGGTGCCACGCGGCGGGACCTGTTCGGCACGTTCTGGCGCCTGGACGGCTCGCCCCTGCCCGTCGACTGGTCGTCGGGCCCGGTGATGGACGGCGACGCGGTGGTCGGCGCCGTGGTCGTGTTCGGCGACGCCAGCGCACGCCTGGCCGTCGAGCGCATGAAGGACGACTTCACCTCCGTCGTCAGCCACGAGCTGCGCACCCCGCTGACCTCGCTCAAGGCGGCGCTGGAGCTGCTCGACCACGGCGCGGGCGGCGAGCTGCCGCCCGCGGGCGCGTCCTTCCTCGACATCGCGGTGCGCAACGCCGACCGCCTGGCGCGGCTGGTGGACGACATCCTCGACCTGGAGAAGTCCGCCCGCGGCGCGCTGTCCCTGACCCGGACGCCGCTGGACGCCGTCGAGCTCATGCGCGCCGCGGCGGCGACGGTCGAGGGCACGGCGCTGGCACGGGACATCCGGGTGGAGGTCGAGCCGGTCACCGCGGAGGTGTGGGGTGACCACCACCGTCTGCTGCAGGTGCTCACCAACCTCCTCGGCAACGCCATGCGCTTCTCCCCGTCCGGCAGCACGATCCGGCTCGCCGGCAGCCACGACGAGACGGCGGTGCACATCGACGTCGTCGACCAGGGCGTGGGCATCCCGGCGGACGCGCTGCCGCGCGTCTTCGACCGCTTCTGGCAGGTCGACTCCAGCCAGCGCCGCGCGTCGGGCGGGACGGGGCTGGGCCTGGCGATCGCGAAGAACATCGTCGAGGCGCACGGCGGCTTCATCACGGTGGCGAGCGAGCCGGGTGCCGGGAGCACCTTCACGGTGCACCTGCCGGTGCGGTCCCAGACGATGCCCGTGGCCGTCGAGCGGCGCCGACGCGCGCCGGCCGACGACCGTCCCGAGACGACCCGGAAGGTGCCCGCATGACCAGGACCGTGCTGGTGGTGGATGACGAGCCGGACATCCGTGAGCTCGTCCGCGCCGCGCTGGAGCACCTGGCCGGGTGGCGCGTGCTCGTGGCGTCCGGCGGCCAGGAGGCGCTCGCCCTGGCGGCCGCGGAGCAGCCGGAGGCCATCCTGCTCGACGTCATGATGCCCGGCATGGACGGCCCCGAGGCGGCGCGCCGGCTCGGCGAGGACCCCCGCACCCGGACGATCCCCGTCGTCATGCTGACCGCCAAGGCGATGTCGGTGCCGGACGTGACGGCTGACCCCGGCCCCGTGGTCGGCGTGCTCGCCAAGCCCTTCGACGTGCTCACGCTGGCGGGCGAGGTCGAGCAGATCCTGGGGTGGGCGTCGTGAGCGGGACGCCCGAGCTCATCGCCCGGCTCTGGGCCCGGTTCCAGCCGCTGGCGGTCCAGCGGGTGGGGGCCGTCGGGGAGTACGTGCGCGCCGGGACCGAGGGGTCCGACGCGATGTACGAGGCCGCGCGGCAGGCGGCCCACGACCTGGTGGGCTCGCTCGGCAGCTACGGCCATCCCGAGGGCAGCGTGCTGGCCGCACGCCTGGAGGAGCTGCTCGGCGACCGCCCGGGCGCGATGAGCGCCGCGGCCCGCAGCGAGGCGCAGACCCTGGTCGCGTCGCTCGAGCAGGAGGTCGGACGGTGAGCCCGGCACCGCGGGCCATCCCGTCGGTCGCCGGGGCCGCGGCCGACGCCCCGGGCCGGGCGGTCGGTCGCTACGCCGAGCTCGAGGGCTACCGCGGGCTCGCCGCGCTCGCGATCGTCGTCTTCCACGTCAACCAGTACGCCGTGACCGGGGTCCCGGAGCTCTTCGGTCCCCGGTCGGGCCTGACCCCCCGGCTGCTGCACGGCCTCGACGCGTTCGTCGAGCTCTTCTTCGTGCTCTCCGCCTTCCTCCTCACGCTCCCGTACGCGCGCAGCGCGCTCGCCGGTGAGCCGTCGCCGAGCGGACGCGCGTTCGCCGTGCGCCGCGCGGCACGGATCGTCCCGCTGTACCTCGTGGCCGTCCTGGTCGTGTGGGCGTGGCGCAACCCGGTGCTCCCCGGCGACCTGGTCGACCTGGTCGAGCACCTCACGTTCACCCAGGTGTTCGACCAGCAGCGAATCTTCTGGACCATCGGGCCGGCCTGGTCGCTGGCGGTGGAGGTCCACTTCTACCTCCTGCTCGCGCTGCTCGGGGCGCTGGCCTGCCGGCTGTGCCGACGCGTGGGTCCCCGCGCGCGCCCCGCGGTGCTGCTGGGCGGGACCGCGCTGCTGGCCGGGTCGAGCCTGGCCTGGAAGGGCGTCGCCTGGCACGTGCTGGACGTGCCCGAGACCTCGTGGCCGACCTGGTTCACGTTGCCGGCGAAGCTCGACGTGTTCGCCCTCGGCATGGCGCTGGCCGTGGTGGTCGCCCTGGGCAGGACGACCCTGGGGCGCGGTGCGGCGCTGGCGGTGCGCGCCGCGTCGGTCGGTGTGCTGGCGCTCGCCGTGGCCACCCGGCCGCCGCAGGGCGAGGGGGAGCACGTGTGGTTCCACTCCCTCGCCGCGTTGGGGTTCGGGCTGCTGCTGGCCTCGAGCGTGCTGGGCCCCCGGGACCGCTGGGTGAGGATGCTCGGGGGCCCGGTGCCGTCGTTCCTCGGTGTCGTCAGCTACAGCCTGTACCTGTGGCACGAGCCGATCCTGCTGTGGCTCTCCGGTGCGGGGCTGCTGCCGCCGCAGGACTCACCGCTGGTGTTCCCGGTCGGCGTGGCGGTGCTCGTCCCGGCGTCCGTGCTGGTCGCCTGGGTCAGCTATCTCGTCATCGAGCGGCCGGCGGCGACGCTGGGCGTGCTCGTGGACCGCTCCGGGAAGCCGCGGGACTACTACGACGGGAGCTGACGCCCCCCGCGGTCAGACCGGCGCCTCGACCTCGCGCCGACGGTCCCACGGCTCGGCCCAGCCCAGGGCGTCGAAGAGCCGGTCCAGCACGATCGCGGTGAACCCCCACACCAGGTGCGGCCCGGCGAGGAACGCGGGGCTGCGGTAGACCAGGCCGCCGCTCCGGTGCCGGGTGGTGCGCCGGTTCTCCGGGTCGAGCAGGTCCGCGACGGGCGCCCGGAAGACGACGGACGACTCGCCGACGTCCACCACACCGACCGGCGACGGTCGTGACCACCACGCCAGCACCGGCGTCACGCGGTGGTTGCTGACCGGCACCGCCAGCTCGCCGAGCGTGCCGAGCACCTCGACGCCCGACGGGTCCAGACCCGTCTCCTCCACCGCCTCCCGCACGGCCGCCGCCTCGGGGCCGGCGTCGCCGGGATCGACCCGGCCGCCCGGGAAGGCCACCTGCCCGGAGTGGTGCCGCAGGGTGGACGCCCGCCCGACCAGCAGGACGTCCAGGTCGGCCGGGACGGCACGAGCGGGGTGCACGCCGGGGAGCCCGTCGAGCACGCCGAGGAGCACCAGGACGGCCGCCGGCCGTGCGCCGGTCTGCGCGGCGCGCCCGATGTACCCCTCCCAGCTCACGCCCCGGGTCACCAGGGCGCTCAGCTGCTCGCGCGCGGTCGACGTCCGCGGGCCGGGGGCGTCCATCGGCGAGGTCACCAGCCGGCGGGCAGCGGCCGGCCCTCGTCGTACCCGGCGGCGGACTGGATGCCCACCACGGCGCGCTCGGCGAGCTGCTCGAGGGTGGCGGCGCCGACGTAGGTGCACGCCGACCGCAGGCCGGAGGTGATCCGGTCCAGCAGGTCCTCCACGCCGGGGCGCTCGGGGTCGAGGTACATCCGCGAGCTGGAGATCCCCTCCTCGTACAGGCCCTTGAGCGCGCGGTCGAACGCGGAGCCGCCGCGGGTCCGGGCGGCCACCGCGCGGGCCGACGCCATCCCGAAGCTCTCCTTGTACAGCCGGCCGGAGCCGTCGTCGTGCAGGTCGCCGGGGCTCTCGTGCGTCCCGGCGAACCACGACCCGACCATGACCTGCGACGCGCCGGCGGCCAGGGCGAGCGCGACGTCGCGGGGGTGCCGCACGCCGCCGTCGGCCCACACGTGCTTGCCCAGGCGGCGGGCCTCGGCCGCGCAGTCCAGCACCGCGGAGAACTGCGGGCGCCCGACGGCGGTCATCATCCGGGTGGTGCACATCGCGCCCGGTCCGACGCCGACCTTCACGATGTCGGCGCCGGCCTCGACCAGGTCGCGGGTGCCCTCGGCGGTCACCACGTTGCCGGCGACGACGGGGACGTCGGGGGACAGGCTGCGCACCGCGGCGACGGCGTCGAGCATCTTGCGCTGGTGGCCGTGCGCGGTGTCGACGACGAGCACGTCGACCCCCGCCTCCAGGAGGGCGGCGGCCTTGCCGCGGACGTCGCCGTTGATCCCGACCGCCGCCGCGATCCGCAGGCGGCCGTGGTCGTCCAGCGCCGGCGGGTAGACGGAGGAGCGCAGGGCGCCGATCCGGGTCAGGACCCCGACGAGCCGCTTGTCGTCGTCGACGACGGGCGAGAAGCGGCGGCGGGACACGTGCAGCCGCTCGAACGCCGCCTCCAGGCCCCCGGGGCCGGACAGCACGTCGACGTCGACGACGGTCGGGTCGGTGGTCATCACCTCGGACACCTGGGTGAACCGGTCCACGCCCTCGCAGTCCGCGGCGCTCACGACGCCGACCGGCCGGCCGTCCACGACGACCACGGCGGCCCCGTGCGACCGCTTGCCGATGAGCGTCAGCGCGGTGTGGACCGTGTCGCTGGGGTCCACGACGACCGCGCTCTCCACCACGGTGTGCCGCGCCTTCACCGACGACACGACGTCGGCGACGACGTCGCCCGGGATGTCCTGCGGGATGACGGCCAGACCCCCGCGCCGCGCGACCGTCTCGGCCATGCGGCGCCCGGACACCGCGGTCATGTTGGCCACGACGATCGGGATGGTGGTGCCGGTCCCGTCGACGGTCGACAGGTCGACGTCGAACCGAGAGGTCACCTCCGAGCGGGACGGGACGAGGAACACGTCGCCGTAGGTGAGGTCGGACGTCGGCACGTGGCCAGGCAGGAAACGCATGGCGCCCAGTCTACGAAAGGCCCGGCCCGCCCCCGACGGGCGTCCGGGACCGGGGACGTCAGGGGGCGTCAGGCGGTCGGGGCGTGCCCGTGACGCACCGGACGCCGTCCAGGACGGTGGTCCGGGTGTCGAAACCGGCGCGCTCGAGGGCGGCGGCGGTCAGACGGGCCGGACGGTCGTCGTCCACCCCGTCCGGCGTCCGGAACAGCAGGTGCACCCGGCCGTCCTCCGCGACCAGGTCGCGCAGGCGCGCGGTCGCCGCGTCCGCCGGGCCGGTCCAGAAGAGGTTGACGTCGACGGCGAAGACGACGTCGTAGGGCCGCCCGTCACCGTGGAACGCCGTCAGGTCGCGGTGCTGGAGGTCGGCGGTCCCGTCGTCCAGCCGGCGGCGCAGCCGCTTCTCGGCGCGCTCGATCGCCGTGGCGGACCGGTCCAGCCCCGTGACGTGCCCGTCCACCAGCCGGTCGCAGAGGAGCGCCATCGCGACGCCGGGGCCGCACCCGACCTCCAGCACCCGGGCGTCGGGCGCCGGGTCGACGAGGTCGACGGCGACCCGGATCCGTGCCGGTACGCGGTCGGCCACGTGCCCTCCCCAGTGCGTGTGGTCCCCGGTGCCGCGCTCCGCCGGGACCGGGGTCCGCTGACGACGCAGCGTACGGCCCGACGATGCCCGTCAGGTGGGCCGCCTCGACCGGTGCTGTCGCCGGTGTCGTCGTCGGTCCGGCCCGTCGAGGTCCACGACGCACGCCGCCCTCCGTGCTCAGGCGCCGTGCCCCGTGATCCAGTACCGCCGCTTGGGGACGCCGTCCTCGCCGCTGCGGACGTCCTCCAGGACGCCGCCGCACGCCTCGATGACGGCGGCGGAGCCGACGTTGTCGTCGTCGCACGTGACCAGCACGCGGTCGACGCCGAGGGCCGCGAGCCGTTCGACGGACAGCTGGAGCATCCGTGTCGCGTACCCGTGACGGCGGTGCTCCGGCGCGACGGCGTAGCCCACGTGCCCGCCGACCTCGAGCAGGGCGTCGGTCAGGGTGTGCCGGATGGAGACCCGCCCCACCGGGACGCCGTCGACCTCCGCGACGAGGAAGTCCGCCCGGACCCGGCCCGGAGGAAGGCCCTCGCCGTGCGCCTCGCGCCGGAAGGTCTCCAGCACCTCGTCCCAGTCGCCGTCGGCCAGCAGGAAGGAGAAGCCCTCCTGCCGCAGCTGCGCGTGGATCGCCCGCAGGGCCGTCTCGTCGTCGTGCCGGGGTGGGCGCAGGGTCAGCGGCATGCGGGTCATCGTCCCCCGTCCGAGCACCTCGCCGGCCGACGCGGGGACGTCGGCGCCTCCTGCCGGGGGACTACCGGGCGTCGTCCGCCCCGTTGCTGGTGGAGCGGCGCGTGCTGCCGCCGTGCCACTCGAGCAGCAGCACGGCCGCGTCGTCCTGGACGCCGTCCCCGACCGTCTCGAGGAAGGTGCGGGAGATGTCCTGCGCGACGTTGCGCGGGTGCAGGTCGGCGGTGTCGCGCAGGGCACCGGCCAGGTCGAAGGCGGCGGCGCTGCGCTCGAACATGCCGTCGGTCATCAGGAGCAGCCGGTCGCCCGGGTACAGCTCGATCTCCTGCGTCCGGAACTCGTGCTCGTGCACGCCGAGCAGGGGGTTGTTGGACGGCGCGACGTTGCTGACCTGGCCGTCGTGCAGCAGGAGGGCGCCCGGATGTCCCGCGTTGACGACCCGGGCCGTCGTGCGACCGCTGGAGCCGTGCTCGTCACCGGACGAGCGGAGGTCGATCTCCAGGAGGATCCCCGTGGCGAACTGGTCGGCCTCGCCGTGGGCGAGCAGAGCCGTGTTCGCCGCGTGCGCCTGCTCGGTCAGGTCCGCGCCCCGTCGTCGGGCGTTGCGCAGGGCGTTGACCGTCAGCGTGGCGAGCAGGGCGGCGTTCAGGTCGTGGCCGACCGCGTCGGTGATCGTGGCGGTGAGCGTGTCGGCGGAGGCGACGTAGTCGAACGTGTCGCCGGCAGCGCTGGCGGAGGGCTCGAGCCAGCCGGCGATCGTGAACGAGCCCCCTTCGCACACGAATCCCAGCGGCAGCAGGCGGCGCTGGATCTCCCGGGCCAGGCTGAACTCGGCCGACCGCATGGCCGTCTCGTAGGTGTCGGTGTGCCGCTGGTTGGCCACCACGATGTACCCCAGCGCGTGCGCCACGGCCGCGAGCAGCCCCGCGGTCGCCGGGTCCAGCTCGCCGTCGTCACCCCGGGGGGCGTCCCGCTCGGCGCCCGGGGGCAGCTCCACCGCAAGGATTCCCAGCGCGTCGCCTCGCACGGTCACCGGCGCGTACGCCCGCCCGTTCCCGTCGTGCACCGTCCGCTGCTCGCGCCAGGCGCGCCCCGGGTCCGTGCCGTCCAGCCGGAACCGGGACCCGGGGTCCTGGTGGTCGACGAGCGTGTTGCCGGCGGCGTCGGCGATGAGGAACGTCGCCCACTGCACACCCAGGCTGCGGCGGAGCATGTCCGCAGCGGCGGACATCGCCTCGGACGGGGAGACCTCCTCGGCGGCCGCGAGCAGGGCGGAGATGTCGACGTCGGCTCGCTTCACCCGGCCACGATGGCACGACCCCGGCACCAGCGCGTCGGGTCGGGTCGGCGACGCGCGACGGTCGGGACGACGACCAGCACAGCGTCGCGACGGGCGGGCGCGCGGACATCTCGGCGAAGTCGGCCGAGCAGGCGGATCGTCGGGGACCCGGGGGCAGGGGTCGCCGTGTGGCCCGGCTGCACGGCCCGGCCCGGCCAGGCACGGCCTGTCCCGGACCCGAGCCGGCTCCCGGATCCCCCATGTCCACGCCGCGCCGCCGCTACCGTCGTCCCCGTGCGTGCCCGACGGACGCCGTGCGCACCTCACCAGGGCGCTCGTCCCGAGCGCGACGGACGACGAGGACGGGGCCGGCCATGACCGCCAGGGGGCAAGGACTCGCCGACCGGGTGCGCGCGCTGCTGCCCGCCGACCGGCCGGTGCGCGAGGTGCGGATGTTCGGGAAGCTGTCGTTCATGGTGGACGACGCCCTGGTGGTCGCGGCCGGGCGAGACGGCGACCTGCTCGTGCGCACCGACCCCGGTCGGCACGGGGAGCTCCTCGGGGTCCGCGGAGCAGAGCCCGCCGCGATGGGGGCCGGTCGCACCATGGGACCCGGATGGATCACCGTCACGGACGACGGCCTCGCCACCGACGAGCAGATCGCCTTCTGGATCGGCGTCGGGCTCCAGGCCCGCCCGCGCTGAGTCCGCCGCTCGGCGTCACGGGAGCGTGCGCGACGTCAGGGTGACGTTGGCCTGCGGCGGCGCCGTCCGGGGCTTTTCACCCGCGCGTGCGAGTGGTCGTCCGCGGAGCGGCACCTGGCGTGCGCCGCGTGCTGCACGATGTGGCGGGCCGGCGCCCGCCGGCGCCCGAACCCTCGTGCAGGCTGCGCCCGCGGCCGTGAGGAGATGACCCGTGAGCACCTCGGTCCGCACCCGGCGGTCGACCCGCCGGTCCCGACTCGTCCCGATCGCGTCGGTCGCCGGCCTGCTGCTCACGCTCGCCGGCCCCGCCGCCGCCGCCGTCCCCGCCGCGGCCGTCCCCGACCCTGTGGACGTCACGGTGCCGACCGGCTCGCCGACCGCGCGCGTGTTCGACGAGCGGTGGGTGGCCATGGGGCTGGCGCCCGCCCGGGAGATCCCGGCCGACGCGTCGTCCGTCCGCTTCGTCTTCCCCTCGCGGGTCACGACCGGCACCGACGTCGATCCCCGGACGCTGGAGCTGCACGCGATCAAGGGCGGCACGGCGGACCTGTGCCCCGCCGACGCCCAGGCCGCTCTGCGGATGGACGGATGGGACCTCGTCCTCGACCCCGCCGCGCTCCGCACCTGCGCTGCGGCCGAGGACTGGTACGTCCTGCAGCTGCGGGGCGCCGGCAGCCGTGACCGGGTCGATCTCGCCGTCGAGCTGGCGCTCGTGCCCGGCGGCGGAGCCGCGGAGCTCCGCGCGACCCTGGACCACCCGATCAGCTTCAACTCGGACGAGTTCCGCACCGCGGCGGTGCCGGCGGCGCCCGAGGGCGTGCTGATCCTGCACGCCGACGCAGGCTTCTTCGAGGACCAGTCGAACTTTCCCCGCCTGGAGGTGCTCGACGCCTGCGGCTTCGCGCTCGGGACCCTCGACCCCCGCACCGCGGTCCTGGACCACGGCGCGGACGCGCGGTCGGTGACCCTGCAGCTGCCGGCGGACCTGCCCGAGGCCGCCGCCGGCCTGCGGGTGTCGGCCGGGCGGTTCGGCGGCACGCGGCACACGACGGTCGTGCCCTTCGCCGCCACCGCCGAGCGGCCCGGCTTCGCCGACGTGGCTCTCGGATCGCCCTTCTTCTGCGACATCGACTGGCTGCGCACCAGCGGCATCACGACGGGGACCCAGCGACCGGACGGCTCGGTGCTCTTCGACCCCGGCGCGCCGGTGCGGCGCGAGGCCATGGCCGCCTTCCTCTACCGGTCCGCCGGTCGTCCGCCCTACACCCCGCCGACCACACCGCGCTTCGTCGACGTCCCCGTCGGCGCGCCGTTCTACGCCGAGATCTCGTGGTTGGCCGACCAGGCCATCTCCACCGGGACCGACCTCGGTGGCGGGCGCACCGAGTTCCGCCCCGCCGAGCCGGTCAGCCGCGAGGCGATGGCCGCGTTCCTGTACCGGGCCCTGGGCCGGCCACCGGTCGCGACGGGGGCGACGCCCTTCGTCGACGTCGCGCCCGGGAGGCCGTTCGCGACGGAGATCGCCTGGCTGGCGGAGGCCGGCATCTCGACCGGGACGGACCTCGGCGGCGGGCGCCGGGAGTTCCGTCCCGCCGACCCGGTCCGCCGGGAGGCGATGGCGGCCTTCCTGCACCGGGCCAGCGCGCTCGACTGAGCGGGGGCGTCGCCACGGGCCCGGTGCGGCCCGGATCGCCGGTGACCGACGTGCCCCGGACGGGCTCAGGCGGTGGGCTCGTGCACGAGGCCCCAGATGGCCGCTGCCTGCGCAGGGTCGAGCTCGAAGAAGCCGAACCGCAGACGTGAGACGGGCAGGTGGTCGCGGACCCGCTCCAACGGCACCGGCTCGATCTCGCGCAGGGAGGCCGCACGACGGAAGCCGCCGGCGATCACGTCGCTCGGCTCGGGTGCCTCACCGGTCACCTCCCCGACGATCGTGACGGCACGCAGCGGGGCTCCGTCCGGGTAGCTCGTCGTCGGCGAGTAGATCAGCACGCGGTCCCCGCGTGACATCCGCGCCAGGGGCGCCCGCCTGCCGTGGTTGGCCATCACGAAACCGGCAGCGACCCCGCGCCGCGCATGGTCACGCGAGGCGACGATCACCCAGTCCCGTCCGGTGCCCATCCCCGAACCGTAGGTCAGGGCACCGACACGACGTGGTCGTCAGCTGGTCGTGCCCGGACGCTCGCTCAGAGCTCGCGGAGCATGGTGTCGGAGCCCCCGTCGCGGCCGACGGTGACGAAGCCGTGCCGGACGTACAGCGCCCGGGCCGCGGAGTTCCCGTCCTCGACGCTCAGGCTCACGGCCCGCCGACCCGTCGCGCGGGCCTGACGGAGGCAGCCGGCGAGCAGGGCGGAGCCCACGCCTCGTCCGCGGTGCGCGGGCGCGACCGCCATGCCGAGCTCCGGGACGTCGTCGGCCACGTACCCGTAGCCGGGCGTGGCGGCAGGGAGGGCACGCGCCCAGATCGCGCCCAGCGGCGTCCGGCCGTCCACGGCGACGAGACCGAGGTCGCCCGGGCGCCGCCAGCCGCCGAGGTAGCGCGCGGTGTGGTCCGCCGCGAGCACCTCCTCGCGGGTGAAGCGAGGTGTCCCGTCCCAGGTGAAGGCGAGGAGGAGCATGTCGTGGAGCAGGTCGAGGTCGTCGCTGCCGGCGTCCCTCAGCTCCACGTCGGTGATCCTGGGACGCCGGGACCGGCCGGTCGGACCGTCCGGTCCGGACAGCCGGCGGGTGGTCGGCCCGGGGCGCGGGGTGGCGTCGTCATCGCACCCGGGCGCCGTCCGCGCCGCCGGGACCCGTGGGGGCGCCCAGCGCCGCCTCGACCAGCACCTGCGCGGCCCGGCGGGCCTGGCGCGCGGCGTCCGGTCGGCCGGAGATCGCCGCGGTGGTCTGCGCGCCCTCGGCGAGCAGGACCAGCTGGGCGGCGAGGTCCGCGTCGCCGCCGGCCTCCTCGGCCAGCGCCGCCACGTAGACCTGGAACGACTCCTTGTGCGCGCGGGCGGCCTGCGCCACCCCGGGGGACGTCGCACCCAGCTCCCCGAACGCGTTGATGAAGCCGCAGCCGCGGAACGTGTCGTCGGTGAACCACCGCTCGAGGAAGTCGTAGACCGCCAGCAGGCGGTCGCGCGGGGCGGCGATCCCGGCCGCGGCCGCCGTCAGACCGTCCTGCCACTGCCGGTGGCGGGCGTCGAGCACCGCGAGCACGAGCTGCTCCTTGCCCGGGAACTGCGTGTACAACCGCTTGAGGGAGACGCCCGCCGCCGCGCGGACCTCGTCCATGCCGACCGCCTGGATCCCGCGCCCGTAGAACAGCGCGTCCGCCGCGGCCACGATGCGCTGCCGGACGTCGTCCGCGGGGGCCACGGTGCCGGTCGTCGTGCCCGTCGTCGTCACGCTCCCACCGTCCTCCCTGTCGTCACCCGATGCCCGCCGAAGGTTCACCGGCACGCCTGTTGCGCTGAGAACGCTCGTTCTCTAGCGTAGGGCCTCCAGGCAGAGAACGATCGTTCTCGCCACGGCGAAGGGACGGACCATGGGTCGGATCACGGTCGGCACGGAGAACTCGGTCGACATCGAGCTGCACTACGAGGACAAGGGGTCGGGCCAGCCGGTCGTCCTCATCCACGGCTTCCCGCTCGACGGCAACTCCTGGGAGGGCCAGACGTCGGCGCTGCTGGACGCCGGGTACCGGGTCGTCACCTACGACCGCCGCGGGTTCGGCCGGTCGAGCCAGCCGTCGGTCGGCTACGACTACGACACCTTCGCCGCCGACCTCCGGACGGTGCTGGAGACCCTGGACCTGCACGACGTCGTCCTGGTCGGCTTCTCGATGGGCACGGGCGAGGTCGCGCGCTACCTCGCCACCTACGGCTCGGAGAGGGTCGCCAAGGCCGCGTTCCTCGCGTCGCTCGAGCCCTACCTGGCGATCACCGACGACAACCCCGACGGGGCCGCGCCGCTGTCCTTCTTCGAGGACGTCGCCGCGCAGGTCACGAAGGACCGGTACGCCTACTTCACGGCCTTCTACCAGGACTTCTTCAACCTCGACGAGAACCTCGGCTCGCGCATCAGCGAGGAGCAGGTCCGGCACGCGTGGGACGTCGCCGCCGGCTCGGGCTCGATCGCGTCGGCCGCCGCGCCGCTGACGTGGCCCACGGACTTCCGCGCCGACATCGCGAAGATCGACGTGCCCGCGCTGATCCTGCACGGCACCGCCGACCGCATCCTGCCGATCGACGCGTCGGGCCGCCGGTTCGCCAAGGAGCTCTCGTCCGCCGAGTACGTCGAGGTCGAGGGTGCGCCGCACGGGCTGCTCACGACCCACACGGCGGAGGTCAACGAGGCCCTGCTGGCCTTCCTGGCCCGCTGAGACGACGGGCGGGGCGTCCGGCACGCACCGGACGCCCCGTCCGGCCCGGCACGACGGCGGCCGTGAGCGCGTCGTCACACGGGGCTCGGGCGCGTGCTCCGCACCCGGCGAACTAGACTTGCGGGCGCACTCCGCCGGTCGTCATCCGTGCGGCGACGTCGCCTGACCACGGAGGGACACGTCATGGGGCTCCTGGACCGGATCACCACGCCCGCCGACCTGCGCCGGCTCACCCCTGCACAGGTCGACGAGCTCGCCGACGAGGTCCGCGAGTTCCTCGTGCAGTCGGTCTCCCGGACCGGCGGGCACCTGGGCCCCAACCTCGGGGTCGTCGAGCTGACGATCGCGATGCACCGGGTGTTCGAGTCCCCACGCGACACGATGGTCTTCGACACCGGCCACCAGGCCTACGTGCACAAGCTGCTCACGGGTCGGCAGGACTTCTCCGCCCTGCGCAAGCGCGGCGGGCTGTCCGGCTACCCCAGCCGCGGGGAGTCCGAGCACGACGTCGTGGAGAACTCGCACGCGTCCACCGCACTGAGCTGGGCGGACGGCATCGCCAAGGCGAACGTCGTGCAGGGCCGCACCGACCGCCACGTCGTCGCCGTCATCGGTGACGGGGCGCTGACCGGCGGGATGGCCTGGGAGGCGCTGAACAACATCGCCGAGGGCCACGACCGCCGGCTGGTCATCGTCGTCAACGACAACGGCCGCTCCTACGCCCCGACCATGGGCGGGCTCGCGTTCCACCTCGACACCCTGCGGACCACCCGCGGGTACGAGAGCTTCCTGTCCTGGGGCAAGCGCGCGCTGCACCGCACCGGCATGCCCGGCCGGTTCGCCTACGAGTGGCTGCACGGGCTGAAGAAGGGCCTGAAGGACGTCGTCGCCCCGCAGGGGATGTTCGAGGACCTGGGGATCAAGTACACCGGCCCGATCGACGGGCACGACACCGCCGCGGTCGAGGTCGCGCTGCGCCGGGCGAAGGCGTTCGGCGGTCCGGTCATCGTGCACGTCATGACCGAGAAGGGCCGCGGGTACAGCCCCGCGGAGCAGGACGTCGCCGACCGGTTCCACGCCGTCGGGCAGATCCACCCGGAGACCGGCCTGCCGCTCGCGCCGTCCCGCTTCGGCTGGACGTCGGTGTTCGCCGACGAGATGGTCCGCATCGGCCGTCGTCGTCCCGATGTCGTCGCGATCACCGCCGCCATGCTCGCCCCGGTCGGGCTGGCGCCGTTCGCCGCCGAGTTCCCGACCCGCACGTTCGACGTCGGCATCGCCGAGCAGCACGCGGCGACGTCCGCGGCAGGCATGGCCTTCGCCGGGCTGCACCCGGTGGTGGCCGTCTACGCCACGTTCCTCAACCGTGCGTTCGACCAGGTCCTCATGGACGTCGCGCTGCACCGCGCCGGCGTCACCTTCGTGCTCGACCGGGCCGGCATCACCGGCGACGACGGCGCCAGCCACAACGGCATGTGGGACATGGCCATGCTCTCCGTCGTCCCGGGCCTGCGCCTGGCCGCGCCGCGTGACGAGCCGACCCTGCGCGAGGCGCTGCGGGCGGCCGTGGACGTCGACGACGCCCCCACCGTGGTGCGCTACCCCAAGGGCTCGCTGGTGGACCCGATCCCCGCGCTGGAGACCGTCGACGGCGTCGACGTGCTGGCGCGGGTGGGGGAGCCCGGGGACCCGGAGGTGCTGGTCGTCGGCGTGGGCTCGATGGTGCCCACCGCGCTGCAGACCGCCGACCTGCTCGCCGCGCACGGCCTGCGGGTGACGGTCGTGGACCCCCGTTGGGTCCTGCCCGTGCCGTCCGCGCTGGTCAAGCTCGCCGGGGAGCACGCCCACGTCGTCACGATCGAGGACGGCCTGGTCGACGGCGGCGTCGGCGCGATGCTCGCCCAGCGCTCGCGGGAGGCGGGCGTGGCGACGCCGGTCCAGTCCATCGGCATCCCGCTGGGGTTCCTCGACCACGCCAGCCGCGAGCAGATCGTCGACGGCCTGCGGCTGCGCCCGCAGGACATCGCGCGCGACGTGCTGACCGCGCTGGCCGGCGCCTCGCGCTGACCGCCGGGGCGGCGGGTTTGACGGCTGCTTCACGCGCGCCCGGCACGGTCCTGCCTGTGAGCCGCCCCGTCCCGACCGCGCGCCGGCCGCTGCGCCGCGTGCTCGCGGTGGCTGCGGTGCTGCTCGGCTCCGCCGTCGCGGCGCACGGCGCCGGTGGCGGACCGGCGCCGTCCCTGGGCGCGCTCGTCGTCCCCGCCGGGCTGATGGTGGCCGTCGCGGCGGTGCTGACCGGCGGACGACCTCCGCGCCGCGTCTCGCTCGGCCTGGTGAGCGCGAGCCAGTACGTCGTCCACCACCTGCTGACGGTCAGCGCGTCGCACGCGCACGACCTGGCCGGCGGGACGAGCGCGGCCACGGCGTCCGGTCCGGGCCTCGGGTCGGTGCAGTCGGACGCGGTGATGCTCACCATGCACCTGGCCGCGACGCTCGCGGCGGCGCTGCTCCTCGCGCAGGGCGACCGGGTGCTGGGGTGGCTCGTCGCCGCGGTCCGGCCGGCCTGGCAGCGCTGCGCGGTCACCGTCCACCCGGTGCGCCTGCCGCGCCGGGTCGTGGTCGCGGCGCCGGTCGCCGTCCGCCCGGGACGGTGGTGGGTGAGGGGCCGACCGCGACGCGGACCACCTCGCGGGGTCGGCGTCGCCCTCCTCGTCACCGCCTGACCGGCCCTCGCGCCGGTCACGGCGGTCGTGGCGACGCCTTGTGCCGGAGCCCCGTGCCCGGCCGACGCCGTCCCCCTCCTGTGACCGGAAGAGAGCTCTGCCATGTCCACGTCCCTGAACACCCGCACCCCCCGCACCGCCCGGCGGTTGCCGGCCCTCGCACTCACCGCAACGGCGACCGCCGCGCTGCTGCTCGCACCGGCGTCCGCGGCGTCGGCGCACGTGCGCGTGCTGCCCGACAACACCACCGCCGGCGGCTTCGCGCAGCTGACGTTCCGCGTGCCGACCGAGTCCGACACCGCCGCGACCGTCGGGGTGCGCGTGGAGCTGCCGACCGACACCCCGCTGACGTCCGTGCGGACCAAGCCCGTGCCCGGCTGGACCGCCGTCGTGGAGCGCGGCGCGCTGCCGGCGCCCGTCGACCGGGAAGGCACGACGATCACCGAGGCCCCGACGGCCGTGGTGTGGACGGCCCAGCCGGGTGCCGAGGTGGGCCCCGGCCAGTACCAGGAGTTCTCCATCTCGGTGGGTCCGCTGCCCGAGGCGGGCACCGAGGTGCTCCTGCCGGCGACCCAGAGCTACTCCGACGGGGAGACCGTCCTGTGGTCCGAGGCACCGATGCCCGACGGCTCGGAGCCCGAGCTCCCGGCGCCGGTGCTGGTGACCACCGCCGCGGAGGAGGAGGGCGGCGACCACCACGGCGCCGCACCCGCCGCTGACGGCGGCACGGACGCCGACGAGGCCACGACCGACGGCACGACGGCCGACGCCGCCGCCGGCACGGCGACTGGCACGGCGGCGGGGTCGTCCCGCGACGACACCGGCGCCCGGTGGCTCGGCGGGACCGGCCTCGCGCTCGGTGCGGCGGCCCTCGTGACGGCGGCCGTCCGGCGTCGCCCGGCCGCCCCCGGCACCGCGTCCTGACCGAGGGTCGGCCCGCGGGACGCACCGGCGTCCCGCGGGCCGACCTGCCCGGGCCACGGTCCGGGCCTGCGTCGCGGCGCCGGACGGGGCGCCGGCGTCATGACGGACCGGTCACTCCCACACGGCCACGCTGCGGCGGGTCGGCACCGCCTCCGCGTTGGAGGCGAACAGGTCCGGTGAGCGCTCCCGGACCCGCTGGATGTCGGCGAACACGCGCCGCAGGTGCCCCTGCATGAGGGTGCGGGCCTCCTCGCGCCGTCCGGCGAGCAGGGCGTCGAGGACGTCGGCGTGCTGGGTGATGAACACCTGGGTGGAGGTCTCGCCCAGCCCCAGACGCCGGGCGCGATCCAGGTGCCCCTTGGCGGCCACGACCGTGGGCCAGACGTTCTCGTGCCCGGCGAGCCGCAGCAGCCCGTGGTGGAACGCCTCGTCCAGGCGGAAGAACTCCTCCACGTCGTCGGCAGCGAGGTGCTGCAGGGCGAGGTTCTCGCGCAGGTCCGCCACCGCAGCCGGGTCGGGGTCGGACGGCACGTCCGCCAGGGACGCCAGCTCGACCGCCTCCCGGAGGAACTGCGCGTCCGCGACCCGGTCGGGGTCGACGCGCGAGACGAACGACCCGACCTTGGCGAACACCTGCACCAGCCCCTCCTGCGACAGCAGGATCAGGCTCTCCCGGACGGGGGTCCGGGAGACGCCCAGCGCCGCGGCCAGCTCGTTCTCCGAGAGCGCCGCGCCCGGCGGGAGCTCCAGCGACAGCACGCGGCGCCGCAGCTCGTCGTAGACGGCGCGGCGGCTCGTGCGGGCTGGGGTGGGTGGCACGCGCCCACTGTAGCCAGCGGCCCGGGGTGCGCCAGGGGTTGACGACGTCTTGTGTCATGGGCTTACATACAAGCGCTGTACCGCACCTGCGGGCGGCGCGACAGAGCCGTCCGGAGGAGCCATGACCACGATCGATCGCGCCGAGGTCCTGGTCGCCGGACCGGGGCGCAACTTCGTCACCCTGCGTCTGACGACGTCCGACGGCGTCACCGGGCTCGGCGACGCCACCCTCAACGGGCGCGAGCTCGCCGTCGCCAGCTACCTGCGGGACCACGTCGTCCCGCTGCTGATCGGCCGGGACCCCGCGCGCATCGAGGACATGTGGCAGTACCTCTACCGTGGCCCGTACTGGCGCCGCGGCCCGGTCACCATGACCGCGATCGCGGCGGTGGACACCGCGCTGTGGGACATCAAGGGCAAGGTCGCCGGACTGCCCGTCTACCAGCTCCTCGGCGGCCGGTCGCGCGACGGTGTCATGGTCTACGGCCACGCCAGCGGGGCGGACACGGCGGCGCTGCTGGACGACGTCGCCCGCTTCCAGGAGCTGGGCTACCGCGCCATCCGCGCGCAGGCCGCCGTCCCGGAGGTCGGTGGCACGTACGGGGTGCGCAAGGGCGCCATCTACGAGCCCGCCGCGAGCGCCCTTCCGGACGAGCAGCCCTGGTCCACCGAGGCGTACCTGCAGTTCGCGCCGACGTACCTGCGGGCCGTCCGGGAGAAGCTCGGGTTCGGCTTCCACCTGCTGCACGACGTCCACCACCGACTCAGCCCGCTGGAGGCCGCGCAGTTCGGCAAGAGCGTGGAGGACGTCCGGCTGTTCTGGATGGAGGACCCCACGCCGGCGGAGAACCAGGAGGCGTTCCGCCTCATCCGCCAGCACACCACCACGCCGATCGCGGTCGGCGAGGTGCTCAACAGCATCTGGGACGTGCAGCACCTCATCACGAACCAGCTGATCGACTACGTGCGCACCACGGTCGTGCACGCCGGCGGGATCACCCACCTGCGTCGCATCTTCGACCTCGCGGCGCTCTACGGGGTCCGGACCGGCTCGCACGGCGCCACGGACCTCTCACCGGTCACCCTTGCGGCGGCCGTCCACCTGGACCTCACCGTGCCGAACTTCGGCATCCAGGAGTACATGGAGCACGCGCCGGAGACCATGGAGGTCTTCCGGAGCGCGGTCCGCCTCACCGACGGCATGCTGGATGTCGGCGAGGTACCGGGGCTGGGCGTCGAGTACGACGAGAAGGCCGCCGAGCGCTTCCCGTACGAGCCCCGCTACCTGCCGGTCGCCCGTCGCCTCGACGGCTCCGTGCACGACTGGTAGCCACGCCGGGCCTCGCGCCCGAGCCGTCGTCCGTCCCGTCCACCCGGGTCCCGCGTGCGCACCCCTGTGCCCGCACCAGACCTGTCCTCCGCTCGCGGGCCCCGCGAGCGAGCCAACGCATCGTCCGCGAGCCGCGGAGCAAGGGAGCACACGATGACGCAGGACCACCTCACCGCCCCGACACCCGCACCACACCACGGTCCGGCCGAGCGCACGACCAGCGACCTGAGGAAGGCCGCCGTCTCCGGCTGGCTGGGCACGGCCATGGAGTTCATGGACTTCCAGCTGTACTCGCTGGCCGCGGCGATCGTCTTCAACGAGATCTTCTTCCCCGAGATCGACCCGGCCGTCGGGCTGATCGCGGCCATGGCCACCTACGGCGTCGGGTACGTGGCCCGCCTCGCCGGGGCGATCTACTTCGGACGCATGGGCGACCGCATCGGTCGCAAGAGGGTCCTCTTCCTCACCATCGCGCTCATGGGGGCGTCGACGACGCTGATCGGCGTCCTGCCCACCTACGCCCAGGTCGGGCTCCTCGCGCCGATCCTGCTCGTCGTCCTGCGCCTGCTCCAGGGCTTCGGGGCAGGAGCGGAGATCGCCGGCGCCACCACGATGCTCGCGGAGTACGCACCCGTCAGGAAGCGCGGCGTCATCGCGTCGCTGGTCAGCCTCGGGACGAACACCGGCACGCTCGCCGCCACCGGCCTGTGGGCGATCCTGCTCGCGGTGCTGACGGAGGACCAGCTGCTCTCGTGGGGCTGGCGCCTGCCGTTCCTGTTCAGCTTCGTCCTGATGATCTTCGCGATCTGGATCCGGACGCACCTGAAGGAGAGCCCGGTCTTCGAGAACCGTGCCGACGTCACGGACGAGGGCGTCGCCCTCACCCGGGCCCAGCTCGAGGCCGCCGCGGCCAAGGAGAAGGACGCGAGCGTCCTGGAGGCCGCGCTCAAGCAGCGCAAGGGTCGGTCCTTCTTCATCGCCCTGGGTCTGCGGTTCGGTCAGGCCGGCAACTCGGGCCTGATCCAGACCTTCCTGGTCGGCTACCTCGCCACCACGCTGCTGCTGGACCGCAGCATCGCCACCAACGCGATCCTCATCAGCTCGGTCGTCGGGTTCGCCACCGTGCCGATCGTCGGACTGCTCGGCGACCGGTTCGGACGCCGCCCGATCTACATGGCCCTCACCGCGATCTCGGCCGTGCTGGCCTTCCCCCTGATCAACCTCATCCAGCAGGGCAACACGGTCGCGCTGACGATCTCCATGATCCTGCTGCACAACCTGGCGGTCCTCGGCCTGTTCTCGCTGGAGAGCGTCACGATGGCCGAGCTGTTCGGCGCCCGGACGCGATTCACCCAGCTCGCGCTCTCCAAGGAGATCGGCGGCATCCTGGCGACCGCCATCGGTCCGATCGTCGCCGCGGGCCTGACCGCGGCGACCGGCTCCTGGTGGCCGATCGCCGCGATGCTCGTCGTGTACTCGCTCATCACGCTGGTCTCGGCCGCCGTGTCGCCCGAGGTCCGTGGCCGCGACCTGGTCCGGCTCGAGGACGCGGTATGAGAGCCGTCGTCGTCCACGGCGCGGACGACCTGCGCGTCGACGAGGTCCCCGACCCCACGCCGGGGTCGGGGGAGGTCGTGGTCGCCATGGAGTGGGGTGGGATCTGCGGGTCCGACCTGGCGTACTGGCGCCACGGCCGCTCGGGTACCGCGGTCCTGCGGCACCCGATGGTCCTCGGGCACGAGGTGGCCGGTCGGGTCGCGGTCCTCGGGACGGGCGTGCGAGGACTGGAGGTGGGGCAGCCGGTGACGTTCCAGCCGGCGCAGCTCGTGGGCGACGGCGTCCTGCCCGACCGCCTCGCCGGACGCTCCAACCTCTACCCGCAGGTCCGGTACTTCGGGTCCGCCGCCCTCGACCCGCACACCGACGGGGGCTTCAGCGAGCTCCGGGCGGTCCGGGCCGAGCAGGTCCGGCCGCTGCCGGACGGCGTCGACACCCGGCGCGGCGCGCTCGCCGAGCCGCTCGCGGTCGCCCTGCACGCCGTCGGCCGGGTCTCCGACCTGACGGGACGCACGGTGCTCGTGAACGGCGCGGGGCCGATCGGGTCGCTGGTCGTGGCGGCCGCCAAGTTCGCCGGCGCCGGCACCGTGATCGCGGCCGACGTCGCCTCGTCCTCGCTCCTCGTCGCCAAGGCGATGGGGGCCGACGACGTCGTGGACGCCTCGGTCGACCCGCTCCCGCAGGACGTCGAGCTCGTGTTCGAGGCGTCCGGGGCGCCGGCCGCGCTGGGTGCCGTGCTGCGTGCGACGGCCAAGGGCGGCACGGTCGTCCAGGTCGGCAACCTGCCCGGCACGGCCGCGTCCGCGGTGCTCGGGGACCTGGTCACGCGCGAGCTCACCTGGATCGGCTCGTACCGGTTCTCCGAGGAGGTGGACGACGCGATCGCCGCCCTCGCCGCCGGGCTCGACGTGGACCCGCTGATGACCCACACGTTCGACCTCGACGACGCCGCGGAGGCCATGCGGGTGGCGGGGGACCGGTCCACCGGCAGCAGCAAGGTGATGCTGCGGCTCGGGTCCGGTACCGCCTGACGTCACCGTCCGAGATCGCCCGGCCGACATCGCCCGGCCGGCGCCCCGGGCGGTGACGTCCGGGCAGGTGTGACGACGGCCCGCCGACCACCGGGGTCGACGGGCCGTCGGGCGAAGGTCAGCGGGGGACGTCCGCGACGCCCGGCGCCAGCAGCCGGCGCCCCAGGACGCGCTGGGAGTACCCGGAACGGTCCAGGTACGGCGTCAGGCCGCCCAGGTGCAGCGGCCACCCGGCGCCGAGGATCATCGCCAGGTCGATCTGGTCGGCGGACCCGACGACGCCCTCGTCGAGCATCAGCCCCACCTCCTCGGTCAGGCCGGCCAGGACCGCGTCCAGGACTCCGGCCCCGTCCAGCGCGCCGGGAGGGCCGGGCTCGCCGAACACGTCCTGGATCGCCGGGTCGACGCCGTGCTCCGCGCCCCGGCCGTCCGGCTCCGGGACGACCCGGCGACCCTCGCGCGCCAGGCGGTCGAGCCCGGGCGACAGCGGGTAGCGGTCACCGAGGTCCTCGTGCAGCGACCCCAGGACGTGCAGCGCGACCGGGAGCCCGACGAGCTGGATGAGCGCGAACGGGCCCATCGGGAGCCCGAGCGGGCGCAGGGCGACGTCCGCGACGGTGACCGGGGTCCCGCCCTCCACGGCCGCCGCGACCTCGGCGAGCATCCGCAGCAGGAGCCGGTTGACCACGAACCCGGGCCGGTCCGCGACCCCGACGGCGGTCTTGCCCAGTGCCTTGGCCACCGCGAACGCCGTCGCCACCGCCTCGTCACCGGACGCGGGCGTGCGGACCACCTCCACGAGCGGCATCTGTGCGACCGGGTTGAAGAAGTGCAGGCCGACGACCCGCTCGGGGTGGCGCAGGTGGGCCGACATCTGCGCGACGGACAGCGCCGAGGTGTTCGTCGCCAGGACCGCGCGCTCCGCGACGACGTCCTCCAGCTCGGCGAAGACGCGCTGCTTGACGGCGAGCACCTCGGTGACCGCCTCGACCACGAGGTCGGCGCCCGCCAGGGCGTGCAGGTCCGTGCTGACCGTGACGGACGCCAGGATGCGGTTGGCCTCGCTCGGCGAGATCCGCCCCTTCGCGGCCATGCCGTCCACGAGCGTCCTGATGCCGGCGAGCCCGGCCGCGACGCGCTCGTCGTCGAGGTCGCGCAGCGCGACGGGGACCCGCAGCCGCCGGGCGACGAGGACCGCCAGCTGACCGGCCATGAGTCCTGCGCCGACGATCCCGACCGACCGCACGGGGACCGCCAGCTCCTCCGCGGGTGCGCCGGCGGGCTTGCGGGCCCGGCGGGTGGTCAGGTCGAACGCGTAGAGCCCGGCGCGCAGCTCGTCGGACATGATCAGCTCGGTGAGCACGTCGTCCTCGGCCGCGAACGCGGTGTCACGGTCGGCGGTGCGGGCCGCGGCCACGAGCTCCAGCGCGCGGTACGGGGCCTGCCTGGCGCCGTGCAGGCGCGCGTCCAGCCGACGCCGGGCGCCCGCGACGGCCGCGTCCCAGGTCGCCTCGTCGTCCAGCGGCGCCCGGGGGACGACGAGGTGGCCGGCGAGGACGTCGGCGGTCCACACGATCGACTGCTCGAGGAAGTCCGCCGGCTCCAGGACGGCGTCCACCAGGCCCAGCTCCAGGGCCTCGGCGGCGGTGGTCATCCGGTTGTTGGCGAGCGGCCGGGTCACGATGAGCTCGAGCGCGCGCTGCACCCCGACGAGCCGGGGGAGCAGGTAGCACCCGCCCCACCCCGGGACCAGGCCAAGGAATGTCTCGGGCAGGGCGAGGGCGGTCACCGCGGCCGAGACGGTCCGGTAGGTGCAGCCGAGCGCGAGCTCGAGGCCGCCGCCGAGGGCGACGCCGTTGACGTAGGCGAACGTCGGGACGTCCATCTCCCCCAGCAGCCGGAACGTGGCGTGCCCGAGCTCGGCCAGCGCGCGGGCGTCCCGCGCGTCGGTCATCGTCGCGGTCGCGGTCAGGTCCGCCCCCGCGGCGAGGTAGACGGGCTTGCCGGTGACGGCGACCGCGGCGAGCTCCCCGCGGGCGGCGCGTGCCTGCAGGCCGAGCAGAGCCTCGCGGAGCCCGGCGAGGCCCGCCGGGCCGAGCGTCGTGGGCTTGGTGTGGTCCAGGCCGTTGTCGAGGGTGACCAGCGCCAGCGTCCCGGCGCCGCCGGGCAGCTCGACGTCGCGCACGAGCGCCCGGGTGACGCGCTCGGGGCGGGCGGCCTGGCCGGGGGCGGCCGCGTCGGCGGGCCGGGCGGTCGTCGTCATCGCTGCTGCTCCTGCGCGGTGGTGGGGGTGGCCGAGGTGGCGGGCGCGAGGCCGTCGTAGTCGCGGTGGTGCGGGTTCTCCCAGATCACGGTGCCCCCCTGGCCCAGCCCCACGCACATCGTCGTCAGCCCGTACCGGACGTCGGGACGCGCGGCGAAGTGGCGGGCGAGCTGGGTCATCAGCCGCACGCCGGACGACGCCAGCGGGTGCCCGACGGCGATCGCGCCGCCGTCGGGGTTCACGCGCGGGTCGTCGTCGGCGATGCCGAGGTCGTCCAGGAACGCCAGCACCTGCACCGCGAACGCCTCGTTGACCTCCAGCAGGCCGATGTCGTCGATGGTCAGCCCGGCCCGGTCGAGCGCCTTGCGGGTGGCGGGCACGGGCCCGAGCCCCATGACGGCCGGGTCGACGCCCGCGTAGGCGAACGTCACCATCCGCATCCGGGGCGCCAGGCCCAGCTCCTCGGCGGTGTCCTCCGCGGCGAGCAGGCAGCTCGCGGCGCCGTCGGTGAGCGGTGCGGACGTCGCCGCGGTGACCCGCCCGCCGGCGCGGAACGGCGTCGGCAGGCCCCGGACGGCGTCGAGCGTCGTGCCCGGGCGCGGCGGCTCGTCCGCGGTCGCCAGGCCCCAGCCGCGCTCGGGGTCGCGGGTGGCGACGGGGACCAGGTCCGCGGTGATCCGTCCGGCGGCGAGGGCGGCGGCGAACCGCGCCTGGCTGGTGACCCCGTAGGCGTCGGCCCGCTCACGGGTGAGGGCGGGGTAGCGGTCGTGCAGGTTCTCCGCGGTCCTGCCCATCGCCAGCGCGTCGGCGCCGACGAGGCGCTCGGAGGCGAACCGCGGGTTCGGGTCGGCGTCGAGACCCATCGGGTGCCGCCCCATGTGCTCGACCCCGCCGGCCAGGGCGACGTCCTGCGCGCCGAAGCCGATCGCGCCCGCGGTCGTGGTGACGGCGGTCATCGCGCCGGCGCACATGCGGTCGATCGCGAACCCCGGCACGGAGCGGGGCAGCCCGGCGAGCACGCCCACCGTGCGGCCGAGCGTCAGCCCCTGGTCGCCGGACTGCGTGGTGGCGGCGATCGCGACCTCGTCGACGCGCTCGGGCGGCAGCTGGGGGTGCCGGCGCAGCAGCTCGCGGACGGTCCTGACGGCGAGGTCGTCGGCGCGGGTGTGCGCGTACAGGCCGTCCGGACGGGCACGGCCGAACGGCGTGCGGACGCCGTCGACGAAGACGACGGGTCGGACGGTGGGGCGCGACGACGCGGAGGGCATCGGATCTCTCCTCGGGTGGACGACGGTGTCCTGCGCCCGCCGGAACCGCGGGCCGACCGCCGACGCTACCCGCGCTCGCGCGCGCCGTCAGCCGAAGTTACTGCTCGGTAACCCAAGTGGCGGCCAGAGCCGGCGCGACGAGGCCGACCTGCCAGGGCCGCGCCCCGCCGGCCGCGAGGAAGGCGGCGATCGAGTCGACGTCGAGCTCGCCGGGCGGCGTCCAGCACAGCCGGCGCAGCAGGTCGGGCTGGAGCAGGTTCTCCACCGGCACCGTGTGCTCGGCGGACAGGGCGGCGACGACCTCCCGCGCCGCGGCCAGCCGGGCGGCGGCGTCCGGGTCGCGCTCGGCCCAGGCCCGCGGCGGCGGCGGGGCGTCGCTGCGCGGCCCGCGGACCGACGGCAGCTCGCGGTCGGGGGTGGCCAGACCGCGCTGGATCGCGGCCTGCCACACTGTGATCCGGCGTCGGGCGCCCTTGCCGGAGAAGGCGGGCAGCGCGGTCAGCGCCTCGACCGACCGCGGCAGGGCCTGCGCGGCGGCGACGATCGCGGTGTCGGGCAGGACACGGCCGGGGGAGATGTCGCGCTCGCGCGCGTTGCGGTCGCGCGCCTCCCACAGCTCGCGGACGACGGCGAGGCGGCGGGCGTCGCGCAGCGCGTGCACGCCGGACACGCGGCGCCACGGCTCGACGCGCGGAGGCGCCGGCGGCGTGAGACGCACGGCCTCGAACTCCTGCGCCGCCCACTCCGCCTTGCCGGCGACGGCGAGCCGCTCGGCCATCACCTCGCGGAGCTCCACCAGCACCTCCACGTCGAGGGCGGCGTACCGCAGCCACTCGACGGGCAGCGGCCGGGTCGACCAGTCCACCGCGGAGTGCTCCTTGGCGAGGCCCAGGCCGAGCAGGTCCGCGACGACGGCCGCGAGGCCGACGCGCTCCAGCCCGAGCAGGCGGGCGCCCAGCTCGGTGTCGAAGACCCGGCTCGGGCGCATGCCCTGCTCCGCGAGGCCGGGCAGGTCCTGCGACGACGCGTGCAGGATCCACTCCACCCCGACGAGCGCCTCGGAGAGCCCGGACAGGTCGGGCAGCGCGATGGGGTCGATGAGGGCGGTCCCCGCGCCTTCCCGGCGCAGCTGGACCAGGTAGGTCCGCTGGCCGTACCGGTAGCCCGAGGCCCGCTCGGCGTCGACGGCCACGGGCCCCGTGCCGGCCGCGAACGCCTCGACGACCGCGGCGAGCTCCTCGGGGGTCTGGGTGACCGGCGGGACACCCCCGACCGGCTCCACGAGCGGCACCACCGGGGACGTCGGCGCCTGGGGCTCGAGCGTCTCGTCGGTGAGCTCGGTCGTGACGGTCGACTGATCGGGCTCCATGGGGCCACCGTATGGCGTCGGCAGACGCCCGTCCGCCGGACCCGCGCAGGGGTCACCCACGGCGTGACCGGGGTCACGCCGTGGGTGGACAGATCAGGCGATCTTGCCGGCCCGGATGACGATGGCGACCAGCTCGGCCCGGTCGCCCGTCCCCAGCTTGCGGGAGATCCGCGCGAGGTGGCTCTTCACGGTGAGCGCGGACAGGCCGAGCTCCTCACCGATGCGACGGTTGGTGCGTCCGGCGGCGACGAGCTCGAGGACGCCGATCTCGCGGGCGGTCAGGTCGGGCAGCTCCGGAGCCGGGGCGGCCTCGGGCTCGGGCTCCGGCGCCGGGGCCGCGGGCGCTGCCGCGGTGCGGGCCTGCAGCGCCGCCAGACGGCGCGGGTCGGCGGTGACGCCGCCGCGGACGCCGCCGGCGAGGAGCTGGACGAGGTCACGGCGTGCGGCGTGGCGGGCCAGCAGGATGACCCGGGTGGAGCCACGGCGACCGAGGTTGTTCACCAGGGTCTCCCCGCCACCCTCGGCGAGCTCGTTGACGACGATGCACATGGGTCCGGTCGACCCGGGCCGGCGCACGGGGGAGACCGGAGCGACCGTGCGCTCGGCATGGGCGGTGGTGCGCAGGGTCTCGATGGTCACGGCTGTTCACTTTCCGAAGGAAGGGGCGTTTCTCTCTCCGGTGATATCGGACCGAAACGGGTATTCCTTGAGGATTTCGCGGGAGGTCGTGTGCGGGTGAAGCCGAGCTGCGGCGCCGGCCCGCCCGGAGGCGCGACGACGCCCCTGATCGACGCCTGACCTACCCGCGATCGCTGCTCGCTACGAGGACGGCGCGCGCTGCGCGGTGCTCGCTCGGCCGCGACCGCGGCCGGGTGTCAGCGGCGTCGGCCCAGGACCGAGACGCCGTCGGGCATGGGCGGCAGGCCCGCTGTGGTGCACAGCAGGGTCCCCCAGGCGGTCAGGTGCGGCTCGAGGTCGGCGTCCTGCGGCGTCCACGACGCGCGCAGCTCCACCTCGACCTCGTCGGGCCTGTCGGCCAGCGCACCGAAGCTCTGCGACAGCACCCGTGTGACGGTGCCGCCGGCGGCGTGCGGGACGACGCCGTTGGCGCCCAGGGCGTCGGTGAACCAGGTCCAGGCGACCTCGGCCAGGAGGGCGTCGGCCGCGAGCTCGGCCTCGAGGTTCGCGCGGACCAGCGTGACGACCCGGAAGACGCCGTCCCAGGCCTCCTGCCCGGCCGGGTCGTGCAGGACGACGAAGCGTCCCGACGCCAGGCCCTCCTCGGCGCGCGGCAGGCGCACCTCGGCGGTCAGCGCGACCGAGAACGGGGCGATCCGGCCCGGCCCCGGGACCTCCTCCAGGTGCACCTCGGGACGCAGCCGTGCCGCACGCAGCGTGTGCAGGGCGCGCACGAAGTCCGCGGGGACGTCGCCCTGCCCGGTCGTCATCACGCACGCGAGCGTACGGGCGCCCGCGGTCCGTCCCGGGATGTGGCGCGCCGGTCGGGGGTGTGCGCCCGCCGATAGGCTCGCACCGACGAGTCCCCCCGACGAAGGAGCTGCGACCCATGCCCGGAACTGAACCCGGAACTGCACAGATCGGTGTGACGGGTCTGGCCGTCATGGGCCGCAACCTGGCTCGGAACTTCGCCCGGCACGGGTACACGGTCGCGGTGCACAACCGCTCGAACTCCAAGACCCAGTCGCTGGTCGCCGACCACGGCCACGAGGGCACGTTCGTGGCGTCGGAGTCCATGGCGGACTTCGTGGCGTCGCTCGAGCGCCCCCGCAAGGTCGTCATCATGGTGAAGGCCGGCGGCCCCACGGACGCGGTCATCCAGGAGCTCATCCCGCTGCTGGAGCAGGGCGACATCGTCATCGACGCCGGCAACGCCCACTTCCCCGACACCATCCGCCGCGAGAACGAGCTCAAGGCGCACGGCCTGCACTTCGTCGGCTCGGGCGTGTCCGGCGGCGAGGAGGGCGCGCTGAACGGGCCGTCGATCATGCCCGGCGGCTCGCGCGAGTCCTACACGACGCTCGGCCCGATCCTGGAGGACATCTCCGCCAAGGTCGACGGCGTGCCGTGCTGCACGTACATCGGCCCGGACGGCGCCGGCCACTTCGTCAAGATGGTGCACAACGGCATCGAGTACGCCGACATGCAGCTCATCGCCGAGGCGTACGACCTGCTCAAGCAGGGCCTCGGCGCGAGCGCGGCCGAGATCGGGCAGATCTTCGCCGACTGGAACACCGGGGACCTGGAGTCCTTCCTCATCGAGATCACCGCCGACGTGCTCGCCCACGTCGACGCGGCGACCGGGCAGGCGTTCGTCGACGTCATCGAGGACCGCGCGGAGCAGAAGGGCACGGGCCGCTGGACGGTGCAGAACGCCCTCGACCTCGGGGTGCCGATCACCGGCATCGCCGAGGCCACGTTCGCCCGTGCGCTGTCCGGGTCCGTGCCGCAGCGCACCGCCGCCGTCGGCGTGCTGCCGGCGCACACCGCCGACTGGGACGTCAAGGACCGGGACGCATTCATCGAGGACGTCCGGCTCGCGCTGTACGCGTCGAAGGTCGTCGCGTACTCCCAGGGCTTCGACCAGATCGCCGCGGCGTCGGCCGAGTTCGGCTGGGACATCGACCGTGGCGCGATGGCGCGCATCTGGCGCGGCGGCTGCATCATCCGGGCGCGGTTCCTCAACCGCATCACCGAGGCCTACGAGCGCAACCCCCAGCTGCCCCTGCTGCTGGCGGACGAGTACTTCACCGGCGCTGTCGGCAACGGCGTCGCGGCGTGGCGGCGGATCGTGGCCGGTGCGGCGCAGAACGGCGTCCCGGTCCCGGCGTTCTCCTCCTCGCTGGCGTACTACGACGGCGTCCGCGCCGAGCGGCTGCCGGCCAACCTCATCCAGGCGCAGCGCGACTTCTTCGGGGCGCACACCTACCGCCGGGTCGACCGGGCGGGCACCTTCCACACCGAGTGGACCGGCGACCGCACCGAGACCGCTCAGTGAGCTCGGCCGCACCCGGTCCGGCCTCCGCGGGCGCGGGCTCCGGACCGGGCGCGCCGCCGGACCTCCCGCTCCAGCCGGTCATGCTCGGCGCCGACATCGGCGTGTACGCCCTGGCGCGCGCCTTCCACGAGGCCTACGGCGTGCGGTCGATCGTCGTCAGCGGGGCCGCGCTGGGCCCGGTGGCGCGCTCGCGCATCATCGAGAACGTGCTGCTGGGACCGGGCGCGTCCCCGCAGGAGATGGTCGACCGGCTCGTCACGCTGGCGGGGGAGCACCCCGGCAGGCGCCTGGTGCTGATGGCGAACTCCGACTGGCTCGTGCGGGTCGTCGTCCGGCACCGCGAGCAGCTCGAGCCCCACTACGTCGTGCCGTTCCTGTCGCAGGACCTGCTCGACCGGATCTCGGACAAGGCCGTGTTCGCCGAGATGTGCGCCGAGATGGACATCTCGGTGCCCCGGACGATCGTCCAGGACTTCGCGCGCGCGGCCGACGCCGGCTGGGCCCCGGTCCCCGTGGACCTGCCGTACCCGCTGATCGCCAAGGCGGCCAGCAGCGCGGACTACCAGGACGTGCACTTCGAGGGCAAGAAGAAGGTGTTCGAGATCGGCACCCCGGCCGAGCTCGACGCGCTGTGGACGTCGCTGCGCGGGGCGGGGTTCCGCGGGCGGTTCGTCGCCCAGGAGCTCGTCCCGGGCGACGACACCCAGATGCGGTCCATCACCGCGTACGTCGACTCCGCCGGGACGATCACGCTCCTGTGCTCGGCGCACGTGCTGCTCGAGGAGCACACGCCGTCAGGTCTGGGGAACCCGGCCGCGATGGTGACCGGACGGTTCGACGAGATGCTCGAGCAGGCGCGCCGGTTCCTGACCCGGACCGGCTACGTCGGGTTCGCCAACTTCGACGTCAAGGTTGACCCGCGGGACGGGGCGTTCCGCTTCTTCGAGGTCAACCCGCGGATCGGCCGCAACAACTACTACGTGACGGCGGCCGGCGCGAACCCCGTGCGGTTCCTCGTCGAGGACCGGGTCCACGGGCGGGCGGTGGAGCCGGTGGTCGTCGACCGCGAGGTGCTGTACTCGATCCTCCCGCACCGCCTGCTGCTGCGGTACGTGCGCGAGCCGGCGCTGCGGGCGAAGGTCCAGGGGCTGATCCGGTCCGGCGCGGTGGCCCACCCGCTGCGGTACCCGGCGGACGGGTCCGTCCAGCGGCGGGCGTACGTCGCCGCGGCCCTGCTCAACCAGGTGCGCAAGTTCCGGACGTACTACCCCGAGCCGACCGCGACCGGGTTCTGAGCCGGCTGCGGGGGCGACCGTGGTCGCCCCCGCAGCCACGGTCCGACCGAGCACCGGGCCGCCTGTCCGGCCGGTCCCGCCGCGCCTCGGTGCGCAGGACCGCCGGACCCTACGTGTGGCGTGGCCTGACGACGATCGTCGTCGTGCTGTGGAGATCGAGCGGCGCGTCCAGGTACTCGCCGCGGCTGTGGATGACGATCTCGTGGGTACCCGGCTGCAGACCGCGGACCGTCGCCACCCAGCCGTGGCCCACCGCCAGGCCCCTTCGGGCGTCACCGGTGAGACCGAACACGTTCGCCGCGGGCAGTCCGATCCGGAGGGGTCGCGTGGTGACCTCGGTGAGAGGCAGCGGCGCTCCGTCCAGGGTCGCTTCGACGGTGACGCCGGCGTCGATCCTCGCCGCGCAGGCACGCAGGTCGGCCTTGTCGGCGCCGAAGTAGTCGGTCCCTGCTTCGAAGGTGCTGCACTCCGAGCTCCAGGCGGCGACGAAGATCTTCGTCCCCTCCTCGACCGTGCACGTGAGCTCCTCACGGAGGCCGCCGAACGGCGCGACCGTTCGCCCGCGCAGGTCGACGCACGGGTCACCCTCGAGGACCGGGTTCTGCGCCGCGCCGCCCGGCGTCTCGAGCACCGACGACCACAGCTCCGCCAACCGGCTCTCCAGCCCCCCGGTCGGCTGCGCCACTGCGGGCGCCGCTGCGAGGAACATCGCGAACGCGCCGGTCACGACAATGCGTAGAGCACGCCACATCGGACACCTCCCGGTCGGCCGCGGGAGCGGGACACGTACCGCTGATACCAGCGCCCGCGCGTGCGGGAGGTCCTCACCGTCGAGCCGGTTCCCCGCACCTGGCACCCTACGACCCGAGTCTCTGCACCGTCGATGCACAGGTCGGTGCGCGTGCGACGGGACTCACCACCGTAGCCACGGGTGCGGCAGGTCCGCGCCCGACCGGGAAGCCATCGCGGTAGCCGGACGAGCGACCCGACCGGATGCACACGGATCGTCGCCGGCGTCCATGTGCCGGCTTCGGCGTGGGTCGTGCGCTGCACGACGTCTCACGGACCGCTCCGCACCGCGTAGCGCACGCAGATGACGCCGTTGCCGAAGCGGCGCTGGTCCAGCAGCTCGAGCTCGAGCCGGAGGTTCCGCGGCAGCGCCGGCTTGCCGCCGCCCACGGTCACGGGGCACAGCAGCAGCACGCACTCGTCGACCAGCCCGTGCCGGAAGGCCTCGGCCGCGATGGTCGCACCGCCGATGCTCAGGTCGGAGCCGGACGTCTCCTTGAGCCGTCGGACCGCCTCGGGGTCGAAGCGCCGCTCGATCCGGGTCCGCGCCGTCGACACCTCCGGCAGCGTCGAGGAGTAGACGACCTTGTCGGCGTCGCGCCAGATCCCCGCGTACTCGCGGACGACGGCCGGTTCGGTCGTCAGCCAGTCGTCGCTCTCCCAGACGCGCATCGTCTCGTACATGCGGCGGCCGTAGAGGGACGTGCCGACCTGTCGCTCGTGCTCGTTCCAGAAGGCGTGCACCTCCTCGTCGGGCTCCGACCAGTCGAAGGAGCCGGCCTCGTCCTCGAGGTAGCCGTCGAGCGAGGTGTTGGCTGCGTAGACCAGCGTGCCCATGAGTGCCTCCGACCGGACGGGCCTCCAGGGTCCAGCGTCACGGCGGCATCCTCAAGAGGCACCGATCGGTGCTTGCGCTCAGCCGCTGGGTTCAGGAGCGTGTGGACCGTGGACCTCGACGCCTGGTGGCCCCTGCTCGCACAGGCATCCCGTGACTGGCTGGTCGCGCACGCCGGCGAGGCCCTGACCGAGGCGGTCCTGGACGACATCGCACGGGTGGCCGGCTCGGTGCCGTCCGATGCGTGGTGGGGCGTCGAGCGGGGACCGGACGGCCTGCACCTGTCCGACGCGGGCGTGGACTGGATCGAGGCGGTCGCCAACGGGGAGTCGCCACAGGCCCCACCCGATCGGTGAGGGCCCCGCGCACGGCGTGCGTGAGGTGTCGGGCCGGCCACGACCGCCGTCACGCTCGCGGACCTGCCACGATGTCGGCATGGCCGGACCGACCGACTGGGTCAGCGGGGAGCGTGTGTTCGCGCCGCCGAAGGGCGTCCTCGACGTCGACTGGCTCGTGCCCGCCCTGCTGGAGGCGCTGCCCGGCGTGACGCCCGCCGAGGCGAGGAGCGCTCTGGCCGCCGCGTGGACGGACCACCGCAGCGCCCGGGTCCCGGACCGCGGCGACCCCCTGCGCGCGCGAGCCGCCGACGTCGTCGCCGCCGCGGTGCAGGCCTTCGGGGCCTGAGGAGCCGACCGGCCGCGGGGGAGAGCCCCGCGGGCCGCCGGACGCTCCGTCAGCCGAGCTCGCTGGTCCCCGCGTAGAGGTGCAGCACCGGCACCCGGAGCCGGTCGCGCGCCCGGGACGCCCAGTCGCGGTGGAACGTGTCCTCGACGGCGTGCGGGTAGGTGACCACGACGATCTCCCGGACACCGCCACGAGCGACCTCGTCGGTCAGCACCGGGATGGGGTCGTCGCCCACCACGGAGCCGTCGGCGACCTCACCGGCCGCCCCGAACGCGGCCAGGCTGCCGGCGAGCTGGTCGGACGCCTGCGCCCTGGCCTCCGCCGGGTGCGGCTCGCGCCCGAGCACCTCGTCGAGCGCCTCGCGCAGCTCTCCCAGGCCGAGGTGGTCGACGACGGAGACGAGCAGGTTGCGCTCGGTGTCGGCCGGGACCAGGACGCGGTAGTCGACGTCGTCCTCGGCGTGCAGGGCGGTGATGTGCGCGACGTCCGCGGCGGTCAGGGTGTCCTCGGTGAGGACGACGACGGTGCGGTCCGTGAGCGGCGGCGGGGCGGGGGCCGACAGGGACGGGTCCGGGACGCCGGCGTCCGGCAGGGATGCGGTCACGCCCCGACCCTAACCGGCCTGCTCGGCGTGCCGCCCGACCAGCCATCGGCCCAGCAGGACGCCGTCCGCGTGCAGCAGGTGCGCCGGTCGAGCGGGGACGGGTGGGCTCAGCCAGCCCGTCCCGGCGACGACCCGCGGCCCGGGGTCGCCGGCGATCAGCGGGCTGGTCGTCAGGCACAGGTCGTCCACGAGCCCCGCCGCCAGCAGCCGGCCGAGCAGGTGCGGGCCGCCCTCGGTCAGCACCCGGGGCAGGCCCCGGGCCGCCAGCGCCGCGAGCGCCCGGGCCAGGTCGACGTCGCCGGTGCCGGCGACCACCACCCGCTCCGCGCCGATCCGCCGACGCAGCCCGTCGAGGTCGGGGCGGTCCCCGACCGTGACGACCAGGGGAGGGTGGGCGGAGTCGAGCAGCTCGTCGGGCACCGGACCGGAGCGGGTCACCACGGCCAGCTCCAGCGCGGGGCGGCTGCCGCGGGTCGCACGCGGACCCGCCAGGTCCGCCCGGATCGGCAGCTCGCGGTACCCCTCCGCGCGCACCGTGGCCGCGCCGACCAGGACGACGTCCGCGAGGGACCGCAGCAGCGCGAACACGCGGTGGTCGGCCGGACCGTTGATGGACCCCGAGCGCCCGTCCGGCCCGGTCGCGGCCCCGTCGAGCGTGGCGATCATGTTGGCCCGCACCCACGCCGCGCCGGCGCCCGGGTCGGGGTGCGCGTACAGCTCGGCGAGCGTCGCCTCGCCCGGCTCCGCCGGGATGCGTCCGCCGGGTCCCGCCGGACCGAGCAGCACGTCCAGGGTCGGGGCGGGCGGCGCCGTGGACGGCGACCGGGGCGGGTCGGGAGCCATCGGGGGAGGCTATCGGTGCGGTGGTCACCGGCCCGTCGCCCGGACCCGTCGCCCGGCCCGCCGCCCGGACCCGTCCGCCCACGGGCGGCGACCGGCGACGACCACCGGCCGGAACTAGGCTCGACGACCGTGACCGCGACCACCGCACCGAGCCTGACCGAGCGCCGTCCGCGGGTCCCCACCGAGCGGCTGCTGGACGAGCTGGTGCCGCCGCAGCACTTCGCGCGCGAGTCCTTCGACACCTACCGGCCGGACCCGTCGTACCCGAGCCAGGCCCGGACGGTCGAGCGGCTGCGCTCCGTGGCGACCGAGGTGGAGCGGGCCGGCACCGGGGGCGGGCTGTTCGGGTTCGGCCGCAAGGCGCGTCCGGCCGCGGTGTACCTCGACGGCGGCTTCGGCGTCGGCAAGACCCACCTGCTGACGTCCCTGGTGCGCGAGGTGGGCCGGGCCGACAGCGCGTACGGCACGTTCGTCGAGTTCACGAACCTGGTCGGCGCCCTCGGGTTCGGCCCGACGGTCGAGGCGCTGGGCGGCAAGCGCCTCGTGGCGATCGACGAGTTCGAGCTCGACGACCCTGGCGACACCGTGCTGATGTCGCGGCTGCTGCGCGAGCTCGCCGACCGGGACGTCTCCCTCGCGGCCACCTCGAACACGCTGCCCGGGTCGCTGGGGGAGGGACGGTTCGCCGCCGAGGACTTCCTCCGCGAGATCCAGGCGCTCGCGGACCGGTTCGAGGTGCTGCGGGTCGACGGCGAGGACTACCGGCACCGGGTGACGACCACCGACCTCGGCGGCCTGCCCGACGACGTCGTCCGCGCGAGCATCGCGGGCCGGGACGGCGCCACCCTGGACGAGTTCGGCGCGCTGCTGGACCACCTGGGCGAGATCCACCCCAGCCGCTACCGCGCCCTGCTCGACGACGTGGAGCTCGTCGGTCTGACCGGGGTGCGGCCCCTGGGGCACCAGAGCACCGCGCTGCGGTTCGTCGTGCTGGTGGACCGGCTCTACGACCGGGACGTCCCGGTCCTGCTCGGCGGCAGCGGCATCCACGGCCTCTTCCCGGCCGAGATGCTCGCCGGCGGGTACCGCAAGAAGTACTACCGGGCGCTGTCGCGCCTGGGGGCGCTCGCCGAGCAGGGGCGCTCGCTCGTCGCCTGACGACGAGCGCAGGTCGCGGCTGCGCGGCGCCCGACCCCCGACCCGCGCCGGCGTCCCGTCGACCTGGGGTCACGGCGCCGGCGAGGAGGCGACGCCCGGACCAGGGGAGCGCCATGCTGGGTGGCTCGCGACGACGTCGCCGTCGCACCACGGGGAGGGGGCACGGATGGACGTGCAGTTCGTCGCCGGGTTCGGTCCGATCGCCAGGTCCGGGGCCGAGTCGCTGGCGTTCTGGTCGGGGACGGCCGGCATCCGGTTCGAGGAGGTCGCGCCGGGCTACTTCGCGACCGACGACCTGCCGGGCACCAAGGCCTTCGCGATCTGGCCGCTGGAGCAGGCGGCCGAGTCCACCTTCGGGACCTCGACCTGGCCGCCGGAGCACCCCGTGCCCCAGGCGTGGATCGAGCTCGACGTCGCCGGCCCCGAGGCGGTGGCGGCGGCCGTCTCCGATCTCGAGGCCGCCGGCTGCACCGTGCTGCGGCGGGCGCGGGAGGAGCCGTGGGGGCAGACCACGGCGCGCCTGCGGAGCCCGGAGCACCTGCTGGTCGGCATCAGCCACACCCCGTGGATGCACACCTAGGGCGGGCGGCCCGTCCGCCGGAGGTGCCGCCCGGAGCACGCACCCGGGTGGCGACGCGCGCGGCGACGCGCGCGGCGATGTCGCTGCGCCGTGTGGGTGGTGCGGTCTACGGTGACGAGGGTCACATCGCGGCGCGACAGGACGGACCACCATGACGACTCTCGCCGACCGTCCGGCGACGGCCCTGCTGGTCGTCGACCTCCAGAACGGCGTCGTCGCCGGTGCGCACGAGCGCGACAGGGTCGTCGCGAACGTCGCCCACCTGGTCGAGGCGGCCCGCAGGCACGGGACCCCTGTCGTGTGGGTCCAGGACCACGAGACGCTCGAGCGGGGCAGCGAGCAGTGGCGCATCGTGCCCGAGCTGTCCCCGGAGGACCGGGAGCCCCGCGTGGAGAAGATCTACGGCGACGCGTTCGAGGCGACCGAGCTGGAGACGGTCCTGGCCGGGCTGGCCGTCGGGCGACTGCTGGTCGTGGGGGCGCAGACCGACGCGTGCATCCGGTCGACGCTCCACGGGGCGCTCGTGCGCGGGTACGACGCGACCCTCGTGAGCGACGCGCACACCACCGAGGACCAGTCGGCCTGGGGCGCGCCGCCCCCGGACCAGGTCATCGCGCACACCAATCTCTACTGGACGTACCAGTCGGCGCCCGGGCGCACGGCGGGCACGGTGGCGACGCAGGACGTGGACTTCGGCGCGAGGTAGGCGACGGTCCGGCGCGGAGCATGGGCGCCGGACGGCAGGACGGTCGACGGGACGGGCCGGCCGGTGACCAGCACAGGTGAGGGGGACGCGATGCGGGTGGGTCGCCTCCTGGTGTCCGTGGCGTGCGTGGGCGTGCTCGCCCTCATGGTGTGGTTCGCCCTCACGGAGAACCCGGCGGCCACGTGGATGGTCTACGGCCTGTACGGCGCCGGGGCGGCGACCTTCGTCGTCCGGGCCGTCCGCGCGCGCCGTCGCGGTGTGCCGGTCGCCCGGTCGGTCGCGCCTGCCCTGCGCGGGCTCGGGGAGGTCCAGGACATGTCGCTGGGCCGGCCCCCCGTACCGCCCGTGACGTACGCGTCGCCGGTGGGGACGGTGGCCGAGCTCGTCGTCGCGCCCCCGGAGCCGGCGGTCGGCGCCCTGGGGCACCTGCCGGCCCGCCCCCCGGACCGCCGGACGTGACCGGCGACCACCCCGACCCGCACGTCGACGACCCGCGCAGCACCGCACCGCACCGCACCGAGCAGAGAGCAGGAGCACCATGGCACAGACCTCGATCTGGCGACGGATGCCCGTGGACCAGGTGGACGAACCGGGCCACGGCGGCGGCGGCGTGCTGGCCAAGAGCCTGGGCCTGTGGCAGCTCACCGCGATCGGCGTCGGCGGCATCATCGGCGTCGGCATCTTCTCGTTGGCCGGGCTGGTCGCGCACGGTGACGCCGACAACCCCGCGGTCGGGCCCGGCGTCCTGTTCTCCTTCCTGGTCGCCGGCGTCGCGTCGGCGGCCGCCGCCCTGTCGTACGCCGAGTTCGCGGGGATGGTGCCGCGAGCCGGGTCGGCCTACACCTACGGCTACGTCGCGCTGGGTGAGGTGATCGGCTGGTTCATCGGCTGGGACCTGCTGCTCGAGTACATCGCCATCGTCGCCGTCGTCGCGATCGGCATCTCCGGGTACCTCGGTGCGTTCCTCGACGGGTTCGGCCTGTCCATCCCGGTCGCGCTCTCGGCCACCGCCGACGAGGCCGAGGGCGGCGTGGTGAACCTGCCCGCGGTCCTCATCTGCCTGCTCGTGACGTTCATCCTCAGCCGGGGCACGCGGACCTTCGGCCGGTTCGAGCTGATCGCCGTGGCGATCAAGATCCTGCTGATCCTGTTCATCATCGGGCTCGGCCTGTTCTACATCGACACGGGCAACTACAGCCCGTTCCTGCCCAACGGGTTCGGCCCGGTGCTCACCGGCGCGGCGACGGTCTTCTTCGCGGTGTTCGGGTACGACGCGATGTCCACCGCGGCGGAGGAGGCGCACGACGGCCGCAGGCACATGCCCAAGGCGATCATCCTGTCGCTGGTCATCGCGATGGTCCTCTACGTCGCGGCCACGCTCGTGCTGACGGGCCTGCAGAGCTACGAGGAGATCGACCCGACCGCCGGATTCGCGTCGGCGTTCTCCAACGTGGGGCTGCCCGTGATCGCGAGCATCATCTCGGTCTTCGCGGTGCTGTCCATCCTCACGGTGATGCTCACGTTCCTGCTGGGCGTCACGCGCGTGTGGTTCTCGATGAGCAGGGACGGGCTGCTGCCCCGGTGGTTCTCGGGGGTGGACCGGCACGGGACCCCGCAGCGGGTCACCTGGATCGCCGGGATCGGGTCCGCCCTGCTCGCCGGGGTCTTCCCGATCCGCACGGTCGCCGACCTGACCAACATCGGCATCCTGTCGGCGTTCGTGGTGGTGTGCGTCGCGGTCATCGTGTTCCGCCGGACCCGCCCCGACGCGGCGCGCACGTTCCGGCTGCCGTGGATGCCCGTGGTGCCGGCGATCGGCGTGCTGTTCTCGCTGTTCCTCATCAGCCGGCTGCACTGGGAGACCTGGCTGCGCTTCGGGGTGTGGCTGCTCCTCGGCCTGGTCATCTACTTCGCCTACGGACGACGGCACTCGCTGCTCAACCCGGACAGCCCGCACCACCGGCGGCTGGGGGAGCGCTCGTCCTGACCGCCTGGGGACGCGGTGACCGCCGCGCTCGCGTGGAGCCGCTCGGACGCGGCGCGGACCCGCCGGTAGGTTCGGGAGCGTGTCCCTCGACGAGACCCGCACCGACGACCCCTCCTGGCCGGGCGCGCCGGGTGCCGCCGCCTGGCTGAACCCGCCCGTGCAGGTGGAGCGGACCGGCGACGGCCTCGTGGTCACCGCGGCGGAGGGCAGCGACTTCTGGCGGACGACCGCCTACGGCTTCACGCACGACTCCGGCCATGCCCTGCTGGCGCCGTTCGCCGAGGGCACCGCCGTGGAGGTCACCTTCGTGCTCGACTACGGCGAGCAGTTCGACCAGGCCGGCGTGCTCGTGCGCCAGGACGAGCGGACCTGGACCAAGGCCGGCGTGGAGGTCAGCGACGGTGAGCCCCAGGTGGGCGCCGTGGTGACCCGCGAGCACTCCGACTGGTCGGTCGGGCCGGTGCCGGACTGGGCCGGCCGGGAGGTCACCGTGCGGGCCAGCCGCAGCGGGGACGCGCTCACGGTCCGGGCCCGCGCCGCGGGCTCCCCGTGGCGGCTGGTGCGCGTGTCCCCGCTCGACCCCGGCGCGGACCTGCTGGCCGGACCGTTCTGCTGCGCACCGACCCGGGCCGGCCTGCGGGTGCGGTTCACCCGCGTGGCGACCACGACTGCCGACGCCTCGCTGCACGCGGGGTGACCCGGAGGAGCGGGAGAGTTCCCGGTCGTAGTCCGATTGTCGGGGTCCCGACTCGTCCGGGCGCCGCCCTAGCGTCGACGCATGTCGGACGTCAGGGTGCCAGGGCTCTCGCAGGTGGATCTGCCGCCGGAGGGGGGCTGGGTCGCCTTCCGGGCGCAGCCCGGGCTGTACGTGCTGCGCGCCGACGGCGAGGGGACGTGGACGCTCCTGGGCCGGGCGGGCCAGACGCTCGGGACGGTCCGCCGCACGGGCGCGAAGTACCGGGCGTGGCGTGGCACGGCCCTGGGCCGGGCCGAGTCCGACTGGCGGGATGTCGTCAAGATCCTGTGGTGAGGGGCGGCGAGGGGCCCGACGGCCCCGCTGCCGAGCCTCGACCCGCGGGCGGAGCACCGGGGGCGCGGCTCCGCGGGCACGTCCCTAGGGACGCAGCGCCACGAGCTCGGACGACCCCACGGCGAGCACCGTGCCGTCCGGCAGCGGGACCAGCGCGGCGCCGGGGGTCGGCACCTGACTCGCCCACTCCCGCTCACCGGTCCGCACGTCGCGCGCGACCAGCTCCACGTCGGCGCCCTTCCGCTCGAGCACCAGGACGCGGCGGCCGTCGGTGACGAGGTCGGAGCCGGTGAACGACAGGTCGTCGACCGGGGACTCCCACCGGAGCTCGCCGGTGCCCGCGTCGAACGCGGTGATCCGTTCCGGTCCGGCCATCAGGACGACGCCGGAGAGGACGCCGCCCGTGCCGTGCACGTCGGTCACGGTCCAGCGGGGCTCGCCGGTGGCCAGGTCGACCAGGCTCAGCTCGGGTGTCCCGCCGCGGGTGTCGAAGTCCTGCACGGTGACGGCGTCGGGCACCGAGCCGTCGTCGACGCTCGGGGCGAGCACGAACCCGTCGACGGTGACCGGCTCCCCGCCGCCGGGCGGGTGCACGGTCGTGCGGACGCCGCCGGACAGGGCGAGGTGGTACTCCAGGGACCTGCCGTCGGGCAGGTCGACGCGCTGGGACATCGCCTCGATGTCGTCGTCGTCGAGCACGTCGGGCTCCGTCTCGGCACCGGTCTCCAGGTCCAGCGTCACGGAGAGGCCGCCGACCTCCAGACCGATCGTCCGCTCGCTCGTGGTGAACCCGCTGCCGTCCGACGGCCTCGGGGCGACCTCGGTGCCCTGGTACGCCCACCGCCGCTCGCCGGTCGTCAGCGACCAGCGGCCGGCCACCGCCCGGCCGTCGTGGTCCAGTCCGACGCTCACCACGTCGCCGGCGACGACGATCCAGCTGCCGCCCGCGAGCATCGCGAAGGTCTGACGGGTCTCGCCGGTGGCGAGGTCGACGACGCGGGCGGTGGTCTCCCGGGCGTCGAACGGCCCCCCACCGGCCCCGTCGTCGTCCAGGCACAGCAGGGCGTCCTGCGGACCGGCCCGGTAGGCCAGCCGGACCGAGACGAACGGTGGCGCTCCGTCCCCGTCCGTCGGCACCAGCCGGCACGAGCCGGGCACGCTGTAGCGGGTGGCGCCGTCGTCGAGGTCGGTCGCCACCACCCCGCCGGTGTCGGCGGACCAGTGCACGACGACGTCGTCCGTCGTGGTCACGAGCCCGGTGCCGGGGGCACGCCACGCCTCGCGCAGCGGCTCGGCCAGGGACGCGCTCAGCCCGTCCACCCCTGCCAGCTCGGCCGACCGCATCCGCTCGACCCCGAGGCGCCCGACGGCGACCCCGCTCGCGCCCACCGCGAGGGCCACGACCACGGTCGCCCAGAACTCGCGGGGCAGGTGCGGCATCGTCCACCGCGGCGCGCGACCCTCGTCCTGCGCCCGGCCGGGGTCCGTCACCTCGTCGTCCGCGTCGTCCTCGACGAGCTCGACCTCGACGAACCGGTCGCTGGAGCGCTGCACGGTGCGACGCTACCGGGCCCGTCACCCCTCCGCGTCGGGCGCCACGGTCGACTGCGAGGGGGTCGGCCGCCCGTCCGCGAGCATCGCCACGGCCTGCTCGATGCGCCGCGCCCGGGTCGCCGGACGCCGCGCCGTCGTGACGCCGAAGAGGATCGTGTACCGGCTCTGCCGGGAGAGGGTGTCGAACCGCGCCCGGGCGTCGGGGTGAGCGGCCAGGGCGGCGGTGAGGTCGTCGGGCACCTCGATCGTCGCCGATCCCGCGTACGCGGCCTCCCACCGGCCGTCCTTCCGGGCCCGCTCCACCTCGGCCAGCCCGGCCGGCTGCATGCGTCCCTCGAGCGTCAGTCGCTCCACGAGCCCGACGTTGCGACGCGACCACAGGCTGCGGGCGCGCCGTGGCGTGAAGCGCTGCCGGTACGTGCCCGCGTCGACGGACTGCACCTGACCGTCGATCCAGCCCTGGCACAGCGCCTCCTCGAGCGCGTCGGCGTAAACCAGGCTCGTGGGCTCGGTCGTGCCCTTCTTGGCCAGCACGAGCCAGACCCCCCGCTGGTCGTCGACGTGCTCGGCCAGCCACCCGCGCCAGGCGGCGACGTCGGGCACCGTCAGGACGGGGGGATCGGTCGGCACGCCGACGAGGATGGCACCGCGACCCCCGGCCGGGCGAGCACCGGACGCGTCGCCCCGGGCCCGGATCTGCACCAGGATGGGCGCGCACGCGTCCGGCGTGGACGCCGACGAGGAGGAGCACCGGGGATGACGACGAACGACAAGGCGCTGACGCTGAAGGCGCTGCACGAGGCGCCCGAGATCCTGCGCGTGGTCAACGTGTGGGACGCCGTCAGCGCGAAGGTCGTCGCGGACCTGCCCGGCACGCGCGCCGTCGCCACGGCCGGCCACTCCATCGCGGCGAGCCTCGGCTACCCGGACGGCGGCATGCCGCTCGACGTCGCGCTCGCCGCGGTGCGCACGGTCGTCGACGCGGTGGACCTGCCGGTCACGGCGGACCTCGACGACGGCTACGACGACCCGGCCGAGACCATCCGCCGCGCCATCGGCCTGGGCGTCGTCGGCGCGAACGTCGAGGACCGCCTGCGGCCGGTGGACGAGTCGGTCGCGCGCGTCCGGGCGATCACCGCGGCGGCGGAGGCCGAGGGGGTCGCGTTCCAGCTGAACGCGCGGACCGACGCCCTCGTCCGCGGGGGCGACCGTCCGATGGACGAGAAGGTGGCGGACGCCGTCGCCCGCGGGCGCGCCTTCCTCGACGAGGGCGCGGCGCTCGTCTTCGTTCCCGGGGCGGTGGAGCGGTCCGTGGTCGAACGGCTCGTCGAGGGACTCGGTCGCGGCCGGCTCTCCGTCATCGGGCTGCCCGGCGCCCTGCCCGCCGCCGAGTACGAGGCGCTCGGCGTCGCGCGGATCTCCTACGGTCCGCTCACCCAGCGCGTCGCCCTGCGGGCGCTGCGGGACCTGGCGACCGACCTCTACGACGGCGGCGTCATCCCGCCGGACACGCCGGCGCTCAACTGACCGCACGGTGCGGGCCGCACCGTGGCGGTCGTCGCGCCGACGCGCTCCACGCGACCGCCCGGGGCGGCGTCACGGGACGTCGACGGCGTGCCCGTCGGTCGTCCGCGGCGACCTCAGGACCCCTCGTGCGCCCGTCGCACCGGCTGACGCAGGATCGTCCGGAGCCGGTCCGGCGCGGTGCGACGCGGGTCGCTGAGGTAGATCTCGTGGTGCCGTCCGGTCAGCTCCAGGCCGTGCTCGGGGACGAACCGGTGGTGGAGGTCGGCCAGGACCGGGCCCTCGTCCTCGAACGAGCCGACGCGCAGCGTCTGGGCGCACAGGCCCTCGTCGAGCAGGTCGACCCGGACGAGCTGCACGGGCAGCGCCGGCTTCCTGGCGACCACCGCCGCCCGGGCCGCGGCGACGTGCTCGTCGGTCAGCCAGCCCGGCGTCATCAGCATCATCGTCCAGTCCCAGGCCGACTTGTCACGCCTCGTGGTGAACGCGGTCAGGTCCTCGGCCGACCAGAGACCTTCGAGCGGGGGGACGACGTAGTCCCGGCCGAGCCGGTCTCTGCTGGCGAACTTCAGCGCGTACGCGACCGGGTAGAGCACCCCGAGCGCCGTCGCGTACTCGGGGGCGCTGTTGGGGTCCCCGTGGCCATCGACCGCGAGGTACCGCAGGGGCGGGACCTCGACGAGCCGGATCTCGCCGCGTCGGGCACGGTACGAGTCGACCGTCCTCGTGAGGTCCGTCCTCGTCGTGCTCGTCGTCACCGTCACCTCCCGCGTCGGCATCGACCGCTCACCCTGTCCGGGCCGGTGGAGGGCGGTCAAGGACCCGGGCGCCGGCACCGTGGTCTCCTGTCCCGTGCGGGCGGCGACGGCCCGGGCGATGAGGTTCGCGCGGTGGGCAAGTCATTGCAGCGACGTGCCGCAGGCACGACCAGCTCCACGAGGGGAGACCGACCATGTCGTACCAGGCGTACCTCGACGCGATCGAGGCGAAGACGGGCAGGACGCCCCAGCAGCTGCTGGACGAGGCTGCGGACCGGGGGTACGGACCGAGCACGAAGGCCACGGTCGTCGTCGAGTGGCTCCAGCAGGAGCACGGGGTCGGGCGCGGCCACGCGATGGCGCTCGTCGGGGTGCTGAAGAACGGGCCGACGGTCCCCGAGAAGCACGTGGGCTCCACCGGCAGCCATCGTGACGAGTCGTCGACCCTGCGGCTCGACGGGGTGGCCTCGCGCTGACCGGCGTCCGGGCAGCGGGGGGCGTGTGGCCGGTGAGAACCAGGGTCCGGACGGGTCGACCACGGGGAGACCAGCAGCGGGACACACCGAGAGGAGCCTGACGATGAGCGACGACACGACCGAGGGCACGGCGAACGGCTCGACCCTGCAGGCCCCGCCCGGGCCGAGCGCGTCGGTCCGGGCGCTCGGCCGGCTCGTGGGCACCTGGCGGGTCACCGGCGGGGCCGCCGGGACGGTGCGGTACGAGTGGATGGACGGCGGGTACTTCCTGCTCCAGCACCTCGACCTGGAGCAGGACGGCGAGCCGATCCGCGGCCTGGAGGTCATCGGCCACCTGCGGTCCTACGGGCAGGGGCCCAGCGTCGACGTGCACTCGCGCTACTACGACTCCACGGGCGCCACCCTGGACTACGTGTACGAGATCGACGGCGACACCCTCCACATCTGGATGGGCGAGAAGGGGTCACCGGCCTCGTTCTCGGGCACCTTCGCCGACGGCGACACGGTCATGGTCGGCGCGTGGCAGTACCCGGGGGGCGGCGGGTACGACTCGACCATGGTCCGCCTGCAGCCCTGAGCCACCCCAGGGCCGCAGCGCACGCCGACGGTCGTGCCCGCCGACCTCGCCGGCGTCCTCGTCCACCCTCGGCACGACGGTGCAGGCGGGTCGGCCGACGCTCGGGCAGCAGCCTGGGGAGAATACGCGGATGACCGGTGACGGCACGGCGGACGCGGCGCTCTTCGTCGGCCTCGACCTCGGCTGGTCCACCGGCGCGACCGGGGTCGCCGCGGTCGACGACACCGGCCAACTGACCGCGTCCGGCCGCGTGACGAGCGACGACGAGATCGCCGACTGGCTGTCCGCCCAGCGCGGGCGGGTCGTGGTGGCCGCCGTGGACGCCCCGCTGATCGTCCCCAACGACACCGGGCAGCGGGTGGCCGAGCGCCTGATCGGGCAGACGTTCGGCGGCTTCGGGGCGTCGGCCCACACCTCCAACCGTGCCCGGTTGGGGGACGTGACCCGCGCGCTGCGCCTGGCCGGGCGCTTCGGCTGGGCGGTGGACCCACGAACGGCCACGGGCGGCGACGTCGCCGTGTGCCTGGAGGTCTACCCGCACCCCGCGATCGTCGGTCTGTTCCGGCTGCCGTACCGGCTCGACTACAAGAAGGGCGACGCGCGCGGACGCGCCCCGGGGTTCCGCCTGTTCGTGCAGCTCCTCGAGTCCGTCCCCGAGCTGCGCCTGGCGGAGTCGGCTCGGTGGCCCGAGCTGACCCGGACGATCGCGGCGCCGCGTCCGGGCGACCTCGACCGCGTCGAGGACGAGCTCGACGCGATCGTCTGCGCCCACCTCGCGTGGCTGTGGCACCACCGTCCCGGCTCGCTCCGGGTCTACGGCAGCGTGGAGGACGGCTACATCGTCGCGCCACCACCACCGCAGCACCGCCCGCAGCGCCCCCGGCCGCCGGCGCCCGGGGAGGCGCCGTCCGGTCAGCACCCGGACGGACCCGCGGCCGGCTAGCTGTCGCGCTCCGCCGCCTCGGCCTCGACCTGGGCCTCGGCAGCGGTGGGGATGTGCCCGAGGTCGCCACCGGAGAGGGTGGCGCGCAGCTCGTCCGGGGCGTCGTCGGGCAGGCCCGTGAGCGTCGGTCCGTCCTCGCGGATGCCGGTGCCCTGCGGGTGCGGACCGTCGGGCAGGGTGGCGGGGCTCTCGGTCACGGCGTCCTCCTGGCTCGGGGGCCGGCGCACGCGCGCCGACGACGACCCCCCGACCGTACGTCCCGACGGGGCCGCCCGCGCTCGTGGCGGGACGCCGCCGTCGCCTCGCCGGTCGACGGCCGACCGCTGGCCGGTCGACCGCTGGTCGCGGTCAGCCCTTCGACGCCGCGGGCGTCGCGGCGCCGACCGGCCCGCCGGTGTGGTGCCGGCCGATGGGCACCATGAGCGGCCGGCCGGAGACGGGGTCGTCGACGACCCGGCTCTCCAGGCCGAACACGGCGCGGACCGTCTCCTCGGTCAGCACGGCGGCCGGGTCGCCGGCGGCGTGGACGCGGCCGTCGACCAGCGCGATGAGGTGGTCGGCGTAGCGCGCCGCCATGTTGAGGTCGTGCAGCACCATGACGATGGTCGTGCCGCGCGCCTGGTTGAGGTCGGTCAGCAGGTCCAGCACCTCGACCTGGTGGCTGACGTCGAGGAAGGTCGTCGGCTCGTCCAGCAGCAGCACGTCGGTCTGCTGCGCCAGGGCCATCGCGATCCAGGCCCGCTGGCGCTGCCCGCCGGAGAGCTCGTCGACCGCGCGGTCGGCCAGGTCGACGGTGTCCGTCGCCTCGAGGGCCTCCGCGACGGCGACGTCGTCGGCGTGGCTCCATCGCGAGAACAGGCCCTGGTGCGGATGCCGGCCGCGCCCGACGACGTCGGCGACCGTGATGCCCTCGGGAGCGACCGGCGACTGGGGGAGCAGCCCCAGCGTGCGTGCGAGCGCCCGGGCCGGCAGGTGGTGGACCGCCCTGCCGTCCAGCAGGACGCTGCCCGAGCGGGGCGGCAGGAGGCGGGACATCGACCGCAGCAGCGTCGACTTGCCGCAGGCGTTCGGCCCGACGATCGCCGTGATGCGGCCCGGCGGAACCTCCAGGGACAGGTCCGTGAGGACGCTCCGGTCCGCGTAGCCGACGGTGAGCGCCTCGGCGGCCAGGGTGTGCGAGGTCGTCACAGGGAGTCTCCGGAGCGGTGCGAACGGACGATGAGGTACAGCAGGTACGGCGCCCCCAGGACACCCGTCACGACCCCCACCGGGAACCGGGTGCCCAGGGCGTACTGGCCGACCAGGTCGGCGACGAGGACCAGCAGGGCCCCGACCAGCGCCGCCGGCAGCAGCACCGAGCCGCGCCGACCGACCACGCGCGCGGCGATCGGGCCGGCGAGGAAGGCGACGAACGCGATCGGCCCGGTCGCGGCCGTGGCGAACGCGATGAGCCCGACCGCGGCGACGACGACGAGCAGCCGGCTGCGGCCGACCCGGACGCCGAGCGCGGCGGCGGTGTCGTCGCCGAGCTGCAGGGCGCCGAGCTGCCGGGTCAGGAGCAGGAGGACCGGGCCGAGCACGAGGAGGGCGACCAGGGTGGGCACCGTGGCCTCCCAGCTGCTGCCGTTGAGGCTGCCGGTGAGCCAGCGCATCGCCTCCTGCAGGTCCCACTGGCCCGCCAGGGACAGCACGTACAGCGTCACGCTCTCGAGCATCTTGGCGACGCCGATGCCGACGAGCACGAAGCGGGCGCCCGCGCTGCCGCCCCGGGCGGACAGCCCGTGGATCGCCAGGGCGACGGCGAGGCCGGCGACGATCGCCACGGCGGAGACCGCGCCGCCCGAGAGCCCCAGCACGACGATCGCGAAGGCCGCCGCAGCGCTGGCGCCCGCGCTGATGCCGATGATGTCCGGGCTGGCCAGCGGGTTGCGGAGCAGCGTCTGGAACGCGGCGCCGCCGAGCCCGAAGCACAGGCCGGTCGCCACCGCGAGCACCGCCCGCGGCAGCCGCAGCGTGCCGACGGTGAACGTCGCGCCGTCGACGTCCTGTCCGGCGACGACGCGCAGCACGTCCAGCGGCGGGTAGAAGGTCCGGCCGACCATGAGGCTGGCGGCGAAGGTCGCCAGGACGAGCACGACCAGGACGACGACCGCCGTGCGCCGTCGGGAGGCGTGCCGGCGGCGTGCGGACGCGACCAGGCGGACGGACGCCGGGGACGCCGGGGACGCCGGCGTCGCGGCGGTCCCGAGGGTCGCCGGATCGGTGCGGTTCTCGACGACGGTCACAGCGCGCGCACCCTCTGCCGGCGGACGACGTGGATGAAGAACGGCGCCCCGATCAGCGCGGTGACGATGCCGACGTCGATCTCGCTCGGTCGCGCCACGACGCGCCCGACCACGTCGGCGCCCACGACGAGGCACGCCCCGGTCAGCGCGGTGAACGGCAGCAGCCACCGGTGATCGACCCCGACCAGGAGCCGGCACAGGTGCGGGACGACGAGCCCGACGAAGCCGACCGGCCCGGCGAGGGCGGTGGCCGCGCCGCAGAGCAGCACCGCACCGAGCGCCGCGACCCCGCGTGCCAGGGCGACGCGCTCGCCGAGCCCGGCGGCGACGTCGTCCCCCAGCGCCAGCGAGTTCAGGCTCCGGGCGCACAGCAGGCTCACGGCGAACCCCACGGCGAGGAACGGCAGCGCCTGCTCGATCGTGGTGGACGACGCCCCGCCGACCCCGCCGATCTGCCACGACCGGACGGTGGCGGCGATGTCGCCGCGCGGCAGCGAGACGGCGGTGACGAAGGAGGCCAGTGCGGCCGACGTGGCCGCCCCGGCGAGCGCGAGCCTCAGCGGCGTGCCACCCCCGCGGCCGAGCGACCCGATGGTGTGGACGAGGACGGCGGCGGCCGCCGCGCCGAGGATGGCGACCCACACGTATCCCGTCGCCGTGGCCAGCCCGAACCACGCGATCCCCGTGACCACCGCCAGGGACGCGCCCATGGTGATGCCGAGGATCCCCGGGTCGGCCAGCGGGTTGCGGGTGACGCCCTGCATCACCGCTCCGGACAGGCCCAGGGCGGCGCCGACGACGACCGCCAGGACGGTGCGGGGGACCCGCTTCGCCACGGCGGCCTCGCCGAGCCCGTCGGTGCCGCCCCGGACGCCGGCGAGCACGTCCGCCCAGCCGACCGACCGGGACCCGACGGTCACGGAGAGCACGACCAGCACCAGCAGCACCGCGAGGACCGCGAGCAGCCACAGCGCGCGGACCCGGTTGCGACGCCGCACCGGCGCGGTGGACGGGGTCCCGGGACGCCGCGCCGCCCCGGGCACGGCGCCCCGGACGGCGCCCGGCACGGCGACCGGCGCCGCGACCGGCACGGCGACCGGCACCGCACCCGGCACGGCGGCCGTTGCCGCACCCGGCACGGCGGCCGTCGCCGCGCCCGGCACGACGTCAGTCCCGGCGGCTGTCACACCGGCTCCGGAGGTGGCAGCCGGGGTCACGACGACGCGTCGGCGGCCTGCGCGAGCAGCGCGAGGTAGTCGTCCAGGACCCAGGAGATCGCCAGCGGCGTCGGGTTCGCCGCCGTGCCGAGCGGGCTGGTGCCGGGCAGCGACACCACGGCGCCGGCTGCGACCGCGGGCATCTGCGAGAGCAGCGGGTCGCCCTCGAGCGTGGCCACGAGCTCCTCGTCGCCGTAGGTGACGACGATGTCGACGTCGGCGAACGTGTCGACCTGCTCGGCGCTGATCGTGCCGGAGAACTGGTCGTTCGCCGCCGACGCCTCCGCCACGCTCGCGGGCGTCGCCAGGCCCAGGTCCTCGAAGAACGCCGTCCGGGTGTCGTGCGTCGTGTAGAAGCTGACCTCGCTGAGGTCGGCCGGGTCGACGTGGGTGAGGAACATCGTCGACCTGCCCTCGAGCTGCGGGTACCTCGCGACGGCGTCGGCGATCTCGCCCTCGATGCTCGCGACCAGCTCCTCGCCCTCCTCCGCCATGCCCATGCCCCGGGCGTTGACCTCGATGACCTCACGCCACGGCGTCGACCACGCGGCCTCGGGGTAGGCGACGACCGGGGCGATCTCGCTGAGGGTGTCGTAGTCCTCCTGGGTCAGCCCGGAGTAGGCGGCCAGGATGACGTCGGGGTCGGTGTCCGAGACCGCCTCGAAGTCGATGCCGTCGGTCTCGTCGAACAGGACCGGGGTCTCGGCGTCAAGCTCCGCCAGCCGCTCCTCCACCCAGGGGAGCAGGCCGTCGCCGTCGTCGTCGCCGAAGTTGGCGGCAGCCATGCCGACCGGGACGACGCCGAGCGCGAGCGGGACCTCGTGGTTGGCCCAGTTGACCGTCGCGACCCGCTCGGGCCGGCCCTGCAGCGTGGTGGAGCCGAAGGCGTGCTCGATCGTGAGGGGGAAGCCCGCGGCCTCCGCCGGCGCTGCGGCGCCCTCGACGGCGGGTGCCGCGCCGGCGCTGCAGGCGCTGACGACGAGGGCGGTCGCGAGGAGGACGGCGGACGCGGACGTGGTCCGGCGTGCGGGCATGGGGGCTCCGGTCTGTGGGCGTGCGAGTGGGAGGGTCCGGGCCGGGCATCGAGGCCGCTGGCCGTGCTTCCTTAGGTAAGGCTTACCTGCGACGGACGGTAGGGGAGGGAGCGGTCCGGAAGCAAACGCGGTCCACGGGCGGGAGTGCCGACGGCGTGGCGTGGCTCTACGGTCGGACGACGCCCGCACCGCGCGGTCGACGAGCCATCGGGGGAGGCCAGCCGGTGACGGACGCTGCGCCGCTGATCCTCGCGCTGACGCTCGACGACGCGACCCAGCAGCGGCTCGACGGACTGCGGCGGGCGCACTTCCCGCCCGAGCGCAACCTGCTGTCCGCGCACGTCACGGCGTTCCACGCGCTGCCGGGCGAGCACCTGGACGAGCTCGTCGCCGACCTGCGCGAAACCGCGCCGGACGCGAGCATCGCGGTCGCGGTCACGGGGGTGCGCTCGCTCGGGCGCGGGGTCGCGTTCGACCTGAGCGCCCCGGAGGCGGAGTCGCTGCGCGCCGGCCTGGCGCGACGGTGGGCCGGTCGGCTGACCGCGCAGGACTCCCAGCGATGGCGTCCGCACGTGACGGTGCAGAACAAGGTCACGCCCGAGGCGGCGCGGGCCCTGCACCGGCAGCTGGCGGCGACCTTCGTGCCGTACGACGCCGAGGCGGTCGGCTGGGGGCTCTTCCGGTACCGCGGGGGTCCGTGGGAGCACGTGCTCGGCGTGCCGTTCGCCTGACGAGCCGCCCGCACGCGGTCGCCCGGGTGCGCCGCTCGGGTGGGCGGCCAGGGTGGTCGGCCCGGGTGGGCGGCCAGGCGGCGATGAGTTCGCCGGCGCACCCGGGTCCGCCCTGGCATGACTCGCATCGTCGCGGACATCTCGGTCTCCCTGGACGGGTTCGTCACCGGGCCGGAGCCCGGCCTCGAGAGCGGCCTGGGCACCGGGGGCGAGGCGCTGCACCTGTGGGCGTTCTCCGACGACGAGGACGACCGCCGCGTGCTGCGTGAGGCGACGAGCATCTCGGGCGCGGTGGTCCTCGGCCGCCACCTGTTCGACGTGGTCGACGGGCCGCACGGCTGGGACGACGAGACCGGCTACGGCGCCGGCGAGGTCGGCAAGCCGGCGTTCGTCGTGGTCACCAGCACGCCGCCGCCGTCGGTGCGGCTCGCCGACCTGGACTGGACGTTCGTCACCACCGGCCTCCCGGACGCCGTCGCCGCGGCCCGCGACCGCGCGGTGGCGGCGTCCGCGGTCCGGGGGCGGGACCTCGACGTGGTCCTCATGGGCGGTGGCGCCACCGTCCGGTCCGCGCTCGACACCGGACTGGTCGACGTCCTGCGGCTGCACCTGGCGCCCGTCGTGCTGGGCGACGGCACGCCGTTGTTCACCGGCGCGGCACCGCGCACGCTGGTGCAGCGGGACGTGGTCGCGACGTCGACGGCGACGCACCTGACCTACGACGTCCGGTGACGTCGGCGGCCCAGGACCAGCTCCCGTCGCCGGTGGGCGGGTCGGCGTGCGGCCGCGGCGTCGGGACGACTGACCGGCGCCGGGCCCGCCGGGCCCGCCAGACCCGCCGGGCCCGCTAAGCCGCCGCGAGGAGCGTGGGACGTCGCGCCATACTCGGCTCCCATGACCTGTCACCGGAGCGACGTCCGACCGTGCCCGCCGAGCAGCGCGGGGGCGCACCGATGAGCACCGTCGCGCTCGTCGCGGCTGCCGCCGGTGGTGTCGAGACGATCCGCGAGGGCCTGGTGGAGCCGCTGCTGCGGGAGGGGCACACGGTCGCGATCACGCTGACGCCCACCGCCGGTGCGTGGCTCCGCGAGATCGGGGAGCACCGGCGTCTGGAGGAGGCCACCGGCCTGCCGGTGCGCGACCAGCCCCGGCTCCCGGGCCGTCCGCGGCCGCACCCGCCGATCGACGTCTACGTCGCCGCGCCGCTGACGGCCGGCTCGACCGCCAAGCTGGCCCTGGGCCTCGGTGACAACCAGGCCATGACGGTCCTGACCGAGAGCGTCGGCACGGACGCGCCCATGGTGGTGTTCCCCCGCGTCAACGCCGCGCACGCCCGCCACCCGGCCTGGGCCGACCACCTCGCACGGCTGCGGACCGCCGGCGTCGACCTGGTCGGCGGCGACGACGTGTGGCCGCTGGCCGAACCGCGGGCGGCCGACGCCCGGGAGCTGCCGTGGGCGGCCATCCTCGACGCCGTCCGGCGGCACCTGACCTAGCGCACGCCCGTGCTCACCGCAGACCGACGACCTCGTCAGCGGTCACGGCCACGAGGGTGTGGTCCACCACCCGGAGGGAGACCGTGCCGGCGGGCGCTCGGGTGCGCCACACCTCGGTCCCGTCCGCGATCCGGCTGGCCACCAGCAGCAGCGCGCCGCCGTACGCCCGGACGGGGAGCACGACGACGTCCCCGTCGGTCACGGCCGCTCCGGCGGCCCCGGGATCCACGGGCGTGCGCCACCGGACGTCGCCGGTGCCGACGTCCAGCGCGGTGACGGCGGCGCCGTCGTCCAGCAGCATGACGCCCTCCACCTGGACCGTGGCGAGGAGCGTCGACGCCCCCGGCCACAGCCGGCTCCACCGCGTCCGGCCGGTGTGCAGGTCCAGCCCCCGGAGACGGTCCCCGCCGGTGGACCGGGTGACCAGGACGCGGGCGTCGGAGCCGTCCGTCACCGTCGGGCGCACCGGCGGGCCGGGCAGGACGACGGACCGCCCGGACGGGCCGCCGGACACCACCCCGCGGCCCGACGTGCCGTCGGGGCGCCAGGACCACGTCGCCCGCGCGCCGCCGGCGAGCGCGTGCTCCTCGGACGGGTACGGCTGCAGGCTCTCGCGCTCGGCGTCGAGTGCCTCGCCGCTCGACAGGTCGACGGCGAAGGACCCGACGGTGACGGAGTCGGGGCGCCGCTGCGCCACGGGCGCGACGCCGTCAGGCGCCACGGGTCCCGCGTCGGGCGCCACGGGTCCCGGGCTGACGACGTCCCACCGCGGCGTGCCGGTCGCGACGTCCCAGCGCGTGACCCGGACCCGGCCGCCCTCTGCGGCGGCCACCAGCAGGTCGCGGCCGACGGGTTCGGCCAGCAGGAGCGCGCCGACCGTGGTGACCGTGTGCCGGGTCCGACCCGTGGCGGAGTCCAGCACGACGAGCGTCGTCCTCGCCTCCGCGGCGCCGGCAGCGCCCCCGGCGTCCGCGCCAGTCCCAGCCCCCCCGGCACCGCCGGCATCCCCGGCATCCCCGGTGCTCTCCGCGACGCATGCCACCACGCCGCGCGGACCGGTGTCGCCCCCGAGCGGTGCCCGGCCCGGCCGGAGGCCCTCGTCGACGGCGAAGCACCGGCCGGCCGACGCCGCACGACCCGCCGCCGCGGACGCCGTCCACGTCACCTCACCCGTCCCGGGGTCGACCGCCCGCAGCGACGCGCCGTCGGTCACCATCAGGCGGTCGTCGTGCTCGGTGGCCGCCCGTCCGCGGACGCGCCAGGCCTCGGCGGGGGGAGCCGCGGCGTCGGCGAGGACCGAGGGCGTGGCGGCGAGCGCGGCGGCGCGCGCAGCGGTCTGGCGTGCGTCGACCACCCCGGTCGTCGCGGCGACGCCCAGGGCCAGGACGGCTGCCGTCACCGCGCGGCGGCGGTACCGCAGGGCGACCCGGCGTGCCCAGCCGGGGCGCGGCGGCGCCGGGGTCTCGTCGTCGTCGTGCAGGGGACGTGACTCCCCGGGCCAGGTCGCGCGCCAGGCCATCGACTCGACGGCGAGCTCGTGCAGCACGGCGCGGACGTGGTCGGCGGCGACGCGCTCGTCCGCGTCGTCGTCCTCGACGAGGAGGACGTCGACCGCCTCGACGTCTCGAGGGGACCGCGGCCGGCTCCGGCGCATGCTGCCAGGGTAGGTCGCCGGACGGCGTCCGGGACGTGCGCGAGCGGCGGGCCGTCCGGCGGGGTCGCTAGCGTTCCTTGCGCCAGTAGGCGGCCTCGGCGTCGGTCACCAGCGTGACGGCCTCGTCCGTGGTGGCGAGGTAGTCGTGGACCGCGGCGCGGCACTCCTCGGTGAAGTCGTAGTCGTCGACGATGACGTAGCCGCCGGGGGAGACCTTGGGGTACAGCGCCTCGAGCGCGTCCCGGGTCGAGTCGTAGAGGTCGCCGTCGAGGCGCAGCAGCGCGAGCCGCTCGATCGGGGCGCCCGGGAGGGTGTGGTGGAACCAGCCGGGCAGGAAGCGGACCTGCTCGTCGAGCAGGCCGTAGCGCTCGAAGTTGCCCCGGACGTCGTCGAGCGAGATTCCGGTCATCACGGCCTCGCCCTGGGGCTCCGGCTCCGCGGACATCGACGTCCACGACCGCTCGGTCACGCCCTGCTCCGGCGTGGTGGGGAACCCCTGGAACGAGTCGGCCGCCCAGACGACGCGGTCGCGGACCTGGAGCGCCTCCAGGAGCCCGCGCATGAAGATCACCGAGCCGCCCCTCCACACACCGGTCTCGATGAGGTCGCCCGGGACGCCGTCGGCGACGAGCTCGGTGACGAAGCGCTCCACCTGGTCCAGCCGGCGGACGCCGATCATCGTGTGCGCCTGGCTCGGCCAGTCCCGGGCCTCGACGCGCCGCTGCCGCTCGAACGGCACGTACATCTGCGTGCTCGAGTGGTCCCAGGGGTAGCGGATGCCCGGGTCCTCGTAGATCAGGTTGGTGACGCACCGCTTGAGCAGGTCGATGTACCGCAGCGCCACGCGGTCGGTCATGGCCGTCGCCCCCCACCATCCTCGGGACTGCCACGGTCCTCCCGGGGTCGTGCGGGGGTCAATGACGACGGCAGGCGGCCGGCGCGCGGTCGCGGTGTACAGCCGCACGGGTCGCCGCGAGGATGCGGGCGACGGCACCCTCGCGGTCACACCTCGCCCGGCTCGCACGTCAGTGGAGTGACCCGACAGCGCAGAGGAGGGGAGCGACCGTGGACCGGACGGACGTCTTCGAGGCGGAGCGACCGCGCCTGGTGGCGCTGGCGGGCCGGGTGCTCGGCGACCACGCCGAGGCCCAGGACGTCGTGCAGCAGGCCTGGCTGCGGCTGCACGGGTCCGACGCCGAGATCCAGAGCCTGCCCGCCTGGCTGACGACGGTGGTCACCCGGCTGTGCCTCGACCGGCTGCGCTCGCGCACCCCGGTCCCCGTCGAGGAGGTCATGCCCCGGGGGACCGCAGACGACCCGGCCGACGACGTCGCGCTCGCCGACACCGTCGGCCTCGCCCTGCAGGTGGTGCTGGACCGGCTCTCCCCGGGCGAGCGGGTCGCGTTCGTGCTCCACGACAGCTTCGGGTTCGACTTCCCGACGATCGCGGCAGTCCTGGACACCACGCCGACGGCGGCGCGCAAGCTGGCCTCGCGCGCCCGGGCCAAGGTGACCCAGCCCCGTCCCGAGGACCGCCTCGCCGACTGGGAGGTGGTCGACGCCTTCATGGCGGCGGCCCGCAACGGCGACTTCGACCGGCTGCTCCGGCTGCTCGCCCCCGACGCCGTGGTGACCGCCGACGACGCCGCCGTCCGGGTCGGCACCCCGCGACGGATCGAGGGTCGCGACGCGGTGGCCACGTTCTTCGACGGCAGCGCCCACTCGGCGTTCCCGGTCCTCGTCGGCGACCGGGCGGGTGCCGCCTGGTACCACCGCGGCGCGGCCCGGGTCGTCTTCGACTTCACCGTCGAGGGCGGCCGGGTGCGCGCCATCACCTTCCGCGCGGAGCCGGACGTGCTCGCGCAGGTCGTGCGCCGCGACGGCGACCGCCCGCGCGGCTGAGCCGGTCACACCGCACCCGTCCCGATCGTCAGCACAGCACAGCACCAACCCACCACCGCCAGGAGACGACCATGAAGACCATGACCTGCCGCGACCTCGGAGGACCGTGCGACCTCGAGCACCACGGCGAGACGGCCGACGACGTCATCAACGCCCAGGACCGCCACCTGAAGGAGGCGGAGAAGGCCGGCGACGCGACCCACCAGGAGGCGCGCGACGCGATGAAGAACCGCTGGCGCCACCCGAAGCAGTCGTTGGGCTGGTACCGCGGCACCCAGGCGGCGTTCGCCGCTTTGCCAGACCGCTGACCTGGCCTGGGGGCGGAGGGGTCCGACGGGGCTCGTGGGGCCGAGGGGCGCTGATGCGGCGGTGCGCCGGTCGCCGCACACCGGGTCGCGCGGTCGGATGTCTTCCGCATCACCCGGCGCCTCGACCGGTGCGCGCCGGCGCTGTGGGAGGCCCTTCCTGGTGTTCCGCCGGCAGGCCTGGGATCGGGCGCTATTCGACTCACCTCGTCCTCGGGCGCCCCTCGCGAGAAAGTCGGACGAGCTGTCCGCCCGACCTCCGGCCGCCCTCCGAGGGCCTTGTCCACAATGCTCGGCGGCGGCCCGGTGAATGTCAGTGGCCCGCCGTAGAATCGAGGTCAGAACAAGCAGGACGACGGCGCCGCCGGAATTCACCGGGCGCTGGAGGAGGTGGGTGTCGTGGCCGACGACGTCCCGCCTGCCGGCACCTCCGCGAGCGTGGGTGCGGCCGAGCTGTCGCGGGTGCCGGGGCGTCT
>NZ_BJYY01000010.1 GCF_007991755.1 Cellulomonas aerilata | reverse complement strand
ATGCTGGCGGTGGTCGAGGCGGACGGGATCTGGTCGGTCGAGTCCCGGTCGCTGGTCCGGTGGGCCGCACGCCGGCTGGACGTCAGCGTCCGCACCGCCCAGGCGCAGGTGCGCCTGGGCCGGACCTTGCGTGACGACCTCCCGCTGACCTCCGCGGCGGCCGCGGCCGGGGAGATCGGGGTGGAGCACGCGCACGTGCTCGCCGCCCTGGCACCCACCACCGAACGTCGCCGCGAGGCGCTGAGCAGCCCCGATGTCGAGTGCAACGAGGCGTGGCTGGTCCGGCAGGCCAAGCTCAACACCGTCGACGACCTGCGCACCGTTGTCCGGCACTGGGCCGCGGCGGCGGACACCGAGGCGGACGACCGCGGGTACGTGCAGGCGTGCGAGCGTCAGCACCTGCAGGTCTCCCCAACGCTGGGCGGGTACCACGTGCAGGGGTTCCTGACCGTGGATGTGGGGCAGGCGCTAGTGACGGCACTCGAGGCCGTCACTCCCGTCCCCGCCGCGGGCGACACCACCACCGCGGATCAGCGGCGCGCACGAGCGGTCGGGGTGCTGGCGAACCTGGTACTGGACAAGGGACTGGCCGGTGAGGGACGCGCGTCGCGGCTCCGGCTCAACGTGCTGGTGTCCTACGAGACGCTGCAGGCCGTCACCGAGCGAGCGATCGCCCGGCAGGACGGGCTCCCACTCCCGGGGCTGGCGCCAGCAACGACGGCGCAATCGGCGCCGGAACTGACCGCGAAGACCGTGCTGCATGGCCCGCAGTTCGAGGACGGCACTCCGGTCCCTCGCATTCTGCTGGACCGGCTGGCGTGCGACGGAGAGCTGAACCGGGTGATATTCGGGCCGCAATCCGAGATCCTCGACGTGGGCCGGGCGGAACGGACGTTCACCCGGGCCAGGCGGAATGCGATCATCGCCCGCGACCGGCATTGCCGGTTCCCCGGGTGCAGCGCACCACCGACGTTGTCCGAATGTCACCACGTCGAACACTGGGCGCGTGACCACGGCAGCACCAGCGTGGACAACGGGATCCTGCTGTGCTGGCACCACCACGGGCATGTCCATGCGCGCGGGATCGAGATCCACCGCCAGGGTGCCCGGTGGGTGTTCACCGACGCGGCCGGGCGCGAGCTGCCGAGCCCTCACCTCGGTGACGGGGACGACTGCGCCTGAGCCGGCCCGCAGCCCCCGTCAGCTCCGGTCGGCCCCGCAGGCTCCAGCGCCACGCATCGGGCCCGGGCCGCGCGGCCGACGACGGTCCACGCATCCCGTGCGCCCGGTCCCGCCACGCGCTGCGCGGAGTCTGGGGCGCCGGGTCCTCGGTGACCTGCCCGGCCGCCGCGGGCGCCGCCCGCCACGGGCGCCACAGGCGCCGCCCCGGCCGCGGCGCTGCCCGAGACGAGCCGCGCGCCCGGTCCCGTATCGGGACCGGGCGTGCCGGGTCGTGCGTCGTGCCGGGTCGTGCGGGGACTGCTGCCGTCAGACCGCTCCGGCGTGCCGTCCGGCCAGGATGGCGACGGAGCGAGCCGGCATGCGCACGGTGTCCCCGTCGACCTCCACCGGCTCCCACTCGGCGAGCACGCCGAGGTCCGCGGCACCCGGGACGGGGACAGCGACGGGCTGCTCGGCGAGGTTCACCACGACCTGCACGTCGCCCCGGGTCACCACGACCCAGGACCGGAACCCGGTCCGGGCGTCGGGGTCCGCGCCGGTGTCCCAGGTCACCGAGGTGGCGGCCAGGTCGCCGGAGCCGAGGTCGGCGACCCCCGACCGGAGCGCGATGAGGCGCCGGTACCAGGCCAGCATCCGCGCGTGGTGCGGCTCGCTGAGGTCGTCCCACACGAGCGTGCTCGTCCGGACCGTGGCCGGGTCCTGCGGGTCGGGGACGTCGAGCTCTCCGTCGACGGCCTCGTCGGGGTGCATCTCGGCCCAGCCGTGCCCGGAGAACTCCTCGGTGCGGCCCTTGCGAACCGCCTCGGCGAGGTCGGGGTCCTGGTGGTCCGTGAAGTACTGGAACGGCGTCGTCGTGCCCCACTCCTGGCCCATGAAGAGCATCGGCGTGTACGGCGAGGTGAGCACCAGCGCGGCGGAGACCGCCAGCGTCCCGGCGTCCAGCCGGGTCGAGGGCCGGTCGCCCAGCGCGCGGTTGCCGACCTGGTCGTGGTCCTGGTCGAAGACGACGAACCGGCGTGCGTCGGTCCCCGCCGGCACCGGCGCCCCCCACGTCCGGCCACGGAACGCGGAGTACTCGCCGTCGTGCAGGAAGACCCGGGTGAGGACCTTCGCGAGCACCTCGGGGGAGCCGAAGTCGGCGTAGTAGCCCTGCCGCTCCCCGGTGAGGAACGTGTGCACGGCGTGGTGGACGTCGTCCGCCCACTGCGCGGTCATGCCCTGGCCGCCGTCGGCGGTCGGGGTCACCATCGCGGCGTCGTTGAGGTCCGACTCCGCGATGAGGCTCAGCGGCCGCCCCACCTCGGCGGACAGCGCCGTGACCTCGTCGGCGAGCTCGGCCAGGATGTGCCGGGGCGAGTCGTCCACCAGGGCGTGCACCGCGTCCAGGCGCAGCGCGTCGAGGTGGAACTCCCGCAGCCACCGCACCGCGTTGTCGCAGATGAAGCGGCGCATGCCCTCCGCGCCGGGCCCGTCGAGGTTGACCGCGCGACCCCACGGGGTCTCGTGGGCCTCCGTGAAGTACGGGCCGAACGTGTCCAGGTAGTTCCCGGCCGGGCCGAGGTGGTTGTAGACGACGTCCAGGCACACCGCCAGGCCCCGGGAGTGCGCCTCGTCGACGAACCGCTGCAGCGCAGCCGGGCCGCCGTAGGCCTCGTGGACGGCGTAGAGGTCGACGCCGTCGTACCCCCAGCCGTGCTGACCGTCGAACGCCGCGACCGGCATCAGCTCGACCATGCCGACACCGAGGTCCACGAGGTGGTCGAGCCGGGCGACGGCCGAGTCCAGCGTCCCCCCGGGCGTGAACGTGCCCAGGTGCAGCTCGTAGACGACGCAGTCGCGGACGTCGCGGCCCTGAAAGCCCGCGTCGGACCAGGTGTGCTGCGCGGTGTCGAACGCGCGGCTCGGCCCGTGCACGCCGTGGGGCTGCCAGGCGCTGCGCGGGTCAGGGCGCGGGTCGCTGCCGTCGACGGAGTACGCGTAGTCCTCGCCGTGGGCGAGCTCGGCCTCCCCGGCGGGCGGCGCCCACCACCCGTCGGCGCCCTTGACCAGCGGCACCCGGCGATCGGACGCAGGCAGGACGAGGTCGACGGCCCCGGCGTCCGGGGCCCACACGGTCGCGCGCATCTCAGGCCTCCTCGTGACGGACGAACAGGGCCACCGGGAGCTTCTCCAGCAGCGGGGCGATGGGCTGCACGCCGCCGTCGACCACGCGGCCCGACAGGACGTCGCGCCACCGGCCCTCGGGCAGCGCCACGGTGTGGCCGGCCCAGCCGCCGAGGCGGTCCAGGCCGATCGCCAGGCGCGTGGCCAGGGTGACGACCTGCGGGGCGCCGTCGTCGGTGCGGGTGAACGCGAACAGGTGACCGGTGGACGCCGCCAGCGGCACGTAGCCCGCGTGCGCGCCGACGAACGTCCCGGGCAGGTCCCGGCGCACCCGCAGGGCGCGTGAGGTGACCAGCAGCTTCTCGTCCGCCAGGTCGCTCGGGTTCGCCCCCTGGTCGAGCCGCTCGAGGCGGTCGGCCAGGACCGTGTGGTCGATGTACCGACGGTTGTCGGGGTCGACGAGGGTCAGCTGAGGCACCTCGGTGCCCTGGTAGACGTCGGCGACGCCCGGCAGCGTGAGCTGGACGAGCTTGGTGCCCAGGGTCGCGGCGCGCACGCCCGCCGACGCCCGCTGCACCCACTCCTCGAACAGCGCCACGACCGCGGGGTCGGCGATCGCGCGGGTCGCCAGGTCGATCACGGCGGACTCGTAGGCCTCGTCCGGGGCGGTCCACTGCGTGCGGCTCTTGGCCTCGCGCATCGCCTTGAGCAGGTACTGCTCGAGCCGCTCGGCCTCGATCGGCCCGTGCTCGGACCACGTGCCGGCCAGCGTCTGCCAGACGATGTTCTCGGTGCGCCCGTCCACCAGGGTGGTGCGGTAGGCACCGGTGGCGGCGCGCAGGTCGTCGACCAGCCTCGACCACTCGACCGGCAGCTCGGACAGCACGCCCAGGCGGGCCCGGGTGTCCTCGCCGCGCTTGGTGTCGTGCGTGGACAGGGTCGTCATGCCGACCGGGGTCTGCCACTGCGCGCGCGCCGCGAAGTGGTGGAACTCCTCGGGGCTGAACGCGAACTGCGCCGGCTCGCCGCCGACCTCGCAGAGCCCGATGTCGTGCGTCCAGCGGTAGAACGCGGTGTCCTCCACGCCCTTGGCCATGACGGCTCCGCAGGTCTGCTGGAACCGCACCACGAGCTCGTCCCGGCGACGCCCGCGGGTCAGACCCGCACTGCCGGCCTCGCGACCCAGCAGCAGGTCGACGAGCACCTCGAGGGTCTCCTGCCGGTCCGCCGAGAGGCGCCCGCGGGCGATCCGGGCGGCTGCCAGCATCGCCTCGACGCTGTCGCGGTGCACCTCCTCGCCGGGGACGACGTAGGCGCGGTACCGGTCGAACGCGACCAGCAGCTCGATCAGGCAGTGCTCCAGGGCGCGCCAGGTGTGGTCGCGCAGGCGCAGGTCGTCGCGGCAGATGCCCGCGGCGAGCTCGGTGAGGCGGTGCACCTCGGCGTACAGGGCGCCGTCGACGATCTCGCGCTTGGCGGCGTCGACCAGGTGCGGCAGCTCGTCGGGGGTGTCCCCGGCGATCCGGTGCATCACCGCGGCCAGCGGGGAGGCGCCGCCCGGGTCGACGAACGTGGACTGCAGGCGCCACAGCGCCTCGTAGCCCGTGGTGCCGACGGTGTCCCAGTCGGCCGGCAGCTCCTCCTCGCCGGCCAGGATCTTCTCGACCGCCACCCACGCACCGCCGGACTTCTCGTTCAGCCGGGCCAGGTAGCCGGTGGGGTCCGCCAGGCCGTCCGGGTGGTCGATGCGCAGGCCGTCGAACGTGCCGTCCTCGACGAGCTCGAGGATGAGCGCGTGGCTGGCGTCGAACACCTCCGGGTCCTCGACCCGGATCGCGGCGAGCGTGCCGACGTCGAAGAACCGGCGGTAGTTGAGCTCCTCGTCCGCGACCCGCCAGAACGCCAGCCGGTAGTGCTGGCGGTTGACGAGCTCGGACAGCGGCAGCGCCACCGTGTCGGCGCGCACGGGGAAGACGTGGTCGAAGTACCGCAGCACGTCGACCTCGCCGGCGTCCTCGTGGCCGGGGACGACCATGCGCTCCAGCGTGAGGTCGCCGCTGGCGATGACGGCGCCGATCCGGTCCCCGAGCACCGGCATCAGCAGCGCGCCGTCGCCGGCGGACCAGTCCACGTCGAACCAGTTGGCGTACGGCGACTCGGCGCCCTCCGCCAGCACGGACCACAGCTCGCGGTTGTGCCACGCGGGGGTGGGCACGGCCATGTGGTTCGGGACGATGTCGACGATCATCCCGAGCCCGCGCTCGTCGGCGGCCGCCCGCAGGCGGGCCAGCGCCTCGCGCCCGCCGAGCACCGGCGAGATCTCGCTGTGGTCGACGACGTCGTAGCCGTGCGTGGAGCCCGGTGCCGCGGTCAGCACGGGCGACAGGTACAGGTGCGTGACACCCAGGTCCGCTAGGTACGGGACCCGCTCCACGACGTCGTCGAGGGTGAGGTCCGCGCCCAGCTGCAGGCGGTAGGTGGAGACCGGGACAGGGCGCCCGGGGGCCGGCCGGCGGCGGGACGAACCCGCGTGGCCGGCCTCGGTGGTGAGGGTCATCGGGTGTGCGTCTCTCCGGTCTTGGTGCGGGCCCGGGTGCGCGCCGCAGCCTTGCCGGCGGCGACGGGGGTGGCGGGCTCGTCGGTCGCGGCCTGCGCGACGCCACCAGCCGGACGGGTCAGCACGACGGTGCTGCGCCCGGTCACGGAGATGGTCTCGCCGGCCTTGGCCTCCTGCAGCGGGTCCAGGTTGTGGTCGGTGTCCAGCACGCACGTCCACAGCTGGCCGAACTCGGCCCCGGGCATCGTGAATTCGACGTCCTCGTGGCTGGCGTTGTAGAGCAGCAGGAAGCTGTCGTCGACGATCGTCTCGCCGCGGCTGCCGGGCTCGCCGATGGCCTCGCCGTTGAGGAAGACCATGACGGCCCGGGCGAAGTCCTGGTGCCACGCCTCGGGGAGCATGTGCTCGCCGGCCGGGTTGAACCAGGCGATGTCGCGCAGGTCGGACTCGCCGCCGTGGTCGGCCGCGCCGGCGAAGAACCGGCGGCGGCGCAGCACGGGGTGGTCGCGGCGCAGGTGGATGACCCGGCGGGTGAACTCCAGCAGCTCCGAGCGGCGCTGGTCGAGGTCCCAGTCGACCCAGGCCAGCTCGTTGTCCTGGCAGTAGACGTTGTTGTTGCCCTGCTGCGTGCGGGCGATCTCGTCGCCGTGCAGCAGCATCGGCACGCCCTGCGACAGCAGCAGGGTCACCAGGAAGTTGCGCTGCTGGCGCGTGCGCAGCTCGAGGATCTCCTCGTCGTCCGTCTCGCCCTCGACGCCGCAGTTCCAGGACCGGTTGTGGCTCTCGCCGTCCATGTTGTCCTCGCCGTTGGCCTCGTTGCGCTTCTCGTTGTACGAGGTGAGGTCGGCGAGGGTGAACCCGTCGTGGGCGGTGACGAAGTTGACCGAGGCGATCGGCTTGCGGCCGGTGTGCTCGTAGAGGTCGGACGAGCCGGCGACGCGGCTGGCGAACTCGGCCAGGGTGGCCGGCTCACCGCGCCAGAAGTCGCGGACGGTGTCGCGGTACTTGCCGTTCCACTCGCTCCACAGGGGCGGGAACCCGCCGACCTGGTAGCCGCCGTCGCCGACGTCCCACGGCTCGGCGATGAGCTTGACCTGGGAGATGACCGGGTCCTGCTGGACGATGTCGAAGAACGCCGACAGGCGGTCGACCTCGTGGAACTGGCGGGCCAGGGTGGCGGCGAGGTCGAACCGGAAGCCGTCGACGTGCATCTCGGTGACCCAGTAGCGCAGCGAGTCCATGATGAGCTGCAGCACGTGCGGGCTGCGCATGAGCAGCGAGTTGCCGGTGCCGGTGGTGTCGAAGTAGTGCGCCTGGTCGGTGTCCACCAGGCGGTAGTAGGCGGCGTTGTCGATGCCGCGGAACGAGAGCGTCGGGCCCATGTGGTTGCCCTCAGCGGTGTGGTTGTAGACCACGTCGAGGATGACCTCGATGTCCGCCTCGTGCAGCGCCTTGACCATCGACTTGAACTCCTGCACCTGCTGACCCGGGCCGCCGTAGGCGGCGTAGGCGTTGTGCGGCGCGAAGAACCCGATGGTGTTGTAGCCCCAGTAGTTCGACAGGCCCTTCTCGACCAGGTGAGGGTCGTTGACGAACTGGTGCACCGGCATGAGCTCGACGGCGGTGATCCCGAGGGACTTGAGGTGGTCGACGATCGCCGGGTGCGCCATGCCGGAGTAGGTGCCGCGCAGCTCCGCGGGCAGGTCCGGGTGCAGCTCGGTCAGACCCTTGACGTGCGCCTCGTAGATGACCGACTCGTGGTACTGGTGCTGCGGCGGGCGGTCGTGGCCCCAGTCGAAGTAGGGGTTGACGACGACCGACGTCATCGTGTGCGCGGCGGAGTCGTCGTCGTTGCGCTTGTCCGGCTTGCCGAACTCGTAGGAGAACAGCGACTGGTGCCCGTCGATCTGCCCGTCGATGGCCTTGGCGTACGGGTCGAGCAGCAGCTTGTTCGGGTTGCAGCGGTGGCCTCGGGCCGGGTCGTACGGGCCGTGCACGCGGTACCCGTACCGCTGGCCCGGCTGGGCGGCGGGCAGGTACCCGTGCCACACGAAGGCGTCGACCTCGGGGAGGTCGACGCGGGTCTCCATGCCCAGCTCGTCGATGAGGCACAGCTCGATGCGTTCCGCGACCTCCGAGAAGATCGCGAAGTTGGTCCCGGTCCCGTCGTAGGTAGCGCCGAGCGGGTAGGGACGTCCAGGCCAGATCTGCATGAGCACAGGGTGCCAGGGGAGCCCGGGTGTCCGCGCGGCGAAGTGGCCGAACGCGACCAACGGCACAGGCCGGCCCCGGCGGCCGTCCGACAGGTGGACGCAGCAGGTCAGGTGGACGCGGCGTCAGCGCACGGGCAGCCGGTGCAGGACGACGTCGCCGAGCCGGCCCCCGGATGCGGTGGCGGTCACGTACGTGCAGGTCGGCTGGCGGCGGCGGTCGGTGGGGGAGCCGGGGTTGAGCAGCCGCATCCCGGCCGGCGTGGTGCTGTCCCACGGGATGTGGCTGTGCCCGAACACCAGCAGGTCCAGCCCCGGGTGCGCGGCGTCGCACCGCGCCTCGCGGCCGGCGGCCTGGCCGGTCTCGTGCACGACGCCGACCCGCAGGCCGCCGAGCTCCGCGTGCGCCACCAGCGGCAGGCGGGAGCGCAGCGCGGGCCCGTCGTTGTTGCCGTAGCAGGCCACCAGGCGGGTCGAGCGCGCCTCGAGCGCGTCCAGGAGCGCGATGTCGACCCAGTCCCCGGCGTGCACGACGACGTCGGCCGCGTCGACGGCGGACCAGACGGCGTCGGGGAGGTCCCGGGCCCGCCGCGGCACGTGGGTGTCGGCGAGCAGCAGCAGGCGCAGCGCCTCGGGCGTCACCGGGCGAGCCGTTCCACGACCGCGCCGAACAGCGCGGGCACGTGCGTGGCCAGCGGGACGATGCCCCCGCGTGCCGGCGACGTGGCGGCCGCGATCAGCCCGGTCGTCAGGTGCCGGTAGTCGCGGGTGGAGGCCGCCCACGCGTGCTCGTACCGGGCCGCCGGGGCGTCCAGGGTCGCGACGGCGGCCGCGGCCTGCGCCAGCCCGACGCGCAGGCCCTCGCCGGTGAGCGCGTCGACGTACCCCGAGGCGTCCCCGACCAGCCGGACCCGGCCCCGTGTCCGGGCGGACGTCCGCTGCCGCAGCGGGCCGGCGCCGCGCACCGGGGCGTCCGGCTCGGCGCCGTCCAGGTGCGCGGCCAGGTCGGGGAAGGTCGCCAGGGTGGCGGTGAAGTCCGTGCGGGGCGGGCCGAGCAGCGCGACGCCCACCAGGCCGTCGTCGACCGGCGTCACGTACGCCTCCGTCGCCCGCCCCCAGTGCACCTCCACGACGTCGGTCCACGGGGCGACGCGGAAGTGGCGCCGTACGCCGTACCGGCGCGGCCCGTGCGCGGCCGTCTCCAGGCCGGCCAGCCGCCGGACGGTGGAGTGCAGGCCGTCGCACCCGAACAGCCACCGGGCGCGCAGACCGGCAGCGGTGACCGACTCCCGGTCCTGCACGAGGCCCGTGACCCGGTCGCTGACGCGCTCCACCCCGAGCTCGTCCGCGCGGGCCGCGAGCGCCGCGTGCAGGGTCGTGCGGCGCACGCCCAGACCGGTGCTGGCGCGGAAGCGGTGCGTGACGCGCCGCCGGGCGTCCTGGTAGCGGATCCCGGCCAGCGGGTGCCCGTGCGGGTGGACGCCCAGCCGGGCGAGCGCGGTCACCGCGCCGGGCATCAGGCCCTCGCCGCACGCCTTGTCGACCGGCCCGTCGCGGGGCTCGACGACGACCGCACGCAGGCCGGCCAGCGTCGCCTCGATCGCGGCGGCCAGGCCGACCGGCCCGCCGCCGACGACCAGCACGTCGGCGTCGAACCGGGCGCTCACGGGGTCCTCACGGGCGCGGCCCGGCCGCCAGGGTGTCCAGGGCGCGCTCCTCGGTGGGGATCCGGAACCGCAGCAGCAGGACGGCGTTGAGCACCGTGAACGCCAGCGCGGTGACCCACGCGGTGTGGACGAGCGGCAGGGCGATGCCCTCCACGACCACGGCGACGTAGTTCGGGTGGCTCAGCCACCGGTACGGGCCGCGGCTGACCAGCGGCGCACCGGGGACGACGATGACCCGGGTGTTCCACTGCTTGCCCAGGGTCGCGATGCACCACCAGCGCAGCGCCTGGCTGCCGACGGCGAGCGCCAGCGCGGTCCAGCCCAGGGCCGGCAGGAACGGGCGGTCGGCCAGGTGCGCCTCGGCCAGGCACGCGACCAGCAGCGCGGTGTGCAGCGCGACCATCGGGGGGTAGTGACCGCGGCCGAGCTCGACGCCGCCGCGCTCGAACGCCCACCGGGCGTGCCGGGTCGCCACCACCAGCTCGGCGAGCCGCTCCAGCGCCACCGCGGCGATGACGAGGTCGAAGAGGAGCAGCACGCCTCAGTCCTCCGGCCAGCTCAGCAGGACGAGCTCGGCGCAGATGCCCGGGCCCATCGCGAACAGCACCCCGGTCCCGCCGGGCGGTGCGGTGCCCGCCGCCAGGGTGTCCGCGAGCACGTGCAGGACCGCCGACGACGACAGGTTGCCCACCCGGTCCAGCGACTGACGGCTCAGCTGCAGGTCGTGCGCCTCGAGGCCGAGGGTCCGCTGCACCGCCTCCAGCACGCGGGGGCCACCGGTGTGCGCGACCCAGGTGTCGACGTCGGCCGGCGCCAGGCCGTGCGCCTCCAGCAGGCGCTCGACGTCCTCGCCCAGGTGGCGCTCGACGACGTCGGCCAGGCTCGCGGACAGCACGATCCGGAACCCCGTCCCGCCGACGTCCCAGCCGAGCAGGCCCTCGGTGTCGGGGTACAGGCGGCTGGCCGTGCCGACGACGTCGGGCCCGGTCAGGCCGCCGGCCGCGGCCCGCCGGTCGCCGACCATGACGACCGCGGCCGCGCCGTCGCCGAACAGCCCGCTGGAGACGAGGTTGGCCATCGAGTCGTCGTCGCGCTGCAGGGTCAGCGAGCACAGCTCGACGGACACCAGCACCGCGACGTCGTCCGGGTGGCCGAGGAGGTAGTCGTGCACGCGGGCGATGCCGGCCGCCCCGGCCACGCAGCCCAGGCCGAACACCGGGACCCGCCGGACGTCGGAGCGCATGCCCAGGCGCGGCACGAGCAGGGCGTCCAGCGACGGCGCCGAGATCCCGGTGACGGAGGTGAAGAAGATGTGGTCGATGTCCTCCGGGACCAGGCCGGACACCTTGAGCGCGTCCCGGACCGCCTGCTCGGCGAGGTCCAGCCCGACCGAGATGAACAGGTCGTTGGCCTGCCCGAACGTGGTCAGGTCGCGGTACCGCTCGAGCGGCATCGCCAGGTGCCGGGTGCTGACCCCGGCCGCGGCGTGCAGCCGCTCCAGCACCGCCCGCCGCGGGGACGCCGCGTCCGGCGTGATGAGCGGCGCGAGCTCCGCCGTGATCTCGTCCTGGGTGTACGCGTACGGAGGCAGGGCGGGGGCGACCGCAGCGATGCGCGACATCCCGGCATCGTGCCACGGCGTCCTGGGAGGGGCCGGTACGTTCGGCCGCGGGTGGCACGGCGACGAGGGGGCGGGTGTGGCGGTCGGACGGACGGCGCGCGCGCTGGCGATGGCGTGCCACCCCGGCCCGGCGGTCGCGGTGACGCTGTTCGCCGCCGCCCTCGCGGCCGGCGTCGGCGGGTCCCCGTGGACGACCGCCGGGGTGGCGGCCGCCGTGCTGGCCGGGCAGCTGTCGGTGGGCTGGTCCAACGACTGGATCGACGCCGGGCGCGACGTCGCCGTCGGCCGCACCGACAAGCCGGTGGCCACCGGTGCGGTGCCCGCCGCCACCGTGGGCGGGGCCGCCGCGGTCGCGGCGCTCGCGTGCGCGGGCCTGTCCTTCGCGCTGGGGTGGCGCGCCGGGCTCACGCACGTGGCCGCGGTCGCGGTGGCGTGGGCGTACAACGCGCGGCTCAAGGGCTCGGTGTGGTCGTGGCTGCCCTACGCGGTGTCGTTCTCGCTGCTGGCGTGCGTGGTGACGCTCGCGCTGCCGGGCCGGTCGGTGCCGCCGGGGTGGGCGGTCGCGGCGGCCGGGCTGCTGGGTGTCGGGGCGCACCTGGCGAACGTCCTGCCGGACCTGGAGGACGACGCCGCCACCGGGGTGCGCGGCCTGCCGCACCGGCTCGGACGCACCCGCACCAGCCTGCTCGCCCCGGTGGTGCTGCTCGTCGCGACCGCCTCGGTGGTCGCCGGGCCGCCCGGCCCGCCGGCGGCCGGGGCGTGGGCCGGCGGCGCGCTGGCCGCGGTGCTCGCGCTCGCGGCCGTCGTCGTCGCGCTGCGCCGCACCCGCAGCCGTGTCCCGTTCACGGCCGCCATCGCGGTGGCGGCCGTCGACGTCGTGCTGCTCGTGGCGGCGTCCGGCTCCCTGGTGTGAGCCCTGGGCCGTCCCGGGCGGGAGGCCCTGGCGTCCCGGGCAGGAGGCCCCGACCGTCCCAGGCAGGAGGCCGGGCGTCCGGTCAGGACCGCGCGCGGCGGGTCTGCCGGTCGTTCTCCTTGCCGATGGCCACCACGAGCTCCTCCTTGGACATCGTCGAGCGTCCGGCGACGCCCAGCCGCTTGGCGAGCTCGTAGAGGTGCTTCTTGGAGGCGTTGGCGTCCACCCCGCCCGCGGTCGGGCGGTCGGTGCCGGCGCCGCCCTCCGCCTGCGCGTCCGAGGGACCCTTGTGGTCCTTCGGCTCCCAGTGGTCGCCCACCTTCTCGTGCGTGTGCTTGAGCGCCGAGAAGGCCACCCGGTACGCCCGCTCCTCGTCGCCGTACTCCTCGGCGGCGGAGTCGTGCGCCTTGGCGAAGGTCCGCTGCGCCTTGTCGTCCGAGCGCTGCAGGGTGCTGGGCAGCTCGCTCTGGCGCACGGTGCCCTTCTTCGTGGTCTTCGGCATGGCGTCCTCCGTGTCGCGGTCGGTCGGGGTGTTCCGGGTCGTCCCGGGTCCTGCCGGGTCGATGCTGCCGGGCCGGCGTTGCCGGCCGGTGCTGCCGGCCCGGTGCTACTGGCCCACGGGCCAGGTCTCCAGCTCGCCGCCGGGCGTCCCGGCGTCGCCGAGCGGCGTCAGCGCGCGGGTGTCGCCGAACCAGCAGAACGCGTCGTAGCGCCGCCCCAGGACGGTCGGCACGTAGTTGCCCCACTGCTCCGACGCGGGGTCGTAGACGACGCCGATGGCGCGGTGCGCGCGCCGCTCGGTCATCCAGGCCGGCGGGTCCGGCGGGACGACGAACAGCGCGGAGCCCGCGTCCACGGCCTCGTGGATGGCCGCCTCGACCGACCCGGGACGCGCCGGCGGGACCGTCATCACCCGCGCCGGATCGCCCCACGCGCCCGCCGCGACCACGGTGCCGCGGTGCGCGCCGAAGCCCACGATGACGACGTCGTCCTCGCCGTGGCGCTCGCGGGCCAGCTGGCCGACGTTGACCATCCCGCCGCGCGCCATGTCGGTGTACCGGGCGTCCCCGACGTGGGTGTTGTGCTCCCAGACGACGGCCCGGATGTCGGCGGCGTCGACCTCGTCGCGGGCCGCGTGGTGGCCCACGAGCCGGTCGAGGGTGTCGGCCATGTGCCCGTCGCGCACGTTCCACGACGACGGCCCCCCGGTGATCATCGCCCGGTAGTACGCCTCGGCCCCGGCGGCCACCACCGCGTTCTGCTCGACGTCGAGCTGCTCGTCGCGGGTGGACGGCACCGCGTCGCCGTCGGTGAGGCCGCGCAGCGCGTGCAGCATCACCAGCACCGGGTCCTCGCAGCTGGTCGGCACGAGGTGGGTCGCCAGCGCGTACGCCTGAGGGTCCTCGGCGTACGGCTCGAAGCACCGGAACGCGGCCGTGGCCGCCGCGACGTGCTCGGGCTCGTGCTCGACCAGGTAGTCCAGGATCGCCCGCAGGGAGTCCCACAGGCTGTACACGTCCAGCCCGAAGAACCCGACCCGGCGGTCCTCGGGCAGTCCGGCGTTGTGCCGGCGCAGCCACCGGGTGAAGCGCACGACGTCCTGGTTGGCCCACATCCACGTCGGCCAGCGGTCGAAGCCGGCCAGCACCGTGGCCGGGTCCGTGGGGGCGTCCGGCGCGAGCGTCACCGACCGGTGCACCGCCCAGCAGTCCGGCCAGTCGCCCTCGACGGCGACGAACGAGAAGCCCTTCTCCGCCACCAGGCGCCGGGTGAGCGCGGCGCGCCACGCGTAGAACTCGTGTGTCCCGTGCGACGCCTCGCCCAGGAGGACGAACCGCGCGTCACCGATCCGCCGCAGCAGCGGGTCCAGGTCGGACGTCGCGTCGAGGGGGAGGGCCAGCCGGCGGATGTCGTCGTCGTCCATCGCGCTCTCCGGTGCTCGCCGGGGTGGTGCGGCCGGGCCGGTGCCGGTCCGGTCCGCGGGTGGTGGCTGCGGTGTCAGTCCGGCCGGCCGGCCAGGCCCATCGGCAGGAACCAGGCACCGCACGCCGCCAGCAGGCCGGCGGTGAACAGCAGCGGCGACCCGGTGTCGAAGGAGATGGCCATGAGGTAGAAGCCGCCGAGGAAGAGCGCCAGGCAGAAGAGGTACAGGACCGCGCTGCCCGCGCGCCCCGGCGGGACGTCCTTGAGGTCGTCGTGCTGGTGAGAGGCCATGAGGGCGGTCCTTCGCTGGTCGGGTGCTCGAGGCGGTCCGCCGGCGCCGCGTGCGTGGCGGCGACGTCCGGCCGCGGACGGCACCACGCTGGCAGCGCGCCGGTCCGGACGCAAATCGCAGCCCGCCCGGGTCACGAGGCGGCGCGGAGCGGGCGGCCGCCGGACCCGGTGCCCGTGCCCACGCCGCGGACCTGCACGGCGGCGACCGCGGGCGCTGACTACTCTGGGCGCCTGTGAGTGCCGCCGCGGCGCCGCACCTCGGTCGCAAGGCCCCGGTTCGGGCAGCGGCGTCGACGACGGCGCGCCGGGCACCGTCCTGCCACTCATCCCTATCGGAACGGAGCTGTCGGTGGACGTACCCCTCGGCGTCTGGATCGCCACGGTCGCGCTGATCGCGGGCCTGCTCGCCTTCGACTTCTTCTTCCACGTGCGCAAGGCGCACGTGCCCACGGTGAAGGAGGCGGCCCGCTGGTCGGCGCTGTACATCAGCATCGCCCTGCTGTTCGGGGTCGGCGTGCTGATCTTCGGCGGCCCGACGATGGCCACGGAGTACTACGCCGGGTACATCACCGAGGAGGCGCTCTCGGTCGACAACCTGTTCGTCTTCCTCATCATCATGACGAGCTTCCGGGTGCCGAAGGCCGACCAGCAGAAGGTGCTGCTGTTCGGGATCGTGGTGTCGCTGATCGCCCGCACCGGGTTCATCTTCCTCGGCGCCGCGCTGATCAACTCCTTCGCCTGGGTCTTCTACCTCTTCGGCCTGATCCTCCTCATCACCGCCGGCAACCTGCTCAAGCCGGAGAGCGAGGAGAGCCACACCGCGGAGAACGTCGTCATCCGCATCGCCCGGAAGCTCTTCAACACCAGCGACAAGTACGACGGCGACAAGCTGTTCACCGAGATCGACGGCAAGCGGGTCATGACCCCGATGCTGCTCGTCATGGTCGCCATCGGCGGCACGGACCTGCTCTTCGCGCTGGACTCCATCCCGGCGATCTTCGGGCTGACGCAGAACGTGTACATCGTGTTCACCGCGACGGTCTTCTCGCTCATGGGCCTGCGGCAGCTGTACTTCCTCATCAACGGGCTGCTCGACCGGCTCATCTACCTGTCGTTCGGGCTCGCCGCGATCCTGGCGTTCATCGGCGTGAAGCTGATCCTGCACGCGCTGCACGAGAACACGATCCCGCTGATCAACGACGGCGAGCACGTCCCGGTCTACGAGGTCACGACGGGGCAGTCGCTGGCGGTCATCGTCGGCTCGCTGGTGATCACCATCGTGGCCTCGCTCGTCAGCCCGAAGGGCAAGGCGCAGCACACCGCGTCCAAGATCAAGCACCACGCCCAGGAGTACCTCGAGGGCAATGGCGACCTGGGTCCGGCCGAGCGCGACGCGATCTACGCCTCCATGGTGCAGGAGGAGGCCGCGCTGCAGGCGATGCCGACCCGGTTCCGTGAGGAGTACGAGGACCGCGAGCTCAAGGAGCTCCTGGGCCGCGTGCACGAGGCGCACACCGTCCGCTGACGGCGCCGCGTCGACGGGCATCGCGTCAGCGGGGCCGGCCGCCTCTGCCCCGGCGGCCGGCCCCGCCGCCACGGGCCGCACCGCCGCCGCGGCCGCCCGCACCGCGGGCGCCGCCCGTGCGTCCGGTCCCGCCCCGACCAGCGGCCGAGGCCCCGCCCTGCGGCGCCCGGCCGGACCGGGCGCCGCCGGAGCGGCCCGCAGCCGCTCCGGACGCACCGCCCGACGCACCGCCCGAGGCACCGCCAGGTCCGCCCCGGCGATCGGCGGGTCCGGCCGGTCCGGACGCGGCGCCCGCCGCCAAGGGCCCGCGGGAGCTGTCGACCGTGCGCCCGCGCACGATGCCGATCAGCTCCTCGACGAGCTCCGGTGCGTGGTCGGTGACCCAGGCGAGCGCGACGGTCGACGTCGGCGCGTCACCCAGCGGGCGGTACGTCAGGTCGCGGCGGTGGTGCAGCCGCGCCAGCGACTGCGGGACCACGAGCACCCCGACACCCGCGGCGACGAGCTCGACGGCCTGCGCGGTCGTCGCGGGCGCCGGCAGGGCACTGGCCTCGCCCGGCCGGTCCGGCCACGGCACGACGTCGTCGTCCGGCACGAGGAGGACCTCCTCGGCGAGGTCCGCCGGGGACAGCTCGTCGGCGGCGGTCAGGACGTGGTCGCCCGGGACCACGACCACGGTCGTCTCGGTGTAGAGCGGGATCGCGCTGAGGTCCGTGCGGTCGACCGGCAGCCGGACCAGCCCGGCGTCCGCGTCACCGGCCCGCAGGCGCCGCTCGGCCTCGTCGGGTCCGGCGTGGACGAGGGTCACCGGCAGGTGCGGCAGTCGCTCCTCCCACACCCGCAGCCACTTCGCCGGGCTGACGCCGGGGACGACCAGCAGCCGGAGCCCCGGACCAGGCGTGTCCGCCGGTGCCGCCGCCTCGGCCGGCGACCCGGCGGCCGCTGGTGCCGGGGTGGCGTCGTCGCCGGACGGCGGCGCCGCCGGCAGGTCCGCCGGGTCGTCGTCGGGTGCGAGCGGTCCCGGGTCGTCGTGCGGCATGTCGCCCCCTGTCGTCCGCCTGCCCGCCGACCTGCCCGCCGCCTGGCCCGCGCGGCGTCTGCCGGGGCAGGCCGGGACGAGCCGGTGGCAGGTGGATCGACGGGTCGACGGCACGTCGTCGGCAGGTCGTCGGCGGGTCGCCGGCACTGCCTGCGCGCCAGGGTACCGGGCGGGGCGGTGCGTATCCTGGCGCCCGTGACGTCACCGGAGAACGCCCCCCGCCCGACCGCCCGCAAGCCGCAGACGATGAAGCCGGCGACCGCGGCGGCCAAGCTCGGCGTCTACCTGCCGGCCACGCCCGAGGAGTTCCAGGAGGGCCTCGTCACCCGCGAGCAGCTCAACGAGCTGCAGCGCACGCCGCCGCCGTGGCTCGAGGACCTGCGCCGCAACGGCCCGCACCCGCGGTCCGTCGTCGCCGCGCGCCTGCGCGTGTCCACCAGCGGGCTGGCTCGGCACGGGCTGACGGACCCGCTGACCACCGCGCAGATCGAGGCGATCATCGCCGACCCGCCCCCGTGGCTGTCGCTGGAGAGGGCGAGCCTGGCCGAGGTCAAGCGCGAGGAGCGACGGGTCAAGGAGCGCGACGCCCAGCGGCGCGCCGGCTCCGCGCCGCCCGCCTGAGCCCGGCGCGCCCGTCGGGTCAGGTCGCCGGCGGCCGCTCGGTCTCCTGCGCGTGCTGGCGGACGAGCTGGGCCGTGGCCGGGGCGCCGTCGGGCTCCTGGTCCAGGCCCCGCCGCATCCCGTCGACCGTGTCGGACGTCCGCCGCGGTGGCAGCAGCGGCGTGCGGCGGTCCACCACGGCCTCGACGACGCACGGCCGGTCCGCGGTCAGCGCGGCGTCCCAGGCCGCGGCGACGTCGGCCGGGTCGTCGACGCGGATCCCGCGCAGGCCCAGCAGCTCGGCGTAGCCCGCGTAGGGGAACGACGGGACGGTCTGGGAGGCGGGGAACCGCGGGTCGCCCTCCATCTCCCGCTGCTCCCAGGACACCTCGGCGAGGTCGCCGTTGTGCAGGACCAGCACGACGAAGCGCGGGTCCGCCCAGTCCCGCCACCGGTGCGCGACCGTGATGAGCTCCGACAGCCCGTTCATCTGCATCGCGCCGTCCCCGGCCAGCGCCACCACCGGCCGGTCCGGGTGCAGCAGCTTGGCGGCGATCCCGTACGGCATGGCCGACCCCATGGACGCCAGGGTGCTCGACAGGTGCGCCGGCACCCCGGTCGGCAGGCGCAGGAACCGCGCGTACCAGTACACGACCGAGCCGACGTCGACGGACACCTGCGCGTCGGCCGGCAGCCGGGCGGACAGCTCGTGCACCACGAGCTGGGGGTTGAGCGGGTCGGCGGGCTGGTGGGCACGCTCGTCGGCGATGGCGCGCCACGTGCGCACGCCCTGCTCGACGGTGTCGCGCCAGCCGGACCGGCGTCCGGGGCCGTCGTCCGGGAGGAGCGTCAGCAGCGCGCGCAGGGTCTCGGCGGAGTCGCCGGCGAGCCCGACCTCGACGGGGTACTTGGCGCCGAGGTTGCGGGCCGCCAGGTCGACCTGCACGGTCCGGGCCTGCCCCGGCTCGGGGTAGAACTCCGTCCACGGGTCGCTGCTGCCCACGATGAGCAGCGTGTCGCAGCCGGCCAGCAGGTCCGCCGACGCCGTCGTGCCCAGGTGCCCCATCACGCCGCAGTGGTGGGGCAGGGACTCGTCCAGCAGCGGCTTGCCCAGCAGGGACGTCGTGATGCCGGCGCCGAGCCGGTCGGCCACCGCCAGCACCTCGTCGACCGCGGACGCGGCGCCCTGACCGACGAGCAGGGCCACCCGCTCCCCGGACGACAGCACCTCGGCGGCGCGCGCCAGGTCGTCGTCCTGGGGCAGGACCCGGGGGCGGCCGACCACGGCGGCCGTCTGCACCACGCCGTGCGACTGCGGCAGGCTCTCCGGCAGCTCGGCGCGCTGGACGTCGTGGGTGATGATGACGCACGTCGGGCTCGAGGTCGCCAGCGCCGTGCGGATCGCGTTGTCGATCACCAGCGGCAGCTGCTCGGGGGTGGTGACGGTCTGGACGTACTGCCCGCAGACGTCCTTGAACAGGGTCGGCAGGTCGACCTCCTGCAGGTAGCCGCTGCCGAGCGCCGTCGCCACGACCTGCCCGACGATGGCGACGACCGGCCTGCGGTCGAGCTTGGCGTCGTAGAGGCCGGTCAGCAGGTGCACCGCGCCGGGACCCTGGGTCGCCAGGCAGACGCCGAGCCCACCGGAGTACTTGGCGTGCCCGGTCGCCATGAACGCGGCCATCTCCTCGTGCCGCGCGGTGACCAGCTCGATGTCGTCCTGCGCGCGGTGCAGCGCGGCGAGGATCGGGTCGATGCCGTCGCCTGCGTACCCGAACACGCGGTGCACGCCCCAGTCCCGCAGTCGGGCGACGAGCCCGTCCGCGACCGTCGTCGTCATCGTCCGGCCACCGCGGGCGTCGCCTGCGTCATGTCGCTGCCTCCTGGCGTCGTCGGGCACCGGCGGGACGACGGCGCCCGCGCGGGGTACGAACCCGCCCATCGTGGGCGGCGGAGGCGGGCGGCGCATCCGCGGCCGACGACGCGGTCCTCCACGCGCCCGGGCGGGTCGGCCGACGGCCGACGGCCGGCGGCCAGCGGCCCGCGGCCGGCGGCCCGCGGTCCCGCGCTCGGTGCGGTCAGGGACGGGGGGCGGCGCGCGGGGGACCGGCCGCGATCCGGTCGACCATCGCGGTACCCGGCCACGGGCCGCCGTCGGTGTACCCGAAGCGCCACGGGTGCACCGCCTCCACCCACCAGGTCGCGCCGGCCTCGGCGTGGGCGCCGGTGACCTCACCGCCCGCGCCGGCGTCGCTCTCCCCGGGCACGGCGACGTCGAAGCCGTCCAGGAACCCGCGGTGCCGGCGCACGAGCGCCGCGACCCCGGCCGTGTCGGACGGCTCCCACCGACCGTCCAGGCGCATGGGGACGACGCCGTCCCACCGGGCGGCGCGGCGCAGCGGGCGCGCACCGGTCGGCCAGGTTCCCCCCACCCAGACGGGGACCCTCGGGCGCTGCACCGGCGGCGGGTGGTGCAGGGCGCCCCACCCGTCCGGACCGGCCAGCCGGTAGTGCGTCCCCTCGTGCCGCACGGGCTCGGCGGTCCACAGGGCGGTGAGCACCTCCAGCGCCTCGTCGAGCATCGCGCCGCGCACGACGGGGTCCGGCTCCTCCCCGCCGTACTCCCACTCGAACGGCATGGACCCCAGGCCCACCCCGAGCGTGACCCGACCGCCGGACAGGTGGTCGAGCGTCACCACCTGCCGCGCCAGGTCGACCGGACGGCGCCGGGGGAGCGGGGTGACCAGCGTCCCCAGCCGCAGGCGACGGGTGCGCGTCGCCGCCACCGTGAGGGCGATCCACGGGTCGACGAGGTCGACCGGACCGGGCGGGAAGGCCAGCGTGTGGTCCCACAGGAAGAACCCGTCCCACCCGGCGGCCTCGGCCGTGGCGGCGGCGTCGCCGACCGCCGCGGCGTCCAGCCCGACGCCGAAGTTCGGCATGCTGACCGCGTAGCGCACCGTCCGCACCTCCTGCCTTCCCCTCGGCCGCGTCTGCGTGCATCCACGCGCCGGCGACGTCCGCGCACGTGGCCGCGCGGGACCCGGACCCACCGTGGCACAGCTGCGTCGACGCCACGGGCTGTCCGTGCCCGGGTGGTGCGCCGACTCGACGCTCGCCGGGCGCCGGACGCCCGGCTACGGTGCGGTCGGACGAGGGGAGGCCGCCGTGGTCGACGTGGAGATCGCCGTGCAGGACCTCGCAGGCGTGCGGATCGCCCGCGACGCGGGCGCCGACCGGGTGGAGCTGTGCATCGGCCTGGTCACCGGTGGCCTGACGCCGCCGATCGGGCTGGTGGAGGCCGCGGTCGAGACGGGCCTGCCGGTGCACCCGCTCATCCGCACACGCCCGGGTGGCTTCGTCGTGGACGACGTCGAGCTGGACGTCCAGGTCCGCGACGTCCGCGCCGTCGCCCGGGCGGGTGCCGCCGGCGTCGTGGTGGGCGCTCTGACGGCGGCCGGTGAGGTGGACGACGACGCCGTGCGACGTCTGGTGGACGCGGCCGGCGGGCTGCCGGTCACCTACCACCGTGCCCTGGACGTCGTCACCGACCGCCGCCGGGCGCTGGACCGGCTCGCGGCGCTGGGCGTGACCCGGGTGCTCACCTCCGGCGGCGCCGCGCGCGCGGGCGACGGCACCGGCGAGATCGCCGCCCTGGTCCGGCACGCCGCCGGGCTCGGCGGCGGGGTGCAGCTGATGGCGGGCGGCGGTGTGCGGGTCGCCGACATCCCGGCGCTGGTCGCCGCGGGCGTGCACGCCGTCCACCTGTCGGCGCGCCGTCCGGCGCACGACCCGGGCGCGACGGGTCCCGGCGGCGGCGCCGCGGGGTACGACGTCACGGACGAGGCGACGGTGCGGGCCGCGGTGGCCGCCGCCCGGTAGCACCGACGCCCCGCCGCGCCGGGTCGCGCTGCGCGGGCCACCATGGGGACGACCCCGCGGGGGACCGCCCGACGTCGCCCGAGCGGCCGCCGCAGCCCTGCGCGAGGCGAGGGTGCGCCCCGAGAGAGGACTCGTGATGCTCGCTGCCGAGACGCTGGCCGACGCCTTCGGGCGCGTGCGGGACGTGGTGCGATCCGCCGTCGACGGGCTGGCCCCCGACGACCTGACCCGGGCACCTGCCGACGGCACGAACCCGATCGGGTGGCTCGTGTGGCACCTGACCCGGATCCAGGACGACCACCTGGCCGACGCCTTCGACGGCGACCAGGTGTGGACGTCGCAGGGCTGGGCGGACCGCTTCGGGCTGCCGCTGGACCCGTCCGACACGGGCTACGGCCACAGCGCCGACGAGGTGGCGTCCGTCCGGGTGCCCTCGGCCGAGCTCCTGCTGGCGTACCACGAGGCGGTCCACGCGCAGACCGCGGAGTACCTGTCGTCGCTGCTCGACGAGGACCTCGACCGGGTGGTCGACACGTCCTGGGACCCGCCGGTGACGCTCGGCGTCCGGCTCGTCAGCGTGATCAGCGACGACCTCCAGCATGCGGGGCAGGCGGCCTACGCGCGCGGGATGCTGCGGCGCGCCGCGGGCTGACCGGGCCTCGGTGCCTCCGTCGCCCCGTGGGCCGCGCGTGCGGCGCGGAGGCGTCCGGCGCTCGGGCGGGCGGCGTCACAGCGTTGCCCGCCGGTCGGCGGAGACCCCGACCGGGACGGTCGACGTCGCCCACCCACCCACGTCGGTGCAGCCCTGCGCGCAGTACGTGCCGCACGCCGGGCACACCCAGACCAGGTGCCGGCGCTCGATCGTGCACGTGCACGTCACCGACCGCTGGGTGGGCCGGCCGGGTCCGTCGGTCGTCCACCGGTGGCCCTTGGGGCACCGGCTCGGCGGGATGAGCTCGTAGCCGCGCGGCGTCCGCCGCCACCGCGACCAGTCGACCTCCATTCGAACAAGTGTACGAACAGGTGCGCGGTGCGCGAACCGGCGAGGAATCCGGCGGCGGGTGGTTGTGGGGCGCGTGGCAGCGCTGCCAGGATCGGACGGACGGCGGCGGGTGGACCGCAGCCCGTCCCCCCCAGAGCCCCGCGGTCGAGGAGAGTCACGTGACGAGCACCGCCACCACGGAGGTCCGGTCCCGGCCGGCGGTCCCAGCCGACGTGCAGCAGCAGATCGAGCACCACCGGCGCGAGCTGACCGGCTTCTGCTACCGCATGCTCGGGTCGGCGTCCGACGCCGAGGACGCGGTCCAGGAGGTCATGGTCCGCGCATGGCGCGGCGTGGACCGCTTCGACGGCCGCTCGTCGCTGCGCTCCTGGCTGTACCGCATCGCCACCAACGTCTGCTTCGACGCCCTCAGCGGGCGCCGGCGTCGGGCGATGCCGATGGACCTGTCGCCGGGCGCGTCGGCGCCGGTGATCGACTCGCTCGGGTCGCCGCTGTCCGAGCGGACCTGGGTCGGTCCCGTGCCGGACGGCAGGATCATGCCGGAGACCGCCGACCCGGCGGAGCTGGCCGTGGCGCGGGAGTCCGTCCGGCTCGCGTTCGTCGCCGCCCTGCAGCACCTGCCCCCGCGCCAGCGGGCCGTGCTGATCCTGCGCGAGGTGCTGCGCTGGTCGGCGGAGGAGACCAGCGAGCTGCTGGGCTCGACCGTTGCCTCGGTGAACAGCGCCCTGCAGCGCGCCCGGGCGACGCTGGCCGCGACCCGGCTCGGGGAGGCCGGCGACGCGCCGGACCCGCTCGACGACGCGCACGCCGCCCTGCTGGCGCGCTACGTCGAGGCGTTCGAGGCCTACGACATCGACGCGCTGGTGGCCCTGCTGCACGAGGACGCCACGCAGTCCATGCCGCCGTGGCCGCTGTGGCTGCGCGGCCCCCAGGACATCGGGGAGTGGCACCTGGGCCCGGGGTACGCCTGCCGCGACTCGGTGATGGTGCCCGTGCTGGCGAACGGGTCACCCGCCTTCGCGCAGTACAAGCCCACCGGGGTCGGTGGCCGGCGGGAGCCGTGGGCCATCCACCTGCTCGAGGTCCGCGACGGCCGGATCACGAGCATCACCAACTTCGTCGGCGCGGCGCTGTTCGCGCAGTTCGGGCTGCCGGACCACCTCGACTGACCCCTCGGCACCGCCCGCTCCTGATCCCGACGCCCGGGCCGGGGTGGGGCTCGCCCGGGGCAGCACGGCGCCCAGCCCGGTCAGGTCCAGGAGGGCGCACAGGTCCGGCGAGGCGTGCTCCAGCACGAGGCGCGCACCGGCTCGTCGCACCGCGAGCTGCACGCGGGCCAGGCCGTCCAGCGTCGCGCAGTCCGCGGTGACCTCACCGACGTCGGCCAGCACGACCAGTGCGCACGTGGCCCTGATCCGCTCGGAGACGCGGGCGATCAGCGCCGTGCGGTCGGCGTGCAGCACGGCGTCGTCCAGGCGCAGCTCGATCGGGTGTGGAGGCCTCACGCCGGGGTGGACCTGCCGGCGGTCCGCGACTCATCGCCGGGGCGCCGCCACCACCCGCATCAGGTGCGACGCGGCCTCAGTGCCCGCCGCGCTCGCGTGCCAGCTCGACCGCCGTCGCGACGCCGGCCGTCCACGGCTCGCCGTGGCCCGGCAGGACGGTGCCCGCCCCGGTGGCCGCGAGCCGGTCCAGGGACGCGAGCGCCTGGGCGCTGTCCGCGGTCGCCGCGCCGGCCACGATCTGCGGCCCGGTGCGCCCGGTGTACGGGTCGAGCGTCACCAGGGCGTCCCCGCTGATGACCGCGTCGCGGCCGGGCAGGTGCAGGGCGACGTGCCCGTAGGTGTGGCCGGGGGTGGGGACGACCCGGGGCCGTCCCGGCAGGAGCGCCTGCTCCTCGCCGGCGTAGGCCTGGAGCCCCTCCACCCCCGGCACCCGCCAGGCACCCGCGCGGGTCATCGCGGCCAGGATCCGGGCGCCGCCGGGGTAGCGGACCGGGTAGAGGGCCCGCGGGTTCTCGTGGGCGTAGCGGTACGGGTGCGCGGCGATGAAGAAGTCCTCGGGGTGCGCCAGGATCGGCACGCCCAGGCGCTCCTGCAGCCGCGCGGCCGTGCCGGTGTGGTCGAAGTGCGCGTGCGTGAGCGCGACGGCGACGACGTCGTCGGCCCGGCGCCCGAGCTCGCGCAGGGCCTGGGCGATCAGTCCCCACGTCCGGGGCAGCCCGGTGTCCACGAGCAGGACCCGGCCCTCCTCCTCGACGAGGTAGAGGTTGACGTGCGCGTGGTCGATCCGGTGCACCCGGTCGGCGACCTCGGTGGTGATCATGGCGCTCCTGCGTGCTGGGCGTGCGGGCGTCGGCGCCCGCCACGCTAGCCCGGCGCGGGGGCGGCTGCGCGGCGGTGCGCTACGCGGCCGGGCCGGCCAGACGCACCGCCAGGGTGGCCGTCATGGTGTGGCTCCCGCCGGGCTCCAGGGTGACCGCGTCGTCCCCGGTGTTGGCCGTCTCCACGCAGACCATGCGCGTCCACTCGTCGTCGCCGAGGTCCGCCAGGGCCGCCGCCTTCTCGGCCCACGGGTTCCACAGCACGGTCGTGGCCGAGCCGTCCTTGCCGACCACGACGCTGCGCCCGCCGGCCGGGTCCTCGACCACGGCCGTCTCGCGCGTGCCGAGGTAGACCCGGTCCGTCTCGCCGGTCACGCGCACGGGCTCCGACGCCCCCTGGACCACCTCGCCTCCGGCCACCTTGTCCCGGTAGGCGGTCCTCTCGAGCCCGCCGACCACGGCCGTGCGGATGTCCCCGATCGCCAGGTAGGTGTGCAGCGCCTCCTCGAAGGTGACGGGCCCGGTCCCGGTGCCGGTGACCTCCAGCTCCAGGCGCAGGGTCGCACCGACCGTGACGCGGTACGTCGCACGGAACGGGTGCGGCCAGGCGCCGGCGCGGGTCTGCGGCGAGTCCTCCAGGCCCAGCTCGACCACGACGTCGTCCCCGGCCTCCCGGGCGCCCAGCAGGCGCCACGGCAGCACGCGGGCGAACCCGTGCGACGGTGCGGTGGCGTCGGTCGGGTGAGGGCCGAACCAGGGGAAGCAGATGGGGACGCCGCCGCGGATGGCCGTCCCGTCGGCGAACCGGCTGCGCGCGCTGAGGAACAGCACGTCCTCGGCGTCGGTGGGGTGCCAGCGCGTCACGTGGGCGCCCTGCAGGTAGATCTCCGCACGTCCGGTCGGTGCGGTCACCGTGAGGCGGTCCAGACCGCCCTCGCCGGGACCGAGGACCACCGACGCCGGCAGGTCCGGTGGGCCGGACGGCACGCGACCGTCCCCGTCGCCGGAGCCGGCCGGGGAGCCGGTCCCGGAGCCGGTGCCCGCGGGCGTGCCGGCGTCGGCGGAGGTCACTCGGCGTCCACCCCGGACTCGGGGTCCGTCACGGCCTCGGGGTCCTCCTCGGGCTCGAACGTGGAGGGCTCACCGGCGCCGATGCCCGCACCCGTCTCGGGGTTCGGGACCTCGCCGCTGGGGTTCCGGTCGTCGCCGGTGGACTCGCTCTGGGTGGACGTCATGGTCGGCCCTCCTGTGGTCTCTCGCGTGGCACGGGCGGCGTCGCCCGTGTGCGCCAGCGTGCCGCCCAGCCCTCGCACCGGCAAGGCGGACGGCGGCGGCCGGACGGCGGCGGTCCCGCGACCCTCGCCGACGCGGCGACCCCTCCTGCGGTGCTCAGTCCTCGAGGACCGCGCCGCGGCGCTCGGGGAGCAGGGCGGACCCGGCGGCCGCGACCACGAACACGGTCGCGAAGACGGCGAACAGGAGCCCCGTGCCGCCCTGGTCGCGCAGCAGCGGCACGCTGAGCGGGGCCAGGATCGAGGCCAGCCGCCCGAACGCGGCCGCGGAGCCGGCTCCGGTGCCGCGCAGCCGGGTGGGGTAGAGCTCGGGGGTGACGGCGTACAGCGCGCCCCACGCGCCGAGGTTGAAGAACGACAGCAGCATCCCGGCGAGGAGCACCTGCGTGCTGCCGTCCGCCTGGGAGAACAGCCCGGCGGAGGCCGCCGAGCCGAGCAGGAACGTCACCAGGGTCGGACGCCGCCCCCACGTCTCGACGAGCACCGCGGACACCGCGTACCCGGGCAGCTGGGCGAGGGTGATGACCAGCGTGTACTCGAACGACCGGACCAGCGAGAAGCCGGAGTCGAACAGCAGCGTGGGCAGCCAGATGAAGGCGCCGTAGTAGGCGAAGTTCACCGCGAACCAGACGACCCACAGGGTCGCGGTGCGGCCCCGCAGCCGGGCGGAGAAGAGCTCCGCCGGTCGGGGCGCCGCCACGGCAGGGGTCTCGGTCAGCGTGGCGACCGGCCCCGGGTCGGGCGCGGTGCGGGCGTCGGCCCCGGCCGGCGCGCCGGCGGGGACGGTCCCGTGCGCGCCGGGTGCGACCGCCGTGGCGGAGCCGCTGCCGGTGCCGGGCGTGCGCCCACGCGCCCGCGACGACGCCGCGGCCGACGCCTCGAACTGCTGGACGACGGCCTCGGCCTCGGCGTGCCGGCCGCGGGCCTCGAGGAAGCGGACGGACTCCGGCAGCCCGCGCCGGACGTACACCGCGTACAGCGCGGGCAGGGCGCCGATCGCGAGCGCCCAGCGCCAGCCGCCATCGGCCGGGACCACGAGGTAGCCGACGACCGCCGACAGGGTCCAGCCGACGGCCCAGAACGCCTCCAGGGCGACGACGACCCGGCCGCGGATCCGCGGCGGCGCGAACTCGCTGACCAGGGTGGAGGCGACCGGCAGCTCCGCGCCGAGGCCCAGCCCGACGACGAAGCGCAGGGCGATCAGGACGCCCACGGACCACGACAGCGCGGACGCGCCGGTCGCCAGCCCGTAGACGAGCAGCGTCAGCGCGAACACCTGCCGGCGGCCCAGGCGGTCCGCCAGCAGCCCGCCCAGGCTCGCGCCGACCGCCATGCCGAGGAATCCCGCGGAGGCGACCCACGACAGCTGTCCGGGGCTCGCGTCCCACTGGACGGCGAGCGCCGCGATGACGAACGAGATCAGGCCGACGTCCATGGCGTCGAACGCCCAGCCCAGGCCGGAGCCGACCAGGAGACGACGGTGCCGGCCGGTGAACGGCAGGCCGTCGAGACGTTCGGTGCGCGTGGGCGGCACGGGGTTCCCTCTCCTCGGGCGACCGTGGCCCGCCGACGGCGGCACGGGGCACGGCAGCGCGACGGCGCACGCTGCTGCGTGGCCGCCGCACCCTACCCGGGCGGCCGCGTCAGGACTGCGACGCGTCCCCCGGAGCGGAGTACCCCGCCTCGGCGCCGTCGTTGTCCGACCCGGGCGTGGGCTCGCCGCCGCCCTCCGGCAGCTCACCCCTGGACGCGGCGTCCGCCGGCAGGTCCGCGTGCTGCTCGTCGGCGGTGCCCTCCCCGCCCTGGACGCTCACGGGCGCTCCGCCTCGAGCTCGAAGCCGGCGCCGTCGATCGAGTCCTGGCGGTCGGTCAGACCCAGGTCGTCGTTCTCCGGCTCCGCCCAGGCGGCCTCCGGGTCCTCGGCGGGGGAGTCGGGGATGGGGGTGGAGGTGTCCTCGCTCATCGTCGTCCTGTCGGTCGAGGGGTTCTCGGGCGCCTGCGACGCTACGCCGGCGGGACGACGGCGCCACTCGAGCCGGCCACCCACGGCGAGCCACCGGCCGGCCCGGCTCCCTCCGCGAGCTGGGCGGTCAGCTCACCGGGGTCGGTGGTGGGCCGGCGGCAGACGAACCCGCGGCACACGTAGGCGGCCGGGCGGCCGTCCACCAGCGGCCGGTCGTGCAGCAGCGCCGGGACGTCCCCGTCCGGTCCCGCGCCGGCGGTGCCGTGGGCGATCACCAGGCCCGGCGCGGGGCTGGCCCACGCCGCCGCGAGGAGGGCGCGGGTGGCGTCGTCGTCCGGGGGGCCGACGACGGCCACCTCCCGCGGCCCGTCGACCACGGCCTCCGCGACCGCCAGCGCCCAGCCGGCAGCACGGGGGTACCGGGTCGCCAGCTGCAGCGGCACGCGCAGCGCGCCCTCGGCCGCCTCGCGGTGCTCCAGGGAGCCGGTCAGCGCACCGAGGGTCAGCAGCGCCCCGGCCGCCGCTGCCTGACCCGACGGGGTCGGCCCGTCGGCGGGGTCCTGCGGGCGGCGGATGCGGGCCAGGACCGAGTCCGTCTCGTCGTCCGAGGTGTCGAAGAACCCGCCGGCCCCGTCGCCGAAGTGGTCGAGCACCGTGCGCAGCAGGGCGGCGGCGTGCGTGGACCACTGCGGGTCCCCGGTGACCGACCACAGCGCGAGCAGGCCCTCCGCGACGTCCGCGTAGTCCTCGAGCACCCCCGCCGACGTGCCCGCCACGCCGCCGCGCGACGTCCGCACGAGCCGCGAGCCGGGGTCGGCGTCGCTGCCCGGGCGCAGGTGCAGGCTCGTCAGCAGGTGGGCCGCGTCGGTGGCCGCCGTCACCCAGTCCGGGCGGTCGAGCAGCGCGCCCGCCTCCGCGAGCGCCGCGATCGCCAGGCCGTTCCACGCCGAGACCACCTTGTCGTCCAGACCGGGACGGGGCCGGTCCTCGCGGGCGGCCGCCAGGCGCTCGCGGACCACGGAGCAGCGCTCGGGGTCCGGCGGGTCGGCGAGGAGCTGCAGCACGGAGCTGCCGTGCTCAAAGGTCCCCTCGGCCGTCACACCCCAGACCGAGGCCGCCCAGGCGCCGTCGTCCGCCCCGAGGACCTGGGCGAGCTGGGCCGGGGTCCAGACGTAGAACGCGCCCTCGCGCCCCTCGCTGTCGGCGTCCAGCGCCGAGGCGAAGCCGCCCTGCGGGGTGCGCAGCTCACGCAGCATCCACCCGGCGGTCTCGGTGACCACCCGGTGGGCCAGCGCCGAGCCGTCCGCGCGCCACCAGTGCGCGTACACGCGCAGCAGCAGGGCGTTGTCGTAGAGCATCTTCTCGAAGTGCGGGACGGTCCACGACGCGTCGACCGAGTACCGCGCGAAGCCTCCGCCGAGCTGGTCGTACATCCCGCCGCGGGCCATCGCCTCCAGGGTCCTGCGAGCCATCGCCAGGGCGTCGTCGTCCCCGGTGCGCGCGTGGTGGCGCAGCAGCCACTCCAGCACCATCGACGGCGGGAACTTGGGCGCGCCGCCGAACCCGCCGCGCCGCGCGTCGTACCCCTGGGCGAGGGCCTCCACCGTCGCGGCGAGCACCGAGGGCTCCACGCCGCCGGCCTCCGGTCCCGCCACGGCTCCCGCAGGCGCGACGGGGCGCCGCTCGGCGAGCGCCTGCCTGATGTGCTCGGCGCTGGCGTCGACCTCGGCCCGCCGCGTCGTCCAGGCCCCGGCCATCGCCGCCAGGACCTGGGGGAACGAGGGCATGCCCTGGACGGGCCGGGGCGGGAAGTACGTGCCGCAGTAGAACGGGTCGCCGTCGGGGGTGGCGAAGACGGTCATCGGCCAGCCCCCGGCGCCGGTCATCGCCTGGGTGGCGTCCATGTAGATCGCGTCGACGTCCGGCCGCTCCTCGCGGTCGACCTTGACGTTGACGAAGTGCTCGTTCATGAAGGCCGCCGTCGCCTCGTCCTCGAAGGACTCGTGCGCCATGACGTGGCACCAGTGGCACGCGGCGTAGCCGGTCGACACGAGCAGCGGCACGTCGCGGCGGCGGGCCTCCGCGAACGCCTCCTCGCCCCACTCGAACCAGTCGACGGGGTTCTCGGCGTGCTGGTGCAGGTAGGGGCTGGTGCTCCCCGCCAGTCGATTGCTCACCCACCCACTGTGGCGCGACGCCGCGACGACGGCGATCCGGCCGGGCTCGGCACGGTCAGGGGCGGCCACCCGGGTGGACCCGGGCCGCTCGGCCCGGCCGAGCGGCGGTCGGCGCACCCGCTGCCCGGCCCACCCTCGTCGTCTCGTAGGGTCTCGTCGCATGCGCGCAGAAGGAGGGTCGGACCCGCGAGGCGAGGTCGGGACAGGTCTCCCCGCCGAGACGCCCCCGGTGCCGGTCGACGCCGCCGACGGCTCCCGCGACCTCCCCGGCCTGACAGCGTGCTCGCTGTGCTCGGGGGAGACGCTGGGCACCGCCGACCCGTTGCCCGGCGGGCAGCCCGAGCGGCTGAACCGGCTCTCCGGAGCGGGTGTGGCCCGGGTGACGTTCGTGGAGTGCCTGGACGAGTGCGAGCGCGGTGACGTCGTCGTCGCCCGTCCGAGCGGGCACCGCCGCCGCGCCGGGGTCGGGCCGGTCTGGTTCGAACGGCTGGCCGGCGACGGCGCGACCGGGGAGCTCGAGACCTGGCTCCGCGCCGGCGGGCCCGGCACCGCGCCGTCGGCGGCGCTCCGCGCGATGGTCATGGAGCGGTCGGTCGCCGCCGCCGAGCCGCACCCTGGCACGCAGAGCGCCTGAGTCGGGCCCGCGCGCCGACCGCGTGCGCGAAGCGGGGGCCGATCGCACACTGGCCCGGACATCGAGCACCATCACTTCCCCCGGGGGGACCCTGTGGCCGGCGACGACACCGACACCACCAGCAGCGACCAGCTGACGTCCCAGGACCCGGTCAGCCGGTACCCCAGCATCAGCCCGCCCGAGCAGGAGCAGGACGCGCCCGGCCTGCAGGCGACCGTGACCCCCAAGCCGGACATCGGCGAGCTCTCCTACCGCGGCACCGGGCGGCTGCAGGGCCGCAGGGCGCTGGTGTCCGGTGGGGACTCCGGGATCGGCGCCGCGGTCGCCGTCGCGTTCGCCCGCGAGGGCGCCGACGTCGCGATCACCTACCTGCCCGCCGAGGAGGAGGACGCCGCCACGGTGGCGCGCATCGTCACCGAGGCCGGCCGCCGGGCGGTGCAGATCCCCGGCGACCTCACCGACCCCCAGTTCTGCACCGAGGTGGTCGAGCGCGCCGTGGCCGAGCTCGGCGGCCTGGACGTCCTGGTCAACAACGCTGCGAAGCAGGTGGCCACCCAGAGCCTGGAGGAGATCACCGACGAGCAGCTGGAGCAGACGTTCCAGACCAACATCCTGGCGATGTTCCGCGTCACCCGGGCAGCCCTGAAGCACCTCGCGCCCGGGTCCGCGGTGATCAACACGACGTCGGTCCAGGCGTACGAGCCCTCGCCGACGCTGCTGGACTACGCGACGACGAAGGCCGCGATCAACGCCTTCACCAAGGGCCTCGCCCAGCAGCTGGCGAGCCGGGGGATCCGGGTCAACGCCGTCGCGCCGGGGCCGATCTGGACGCCGCTGCAGCCGTCGGGGGGCACGCCGACGGAAGATCTTCCGGAGTTCGGCCAGAGCGTCCCGCTGGGCCGCGCCGGGCAGCCGACGGAGGTGGCGCCGGCCTACGTGTTCCTCGCGTCGTCGGAGTCCAGCTACGTGCTGGGGGAGACCCTCAACGTCAACGGCGGCTCGCCGACCCCCTGACGACCGACCAGGCCGGACCCGGCCGGAGAAGGAGGTGTGCGGTGGCCCAGGACGTCTCGCCCTTCGACCCGCGCCCGCCGCGCCGGCGACGGCGGCAGCGGGCGGTCGGTGGGGCGGCGGCCCTGCTCGCCGTGCTCGGGCTGGCCGTCGCGACCTGGGCGCTGGGCAACAGCGACGGCGTGATCCAGCCGACCAACCCCACGCCGTCGGACATCGCCCCGGCGCCCGACACGGACGGCGGCTGACGCCCGCCGCGAACCGGGTCGTCGGGTGTGTGCGGCCGGTGCCTCGGTGCCTACGCGAGCCACGACGGCGGCGGAGGCGGCGCCGTCCGGCCGGGCGGAGGCGGCGCCGCGGGGTCCGCCGGAGGTGGTGGCGGCGGGTACGCCGGTGCCGCGCCACCCGGCGGCGGGGGCGGCGGCGTGTGCGCCGACGGGCCGCCGCCCTGCGCCGCGGGGCCACCGCCCTGCGCCGCGGGGCCACCGCTCTGCGCCGCGGGGCCACCGCCCGGTGGTGGCGGCGGAGCGGTGTGCAGGGTGAGGCCGTGGATCGCACCGCGGGCCTCGAGGTCGCGCAGCGCCCCGAGCACGCGGGCGCGCTCCACCTCGGGGGTTGGACGCCCCTGGGCGTCGAGGAAGGCCAGGACGCCCAGGTCCCGCAGGTACCGCTCGGCGTCCGCCCCCGCGGAGCCGCCGGGCGTGCCGAGACCGGAGCCGGCCAGCGCGGTGTCGACCTTCGCGGTCAGGTCGTTGGCGGCAGCCTTCGCCTTGTCGAGAAACCCCATGACTCCTCCTCACGGCGGTCATGCACGCACGAGCCGGCCCTCGAGCGAGACCCTACGCGTCACCGTCCCGCGCGGGCAGGGGACCCGGGGGACGCCGGCCCGAGGGCCCGTCCGACGAACCACCCGTCGGGGGACGCGCCGCTCGTTAGGGTGCCGAGAGCCGGACCACATCGCCGCGCCGCCGATCCACGAGGAGACGACTCGTCATGCCCATCCACGGTTCGCTGTTCCACGACTTCCGCGAGAACGCCTCGCCGGACCCGTTCTCGCTGCAGGGCAAGAAGCTGCTCAAGGTCCAGATGGGCTTCGGGCCGGTGTGGGCCAAGAGCGGCTCGATGGTCGCCTACCAGGGCGACGTGCGGTTCGAGAACAAGGGCGCCGGGGGACTGGGGCGGATGTTCAAGGCCGCGGTCACCGGTGAGGGCGTCGACATGATGCAGGCCACCGGGCACGGCGAGCTCTTCCTCGCCGACGAGGCCGCCGAGGTGCAGATCCTGTACCTGGAGAACGACCAGCTGTCCGTGAACGGCAGCAACGTGCTCGCGTTCTCCTCCTCGATCGAGTGGGACATCCACCGCATCCAGGCCCGCGGCGCGGCGATGACCGGCGGCCTGTACAACGTGTCGCTGCGCGGCACCGGCTACGTCGCCATCACCACCAAGGGCGAGCCGGTCGCCCTGGACGTCGCCACGGCGCCGACCTTCGGCGACGCGCAGGCGGTGGTCCTGTGGACCGCCGGGGTGACGATGGACATCCGCGTGGACACCGGCGGCCTGAAGTCGATGATCCGCGGCGGGACGGGCGAGACGTTCCAGATGGCGTTCGGCGGCCAGGGGTACGTCGTGGTGCAGCCCAGCGAGTCCGTCGTCGCGGGCGGGCACAACGCCGGGGACGGCAACCGCGGCGGCGGGGGACTGGGCGGCCTGCTCGGCGGCTGACGCCCGCCCCACCGAGACGGCTCGTCGCCCGCCGTCGCCGCGTCCGCCGGAGGGACATCGCCGCGGACGGCGTCTAGCGTGCCGCCATGACCCCACCACCCGGCCGTCGACCGCGGCTGCTGCTCGGCGGCGCGCTGGCCGCGGGGCTCGGACTGCCCGTGGCGCTGCTCGCGCTCGCGGTGCGCGCCGGCACGCCGGCCCTGGTGCAGGCCGACGACGCCGCCGTCCGCGCCGGCACCGACCTCACGCGCTCCGAGCCGGCGCTGCGGGCCGCGCTGGTGGGCTGGCAGGAGGCGCTGCAGCCCCTGTGGGTCAACATGGCCGTGCTGGCGACCTGCGTCTGGGTGGGGCGGCGGCACGGGCTGGCCGGCCGGGCGCGGTGGACCGCGGTCACGGTGCTGGTCGGGTGGGGTGCCGAGGCGCTGCTCAAGCTGGTGGTGCAGCGGGCGCGGCCGGTGGTCGACGACGCCGTCGCGCACGCCTCCGGCTTCAGCTTCCCGTCCGGGCACGCCGCGAACACCACCAGCGCCGGGATCGCGCTCACCGTGCTGATCTGGCCGCTGCTGGGACCACGTGCGCGGGTGGCCGTCCCGGTCGCGGTCGGCGCGGTCGTCGCGCTCACCGCGGCGGACCGGGTTCTCCTGGGCGTGCACCACCCGTCCGACGTCGTGGCCGGCGTCCTGGTCGGGGGCGCAGTCGCGGGCGCGTCGTGGGTGGCGTTCGGCGACCGGGCCGCGCGGTCACCGGCGGGCCGGGCGGTGCAGGCGCAGTGAGCGGCAGGAGCGGCACGAGCGGCAGGAGCGGCACCAGCGGAACGAGCGGCACGAGCGGCACGAGCGGCACCGCGGTGCGCGCCGCACGACCCGGCCGCCGGACGCTCGGCGACCTGCTCGTGCTGCTGTGGGTGGTGGTGTGGCTCGGCGTCGGGCGGGCCGTGCACGCGCAGGTGATGCGGCTCGCCGAGCCCGGCCGGACCGTGGAGGAGGCCGGCCGGTCCCTGGGGGACGGGCTGGCCCAGGCCGGCGAGACGGTCGCCCGGGCCCCGTTCCTCGGCCGGGAGCTGCAGGCGCCGTTCGACGCCGCCGGCGAGGCTGCCGCCCGCCTCGCGGGAGCCGGGGTCGCGGTGCAGGACGGCGTCTCGCGCACCGCGCTGGTGACGGCCCTGGCCGTCGCCGGCTGGCCGATCGTCGTGGTGGTCGGGGCGTGGGCGCTGCACCGGTGGCGCGGCGCGCGGCGTGCGGCCGTGGCGCGCCGGCTGCTCGCGCGGCCGGACGGGGTGGACCTCCTCGCCCTGCGGGCACTGGCGGCCGCCCCGCTGGACCAGCTCGCAGCCCTCGGCCCGGACGTCGCCGGTGCGTGGCGCCGGGGCGACCCGGACGTCACCCGGGGGCTGGCGACCGTCGCCCTGGCGGAGCTGGGGGTCGCGCCGGTCAGCCCACCGCGGACCTGACCCACCCGGCCAGCGCAGGGCCCAGCACGGTCGCGCCGACCCCCGCCGCGACGACCGCCGCGACCAGCACGGCCCCCGCCGCGATGTCCTTCACCTGACCGGCCACCGGGTCGAACCCGGGTGAGACCAGGTCGACCAGCCGCTCGACCGCCGTGTTGACGAGCTCGGCGACCCAGACCAGGCCGACCGCCAGCCCGAGCGCCGCACGCTCGGCGGGCGTGAGCGGGACGAGCGCCGCGAGGACCGCGACCACCACGGTCGCCGCGGCGTGGAACCGCAGGTGCGGCTCGCGCACCAGGGCCGCCCGCACCCCGCGCGCGGCCCACCGGAAGCTGTCCACCTCGCGACGACGCCGGCCGTGCCTCGGGGTGGTCATCGCGTCTCCTCCGCTGCGCCCGCGGGACCCCGGCGACCGTGCCGGGTGATCCCCGCGTCCGGCGACACTACGCTCGCCGCCGTGAGGCCCTTCCTCCTGCTGTCCACGCGCGCGGACGACCACGCCGCCGAGAGCGAGTACGAGTCGTTCCGCCGGTTCGGTGGGCTGACCGCGGACGAGCTGCACCAGGTCCGCCTCGAGCGCGTCCCGCTCCCCGCCCTGGACCTGGACGACTGGTCGGGCATCGTGGTCGGCGGCAGCCCGTTCTGCACCAGCGACCCCGAGGACGAGAAGTCCGAGGTCCAGCTGCGCGTCGAGCGCGAGCTGGCCGGGCTGCTCGACGAGGTCGTCGCCCGGGACATGCCCTTCCTAGGCGCGTGCTACGGCGTCGGGACCCTCGGGGTGCACCAGGGCGGGGTCGTCGACCGCACGTTCGGGGAGCCGGTCGGCGCGGTCGAGGTGACGCTCTCCGACGCGGGCCGCGGCGACCCGGTGTTCCGCGCCGTGCCGGACGCCTTCGACGCGTTCGTGGGGCACAAGGAGGCGCTGCGCGAGCCGCCGCCGCACGCCGTGGTGCTCGCCTCGTCGCCGGGCTGCCCCGTGCAGGCGTTCCGGGTGGGGGACAACCTCTACGCGACGCAGTTCCACCCCGAGCTCGACGTCCCCGGCATCGTCGAGCGGGTGCGGATCTACCGCGACGCGGGGTACTTCCCGCCCGACGACGTCGACCGGGTGGTGGAGGCGCTGCGCACGTCCCACGTCGTGCACCCGCCCGCGCTCCTGCGGGCGTTCGTCGCCCGGTACGCCCGCTGACGCCCGCTGACGCCCGGACAGGCCGGCTGAGGCGGACCGGACGGCCGCCGGCCCGTCCGGGCGCACGACCCTGGGGCGCTGGTTAGGGTCGGACGATGGGGTCCCCCCGGTACGAGATGCGCGACGTCGAGCTCGTCGAGCCCGACGACCGCGATGCGGCGCCGTCGCCGGGGCGGTCCACCGCGCCGGACGCCACCGGTCCGGGCCGGTCCGCGACCACCGGGACCGGCGCCGCCGACGACGCGGTGGAGCCCGACGGCCGGCGATGGCGCCGGGGTCGGTCCAGCGCCCCCAGCCGTCCCGCGCGCCGTGCCTGGGCCGCCGCCCTGGCGGCCGCCCTGGCCGTCGCCGCGGGCGCCGCGACGCTGGTCGGCGACCACCGTGAGCAGGAATGGCTCGCCGCCCTGGCCGACGTCCCCGGCGTGCTGGCGCCGCTCGAAGGCCCGGTCAGCGAGGCGTGGCGCACCGACATGCCGCTGTGGATCGAGCTCCACGACGTCGCCGGGATGCTCGTCGGCGTGACGGACACCCGCGACGGCACCCGGGACGTCGACGTCGTCGCGGTGGACGCGGACACGGGCGAGACCGTGTGGACGGTGCCCGCGGTCCGCAGCCGGCTCGCGCCCCTGCGCGGGGTGCGGTGCGTCGTGCCGGACGCCGCCGAGGGAGCCGAGGACGGCGAGCGGGTCGTGGCGTGCCTCGTCGTCGACGAGCTCGGGCCCTCGCCCCAGGACCTGTCCCGCTACGAGCCGACGGCGTCCCGGCTGCTCGTGCTGGCGGTGGCCACCGGCGAGGTGCTGAGCGAGACGAGCGTGGACGCGACGACGTCGCTCGCGGCGATCGGGACGGACCTCGTCGTCATGCAGCGCGGCACCGACGGAGGCGTCCAGGTCGTCCGCACCGACCCGCTCCGCACCCGGGAGGCCTGGCGGTTCGAGGGTCCGCCCAGAGAGGGGCTCGAGGAGTACACGTCCGTGCGGGTGGACGACGGGCTGGTCGTGGTCCCGGGTCAGTCCGGCTGGGTGCTGGACGGGCAGGGCGACGTCGTGACCTCGTGGTCGCGGGAGCGGCCCGCGAGCTCGTCCTGGGCGGAGGTCGTCGGCGGGCGCACCCTGGTGCGACCCCTGCGCGACGCCGTCGGCGCCACCTCGGTGACGGACCTGGGGAGCGGGGACAGCTTCACCGTCGACGGGTATCCGCTGACCCGTGCGACCGACGACGGGACCGCCGCGGACGTCGTCCTGGTCCAGTCCTCGGCCGGCGAGGGGCTCGAGGCGTACGAGCGCTCCGGCGACCGCCGCTGGCGCGCGGAGGGGCCGGACGCCGGTGGGCTGGTGATCCTGGAGGGCCGCGTCATCCGGGTCGAGTCCGAGCGGATGGAGGCGGTCGACGTGGCCACCGGCGAGACGGCCTGGGAGACCGCCGTGCCGTCCGCCAGCCAGTACGGCCTGCTCACCGACGGTCGACTGGTGCTGCGCGCGGAGCGCGACGGGGGCGACGTCGTGGTGACCGCCCGAGGGGTGGAGGACGGCCGGACCCGCTGGCAGGCCGACGTGCCCGACGACGTCCAGCACCTGTTCGTCGTCTCCGGGCGGATGTACGGCTACACGTCCGAGGGCCTGGTGGCGCTGCGGGAGGGCGACGCCTGAGCCGGGCCGCCGCAGGCGACGCCCGACCTGACGTCCTCGGTCGGGCGTCCCCGGTCAGCGACCGGTCCCCGGGCGACCCAGCAGCTGGGCGGCGCGGTACGCCGGGTCGCGCACCAGCCGGGCCCAGCGGTACGACGGCAGCCCGGGCGGCGTGGCGGTCACCGGGCCGAAGCGGGTGCGTCGGTCGACGTCCGGACCGGCGTCCTCGCCGACGGTGAGCACCCCGACCTCCCGCCACGGCCCGGACGTCCCCGACCACAGCAGGTGCCACCGGGTGCCGCGCAGGTCAGGGTCCGTCAGGTCGGTGCCGCGCCGGTCCCCGCGACCGGACCCGTCCGGCGCCGGCTGCACGGCGAGCAGCAGCGGCCCGTGCGGCCCGCGGAACGGCATCAGGCTGCCCGCGGCGCCGCGCAGGGGCGACCGCCGCGGCACGAGCACGAACCGGGACAGCCCGCGCAGCCCGGACGAGCTCAGCAGCAGGTCGGTGTGCCCGCCGGGCTCGTCCAGCCGGATCGCCACCCCCTGCACGTCCGGCAGGCGCGCGGGCAGCCCGGCGCCGCGGGAGAACCGCACCAGACCGCCCTGCGCGCGCGGCTGGTCGATCCACGCGACCCCCGAGCGGTCGGACGTGGTCCCGGTCCGCTCCAGCCGGGCGTGGTAGGTCCGGCCGACGGCGTGCATGGGCCGGTCGTGGCGCAGCGCCGCGACCGTGCCGGTCGCCACGCCCAGCCCCACGCCGCCGAGGGCCGTCGCCGCCAGCGCCGCCAGGCGCAGGGCGCGGCCGCGCGCGCTCACGGGCGGCGCCAGTCGTCGGACGCCAGGTGCGAGCCGGCCATCGGACCCATCTGCAGCATGCCGCCGTCGACCGGCCACGACGCCCCGGTGACGTACCGCGCGGCGGGCGAGCACAGGAACGCGACGACGGCGGCGATCTCGCGGGCGTCGCCGGGGCGTGCGACCGGGATGCCGGGGCGGCGCCGGCCGTCCAGCACGGACTCGTCGGTCTGCCCGGTCATCGGCGTGGCGATCTCGCCGGGCGCGACCGCGTTGACCGTGATGCCGTGCTCCGCCAGCTCGAGCGCCGCCGTCCTCACGAGCAGGCCGAGGCCGCCCTTCGCGGCGCAGTAGGGCGCCGCACCGACCCGCGGGGCGTGCTCGTGGACGCTGGTGATCGCCACGACGCTCCCGCCACCACCGGCGACCATGTGCCGGGCGCCGGCCTGGAGGCAGCAGAACGCGCCGTCCAGGTCGACGGAGACGACCTCGCGCCAGGTCTCGTACGACATGTCCAGCAGCAGCGTCGAGGAGCCGGTCCCCGACGACAGGACGAGCGTGTCCAGCCCGCCCATGGTCGCGGCCAGGTCGTCCACGACGACGGCGCCCTGCGGCGGGTCGGTCAGGTCCAGGCGGCGCACGTGCGCGGTCGCCCCGCGGGCGCGCACCTCCCGCGCGGTGGCCTGGGCGCCGTCCTCGTCGGCGTGCCAGGTGATCCCGACCTCGCGGCCCGGTGCGGCCAGGGCGACGGCGACCGCACGACCGATGCCGGAGTCCGCACCCGTCACCACGATCCGGCGCGGCTCGTCGGCGACCACCGCCGGTGCGGTGGGGTCCGGCGGTGACGGTGCGGCCATGGGGTCCTCCTCGGTGGGTCGGCGGCACGCCGGCGGGCGCGGACCCGGCCCGCCGGCGTGACGTCCCTCACCGTGGGTCCGGGCGTCCGGCTCCGCAACCGCACGTCGACCTCGTCACCCGGGGGCGGACCCGCCGGGGTGCCCTCCCGCACCCGCCGGGCGGCCGGCTCCTGCGGTTGCAGCCCCCACGGCTGCGGGAGAGCGTGACGCCGTGAGCACCGCCACCGCACGCCCCCTGGGCCTCGACGACGCCGTCCGCACCGTCCTGGGTGAGGGGGCGAGGCTGCGGGAGGCGCAGACCGACGCGCTGGCGGGCCTGGCGGAGGCCGACACGCTGCTCGTCGCGCGGTCGGGCGCCGGGAAGACGGCGGTCTACGCGGTGGCGACGCTCATGTCCGACCGGCTCACCGTCGTCGTCTCCCCGCTGCTCGCCCTCCAGCGCGACCAGCTCGACTCGCTGCGCGGGTCCGGGCTGCGCGCGGCCGCGGTGAGCTCGGCGGTCACGCCCAAGCGGCAGCGCGAGGCGCTGGCGGACGCCGTCGAGGGACGGCTCGACGTCCTGCTGCTCGCGCCCGAGCAGCTGGTCCGGCCGGCCGTGGCCGACGAGCTCGCCCGCGCCCGGGTGGGCCTGGTCGTCGTCGACGAGGCGCACTGCGTCAGCGAGTGGGGGCACGACTTCCGCCCGGACTACCTGCACGTGGGCTCCGCGGTCGAGCGGCTCGGCGGACCGCGCGTCCTCGCCGTGACGGCCACGGCGTCCGCGCAGGTGCGCGAGGAGGTCGTCGACCGGCTGCGGCTGCGCTCACCGCGCGTGCTCGTGCACGACGCCGACCGGCCCAACATCTGGCTGGGTGCCCGCGCGTCCGCCTCCGACGCCGAGCGCGACGCCGCCGTGGTGGAGGCGGCCGTCGCGACCGACGGCGCCGGCATCGTCTACGCACGCACGCACCGCCACGTCGAGGAGCTCGCCGCGGCGCTGGCCGAGGCGGGCCGGCCTGCGCTCGTCTACCACGCCGGGCTGGCCGGCAAGGCCCGGGCCGAGGCGCAGGACCAGTTCCTGCGGGGCGACGCCGACCTCGTCGTGGCGACGAGCGCGTTCGGCATGGGGGTCGACCGGCCGGACGTCCGCTTCGTCCTGCACTCGGGGCCGCCGACCTCGCTGGACGCCTACTACCAGGAGGTCGGGCGGGCCGGGCGCGACGAGGAGCCGGCGCTTGCCGTGCTCTTCTACCGGCCGGACGACTTCGGGCTCAACCACTACCTGCGGTCCGGCGGCGGGTCGCGACCCGAGACGCTGCGCGCGGTGCTGTCCGCGGTGCGCGACCGTCCCGGCACCCGCGAGGAGCTCGCCGAGCGCACCGGCGTGGCGCCCCGGTCGCTGTCCCGCGCGCTCGGGGCGCTGGTCCGGGCGGGCGCGGTCGAGGAGCACGACGGCGTGCTGCACCCGGAGGAGCGCGAGGGTCGCCAGCGTGCGGTGAACCGGGTGCTCGCCGACATCGCCGCCGAGCGCGAGCACGCGCAGGCGATGGACCGGTCCCGGGTCGAGCTCGTCCGGACCTACGCCGACACCGGCGACTGCCGTCGCCGGCTGCTGCTCGAGCTGCTGGGGGAGGTCCACCCCGAGCGCTGCGGGGCGTGCGACTCGTGCGACGCCGGGACGAGCGTCGACGTCGACGACGCCCCGCTCCACGCCGGTGAGCAGGTCGAGCACACCCGGTGGGGCCCCGGGACGGTGTCGGTCGTGGAGGCCGACAAGGTCACGGTGCTCTTCGAGGAGCGCGGGTACGTCACCCTGGACACCGCGATCGCGCTGGACGGCGGCCTGCTCACGCCGGTCGGGGAGGCCTGACCGGCGTCACCGGTGCGGCGTGCCCCGGCCTGCCGGGGAGCGTGGACGGCGCTCAGGCGACGGGCGACCGGGTGGGCTCGGTCAGCAGCGCGAAGCCGGCCCGGTCCACCGCGAGCGAGGTGGCCGACAGGACGACGACGCCCGTGCCGGCGACCCGGTCGAGCCCGATCCAGGACCTGAACCCACCCGTGCCGCCGTTGTGCCACGTGATCGGCCGGCGGGCGACGTCGACCGTGACCCACCCCGCGCCCACCACGGCGCCACGTCCGAACGGCGCCACGCCGTCGAGCGCGGTGAGGCCCGGCGCTGAGCCGTCGAGCAGGGCGACGGTGAGGCGGGCCATGTCCTGGACGGACGCCCGGATCCCGCCCGCGGGCCCGATCGCCTCGCCGGTCCAGGGCTCCCTGGCCGAGCCCCGCCGGCTCCTGCCGACGAGAGCCCCCGGACCGAGCTCGGCGGGCGTGGCAGGCACGTGGACGCTGTCGAGCCCCAGCGGGTCGGCGAGGCGCGCCCGGACCAGCTCGGCGTAGGTCATGGCGGCAGCGCGGGCGACGGCGTGGCCGAGCAGCTCGAAGCCCAGGTTGGAGTATCGCGGGCGCGCAGCACCCAGCCGGACACCCTGCACCTGGGCGAGCAGCTGCTCGAGGTCCTCCCCGTAGGGGTTCGTCCCGTGCCGCCACAGGCTCATCGTCCGGCGCACGGGCTGCGCTGCCTTCGGCAGACGCGGCAGGCCCGACCGGTGCGTGGCCAGGTCGCCGAGCCGCACCCGGGCGGCCGGCGCCGAGCCCAGCGGCAGGAGGTCGCCGAGGGTCGAGTCGAGCCCGATCTCGCCCCGCGCGAGCGCGTCGTGGTAGAGCAGCCCGGTGATCGACTTGGAGATCGAGCCGATCTCGAAGGTGTCACCCGGGGCGGCGCCGCGGACGCTGACCGCGACCCGACCGGCCGACACCCGTGCTGCCGCGCAGACGGGATGGCGGCGGTCGAGCAGCTCGCCGACCCGGGTGTCGAACCGGCCGCTGCCGTCCGCCTCGGAGGTCACGGCTGGGTCCGGGCGGCGCGACGACGGCCGTGGTCCGTCTCCGTCGTCGGGTCTGCCGGGGCGGCAGCGGCGGCGGCGAGGGCCGTGACGGCTGTGACGGCCGCGAGAAGGTCGACGTCCATGCGCCCGACCTTCGCCGACGCGTCTGCGAGTGTCAACTCACGTTGACATCTGCACCGGGGTACCAGCGGGCCGGCGCGACCGTGCTGCGGGCGGACTGACTTCCGCACCGCGTGCCTGCTCCACAGGGTCCGAGCCGTGCTGAGCCGTTCGCCTGTCTCACCGTGGAGGAAGCAGCAGCGGCGCTTCGCGTGGACATCTCGGACGTGATTGAAGCGATCCGAGGCGGTGCGCTGCCGGGAAATGAGCTGCGCGGTCACTGGCGCATCAACAGCGCTGACCTCGAGACGTGGCTCAAGGGCGCGTGGAGGCAGTAGGCCGAGGTGAACGCGGCGGCGATGTCGAGCCGCCCGAGGTCGCGCCCGCGCCGGGTCGCGCTCGCCTCGCCCGACCCGGCGCGGGAGGATCGCCGTCATGTCCGCCGCGACGCGCGAGCTGCCGATGTTCCCGCTGGGATCCGTGCTCTTCCCGGGCATGCCCCTGCCGCTGCGCGTCTTCGAGCCACGCTACGTCGCGATGCTCTCCTCGGTGCTCGGCGAGGTGGAGCGCGAGTTCGGCGTGGTGCTGATCGAGCGCGGCTCCGAGGTCGGCGGAGGGGACGTCCGGTTCGGGGTGGGGACGGTCGCGCGCATCGCCTCGGTGGAGATCGCCGACGGGTCGATCGGGCTCATCGCGACCGGTGCCGCGCGGTTCGAGGTGGTGCGCTGGCTGGAGGACGACCCCTTCCCGCGGGCGGAGGTGCGCGAGCTCCCGAACTTGGCGCTCGACGCACCGACAGTCGCGGAGCTCGCCACGGCCGAGGCCCTCGTGCGCGCGACCCTGACGAGGGCGAGCGAGTTCGTCCAGCTGCCCTGGGCACCGGACGTCGAGCTCTCCGGCGACCCGGCGAAGCGCCTCTGGCAGGTCGCCGGCATCGCACCGCTCGGCGCGCTGGACCAGCTCGCGCTGCTGCGCTCGGGGACCGCCCCCGAGCTGCTCGCCCGGCTGGTCGAGGAGACCCGGGCGGCGGACGACCGGTTCACCGCCGGGTGGGCGGACGACGCGGACGACGGTGACCTCGCGCCGTGAGCCGTCCGCGCGACCGGGGGCCGCTGCAGCCCTGACGCGGCCGGCGGAGGCTCAGCCCTGTGGTGCCGGACCGCGCCGACCGCGTCGGGCGGCCGCCGCCAGACCGAGCCCGACCACGGCGAGCGCGGACGGCTTCGGGGACCACCGCAGCGCGGAGACCGCCAGGCGAGGAGGCACGTCGCGCTGCGGATCGGATGCCTCGATCCCAGGCGCCGGCTCCGCCTGCGGCGAGGTCCGGGCGAAGGCGTCGAGCATCGCCGGGACGAACGCGGCCAGGTCCTGCGGTCCCCGGCTGGTGGTGAGGTTGCCGTCCCGGACGACCGGCTGGTCCAGCCAGGTGGCGCCGGCGTTCACCACGTCGTCCCGGATGCCCGGCCAGGACGTGAGCGTGCGTCCGTCGAGGACGCCCGCGGACGCGAGCACCCATGGTCCGTGGCACAGCGTGACGACGGGTCGCCCGCTCGCGGCGAAGGCGCGGACGAAGTCCCGTGCCTCGGCCGACTGACGCAGCAGGTCCGGGCTGATGAACCCGCCGGGGACGAGCAGCCCGTCGTACTCGGCCGGACCGGTCTCGCTGATCGTCCTGTCCACACCGACCCGGGTGGCGGGCAGGTGCAGGTTCATCCCCCGGATGCGTCCGTGCCGCAGGGAGACGACGTGGACCTCCGCACCGGCGCGCCTCAGCGCCCGCAGCGGGACGACGAGCTCGACCTTCTCGAAGCCGTCCGCCGCCAGAGCGGCGATCCGCCGTCCCCGCAGCGAGCGCCGTGCGGCCATGTCGTCCTCCATCGCTCAGGGGCCGCGCCCCGGGCCGGCCGGCGTCCGAGGGCTGTCCCGCGCACGGCCGATCACGTCGTGCTCAGCGTAGGGGGAGGCGCCGGGGCCGGCACGGCTCGGCTCGGCTCGGGGGAGCGTCCTTCGTGCCGGCGCTGCGTCGGGCGACGGGTGAACGCTCCGTGTCAGGTGCGCTCCCGTCCGCGGCCGAGAGCATCCGCAGAGCCGTCCCCCGCAGGTCCTCGATCGGCACGTCGCGCGCGACGAGCTGGACGGAGGCATCGACGGCACCCTCGGCGTCGATGTCGACGAACGCGAAGTCGTCGCCTCCCTCCGCCGAGCGGACGGCGTACCCGTCGGCGAACCCGGTTTCCACCGTCCAGGTCACGCCGGCCTGGCGATCGGTGGTGTAGTCGCGGCCGATGTCGGTGTGGAGCCAGATTGTGGGGCCCGTCGGCCCGTCCGGCCCGCCGTACATGGTGCTGACCGCGTCGGTGCCGTCGTCGACCTCGACCGAGTCCTCGTCGTGGAAGCCCGGCGGCAGGACGGACGAGTCCAGCGGTTCCGCGGCAGCCGCGAGGAGCACGGCCGCGGGGTCGGCCGCGGCGACGTCGTCGGCGACGTCGTGCGCGGGAGTGACCGCCGGCGTCGCGGAGGACGACGGGGTCGGCTCGGCGTCCGGCTCGGGTGCGGCGCTCGTGCACGCCACCAGCGCCGAGACGGCGACGACGGTCGCGGCAGCACGGGCCGGTCGTGGAAGGGTCACGGCCGGATCGTGCCCGTCGTCGACGCCCGGCGCACCCTCGGCCGTCGAGGCGTCCGGCGGACGCGTGCCCACCTCGCCCCGGCCGCGCCCCTGCGCCCCGTTGACCGCGCGGTACCGGCGGAGCACGCTCGTGAGAGCAGGACGACAGGGAGGCCGCCATGCGTTCGCTGCGGTGTCGGACGGGCTCGCACCACTGGCAGACCACGGTCGTGCGCGAGGAGGGCGACCAGAAGTCGCTCCTCCAACGCTGCGTCCGGTGCGGCAGGGAGCGCTCACGCGCCCTCTCCCTCGCGGAGAGCGCCATGCCGGACACCGGCGACCGGACCACGCCTCGGCCGCACAGCATGGACGGGTGGGACGCCGGCGGCTGACGCCTCGTCCTTCGGGGCGCCGCTCAGGCGCGCCGGCAGCTCAGCGGTCGTCCTGGCCCTCGAAGCCGACGAGCCAGTGCAGGCCATGACGGTCGACCACCTGGCCGTCGGTCGCCCCCCAGGGCCGGGTCTGCAGGTCGTCGACGACCCGGCCGCCCTCGGCGAGCCGGCGGAACCACGAGCGCAGGACCGACGGCGCCGAGGTCCCGAGCAGGGCGAACATCAGCCCCTCGCATCGGAACGGAGGATCGTCGCCGGTCACGTCGGCGGCGAAGAGCTCGACCGGCCCCTCCACGAGGTACCCGTGCGCGATCGCGTCGGGCGGGCCGTCCGTCCTGCCGAACTCCTCGAAGGTGTGCAGCTGGACGGCGCAGCCGAAGACCTCCCCGTAGAACGTCAGCGCGTCACGAGCGGTCCCGGGAAGGTGCAGGTAGGGCGTCGGTGCCGTCATCGGGCTCACGCTAGCGACCCCGTCCCCGGCAGAGCGCGACATCGCGAGACCCGAGACCCGAGACCCGGGACTCGCGACCCAGGACCCGGCACCCGCTCAGGTCGTCACCCGACGGGGCCGACGACCCGGACGTCACCCGAACCAGCGTCGCCAGCGGGACGGCTCGGGTTCGGGTGCCGGCTCCTCGCCGAGCGCGCGGGCGGCCTCGGCGACGTCGTCCGCGGTGAGCGTCGTGACGTCGGCCCAGTCGAGCGCCTCCACGCTGCGGTCCGCGTCGCGGGTCAGCCGGAGCGCCTGGCGGTTGAGCGCCTGCTCGAAGAGCGTGCGCGCGAAGCGTGCGTTGCCGGACTCCTCACCATGGCGCAGGCCGCCGAGGATGCGGCGGAGGGTCTCCTCGGCGCCGGGCTCGAGCGCGTACTCGTGCTGGGCGAGGATGATGGCGAAGATCTCCTCGAGCTCGTCCGTCGAGTAGTCCGGGAAGCTGATCTCCCGCGCGAAGCGGGAGCGCAGGCCGGGGTTCGACAGCAGGAACGACTCCATCAGCCGGGGGTAGCCCGCCACGATGACCACCAGCCGGTGCCGGTGGTCCTCCATGCGCTTGAGCAGGACCTCGACCGCCTCGGGCCCGAAGTCCAGGCGCCCGTCGACCTCCGGCGCCAGCGAGTAGGCCTCGTCGATGAAGAGGACACCGTCGAGCGCGCGCCGGATCACCCGGTCGGTCTTGATCGCCGTCTCACCCACGTACTGCCCGACCAGAGCCGCCCGGTCCACCTCCACCAGGTGGCCCTTCTGCAGCAGCCCGACGGCCCGGTACATCTCGGCCAGGAGCCGCGCCACCGTGGTCTTGCCCGTGCCCGGGTTGCCGAGGAACACCAGGTGCTGGGACGTCGCCACCTCGGGCAGGCCGTGCGCCTTGCGGCGTGCCTGCACCTGGAGGAAGGCGACGAGCGCCTGCACCTGCTCCTTCACCGACTCCAGGCCGATGAGCCCGTCGAGCTCGGCCTGCACGGCCGCGAGCGGTCGAGCCGGACCCGGGCGGGTCGCGAGGGAGTCGTCGACGCCCCGCAGACCCGGCCGCGGGAGCTGGTCGCTCAGGCGACCGACGGTCTCGCGCAGGTCGTCGAGTGGCTTGCGGTGGGAAGCCATGCGCCGAGCCTAGGCCCCGGTGCGCAGGCGGGCCGGGCGAGCGGACGCCGCCCGCGCGTGCTCACCGTCCGCGAGCTCCTCGTGCTCGCGCCATGATCGCGAGGATGACGTCGGTCTTCGCGTCGGCGTAGTCGTTCGTGTCGTCCCACCGCTTGCCGATCAGAGCCCTCTTGGTGCCCTCGTAGAGCGCACGGTCGTCCGCGTCGGACCGCAGACGGTCGCGGAGGAGCAGGTAGTCGTCCACGGCAGGGTCGTCCCGTCCGACGACGTGCACCTGGACGTCACGGGCGGGTGTGCGCACGAGCCGATGCCCCGGCTCGCGGACCCGCAGCTCGTAGCCGGCGGCCAGGAGCGCGTCGAGGTAGTCCTCCTCGGCGGTGATGTCGTCGACCGTGACCACGATGTCGACGATCGGCTTCGCCGCCAGTCCGGGGACGGACGTGGACCCGATGTGCTCGATCCGCACGTCCGCCGGGGCGAGCGCGTCGCGGATCCGGTCCCGGTGGTCACCGAACACCTCGGCCCATCGGTCGTCGTGGCTGTGCAGGTCGACCGTGAGCGCCTCGGCGCCGCCCACGAGCTCGACCTCCGTGACGTCCGGTCGGCGGGGCTCGCGGCTCGTGCTCACGCGGACATCCTCCCTCAGGGGCGTGACCGGCACCGGCACGGGTGCATCCGTGCCGGCTGCCCGGCCGGCGACGGCGCCGGGCGAGGTCCGGGTACCCGTCGACCGGTCACGGCACCGGGGACGGCGTGGCTGCGTCGCCCGTCGGTGGTCGACGGGCGTCGATGCACTGCCGGAAGAGCCCGACCAGCGGTTCGACGTGGGCGTCGAAGGTGAAGTCGGCCCGCTGGGCCCACACGCTGCGGCGCAGGCGGCTCATCCTGCCGCCGTCCCGCAGGGCGGCGACGAGGTCGTCCGGCTGGTCCCACAGGACCCCCAGGTCGCGGCTGCGGATGAGGTTCTGCGACGCGACGACGCTCCCGGGCGCCGCGCGGGCGATCATCGGGACACCCGCCGCCGCGTAGGTCCCGATCCGCGCCGGGTAGTTCAGGTCGTCCCAGGTCGCGGCGTGCAGGTCGCCGCCGTTGTCGCTGCGGAAGTCGTGCAGCCAGCCGGCGTCGTACCGGGAGAGCTCCGCGACCCAGTCCTCCTGCTGCACCTGGGGGTGCAGGTGCAGGTGGTCCGGCGCGACCCGGCGCACGCGCTCCACCCAGTCCCGCATCTGCACGTGGACCTTGTTGCCGTACACGTGCACGTGGATCCCGGACCGCGCGAGCACCTCGAACACCTCGGGTGACGGTCCCATCGGGCGCCCCGCGATGACGGTGTGCACGTCGCCGTCCGTCGCTGACAGCAGGGGTGCCTGCTCGCCGACGTGCCACTCGGCCTTGGGCAGGTCCCCGTCGATCACCAGCGTGGGCCGGTCGCGGGCCGCAGGCACCGTGGCCTCGAACCACTCCTGCAGCTCGGGGCTGGAGTACACCACGGCGTCCGACCCGGTGTGCAGGTCGACGAGCTCCGGCCAGCAGCCGCGGAACCGTGCGTCGGTCGGCCCTTCCTTCAGGTGCCAGACGAAGGGCACCCCCAGGTCCGCGCGCAGCACCTCACGGGCGAAGGGCACCGCCTGCCAGTTCAGCAGCGCGTACACGACGTCCGGCTGCAGGCGGCGCACGGCGTCGCGCCAGTTCGTTCGGTCGACGTCGTGCACGTGCCCGAACGGGAGCGGACCGACCGTGTTGTACCAGACCGGCGTGTCCGTCCACAGGCCGTGCAGCTCGTGGCCCCGCTCGGCCAGCGTCAGGATCCGCTCGGGGTTGAAGGCCAGCTCACCGACCAGCAGGATCCGCAGTCCGTCGGCGCCGCGCGGCACCGCCGGGCGCTCCCGGAACCGGCGGTAGTGCTCCACCTCGTCGTGCAGGCTCCCCACGCTGCTCTGCAGCCGCAGCGGGTCGGCGACCGCGTACCGGGTGCGGTAGACGTTGAGCCCCCCGGGCGGCTCGCGCAGGACCTTGTGCCGTTGCCCCGGGTGCGCGGTCCAGGTGCACGTGACCTGGCCGGTCTCCACGGCGGCGCCGTCCTCCAGCAGGCGGTCCCAGAGCATCCATCCCAGGTGGTCGGTCGTCAGCTCCGATCGCTCGAGCCAGCGGTGCCCGGTCCGCCGGTGCAGCACCTGCACGAGCTGCAGCGGCTCGCCGTCGATGCGTCCAGGGGAGCGCTGGTCGGTGTGGTGCCGGACCCCCGCCACGGCCAGCGGCGCCTCGGGATGCGTGTCGAGCGCCGCGACGAGGGTCGAGAGGTGGCCGGCGTGCATGACGTCGTCGGCCGGCAGGTAGGTCACGTAGGGCGCGGTGCTCGCCGCCACGCCGGTGTTGAGGGCGGCTCCGAGCCCCCGGTTGGAGCCGTGCCGCACGAGACGGACCCGCGGGTCGTCCGTGGTGCCCTCGACCGCCGCCCGGACGTCCCCCGGCGAGCCGTCGTCGACGACGACGCACTCCCAGTCGGTGAACGTCTGGGCGAGCAGGCTGGACAGCGCGCCGGGCAGCCATGCCTCCTGGTCGTGCACGGGCATCACGACTGCGACCTTCGGACCCACGCTGTGCCCCTCCTGCGACGACCCGGAGCTGGTGCTCCGGTGCCGGATCCTGCCACCCGCGCGCCAGCCGGACGCCGCCCGGGAGCGGGCTCGCACGGCGCAGTGTGCGGGCAGTGTGCGAGCGCTGACGGTGGAGCGGTGTCCGCTGCGGCGGGAGCGTGGGGGTGGTACCAGCACCAGCCGCACGAGGGGAGCGCCTCACCATGCACGAGCACACCGACGTCCTCGTCGTCGGGGCAGGGCCGGTGGGGCTGGCCCTCGCCGCCTTCCTGGGCCGCCGTGGTGTCACCTCGGTCGTCGTCGAGCGCAGGTCCACGCCGACTCCTCGTGACGAGTCCCGGGCCATCACGTGGATGCCCGAGGGACTGCTCGCCGCCGACGCCCTGGGCGTCACCGGCGACCTCCGCGACCGCGCCGTCGTCCGCCGCCACCACGACTTCCTGGCACGGCCCGGCGGCGCGACCCTCCTCCGGCTCGACATGACCGCGCTCGACCACCCGCACCGCTGCACGCTCAACCTCCCGCAGCACGACACCGAGGAGGTGCTGGAGGCCGCAGCCTCGGCCACCGGTCGGACGGTCGTGCGGCGGGACGTGCGCGTGGTCGCGGTGGAGTCCCGGCCCGACGGCGTGGCAGCGGTCCTGCGCGGATCCGACGGCACGGACACGTCCGTGACGGCCGCCTTCGGCGTCGCCTGCGACGGAGCCGGGAGCACCCGGGGCGGGGTCGCCGGCATGCTCGGCGTCGGGAGCCGGTTCCGGGACTACGGCATGGACAGCGTCGTGGCGGACCTCGAGCTCGACGACGACCCCTGGGGCCCGGACCGCTCCTGGATCGCCCTGGACGCGTCCCGGCCGCTGGGCGCGTTCTGCTTCGCCCCCCACCGGTGGCGCCTGGTGTACCGGGTCGACGCCGACGAGACCCGGGCGGTCGCCACCTCACCGGAGCTCGTCGCCGAGCAGCTGGACCGGGCGCGCGCGGGGACCGTCGCCCGCCGGCTCCTGTGGGCGAGCGCCTTCCGCCTCGGGCAGGGCCAGGCCGACGCGTACACCGCCGGCCGGTGGGCCCTGGCCGGCGACGCCGCGCACGCGATGGGCCCGTCGGCCGGCGCCGGCATGCAGGTCGGCGTGCTGGGCGCGTGGCGGCTCTCCGACCACCTCGCCGGCGCCGTCCGGAGTCCGGCGAGCTGGCCTGCCGCGGCCCAGGCGTACGAGTCCGCGCAGCGGCGGGTGTCCCGGACCGTCCAGCGGTCCAACGCCCGCACCTTCCGGGCCATGGCCGTCACGTCGCCGCGCGCCGGTGCCGCCCGCGCCGTCGCGCTGCGCGGCGTGGGGCGCGTCGGCCCCCTCGTCCGTCGGATGACGGCGGACGCGGCGCTCGTCGGGCTCGCCCCGACGACGCCGTCGCGCACCCGGCGCCCCGCGCCCGCACCGACGACGCCGTCCCGCACCCGGCACCCCGCACCCGCGTCCGCGGAGAGGCACGACCGATGAGCGCCACGCCGCCCCGGCACCGGTCGACACCCCCGGCCCCCGCGCGGCCCCCCGTCCGCCCGCCGGGGAGGACGGGAGGCTGCGACCCCTGCTCACGTTCGTCGCCGTGGCACTGCCGACGGCACGGGGCCCGTACGTTCGGTCCCGGGTGTCGAGCCAGGGCACCGGGACGAAGCGTCGACTGCTGGAGGTGGCATGCGCTCACTGGTCTACTTCGTGGCCGTCACGCTGGACGGGCGCATCGCTTCCCCGTCGGGCGCGACCGACTTCTTCGCGCACGACGACGACTACGGGCGCCACATGGTCGCGGACTGGGCCGATGCGGTACCCAGCCACCTGCACGGCGCCACCGGGGCGAGACCGACCCGGTCCCGGTGGGACACGGTCGTCATGGGACGGGCCACGTACGACGTGGCTCTCGCGGAAGGCGTCACGTCGCCGTATGCCCACCTGCGGCAGATCGTGTTCTCGCGGACCCTCGACCCGGCCGCCCACCCCGACGTCACGGTGGTGGCCACCGACCCGGTGCCGTTCGTGCGGACGCTGAAGGGCGAACCGGGAGGGGACATCTGGCTGTGTGGCGGCGGCACGCTCGCCGGTGTCCTGGCCGACGAGATCGACCGCCTCGTGCTCAAGCTCAACCCCGTCACGGCGGGAGCCGGCACCGCGGTGCTCGACGGCCACTTCACGCCGCGCTCGTGGGCGCTGCAGGACGTCCGCCCCTTCGACCTCGGGGTCGTCCTGCTGACGTACCAGCGCATCCGGAGCGGCCCGGCACCTCGCCCGTGACGCCGTCCGTCACGGCCCGGCATACGGACATACGGACATACGGACATTCGGGCATACGGGGATGGTGGCCGCAGTCGATCGGCGGGATCGTGAGTCATGGACCCGCCGAGGACGTCCCCGTCCGCTCGGGCGCCGGTCACCATGGCGCTCGCGGGTTCCGTCTGGGCTGCCTTCCTGCTACCGCCGCAGGTCGTGACCTGGGACGGAGACGCGGCCCCGGGCTGGGCTCGGCGTCTGGAGGGCGCTGAGTCGTTCGACCTGATCCGGGCCGCCGGAGCCGCAGCGGGGATCCGCGACCACTACGTCCTGTTCGGTCTCCTGATCGCCCCCTCGTTCATCCTCATCGGTGTGCCTCTGCTCCGCGCCTCGCAGGCAGTCGGGCGATCCACCGCGGTGCTGGCATGGTCGACGCTGCTCGGTGCGCCGGCGTCGCTGATGAGCTACGGCGGGGTTGGCCTCGGTGACCCATGGGACCTCTTCTGGGGCGCCGAGATCCCGCTCCTGCTGGCCGTCTGCGTGTGCGGCGCAGTGGCGGGAGTGCTCGCCTACCGCCGGCATCGGGTCCCGGTGTGGTGGGCGGCGCTGCTCGCGGCGACCCCCGTCGTGATCGTGGCCGGCACCGCTGTCTTCTCCTACTTCCCGCACGGCAGCCTCGTCGGGTACGGCGTGGAGGTGGCCGCACTTGCGGTCGGCGTCCGCTCAGCGACGGTGAGCACAGGCGAGCCCGCGTCGTCCCACGGCGTCGCCGGGAGTCGATGAGACTCGGCACGAACCCGCGGTCCGTTTTCGCCAGTCCGACGTGCACGGCATGTCCTGGACCGCCGCGGCATAGGAGTCCGGAAAGGCCGGCGTGATACTGCCCCTGGGCTGGCGTGCCGTGCCAGCATCGAGCCAGCCGACGGACGTGTATTCCTCGTCCGGACGCTTGGCGGGCCGCTGGAGCGCTTCCGCCGCCGTGGCCGCGTGCCGCTCCCAGTCGATTCCCACAGCGGCAGGGATATCGGTCTGGATCGGCGTCGACAGCGAGGGACCCGAGCGCCCCCCGGCTCACACGGACGGGGCATATGCGTGCACTGGCGACGGGGCCGACGTTAGGGTCCGAAGCACGGTCCCGAGAGTCGATCAGCTCGTGGTCGGCTGCGCTGATCCGTCGTGTCGCGTCCGTATGGTCGCGCGACCAGAGGGGTGTCGATGAAGCTGCGGTTCATCTACCAGCCCGTGCCGGACCTCGCCGAGGCGGTCGCTTTCCACCGCGAGGACCTCCAGTTCGAGGAAGCCTGGCGAGACGGCGATGACACGGTGGCGTTCTGGCTTCCCGATCGGTCGGCTCAGGTCATGCTGTCCACGACCAAGCAGCCGGCAGGCCCGATGTACCTGGTGGACGACCTGGACGCGTGGATCTCGGAGCACCCGGGCATCGCCATCCTGGTCGCCACGTACGAGATTCCCGGCGGATCGGTTGCCGGGTTCTGTGCGCCGGGCGACAACGTCTTCTACGTCTTCGATCAACCGCACGCGTGAGACCGCGCGGGTCGTGCCCGCCGTCAGCGAACCGGGGTCCCTGAGGGGAGCGGCTTCGCACCGTCCCGACTCGTAGGTCGACGCAGGCGTCGAGCATGGTGGTGACGCCCGGTGTGGGTGCGGTAGCAGCCGGCTACGACCGACCTCCTGCGGGCACCGACGACGCCGTGTCACCGCGGGTGTCGTGCATCGACCGTATGTCGACCACGATGCGTGGCCGCCTGGCGGCCATCGGTTCGGAGCCGCGTTCCTGGCACCCAGGCACGCAGATCGGACTGGGCATGGCGACGGGTCCTGCCGCGATATCGCGCGAGATATCCGCGAAGGGCAGGTGCAACGGGGTCGGGATCCACGGCTCCACGTCGAGGATGTAGGGCGTGGACGTGATGACCGAGGACCGCTCAGAGCTGCGAAGTCGCGACCTAGTGATCAGGCTCCTCGCCGACATCCGGTAGTCGGCGCGCGTATCCCGCGATATGTTGGACGCCGATCGAAGTGGACGAGAGAGAGCGGGAGCAGGTCATGGCGCAGAAGACAACTGTCCAACTTATCGATGACATCACGGGGGAGGCGATCGAGGACGGCAAGGGCCGCACGGTGACGTTCGCCGTGGATGGTGTCGAGTACGAGATCGATCTGGCCGAGAAGCAGGCGGACAAGTTCGCCCAGGCGCTCGACACGTACGTGACGCATGCCCGCAAGGTCGGCGGACGCCGTGCTGCTGCCGCGACACCTTCGCGCGGCGGCAAGGCGAGCCGCGACTACGACCCGAAGGCTGTGCGCGCATGGGCCCAGTCCAACAACGTCGAGCTTCCTGCGCGTGGCCGGATCCCGGCCGACGTGATCCAGAGGTTCCGCGACTCCGGCAAGTAACACCTCCGGATGCTCCTCACCGGAACGGGTGAGGAGCATCCGTGCGGCAGGCGCGACGCGTATTCGGCGACCCCTCCGAGGCGTCGGATGGGAAAGGGCTCCTACGCGAGCGAGGGGACCCCTGCCGACTGCCCGGACGACCATGGGCCGCTTTCCGGGCACGTCCGGGTCTGATGCGTGCGTCGTTCGACGGGGCGCACGACACGACCCGGACCGCTCCGCAGCCACGTCGACTCGACCGACCTGCTAGAAAGGCGACGCCCGGGCCAGCGGGCTACGGCAGCAGGGGGCGTGGTGACCGGGTACGAGGTGGACATCGGCGCGCTGCGCGACGCCGCCACGCGCGCGCAGCAGTCAGCCGTGCAGGCCGAGGGGGCTGACCCGGCCGGCAGGCTGGGCGCGGTGGGCACCGCCATGCCGGGGTCGGCGGCGGCGCAGCGGGCTCAGAGCCTTGCCGCAGCGTGGCGGGGGGAGCAGGGCGCCTGGGTGCAGGCGGCGCAGGGTCATGCGTCGGGTCTTCGCTCCTCTGCCGACGGGTACGCCGGCCACGAAGCCGGCGCGGCGCGCAGGTTCGGGGACGGCCGGTGAGCGGCCGCCACAGGTGGCTGCCCGCTGTGGGAGCGGCGCTGGTCCTGGCGCTGTCGGGATGTGGGTCGAGTGAGGAGTCGCCGGTGGGAGGAGAGACCGGGCAGCAGCGCCCCTCCATCGAGGTGGTCGAGGTCGAGTACACGGCGATGATGGAGCGGGTCCAGGACGCGCTGACCACCGAGTACGGGGTGGGGCCCTGGTCGCAGCACGGCCGGGAGCCCGTGACCGGGTTCCTCTGCGACGAGGTCGAGGGTGGGTCAGGGATCGCGCTCAACCTGGGCTCGGCAGGGCCGATCAGCGACCAGGACTGGCCGGCCGCGTTGAAGGCCGTGCAGGACATCGTCGGCGAGCACGGGTTCACCGAGCTCGACACCGTGATCGACGAGCCGGGGGACCACCTGGTGCGCCTGGCCAAGTCCGACGGCGGCTACGTGGACTTCGGGACCCAGCTGGCGACGGCGCTCTCGCTCCTGACCGGCTGCCACCCCACCGAGTCGTCCTCCGCCCCCGCCAGCTGATGGTCACCTTCGGGGACGTCCGCAGATGGAGCGCGACGTCGCTGGAAGAGGCGCAGGGGGCGCTCGGGGCCGATGTCGACCGGCTCGTGGAGGCCGGTGAGCTGCTGAAGACGCCGCCCGAGGGCTGGCACGGTGACGCGGCGGACGCGGCGGCCTACGAGCGCGGCACGCTGGTCACTGCGGTCAGCGAGCTCGCGGCCGAGTCCGCCGCCGTCCGCCGCGCCCTCGCCGAGGCCGCCGACGGCGTCGCCGCGCTGGAGCAACGGGTCCGCGCCGTTGCGGACAGGGCTGCCCGCCAGCGCTTCTCGGTCACCGACGACGGTGTCGTCGTCGACGTCTCCTCGCCCGTGCAGCTCCCCGAGGACGAGGTCGCGGCCTACGAGGCGGACCGGCGCCACCTCCGTGACGGCATCGTCGACGACGTCGAGGCGGTCCTGCGGCTCGCCGTGGCCGTCGACGCCGACCTCACCGCCGTTCTGGACCGAGCCGAGCGGGACGCCGTCCTCCACACGTCCGACCCGGGACTCTCCGCGCTGCTGGGGTCGTTCCTGTACGCGGGCAGCGCTCCGCAGCCTCCCCGGAGCGGAAGCCCGCAGCAGAACGCCGACTGGTGGGCCTCACTCAGTGCGACGGAGCAGCAGCGTCTCCTCGACCACCACCCGGAGCGGGTGGCGGGACTCGACGGCATCCCGGGTGCGGTGCGGCACCAGGCCAACCGTGCCCGCCTGCCCGGGATGCTCGAGGGGCTCAGGAGAGACGTGGACAGGCTCCGCGCCGAGCTCGACGACATCCCGATGTGGCCGCCCGGCGCCTCGACCGTGTACGGGTTGACGGCGCAGGAGCTGGCAGAGGCAGAGGCGAAGGTCGCCTCGGTGGAGCGGGTGCAGCAGGCGATCGGGCTCCAGGACCACCACCTGCTGCTGCTGGACACCAGTGGCGAGCGCGTGACCGCGGCCGTCGCCGTCGGTGACATCGACACCGCCGACCACGTCGCGGTCTTCACCCCGGGCATGACCACCACGGTGGACGGGAGCCTGGCCGGTTACGACGAGGACATGGTGGCGCTGCGGGAGAGGTCGCTGTTCGCCCTGCGGCGTGCCGGGAGGCCGGAGGACACCGTGGCCGCAGTCAGCTGGCTGGGCTACCAGGCGCCCCAGTGGGGGGAGACCCTGGGTCCCAACTCGGTCGCCGGGCAGGGCGCCGCCGAGCGGGGCGCGGCCGATCTCGCGCCGTTCCTCCAGGGGGTGACAGCCGGCCGCGAGGGCGACGTCCACCTCACCGCGCTGGCTCACTCCTATGGCTCGACGACCACCGGTCTGGCGCTGCGCGAGGGGACCGGAGTCGACGACTTCGTCGCGTTCGGCTCGCCGGGTCTGGGCACGTCCGACGTCGGGGACCTCCAGGTGGGTGGGGCGGTCTACCACGTGGAGGCGAAGAACGACCCGGTCGACGACCTGGCCCGCTTCGGCGTCGACCCGTCCCACCTCGACGGGGTGAACCAGCTGTCCTCCAGCGTCACGAGGGACCCGGGCGGCGCGCCGCTGGCCGAGGTCGAGGGGCATTCGGACTACCTCGTCAGGGACTCGACGAGTCAGCACAACATCGCGGTCGTCGTGGCGGGCCTGCCGGATCAGGCGATCCACGGTCGAGAGAGGGGATTCGGGGACGTCCTGAGCTTTCCTGTCGTCCCGTGGGGCGGGTGACGCGGCCGGCGTGAGGGCCGACGCGCCGGCAGAGCGAGCTGGAACCCCGACCCCGGGTGATCGTCACGACGGAAACCCGCCCGGCCGGACCGGACGACACGGGTGCCGTTCGCTGCGTGGCGTCAAGGGCGTCGGACGTCCCGTAGCAGAGGCGCCCGCGCTGGGTGAGGACGCGGTCCGCGGACGCATGCAGCACGCCCATGGGAGCGGATGGATGTGGTGAGCTCCGCCGCGCGGCTCCAGTGGAGCGCTGCGGTCTCTCACCATGTCGGCCTCAGCTGACCATCGACCCGGCGGCACGTCGATCGCTCCAACGCTGACCCGACGCGGCGGTGACGGCGAAGTACGCCATCAGACCGATGCTGATGGACGCAGGACGGGCGTACCCGCCGACCGGAGCGGGTAGAGCGCCGAAGCTCAGCAACGTCGCCATCACCGACGGAAGGGGTGTCACGACCGACTGCCACGCGGAGGCGGAGTCGGGGCGACGCAGCGCCGCCACCGTGAGGCCGGCACTGTAGGCGGCGAGCGCGCCGAGCGTCGCGGCCGTGCTGATCGCCAGCAGGGGAGTGGCGGAGCGGGGCGAACGACGGGCCTCGTCGTCGGACCCGAGGGCTTCTTCCCTCGCCTTCCTGTACGCCAGGATCACCGTGCCGCAGCACTGGTGGGTGAGAACGCCGGCGACCGCGAACGCGGTTGCCGACGCCTCGGCGATCTGGCGCTCGCGCCCGGCAGGGAGGGTTCGACCGATGCCCCGCATGGCCCGCCACTGCAGCAGGGCGATACCGACGTCGCCGGTGAGCGTTCCGGCACGGATGCGACGCACGGGGAGGGCGGCGCCGTTCCACAACGACCGCCATGTGGCGTCGGCATCGATGTGCGGCGGGACCATTCCGGCAGCGTGGTCGAAGTCCCGGCCGGAACAGGGCCGGCCGAGGATGAGCACGTCGCCGATCCCGGACAGGAGGGCTCCGGTCAAGCCGACCAAGGCGAGGCCTCGGCGGCCGGCGGGTCGCTGAACGGCAGTCGATCTGACCACGACGGCATGCTAGCCGCGATGCCTTTGCGGTCGAGGCAGCGCGGTCAGCGGCCAAGAAGCTGCCACTCAAACCCCCTCCCGGGCGAGGAAGGTCCTGGTGAAGCCCACGAGCCGATCGGCTGGGGAACGGCCGGTGGAGCTTCCCAACGGTGTCACGGGCTTGTGGGCGACGCACACGCTCGCGCAGGCCGAGTGACGCTCATCCCTCTGGTAACGACGCCCTCGGTCAGGCCTCCAAACCCACTTCCCGACGCTCGGGCGGTGCCATGACCACGACCTGGCGTACATGTCGGTATCGCCGTCACATGCTTGCCGGGCGACGCCGTCGCGTGGAGCATTGCATGCTCTGAGAATCCGTCGAGGCTGCCTCGTCTGTCGCCTCGCTCGCGACAACTGACCCCCGCCACGGCGGCCATTGCCGCGATCTGTGATGTCGACGGTCAGCGAGGGCGTGGTGCTGGGCGGCCGAGGAGGTACCCCTGAGCGCGGTCGCACCCGGCGTCGATGAGTGCCTGGAGCTGGTCGGGTCGCTCGACGCCTTCGGCGACGACGCGGAGGCCAAGGCTGTGGGCTAGGGCGATGATGCCGCTGACGAAGGCGGCGGAGTCGGGGAGCTCGGTGGTGAACGACTGGTCGATCTTCAGTTCGGTGGCGGGCAGGCGGCGCAGCTGGGCCAGGGACGAGTACCCGGTGCCGAAGTCGTCGACGGAGATGCCCACACCGAGGTCGCGCAGGGCGCGCAGGTGAGTGCCGCTGGCGGCGTCGGCCACGACCTGGGTCTCGGTGACCTCGAGGACCAGCCGGTGTGCCGCGAGGCCGGTTTCCTGAAGAACGGTGCGCACCAGGTCGGCGAAGCTGTCGGAGTGCAGCTGGCTGGCCGAGACGTTGACCGCCACCTCCAGCGGTAGCCCGTCGACGTACCAGTCGGTGACAGTGCGGCAGGCCTGGCGCAGGACATGAGCGCCGATCTGGTCGATGGCGCCGCTGTCCTCGGCAATCGGGATGAACACCGACGGGGGCACCATGCCGAGTTCAGGGTGCTGCCAGCGGACGAGGGCCTCGACGGCCAGGACCTGTCCGCTGCGGGCGTCGGTCTGGGGTTGATAGTGGACAACCAGTTCGCCCCGTGCGGCGGCGTCGTGCAGGTCGGTCTCCAGGCGCAGGCGGTCGGCGCCGCCGTCCATGGGCGTGGGCAGGCCCCGGGTGCGTGCCTTGAGGACGTACATCTCGCGGTCGGCTCGGGCGATGAGGTCAGCCGCCGGCTTGGGTCGCTTCGGGGTGCTTCCCGGGGTCCATCCGTCGCTGATCGCAAGCCCGATGGCCATGTTGACGTAGATGTCGTTGCCCGCGACGGCGATCGGCTCGGCGAGCTGGGCGCGGATGTTCGCAGTCACCTCGCGCAGGGTTCCGTCGTCGTGCACGTGAGGGAGCAGTACGACGAACTCGTCACCGGACAGGCGCGCGACGGTGTCTCCATCTCGGACCGAGGTCCGCAGTGTGTGAGCCAGCCTGCGCAGCAGCTCGTCGCCAGCGGCGTGACCAAGGGTGTCGTTGACTCGCTTGAACCGGTTGACGTCGCAGAACAGCAGGCCGACCCGGGTCGCCGTGCGCCGGGCGGCGGCCAGTGCTTGGTCGAGCCTGTCCTCGAGCAGCACGCGGTTGGGCAGGTCCGTGAGCGGATCGTGCAGTGCCTGGCGACGCGCCTGCTCCAGGAGCCGGGTGTTGTCCAGTGCGACAGCGGCCAAGCCCGCCAACCCGGAAAGGCGCGTGGTCAGGATCTCGTCCAACTGGTCCGGGGCGCCGGTCACCCAATGAGCAAGCAGGAGGCCGAGCAACTGCCCGTGGTGGGCCACCGGAACGGCCGCCATGGCCTCGACCTCGAAGGAAGCGAGCATCTCCCGGGCCCACGGCGAGCTACGCGAGTCGAGCAGCACGGGCTCGGGACCACGCAGCAACTGGTCGCACAGCTCCGGGCTCTCGTCGGGGTTGGTGACGTACCGCTCCACCTTTGCGACGAGCTCGTCAGGCCAGCCGGACTTTCCGGCGATGGTCACCGCACGGGTATCGGGGTCGACGAGCGCGAACGCAGATCGTTGGGCACTCGTGAGCGGCGGAACCGCGTCGGCGACCGCGTCGGCGACCGCGGGGACGGAGCGGTGCTGGGGCAACGTCCGGGCGACGTCGAGCAGCAGCGTGGCGGTCTGGGCTTCCTGCTCCGCGTGCGTCAGACCGGCCGAAACCTGCAGGGCCGCCGCTGCGTGGCGGGCATAGGCAGCCAGGGTGTCGGCGTCGTGGGGGAAGAAGTCTTGGCCGGGTCTCCCCACCACAGCGAGGACCCCGTAGTGATTCGTGGCCGAGGCGACAGACGCGGTGACTACCGGGTGGCCGGCGACCACGTGCACACCCGGAACGGCCTCCTGCAGCCGCGCGATCGCGGGCTCCAGCGCGGCGCCGACACCTGCGCGGTGCACGTGCGTGTCTGCAGACGGGAGCGTGACCGCCAGGAGGTGGCCGGGGGCGTGCAGCGCAGAGTTCGCACGTGAGGCGATGCGGTGCAGGACGTCGGTGAGCGGCCCACCGTTGACGACATCCATCCCGGCGGCCTCAAGGCCCGCGATGCGCACCTCGTACTGGCCGGCGTCGAATGCCTCGCCCGTGGCGGTGGCGCGGGCATGCCACCATGACCGCGCTCGCTGCACAGGTCCACCGGCCGTCCACGCGACGTGGTATCGGCACTCCGGCGCGCCGTCGAGCTGGCATGCCTCGTGGCGCACCGTGGCAGGCGGCAGCCCGAACAGGACGGGCACCTGCTGCAGCATTCCCATGTTGTAGTCGCAGTCGACCCGGTGCGCCCGGTTGGGTGCCAACACCTCCCACGCCACCCTCGCCGACGTGGTCCCGGCAAACTCACAGCGGAAGACCGCGGCGGTGTCGAACCGGGTGGAGACCCGGGAGATGTAGCGGAGCACCTGCCGGGGTGAGCCGGCCACGGCGACGAGCGAGCGCACCAGTGCGAACGCCGGGTCGTGCAGCATCAGCGCCGCCAGATGGAACCCGAACCGCGGATCGTCCAGAACCTGCGTGGCGGCGGCGAAGACGGCGACCTTCGTCTCGTACCCGACCCGGCCCGTCCGGCTCTCCAGCAGCTCGCGCTGTCCCTCGAGGCCGGCGGTCCTCAACACCGTCTCGACACCGTGCTCGCCCAGCCTGTCGGCGACCAAGCGCAGGACCACCCGGGTCGTCAGGGTCGAGGTCCCGCCCGTCCGGGCCACTGGTGTGACTACGGATGGCTGGTGCACGAGGAGCCCCTTTCGTCGGTCGGATCGGCGGGCAAGGTCCACATCGGCCGCGCGGAGACCACCGAGACTGGTCGGGCCTGCGTTCCTCCTCCCGGTGCAGCCACGCTGTGGTCGATGGCGATCCGATCGAACGGAGGAAAGCTCCTCCAATGCGCGCACCGCACTCGAGGCGGCACCCGGCCAACGCCGTCAGTCCTGGGTGCCGGGCCGCAGCGTGCAGCCACGCCTGCTCCCAGGGGGGATCAAGGATCCTCGTGATGGACGGCATGGCCGCCGGTGCGCGAGCGTGCCGACGAGAAGCCATCTGTCGGGGTCGGGAGGCAAGGTCGACAGCCAGAGCACACCAGGTGCAGTTGCCCGTGCCACGGAATCGAACGACGAAGCGGCACATCAGTGCTTGTGCAACCTGGCGAGCGCTGGCCTCGTCACCCAGGCGACCGGCTCATTCGGTGGGAGCACTGGCGACGAGACAACGGCACTCGGAGAGGCCGTGAGCCGAGCCGTAGAGCACGTCTACGGTGCGGACGCGTAGCGCGTCCGACTCCGAGAGGTCGCAATGATCAGCGAGACAGTCGCAACTGGGGTGCTCATGTCGCGTCGGCACGAGCACGGGGGCACGCGAGGACAGCGGCATGCCCGTGCGCCCATCGACGTCCAGCGCTGACCGTGCAGCGGTTCGGCCCCGGCTGTCGAGGTGGCGTGAGCCGCGCTCACCCGACCCGTCAGCCTGCGCCGTACTTCAGAAGCCACTCGGTATCGGCGTCCCGGCCCATGGTCGGATCGGGTGCGTCGTTGGTTGCCTGCGTCGAGACCGTGTCTTCGAGGCGTACCGGGTCTGGCAGCTCGCGGAAGTCTTGGGCTTCGCGCTGCTCCTCGAACGGCGTCTTGCCCATGTCGACTCCTCGCTACGTGCGCTTGGCCATCTTCCTTCCGGATAGTAGACGCTGGCGCGTCCCGAGCGCGCTCAGCGACTACCGGACATCGCAGGACCGCTTGCGGCGGCTCGAAACGTTCGCGACGCGCACCAACGGCGTGTCCGGATGCCCCGGCACAAGGCGCTGTGCCTCCTCGCGGCATCACTTCGCTATGTCTGGGCAGTCAGCGGGGCGGGCCTCGACGGTCGGCTCCGCGACATGGTTGCGATACTTGGCGTCATGTCGGCGACCCGAACCGGATCCAGCGCCACGGCACATCCGTTCGGAGCGACGGCCTCCGAGCGGCGGTGGCGCCGCCTCGCTGGCGCCGCCGCCGCTTACGTCGTGCTCGTTCCGTTGCTCCTCATGATGCCACTTCTATACATCGCGCCTCCCACCTACATCTTGGGGATTCCGCTGTCATGGTTGGTCGAGAAGTATGGACCTGGCCGATTGAGCCGCTCTGTGATCAGGCGGCACGCCTGGGCCGGCGCCGCGGGCGGTTTTATAGTCGGCGCCGGCATCGCACAAACCTTCGCCACCTGGGGCGGCTGGGTAGGCGGTTCTGGCACAGTGTTCCTCGGCGGCTGGCTGCTGAACGCGATGTTTTGGCTTGTCATGGCGGTGCCGTTGGGCTGTGGGGCTGCAGCGTTCGGGGCGTGGGCTGCAATCCGGCTCCCGGGGAAACTGGTCCGGCCCACTGCTCTCATCGGCGCCTCAGGCGCGGCGGTGATGGCAGCGATCTATTGGCTTCCACTGTTGCTGTCTGCCATATGACAGGGTGCGCAGCGTGCAGGCGGGTCGCGTATTGCTCCACCGAATGCCACCCTTCGCCAGGCTTCACGGGCATCGAGTTCAGGCCTGTGATGGCGTCCGGGCCCCCCATGTGACCGCCCACGTGCGCTCGCTCATCCGCTACGAGCGCGGGTCCGAGCGATCTAGCGCTCATCGGCAGATCCGGACGGCGCACGGCTGCCGCAGGCGTATTCCTGGGTCGGTCCGGGTGGCTCGCAGTCCGCCATCGCTCGTCGGTAACACGTTCTGTCACGAGCTGTGAATCATCGTCGTCTTGCGGACGGATTGGGAGATGCGCTCAGGGCACTGTCGTCGGCGCTCAGCCGTCGGCCTCCGGCTTGAGCAGCGCCGGCGGAGGTGCGGCGCCGTTGACGGTGGCTCGGACTGCGGCTGCGAACAGTTCCGGGGACTGCCCGTTCCAGGCATGACCCACGCCGGGGGCGATCCGGGCCTCGCCCTGCGGGAAGGCGGTGGCGACCACTGGCAGGGATCGACGGATCAGCACCTGCTCCTGCGACCCGGCCATCGCCAGGACCCGCGTCGTCGAGGTGGCGGCTACGGCGGGCACGGTGTAGGTCAACAGGTCCTCACCCACGGCGAGGAACGTGCCGGGAGCCATGGAGCGGGCTGCGGCGGCGTAGCCGGCGTAGTCGGACGCGTGCACCGCGAGTGCGCGGGCGTTGGCCCGAAGCAGCGGACCCGCCGTCATGAAGGGCGACATCAGCCTCCCGGCCAGCCGCATCAATCGCGGCCGTGGGAAGGGGAGCACGTTGACGCCGCTCACCGTGGCGCTGAGTGCCAGCTCGGGACGCCTTGCGGCCAGCTCGAGCGCCACGTAGCCGCCCAGCGACAGACCGACCAGGTGGGCCCGGCCGTCGCGGGCGCTGGAGTGGATGACCCCAGCCACGGCGTCCACGGTGTCCGCGAGCGAACGCCACGGCCGGGCGGCGCTGGCCCCGTGCCCGGGCAGGTCCACGACAAGGACGTGAAGGTCGCTCGACAGGTCGGCCACCAGACGTCGCCACATCCACCCCGTGGTCCCCACACCATGAAGGAGCAGGAGGGTCTGTGCCCCGTCCGGGCCGCTTGACGAGACGGCAATCGGCTCCCCGGCCGGGCCTGCCTCAACCATGTCGGCGCATGGGCGAGGCGCCCCGTGGACGCCCCACGGCGGCCGCTATCAGAAGGAGCCCACCTGCGAGTGCCAGCAGGACGACCGTCGTCGCCTCGTCGCGGGAGGTGTCCGCGGGGAAGCCGTGCACGGTGGCGTAGGAGCGCGCTTCCTCCACCACTTCGCGGAGCCCCCAGGCGAACGCGCTCAGCAGCCCGGCGGCCACTGTCAACGCACGGACAACGGCTGCTCCCGCCCAGGGCCGGCCGCCTCCAGTCACAGATTGCATATCCTGACGGTAGAGGCAGCCCAGTCCGGACGCGTCGCTACGGCGAGACCGGCCGGCAGGCGCCTGGGTCGTGGCAACGAGCACCACGCCCCAGCTCCCGGCCCCTACCGCTTCCCTGCCGGTGACGCGGCGTGTCACCTAGCCGTGAGTCGTCCTCGGTCTCCGGCGTCGAGCCCACGCTCGGGCTCGGACGCGCGCCATCCGCGGCATGACCGGATGCCGAGGTGCGCTGGACGGCGGCGTAGGCGGAAGTGTCGGATGCCGGCTGCACCGCCGCCCCTCGGCTAGGTCGTTTTGCGGAGCGCGGTACCGAGAAGGTCGGCTGCTTCGGGGAACCGGCTGGGGTCCTCGCTGGAGTAGTTGAGGCGGATGTAGGGGCCGGACGGTTCGGTCGGGAACCATTCGGTGCCGGGTGCGACCAGCAGTCCTCTGGTCTCGCATGCGCGCACCAGCGCGTCGACGTCGCTGCCGTCGGGGAGCCTGGCCCACACGTTGAGCCCGCCCACGGGGACCGGGTCGATGCCGATCTGCGGGGCGTGTGCTCGAACGCTGTCGATGAGCAGGTCCCTGCGCACACGCAGTTGTTGCCGCATGCTGCGCAGGTGAGCGGGCCACCCCGGCTGGGTGACGACGTCCAGGGCTGCGGCCTGGAGAACGCCGCTGACGTAAAGCGTCTCGGCTGCACGGTCTGCGAGGATCCGGTCGCGCGCCGGCCCGCGGGCGATGACGGCGGCGACGCGCAGGGCGGGTGACACGGTCTTGGTCAACGAGCGCAGGTAGACGACGTGACCGTCGTGGTCCTGGCTGACGAGGGGGTGCGGCTGGGCGTCGATGCCCAGGTCGTGCGCCCAGTCGTCCTCGACGAGGAACACACCTCGGGTCCGGACGATGTCGAGAACTGCGCGACCGGTAGCGGACGACCACTGGGTGCCGGTGGGGTTGGCGAAGTTCGGCTGGACGTAGAAGGCGCGTGCCCCGGTCGCGGCGAGTGCGCGGTCCACCTCGTCGGGGTCTGGGCCGTCCGCGCCGCCCGGTACGGGCACCAGGGTCACGCCGACTTGCTCGGCGGCCTTGATGGCTCCCCAGTAGGTCGGCGACTCGACCAGTAGCGGTCTTCCCGGGCCGACGAGGGCACGGAAGACCGAGCTCAACCCGCCCTGGCTGCCGGCGAGGACGAGGACGTCTCGGGCGCCGGGGGGCGTCACGTCGGTGGGCGTGGTCGCTACCTGGGACGCGAACCATGCCTGCAGCTCGGGCAGCCCCCCGACGGGCGACTGCGTGAGCGCCGCCTCGCTTCTGCTCGCCCTGGCCAGCGCCGCACGGATCATGCGTTCGGGCAGCAGGTCTCTGGACGGGTAGCCCGAGTGCAGCCGGATCGCGTCCGGCATCGACGCCCGCTGAGTGGCGGACAGACCAGTCACCCGCGACGGTCGGGCGCCCAGTGCGGACGTCTGCCAGGCGTAGTCGACGGCCCGGGCGGGCCGCTGTGTGCGCACGAAGGTGCCGACTCCTGGCCGGCTCTCCACCAGGCCGAGAGCGGTCAGCTGGCGGATCGCCTTCTGGACGGTGACCGGGCTGGCGCCGTACTGGGCCATCAGGGCCCGGTTGGAGGGTAGCTGCGCACCGCCGGCCGCCGTCGCGATCCAGGCACGCAGGGCTGCCACGATCCGGCTTGCGCTATCGTCGGCCATGACGGCAAAGAGTAGCGCTACCCAATCGAGAGCAACGACGCTATCGCGCAGGTCCGGGCTCGGCTGGGGTCTGCTCGGCGTGGTGGCCTTCTCCTTGACGGTCCCGCTCACCCGGCTCGCCGCGCTCGACGGTCTGTCGCCGCTGTTCATCGGCTCCGGACGGGCGGTGGTCGCGGCGGCGGTGGCGGCGACGGTCCTGGCGCTGACACGTCAGCGGGTGCCCAGCCGCAACCAGTGGGCGCGCCTGGCGGTGGTGGCCAGCGGGGTCGTCGTCGGATTCCCGCTGCTCACGTCCTACGCCCTGACGCAGGCCCCAGCCAGCCATGGCGCCGTCGTCATCGGACTGCTACCGGCGGCAACGGCCGTCATGGCGGTGCTGCGTGGAAACGAGCGTGTCGCGGTCCGGTTCTGGATGTGGGCGGCACTGGGAGCCGTCGCGGTCGTGGTGTTCGCCGCACTCCAGAACGGCGGCTTCGAGTCGCCGCACTGGGCGGACCTCTTCCTGTTCGCCGCGGTTGCCTGCGCCGCAGCCGGGTACGCCGAGGGTGGCCTGCTGGCCCGGGAACTCGGCGCTTGGCAGACCGTGTCGTGGGCGCTACTGCTGGCCGCTCCACTCATGCTCGCGCTCACCGGCATCTCCGTGACCGAGGGACCGCCAGCCGGCACGGGCGTGCAGTGGCTCGCATTCGCGTACCTCTCGCTCTTCAGCATGTACCTAGGGTTCTTCGCCTGGTACCGGGGGCTGGCCATCGGCCCGATGACTCAGGTCAGCCAGGTCCAGCTCGTGCAGCCCGTCCTCAGCATCGTCTGGGCAGCGGTGATCCTCCACGAGCACGTCACCTGGGCCACCGTCCTCGCCGGGCTGACAGTGATCGCCTGCGCACGCAGCGCCGTGCGCACCCGCCTGGACGCAACGAGGACCTCAGGCGCCACAACCCGCGGTGCCTCATGACCCACCCGGCCGAGGTCGAGCGAGGTGTCCAGGACCACCTTGGCCGACCTCGGCAGCGGCCCGAGCGTGCGCCCGTCGGGGCTGCTCACCTTCGCAACATCCCCCGTCGTTGCCGGTAACGCGGTGTGCCGCAGAGCGGTGAGTCGTCGTCTCCCGCCCTCAGCGCCGCGCGCACCTTCGGGCCCGGACGCGCACCATCCGCGGCATGTTCGTGCGCTGCCAGCTGTGCCGCGTGCGGGTCAATGATCGCGGTCCCTGCCCCGGCCAGTTCGGTCGCGGTGCGCGGCCGCGTGCTCACCAACGGTCGTCTCCGAACACCGTGCCAGGTCTATGTCCGCTGGAGGACTGTTCGCTCGAGGGCTGTTCAGGTCAACGCGGGACTCGTCTTCTTGGGGGTGGGGCGGGCTCGGACGTGCGCGCGTTGGCCCTGCGGGCCGATGAGCATGAGCGCCTCGGTCGCGGTGTGCGTGGTGTTGGCGAACGCGTGCGGGGTGTGGGTGTCGAACTAGGCGACGTCCCCTGCCGCCAAGACGAGTTCGTGGTCGCCGAGGCGCAGGTGCAGGTGCCCGGTGAGGACGTATAGCCACTCGTAGCCCTCGTGGCTGCGCTGCTCGGGCTGGGACCCGCCGAACCCGGCGGGCAGGATCAGCTTGTAGGCCTGGATGCCACCGGGACGCCCGTTCAGCGGCAGCCACGTCATGCCGAACCGCTGGGATGGGCGGGGGTGCATGCGGGGGTCCGCGGTGGCCGGTGCGCCGACCAGGTCGTCGAGGGTGACCTGGTGCACGCGGGCCAGATGCAGCAGCACGTCGATGGTGGGGCGGCGACGTCCGGTCTCCAGGCGGGACAGCAGGCTCTCGGAGACACCTGTCGCTGCGGCCAGGTCGGCCAGCGTCATCGCCCGGTCCCGCCGCCGCCTGCGCAGCCGTTCACCCAGCGCGTCGAGCACCTCGCTCGCGGCGTCACCGCTCTTGTCCATGTCGCCACCATCACCTTCGCCGTCGTATGCGCACCCTTGGACTTGCAGGAACTGCAAGAGATCTTGGTGGCACGCAGAGGGTGCGCGCACCGTGAGCGGCATGAACAACACGTACGACATGGTCGTGGTCGGTGGCGGCGCCGCCGGGATGAGCGGGGCCAAGATCGCCGCCCGGATGCGCCGCCGGGTGCTGGTGATCGATGCTGGCGCCCCCCGCAATGCCCCCGCGCAGGGGGTTCACAACTACCTCTACGCCGAGGGCGGCGCGCCGGCCGACCTCCGCGCGACGGCCCGCGCGGAAGCGGAGACCTACGGAGTCGAGGTCGTCGAGGGGTCCGCGGCCGGCGCTGTCATCCTGCGCGACCCAGAGCCCAACGCCGCCCGCTTCACCGTCGACGTCCGCACCGGCGACGGGTCGATCACCACCGTGGGCGCGCGTCGGCTGCTCCTGGCCACGGGCCTGCTCGACGTGCTTCCCCAGATCGGCGGGCTGGCCGAGCGGTGGGGCCGCGACGTCCTGCACTGCCCGTTCTGCCACGGCTGGGAAGTGCGGGCCCAGGCGATCGGCGTCCTGGGGACCTCGCCGATGGCGGTGCACCAGGTGCTGCTGTTCCGGCGGCTCTCCGAAGACGTCGTGTACTTCCAGCACACCGCCCCCGACCCCAGCGACGAGCAGGTCGAGCAGCTGGCCGCACTCGGCGTCCCGTGGGTCGTCGGGCCGGTCACCGCGGTCACGACCACGAACGGAGCCCTGTCCGGGGTGCAGATGGCCGACGGGCGCGTGATCGCCCGCCAGGCAGTCGCCATCGGGACCGGCCTCGCCGGGCGCGAGGACCTGGTCGCCGACCTCGGCCTGTCGATGAGCGACCTGGAAATGGGCGGCGCCGTGCTGGGTCGCTACCTACCGACCGACGCCACCGGCGCTACCACGATGCCCGGGGTGTGGGCCGCGGGCAACGTCGCCGCTCCGATGGCCCAGGTCATCAACTCCGCTGCTGCCGGCGCTACCGCGGGCTCCTCGATCCACATGGACCTGATGGGCGAAGACGTCGCGGCCGCGGTCTCTACTCACCGGGCCCGCCTCACCAGCGCACCGCGAGCAGGCGCGTGATGGACACGGGCAACCGGCCAGGCACCTCCTACTGGGACCACCGCCAGGCCCGGATGGTGACCTACCCGAAGGCCCTGGCGGCCAGCGGCGCGAACAGCGCTCAGGCCCGCGCCGCGGCCCAGCGCGCCGCGGTCGCTCAGGACGCGGAGGCGTTCTGGGAGCCCCACTACGCCTCCAGCCAGGTCGGCAACGGCGCCCCGAACGCGGTGCTCGTCGACATCGTCGCCGGGCTGGCACCCGGCAGCGCGCTAGACCTGGGATGCGGGCAGGGCGGCGACTCGATGTGGCTCGCCCGCCGCGGCTGGGACGTCACCGGTGTCGACGTGTCGGCCACCGCCCTGCACCGGGTGGCCGACCTCGCGGCCGACCAGGGCCTGTCCGAGCGCGTGCGGGTGCAGCAGCACGACTTGTCGGCCACGTTCCCGCAGGGCACCTTCGACCTGGTCACCGCCTCCTACTTCCAGTCACCGGTGGCCATGGACCGGCCGACCGTCCTCGCTCGGGCCGCGACCGCGGTGGCGCCGGGCGGGATGCTGCTCGTTGTCGATCACGCCTCGGTGCCCCCGTGGTCCTGGGCCGACCCGGACTCGGTGTTCCCCACTCCCCAGCAGACCCTCGACGGATTCCGGCTCGACCCGGGTGAATGGGACGTCGCCATCGCCGAAGACCGCGACCGGCTGGCCGCCGGCCCCGGTGGCCAGCACGCCACGGTCACTGACACCGTCATTGCCGTGGTCCGGCGCGCACCCACCCCTACCGCAGCGGAGACCCGGTCAGCGCCGCCCAGACGACCCGGCGACCGCGCGCTCAAGGTGTCGCTCGATCGCCACGCACGTCACTGAGTTGGCGGCAGCAACGGTCGTTTCCGGTCGGTGGCGCGTGCTCAGGAGACGACGTTGCGGACGAACGCGGTGATGCCGTCGTGTGCGTTGACGTAGGAGTACCGCTGGGCACTGGAGTAGATGGCGTGCTCCCCGGCGGTCAGCTCGCTGACCTCGTGCTCGCGTTCGATGCGGAGGTGTCCCGCGGTCACGATGACGATCTCGTGCCAGCCCAGCGGGTCGGGTTCGGCGTCGTACCGGTCGCCCGGGCCGAGGGTCCAGGACCAGAGCTGAGCCTCGGCCCGAACGGGCACCGTCCCGAGGAGCGAGGCCTTGCTCTCGGGCCGCGAGCCTCGCCACGCGAGGACGTCCAACGACGTCCGGGTCGCGGTCGGTGGCGTCACGAGGTCGGCGAAGGTCGCGCCGAGCGCCTCGGCGAGGCGATCGAGCCCGGAGAGGCTGATGTTGGCTTCGCCGGCCTCCACGTTGATGATCGTGCGGCGGCTGATCCCGGATGCCTCTGCGAGCCCGCTCTGGCTGAGGCCGGCTGCCTGCCGCAAGCGGCGCAGGTTGCTGGCCACATAGACGAGCACGTCGTGACGGGCGGCTTGCATGTGCAGTATCTTACACGTACGGTGCGCAGGATGCTGCACACCCGTGACCGGACCGCGCCCTTGGCCGGGAGAGCGCCCCTGCTGTCCCGGCCCGAGCTCGCGCTGGTCGGCATCACCGCCCTATGGGGCACGACGTTCCTCATCGTCCACACGGCGATGGACCACAGCGGCCCGCTGTTCTTCGTCGGCGTCCGCTTCGTGTTCGCCGGGCTCATCAGCGTGGTCATCTTCCGGCGGGTCCTGCGCGGGCTGACTCGCCGCGAACTCGTTGCGGGGTCCTTGATCGGTGTCACGATCTTCCTCGGTTACGCCCTGCAGACGGTGGGCCTGCAGACCATCAGCAGCAGCACCTCGGCCTTCCTCACGGCGCTCTACGTCCCGCTGGTGCCGCTGCTGCAGTGGGCCGCGTTCCGCCGGCCTCCCTCGCTGCCAGCACTGGTCGGCGTAGGCCTCGCGTTCGCGGGGCTGCTCCTGCTGGCCGGGCCGGACGCCACCGGGCTCTCGTTGAGCACCGGTGAAGCCCTGACCTTGGTCAGCACTGTCGCCATCGCAGCGGAGATCGTCCTCATCGGGAAGTACGCAGGGACCGTCGACCTCGGACGGGTCACCGTGGTGCAGCTCCTCGTCGGGGGTGGGTTGTCACTGCTCGCCATGCCGGTGTTCGGCGAAGGCGTCCCGTCGTTCTCCTGGGTCTGGGTCGCCGCCGGACTGGGGCTCGGCGCTGCGAGCTGCCTGATCCAGCTCGCGATGAACTGGGCCCAGCAATCGGTCTCACCGACCCGCGCGACCGTCATCTACGCCGGCGAGCCCGTCTGGGCCGGTGTCGTCGGCCGCCTGGCCGGCGACAGGCTCCCCGGCCTCGCGCTGGCCGGCGCAGCACTCATCGTCGCCGGAGTGCTCGTCAGCGAGCTGAAACCGCGCGGACGGAACAACCGCCTCACGACCGCCGACCCGCCGGCTGCACACCCACCGCCGGCGCCCGGAACCGTGACGGTCCCCTAGCCCGCAACTCCTACCGTGCACGAACGGAACACCGCCATGCCACTGCCCACATCGGACACCGTCGTCACCTACCCCGACGGTGCAACGACCTCCATCGGATCGGTGCTTCACGTCGAGCTCCTCGACGACGGCCGGAATGCGGTACTTCTCGACACGACGGCATGCCACCCGGTCGACACCGCATGGCCGGACCAGCCGGCCGACCGCGGAACCCTCACCACCGATCAGGGCGAGCAGCCCATCGTTGACGCCGTCACCGCCGGCGGTCGGCGAACACATCCGGGTCGACGTCGATCAGGACCACCGGGCGGGGCTGTCCGCCGCTCACACCGCCTGCCACCTCGCCGCCCTCGCGGCCGCCTGGACCAAGCCCGTACCGACCGATGCACTCGGCAACCCGGCGTTCGACGCGCTGGCGATCCAGAGCTCCCGCATCCAGCCTTACCGGTCCGTCGACACCTACCGCATCGGCAAGTCACTGCGCCGCAAGGGGTTCACCACCACCACCCTGGACGACCCTTCCGCAGTCGCGGAGCGAGTCAACGCCCAGCTCGCCCACTGGATCGGCGCCGGCGGCGCGGTCCGGATCGAGTGAGCCGACGACGCGCTCTCCGCGCGGCGCACGTGGGTGTGCGAGCTTCCCGCCGGTCGCACCGACATCGCCTGCGGGGGTACTCACGTCCACGACCTGACAGCGCTGGGCGGCGTGACCACATCGCTGCGCACGGGGCAGGTCGAAGGTGGGCTCGAGCTCACCATGGAGACGGACGTGACCGCGCCGTAGATCCCACCGCCCATCCCGTCGGAGCCAAGATGATCCAGGTCGATCTGCTAGACGGGCCCACCAGCCCGCTCGTACGCGGCCTCGCAGCTGCCTGTCCTCAGTGACCGAGGTGCCGCTCACCCACCTGCCCGCCTTCGCGGACCTGCCAGCCACGCACGCGCTCGCCTCATGGAAGAGCTGGCTCGCCGGCCGTGGCTTCGGCGTCGTTCCCATCGCCGACCCCCGCTCGTTCCAGTGGGCCGGGTGGTGGATCGGCGTCGTCGACCGTAGCGACGGCCCGCTCGCCGACGGTCCGCAGCACAAGGTCGCCGTCCTCGCTTTCGGGACACCTCTCGGTGTCGTCCTCAGCCCGCAGGACCCTGCGCTGCTCGACCGCGCCACCGCCCAGCTCCACATCAGCAACGCCTACGCCGTCGCGTCCCTGAATCCCGTGCTCTCACAGCCGCGGGAGCTGCTGCACGGGCGTCAGTCGGGGAGTCTGTTGAGCGGGCCTTCGTGTGTCCGCAGGACCTCGCCAGGCCGTGTTCGTGTCCATCGACGACCTACCGGTCATCGGCAGGACCGCGAAGCCAGCGGTCGGCGAGCTGTCGGCAGCCGGACGTACCGGACGGCGGCATGAGCGGATGCCGGCCGCGAACTCGGCGCGGCATGAGCCTGACGACGCCCGGCAGTACGGGACGATGGGGCAGTGACCCGTGAGAGCAGTCCCGGTCCGCTGCCGCTGGACGACATCACCTCTGACTTGCGTGCACTCGTTGGCCGGCTCGGGGAGCAGCTTGAGGGCGTCGCGACCGTAGGAACCGAGCAGGCTGCAGACACTGGCGTCGTCGAGGGAGGTGACGTCGTCCCACTGCGCGAGGGAGCCGTTCGCGTGTGGTGGATGCACTCGGCGGAGGAGATCTACGTAGGGATCGGTGACGCGCCGGGTTGGGAGGTTCCGCGGTCGGCCGCGAGCGTCGACCTGCTGCACGCCGTCATCGAAGAGGCTGTGGCAGGCCGGGTCGAGGTAGGCAAGGGCCGCGGCACCACGACCTACCGCGTGCGAACACCGGATGGTCATGTCCGTGAGGACACCCATGAAGCGCTCAGAGGGCTGCTGCTCCCCATGCCTTGGAAACCCCGCCTACGGTGGGAGAGCTCAAAGCCGTACTTCGCCGGCCCCAGCACTCAGTAGCCAGGTCGCGCGTTGACGCCCCGGCACCGAGCGGACGGCGGCATGACAGGACGCTCGAGCTGTAAGGCGGCGCCGATAGTTCGAGCGCTGACGGCGACCTCAGGGAGTGTCTGCGGTCATCGGGGTCGTTGACCCGCAGGAGCAGCAGCGGTCAGGCCGCGATCCGATGGGTGGTGCGGTCGTAGACGACCAGCGGGGCCTGCGCTGCGTCCCGCTCCAGGCCCAGCACGCGCAGCAAGGTCAGCACGTGGTCGCCGGCGTCGATCTCGGCATGCCGGGTGACCGTGAGGGTGACCGTGGAACCGGGCAGGACCAGGCCCCCTTGGTGAGTCGGCATCGGACTGATGCCCTCGAACCGGGTGCCGGCGGGCCGGGACAGCAGCGCAACGTCGCCGGCCTGGTTGTCACCGAGCACGCTGATCCCCCACCGTTCTGCTTGCTGCAGCACCGGCCACGTGGTCGAGGTGCGCGCGAAGTTCAACGACACCAACGGCGGGTCCAAAGACACAGACGTGAACGAGCTGGCGAGCATCCCCACGACCCGGCTCTCGACCTCGGCCGTGACGAGGACGAGCCCGGTGGGGAAGCCGGCTAGGGCTTCGCGCATCTGCAGCGGGGTGGGTCCGGTCGGAGCGCGCGGAACCAAACTCTGGTCGCCGTCACGGCTGGCCTGCATGGTGGTCCTTTCCTGGCGGGGTTGGGTCACAAGCCCTGTGCGGGCACGTCGACTCGGCGGCGCGTGCAACGCGTGGCGCGGCTCGGCTCGGCTCGGCCGAAGATGGAGGCACGGACGGGGTCCGCAAGATCGACCTGCCGAGAGGTCGATGTCGGGTGGGGGTCGGTGCACGCGATTCGTGACGCTGCTTCAACTCGCACCGGCAGGCCGGTCTTCGACGTGCCGCTCACCATCAGGTTCGACGAGCCGGATCAGCGTTCCGCTTCCGCTGTCAGTCGCGGGTCTAGACCCAGCTGCTGAGGCAGGCCGAGGTGGTCGCGCAGCGTCGTGCCCTCGTAGTCGTCGGGGCGTAGGCCTCGCTGCCGCAGAACGGGTACGACCTGGTTGACGAAGTTGTCCATCCCGTCGTGCAGGTCATCGATGATGACGGAGAAGCCGTCGGCTGCGCCGGCCTGCACCCATTCCTGCAGCATGTCGGCGATCTGCTCGGCGGTCCCGACCAGGGAAGGTGCTTGGTCGAGCACCCCATGACCGAGGATCTCGTGCGGTGTGCGCCCCTGGCGGGCAAGTTGCAGGGCGTGGCCTGCTTGAGCAGCGCCAGGGTGGGGGCGCAGGGCCGCAACTTGAGCGCTGGTGAGCGGCTTGTCACGATCGGCGGAGTCGAGGCGCATCCCGAGGACGGCCGACAGGTGAGCCAGGCGCTCCTCGATCCCGGCGGCCTCCTCCAGCACCATGCGTCGCTCGACAGCTTCCTGCAGGGTGGTGCCGACGGTGAGGGCGAAGAAGGAGAGGAACTTGACCTCGTCCGCTTCCCGGCCGGCGTCCACGGTCATCGAGCGCATCATGGCGCGCTGCGCCTTGGCCTCCTCCATGGAGGAGGGGTGGGCGATGATGCCGTTGGCGTACAAGCTCGCGGCCTGCACACCCAGACCGCTGGCGAAGGGCATGAAGATCACTGGTTGCCCCTGCTCGGACGGGGGGATCTGCAGTGGCCCACGGGAGCCGACGTGACGACCGGTCAGGTTGACGGGGCGGATGTGTGAGGTGTCGGCGAACCGGCCGGTGGCCTTGTCGGGGCTTCCTGCGGCTCTGGACCAGCTTCCCCACAGCGCCTGGGTGATCTGGATGGCCTCGTTGAAGCGTTCGTACTTCTCCTCCCGCGGCGGGACGGGGAGGCCGTAGTTGGCGAAGGCCTCCGGTTCGTAGCTGGGGATGGCCTGCCAGCCGGCGCGGCCATGACTCATCACATCCAGCGCTCTGACCTGCCGGGCGATGGTGTACGGCTCGACGAAAGAGGTCGACAAGGTGGTGACCAGGCCGATCCGTCGCGTGGCGGGAGCTATCGCAGCCAACGTCAGGGTCGGCTCCATCGTCACGATGGGTGGCCGCGACTCCAGGTCTCCCCAGATGAACACCCGGTCGGGGAAGAACAGGTAGTCCAACCCCCCGCGCTCAGCGGTCTGCGCCGCCCGGACGAAGGTCGTCACGTCGGTGTAGGCGTTCGGATCTGCCGACGCCATCCGCCATGCTCCCGGGTGGTTGCCGTGCATCTCGCCCAGCACCGCTCCGAGCAGGAACGAGCTCTTGCTCATGACCGTCATGTCCTCACGTCGTCGGCACTCGTCCGCAAACGAGCTGCGGAGCGATCACGCGGAGGCTGCCTCCGCTGTCGATCGCAGACTACGGAGGTAGCCTCCGTTTCGTCAAGGAGGTACCCTCCGCTTCAACCGACGAAGGGCATCGAGCCGTGAGTACCGCAGAAGTCAGGCCGACCCGGCAGCGGGCGGACAAGGCGCGCAACCGCAGCCACATCCTCGACGTCGCCGAGGAGTTCTTCAGCCAGCACGGCGTGGGCGGGTCCTTGGAGACCATCGCCAAGCGAGCCGGCGTCGGACCCGGCACCCTCTACCGGCACTTCCCCACACGCGAGGCGCTGATCGCGGCCTTGCTGCAGGCACGCTACGAGCAGCTCTTCGACCGCTTCGGCATCATCAAGGCCGAGTCGAGTGACTCGAACCACGCCCTAGAGCAGTGGCTGGACGCCCTGGGTGAGTACGTGACCGCATTCGACGGCCTGCCCGCCCCTCTGCGAGTCGCCCTGTCGGAGGAGTCCTCCCCGCTGGCCATCACGTGTCAGGCCTTCATCACTGCTACCGACGAGCTGCTCACCGCAGCTCAACGCGACGGCTATGCCCGGCCCTGGATCAGATCGCGTGAGCTCTTCCTCAGCGTGCTGGCCACCGCATGGCTGCGTGGTGCTGCTCTGGCCGACGAGAGCTCCAGCCGGGCACTGCGAGCGATCTTGCGCTCGGGCTGGGCCGAGCCTGCACCAACCGCCGAGTAGGAACCTGACGGCCGCGACCCGACCAGATCCGGACGTGAAGACGGTGGCGCCCCAACGTCCGCTCATCGGCATGAGCGGTAACCGTGGGGCGGACGTCAGAGGGCGATGTCGCCCCAGGAGGTCGGCTCGGTCCGGAGCGTGGTTTGTGGGGCTGCGGCTGATTGCTTGGTGAGTCTGTCTGCCTGGTCGAGGGTGCTCAGCTCGAGGTTCGTGATGTTTGCGATTGGTACCTGAAAAGGTCCGGTAGGAGCCGAGGTCGGACGCCTGTGTCGTGGCGGGGGCGGGTGTGCTGTTGTCGCGGGCCAGCACGGCGGCCAGGAGGTCGGTTTTGTCGAGCAGGTAGCCGGTTGCGGCCAGCTCGTCGGCGCGCACCCACACGGCGATCTTCCAGAACTGGCTGATTGAAGACCGCGACCTGCGGGGCGGTTGCCGCGAGCCGCCGGTCGGGTCGAAGCAGCACCGTGACGTGTGTGTAGTCCGACGCCACAACCTCGGCCGACGTCGTGGTCGTCGCCGCTGGGAGCGGCACTGGCACGAGCAGGAACGAGTCGTCGTAGCCGAGGAGCGCCATGGCGCCAGGCAACCACGCGCCCCCACGCGACCGCTGCGGGCCGTCCGGCGCTGCGGCGAGGAGGGCTCGCTGGTTGTCGACTCCCGACAACGCAGGAGAGGGTGCCCGGTTTCGATCGTCTTGGGCAGCAGGTACCAGGGGACGACGCTCGGTGACGTGAACCGGCTGAGTTTCGGGCAGGCGGAGGTTTTGGACGAAGTTTCGGCCTATGGGCAGATCAGAGGTACGCGGCGGTAGGTCGTCCGGCCCGCCCCCACGACCGTCGGCGCGTCATCTCTGAGCCTTCACTGAAGGCGGCGCGAGACACGGTGTCCCGGTAGCGTCCCTGAACGCTGGGGGGCATCGATACGAGAGCGGAGGTGGCCCTGCAGAGCGTTGAACACGAGCTGGCCGCGATGCTCGCCTCGTGCGTGATCCCGTCGGACACCTCGATCACCGTCGCCGGCGTCACCGATCCTGACTTGCCGCTGGTCTACGTCGACGGTGCGTTCGAGGCCATGACCGGGCACCGGGCGGAGGATGTGCTGGGTCGCAACTGCCGCTTCCTGCAGGGGCCGGATACCGATCCGGCGGCGGTGCGGCGTCTGGGGGAGGCGTTGCGGGCCGGGTGGTTCGTCGACGAGCGCGTGCTGAGTCACTGCGCCGACGGCACCCCGTTCTGGAACGAGGTCCGCGTCTCGGCAGTCCGCGACGCCACCGGGGCCATCGTGCGGTGCATGCGCGTGCAGCACGATGTCACCCCACAGGTCACGGCGGCCCCAGGAGATCCTGCACGCCGCGACGCAGGACCCGTTGACCGGGCTGCTGAACCGGGCGGCCCTCGAGGCTCAGGCCGGTCGGGAGGTGATCCGGGCGACCCGCCACCACCGCTCGGTGGCGATGCTGTTCCTGGACATCGACCGCTTCGAACGGGTCGATGACAGCCACGGGCACACCGTTGGTGACGAGTGCCTCATGCATGCGCCGGGACTCTGCGAGGGCGCCTGCGCGCGGTTGACGTCTCGGCCCGGCGCGGCGGTGATGAGTCACCGTGCTGCTGACTGACCTGCCCCTGGACGACGCGGCCGCGGCCGCGCACGTGGTGGTCGACCGCCACGATGCACCGACCCAGCCCTTCACCGTCGACGGCGCCGAGCACCGCACTGACGTCACCATCGGCACGGCGCTGTTCCCCCGCGACGGGCGCACGACCCGCGACCTGATCGCCCACGCCGACGCCGCCGACGCCGACATGTACCGCGGCAAGCCGTCGCGACCGGCCCTGCGCCCGTCACCGGAGGACCGCACAAGTCGATGACACGGGGTCAGATCGCGCGATCAGGGCCTCGACGCTGTCAGCCATGGGCCGAGGTCGCTGGGCGGCATGGGGCGTGCGTAGTGGAACCCTTGAGCTCGGCGGACCCCGGCGTCGAGGAGCTTGCGCTCGATCTCGGCGGTCTCGACGCCTTCGGCGATGACCTCCATACCCAGGGCGGTCGCCAGGTCCACCACGGAGCGGATGATCGCCAGGTCGACGCCCGCGCCGTGGGCCAGGTCGGTGATGAAGGTGCGGTCGATCTTGATCGCCGAGACGGGCAGCGACCGCAGGTAGGCCAGGGCCGAGTAGCCGGTCCCGAAGTCGTCGATCGCGCAGGACACGTTCGCCGCGGCGAGGTCGGCCAGGACCTGGCGGCCGCGGTCGTTCATCAGCGCTGACTCGGTCACCTCGACGGTGAGTTCGCCAGCTGCCGCGACCAGCAGGCGCACCACCTCGTGGGCGACGGCGGGGTCGATGAGGCTGTCGACGCTGATGTTGACGGCGACCGGCATGCGGATCCCGCCCTGCCACCACAGGCGGGCCTGCTCACCGGCTCGACGCACGACCCACAGAGTCAGGGCACCGATGAGTCCGGTCTGCTCAGCCAGGGGGATGAACCCGCCGGGCGGCATCAGCCCGCGGGTCGGGTGGCGCCACCGGACCAGTGCCTCCATGGAGATCGCGCGGCCGGTGACCATGTCGACGACCGGCTGGTAGTGCAGCTCGAGCTGGCCGGAGTCGATGGCCGAACGCAGCTCGGTGATCATCGCCAGGCGCTCACCACGCGCGGCGTCGGTGACCGGGTCGTAGAAGACGAAGGAGCCGCCTGCGGCACGCTTGGCCCGGTACATCGCGACGTCGGCGTGACGCAGCACGGTCGAGGAGTCGGTCCCGTAGGTCGGCGCCAGGACCGCTCCGATGGACCCGGACACCCGCACGTCCATCTCGTCGAGGGTCACCGGCTCCTCGACGGCGTGCAGGATGCGCTGGGCCAGGTCGGTGACGTCCGCTTCGCCGACCGGACCGGGCACGCAGACGGCGAACTCGTCGCCGCCCAGGCGGGCGACGGTGCCGTGGCCGGCGATGGTGCGGGTCAGCCGGGTCGCGAGGTGCTCGAGCAGCGTGTCCCCGGCGGCGTGGCCCAGGTGGTCGTTGACGTCCTTGAACCCGTCCAGGTCTAGCAGCAGCAGCGCCATGTCGTGCCCGGCGAGTAGCGCCCGCTCGACCTCGTCGTCGACCCGGGACCGCAGCAAGGACCGGTTGGGAAGCCGGGTCAGGACGTCGTGGTCGGCCTGGTGGCGCAAGCGGGTCTCGGCGTGCTGCCGGTCGAGAGCGGCGCTCAGGACGTTCGCGACCTGCTGCAGGAAGGCGACATCCGGGGTGTCCACGCCGCCCTGACCGTCAGCCCCAACAGTCAGGGCACCCCACACCCGCCCGCCGGCCACGATCGGCACGGCAGCGTCGATGTGCAGGGCGACCATCTCCGCCGGCCGCTGTGGTTGACCGTCATGCGCGCCGGCGTCGTCGGCCATGGTGGAACTACCGGTGCCCAGCGCGTCGAGCAGGGCCGTCCCGTCGGCAGGCTTCACCCGGTGGCGTGCCCCGATGCTCGGGGCCTGGTCGGTCCTGGCTCTGACCTGGAGCGTCTGACCGTCGTCGACCAGCTCGTCGACCGTGACCATGGGGATCTGCAGCGACCGCTGCACCTCAGCGACCGCCTCCCGGAACAGGTCGTCCACCGCGATCCCCGTCAACGCGCGCTGCCCGAGCATCGCGACGGCCTGCTGCTGGTGGGCACGCTGCTCAAGCGCCCGACTCACCTGGTGGCGGCCGGTCACGTCGATGAAGAACACGGCCAACCCCTGCGCGGAGGGGTGTGCCCGCACGTCGAACCATCCGTGCAAGGGCGGGTAGTGCTCGGTGAATGCGACCGGGTGGGCTTCCTCGACCGCTTGCCGGTACGCGCTCTCGAAGCGGGTACCACGAGTCTCGGGGAACTCCTCCCACAAGGACTTGCCGAGCAGGTCGGCGCTGCTGCGCACCAGCGCGCGTTCGGCTGCGGCGTTGAGGTAGGTGAAGCACCAGTTGCGGTCAAGGGCATAGAACGCATCGCTGATGCTGTTCAGGAGCTCGAAGTTGCGCGCCAGGGCCACCTCGGCGACCTGCTCGGCGCGAAACCGCCCCAGGGTCAGTGCGATCACGTCCGCGAAGTCGGTCAGCAGTGCGGTCAGCCGCTCACGCTCCGCGGTGCTGACGCCATCGGCTAGCCACCACTCGATGGTCCCCAGGTCCTCGGTGCCCTCCTTCTCCCTCACCAGCACGACGGCGGGATCGTCCGCCGGGCGATCCAAGTCGACTGGATAGCAGTAGGAGGCCGGACTTCCCGCGGCCGCCGTGAGCGTCGTCACGACACCGATCGCACCGGTCAGCTGCCGGGCCTGCTCGCTGATGATCGAACCGAGATCGTCCAAGGAGCGCTCAGAGGCAAGAGCCAGCCACACCTGGTGTGCAGCTCGGCGTTCACGCTGGCGCCGGTAGGTCAGCGTGACGTCACGCGCGACCGCGTAGATGAGCTGCTCTTCTCGGTCCAGCCACGCCGACCACGCCAGATGCCGATAGGTCCCGTCGCGATGGACGCAGCGCATCTCGAAGTCGACGACCCGCGCGCCGGCCGACAACCGGTCCAAGCTCCGTCGCGTGTCAGCGACGTCGTCGTCATGGACGAACGACATCAGGGGCCGGCTGTCGAGGTCCTCGGTGGACCACCCCAGCTCCCTGGACCACCCGGCGTTGAGGTAGACGACCCGCAGCTCCGGATCGAGCAGCAAGACGCACAGCAGATCCGAGGACAAAGACAGGAAGCGCTCGAAGTCCACGCGGCCCACGTCGAACGCCATACCTACCCGCTCCCCGCCGGTGTCTGAACGCGTGGCGGTGCCCATTGCACCGCGCACGCCCGTCGACGGCAGCCCAGTTGCCGCCCGAGCGGTCGCTGCTGCACCGGGCCAGGACATCGAGCTCGCGACGCGGGCATCATCGCAGGTCAGCGCGGGCACCGTTAACCCAAGCGGGTGAGCGGCCACGTGCGCCCAGGTTGCCGCCCATCCACATGGCACGGCACGGCATCAGACGCCACACCCCACCCGTCGCCTCTGGTCCCAGTGGGCCCCACTGCTCTACCCGGGGGCTCGGGCAAGGTGAGGCGTCACAAGCGGTCTAGGCCTCAGGGCCGGGTCGCGGGCTGAATCGGTCGGCACCCCCTCGTCGGAACGCTACAACGGCCGACGCCAAGCCCGATCTCGGTCGTCTGTGGGCAGGGTTGCCGCCATGCCGCGGCTCGGGATGAGGAGCGCGGGCTTCGGTGGCTGCGCGGGTTGGATGAGCTTGGCCGGGGGGCGGTCTTGTTCAGATCTGCCACGGTAGGGCTCGGGTGCCGCGTCAGGTCGTCGACACCGAGAGGTGGTGCGTGGCTGCGCTGGTGTTCTCCCGGCCCGTCAGCGCCAACCGGGCCGGGGTGCTGAGCACGGCGACGGTGTTGATTGCCGCGGTGTGTGCGGTGACCGCGCTCGTGCCGTTCAGCAACACGGCACCGCGGGGGGTTGCTGGCGTCCTGTCGGTCGCCGGCTTCGCTGTGGCGGCCGTCCTGCGCCGGCAGGCCCGGGGCGGCTGGCGTCCATGTCTCGTGCCTGCATAGCTATGCGGCGGTCCGTTCAGCGCCCGGTTTCGGTCGTTCGCCGGCACCCGTGTCATGAGGTCGAGCGGGGTAGCCCGGCTCGCCTGGCTCGCCAGCGCCGATCGGAGGTCACCGTGCCAGGTCGTGCTTCCTCAGGCGCCTCGAAGAACGGAGCAGAGCACGTCGTCGCCGCCCCGCAACCCGGCGCTGTGCGTGAGGACCTCACTGCCGTCGGGTGCGATGACTGTGACCGAGCGTCCGGCAAAAGGCCCCACGGTGCCGATCCCGGGCACATTGCGCATCGTGACGCCGACGACCACAAGGGTCAGTGAGCCGTCGGGGTTCTCCGTCAGGAACTCCGGTCCATGTGCGCGGCTCTCGACCGTCACGTCGCCGGCAGTGAGGGTCGAGTTGAAGTTGAAGTGACTGATCTCCCGGCCACCGGCCTCGTGCCGCGTGAAGGTGCCGACGAGGTGCTGAGTCACCTCCACGCCGCACAGCTCGGTCAGGAAGCCGTTCGTGAAGGTCGCGTCCACCTGCTCCACCAGCGGGCGTCCCGCTGCGCTGGCTGCCGGAGCGCTCAACGTCGTGGCCAGCACTGCCGCTGCTGACGCCGAGAAGAAGCATGAAGTAGACCGCTTGTTCATCGCCGCAACTCCTTACACGTGGGTACCCAGCAGGTGTGACTGTCGAGCGTTGCCATGCAGACGCCAACTTGCAGCTGTGCGACGCAGGACCCGTCACCATCAAGGTCGCACACGAGGCGGCATGGCCGCCATAACCGCCGAGGGCGCAAGCAGCGCGGAGCGGATGGTGGTGCTTCGGCGTGGCCCGGCGGGCGCCCGGGTCGTCGACTCCCCGCAACACGGGCCGACCCGCCCGGTCTCGGTCGTCTTCGGGCAGGTTCGCGACGAGATCTCGCTTCGGCCCGCATCGTCACTCACCGATGGGCAGCATTGGGCGTGCTGGCGGGTCGTCGGGTGGGTTCAATGACCGCGCGCCGCATCGCGGCATGACCGTGCGTCGGAGCGCACGTCGCTACTGGCCGGCAGCGCGCTCGGTGGGTGCGGTCGTCGCGTTGGTGGCGACGGCGAGCGCGTTTGCGGCGATGACGATGGCGATGCCAAGCCACTCGTGAACAGCGAGTGGCTGACTGAGCAGGAGAAGACCGACCAGCGCGGCCATGGCCGGCTGCGCGCTGGACAGGAGGCCGAACTGGCGTGGCGTCACGGTGCGCAGCGTGACGAGGTCGACGGCATAGGGGACGACGGACGACAACAGGCCGGCGGCTACGGCGCGCGTCACGGCCGAGGCGTCCCAGGACGCGGCGACGGTGATCGTCACGAGGACCGGCAGGTACCCGAGGGCGCACAGGCCGCTTGCCAGGGTGGGTGCCTGGAGTCCGGTCAGGCGGACGCCGACGACCCGGTTGAGGACGATGTAGGCCGCCCAGCACACGCCGGCGGTCAGGCCGAGCGCCAGTCCCAGGACGTCGTCGGCGGGCCCCGGGAGGACCAGGACGTACACCCCGGCGGCGGCCAAGATGGCGGTCACCACGTCGGGCCGGGTGCGGGAGGCGGCCAGGGTGAGGGTGAGGGGACCGAGGAACTCCAGAGTGATAGCCAGGCCGAGGCCGATCCGGTCGATTGCCAGGTAGAGCGTCAGGTTCATGGTGCCGAACACCAGCGCCAGCAGCAGCGTCGGCCACCACTGCGTCCACGTCATCCGACATAGCGGTGGGCGGGCGACCGGCAGCAGCACGGCCGCGGCGACGGCCTGGCGCACGGCCACGACGCCGACGGGGCCGACGATGTCGAAGGCCTGCGCGCCCAGACCCGCGCCCGTCTGGTTGCTCGCGGCACTGACGAGCACCTGGGTCACACCCCGCCACCCGGACCGCGTGCCGGTCCCCGCGCTGGCTCGGCCAGGCGCGCCGACGTCTGCGAGGGCGGGCTTTGCCGTGGACGTGTCCATGCCGCAGAGCCTGGCCACGTCGGCGTGGTCGGCGAAATGCATCGCAGCGTGCCCCCATACGCTGGACGCATGGCGGTCGAGCTCCGGCATCTGAGGTCGCTCCTCGCGGTCGTCGAAGAAGGCACCTTCACCGACGCCGCCATCGCGCTGCGCACGTCCCAGGCCTCGGTGTCGCGGGCGGTAGCTGATCTGGAAGGCGAACTGGGCGCACGGCTGTTCCAGCGCACCAGCCGCGGTGCGGTGCCCACCGTGGCGGGTGTCCGGGTCGCCGCACACGCCCGCCGCGTGGTCGACGAGGTCGACGCGATGGCGCGCGTCGCCGACGTCACGCAGGCCGAGGTCCGCGTGGGCTACGCGTGGTCGGCGCTGGGACGCCACACCACCGCGTTGCAGAGGCGCTGGTCGGGCGAGCACCCCGGTTCGGCGCTGGTCTTCGTCCAGGCCGGCACGAGCACGGCGGGCCTGCTCGAAGGCGCCGCCGACATCGTCGTCACCCGCCGCCCGTTGGACCAGCGGCGCTTCCGTTGCGTTCCCGTCGGCGTCGAGACCCGCTACGCGGCAGTGGCCGCTGACGACCCGTTGGCGCGCCGGCGCAGCCTGCGCATGAGCGACTTCGCCGGTTCCACCGTCGCCATAGACGCCCGCACCGGGACCACCACCGAGGAGCTTTGGCCACCGGACGCGGCCCCCGCCACGACACGCGACACCCACAACGTCGACGAGTGGCTGACCCTCATCGCCGCCCGGCAGGCGATGGGCCTGACGTCAGCGGCCACCACGTTCCAGCACCCGCGCCCCGGCATCGCCTACCGACTCGTGCGCGACGCCGAGCCAGTTCCGGTCTGGCTCGGGTGGTGGCGCGACGACGAACCGTCATGCGCTTCTCAACTCGTGCAGATGGCCACCGAGCTCTACGCCGAATCCGACTAGTTCCTCACGCCTCGGCGCCCGGCCCCACGACTACCGGGCGACGGACGAGGTGGCGCGTCGCGGCACGTCGGCATCCGGACATCGGCATGCGCGGTAGCTCGTCAGATGTCGCGACGACTGGACGCACCGCCCGGGACGCCGGGGTGAGTGCTGCGCATACCCACAGCGCCGTCGTGCGGCGCACGGGAAGCGATCCTTCGCGGACGGCACTGCAGGAGTCCGCGAGGGCTACGGGTGGAGGCGGGTCAGCTGACCAGGTGTCGTCGGCCGCGCCCGTGCAGGGCGAGGCCGGCGACCACGCGGGGCGTCAGGAGCCCGCGACCGAGCCCGAGCTCGACGAGGTCGTCGAAGACGCGGTGGTCGCTGTCGGCGGCGCGCAGGCCGGCGGTCAGGACGCCGGGCACACCGATCGCTCGGGCCACCGTGGCCGTGGAGAGCAGGTGCGTGCGGAGGAGGCGTCGGACCGCGAGCCGGTACGCCGCGCCGGCGTGCGCGCTGTTGCCCGTCACCGCTGCACGGCCGGCCGCCGCCCCGCTGGCGACCGCGTAGTAGAGGCCCTCGCCGGACAGCGGGTTGATCAGCGCCGCTGCGTCACCGGCGAGCAGGATGCGGCCGTCCGGGTGCTGCCAGCGGGCGGTCGACAGGGGCAGGTGGTGCCCGACCCAGCCACGGGCACCGGTGGTCGCGCCGGGTAGCAGCGCCTCCAGCTCCTCGACCAGGCGTCGCCGGGTCAAGTGCTGACGTCGGCGCCGCAGGACCTCGCCGTAGCCGATGTTGGACCAGCCGTCGCCCCGGTCGAACGACCAGGCGTACCCGGCGGATCCGCCGTCGCCGAACCGGATCACCTGCCGGCCCGACCGGGACGTCGGCGTGGGGGCGTAGCCCCGCAACGCCAGGGCCTGGGATCGCGGTGGAGCCAGACCTGCCGCCCGCCTCACCACCGACGTGGCGCCGTCGGCGCCCACGACCGCCCGGGCCTGCACGTGCCCGTCGACGATCACGCGATCGGCCGCCACGACCACGTCGCGGACCCGGTGCCGGCGCAGCTCCGCACCGGCCGAGACGGCGGCCTCGACCAGCCTGGCGTCGAGCACCCGGCGTGGGACCACCCACGCGGGGCGCCGCATGGTGCCGCTCGCCGTCCACGGCCCGCGCGACAGCTCCAGCCGGCTCACCGGGATTCGGTCGTCCAGCAGCCCGGTCACGCCGACGGTGGCGAGGACGTCCAGCACGTGCGGTGCCACTCCGTCCCCGCACGCCTTGTCCCGCGGGAAGCTCGCGCGGTCGAGCATGAGCACGCGCGCGCCCGGCCTTGCGGACAGGGCCGCGAGTGCGGCCGTCGCACCGGCCGGCCCGGCTCCCACCACCACGAGGTCCCACACGCCGCCGAGTCTGCGGGCCGACCGTCACGATGTCCACGCGCCCGGGTCGGCCCACCAGCCGCGAGCGCTGCGCGGCACGGGAGCTCGTCCGCTCGTGATCGGGCTTTCCTCTGGGGAGGTCCGCACCTCGCCAGGACGGTGAGGCCTGCTCCGGGAGCACCGCTGCCGTTGACCGGACGATCCGGACCGTCAGCGGCGCGGCAGCACCGCATGGTCGGTGCCGCCCGCGACCGTGCCCGCAGGTCGGCGTGCGGCATCCGGCGACCGTGCCGCCATGAGGTCGCCCGCCGGGGTGCTCGCCGGCTCGGGGGGTTCGGGCAGGCCGGCAGGCTTGGCCGGCGTGAACAGCCACGTCCGGAAGAAGGCGTCCAGGTCGCGCCCGCTCACCCTCGTCGCGAGGTCGACGAGCTCCGCCGTGCTGACGGTGTCGCCCCGCTGCGACCGGGGCCAGCGGCGGAGCAGCTCGAAGAACGCCTCGTCGCCGATCTCGCGGCGCAGCGCGTGCAGCGTCATGGCGCCGCGCTGGTACACCGCTCCCGAGAACAGCTCGTCCGGTCCGGGGTCGCCGATGGTCACCGACCAGAACGGGTCGTCCGCCGGGAGCCCGGCCACGAAGCCGAAGGACTCGTCCGCCTTCTGCCGGCCCTCCCGCTCCAGCCACAGCCACTCGGCGTAGGTCGCGAAGCCCTCGTTCAGCCAGATGTCTCGCCAGCGCCCGAGCCGGAGGTCGTCACCGGTCCACTGGTGCGCGAGCTCGTGCACGATGACGACCTCCGCGAACACCGGGTCGGAGAACACCGAGTCGCCGTACACCGGCCGCGTCTGGGTCTCCAGCGCGAACCCGATCTGCGGTACGTCGTCGACGATCCCGCCCGCCGCCCGGAACGGGTACCGGCCGAAGAGGTCCTCGAGGAAGTCGATGATCTCGGGCTGCCGGGCGAACGCCTCTCGTGCGGCCTCCCCGGTGGCCGGCGGCACGTCGGCGGCGGTGCCGACGACCCAGTCCGAGGTGCTCGGCGGGCTGCCCTCCGGCGGGCCGGTCACCGTCCAGCCGTCGAGCGGGTCGCCGTCGTCCTCGAAGGACGTGCTGCCCTCCCCGGTGGAGACGACGACGTCGTCCACCACGGGACCGGGGCGCGTCACCACGTCGTCCGTGACGTAGGTGAGCGCGATCTCGACGGCGCCACCGGCGTAGTCGGCCAGGTCCACGCTCCACTGCTCGTACCCGTCGCTCCTGCCGGTGGCCGCCCACCACTCGCCGGTGGAGCCGGTGGGTGCGCAGGGTTCGTCCGGGGCGACGGGCGTGGACTGGTAGTGGGTGAGGAAGGGGTGCTGGGCGAGCCAGAACGGGCAGGAGAACCCCATGCCCTGGGTCGTGTGACCGTTGGCGTCCCGCAGCGTGGTCCACTCGTCGGTGCCGACCGGCCGCGCCTCGACCAGGAAGTAGTCGAAGAGCGCCTCGGTGTCCCGGTCCACCCAGAAGGAGACCGTCGCCCCGCCCGTCGGCACCGTGAGGGTGCGCGCGAGCCGCTTGAACGCCAGGTCGCCGGTGCCCGCGATGGCCGCACGTCCGCCCGTCCGCGGCTCGGCCTTGAAGAGGCTGGGGTCGATGGCGTCCCAGAACCGCACGCCGTCGGCCCGGTACTCGTCGATGGTGAACCTCCCGATGGCGAGGACCGTGAGGTACGACGCCATGGGCTCGCGGGCGTGCCACGTCCAGGTGGTCCAGCCGTCGGCGGTGTCCTGGCTGCGCAGGACGCCGTTGCTCACGGCGGTCAGGCCTTCGGGGACGTCGACGGTCACGGTGAGGGACGCCGCGTCGGCCGGGTGGTCGTTCGCGGGGAACCAGGTCGCGGCGGCATGGGGCTGCCCCAGCACGAGGGCGCCGTCGTCGGTGTGGACGAACCCCATCGGCCCGAAGGGGGTGTCGAGCGTCTGCGGCACGCCGTCGTAGACCACCACGACGTGGAAGCGGCTGCGCTCGCGCAGTCCACGCGACGGCGTGACGGTCAGCTCACCGGCGTCCCGCACCCAGGTGGCGACCCGACCGTCGACCTCGACGGATCGGACGGCGAGCCCGACGAGATCGAGGTTGAACGCGGACAGGTCCTGCGTCGCCTGCGCCGTGATGGTCGCGCGCCCGCTGAGCACGTCCGACGCGGGGTCGTACCGCAGGTCCAGGTCGTAGTGGTCGACGTCGTATCCGCCGTTGCCGTCCAGCGGGAAGTACGGGTCCCCGACGCCCGCTGCCCCCGCGGTGAACTCCCGGGGGGCGCGCGTGTGGGCGGCCGCGGCACCGCCGAGCGGAGCGAGGAGCGCGAGCATCGCGATCAGGACCGTCACCGTCCTCGACACCGACATGGTCGCCCCCTCGCGCCGGCCGATCTCAGGGTTGCGACGCTATTCCTGCCCGGGTCGCGCCCACAACGGGTCGTCGAACCCGCGGTCGGAGCTTCCGACCGTGACCGGGTCGAGGGCTCGCTCGAGTGCCGGCGTCGGCCGGTCACCGGCCCTCAGCACACCCGGCCCGCCGGAGTCTGCCCCGGTGTCGGTCCGGTGCCGGACCCGGGCTGCCGCGCAGGTCCAGCCGTCGTCCGACCTCCGCTGCAGAGTGACGGTCGATCTGCGGGCGGATGCCGTCAGAAGGTGTCGGCGTCAGCTCCGTCGATGATCCCGTCGCAGCTGTCTCCCACGACCCAGATGACGGAGACGTCGTCACGTGCCGAGTACACGGTCGCCGACACCTCGGCCGGGATCCCGCGCTGCACGAAGACGGCGAAGGTCTCGTAGGAGCCGCGATCGCTCAGCCCGCAGTACACCGTGTCCACCACGCCGTCGCCGTCGGAATCCATCGCCTCGTCACGCATGTGCTGAGCCACGACGATGTCGTTGCTGTCGTATCGCAGGGAGTGCCCGTCAGCCACCACGAGCTTGCGTGCCTTGGTGTTGATGGACTGCAGCATCCCCGAGACCGTCTGGACGGAGCCCGGCTTGCCCTGGCCGGCGGGAGGCGCGGCATGTGCGGCACCCGGGAGCAGGACCATCGGCACTGCTGCCGCTGTGGCGAGGGCCAGGGCACGTCGGCGGTTCATTCGAGCAGCACACTCCTGAGGCAAGGGCACGACCGGGGCAGGGTCCGCCAAGGTAGCGCAGCAGGTGGACCGGACCGGCCGGACGACCGGTGCGGAACGGTCCGGCAGGCGGTACCCGGTGAAGCCGTCCGGCTGGCTGGCGACCGCGAAGGACCGCGGGGGTGGCGTCGTCGTGCACAGACCTCGATCAGAGCAGCGCCTTGAACCGCTCGGCGTCGCCCACACGGGGCAGGTTGTTGAACATGACGTAGGGCGACGGTCGGCCGTCGACCATGTCCCGCAGCCGGCGCAGCTCGTCGTCGGTGTGCACGTGCCGCGAGCCGGTGGTGCCGTGCAGGCGGTAGTACGTCTGCTCGGGCGTCACGGTCTCGGTCTGCATCGGGTCGACGACGTGGACGAGGTCCAGCTCGGCGCAGAGCTCCGTGAGCAGCTGGGTGGGCCAGTCGCCACGGGGCTCCCACAGCAGCCGCCCGGCCGGGCGTTCCACCTGCGCCAGGAAGCTGCGCAGCCGTCCGACGTTGTCGGCCGTCGGTCGAAAGCTCCTCGGGCACTGCAGCAGGACGGCGGTGGCGTGCAGGATCCGGGCGCACTCGAGGGTCCGCTGCCATCCCGCGAGGACCGGAGGCGTGGTCCGGAACGCTCCGACCTGGCCTCGTGCGCTGTCCGGCAGAGGCTGCTTCAGGCGCCGGTAGGTGGGGCTGTTGGACTCGTGGGTGACGACCTGCCACGCCTTGATGGTGAACTCGAAACCGGCCGGCACCTGCGTTCGCCAGCGCGTCAGCACGGCGTCCGACGGCGGTTCGTAGAAGGTGTGCTGCACCTCGACCACGGGGAAGCGACCGACATACGACGCCTGGGAGACCGTCCACCCGCACAGCCCGATGACAGCGCCCACCTGCCTATGCCTCCCGGGTGCAGCGAGCTCGGACCAACGACGCCCTGCGCGGCACGCTCCCGTCCGACATGGAGCCGAGTCTCCTTCAGCAGACGCCTGCGGAGCGACCGGACCATCGCCCGGCGGACACTCCCGGTCAGTACCGGCGCGCGATGGGGCGAGGCGCACCGCGTCCGAACAGCTCGCGGTCCTCGGGGGAGTCGGTGTCGGCACGGAGCGGGCGGGGCGGCATCAGCGCGATCGGTCCCGTGGCTACCGTCGGCGCGCGACGCGTCGCGGTTCCGGTGCCGGCACCGGTGACGAGGCGCGGCTTCGAGGTTCCTCCCCGCTCGCGCTTCGCGCGTGCGGGGAGCCCCGCCGCGGAGCGGATGGAGGCAGACCGGGCCCGAGCCACCGCCGATCCTGCGCGGGCAGCCTCCCGGCGGGCCTTCGTGTCGTCAGGAGCACTCGCAGCACGCTCACAGGCAGCCGCGTGCCGGAGAAGGGCCTTGCGCAGCGTCGGGCTCACGGCAGATCTCGCCTGAGCACGGGAGGAAGCTTCAGCCGAGAGCATCCCCGCGCGAATCCGCGCACGCGTTGCGGCGCGAGCGCCCGCTGGGGTGATGGCTGATCCGATGGCGGCCGACATGGGGCGACGGTAGGCGGCACACGCCGAACGGATCACGCAGTGGCGCGATGTCCCCCTGTTCGGGGGATGCCGGTCGTGCGTGGTTCGCGCGAACGGGTGCCACGAGGGCGTCCCGACGTCTGCACGCACGGCGGCATGAGCGCGCGTCGGTGGCCCCGTACACCTGGAGCAACAGGGGTGGGGCTCCTGCGTCGCGCGGTTGGCTCCACCTCAGCCGCTCGGTGGACGTGAAGGCGCCCGTGATCTCGTAGCCGCAGTCGTCGAAGGCGAAGGTGTCGGAGAAGGTGGTCGTCTCCCAGCGGCTCGGGCGGCCTGGGCGGAGGTGATCCCGCCGACGACGAACGCGGCGGTGGCAGCGGCGATCCAGGGGCACTTCTTCATGGCGCTCTCACCGCGACGGCGCGGGCCGAGCGCAGCTTCGTCGCGCCGGCATGGACGGACGGGGTGCGGTGTCCCGCCCGACGCGCGATCAGAGCATGCGGACGAGCGTGGCGACCCCCAGGTACACCAGGACGGCCGCGAGCTCGATGCCGAGGGCCCTCGCGACGTCCGGCCAGCGGCGGCTCCGCAGGTGGTGGGCGGCGAGGACCGCGGCCGTGATGCCGAGGATCGCGCCGAGTGCACCACCGAGGAGACCGAGCACGACGGCCGGGGCCAGCAGCATCCATGCCGCCTTCGGGAGGGGCGCGGCCGTCAGCACCCGCTGCGCGCCGATCTGGAGTCGCGGGGCGAGGTTCTTGAGGTCGAAGCCGACCTCGATCGTGCGAGGAGTCCCGTGCTGGTCCGGCAGCAGGTACCGACCGACGTGGTCCTTGGGCAGCTCGGCGCCGTCGGCGAGGAGCCGCGGTCTGGCCGAGTACGGGCGCTCCACCACGAGTGTGCGCCCCTCGAAAGCCACCCGGTGGTGCATGCCGCGGAGCATCGCACGAGCGAGCCTGTGACGGCCGCTCAGTGGCCGCGCAGCCGCGCGATCTCGCGCCGGTCGCGCTTGGTCGGCCGGCCCGCCCCGCGGTCCCGGACGGCGCCACCGGGCGCCTCGGCGGCGGGGACCGGCGCGGGCGTGCGGTCGACCAGGCACTCCGCCGCCACCCCGGCACCCACCCGCTTCTCGACGATCCGCGCGACGTCGACGATCCGCTCGACCCCCTCGGACCGGACGCGGACCTCGTCGCCGACCCGGATCGCCGTGGCGGGCTTGGCCCGGTCCCCGTTGACCTTCACGTGCCCGGCGCGGCACGCGGCAGCGGCCAGAGCGCGGGTCCTGGTCAGGCGCACCGCCCAGACCCAGCGGTCGACGCGCGTGGTCGTCGAGGCGTCGAGGGTCATGGCACGACCCTACGGCGGCACGCGCGGGACCAGGTGCGGCCGGAGCCGGGCCGCCGGAGCCGGGCCAGGTGGCTCGGCCGCGGCCCGCGGCTCACCGGTCACGCGGCGGCTGACGGCTGTCATGCCGGACCGCCCTCCCCGGCTTACCGTGGCCCGATGACCTACCGCCCCGCGTCCGCCCCCGCCGTCGTCGCGATCACCGGGGGGTACGTCGTCCCCGTGGTCTCGGAGCCGATCGAGGGCGGGACGGTGCTCATCGAGGGCGGCCGGATCACGGCGGTCGGTGCGGACGTGACCGTCCCGGAGGGCGCCACCGTGGTGGACGCGACCGGCCGATGGGTGCTGCCGGGGTTCGTGGAGTCGCACGGTCACGTCGGCATCCACGAGGAGGGCGAGGGCGTGGCCGGCAACGACACGAACGAGATGACCCAGCCCAACACGGCGGCGGTGCGGGCGATCGACGCGGTCAACATCGACGACGAGGGTTTCCGTGACGCGCTGTCCGGCGGTGTCACCTCGGTCGTCGTCAAGCCCGGGTCGGGCAACCCGATCGGGGGGCAGAGCGTCGCGATGAAGTCGTGGGGCGGGCGCACGATCGACGAGCAGGTGATCAGCGACGCCGTGAGCGTCAAGTCAGCGCTGGGGGAGAACCCCAAGCGTGTGTACTCCGAGAAGAAGCAGCTGCCCTCGACCCGCCTGGGTACAGCGATGGTGATCCGCGAGGCGTTCACCCAGGCCCGGCACTACCGCGAGGCGCGTGCCGCGGGCCACCGGCGGGGCGAGCCGTTCGAGCCGGACCTGGCGATGGAGGTGCTGGTCCGCGTGCTCGAGGGCGAGCTCGTCTGGGACCAGCACACCCACCGTCACGACGACATCGCGACCGCGCTGCGGCTCGCGGACGAGTTCGGGTACCGGCTGGTCGTCAACCACGGGACCGAGGCGCACAAGATCGCCGACGTGCTGGCCGAGCGGAACATCCCGGTGATCTTCGGCCCCATGCTCACCAGCCGCTCCAAGGTGGAGCTGCGCGACCGTTCCATCGCCAACCTGGCGGCCCTCGCGGCGGCCGGTGTGCGGGTCGCGATCACCACCGACCACCCGGTCGTGCCGATCAACTTCCTCGTCCACCAGGCCACGCTCGCGGTGAAGGACGGGCTGCCGCGGCAGACGGCGCTGGAGGCGCTGACCGTCAACCCGGCGTCCTTCCTCGGCCTGGACCGCCGGGTGGGGTCGCTGCGCCCCGGGCTCGACGGCGACGTGGTCGTCTGGTCCGGCGACCCGCTCGACGTCCACTCACGGGCGGAGCTCGTGCTGATCGACGGCGTCCCGGTCTACTCCTGGGACGAGACCGCGGGCGCCGGGCGCGTGGTCGAGCGCGCCGAGCGCTTCGTCTGAGGCGTCAGGACGGCTTGACCAGCTGGATGTCGTCGCGCTGGAACCCCGCGTCCTCGCACGCCTGGAAGAGGGCGTCCTCGTCCACGGTGTACTGGCCGATGTCCTCCTGGCCGATGAACTCCTGGCGGTTGGGGTCCACCGGCGGGTCGACCGTCGCCCGGATGTCGCCGGTCTGCGACGCCGCGGCGGACGCTGCGGCCGTCTCGAGGAACCTCTCGCGCTCGTCGTCGTCGTCGGTGAGCTGGCTGGCCGTGATGTCGCGGCAGGCGACGTAGCCGGACGGGTCGTCGGTCCGGAAGTCGAACGACGGGCCGCTGCATCCGGCGACCAGGCCGGCGGCGAGGACGCCGAGTACGGGCAGGGTGAGGCGTCGGGTCTCGAGCATGGGGACAGTCAACTGTGCGGCGCGACCGGACGCGAACCGGCGCGCCGTTCACCCACCCCGGTGGAGGTCTCAAGATGCGAGCGCCCCCGACGTACGTGACCGTAGACCTCATCGGGACGGCATCGGGCCCAGCGACGGCTCCTCGGCCGACCGTCCCCCACTCGTAGGAGGAAACCTCACCATGTCCCACCCCATCTCCGCCGGCAACGCCGGAACCGCCGGCACCGACGGTGCGACGCGCGGCGTGCACCAGTACCTCGCGCTCACCATCGGCGTGGTCTACCTGCTGGTCGGCCTCGCCGGGTTCCTGGTCACCGGGTTCGACGGCTTCACCGAGCACGACCACAGCCAGAACCTGCTCGGCTTCGCGGTCAACCCGCTGCACAACATCGTGCACATCCTCATCGGCGCCCTCGGCATCGCGATGTGGAAGCGGTCCGCCAGCGCCCGTAAGTTCGGCTGGATCCTGTTCGTCGTCTACGGCCTGACCTTCGTCTACGGCCTGATCGCGGCGAACAACGAGGACATCAACTTCCTCAACATCAACGGTGCGGACAACGTCCTGCACATCCTCAGCGCCCTCGCCGGCCTGGCCATCGCGCTGTGGCCGCGCTCGAAGGACCCGCGCGTCACGCGCTGACGCCTTCGGCCCCAGGGTCGACCGGCACGTCCTGCCGCCGCCGTCGCGGCACCCCCGCTGCCCGGGGCTCCCACCGGAGCCCCGGGCAGCGGCGTGCCGGGGCACCGCGTACGTTGGCCCGCATGGCAGTGGTGGAGAGGCACGCGGCGTGCCCGTCGGAGTCGGTGATGGCGATCGTGCGCGACGGGTGGTCCTACGCCGCCTGGGTCGTCGGGGCGTCGCGGATCCGGTCCGTCGACCCCGACTGGCCCGCGGCCGGCTCGACGATCCACCACTCCGCAGGGGCGTGGCCGCTGGTCATCAACGACTCCACCGTGTCGCGCAGCTGGGACGGCGCCCACCGCCTGGAGCTGCAGGCCCGCGGCTGGCCGCTCGGCGAGGCGCGCATCCGGATCGAGGTCGTGCCCGACGCCGACGGCGAGGGCTGCACCATCCGCATGACGGAGGACGCCGTCCGCGGACCCGGCACCCTGGTCCCCAAGCCGCTGCGCGACGCGATGCTCGTCCCGCGCAACGTCGAGACCCTCAAGCGGCTGGTCCTGCTCGCCGAGGGACGAGGCACGGCGACCGGGGCGGCCACCCGGTGAGAGCTCTGCAAACCTCCGCCGCCGGCCACGGGCTGGTCGTGCAGGAGGGCGGTGACCCGTCCGCGCCCGCGTTCGTGCTCGTGCACGGCATCGGGATGTCGCACCGCTACCTCCGCCCGCTCGCCGAGCACCTGGAGCGGGCCAACCACGTCCTGGTGCCGGACCTGCCAGGCTTCGGTTCCAGCCCCCGCCCGGCCGAGGTGCTGGGCATCGCCGAGCACGCCGCCGTGGTGGCCGCGCTCGTCACCGACCGGGGCCTGGACAAGCCCGTGCTCATCGGGCAGTCGATGGGCTGCCAGGTCGTCGTCGAGGTGCTCGCGGCCAACCCCGGCCTGGCGTCCGCGGCCGTGCTCATCGGTCCGGTGGTGGACCCCGAGGCGCGCAGCGCCACCCGCCAGGCCCTGCGCCTGCTGCGGGACGGTCGGCACGAGCCCGCACGGGTCAACGCGATCGTCAGCGCGGATTACCTGCGCACCGGACCCCGCCGCTACGGTGCGACCGTCCCGCACATGCTGGGCTACCGCATCGAGGACCGGATCCGGGACGTCGGCGAGCCGGTCCTCGTCGTCCGCGGCGAGCACGACCCGATCGCGCCGGCGCGCTGGGTGCGCGACCTGGCCCAGGCGGCGCCGCGCGGGACGTCGGCGGAGGTGCCCGGCGGGGGGCACAACGCGATGTACGCGTCTCCCGAGCTGGTCGGTGACCTGTGCCGAGCCGTGACCTGCTGACCCGCGCCGCCCACGCGGTGCGCACCGCGGTGTGGTGGACGCAGGACTACGCGTACGTGTCGTTCTGGCAGGTCGCCGGCCTGCTGCTGCCGGGCGGTGCCGAGCGCTTCACCGAGCCCGCGGACCGGCGTGACCCGCCGGTCGTCCTGGTGCCGGGCGTGTACGAGAGCTGGCGGTTCATGCGTCCGCTGGCCGCGGCCCTGCACCGGCACGGGCACCCGGTGCACCTCGTCCCCGCGCTGCGCTACAACACCGGCACGATCCCGGAGATGGCCCGCCTCGTCGCCGAGCACCTGGCCGCAGCGGACCTGAGGGACGTCGTCGTCGTCGCCCACAGCAAGGGCGGCCTCATCGGCAAGTACGCGATGCTGCACCACGACCCCGAGGGCCGGATCCAAGGCGTGGTCGCCATCAGCACGCCGTTCGCCGGCTCGCCGTACGCGCGCTGGATCCCGCTGGCGGCCGTGCGCGCGTTCGTCCCCACCGACGTGACCCTGGCCGCGCTCACCGCGGACCTGGTGACCAACTCGCGCATCACCTCGATCTACAACTCCTTCGACCCGCACATCCCCGGGGGCAGCCACCTCGACGGCGCGGTCAACATCCGGCTGCGCACGCCCGGGCACTTCCGGATCCTCAGCGACCCCGAGCTCGTCCCGACGGTCCTGGCCGCCCTGGAGCGCACCGGACCCGACCCGCGCGCCACCGGGACGACCAGGTGAGGCAGCCCTAACCCTCCGGTTGCCGGTGGTGGGGGACAGGAGTAGTCAGGACGGACGAGGTGAGGCAGACCGCTGCGCACCCGACGTCCTGCGGCCGGCCGGCCGCGGGGAGGAGCAGTCCTCGATGTACTTCCACAAGCAAGAGCTCCAGCACCGTGCCAAGCCCGACCAGCCCGATGCCGTCTACGCCCGCAAGCTCCAGGAGGTGCTGGGCGGGCAGTACGGCGAGATCACCGTGGCCCTGCAGTACGGCTTCCAGGCGTGGAACGCCCACATCCCCGGCAAGTACCGCGACCTGCTGTTCGGCATCGGTGCGGAGGAGATGGGCCACGTCGAGATGCTCGCGACGATGATCGCGCAGCTGCTCGAGAAGGCCCCGCTCGGCATCACCAGCGACGCCCTCCAGGACGACCCGACCGTCGCGGCGGTCGTCGGCGGGATGGACGTGCAGCACGCGATCGTCGCGGGCGCCGGAGCGCGGGCCGTCGACAGCAACGGCAACCCGTGGCAGGGCAGCTACATCACCGCCAGCGGCAACCTGCTGGCGGACTTCACCGCCAACGCGAACGCGGAGATGCAGGGGCGGGTCCAGGTCGCGCGGCTCTACCACATGACCGACGACGCCGGCGTGCGGGACCTGCTCTCGTTCCTGCTGGCGCGGGACACGATGCACCAGAACCAGTGGATCGCGGCGGCCGCCGAGCTGCGCGAGGAGGGCTACGAGGACCTGCCGGTGCCGAGCAACTTCCCGCTGTCCCACGAGGACCGCAGCGTCGCGTCCCAGTACATCAACTTCTCCGACGGCGAGCACGCGAGCGAGGGCCGCTGGGCCTCGGGGCCGACGCCGGACGGCAAGGGCGAGTTCACCTACGTGCCGGAGCCCGGCGCGGGCGTGAAGATGCCGCCGCCCACCCGGCCCGACGCGCGGTACTACGGCACGACCGACGTCCCGAACAAGGTCGAGAAGGTCGCCGGCAAGGTGCAGGACATGCTGCACCGCGAGTAGCGCGGCCGGCGCCCGCCGGTCCGGGCGGGCGCCGAGAACGCGGACGACGAGGGCCGGGGTGCGGGTCGCACCCCGGCCCTCGTGCGTCCGGTCCGATCGCCACGGTCGGATCGCCGCGGTGGGGATCGCCGCGGCCGGGTCGCCGCGGTCGGGCCCCCGCGATCAGATCGCCGCGGTTGGGTCCTCCGTGCCGCCGACGTGCCGGCCGGTGCCGCCGTCGTCGGCCGTGGTCCCGGTGGGGGCGAGCCCGGCCGCCTGGGCCAGGGACGCCGTGCCGGTGCCCGTGCCGGTGGCCGTGCCGGTGGCGGCGCCGGTGGTCGTGCCGATGCCCGCGGCGACCTCGTCCGGCAGCGGGACCTGCGCGGCGAACGCGGGGTCGCGCGTGGCGACCTTGCGGGCGAGGGACAGGTGCGCGCCCAGGTAGCCGCTGCCGCCGACGACGCCCAGCCCGGCAAGGCTCAGGACCACGCCGCGCAGGTGGTGGCCCCGGCCGCGGGCCCGGTAGGACGCGGTGTAGAGGACCAGCCCGACGGTGTTCGCCGCGGCGTGCACCACGCCGACGCGGCGCGAGGGCTGGTCGCTGGTCGCCGCCCACTCGGCGAGGCCGGTGACGGCCGTGGGCACCGCGGCCAGGATGCCCGCGCCGATGAGGCGGCGGGCGGCCGGACGGCTGCGCCTGCCGCCGATGAGGTCCAGCAGGAACGCGCTGGTCCACGTGCCGATCGGGACGTCGGTCAGCACCGGGTGGGCCGCGTGGCCCGCGGCCCGGCCGTGGAGGAGGTCGGCGACCTTCTGGTCGCGCACGAGCGCCGCCGCCGCAGGGGCCAGGCGGTCCACCCAGCGGTCGAGCGCCTCGGCGTGCTCGAGCCGCAGCATGGCCTCGACCATCGCGGGCCTGGAGCCCGCGTCACCGGCCTCGGGTGTGGACGTGGTTCCGTACGTTGCCATGCAGACCTCCCGGTGTGTGCCGACGGCCCGCCGGCTGCGGCGGTCGCCCGCCGTCCAGCATGGTCGGTGGCCCTGGCGCCCGCACCCCGATCGGCCCCGTGTCGTCGCGGCGTCTCAGCCCCCGCTGCTCCCGCCGGCGCTGCGGGTCACCTGCAGGGGGTACGCCAGCCAGCAGACCGCGAGGAGCACCAGGACCGAGATCCCCACGACCCACCCCGCCGTGCGACCCACGACGACGTCGAACACCAGCATGGCGGCGCCGGCGATGGTCAGCGCGAGAGTGAGCAGCCCGCTGCGCGCGAGCCGGTCCGCGGACAGCACGAGCTCGCGCTTGAGGTGCTTGCCGAACATGATCCGGTGCAGGCTCACCGGGGCGACGATCAGCCCGGTGGTCAGCACCGAGAGCAGGACCAGGACGAGGTACAGGTCGTGCTGGTAGTCGTCGAGGTCGGTGAACCGCTGCTGGAACGGCACGGTCAGCAGGAACCCGGTGAGGATCTGCACGCCGGTCTGGGTGACCCGCAGCTCCTGCAGCAGCTCGTTCCAGTTGCGGTCGGACCGTTCCTCCGGGGTCTCGTCGCGCCCGTCCACGTGCCGTGGCCGGGCGGCGGTGGCGCCTGGCGCCGGCTGCGTGCGGCGCGGGGAGGAGCGCGGTGACATGTCCGTATGGTGGACCCCCGCCGTCGCCCGTGCCCGGCGATGGACCCGGACGGGTGACGACCGGGCTGCCGTGCGCCGGGCCCGCCCCTGGCCCACGGCAGGCCCCGCGCCGTGCGCTGGGGATGCGGAGGAGAGGTCCGGGTGCCAGCGTGTGCAGCGAGTGGGCGGGTGCCCGCGCGACAGCGGACGAGGAGCGACGATGAGGGCACTGACCTGGCAGGGGACCGAGAAGGTGGCCGTGGCGGACGTGGCGGACCCACGCATCCAGGAGCCGACCGACGCCATCATCCGCGTCACGTCCACCGCGATCTGCGGATCGGACCTGCACCTGTACTCGACGCTCGGGATGTTCCTCGACGCCGGTGACGTCCTGGGCCACGAGTCGATGGGCATCGTCGAGGAGGTCGGCGCCGGCGTGACGCACATCCGCCCGGGCGACCGCGTGGTGGTGCCGTTCGGCATCGCCTGCGGCAGCTGCTTCATGTGCACCCGCGGCCTGTACGGCCAGTGCGAGACGACCCAGGTGCACGAGCACGACAAGGGCGCGGCGCTGTTCGGCTACACCAAGCTGTACGGCCAGGTCCCCGGCGGGCAGGCGCAGTACCTGCGGATCCCGCAGGCCCACTTCGGTCCCATCCCGGTGCCCGTCGACGGCGAGCCGGACGAGCGCTACCTGTACCTGTCGGACGTGCTGCCCACCGCGTGGCAGGCCGTCGAGTTCGCCGACATCCCGGCGGGTGGCTCCGTCGCCGTCATCGGGCTCGGCCCCATCGGCCAGATGGCCGCCCGCATCGCGGCGTACCAGGGCGCGAGCAAGGTCATCGGCGTCGACCTGGTGACCGAGCGGCTGGAGATGGCGCGCCGCCACGGGGTGGACGTGATCGACCTGCGGGAGGTCGACGACGTCTCGGCGGCGGTGCGGGACCTGACCGGCGGGCGCGGCGCCGACGCGACGATCGAGGCGGTCGGCATGGAGGCCCACGGGTCGCCCGCCGCCAGCCTGGCGCAGAAGGCGGCCGGGCTGCTGCCGGACGCCCTGGCCCGCAAGGCGGTCGAGAAGGTCGCCGTCGACCGGCTCGCGGCGCTGGAGGCCGCGATCTCCTCCGTCCGCCGCGGCGGCACGGTGTCCATCGTCGGTGTCTACGGTGGCGCGACCGACCCGCTGCCCATGTTCCAGATGTTCGACAAGGGGCTGTCGCTGCGCATGGGGCAGGCGCACGTGCGGCGCTGGACGGACGCGATCCTGCCCCTGGTCTCCGATGCGTCGGACCCGTTGGGCGTGCTGGACCTGCGCACCCACCGGCTGCCGCTGGAGCAGGCGCCGGAGGCGTACGCGATGTTCCAGGAGAAGCGCGACGGCTGCATCAAGGTGGTGCTCGACCCCTTCGCGACCGGCGATGGCAGCTGACGTCACCCCGGGGTCGCCGTCCGTGCCCGTCGAGGGTCCGGGGGGCGTCCCCGGCCCGAGCCGGGAGGGCGGCGCACCGACCTGGGAGGGTGGCGGCGCCCAGCACGGCGGCGTCGAGGTCGTCGCGAACGGCGACACGGTCTCCGTCCGGTTCTGGGGCGCGGTGGACCTCGCCGTCCGCCTGGCCGCCACCACGGAGCTGCGGGCCATGCCGGCGGGGGTCGCCACGGTCCGGGTGGACTGCCGCGACGTGACGTTCATGGACTCCACCGGGCTGTCGGTGGTCGTCCGGGTGGTGCGCGACGCCGCGGCCGACGGGCGCTCGGTCCGGCTCGTCGGGGCCGCACGGCCCGTGGCGGAGCTGTTCGCCACCACCGGGGTGGACCGGTGGATGGAGTCGCTGGGGGTGCGGCCGGGGTCGTGAGCCCGCCCCGGGGTCGGAACCGGTCACGCGGTCGGGACCGGTCACGGGGTGGCCGGCTCGCGTCAGTGCTCGCCGAGCGGGTCCCCGACGGTGCCGAGCCGCGCGACCACCTCGTCCGGCGTCAGCTGGCGCAGGTCCGGGGCGTCGAGCTCGTCCCAGGTCCGGGGCGCCGCGACGGCCGGACGCTCCCGTCCGCGCAAGGAGTACGGCGTGATCGTCGTCTTGGCGGGGTGGTTCTGCGACCAGTCGAGCAGCACCTTGCCGCCGCGCAGGTCCTTGCGCATGACGGCGACCACCAGCCGGGGGTTGGCGGCGGCCAGCTCGTGCGCCAGGTCGCGCGCGTACTGGCGGACCTCCACGGCCGTGCGGCGCCCGTCCAGCGGGGCGTAGAGCTGCAGCCCCTTGCTGCCGGACGTCACCGGGTGGGTGTCGAGGCCGTCGTCGGCGAGCCGGTCGCGCACGAGCCGCGCCACCACGGCGCACTCGGCGAGACCGGCCGGGGCGCCGGGGTCCAGGTCGACGACCAGCCGGTCCGGCTTGCGGACCGCCCCCCGCGGCCCCACCCGCCACTGCGGGGTGTGCAGCTCGAGGGCACCCTGGCTCGCGGCCCAGACCAGCGACGCGAGGTCGTCCAGGACCGGCAGGTCGAGCATCGTCCCCTCGTCGTCCGTGCCCGGCGACGCGGGAAGGGTGTGCCGGCGCAGCCAGGACGGTGCCCCGCGCGGGGTGTTCTTCTCGAAGAACTTCTCCCCTCCCACGCCCTCGGGCCAGCGGATCCGGGTCACCGGGCGGTCGTGCAGCTGGCGCAGCAGGGCCGGCGCCACCTGCAGGTAGTAGTGCAGGACCTCGGCCTTCGTCATCCCGACCGAGGGGTACACGACCCGGTCCAGGTGACCGATGCGCAGCGTGCGCCCGCCGACCTCCATGGGCTGGGCGTCGTCCGCGGGGCTCATCCGTCCTGCGTCCGGTCAGGGCGGAGCGCTCCGGCGTCACGGCTCACAGGTCCTCCCAGGGGTCGACGACGGCGTCGTCGCGCACGCCGCGCACGACAGGCTGGCGCATCCGGCCGCTGCGCATGCGGGTCAGGTAGGTGATGTCGACGAGCACGGTCGGCTCGCACCAGTGCGCCCCGCGCGCGTCCACGGCGGGCACCACCTCGCCGAACGGGCTGCTGGGACGCTCGAGCGGCTCCAGGAGCGGGGCCAGCCGACCGGCCAGCGGACCGCCCAGGCCGCTGCCGGCGCGGCCGAGGAAGCGCAGGGCGCCGTCGGCGTCGGGCGCGCCGAGCAGCAGCGACCCGATCCGGTCCCGCGCGGTGGTCTCGACCCGCCAGCCGCCGACCAGCGCCGTCCGGGTGGTGCGGTGGGCCGCCTTGATCCAGTCCGCCGAGCGGCGGCCCGGCTGGTAGACCGACGTGCGCCGCTTGGCCAGCACACCCTCCAGGCCGTGCTGGAGGGTGACGTCCCACAGCTCGTCCGCGTCGGGGTAGACGGGGGACAGCTGGACGTTGACCGGCAGCTCCAGCCGCTCCAGCGTCGCGCGCCGCTCGTCGAAGGACCGGCGGGTCAGGTCGACGCCGTACAGGCTCAGGACGTCGAAGACGAGGAGGGTCACCGGCGCGCGGTCGGCCAGGGCGCGGGCGCGGGCCGCGTCGCGCACGTGCATGCGCTCCGCGAGCGCCTCGAACGAGGGGATCCCGCCCGCCATCGCGACGACCTCCCCGTCCAGCACCGCACCCTCCAGCCGGGACAGGCCGGCGAGCTCGGGGTACGCCACGGTCGCGTCCCGGCCGTTGCGCGTGACCAGCCGCAGCCGCCCGGACGTCGTGTCGGCGAGCAGCCGGACCCCGTCCCACTTGACCTCGTAGGCCCACTCCGGGCCCCGGGGCAGGTCAGCCGGGGTGGCCGCACGGGTAGCGAGCATGGGCTGCACGGGTCCATCCTGCCCATGACGACCCGCACGGGCGCGAGGTAGAGCGGCCCGGCAACCTGCGACGAGGAGTACCGGTGCGCGCGATCTGGAAGGGTGCGGTGGCCTTCGGGCTGGTCAACGTGCCGGTGAAGCTGTACGCCGCGACCGGCGAGCAGGACGTGCCGCTGCACCAGGTGCACCGCGAGGACGGCGGGCGGATCCGGTACAAGAAGGTCTGCAGCGTCGACGGCGAGCCGGTCGAGATGCGCGACATCGCCAAGGGCTACCAGACCGACGACGGCAAGCTCGTCGTGCTGACCGACGAGGACATGGCCGAGCTGCCGCTGGCCACGGAGCGGGAGATCTCCGTCATGGAGTTCGTCCCCGCCGAGCAGGTCGACCCGATCATGCTGTCCAAGACGTACTACCTCGAGCCGGACAAGACCGCCGCCAAGCCGTACGCGCTGCTGCGCGAGGCCCTCGCCGCGACCGACCGGATGGCCGTGGTCAAGGTCGCGCTGCGCCAGCGCGAGTCCATGGCCGTGCTGCGCGTGCGCGACGACGTCATCTGCCTGCAGACGCTGCTGTGGCCGGACGAGATCCGCGCGGCCGACTTCCCGATCCTCGACAACGAGGTCACGGTGCGCCCGCAGGAGCTGACGATGGCGTCGTCGCTGGTGGAGTCGCTGTCCGGCGACTTCGACCCCACCGACTTCCACGACTCCTACCGGGAGGCGCTGGAGACCCTCATCCGCGCCAAGGTGGAGACCGGCTCGACGCAGAACGTGCCCAGCCCCGCCGGTGCGGCGGACGAGGAGGGCGGCGGCGAGGTCATCGACCTGCTGTCCGCGCTGCAGCGCAGCGTGGAGAAGGCCCGCGGCGCACGCGACGCCGCACCGGCGGCCACGGAGCCGGTGGCGGCCGCCACCGGGACCGACGACGCTGCCCCGGAGGAGGGCGGCGCGCCGGCCGCCAAGCCCGCGCGCAAGCGCACGACGAAGGCCGCCGCCCAGGACGCGGCCACGGACGACACCGAGGACGAGCCCCGGCAGGCGCCCGCGCGGAAGGCCCCCGCCAGGTCCGCTCGCTCGCGGACGGCTGCCGCCGCCGAGCCGGACGAGGACGAGGCGCCGTCGAAGCCGGCGCGGACAGCCCGGGCGTCCGCCTCGGGGGCCACGGCGCCGAGCGCCCGCTCGTCGCGCGTCAAGGTCCAGGAGGACGAGCCCGCTCCGGCCCGACCCGCGACCCGGTCGGGCGCCAAGGCGGGGAGTGCCAAGGCGGGGAGCGCCAAGGCCGCCAAGACCGGCAGCGCCGGAGCCGGCAGCGCCACGGCGGACGCCGGCGACGAGGCGTCGGCGGCCACGACGGCCAGGTCCACGACCAGGACCGCCACCAAGAGCCCTGCGAAGGCGTCCACCACCAAGGCCGCCTCGACGAAGGACGAGCCCGCCAAGACCGCCTCCCGCCGGCGCGCGTCCTGACCCGGCGGGCCACCGCATGACGCCGCGGTCCTCGCCGGCCGCGCAGGACGACGCCGTCGCGGCCCTGCGCCGCATCGCGTTCCTGCTCGAGCGCGCCCAGGCGACGTCGTACAAGAGCGACGCGTTCCGCAAGGCGGCGCGCTCGGTCGAGGCGGCCGACCCCGACGAGCTGGCCCGCCTCGTCGCGGACGGCCACGTCCACGACCTGCCGGGCGTCGGGCGCACCACCGGCGAGGTCGTCGTGCAGAGCTGGCGCGGGGGACCGGTGGAGTACCTGCTCGAGCTCGAGCAGCGCGCCCTGGCGCCCACCCCGGCCCGGCCGGGGGACGCCCTGCGGGCGGCGCTGCGCGGGGACCTCCACTCGCACACCGACGCCAGCGACGGCGGGAGCCCCCTGCAGGAGATGGTGCTCGCGGCGATGGAGATCGGCCACGAGTACCTGGTGATCACCGACCACTCGCCCCGGCTGACCGTCGCCAACGGCCTGAGCCCCGGGCGGCTGCGCCGCCAGATCGCGCGGATCCGCGCCCTGAACGAGGCGGTCGCCCCGTTCCGGGTGCTGACCGGGATCGAGGTCGACATCCTCGACGACGGCTCCCTCGACCAGGAGCCGGAGCTGCTCGCCGAGCTCGACGTGGTCGTCGGGTCGGTCCACTCCAAGCTGCGGATGGAGTCGGCGGCGATGACCCGGCGGATGCTCGCGGCGATCGACGACCCGAACCTCGACGTGCTCGGTCACTGCACCGGGCGCCGGCTCACCGGGGGCCGTCCCCGGCCCCCGAGCGACTTCGACCACGAGCAGGTGTTCGCCGCCTGCGCCGAGCGCGGGGTGGCGGTGGAGATCAACAGCCGTCCGGACCGGCTCGACCCCCCGCACCTGCTGCTGCAGTCCGCGATCGAGCGCGGGTGCCTGTTCGCTGTCGACTCCGACTCGCACGCCCCGGGGCAGCTGGACTGGCAGATCGCCGGGTGCGACCGTGCGGCGGAGCACGGCCTCGCCGCCGACCGGGTCGTCAACACCTGGGGCGTCGACCGCCTGCTGGCGTGGACCGGCCGGGACCGCGGCTAGGGCGTCGCATTCGCGGGCGCGCCGCCTGCGGTCGCGGCCGTCGCAGGTCAGTGGCACTTTTGTCGCATGAGCGAGAACACCCAGAACCCGTCCGAGGTGCCCTACGACCCGGACCAGGACGCCGACACCGACCCCGACATGCTCAACCCGCGGGCCGAGGGAGCCGAGGACGCGGACGTGTCGGGGGACCCCGACGCCGATCCCGGCATGCTGAACCCGCGCGACACCGAGTGAGCGGCACGCTGCCTGAGGTGACCGGGAGCGCCACGACACCCCGTGGGGTGACGCGGTGAGGGTCGCGGTCGTCGGTGCCAGCGGCAACGCGGGCACCGCGCTGCTGCGCCGGTTCGGCGCCGACGAGACGATCACCTCGGTCGCCGGGATCGCGCGCCGCGTCCCGGACGGCCGGCTCCCGGCGCCGTACGACGTCGCCGAGTGGGTGCAGTGCGACATCGGCCGTCCCGGTGAGGACGCCCCGGTCGTCGACCGGCTGACCGAGGCGTTCGCGGGCGCCGACGCCGTCGTGCACCTGGCCTGGCTCATCCAGCCGAGCCACATGCGCAGCGCCCTGCGGCTGACGAACGTCGAGGGGACGCGCCGGGTCATCGAGGCGGTGCGCCGCGCCGGGGTGCCGCAGCTGGTCGTGGCGTCGTCGGTCGGGGCGTACTCGCCCGCGCCCGACGACGTGCCCCGCCGCGAGCAGTGGCCGACCGAGGGGATCCGCAGCTCGGAGTACAGCGTCGACAAGGCCGCCGTCGAGCGCCTGCTCGACGAGGCGGAGATGCTGCAGCCGGACCTCGCGATCGCCCGGCTGCGCCCGGCGCTCATCTTCCAGAAGCACGCCGGTGCCGAGATCCAGCGGTACTTCCTCGGGCGGCTGTTCCCCGCCCGCATGCTCGCGGAGGAGCTGCCGTCCCTGCCCTGGCCGACCGGTCTGCGGCTGCAGGCCGTGCACGCCGACGACGTGGCAGCCGCCTACCGCGAGGTCGTCGTGCGCCGGCAGCGGGGGGCGTTCAACATCGCCGCCGACGGCGTCCTGCACGGCCAGGACGTCGCGGACATGCTCGCGGGCGGGCGCCTGCTCGACGTGTCCCCGACCGTCGCGCGGAACGCGGTCGCGGCGGCCTGGCACGCCCGGGCCGTCCCGGTCAGCCCGGGCTGGGTCGACCTCGCCCTGCAGATCCCGGTGCTGGACACCTCCCGGGCCCGGCACGACCTGGGCTGGGCGCCGACGATCCCCGCCGCCCGCGCGCTGCGCGAGATCGTGGACGGCATCGCCGCCGGTGACGGTGGTGGCAGCCCGCCGCTGCGTCCGCGGGGCCGCTAGACCACAGGCGCCGGACGGGAGTGGGGCGGCGCGGCTCGACGGCCGCGCCGACCTGCTCCGCGAGCGGGTCGACGGCCGACCCGGCCAGAGGGCGACACCCGCCCCGGGAAAAGCGGGTCGCGGTCGCACGCACCGTGGAACACTCCTGCGGTGGCGTCGATCATGATGACGGCGATGCCGTTCGCGGGCCATGTCCGTCCGATCCGCGCGGTGGCCGCGGAGCTCGTCCGGCGGGGCCACGACGTGCGCGTGTACACCGGGCGCTCGTACACCGACCAGATCGAGGCGGTCGGCGCCCGGTCCCTGCCCTGGCAGGCGGCGCCGGACTTCGACGAGCGCGACTACGCCGCGACGTTCCCGCGCATGCGGGACCGCAAGGGCTTCCGCCAGGTGGTGGTCAACCTGGAGGACCTGTTCCTGGGCACCGCCCCGGCGCAGTGCACGGACCTCCTGGCGATCCACGCGCGCGAGCCGTGGGACCTGCTCGCGGGGGACCCGATGGCGCTGGGCACCCGCTTCGCGGCGGAGAAGCTCGGCTCGCGCTGGGCGTCGGTCTCGCCGATCGCCGTCTGGCCGCCCGGCAAGGGCATCCCGCCGACCGGGCTCGGGCTCGTCCCGGGTCGCGGTCCGCTCGGGCGGGTGCGCGACACGGTCCTCGGGGCGGCCTCCGCCGCCGCGACCCTGCCGCTGACACGGCTGTACCAGCGCACCCGCCGCCGGGTCGCGCTGCCCCCCGACGGCGGGACGTTCGCCACCATGTGGTTCTCGCCGCAGCTCGTCGTGGCGGCGGGCTCTGCGGGCCTCGACTACCCGCGCAGCGACCTCCCGGGGCACATCCGGTTCGTGGGCGACCTGACGGACGACGGCGCCCCGGCGGCGAGCCCCAGCTCCGCGCTGCCGGACTGGTGGGACGACGTCACGGGCGCCACGGTCCCCGTCGTCCACGTGACGCAGGGCACCGCGAACGTCGACCCGCGCGACCTGATCCTGCCCGCCCTGGAGGCCCTCGCCGACGAGGACGCCCTGGTCGTCGTCGGGCTCGGCCACCGCACCGCCCCGCTGCCGGGGCCGCTGCCCGCGAACGCGCGCGTCGCGCCGATGGTGCCCTACCCCGACCTGCTGCCCCGCACCGCGGTGATGATCACCAACGGCGGCCTCGGTGCCGTGCTGCAGGCCCTGCGGCACGACATCCCGCTGGTGGTCGCGGGTGGGGACCTGGACAAGCCCGAGATCGCCGCCCGCGTCGGCTGGCACGGCGCGGGCGTCAACCTGCGCACCGGGAGGCCGCGGCCTGCGGCGATCACCGCCGCCTTCCGTGCCGTCACCACCGACCCGGGGTACCGCACCGCGGCCGCGCGCCTGGGAGCCGAGCTGCGGTCCCTCGGCGGGACGCGTGCCGCCGCCGACCTGCTCGAGGCGCACCTGCCCTGACCGCGTGTCGGTGGTCCGTGCCACGGTGGGGACATGGACACCGTGCAGCGCCTTCGCCCCCCGGGACTCGTCCGGAGCCCGGTCTTCAGCCACGTCGCCGTCGTGCCCCCGGGTGCGACGACCATCTACGTCGGCGGTCAGGACGCCGTCGACGCCCAGGGCTCGCTCGTCGGGGAGGGTGACGTGGCGGCCCAGTCGATCCGCGCCCTCGACAACGCCGTCACCGCGCTCGCCGCCGTCGGCGCGACCCTCGCCGACGTCGTCCAGTGGACCGTGCTCTTCGTCGACGGCGCGGACCTCGCGGCGGGCTACGCCGCGATCGCGCCCCGGCTCGCCTCGGACGACCCGGCGCTGGTGACCGCGGCGTTCGTGGCGCGGCTCGGCGTGCCGGGCGCGCTCGTGGAGATCAGCGCGGTCGCCGCCGTGCTGCGCTGACGTCGGCGCCGGACGCCTGCCGGCGCGGACCGGGACCGGCCGGGCGGGGCGTCAGTCGTCCAGCCGGTCGCGGATCGCCTGCAGCCCTGACCAGATCGCGTCACCGTCGCCGCCCCGGACCACGGGGACGACCTCGGCGGTCCGGCGCTGCGCCTCGGTCGCGTCCGGCGCGGCCTGCGGCGTCCCGGCGGCGAGCGTGTGCTCGGCAGGTGTCAGCTGCCGGATCGCCACGGCGCGCACCCGGTCGGGGTGCTCGTGCGCGACCCGGTCGTAGATCTCCGGGTCGTGCTGCCCGTCGTCGCCCACGAGCACCCAGCGGATGCCGGGCAGCTCGCGCAGCAGGCGGTCGAGACTGCCCAGCTTGTGGGCGCGGCCGCTGCGGAACCAGCCCGTGTTGGTCGGTCCCCAGTCGGTCAGCAGCAGCGGCCCGGCGGGGTAGCCGTGCCGCGCCAGGAAGCGTCCGAGCGTCGGCGCCACGTTCCACGCACCCGTCGACAGGTACAGCACGGGGGCGTCGGGGTGCTCCTCGAGCACGCGGTGGTACAGCTTCGCCATGCCCTCGACCGGCCGGCGTGCGGTCTCGTTCAGCACGAACGTGTTCCACGCCGCGAGCAGCGGACGCGGCATGGTCGTCACCATCACGGTGTCGTCGATGTCGCTGACCAGACCGATCCGCGCGTCGGGGGACACCACGCGCACGCGTGCGGTGACGGTGCCGCTCGGCACGGTGAGCGTCACCTCGTGCCAGCCCGGCGGCAGGTCGGAGTCGACGATCGTGTCGACGTAGCCACCGCGGTCGGACGTCACCCGGTGCACCTGCGTCCCGGCGCGCACCTCCACGACGGCGCCGGGCACCTGCGCCGTCGCCAGGCTGCGCCAGCCGCGCACCGCCCGGGCCGGCTCGTCGCGCGGGGCGAGCGCGCTCGGCTCGCCGTCCAGCCGGCGCGGCGGCGACAGCACGGTGCGCGCCATGACCCGCACCCAGCCGGGGCCGCCGTAGCCGAGGTACGGCTCCACGCGCGTGCGCCAGCCCATCGACCACAGGCGTCGGGCGATCGCCCGGTTGAACGCGTCCTCGAGCCGCGCCGCCCGGTGCGGTCGGCTGGACGTGGGCGGGTCCGGGTCGGTGGGACGGGCGGGAGGTCCGGGCGGCAGGGTCTCGTCGGTCACCGGCCCATCCTGGCCGGACGCGGTCCCCGACGCGCGGGAACGGCGCCCGGCAGCGGCGTCAGCCGCGCGTCCCCTCCGGGATCCCGGTCACCGTGGTGAGCAGGAAGACGGTGTCCTCGAGGGCCTCGACCGCGTGGCGCTCGTGCGTGAGCTGCGCCAGCTCGCCCGCACGCACCACGTCGTCGACGTCCTGGCGGGCGGCCACCCGGACGCTGCCCAGCAGGACCTGGATCGTCGCGGCCGGCGGTGCGTTGTGCTCGCTCAGGGCCTGCCGCTCGGTGAGGGCGATGACGGTCTGGCGCAGCTGGTGGTCGTGGACGATCAGCTCGGTGCTGCGGCCGTTCGCGGCGGCGCGGGCAGCCGCCAGGTGGGTCCGGGTGAGGGCGGCAAGGTCGGGCACGGGTCCTCCGTCGTCGTAGTGCCGCCAGGCTAGCCAGCCCACCCGGCGGCGGCGCGGGGGAGCGACGCCCGCACGGGCGGGCGCGGGCGCCGGTGCCCGCACCGGCGGCCGAAGCGCGTGCCCGACCACCCGGCCTCGTCAGGCCCCCTGGCCCGGCCGACCCGTCGAGCGCCGGGTCGACCGGCGGTCCGGGCGCCGGCGGTCGGCGACGGGCGGCCGGGACGGGCCGTGGTGCTCACCGCTGCGCGTCGTCGCGGGCGCGTGGGCCCAGCGGTGCGGTGCCGCGTGGACCGCGCCGCCGCGCGGTCCGTCGGCGGCCGTCGCGGCGGGTCCGGCGGCAGCAGCCGCCGCGGGTGCGGCGTCCGGGGTCCGCGCCGGGGCGGCCGGGTGGATGCCACGCTCCTCGGCTCGGTGCCGGGGCTTGCGCAGCCACGTCGACGGGTGCAGCCGCGGCAGGATCTTGGCGACCGCGAGCGCGCAGTACATGACCGTGTTGATGGTGACGAAGGCCTGCAGGACGCGGACGGCCCCCGCGTGCATGACCGTCGCGGGGAGCAGTGCGCCGGTGTCGACCACCGACAGCAGGGCGGCGCTCATCGTGCACCGACCGGCTCGCCGAGGCGCGCCTGACCCGCCGCCGCGGGCGCCGTGTGCACGACGTGCTTCCACGTCGCCTGCCGGCCGACGGAGATGTCGATGATGCCCTTGACGTACACGGCGTCCAGGAAGGCGTCGAACAGCAGCTCGGGGACGACCAGGAGGGCGAGCAGCCGGGCGCGCCAGCCGCCCCTCCACACCGTCACGACGCGCTCCACGGCGAAGACCAGCCCCAGCCCCATCCAGAACGGGAACCAGACCCAGTGGTCGGTGGTCGCCAGCGCGAGCGCCATCAGCGTGAAGTACGACCCGAGCGCGATGACGCCGTAGCCGATGCCGAGCTGCTGCGCCCAGTAGCGGAAGGTCTGGGGCGTCACGCCGTACGCCCCGAGGTTCTCCAGCGCACCGCGCTGCCAGCGCAGCCGCTGCGCCCACAGCGTCCGCCAGGTGGGCATGACCTCGGTGACCACCGTGCACTCCGAGGGCGAGATCATCAGCGCCCCCAGCGACTTCAGCGCGAGCGTGAGCTCGTTGTCCTCGGTGAGGGCTGCCGTGTCGTAGACGTCACCGGGGGTCCCCGGAAGCGCGGTCCCGCGGCTCTGCGCCACGGTCCGCAGGGCGATCGGGCGGAACAGGGACGCCGTCCCGGTCAGGACGTAGACCCGGCCGCGACGCCGCCGCAGCTCACGGGAGTAGCGGATGTACTCGTTGCGCTGGAACTGGCCGATGAGCCCCGCGCCCTCCTCGCCGTAGAACAGGCCGCCGACGGCCAGCAGGGCACGGTCGGAGGTCATCCGCGCGACCGCGGCCTCGAGGAACCCGTCGTCCAGCCGGGTGTCGGCGTCCATGATCATGACGACGTCGTTGTCACCCTGGTCGGGCAGGATCCGGCGCAGCGCCTGGTTGAGCGCACCCGCCTTCTTGTGGGTGTTCCCGACCGACTCGATCACCTCCACGCCGGCCGCGAGCGCGACGGCCACCGTGCCGTCCGTGCAGTTGTCCGCCACCACGACGATGCGCTCGGGGCGGTGCGACTGGGCCTGCAGCGAGCGGATGGTGGCGGGCAGCGACGCCTCCTCGTCGTGGGCCGGCACCAGCACGGTGACGGTCACGGGGCCGGCGTACACCCCGCGGTTGCTCGCCATGACGTTCTTCGGTGCGAGCGGGACGCGGAGGGTGGCGGACCGGCGCGACCGGTCCGCGATCCGCTTCTCGAGCAGGGCGACACCGGCAGCGAGCAGGACGGCGAGCGCGACCGCCGCCAGCATGACCCGTGGCGTGGGGACCTGGGTGTCGTAGAGGACGTCCCACAGGCCGAGGACCGTCGCGTGCACCGGGCTCGCCTCACGCTCGGGGATGCCCGCGCCGACCGTCACCCACAGCAGCGTCGCCGCGGCGCCCGCGAGCCCGAGCACGACCAGCCCGACCGCTCGCTGCAGCCACGGGGTCCGTGCCGGACGGGCCGGCGGCCCGGCCTCGGCGTGGCTCTCATCGCGGGCGACCGGATCCTCGGGCGGGCGCGGGTCCGGGATCCTCTCGGTCGTCCGCGGACGCGCGGTGTGCTCGCCGCGCTCGGGAGCCGCGACGCCCCCCGGACCGTCGTGCTGCATGTGAACCATCCCTCGGGCCGTCGCCCGCACGGCGTGCGGGTCCGGCCCTCCCGTCGACAGGGACGCGGGGTGGCATCGGGATCGGGGCGCGCGATCACCCTGATGGCGGCGGGTGAAGTCGGGGTGGGCACGGGCCGGCGCCCGGCACGGGTCGGCTGCCCGCGGGCCCGGTGCGGGCCTGGCGCGGGCCTGTCCCGGGGCTGGTCAGGCCCGGTCGGCGGGGCCCTCGTCGACGACGGCGGCCAGCCGGAGCGCAGCCGTGCGCAGGTGCCGGCGGTCGTCGTCGTCGACCCCGGTGAGGGCTGCGTGGGCGCCCGCGGTGTCGTCGGCGAGCAGCGCGTCCAGGGCACGGGCGCCGGGGGAGCCGAGCGCGGTCCGGCTCAGCGGCATCGCGGGGTGCGCGACCGCCAGCAGCGCCTCGTACTTCACCTCGGCCCGGTGCAGGCGCAGGTGCTCGTCCAACGACCAGCCCGGCCCGTTCGTCAGCGTGACGCCGCAGGCGCAGTCGAGCTGGTTGACGTCCCCGGGCAGCGTGCGCACGACGCCGACGGTGTGGTGCTCCGTGCGCACCCGCGCACCGACGCGGCGGATGTCCGCGCTGACCGGCTCGACCCCGTCCACGTCCGCTCCTCCACCGCTCGGTCCACGTGCGGCGACATCCTGCCCCATGGCGCGGTCCCGGCGCGGACCCGGTGCGGTCCCGCCCGGGTCAGGACCCCGGCGGGTAGTAGGTCCAGTGCCACGACTCGCGCGGCACGTCCTCCTTGAAGCCGTAGGTGGCGCCGTTCGCGCGCATCCAGGTGAGCGCCTCGCTGTCCAGCCTGAGGTCCAGGCTGCGGCCCCAGCCGTGGTCGGACGTCCCCGGCTTCGCGGCCAGCCCGCCCTGGGAGTACAGCCCCTTCCGCTCGGCCAGGTCGACCTGCGCCTCGTAGGTCCGGTAGGAGTCCGTGACGCCGATGGTCACCCCGTCCCGGGCGGCGGCGGCGGCGAGCTGCTCGTACTGGCGCGCCGCGGGCGCCCACATGCGGTGCCCGTTGCCGATGGAGGACAGCGCGTCGGTCGGGACCTTGCCGTTGCCGTACATCGCCAGGTCCGCCGGGTCGCCCTGGGCGTTGAGCGTCCCGCGGGGGGCGCCGACGGACGTCGTCTGCTGCGCGACCTCGGTGGCCAGGGCGGAGGCGAACGTCCTGGCGATCCCGCCCGTGGCCGTCGTCGCACCGGTCATGGTGGTCGACGACGTGGCCGCCGCCCGGGTGACCGGGGGGGTCCCGACCGAGGCGAGGGTGCCCCGGATCTCGGCGATGCGGCTGGTGATCGCGGCGATGCCGTCCACTGATGTCCTGTCCGTGGTGGTCTGCGTACACCTGCCCATCGGCGGGCGAGCCCCGTACCTGAGGCAACCGGCGGACCGGCAGGCGCGGTCCCGCGGTGCGGGGACGCCGTCCGGCGCCGTGCGGGGACGCCGTCCGGCCCGTCCGGCGCCGTGCGGGGCACCGTCCGGGGTGCGGGAGGATGGGCGGGTGACGACGCTCCATGACCCCACCGTCCGCGGGTTCGCCTCGGACAACTACGCCGGCGTGCACCCCGAGGTCCTCGCCGCGCTCGCCGCTGCGAACGGCGGCCACCAGACCGCGTACGGCGCCGACGCGTACACCGCGCGGCTGCAGGACGTGCTGTCGGGTCACTTCGGCGCCCCGGTCGAGGTCCTGCCGGTGTTCAACGGGACCGGCGCGAACGTGCTCTCGCTGCAGTCGATGGTGCCGCGGTGGGGCGCGGTCATCTGCGCGGAGTCCGCGCACATCAACACCGACGAGAACGGCGCGCCGGAGCGTGTCGGCGGGCTGAAGCTGCTCACCGTCCCGACCCCGGACGGCAAGCTGACCCCCGAGCTCGTCGACCGGCAGGCGTGGGGCTTCGGGGACGAGCACCGTGCACAGCCCGGCGTCGTCTCCATCACGCAGAGCACCGAGGTGGGCACCGTCTACTCCGTGGCCGAGATCCGGGCGGTCACCGAGCACGCGCACGCCCTGGGCCTGCGGGTGCACATGGACGGCTCGCGCCTGTCGAACGCCGCGGCGGCGCTGGACGTCCCGCTGCGCGCGCTGACCACGGACGCGGGCGTGGACGTGCTGTCCCTGGGCGGGACGAAGAACGGTCTCCTCGGCGCGGAGGCGGTCGTCGTGCTGGACCCGACGGCCTCGTCCGGGCTGACCTACCTGCGCAAGGTCGACATGCAGCTGTCGTCCAAGATGCGGTTCATGTCCGCCCAGCTGCTGGCGCTGTTCGACGGCGACCTGTGGCTGCGCTCGGCCCGGCACGCCAACGCCATGGCGATGCGGCTGTACGAGGCCGTGCGCGAGATCCCGGGCGTCACGGTGACCAACGTCCCGCAGGCCAACGCGGTGTTCGCCGTCCTGCCGCCGGGGGTCGCGGACCGTCTGCGGCCGCGGTTCCGGTTCTACGACTGGAACCAGGCGACCGGCGAGGTGCGCTGGATGTGCGCGTTCGACACCAGCGAGGACGACGTCGACGCGTTCGCCGACGCGATCGCGCAGGAGACCGCCCTGGTCGCCTGAGCTGTTGGTGGACGGGGCGTGACGGCTCCGGCCGGTCCCGCGGCGCATCGGGCCCCGGAGCCGATGGCCCGTGCGCCACAATGCGTGCCATGACCTGGGACGTGTACGCCCTGCGTGCGCCGCGTGGCGCACGCTCCGTGGAGCAGATCCCCGACGGCTACACCGGCCCGGCGATCGGGGAGCCGGACGACGTCGTCGCGGCCGTCCGGGAGGTGGCGCCGCACCTGGACACCTCCGACCCGCGGTGGCTGCGGCTGAGCGGTCCGGACCACCAGGTCGAGATCGCCCTCGGCAAGGGCATCCGCGTGCACGACGTGACCTTCTACATCACCGGCGGCGCGGGCGCGGTGCCCGTCGTGCTGGACGTGTGCCGGTCCCTGGGGCTGACCCCGTTCGACACCGAGACCGGTGAGGTGCTGACCGCGGGGTCCCGGCCGCCCGCGGACGCGCCGCCCGAGGAGGCCGACGACGACGACCGGCCGTGGTGGCGCCGGCTGCTCGGCCGCTGAGCCGCCCGCAGCGCGGCGGTCGCAACCCCGGTCAGCGGGGGCGGGGCCGCCCCGTCCCCTCCAGGCCGCAGCGCGCGCACCGCATGGTCCAGCCGCCCTCGTCCTCCCGGGGGACCTTGGTCGGACGGTGCCCGAGCACCCGGCACAGCAGTCGCTTCAGCACGCGTCGCCTCCCAGCGCGGACCGTGGGCCACGGTCGTCGGCCGTCAGTCTCACCGAGACCCGCGGTCCGCACACCCGCTGCGCCCGGGCCGGTGACCCGGGCGGTGCCTCAGCCGGTCGGCCACCCGCGGGCGGTCACCCGGCGGCGGGCGAGGGCGGTCCCGGATCCACCAGCGCCACGGCGCCGGCCTGCAGCAGCAGGCCCAGCTCGTCGGCGACCATCTGGATGCGGGCGATCCGACCCCCCTCGAGCGTGAGGACGTCGACGACCCGCATGCTGACCGTCCGCCCGGTCGCCGGGACGGCACCCAGCGCGGAGCCGAGCGGCCCGACGTGCCGGCCGGTGAGGCGGAACGCCACGACGACCTTGTCGCCGTCCTCGACGAGCTCGAGCACCTCGCGCTCCGGGTCAGCCAGCGCGGCGCGCAGCGCGCGGGCGCGGGTGACGAGGTCGGACGCCGTCAACGGGACGCCGTTGACGACGACCGGGTCGGTGTACAGCGCGCGGAAGGCGGCGCTCGCCGCGGCGTCGTCGTCCGGCGGAGCCGTCCACAGGTCCAGCAGGGCGTCGGTGTCGTAGGCCATGCGCCATCGTGGCGCGCCCCGGAACGGTGCGGCGAGAGGCCGCCGTGGACCACGTCGTCGCGGGGGCGACCCGGCCACGCCCGCGCGGGCGCCGGCCGGGGGTAGACCCGAGCCTGCACGGAGGAGCAGTCTCGACCCGACGCACGGACGGCGACGAGCGGGGGACGGTGCCATGGCGACCATCGAGCACGGCCGGCAGGACGGGGGCCCGACGGGCGGGTGGGCGTCCAGCCCCGGGCCCACCACGGCGACCGACCCGGCGACGGTCACCGGTGGCGCCGGCGACCTGGAGTTCGACGAGGCGTGGGGCGACGCCGCCGCGGCGACGGACACCCGCGCGGACCCCGAGACCCGTGACCCGCACCCGGCGTTCGAGGACCCGAACGACCGCTGACCGACCCGCGACGGGGCGGGCCACGGGGGCGCCGCCTCGCCGGACCGGCGGGGACGCCGCGGGCCGTGAGGCGCGGCCTACCAGCCGGACGGGCGGTAGTCCTTGAGGAACACCCCGTGGACGTCCTCGCCCGCCTCGCCGCGCACGATGGGGTCGTAGACCCGGGCAGCGCCGTCGACCAGGTCGAGGGGCGCGTGGAAGCCCTCCTCGGCCAGCCGCACCTTGGTGACGTGCGGGCGCTCGTCGGTGATCCACCCGGTGTCGACGGCGGTCATGAGGATGCCGTCCTGCGCGAGCATCTCCGCGGCGCTCGTGCGGGTCAGCATGTTCAGCGCGGCCTTGGACATGTTCGTGTGGGGATGTCCCGGGCCCTTGTACCCGCGGGAGAAGACGCCCTCCATCGCGGAGACGTTGACGATGTGGGTGCGCCGCGCCGGCGACGCCTTCATGGCCGCGCGCAGTCGGCTGACCAGGATGAACGGTGCGGTCTGGTTGCACAGCTGGACCTCGAGCAGCTCGAGGGGGTCGACGTCCTCGACCGTCGCGACCCAGCTGTTGTGGTCGACGGCGTCCGGCACGAGGCCGCCGGCGTCGATGGACGTGCCGGCCACGAGCCGCTCCAGCGACGCGGCCTCGGCCGTGAGCGCGAGGGTCGCGACGTCCGGGCCGCCGCCGCGGACGACGGTCTCGGTCAGCTGCGAGACCGACCCGGCCAGCGCGCGCGGATGGGCGTCGCTGGTGTGCCCGAACGACGTGATGCGGGGCATCGGCCGGTCGGTCGGGAGCGGCTCGAGCTCGGCGTCGGCCAGCGGGCCGTACGCGCCGGGCAGCCGGCGGACGGTCTGCGCGGCGTTGTTGACCAGGACGTCCAGCGGTCCGGCCGCGGCGACGCGGTCGGCGAGCGCGACGACCTGCGCCGGGTCGCGCAGGTCGATGCCCACGATGTCGAGCCGGTCCAGCCAGTCGGCGCTGTCCGGCATCGCGGCGAACCGGCGGGCGGCGTCGCGCGGGAACCGCGTGGTGATCGTGGTGTGGGCACCGTCGCGCAGCAGCCGCAGCGCGATGTACATGCCGATCTTGGCCCGGCCGCCGGTCAGCAGCGCGCGCCGGCCGGTGAGGTCGGTGCGGGCGTCCCGCTTGGCCCGGTTGAGCGCGGCGCACTGCGGGCACAGCTGATGGTAGAAAGCGTCGACCTCGCGGTACAGCTCCTTGCAGATGTAGCAGGGCCGTGCCCGCAGCAGCGTCCCGGCGAGCGCCCCGGCCGCCGACGAGACCAGCGGCAGGCCACGGGTCTCGTCGTCGATCCGGCCGGGGCTGCCGGTCGCGGTGGCCGCCACGACGGCGGCGTCCGCGGCGCTCACCGTCGCCCGGCGCACCGTGCGCCGGTCCTTCTTGACCGCCTTGAACAGGGCCGACGTCGCCCGCCGCGCGACCGCGTTGTCCGGGTGGTCGGCGGGCAGCGCGGAGAGCTCGGCGACCACCCGGAGGAACACCGCCATGTCCTGCGGTGCGACCCGGATCGCGCCGGGCGCGAGGTCGGCCTCCGCCAGGCCGTCGGTGGAGCTGCCACCGTGCACGTCGCCGTGCCCTCCCGGGTGGAGGGGCAGGGCGTCGTCGACGTCGGTCGTCACGGGGGAGTGGTCCTCAGGTCCTCGATGCGGGTGCGACCGCGGTGCGGGTGCGACCGGGGTGCGGGTGCGACTGCGGCTCAGTACGCGGCGGGGCGGTGCTGGCGGGGACCGCGGTCGGCCGCGCCCGGGCTGCGGTGCTCGCGGTGGACACCGGTGGTGGCGTGCCCGACGCGGGACGCACCGGTGTGGCGCGGGCCGGGGCCCTCGTCCAGCCGGATCCGCAGCGGGCGGCCGGCGACCCGGGCGCGGCCGATGCGGTCGAACGCCTCGGGGGTGAGCTCGGTGGCGATCTCGACCAGGCTGAAGCTCGGGAAGATGTCGATCTTGCCGAGGTCCTTGCCGGTCAGGCCGCCCTCGTTGGTCAGCGCCCCGACGATCGCGCCGGGCTGGGCGCCGTCCTTGTGGCCGACGGCGACGCGGTACATCGTGCCGTTCTCGGTGCGGCGGGCGCCGCCACGCGGGCCGTTGCGGTTCTCGGGCCGGTCCGGGCGGTCGGACCGCTCCGCACGCTTGGCGCCCACGCGAGCACGGTTGAGGGCGTCGTCGAGGTCGTCGCCCTCGCTGGGACGTGCCCCGGGACCCTCGTCGCCGACGGCGAGCGCGGCGACCGCGGCCACCAGGTCCTCGATGTCCAGGTCCGGCTGCTGGGCGAGGGTCACGGCGACGGCCTCGCGGTACAGCTCGAGGCGACCGGCGCCCACGCGGGCGGGGACCTTGCCGAGCAGCTTCTGGATGCGGTGCGCGGAGACGTCGGCGGGGGAGGGGATGCGCATCTCCTCCAGCGGCGTGCGGGTGGTGCGCTCGATCTGGCGCAGGCGGTGCTGCTCGGCGGGCGTGACGAACGTCAGCGCCTCACCGGTGCGTCCCGCGCGGCCCGTGCGGCCGATGCGGTGCACGTAGGTCTCGGGCTCGCTGGGGGCGTCGAAGTTGACGACCAGGCCGATGCGCTCGACGTCGAGGCCGCGCGCGGCGACGTCGGTCGCGACCAGCACGTCCACGGCGCCGGTGCGCAGGCGGTCGACGATCTTCTCCCGCTCGCCCTGGGCGACGTCGCCGCTGATGTAGGCGGCGGAGATGCCGCGCTCGATCAGCGCGCTGCCGACCTCCTCCGCCGCGCCGCGGGTGCGGACGAAGACGATGGCGGCGTCGGCGTCCGACACCGCGAGGACCCGCGCGAGCGCCCCCGCCTTGTGGCGGTAGGGGACGACGGCGTAGGTCTGCTTGACGCCGGTCACGGTCGAGGACTGGCGCGACGTGGCGACCTCGACGGGGTTGCGCAGGTGCTGGCTGGCGACGCGGCGGATGGCGGGCGGCATGGTCGCGGAGAACAGGGCGACCTGACGCTCGACCGGGGCGGCGCCGAAGATCTTCTCGACGTCCTCCGCGAAGCCCATCCGCAGCATCTCGTCGGCCTCGTCCAGGACGAGGAAGTTGATGTCGTCGAGCCGCAGGGTCCGGCGCTCGAGGTGGTCGATGACCCGCCCGGGGGTGCCGACGACGATCTGCGCACCGCGGGCCAGGGCCCGCTGCTGCGGCAGGAACGGGGAGCCGCCGTAGACGGCGACGACCTCGACACCCGGCAGGTGCTTGGCGAAGGTCTCGATCGCCTCGGCGACCTGCATCGCGAGCTCACGCGTGGGGGTCAGGACGAGCGCCTGCACCTGGTGCACGTCGGGCCGCAGCGCCGCGAGCAGCGGCAGGCCGAACGCGGCGGTCTTGCCGGTGCCGGTCTGCGCGACGCCCGTGATGTCGCGGCCGGACAGCAGGGCCGGGATGGCCTCGGCCTGGATGGCGGACGGGACGGTGAAGCCGAGATCGGCGACGGCGCGCTCGAGCGCGGCCGGCAGGCCCAGGTCGGCGAAGACGACGCCCGGGGCCTCCACGACGGCGGCCTCGGTGGAGGGCGCGTCGGTCGCGGGCAGGACGGTCTCGTGGACAGCAGTCATAGAGGAAGGATCCGATCCATCGCATGGGGAGCCGGTTGCACGGGGGCCAGGGGGCGTACCGCAGGTCGCATCCCGAGACAACGACGGTGGCCTAGCACCGGCACAGACACGCGAGGGGATTCACGACAGACTCCGAAGAGGCCCCCAGCCTACCGCCGCACGGGGGCTGACGTGGGGTGACGTCCGGCACAGGGCAGGGCGCGCGGGCGCGCCGGCGGTCAGGCCAGCCTCAGGCGGCGCGCCTCGATCACCGGGCACGTGTCCATGATTACGTCCAGCCCTGCGTCGGCCGCCCGCCGCGCCGCCGCCTCGTCGACCACGCCGAGCTGCAGCCACACCGCCCGGGCGCCGGCGGCGACGGCGTCGTCGACCACGGCGCCGGCGTTGCGCGAGTTGACGAACACGTCCACCACGTCCACCTGCCCGGGGACGTCGGCCAGCCGGCGGTACCCCTGCTCCCCGTGCACGGTGGGTGCGGACGGGTGCACGGGCACGATGGTCATCCCCAGGTCGCGCTGGACGAACGCCGCGACCCCGTGCGCCGCGCGGGCACGGTTGGTCGACAGCCCGACGACGGCCCAGCGTGCGGGCGTGGTCAGCAGCCGGCGGACGACGTCCGGGTCCTGGTGGTCGGTCACCCGCCCAGCCAAGCACAGCGGGCGCGCACGACCGGTCGGCGACCGGTCGTGGGCCGGTCGTGGGCCGGTCGCGGACGGGTCGGGCGCCCCCCCCTGGCCTCCGCACGGGCGCCGATCGGGTACCCGCCTTAGCCTGGCGCGATGCGTGCCACCCTCCTCCACGGTCCCCACGACGTCCGCCTCGAGGACGTCCCCGACCCCGTCGTGCAGCGCCCCACGGATGCGGTGGTGCGCGTCGTGGCGGCCTGCGTGTGCGGCTCGGACCTGTGGGGCTACCGCGGCGTCCGTCCCACCGGCGAGCCGCGACGGGTCGGGCACGAGCTGGTCGGCGTGGTCGAGGAGGTCGGGTCCGAGGTCACCCGCGTGCGCCCCGGGGACTTCGTCGTCGCCCCGTTCGCCCTCGGCGACGGCGACTGCGCGCACTGCCGGCACGGCATCTGGACGTCGTGCGTGCGCGGTGCCGCGTGGGGCGCCCAGGACAAGGACGGCCTGCTGGTCGACGGCGCCCAGGGGGAGTACGTGCGCACCCCGTTCGCCGACGCGAACCTGGTCGCGACCCCCGGCATGCCGGACGACGCGATGGTCCCGAGCCTGCTGACCCTCGCCGACGTGATGGGCACCGGCCACCACGCCGCCATCTCCGCGCGGGTCGGCGCCGGGTCAACCGTCGTCGTCGTCGGCGACGGCGCCGTCGGGCTGTGCGCGGTGCTCGCCTCCCGCCGGCTCGGCGCCGGCCGGATCATCGCGATGTCCCGGCACGCGGACCGCCAGGCGCTGGCCCGGGAGTTCGGCGCCACCGACGTCGTCGCCGAGCGCGGCGCGGAGGGTGCCGCCGCGGTGATGGACCTCGTCGACGGCGTCGGCGCCGACGCGGTGCTGGAGTGCGTGGGCACGCGCGAGTCGATGGAGCAGGCGCTGGACGTCACCCGCCCCGGCGGGTTCGTCGGGTACGTCGGCGTCCCGGCCGGTGGTCCCGAGCTGCCGATCGGCCGGATGTTCTCCGGCAACCTCAACGTCGCCGGCGGCGTCGCACCCGTCCGCGCGTACCTGCCGGAGCTGCTCTCGGAGGTGCTCGACGGCACCCTCGACCCGGGCCGGGTCTTCGACCTGCAGGTGCCGCTGGACGAGGTCGCGAAGGCCTACGCGGCCATGGACGAGCGCCGGGCGGTCAAGTCCCTGCTGCGCCCGTGACGTGCCCCTAGGGTGAGGCGGTGATCCGCCCCCGCCTGCTGGTCCCTGCCGAGGACCCCTCGCTCGCCGGGCGTTTCGCCGCGATCCGGGTCGAGCTCGACGTCGCCGAGGAGTTCCCGGCCGACGTCGAGGCGGAGGCCGCCGAGGCGGCCCGCCGGGGCCCGGACGACGCGCGGCTCGGGGTCGCCGGAGCGCGCGCGGACCTGCTCGACGTGCCGTTCGTGACCATCGACCCGCCGGGCTCCACCGACCTCGACCAGGCGGTCCACCTCGAGCGCCGCCCCGGCGGCGGGTACCGGGTCCGGTACGCCATCGCCGACGTGGCCGCCTTCGTCCGGCCGGGCGGCGCGGTCGACGCCGAGGCGCGCCGTCGCGGGGAGACGGTGTACTGCCCGGACCGCCGGATCCCGTTGCACCCGACCGTGCTGTCCGAGGGCGCCGCCTCGCTGCTGCCCGACGGGGTGCGGCCCGCGGTCGTGTGGACGGTCGACCTGGACGCGTCCGGCGAGGTGGTGTCCGCCGACGTGCGGCGCGCGAGCGTCCGCAGCCGCGAGCAGCTCGACTACCCCGCGGTCCAGCGCGCGCTGGACTCCGCCGGGCCCGCGGACCGTGACTCGCTCCCGGTGCTGCTCGCCGAGGTGGGCACGGCCCGCTCGGCGCTCGAGCGGGCCCGCGGGGGCGTCTCGCTCCCGCGGCCCGAGCAGGAGGTCGTGCCCGACGGCGACGGCTGGGCGCTGGAGATGCGCGTCTCGCTGCCGGTCGAGGACCACAACGCGCAGATCTCCCTGCTCACCGGGATGGTGGCCGCCCGGATGATGCTGGACGCCGGCGTCGGCGTCCTGCGCACCATGCCGGCGGCCGACGCCGAGAGCCTGGAGCACCTGCGTCGCCGGGCGCTGGCCCTCGGCGTCCCGTGGCCGGAGGGCACCGCCTACGGCGACGTCCTGGCGTCGCTCGACCACGGGCGCACCGAGACGGCGGCGTTCCTCGTCGCCGCGACGGGCCTGTTCCGCGGCGCGGCGTGGACCACGTTCCACGGGGCGCCGCCCACGGTCGTCGAGCACGCGGCGATCGCCGCTCCGTACGCGCACGTGACCGCGCCGCTGCGGCGCCTGGTCGACCGCTTCGGGCTCGAGGTGTGCCTTGCCGCGACCGCAGGGGCCGCCGTCCCGGGGTGGGTGCTGGACGGCCTGGACGGGCTCGGGGCCCAGATGGCGGCCGGCGCGTCCCGGGGCTCCGCGGTGGACCGCGCCTGCACGGACCTCGTCGAGGCCTCCGTGCTGGCGCCGCACGTCGGCCGGGATTGGGAGGCGGCCGCGCTGACCGAGAAGACGGTGCAGCTGGCCCAGCCACCGGTGGTCGCCGGGTGCGACGGCCCGCCGCTGCCGATCGGGCGGCCGGTGCTGGTGCGGCTGGTGGAGGCCGACCTCGACACCCGCAGCGTGCGGTTCGCCTGGGACGGCGCCTGATCTGCCGCTGAGTGCCGGCTGGGTTCCCCGTGGGTGCCTGCCGGGCCGGCGGAGCAGTCCGCTGCCTCGCGGGTCGGCGCATCCGAGGGGGGACAACGAAGGGGTGACACCGGGGCGATCGCCGCGCCCGGTGCCACCCCCGCCGATCGGCTCAGTGCTTGAAGGCGTCCTTGACCTTCTCGCCGGCCTGCTTCAGGTCCGCAGAGGCCTGGTCGTCCTTGCCCTCCGCGCGGAGGGCCGGGTCGCCCGTGCCCGTGCCGAGAGCTTCCTTGGCCTTGCCCGCGGCATCCTGTGCGGCATTGCCCAGCTTGTCGTCCAGCCCCATGGGGTGACTCCCTTCTCGGTGGATCAGCCGACCGTACGACCGGGCGCGGTGCGGCGCACCTCGGCCACGGTGCCACCCCCTAGGATCGGCGGAGCAGGTGGGGGGCAGGGCGGGGAGGACGGGCCCCGGCGGGCGGCCGGAGGGCAGGCAGCGGCATGAGCGGCATCACCGGCACGAGCGGTACCACCGGCACGAGCGGTACCACCGGCACGGTCGACGAGGACGGGGGGCACGTGGCACGCGAGCACGAGGTCAGCCGCCGCATCGTCACGGTCCCGAACATCATCAGCCTGCTGCGACTCGCCCTCGTGCCCGTGTTCGCCGTGCTCATCGTGCGGGGCGACGACGTCTGGGCGCTCGGGGTGCTCGCCGTCTCGGGGGTCAGCGACTGGCTCGACGGGTTCATCGCCCGCCAGTTCGACCAGGTGTCCGGGCTGGGCAAGGTCCTGGACCCCGCGGCGGACCGGCTGTTCATCCTCGTCACGCTGATCGCGCTGGTGTGGCGCGAGGCCATCCCCCTGTGGCTCGTGGTCGCGCTGGTCGCCCGGGACCTGGTGCTTGTCAGCCTCATGCCGTTCCTGGCCCGCCAGCGGTACGGGCCCCTGCCCGTGCACTTCGCGGGCAAGGCCGCGACGTTCGCGCTGCTGTACGCGTTCCCGCTGCTGCTCCTGGCGGAGACCTCGGGCGCCGTCGGGACGGTGTCGTCCGTCCTGGGCTGGGCGTTCGCGTGGTGGGGACTCGGGCTGTACTGGTTCGCCGCCGTCCTGTACCTCCTCCAGGCCCGCACCCTGCTCGCGCTCGACCGGGCCGAGCGGGTCGCGGTGTGAGCACCCGGTCCGACGCGCGTCCGCACGCACCCCGCGGGCCCGTGGACGCGTCGATGACGTTGATCAACGAGGTCATGCACAAGCCGCTCGACCCGGGTTACGCCGAGGCGGCGGAGCGACACCGGCTCGAGGGGTCCCGGCGGGCACCGGCCCGGCAGCGGATCGCGGTCGTCGTCGTCGCCGTCGGGCTCGGGCTGGCCGTGACCACCGCCGCCTCCTCGCTGCGCGCCCCGCAGCCCGAGGCCACCCGGGCCCGGACGCTCCTCACCGAGCAGATCACCGAGCAGGGCGACCGCTCCGCCGCCCTCCTCGCGTCCAACGATGCCGTCAGCCGCGAGATCGCCCGGCTGCGCACGCAGGCGCTCGGGGCCGACGACCCCGCCCTGCTCGAGGAGCTCGCGCGCGACGAGCTGGCCGCGGGGACGGCGTCCGTGAGCGGACCCGGCCTGCGGCTGACCCTGACGGACGCGCCCACCGCGCAGGGCGACACCGGGGAGGCGGACCCCGACCAGCGCGTGCAGGACGTCGACCTGCAGGTGGTGACGAACGGCCTGTGGGCAGCCGGGGCGGAGGCCATCGCGGTCAACGGTCAGCGGCTGACCGTGCTGACCGCGATCCGCAGCGCCGGCAGCGCCATCCTCGTCGACCTGGCCCCGCTCACCGGGCCGTACGTCGTGGAGGCCATCGGCGACCCCGCCGCGATGCAGACCGCGTTCGCGCGGACGGCGGCCGCCCAGCACCTGTCGACCCTGCGCAACACCTACGAGATCGGCAGCGACATCAGCGCGCAGGACCGGCTGGAGCTGCCCGGCTCCTCCCGCACGCGGCTGTCGGCGGCGACCGTGCCGCCGCCCGCCGAGCCCGCCGAGCCCGGCGAGCCGGCCCTGCCGGAGCAGCCGGGCCGGTCGACCGTCGCGCCCGGCTCGCAGCCCCCGGACGCGGTCGACCCCGGACAGGGCCCCGGCCCCGACGCCGACGACGGGGCGCGGGGGGCCGCCGGCGATGTGGCATCGTCGGGGCAGTCGAACGAGAGGGACCTGTCGTGATCGCCGTGCTCGGCCTGCTCGTCGGTGTCATCGGGGGACTGGTGCTCCAGCCCACCGTGCCGCCGTCGCTCCAGCCGTACCTGCCCATCGCCGTGGTCGCGGCGCTGGACGCGCTGTTCGGCGGGCTGCGGGCGCTGCTGGACGGCATCTTCGACGACCGGGTGTTCGTGGTCTCGTTCCTGTCCAACGCCGTGGTGGCCGCGCTGATCGTCTTCCTCGGGGACCAGCTGGGCGTCGGCACGCAGCTGTCGACCGCCGTCGTCGTCGTCCTCGGCATCCGGATCTTCTCCAACGCCGCCGCGATCCGCCGTCACCTGTTCAAGGCGTGACCGTGACCGGCGACCCGCAGGGGACCGCTCCCTCCGCGCCGTCCTCGGCCTGGCGGACCCTGCTGCGGTCGCTGCGTCCGCGCAGCTCCCGGTCGCAGCTGCTCGCGGGGCTGCTGTGCGGCGTCCTCGGGTTCGCCGTCGTGGTGCAGGTCCGCCAGAACCAGGTCGAGGGCCTGTCGACGCTGCCGCAGTCCGAGCTCGTGCGGATCCTGGACCAGGCGAACCAGCGCACCGAGGAGCTCGAGCGCGAGGCGGCGGCCCTGGAGGCCACCCGGCAGGAGCTGCTCAGCGGCTCCGACCAGCAGCAGGCCGCGCTCGAGGCGGCGACCGAGGCGGCCGCCATCCAGGGGATCCTCTCCGGGCGGCTGCCGGCCCAGGGGCCCGGCATCGAGCTGGTCGTCGCCGACCCGGACGGGCGCGTACCCGCCCTGACGCTCTTCAACGTCCTGGAGGAGCTGCGCAACGCCGGCGCGGAGGCGGTGCAGCTCAACGACCGCCGCATCGTGGCGAGCAGCCACTTCGTGGACACGTCCGACGGCGTCGAGGTCGACGGCGAGCTCCTCGAGCCGCCCTACCGGTGGCTGGCCATCGGGGACCCCGACACCCTCGGTCCGGCGCTGGAGATCCCGGGGGGCGCGCTGTCCGCGGTGCGCAACAACGGGGGCACCGGGACCCCCCGCGCGCGCACCCTCGTGGAGGTCACCGCCACCCGCCCGGTGCCCGAGCCGAGGTTCGCCACCCCCGTCCCCGCGGACGGGGGATGAAGGCTGCGCGGCCCCGTCGCCACCCCATAGTCTGTGCTCACACCTGCGCCGACGCCCTGATGTCGGCGCCCCACCACCACGCTCGGGAGGCGAGATGACGCACGGCCCACAGGTGCCCGAGCCCGCGCGCGAGGACGACGCCGGAGCCGCCACCGCCGGGTCCGGCGCCCACTCCGCCACCGGTCAGCGCAGCAGCGCCGAGACGACCGTCAACCTCGGCGACCTGGGCAACCTCGGCACGGTCGACCAGGACCCGGACGCCCTCGCGCCGGCCGGGCTCACCTCCGCCGACAAGTCCGCGGTGATGGCGCTGCCCACCACCTCGGCGCTGCTGATCATGCAGCGGGGCCCGAGCATCGGCGCGCGCTTCCTGCTGGACGCGCCCCGCACGGTCGCCGGCCGCAGCGTGGACGCCGACATCTTCCTCGACGACGTCACCGTCTCCCGCCGGCACGCGGAGTTCGTGCGCGAGGGCGAGGGATTCGTCGTGCGGGACATCGGCTCGCTGAACGGCACGTACGTCAACCGCAACCGCATCGACTCCACGGTGCTGCGGGCCGGCGACGAGGTGCAGATCGGCAAGTACCGCCTCACGTTCCACCCGAGCCCCCGGCGTGAGGCGGGCGGCGCCTCCGCACCCGTCCAGCCGTGAGCCGGTCGTGAGCCCCTCGCAGGACCGCGCCCACCAGCCGCTCGCGGCGGCGAACCAGCCCCCGCAGCCCACCCGCCCGCACGTCGTCGAGCCGTGGCCGCGTGGCATCTCCCGCCGGGCGTCCATGCGCATCTCGGACGTGCTGGGCGCCCTGCAGCTGGAGTTCCCGACCGTCACGAACTCCAAGCTGCGCTTCCTCGAGGAGCAGGGGCTCGTCGAGCCCGACCGCACGCAGGCCGGCTACCGGCAGTACAGCCCCGCCGACGTCGAGCGGCTCCGGTACGTGCTGCGCCAGCAGCGCGACCGCTACCTGCCGCTGAAGGTCATCGGCGAGCAGCTCGCTGCCCTGGACGCCGGCGACGAGGACGAGCGACCGGCACCGGCCCGCCTGGCGACGAACGACGGCGTCCGGCAGGCGCCCACGGTGGCCGGACGGTTCACCGCCGCCGGGCTCGCCGCGGAGGCGGGCGTGGAGGAGTCCGTGGTCACCGAGCTCGTGGACGCCGGCGTGCTGCGGCCGGGGTCGCGCGGCCACTTCGACCTGTGGGCCCGCGACGTCGTCGTGCTGGCGGCCGCGCTGCGCGAGCACGGGATCGACGCCCGCCACCTGCGTGCGTTCCGCTCCGCCGCCGACCGTCAGGTCGACCTCGTCGAGCAGGTCGTCGCCCCGTGGCGCGGGCAGCACACCTCGTCGTCCCGGGCGCGTGCCGCGACCCTGGCCGCCGAGGTCGGCGAGCTGTGCGGACAGCTCCACACCGTCATGGTCCGGGCGGGTGTGGCGGACCTTGCGCCGTGAGGCCCGCGTGGTCGTAGCGTGAGCGTGTGATGGGCGACGACGAGGAGATGGTCCCGGTCGAGGTCGTCGGCGTGCGCCAGCACCTGGTCGACGACGAGATCGTCGTGCTGCTCCTCGACCCGGCCGCCGAGCTCTTCGTCCCCATCCTCATCGGCCCGTCGGAGGCCAGCGCGATCGCCACGGCCCAGGCCGGCATCGTCCCGCCGCGTCCCATGACCCACGACCTGCTGCGCAACGTGCTGACCACGCTGGGGGTGGGGCTGGAGCGGGTGGAGATCACCGACCTGACCGACGGGGTGTTCCACGCGGCGCTCGTGCTGGCCACCGGGGCGCGGGTCGACTCGCGCGCGTCGGACGCAATCGCGCTGGCGGTCCGCACCGGCAGCCCCGTGCTGTGCTCGGCCGAGGTCGTGGCGGTCGCCGGGGTGGAGGCGTCCACCAAGCCGGCCGAGCAGGAGATGGAGCGCTTCCGGCGGTTCCTCGACCAGATCAGCCCCGAGGACTTCGAGGAGGGCGAGGAGCCGCCGGCCTCGCCCGAGCCGCCCCGGGGGCTGCCCTAGGCGGCGCCGCGCCCGGACGCCTAGCTTCGACCTCAGGTCGAACGTGAGACACGCGCCGTGCGACACGCCTCCGCGTGTCGCCGCCCGCCTCGTTGACGGGGATGGGGCACCGGCCTAGCGTGACAAATGACATCCGAAGTACTCCGACCGCCGGCGGCCACGCCGCGGCAGGTCGGCTAGGGCGCCGACACCTCGGCGGGTGCGATCAGAGGTTGACTCAGGAGGACGCGTGAGCGGCACAGGAGAGCCCGTGGAGGTCGCCGGCGGCGTACCGCAGCGGGCCCAGGGCCTGTTGTTCGGTGACGACCTCCCGGACCTCGACACGACGACCGGCTACCGCGGCCCCACCGCGTGCCGTGCCGCCGGCATCACCTACCGGCAGCTGGACTACTGGGCCCGCACCGGGCTGGTCGAGCCGAGCATCCGCCCGGCGACCGGCTCCGGGACGCAGCGCCTCTACAGCTTCCGCGACATCCTCGTCCTGAAGGTCGTCAAGCGTCTGCTGGACACCGGCGTCTCGCTGCAGCAGATCCGCACCGCGGTCGCGCACCTGCGTGAGCGCGGCGTGGAGGACCTGGCGCAGATCACCCTGATGTCCGACGGTGCGTCCGTCTACGAGTGCACCTCCGCCGACGAGGTCATCGACCTCGTGCAGGGCGGCCAGGGCGTGTTCGGCATCGCCGTCGGCCGCGTGTGGCGGGAGGTCGAGGGGACCCTCGCCGAGCTGCCCACCGAGCGCGCCGAGGACGACGCCGGCGTCCCGGCCGTCGCCGGCGACGAGCTCGCCCGTCGTCGCCAGGCCCGCACCGCGGGCTGAGCACCGACACCTGCCCTCACGGCGCCCGGTGCCGTGCACCCGGCCCGGCGCCCTGACGGTGTCGGGCCGTCGTGCGTCCGGGGCGACGGGGTGCGCCCGGGCCCGGACGGCACGTCCGCCGGTCCGCGGACGACGGCGACGTGAGCGCACCGGGCATGGCAGGATCGCGCCCGTCGGACCGCCGGGGCGCGCCCTGCGCCCGCGGCCCGGACAGCAGGATCGTCGTCGACCCGCGCAGGTCGCCTCGGCGTGCCTGCCGACCGATCGGATGAGGTGAGTCGTTGTTCTCCAAGGTGCTCGTCGCGAACCGCGCAGAGATCGCCGTCCGCGCGTTCCGCGCGGCCTATGAGCTCGGGGCGCGGACGGTCGCGGTGTTCCCGCACGAGGACCGCAACTCCGAGCACCGGCTCAAGGCCGACGAGGCGTACCCGATCGGGGACACCGGCCACCCCGTGCGGGCCTACCTGGACATCCAGGAGATCCTGCGCGTCGCCCAGGACGCCGGCGCCGACGCGGTCTACCCCGGCTACGGCTTCCTGTCGGAGAACCCCGACCTGGCGCGCGCCTGCCGGGCCGCCGGGATCACGTTCGTCGGCCCCCCGCCGGAGGTCCTCGAGCTGGCCGGCAACAAGGTCCGCGCCCTGAAGGCCGCCCGCGAGGCGGGCATCCCGGTGCTCGAGTCGTCGGAGCCGTCCGCGGACGTCGAGGAGCTCGTGGCAGCCGCCGAGCGGATCGGGTTCCCGATCTTCGCCAAGGCGGTCGCCGGCGGCGGTGGCCGCGGCATGCGCCGGGTGGACCGTCCCGAGGACCTGCGCGAGGCGCTGTCGGCGGCGATGCGCGAGGCGGACAGCGCGTTCGGGGACCCGACGATGTTCCTCGAGCAGGCCGTCCTGCGCCCGCGGCACATCGAGGTGCAGATCCTGGCGGACGCGACCGGCGAGGTCGTGCACCTGTTCGAGCGCGACTGCTCCGTGCAGCGCCGGCACCAGAAGGTCATCGAGATCGCCCCGGCGCCGAACCTGGACCCGGCGATCCGCGACGCCCTGTGCCGCGACGCCGTCACGTTCGCGCGCAGCATCGGCTACCAGAACGCCGGGACGGTGGAGTTCCTCGTCGACACGGTCGGTGCGCGGGCGGGCCAGCACGTGTTCATCGAGATGAACCCGCGCATCCAGGTCGAGCACACGGTGACCGAGGAGGTCACCGACATCGACCTCGTCTCGTCGCAGATGCGGATCGCGGCGGGGGAGACCCTCGCCGACCTCGGCATCAGCCAGGAGACCGTGCACGTCAACGGGTTCGCGCTGCAGTCGCGCATCACCACCGAGGACCCGGCGAACGGCTTCCGTCCGGACACCGGCCGCATCGTCGCCTACCGGTCGCCGGGCGGCGCCGGTGTTCGCCTGGACGGTGCGACCGCCACCGCCGGCGCGGAGATCTCCGGCCACTTCGACTCCATGCTGGTCAAGCTGACCTGCCGCGGCCGGGACTTCCCGACCGCCGTGCGCCGGGCCCGGCGGGCCCTGGCCGAGTTCCGCATCCGCGGCGTGCGCACCAACATCCCGTTCCTGCAGGCCGTCCTCGCCGACGAGGCCTTCGTCGCGGGCGAGCTGGCGACGTCGTTCATCGAGGAGCGCCCGCAGCTGCTCGCCGCCCGGCGCAGCGCGGACCGTGGCACCAAGCTCCTCGCGTTCCTCGGGGACGTCACCGTCAACCGGCCCCACGGCCCGCCCACCTCCACGGTCGACCCCGCGAGCAAGCTGCCGCGGGTCGACCTGCACGTCCCGGCGCCCGCGGGCAGCCGGCAGCGCCTGCTCGAGCTCGGGCCCGAGGGCTTCGCCGCCGCGCTGCGCGCGCAGCCGACCCTGGCCGTCACCGACACCACGTTCCGGGACGCGCACCAGTCGCTCCTGGCGACCCGGGTGCGCACCCACGACCTGGTCGCGGTCGCGCCGCACGTCGCGCGGCTCACCCCCCAGCTGCTGTCGGTCGAGGCCTGGGGAGGCGCCACCTACGACGTCGCGCTGCGGTTCCTCGGCGAGGACCCGTGGGACCGTCTCGCCGCGCTGCGTGAGGCGCTGCCGAACGTCGCCATCCAGATGCTGCTGCGCGGCCGCAACACGGTGGGCTACACCCCGTACCCGACGGAGGTGACCGACGCGTTCGTGCGCGAGGCGACCGCGACCGGCATCGACATCTTCCGCATCTTCGACGCGCTGAACGACGTCGAGCAGATGCGTCCGGCGATCCAGGCGGTCCGCGAGGCCGGGACCCCGGTCGCCGAGGTCGCGCTGTGCTACACGGGCAACCTGCTCGACCCGGCCGAGGACCTGTACACCCTCGACTACTTCCTCCGCCTCGCGGAGCGCATCGTCGACGCCGGGGCGCACGTCCTGGCGATCAAGGACATGGCCGGCCTGCTCCGGCCCGCCGCGGCGACGCGCCTGGTCACCGCGCTGCGCGAGCGCTTCGACCTGCCCGTCCACGTGCACACGCACGACACGGCCGGCGGGCAGCTCGCGACCCTGCTCGCCGCGTCCGCCGCCGGCGCCGACGCCGTGGACGCCGCCTCGGCCGCGATGGCCGGCACCACGAGCCAGCCGTCCCTGTCCGCGCTGGTCGCCGCGCTGGAGCACACGGACCGCGAGACCGGCCTGGACCTGCGGGCGGTGTCGGACCTCGAGCCGTACTGGGAGGCCGTGCGGCGGCTGTACCGGCCGTTCGAGTCCGGTCTGCCCGGCCCCACCGGCCGCGTGTACGACCACGAGATCCCCGGCGGGCAGCTGTCCAACCTGCGCCAGCAGGCGATCGCCCTGGGCCTGGGGGACCGGTTCGAGGACATCGAGTCCACCTACGCCGCCGCCGACCGGATCCTGGGCCGGCTGGTCAAGGTCACGCCGTCGTCCAAGGTCGTCGGCGACCTCGCGCTGCACCTCGTGGCGCGCGGGGCGGACCCGGCCAGGTTCGCCGAGGACCCCGCCGGCTTCGACATCCCCGACTCCGTGGTCAGCTTCCTCTCCGGCGAGCTCGGCGACCCGCCCGGCGGCTGGCCGGAGCCGTTCCGGACCAAGGCCCTCGCGGGCCGCACGGTCCGGCAGGGCGTCACGCCGCTGACCGACGAGGACCGCGCCGAGCTCGCGGGGGACTCCGCGACCCGGCAGGACCGGCTCAACCACCTGCTGTTCCCGGGGCCGACGAAGGAGTACGAGGCCAACCGCGCCGCGTACGGCGACGTCTCGGTGCTGTCGACCGACAAGTACCTGTACGGCATGCAGGCCGGGGACGAGGTCGACATCGTCCTGGAGAAGGGCGTGCACCTGCTCGTGGGTCTGGAGGCCGTCGGCGAGCCGGACGAGCGCGGCATGCGCAGCGTCATGTTCACGCTCAACGGCCAGCTGCGTCCGCTGCAGGTCCGCGACCGCAGCGTCGACGTGGACGTGGCGACCTCGGAGAAGGCCGACCCCGGCGTGCCCGGGCACATCGCCGCTCCGTTCGCCGGAGCCGTGACCCCGGTGGTGCAGGAGGGGCAGAGCGTCGAGGCCGGTCAGACGGTCGCGACCGTCGAGGCCATGAAGATGGAGGCCGCCATCACCACGCCGGTCGCCGGGACCGTGACGCGCCTGGCGATCGGGGCGGTGCAGCAGCTCGAGGGCGGGGACCTCGTCCTCGTGGTGGGCTGACCGGCCCGGCCGCGGCCCGTCGGGGACGTCTGCGCAGGTAGCCGACGCGCCCGCGTGGCAGGGTGGGTGCCATGGATCTCACCCTGCTGGGGCACGCGTGCGTCCGCCTGGACAAGGACGGCTCGCGGCTCGTCATCGACCCGGGCGCGTTCAGCGCCACCGAGGCGCTCGAGGGCGCCGACGCCGTCCTGATCACCCACGAGCACGTCGACCACGTCGTCCCGGACGAGCTGCGAGCCGCGCTCGTGGGACGCCCGGACCTGGCGGTCTGGGCCCCCGAGGGCGTGGCGGCCGCGATCGTCGGCGACGACGACTCCCTCGCGGACCGGGTGCACGCCGCCGCGCCCGGGGACCACGTGGACGTCGCCGGCTTCGCGGTCGACGTCGTCGGCGGCACGCACGCCGTCATCCACCCCGACGTGCCGCAGGCCGCCAACGTCGGGTACCTCGTCGACGGCGTCCTGCTGCACCCCGGCGACTCCTTCACGCTGCCCGACGCCGAGGTCGACGTGCTGCTCGTGCCCGTCGCCGGGCCGTGGATGAAGGTCGCCGAGGCGATCGACTACGTGCGCGCGGCGGCGGCGCGCCGGGCCGTCCCGATCCACGACGCGATCTACACCGACGGCGGCAAGGGCCTCGTCGACCGGCTGCTCGGCCCGCAGGGCCCGGGGACCGGCGGCACGGAGTACGTCCGGCCGCAGCCGGGGGAGACCGTCACCGTCGGCTGAGCGCAGCGCACGGCACGACGCCGGGTGCCCGTCACGGCGACGGGCACCCGGCGTCGGAGCGCCTGGTCTCAGACGTCGCCGAGGCGGAACCGCTGGGCGATCTGCTCGCTGAGCACGTAGCGGTGCAGGGCGTCGGCCTCGCGCTGCGTGGTGCCGACCAGCCGGCAGCCGTAGCGGTACCCGGTGGGCGCCTCCTCGCGCCGCAGCACCTCGGCCACCAGCGGGAGCTCGTCGAAGTCGGTGCGCAGCTGGAACCCGAGGCGCTGACCCTCGCGCAGCGGGGCGTTGCAGTGGAGCCGGACGCCGGTCGCGCTCAGGTCGATGATGCCGGCCTGGACCGGCGGGTCGAGGTCCACGGGACGGTCGTCGACCACCTCGTACTCGAGCGTGACGGGCAGGTCGGTTCCGACGCGGACGATCGCGCGCTGCTGGTAGGCGGACAGCAGCTCCAGCTCGTCCAGCACCAGGGCGGTGTCGGACAGGGTCCGGACGACGACGGCGTAGTCGCGCCGGCCCCGGATCTCCTCGAACGTGCGCAGGACGATCCGCTCGCCCGGCCCGGGGACGCGGTGGGTGCCCTCGGCGATCCGCACGTCCAGGGAGAGGCCGCTGTCCGCGCTGACGACGCCGTGGGCGACCTCCTCGTCGTCCACCAGCACGGCGCAGGGGCTACCTTCGAGCACGCGTTCTTCACTCCTCAGGACGTTCGGGGGGCCGGGTTCGGCGACGCTCCAGCGTAAGGAGCGGGCCCGTTCCCGGATGCAACATACGCGCGGGCCGCGCCATAATCACCCGTTCGGCCACGAGGCCACCGCGTCGTCCGGCGCCCGCAGCGGCGCGTCCCCACCCCCAGGAGGTCCGATGTCCGAGCAGCCCTCGCACGAGCGTGCCCCGCACGCGCACCCCGCGCACGACGACGTCCCGGTCCTCGAGGACGACGAGACGATCCCGCCCCGGCCGGAGGAGGAGGTCGCCGACGCGGCCCGCGCCGTCCCCGACCCGGGTGTGGAGCGCTGAGCCGGCCGAGATCCAGGCGCCGAGCGTCCGCACCGACGGGCGAGGTCAGCGGGAGCGGTACGCCCGCAGCAGCTGCGCCAGGCCGACGAGCGCGACGACCGCACCGACGCCCGCCACGACCCAGCTGATCCACAGCGGCTCGGGGCTGCGCAGCGACGGCAGCTGGTAGCCGACCACCACGAGCCCGACCACGAGCGCGAGGGTCGGCGACCACCACCAGGTGTCCCGCAGGCCCTGGCCGGGGCCCGGGGCGTCGTCGCGGGGGGACGTGGCGTCCGGCGTGGGTCCGGAGGTCCCGGAGCGCGGAGGCGTGGGGGAGTCGGGATCGGTCATGCGACCACGATCCCACGGCGCGGATGGTCGCCGGTCCGCGGGCCGCGCTCCCCGCCCCTCTCGGCGGGAGCGCGCCCCTCGGGTGGGCCGGGCAGACGGCGCCCGACCTACGCTGCACCGATGGACTGCGACGTGGTGGTGGTCGGTGCGGGGCTCGCCGGGCTGGAGTGCGCACGCACCCTGGCGGAGCGCGGGGTCGCCGTACGGGTGCTCGAGGCCGGTGACGCCGTCGGCGGACGCGTCCGCACCGACCGCGTCGACGGGTTCACCGTCGACCGCGGGTTCCAGGTGCTCAACCCGGCCTACCCGGCGGTGCGCGAGCGGGTGGACCTGGACGACCTCGACCTGCAGCGGTTCCTGCCCGGGGTCGCGGTACGGCACGACGACGGGCTGGCGGTCCTCGCCGATCCGCGGAGGGCGCCCGGAGCCGCGCTGCGGACCGTGCGCAGCGGCTACCTGCGTCCGCGCGAGCTGGCCGCGCTCGCCCGGTGGGCCGCCCCCGCGCTCGGGCCGGTGCCGCGGCTGCTGACCCGACCCGACAGCACGTTCGAGGAGTCGCTCGCCGCTGCCGGCGTCGACGGCCGCATCCGGCGGGAGGTGCTCGAGCCGTTCCTGGCCGGCGTGCTCGCCCAGGACAGCCGGACGACGTCGACGCGCTTCGTCCGGCTGCTGGCCCGCACGTTCCTGCTCGGCACCCCGGGCATCCCCGCCGACGGCAGCGCGGCGCTGCCCGAGCAGCTCGCCCGGCACGTCCCCGACCTCGTCCTGGACACCCGGGTGGAGCGGATCGAGCCGCTCGCCGGTGGGCACCGGGTCCGCACCGCCGCAGGCGCGGTGACCACCCGTGCCGTGGTGGTGGCGACCGACCCGCGTGCGGCGTACGAGCTCGTGGGCGTCCCGCGGGTGCCGATGAACGGGCTGGTCACGGACTGGTACGCGACGCAGGAGCGTCCCGCCGTCGGTGCGGTGATCGTCGTGGACGGCCGGCGGCGCGGCCCCGTGGTCAACGCGGCGGTGATGTCCGCCGCCGCGCCGTCGTGGGCGCCGCCCGGTTCGCACCTCGTGCAGGCCACCACGCTGCTCCTCGACGGGGTGCCGGAGGAGGGGGTGGTCCGCCGCCAGACAGCGGAGATGCTCGGATTGGCCGCCGGTGACCTGCACGGGGTCGTCCGGCACGTGATCCCCGAGGCACTGCCGGCGCAGCCGCCGCCGCTCGTCGTCCGGCGCGACGTGGACCTGGGCGGCGGGCTCTTCGTGTGCGGGGACCACCGGGACACCGCCTCGGTGCAGGGGGCGATGGTGTCCGGGCGTCGTACGGCGTCGGCGGTGGTGCGGCGGCTGGCCTCCGGCTGATCCGGCGCCGACGCAGGGCAGCGCCCCCGGGTCGAGGACCCGGGGGCGCTGCCGGTGGTTCAGGGCGGTGTCGCCCTGGGTGCGGGCCCCGTCACGGGGTCCGGATGGTGAGGATCAGCTGCGGGAGGGTGGTGGTCTCCCGGGAGCTGAACTGCATCCCGTCGACGTCTTCGGCGTCGAGCTCGAAGGACACGGTGCCGGGCGCGGTGATCCCGCTCACCGGCGTGCTCACCCGGCCCACCGCCATGCTGGTGAAGTTGCCCGCCGCGGTGGTGCCGCTGCGTGCCGGCCTGCCGCTGGCCCAGGTCATCGTGTTCTCGGTCCACGTGGTGCCCGTCCGCCAGAGCGCCGGTCCGTTCACCGTGGCGTTGGTGACGTTGAGGCTGACGCTGGCCGCGGTGATGGTCTCCCCGGCTTGCAGGGCCGGGACGGTGAACCGGAGGTAGCCGGCGGTACGGGTGTTCGGGGTCGACACCGTGTACTCGCTGTCCACGTTGAGGGTCGTCCCGTTGGAGGCGGTGCCGTAGTTGGTGGTTGCCGTGTCCTGGCGGACGTAGGCGTCGGCCGTCGCGTCGACGACGATCGTCCTGGTGGTGGGGGTCGTCGGGGTGTTGATGGTGTAGGTGCGGGTGACGACCGTGCTGCGGTTGGTCGCCGCGTCGAACGACGCGACCTTGACGACCGACGAGCTGCTGACGGGAAGGCCGCCGGCCGGCAGGGCGGTGCTGCCCGTGGTCGGGTCGGCCGGGACGGTGGTGCCGGTGCCGATCGTGTAGCGGTTCGTGACGCCCGCCTCGGTGTTGGTGGCGGTCACCGTCTGCGCCGCGGTGTAGGTGCCCGTCGCCGGGTTGACGGTGGGCGCCGGGGGCGCGGTGGTGTCGGGGGCCGGTGCCGGCGTCGTGGTGCCACCGGTCCCGATCGTCAGCGTGAGCTGCGGCCGCGCGGTGGTCTCCCGCGAGCTGAAGTCCAGGCCGTCGACGACCTCGGGGTCGAGCTGGAACGAGACCGTGCTGTTGGCCGCGATGCCGGAGACCGGGGTGCTGACCCGGCCGACGGCCATGGTGCCGAAGTTGCCCACGGCCGCGGTGCCGGACCGGGCCGGCTGGCCCGTGGCGAAGGTCATCGTCGTCTCGGTCCACGTGCTCGCGGTCCGCCAGATGGCCGGGCCGTTCGTCGTGGAGTTGGTGACGTCGAGGCTGAGCGTGGCCCCGGTGATGGACTCGCCGGAAGCCAGGGCAGGGACAGCGAACCGAACGTACGAGGTCGCCCGGGTCGCGGTGTTGCCGTCGGTGGCCTGGGTGTCCACCTTCAGGCTGGTCGCCGTCCCGTTGTTGACCGTGGGGGTCTCCTGACGGACCCCCGCGTCAGCGTTGGCGTCGATGACCAGGGTCCGGGGACCGGTGGCGGGCGGCGGGGTGTTGATGGTGTAGGTGCGGGTGACGACCGTGCTGCGGTTGGTCGCCGCGTCGAACGACGCGACCTTGACGACCGACGAGGCGCTGACGGGAAGGCCGCCGGCCGGCAGGGCGGTGCTGCCCGTGGTCGGGTCGGCCGGGACGCTGGTGCCGGTGCCGACCGTGTAGCGGTTCGTGACGCCCGCCTCGGTGTTGGTCGCCGTCACCGTCTGCGCGGAGGTGTAGGTGCCCGTGGCCGGGTTCACCGACGGAGCCGGCGGCGCCGTCGTGTCGGCGGGCACCTGCGGGACGGCCTGCACGATGCCGGTGCGGGCGGACTCGTTGCCGCCGGCGTCCAGCGCCGTGATGGCGTACTCGTACAGGGTGCCGTTCGTCAGGCCGGTGTTGATGTAGCTGGAGGCCGAGCCGGCGACCAGGGTCGGGAGGGCGGTGCCGTCACGGTAGACGCGGTAGTTCGCGACCCCGGTGGCGGCGGTCCAGTTCAGGGTCACCCGCGCGTCGCCCTGGGTGGCGCGCAGCCCGGCCGGGACGGCCGGCGCCGCGATCGTCATCGAGGCGACGTTCGAGTTGACGGACTCGATGCCGTTGGCCTCCACGGCGCGGACGACGTAGCTGTGGTCGCCCGTTCCGGCCGCGGTGTCGGTGAACGACGTGGCCGTGGACGGCAGCGGATCGGCGTTCACCTTCAGGTCGTTGCGGTAGACGTTGTAGCCGGTCGCCCCGGCGGCCGGGTTCCAGCGGACGACGGCGGCACCGGCGGCCGTGGTGCTCTCCGTGGCGGTCACACCGGTCGGCGCGGCCGGCGGGGTGCCGATCCGGTAGGCGAAGGAGCCCACCGCGCCCGGGTTGCCGGCGGCGTCGATGAGCCGGCCCTTGAGGGTCTGCGTTGACGTGACGGCGATCTGGCCGCTGTAGAGGTTGCTGAACTCGTCGGGGTCCGGGACGGCCGCGTTGCCGATCTCCCAGTAGACCTTGCTCGTCCCCTCACCGGCGGGCTTGTTCAGGGCGACCGCCTGCGTGGCGGAGTAGGTGCCCGGCGCGACCGACGGCACGGGGGCCAGCGGCGCCACGGTGTCCTTGAGCACGGTGCGGGTGGCGCCCACCAGGGTGTCGAAGCGCGGCGTGACGGCGACGTTGCCGTCGGGCAGGGTGGCGAGGTCCGCCTTGGCGACGGCCAGGGTCCACGTGCTCGGGCCGCCGTTCGGGTCCACCACGAGCACCGCGTCCCGGGCGCCCAGGCCACCGACGGTGACGCTGACCGCCGCGACGCCGGCGCGGGCCGTGCCGGAGAACGTCACGTCCGGGCTGGCGATGTTGATGGGCTCCAGGCCGCCGACCAGGCTGTTCGGGTCCGCGGTGCCGTTGCAGCCGGGACCCACGCCGCCGGGCTCACCGAGCTCGGCGAGCGTGGTCTCGGTGATCTCGTCCGCGACGGCCAGCCACGACGCCTCGTTCAGGGCGATCAGCCTCTGCTGCTCCGCGGAGAGTCCCTCGGCGGAGGTGGCGGTCGGCCGGAAGGTGGCCTTCCAGGAATTGGTGCCGGGCTCGAAGACCGGGTTGAAGGGTCCGCGGCGGAACCGGGGGTCCGGCTTGTCACGCCGGAACTCGACGGCGAAGTCGGTGCCCGGGGTCGCCGTGCCGCTGACGCTGACGCTGCCGTCGGCCTCCAGCACCGGGGCTCCGGAAAACGCGACGTCCTGGACCGTCATGGTGTCGGCGGGCGCATCGGGGCGGCCGACGGCCGTCACGCGGATGACGTCTCCGCCGATGATGTCGGGGGTGAAGCCAGTCCAGCAGTCGCCGGGCAGCGGCGCCCCGAGGGGCCCGTGGTTGACCTCGAGGCCGACGCCCTCCGGCGTCTCGACCGCGGGGCCCTGCGTCGTGCCGATGACCGCCCCGCCACGCAGCACCTCGACGAGCAGCTGCTCCCCGGGCTCGTAGCCCACGGCGACGACCATGTCGCGGTTGGGGAAGACGCTGATGTTCGAGCCGATCGTCACCGCGGCGTGAGCCGCCGTGCCGAGGCCCGTGACGGCCGGGAGGGTCCCGAGCGCCATGACGGCACCGAGCCCCGCCACCCCGAGCCGGCGCGACCTGCCGGCCGCGGGGGGCGCGACGGCTGGGCTCGTCGTCGAACCTGTCACCTTGCGCATGTGAGTACTCCATCTGGGTCTTGACCGTGGTGACGAAATCTGGACGGCGTCATGACAGACGTCGTCTGTGAACTGCCCGTGAACGACGTCGGGCCGAGGTGGTTTCGCCGGCAGTGCACCGGTGCGGCCGCGACGGGCGAGCTCCGGCGTGCGCGAGTGCGTGGTCGCAGGGCAGGGGAGCGGGGCCGGACGGGGCCCGCCGGGCCGGCGCGGGCACGTCGCCGGAGGGGCGGTGCGCGGCCTGACCTGGGCGTTCGTCCGGGGCGCGGAGCCCGCTGCGCAGGTGTGGGCCGGGAGAGGCCGCACGACGTCGGCAGGTCCCGCCGTCCGGTTTCCGCACAGCGTGCTGCCGCGCGCTGTTGACGGTTGTTGACGCGGTCGCGCACGGGCGCGGGCGGCCGTCGGGGGAGCGGTCCTGTCCGGTCCGCTGTGACAGCGGTTCACACCGCATTGACGGCTGGTCCGTAGGTCTTGGGCCATGGAACCGCGCGATGTGGCCCGGGCACAGCTCCCCGCCACCCCAGACCTGGTGAGTGCTCCGTGGCCGACCGGTCGCGCCCCCGACCCCGCCGCGGGCGGCCCGTCGCCTGCCGGGGGACTTAGGTCCGGGCCACCGCGCTGGGACGAGTCGGACCACCGTCCCGGGCCTGACCCGTGGGCGGAGGCGCTCGCCATCACGGTGGCCACCCGTGACCGGGTCGTCATCGCGCTCGCGGGCGAGATCGACATCGCCAACGCCGGGTACCTGCGAGCCGAGCTCGCCTACCTCCTCGAGGCCGGGCAGACCGACGTCGTGGTGGACCTGACCCACGTCGTGTCGATCTCGTCCTCGGGGCTGGGTGTCCTGGTGGGGGCGCTCAAGAGGCTGCGGTCCGTCGGAGGGCGGCTCGTGCTCGTGGCGGCGTCCGACAGCCTGCTGAGGATCCTGCGGATCACCCGGCTCAACCAGGTGTTCGAGGTCCATCCGACCCGTGACGCGGCACTGGGCCGCTGAGGTCCACCCGACGGCGCGGCTGCCGCACGCCTGCGGGCTGCGACGCGAAGCGCCGGTCGCCGTCGGCCGGACTGCGGGCGCCGCGTCCGGTCAGGCGAGGACGCCGTAGGTGACGACGTTGTCGGAGTAGTGCCCGGACCGTGGATCGAACGTCCCTCCGCAGGTGATGAGCACGAGCTGCGGCGTCCCGTCGATGCGGAACAGGTCAGCCGGCAGCCCGTCGTCCTTCCCGAAGGACTGGCGGGCGACG
>NZ_BJYY01000009.1 GCF_007991755.1 Cellulomonas aerilata | reverse complement strand
CGACGAGCCGGTAGGGCGTGGTCGCGCCCGTCTCGTCCGTGACCTCCACGGTGGTGCCCATCGCGAGGTCGAGCACGTCGCGCATCACGCCGACGCCCGAGGCGGCATCGACGTGCCCGACGAGCACGACGTGCCCCGACGCCGCCCCGGCCGCCGCGCCGGACGACCACCATCCGAGGACGGAGGGGTCCTCCGGGACGAGCAGCGCCCCGGACGGTCCCACGCCGACGGGGACGACGTCGGCGCGGACTTCGGTGCCGGGTGCCGTGACGGACGTCGGCGGTACGCCGTACGTGCGGACGACGTCGACCGGCGGCTCGGGCAGGGGAGCCGCGCTCGGGTCGGCTGCCGGGGCGTCCGTCGGGACGGCGGCGAGCGCCTCGGTGGCGGCGGGTGGCGGCGCGACCTGGCCCGCCGCGGGGACGGTGCCGGCGTCGGCGGCCGCCACCGCGCCGGGACGCAGCGCGAGCTGACCCCCGAGCACGACCGCGGTCGTCCCGACGGCCAGCGCCGTGGCCGTGCCGATCGCGCGCACGCGGCGGTCGGCACGCCACGGGGCGAGTCGGTGCTTCACGCGCGCGAGCGGCGCACCACGAGGAGCGAGGTGGCCGCGAGCAGGAGCAGCCCACCGAACGCCACGGCGAGGCCCAGCGTGCGCGACGACGTCGCGGCCTCACCCGACGTGCCGGCGGGCACGGACGTCGGCACGCCGTACTTCTGGGCGGCCGCGAGAGCGGCGTCGAGGTGGTGCTGGACGACCGGTGCCGAGGCGGTGGCCAGCGCCTTGACCGTCGGCTCGGCACCGTTCGCGAGCTCGCGCTGCCCGAGCGCCAGCGAGGCCCGGTGCGACGTGATCTGAGCGGCGATCCACGCGTTGTCGAACGCCTGACCGGTCTGGGCGGACACCTCGGCCAGGGCGGCCTTCTGCACCGTGGACGGCTCGGCGGGGAGCGTCACCCCGAGGGCCTGCGCGGCGGCGACGACCTGGGCGTCGAGGGCCTGGTGGTCGGTGACCAGCATCTGCCCGAGCTCGCGGACCTCGGAGGTCGTGGCCTTCTCGACCGCCGCCTGACCCGAGGCGATCTCGGTGAGGTTGCTCTGATGGGCTCCGACGAGGAACGCCTGGTCGACGTCGTTGGGTGCGGCGACGACCGGGGCGGCCATCAGGACCAGGGCGCCGACGGCGCCCGTCACGGCGAGTGCGGTGCGGCGGAGAACGTTCATGGCGGGCCCCCAGGACCAATCGGCGGTGATCGACCCGACCACTGTGCGCCTGCCGTGCCCCCGCCGCGCGCCGGGCGCGTGCCGCGGCCGCCGAGGGTGCCGCCCGTGGTCCCATGGGGGATGTGGCGGCAGCCCTCCGGGCCTCGAGCCGCACGTCGGATGTCATAATGCACATTATCGGCGTGCGGGGGTGTGTCGGTACGCAGCGAACGGAGAGCTGGCGCGATTGGCCGAGCCGGGCGCCCAGGGTCCAGGATCGGACCCATGAGCACCGACGCCGCACGTGCACCCGAGCAGGACGTCCGCGAGACGATCGCCCAGGTCGAGGCGCACGAGCACGAGCTCGTGTTCTCCCGGTTCGACAACAACGACGCGTGGCGGCTGGGCTGCCTGCTCGTCGAGCTCGCGCAGGAGCGGGACCTGGCGGTGACGGTCGACATCCGGCGTGGGCCGCAGCAGCTGTTCCACGCCGCCATGCCCGGGACGACGCCCGACAACGACAGCTGGATCGAGCGCAAGGTGCGCGTCGTCGAGCGGTTCGGGGCGTCGTCGTACCTCGTGGGCCTGCGCGCCCGGCGCCAGGGCATCACCTTCGCCGCGCAGCACGAGCTGCCGCTGCAGGAGTACGCCGCGCACGGCGGCTGCTTCCCGGTACGGGTCCGGGACGTCGGCGTGGTCGGGACCGTCACCGTGTCCGGTCTGCCGCAGGCCGACGACCACGCGCTCGTCGTCGAGGCGATCCGCACGTTCCTCGCCTGACCACGGACCCCGCTCCAGTACGGCCGGGCCGAGGTCACAGCCGGGACGCGGGACAGCGTGGGTGGCACCGTCCACACTGTGCGGGTGCGCACTGTGGGTGTCGAGGAAGAGTTCCTGCTGGTCTCCCCGGCCGGCAGGCTGAGCTCGGTGGCACCCGCCGTGCTCGACCACGCGCACGCGGTGGAGCCCGCGACGTCGGAGCCGGGCGGGCACCTGGAGAAGGAGCTCAAGCGCGAGCAGATCGAGACCTCGACGCACCCCTGCGAGGACCTCAGGGACCTCGCGGACCAGCTGCGGGCCGGGCGGGCCGCGGCGGACGAGGCCGCCCAGCACGCCGGCGCCCGCATCGCGGCGGTGGCCACCGCCCCCGGCGCGACGACGTCGGTCGTGTTCCCCGAGCCGCGGGCCGAGCGCCTCGGCGAGCGGTTCGGCGTGCTCGCCCAGGAGCAGCTGACCTGCGGCTGCCACGTGCACGTCGCGGTCGCCGACGACGACGAGGGCGTGCTGGTCATCGACCACCTGCGCCGGTGGGCCGCGGTCCTGCTGGCGCTGACCTCCAACTCCCCGTTCTGGGACGGCGTCGACACCGGGTACGCCAGCTTCCGGACGCAGGTGTGGGGGCGCTGGCCCACCTCGGGGCCGGTGGCGCCGTTCGGGGACGCCGCCACGTACCACCGGGTCGTCGCGGACCTCGTCGCCAGCGGCACGATCCTGGACCAGGGGATGGTGTACTTCGACGCCCGGCTCTCGGCCCGCTACCCCACCGTCGAGGTGCGCGTCGCCGACGTGTGCCTGGACGTGGAGGACGCCGTCGTCCAGGCGGCCCTCGTGCGTGCCCTCGCGGACACGGCCGTCCGGTCCCGCGACGACGCGCCCCAGCCGCGCACGGAGCAGCTGCGGGTCGCCGCCTGGCGGGCCGCGCGCACCGGGATGAGCGCGGACCTGCTCCACCCGTTCACCGGGCGCCCCGCCCGGGCCGCGACCGTGGTGCGGACCCTGCTCGAGCACGTCTCCCCCGCCCTGGAGAGGTCCGGGGACCTGGACCGGGTCACCGCCCGGCTCGACGTCGTCCTCGCGGGCGGGACCGGCGCCGACGCCCAGCGGGCCTGGCGACGTGCCGGTCTGGACGACGCCGCGCTGCTCGCCCGTGCGCGCGACAGGACCCTCGCATGAGCACCGGAACCGCGCCGGCGGCCGGGGCGCCGACCGCTTCCCCGTCGCCCGCCGGCCCGGAGGTCGCCGCCTCGCCCGCGCTCCTGCGGCGCATCGGGGCGCTGCTGACGCCGTACCGCGGGTCCCTGACGCTCGTGGCGGTGGCGATCGGTGTCAGCGCACTGCTCGGGGTCATCACGCCGTTCCTCACCCAGCGGGTCTTCGACGAGGCGCTGTTCCCGGTCGACGGGTCCGGCGTCGACCTGCGCCTGCTCGGCGTGCTGACCGCGGCGATGATCGTCGTGCCGCTGGTGAGCGCCGCCATCGGCGTCGGCCAGACGTACCTGACCACCAAGGTCGGCAACCTGGCGATGGCCGAGCTGCGGGGGCGGCTGTTCGAGCACCTGGAACGCATGGAGCTGGCGTTCTTCACGGCCACCAAGACGGGGTCCATCCAGTCCCGCCTGGCCAACGACGTCGGCGGCGTGCGCTCGGTGCTGACGACGACGGCGTCGTCGATCCTGTCGAACCTGGTGACGGTGCTCGCGTCGCTGGTCGCGATGCTCCTGCTGAGCTGGCAGCTCACCGTCGTGGCGGTGGCGCTGATGCCGCTGTTCGTCGTGCTGCAGCGGCGCGTCGGCGCGCGCCGGCAGCGGCTGGCCCGGGCGACCCAGGAGTCGCTGTCGGACATGACGGCCATCACCGAGGAGGCGCTAAGCGTCTCCGGGGTGCTGCTGGCGAAGATCTTCAACCGCGCCGACGCCGAGGTCGCCCGCTACCGCGTGGAGAACGAGCGGCAGGTCGACCTGCAGGTGCGCCAGGCGATGGCCGGCCAGGGGTTCTTCGGCGTGGTGTCGGCGTTCATGGCGATCACCCCGGCGCTGGTCTACCTCATGGCCGGGTACATGCTCACCGGGGACCTGGGAGCCGCCTCGATCTCCGCCGGGACCCTCGTCGCGTTCTCGACCCTGCAGGCGCGGCTGATGATGCCGATGATCTCGCTCATGCGGGTCGCCCTGGACGTGCAGACGTCGCTCGCGCTCTTCCGCCGCATCTTCGAGTACCTCGACCTGCAGCCGGCGATCGCCGACCGCCCCGACGCCGACGTGCTCGACCCGGCGCGCGTCCGCGGACGTGTGGAGCTGGACGGCGTCTGGTTCGCCTACCCCCCACCCCCGCGGCTGACCGCTCCCCCGCCCGCACCACGGGGTGGAGGTCGGGGTGGCGGCGGTGGTGGCAGCGGCATGGGCGGCGGGCGCTGGGGTGCGCTCGGCCTCCCGCCCAGCGGGCCGGGCAGGCCGCCCGCCGTCGTCCAGGTCGCTGCAGCGGTGACCCCGGACGGCGAGGAGAGCCCGTCGCGCCGGCGGCCGTGGGCGCTCCGTGGCGTCTCGCTCGCGGTCGAGCCGGGGCAGCTGGCCGCGTTCGTCGGGCCGTCCGGTGCCGGCAAGACGACGCTGAGCTACCTCGTGCCGCGCCTGTACGAGGTCGACCGCGGCGCGGTCCGCGTCGACGGCCGGGACGTCCGGGACGTGACGCTGGGATCGCTGGCCGAGGTCGTCGGCATGGTCACGCAGGACCCGTACCTGTTCCACGCGACCATCGCGGAGAACCTGCGCTACGCCCGCCCCGACGCGAGCGACGACCAGCTCCAGGAGGCATGCCGCGCGGCCAACATCCACGACCGGATCATGTCGTTCCCGGACGGCTACGCGACCACGGTCGGCGAGCGCGGGTACCGGCTGTCCGGCGGCGAGAAGCAGCGCCTGGCGATCGCCCGGGTGCTGCTCAAGGACCCGCGCGTGCTCATCCTCGACGAGGCGACCTCCGCGCTGGACTCGGCGTCCGAGCGGCTCGTGCAGGAGGCGCTCGCCAGGGCCGTGTCCCGGCGGACGACGCTGGCGATCGCCCACCGCCTGTCCACCATCCGGCACGCGGACGTCATCTTCGTCGTGGACGACGGGCGCATCGTGGAGCGAGGCACCCACGAGGAGCTGGTGGACTCCCCCAGCGGCCTGTACGCCCGGCTGTACGCCGAGCAGTTCGGCGGCGGGCGGGTCGAGGCACGCTTCGCCGACGGCGTCATGTTCACCGACGGAGTCGTGCTCGCCCAGCCGTCGGCGCCCGCCCCCTGAGGCTCACGCCGGCCCGGGCGCTGCCTCGTCGATCGCGGCCAGCTGCTCCAGGCTCGGCTGCCACGCGCCGGCGGCCGCGTTGGCCTGCACCTGCTCCGCCCGCCGCGCACCGGCGATCACCGACGCGACAGCCGGCTGGGCCGCCAGTCCTCCGATCGCGAGCGTGAGCAGGTCGATCCCCCACGCCCGGGCGAGCGCGGACAGCGCCTCGATCCGGTCGAAGTCCGCGGCGGCCAGGCGCTCGGGGCGCTGCGCCAGGCGCGTGCCTGGGGGCGCCGCCTCCCCGCGTCGGTACTTGCCCGTCAGCAGCCCCGAGGCGAGCGGGAAGTACGGCAGCACGCCCGCGCCGACCCGGTCGGCGGCCGGGACCACCTCGCGCTCGAGGCCTCGCTCCAGCAGCGAGTACGCGTCCTGGACCGAGACGAACGGGGTCAGGCCGCGGGTGCGCGCCGTCCAGTCGGCGTCGACGACCTGCCAGGCGTCGAAGTTCGACGACCCGAGGTACAGCACCTTGCCCTCCGCGACCAGCTCGTGGAGCGCGCCCAGCGTCTCCTCCACGGGGGTCTGCGGGTCCGGGGAGTGCATCTGGTAGAGGTCGATCCGGTCGGTGCGCAGCCGTCGCAGCGACCCCTCCACCGCGCGCCGGATGTACCGCCGGGACCCGCGGGCGCCCCAGTCGGCGCCCGCCGCACCCCGCATGTCGAGCCCGAACTTGGTCGCCACGACGACGTCGTCGCGCCGCCCGACCAGCGCGTCGCCGACCAGCTCCTCGCTCTCGCCTGGCCGACTCCCGTAGATGTCGGCAGTATCGAGGAAGGTGACCCCCGCCTCCAGGGCGGCGGTCACCACGCCGGGGACGTCGTGCGGGGGGACTGTCACCCCGAACGAGTTGCACCCCAGGCCCACGGTGGAGACCACCAGGCCCGAGGTGCCCAAGCGGCGGTACGACATGGAGGAAGGCGTCACCGAGCAACCCTGACACAGGCGGCGACTGTGACGGTGTTCACCGGACCTTCACGTCCGGGGCGGAACACGCCTGTCGCAGTGGTCGTTGACACCACTGGTAGAGCACGAGTCCAGACCTTCGGAGGTTATCTGATGGCGAACCGGTCGTTGCGCGGAATGCGCATCGGTTCCAACAGCATGGAGACGGAAGAGGGCGTCGAGTTCGCTCCCCGTGTCCTGGCCCACTACGACGGTCCCAACGGCGTCAGCGTCACGGTGCCGTTCTCCGTCGAGGCCGAGATCCCGCTGGTGTGGGAGATCCCGGGCGGCGGCGAGGCGCTGCTGCGCGGGCACGAGCGTCCCGAGGGCAAGGTCGGCAAGCCGCCGCGCACCCACTGGGACATGCTGCTCGAGCGCCGCACGATCAAGGAGCTCGAGGTCCTCCTCGAGGAGCGCCTCGAGCTGCTGCGCGCGGGCAAGCTCCGCCGCAGCGCCTGATCCTCAGGGGCGACGCCCCACCCGCGGCAGCCGACCCTGCCGCACCCGCATCGCAGACAGCCGGCGCAACGCGCCGGCTGTCTGCTGCATCCGCCGGGTGACGCCCCACACGGTCACCCGCAGCAGGGCCTCGGCGACGATGCCGCGGGTCATCTTGGACCGCCCGTCGACCCGCTCCACGAACGTGATGGGCACCTCGACGACCGGGTGACCGGCCGCCACGACCCGGCGCGCCATGTCGACCTGGAAGCAGTACCCCTGCGACGCGACGTCCTCGAGGTGGACGTCCCGCAGCGCACCGGCCCGGTAGGCCCGGAAGCCGCCGGTCGCGTCGCGCAGCGGCAGGCCCAGCGCGCGCCGCGCGTAGGTGTTGCCGCCCCGGGACAGCCACTGCCGGTGCCGCGGCCAGTGCACGACCCGTCCCCCGGGCACCCAGCGCGACCCCAGGACGAGCCCGACGCCGCCGTCGAGCGCCGCCAGGATGGCGGGCAGGTCGACCGCGCGGTGCGACCCGTCGGCGTCCATCTCCACCACGACGTCGTACCCGCGCTCCAGGGCCCACCCGAAGCCCGCCACGTAGGCGGTGCCCAGGCCGAGCTTGCCGGTGCGGTGCAGCACGTGGACGGACCCGTCCCGGGCCGCCCACGCGTCCGCCACGTCCCCGGTGCCGTCCGGGCTGGCGTCGTCGACCACGAGGACGTCGGCGGACGGCACGGCGTCGCGCAGGGCGCGCAGCGTCCGGGGCAGGGTGGTGGCCTCGTCGTAGGTCGGGATCACCACGAGCGTCCGGGTCACAGCGCCGCCGGTGGGCGCGTCCCGCGACGCTCGCGGGCGCCGCCGGCCAGGCCTGCCACCACGACGACCACCGCGAGGGCGCTGACCGCCCACCCCGGCCAGATCCCCATCGCGGCCGCCGGCGTGAGCGAGGTGCGCAGCGGGACGGTGTCGACCAGCTGCTCGGCCGTGAACAGCCCGGTGTCCTGCACGACGACGCCGTTGGGTGCGATGACCGCACTCACCCCGACCGTCGAGATCTGGATGGTCGAGCGGCCCAGCTCGATCGCGCGCAGCCGGGACATCGCCAGCTGCTGCGTCGACTCGTCGGTGTACCCGAACGACGCGTTGTTGGTCTGCACGACGAGCACCTCCGCGCCGGCGCGGACGGCGTCGCGCACGAGCGTGTCGTAGGCGACCTCGAAGCAGATGACGTCCCCGATCGGCACGGTGCGCCCGAGCCGCTCGGACGCGAGCGGCACCACGCCGACCTCGGTGCCGGCGATCATGTCGTTGCGCACGAGGTCGACCGCGGACGAGAACGGCCGGACCCACTCGCGCAGGGGGATGTACTCGGCGAACGGCGCCGGGTGCTGCTTGGAGTACTTCGCGGTGACCCCGTCGCCGGGCTCCCACAGGACCGCGGTGTTGTACCGGCCGCCCGAGTCGGGGTACTCGATCGTGCCCACCAGGACCGGCGCGGCCACCGCGCGGGCGGCGTGGTCGATCTCGCGGGCGGCGTCCCGGTCCACCTGGGGGTCGACGTCGGACCCGTTCTCCGGCCACGCGACCAGGTCCAGCTCGCCCGGCTCGACCTGGTCGAGCAGGGCCTCGGTGCCGGCGGCGTGGTTGTGCAGCACCTCGCGCTGCTGGGCGAAGGCGTCCAGGCCGGGGGTCGGCACGTTGCCCTGGACGGCGCCCACCCGCAGCTGCCCCGCCTGCTGCTGGGTCTGCAGGGGCACGACGAAGCCGGCCAGGAGCAGCAGCAGGCCGGCCCCGACGGCGGTCACCGTCCGCACGACCCGGAGCCGCCGCGCGGATAGCACCGCGATCGCGAGCAGCGCCCCGACCGCGGCGACGGCGGCCGAGACGAGCGGGGCGCCGCCCAGCCACGCGAGCCGCGCCAGGGGCGAGTCGGCCTGGGAGAACGCCAGCCGCCCCCACGGGAAGCCGCCGAACGGGGCCGCGGACCGCAGCTGCTCCACCGCGACCCACAGGACCACGAACACCGCCACCTGCAGGCCCGGGCTGCGCCAGGTCCCGACCCCGCGCCGCGCCCACGCCCACGCGGCGCCGAACAGCGCGACGAACCCCGCCTCGAGCACGCTGAGCGCGACCCACGGGACGCGTCCGACGGCGTAGTCGGCCCAGGTGATGTGCGGGAGGAAGAAGGCCAGCCCCCAGACGAACCCGACCAGGGCGTTCCACCGGGCGCTGTCCCGCCGCAGGGCCGCGAACAGCAGGGCGATCCCGACGAAGGCGGCCCCCCACCAGCCACGCCCGGGGAAGCCGGCGTCGGTCACGACGCCGCCGATCGCGCCCAGCAGCAGAGCCCACCAGCGGGTGGGTTCAGGGCGGGCGGGCACGGGAAAAGGCTACGTCAGCGTGCCGGGTGCTCCGGCCGGACCGCGTGTCCTTCGGTCCAGACGACGTAGGCGCGAGCCGTCTGTTTTCTACTGAACACGCGTGCCCGACCGGTGCCCCGGCCGCGGCGCCGGGGTCCTGCGTCCTGCAGGGCACGGCGGCGGGCGGGTGGAACGAGGGTTGAACCTACCGGGCCGGCGACCTGAGGTGTCAAGCGCACGTCTCCGCAGGTCAGCGGCGTCCACGCTGGTCACAACTTGGTCACGGGCGCGATCGTCGGTGCCCGCTGCGGCGTGTCGGCGGGCGTGTCCCGCGTGTCGTCCACCGGGTCGCCCGCGGTGCGCCGGGCGGCTCCGGCGGGCCGCCGGGACGCCGTCGCTGCAGGCGTCACCCGGACGCGCCGCGGGGCCGCGCCGGCGCGTCACCCGGTCGTGCGACGCCCGGCCGGGCGCGGGTCAGCCGAGCACGTCGTGCAGGACGACGCCGTGGCGCAGCGTGCGCAGGCAGACCGGCTCGGGGGCGTCCGGGCCGAGGTCGGGCAGCAGCGGCGTGCCGGCACGCGCGTCGGTGCTCCACGCGGACACCCGGCCGTCGGCCGCCTGCACCGCGAGGTGCTCGGCGCGCCACAGGGCCAGGTGCGCGGGTGCCCCGACGCGGATCTCGCCGGCCCCGGTGTGGTCCAGCGCGGCGGCCCGCCAGCCCCCGCGCGTGTGCGCCCGGAACGCCGCCCGGGCGGAGATGCGCTGCTCCGGTGCGTGGTGGCTCATGGCCGCCCGGACGGCGCCCCAGGGGTCGAAGGGCGTCACCGGGGAGTCCGAGCCGAACGCCAGCGGGATCCCGGCGGCGGCGAGGTCGGCGAAGGGGTTGAGCGTGGCGGCGCGGCCGGGCCCGAGGCGTCGGGCGTACATGCCGTCCGGGCCGCCCCAGGCGGCGTCGAAGGCGGGCTGCATGCTCAGCCGGACCCCGAGCGAGACCAGCGCGGCGAGCGTGCCGGCGTCGACCATCTCGGCGTGCTCCACGCGGTGCCCGGCGGCGCGGATCGGGCCCGTGCCCTCGACGTCCGCGGCCGCCCGCAGCCCCAGCAGCAGCTCGTCCATCGCCCGGTCGCCGATGACGTGGAACCCGGCGTGCACACCGGCCCGGGTGACCGCGGTGACGTGGTCCGCGATCTGCTCCGCGGTCAGGTACAGCGGTCCGCTGCGCTCCGGGTCGTCGGCGTACGGGGCGCGCAGGGCCGCGGTGCGGGACCCGAGCGAGCCGTCCACGTTGAGGTCGCCGCCGATGCCGGTCAGGCCCGGGATCGCGTCGAGCAGCTCGCGGGCGTCGTCCACGGTGACGCACAGCTCGCCCCGGTAGCCGACCACGTGCGGCAGCCCGGCGGCGGCGTCGCCGGTGAGCCTGAGCAGCCGCACCAGCCCGGCGCGGGTGTCGATGCCCGGTGCGCTGTGCTCGTGCAGGGACGCGATCCCGCGCGACGCGGCGTGCCGCAGGGCGGCGGTGTACAGGGCGTCGCGGTGGTCGTCGGTGACCTCGCGGGCCGCCCCCCGCGCCGCGTGGTGCGCGTCGCGCTCGACGCGGCCGTCGTCGGTCCAGCCCGCCAGCCCCCGGACCCCCGTGGCCTCCGCGAAGCTCGTGGACACCACGGCCGAGTGCACGTCGACCCGGGCCAGGTACACCGGCGCGCCACCGGCGGCGGCGTCGAGCTCCTCGCGGGTGGGCGCCCGGCCCTCGGGCCAGTCGCTCTCGTCCCAGCCCTGCCCGAGCAGCGGTCGCGACCCGCCGCCCACGCCCCGGACGGCGTGGGCGTCCTGCGCGGCGCGGTGGACCGCGGCGAGCGCGTCGGCCAGGGACCGCACGCCGGCTGCCGCGGACAGGTCGACGCTCTCCAGCGCCAGCCCGCTCTCCAGGACGTGCGCGTGCGCGTCGACGAAGGCGGGGGTCACCAGGGCGCCGTCGAGGTCCACCACGGTGCCCGCGGTGGCGGCCAGGCCGGCGGCGGTGTCGTCGGCGCCGATCCAGGTCACCACGCCGTCGGCGACCAGCACCGCCTCGGCGAAGGGGTCGGCGGGCGAGTGGACGACGCCGTTCCGGTACAGGGTGGAGCTCACAGCCGGACACGATAGGCCAGACCACCCACGAGGCGACCGCCGCCCGGGCCGCCGGGCCACCCACGGGCCACCGCCGTCCCGGCGGCCGGGCCCCGGACGGGTCAGATGGACGAGTAGGAGACGACCCCGCGGCGCAGCGCCACGACCCCGCGCCGGGCGGACTCGCGCACCCGCGCGTGCGGCGCCGCCTTGGACAGCTGGTCGAGCAGGTCGATGACCTGCTTGCACCACCGCACGAAGTCGCCGGCAGCCAAGTCGGTGCCCTTGAGGACCGCGTCCAGGCTGCGCCCCGACGCCCACCGGTGCATGGCCTCCACGAGGCCCATGTCCAGCGGCCCGGTCGACTCGATGGTCCGCTCGGACTCGATGTCGTCCAGCTCGGACCAGATCCGCACCGTCTCGTCCAGCGCCCGGCCCAGCGTCCCCTGCGGGCCGCCCGGGACGTGCGGCTCGGCGTCGCGGTCGTCGCGGCGGGCGGAGTACACGACCGTGGACACCGCCGCCGCCAGGGCCGGCGGGTCCAGCTCGTCCCAGGCCCCGCGGCGCAGGCACTCCGCGACGAGCAGGTCGTTCTCGGCGTACAGCCGGCGCAGCCACTGCCCCTCCGTGGTGACCCGCACCTCCGCCCGGCCGTCGTCCGTGGTGACCGGCACGAGGTAGCCCAGCTGCTGCAGCACGTCGCAGATCCGGTCGAAGACCCGGGCGATCGAGCTGGTGCGGCCCTCGATGCGCTTGACCAGGGCGTCGTGCTCGCGCCGCAGCCGGTCCCAGCGCTCGGCCCAGCGCGCGTGCTCCTCGCGGTCCGGGCAGCCGTGGCACGGGTGGGCACGCAGCCGTCGGCGCAGGGCGGCCAGCTCCGCGTCGTCGTCCGACTGCCCGTTGTGCACGCTCCCCCGGCGCCCGTGCCGGGGCGCGGCGACGTCGGGGAGCGCCTCGCGCAGCTTGGCGGCCAGGTCCCGGCGGGACGGCGCGTTGCGGCCGTTGAAGCCCTTGGGGACCTTGATCCGGGTGACGGTCCGCACGCCGCCGGGGGTGTCGGCTACCGACACCCGCCGGACCTGCCGGTCGGTGGTCAGCACGAGCGGCTGGGGCCCGTCGAAGCCGCTGTGCATGGCGGGCTCGAGGACCACCGCGTACCCCGCGCGTCGCCCCGAGCCGATCTCCACGACGTCCCCGACCTTCACCTCCTCCAGCGAGCGCATGGCCTCCGCGCGTCGCTCGCGACCCGCCTCGCGGGTCAGGTGCGCCTCGCGGTCCGCGATCCCCCGGCGGATCCCGGCGTACTCGGCGAAGTCCCCCAGGTGGCACTTCATGGCCTGGGCGTACCCGTCCAGGGCCTCGGTGTGGGACTGCGCCTGCCGGGCCAGGCCGACGACGCCCCGGTCGGCCTGGAACTGCGCGAACGAGGTCTCCAGCACCTCCCGGGCCCGCTCGCGACCCACCTGGGCGACCAGGTTGACCGCCATGTTGTACGTGGGCCGGAAGCTGGACCGCAGCGGGTACAGGCGCTTGGACGCCAGCCCGGCGAGCGCCACCGGGTCCAGTCCCGGATGGTCGACGACGACCGCGTGCCCCTCGGTGTCGATGCCGCGCCGCCCGGCCCGCCCGGTCAGCTGCGTGTACTCCCCCGGCGTCATGTCGACGTGGTTGGAGCCGTCCCACTTGACCAGCTTCTCCAGCACGACCGAGCGCGCCGGCATGTTGATCCCCAGCGCGAGCGTCTCGGTGGCGAACACCACCTGCACGAGCCCGCGGGAGAACAGCTCCTCGACGGTCTCCTTGAACAGCGGCAGCATCCCGGCGTGGTGGGCGGCGACCCCGCGGGCCAGCGCCTCGCTCCACTCCCAGTAGCCGAGCACCTGCAGGTCCTCGGGCGGGATGGTGGCGCAGCGGTCCTCGACGATCGCCCGGATCTGCTCCTCCTGCTGCGGCGAGGTGAGCCGCACGCCGGCCGCCAGGCACTGCGAGACGGCGCCCTGGCACCCCGCGCGCGAGAAGATGAAGACGATCGCCGGCAGCAGCCCCTGGTCCTTGAGGATGTCGATGACGGCGAACCGCGGCGTCGGCCGGAACCCCGCGCTGCCGCCGCTGAACCCGCCGCGACCGCCGCCGCCGCGGTAGCCACGGTCCCCCCGGCCGCCGCGCCCGCCCTGCTGGGCCGAGCCGGGGCCGAAGCCCTCCCGGTCGCGGCGCCGCATCGCGATCATCAGGTCGGGGTTGATCGGCGGGTTGGGACCCGGGGCGGTCGGGTCGACGTGGCCGGCGTACAGGTCCAGCAGCGAGTCGCGGGTCAGCACGTGCTGACCGAGCGGGACGGGACGGTGCTCGCTGACCACCACGGCGGTGTCGCCGCGGACCATCTCGAGCCAGTCCCCGAACTCCTCGGCGTTGGACACGGTCGCCGAGAGGGACACCAGCTGCACCTCGGGAGGCAGGTGGATGATCACCTCCTCCCAGACCGGGCCGCGGAAGCGGTCGGCGAGGTAGTGCACCTCGTCCATGACGACGAACCCGAGCCCGTGCAGCGCGTCGGAGCCGGCGTAGAGCATGTTGCGCAGGACCTCGGTGGTCATCACCACCACGGGGGCGTCCCCGTTGACGGTGGTGTCGCCGGTCAGCAGGCCCACCTGGTCCGGCCCGTACCGGCGCACCAGGTCGCCGTACTTCTGGTTCGACAGCGCCTTGATCGGCGTCGTGTAGAACGCCTTGCGCCCCCCGGCCAGCGCCAGGTGGACGGCGAACTCCCCGACCACGGTCTTGCCCGCCCCGGTCGGCGCCGCCACCAGGACGCCCCGGCCCGACTCGAGCGCCTCGCACCCCGCGACCTGGAAGTCGTCCAGCTGGAACCCCAGCAGCTCACGGAACCGGGCCAGCTCGGTGCGCGAGGCGGCCGCCCGGCGACGGGAGGCTGCGTACCGCTCGGCGGGGCTCAGCTCGACATCTGCCATGTCTCCACCCTAGGTGGGGTGCTCGGGCCCCACCCGACGGCGACCTCCGCCCGCGACGGCCGGATCGGGCACGCTCGTCCGGGCTCGCTCTCGCGGACTCGCTCGGTCGCGTGCGCTCGCCCGGCTCGCCCGGCTCGCCCGCGCTGGCTCAGGCGAGGACGGCCAGCGCCCCGGGGCGGACGTCGACGCGCAGCGGCAGCGGGCCGATCGGCTCGCCGTCGGCGAAGGCGACCGGCGGGGTGCGGCCCAGGGTGGGGTCCGGCTCGATCAGCACGCCGCGGGTGCGCAGCACCTGGACCGCCGGGTGCCGGACGTGCCGGCCGCGGTAGGCACCGGGCAGGAGGGCGGCCACCCCGGGACGCGTGACCGGTCGGGCGACGACGACGTCGAGCAGCCCGTCGTCCACCGACGCGTCCGGCGCGATCGCGATGCCGCCCCCGAAGCGCGGCGTGTTGGCGACCGCGACGAGCGTGCCCGCGGACTGCCAGACGGCGTCGTCGAGCACCAGGCGGTACCCGTAGGGCCGGAACCCGCCCAGCTCGGCGGCGACGGCCCGGACGTACCGCCCGGACCCGCGCGGCCAGGTCATGGCGTTGGCGCGGGCGTTGACCGCGGCGTCGAACCCGCACGAGAGCACGCCCACGAACCAGGCACGCGCCGGCGGAGCCGTGAGGTCCGCCGCCACCGGCGCGACGGTGACGGCGTCCACCGTGCGCGGCCCGGCGGTCAGGGCGTCCTCCAGGACCCGGACGGCGGCCGCCACGTCACCGCGCGCGGCCCCCCGGGGCACCCCGAGGCAGCGGGCGACGTCGTTGCCGGACCCGGCCGGGACGACGCCCAGCGGCAGCCCGGTCCCGGCGGTCAGCTGCAGCCCCGCGTGCACGGTGCCGTCCCCGCCGACGACCACCAGCCCGTCGAGGCCGTGCAGGTCGGCCGCGTCGGCGGGCCCGCCGGCGCCCGCCGGTCCGGTGGCGCCGGCGAGCCCGTGCCCTGCCGGCCGCGGGACCTCGACGAGGGACACCCGGTGCCCGCGGCGGCGCAGCAGCTGCACGGTCGCCTCGCCGGCGCGGCGTCCTCGGCCGCCGCCCGCCACGGGGTTGAGCAGGACACCCAGGCGGCTCACGCCCGCTGCTCGGCGATCACCCCGCCGCCGTCCTCCTCGTCCTCCGCGGCCAGCCGGCGGGCGCGGCGGCGGTCCAGCACGAGCCCGATGGCGACCGCGGCGAAGTACAGGATGGTGATCGGGATCGCCAGCACCAGCATGGAGACGGCGTCGCCGGTGGGGGTCGCGACGGCGCCGAAGACGAACGAGAGCATGACCGCGACGCGCCACCCGTGCAGCCAGCTGCGGCCCTCGACGAGCCCGACCATCGTCAGCGCCACCATGATCACCGGCAGCAGGAACCCGGCCCCGAACGCGAGCACCATGCGCATGACGAAGGACAGGTACTCCTGCGCGCTGATGAGGTTGAACGCGTCCTGGGGCGTGAACCCGGTGAGCACGCCGACCGCCTGCGGCAGCAGGAACCACGCGAGGAACGCCCCGGTGAGGAAGAGCGGGACGGCAGCGGCCAGGAAGCCGACCGTGACCAGGCGCTCGCGGCGCGTCAGACCCGGGGTGATGAACGCCCACAGCTGGTAGACCCACCAGGGGCTGGAGACCAGCACGCCGACGAAGAGCGACACCTTGATCTGCATGTCGAAGCCGGCCAGCACGCCGCCGAAGTTGAGCCCGATGAGCAGGCCGCGGTCCTCCTGCAGCCGCACGACGGGTGCCTGGAGGATCTCGAAGACGGTCGGGTACAGCAGCCACCCCGCGACAGCGCCCAGCACGAGGCCGATCGCGGCGCGGCCCACCCGCTTGCGCAGCTCCAGCAGGTGCTCGCGCAAGGGCATCCGACCGTCGCCGGGGCCCTGGCGACGGCTCGAGCGGGATCTCACCGGCGGCTCAGACCTGCTTACGGTCGGGGACGTCGGTGGGCAGGACGTTCAGGGCCGGGTCCCCGTGCGGCGGGGTGGTCCCGAGGCGCTCGGCGTCGGGCAGGGCGGCCGGGGTGACCGGCGTGCCCGGCGCGGGACGGTCGTCCTCGCGCAGGTCCTTGACCTCGCTCTTGAAGATCTTCAGGGACTTCCCGACGCTCCGGGCCAGCTCGGGCAGACGCCGCGCCCCGAAGAGCAGGAGGACGACCAGAACGATGAGCAGGATCTCGATCGGCCTGAGGTTGGGCATGGTGCTCCTTCGGTGGGCGGATGCGTTGTCATGCTAACCCTGCGCAGCCTCCGTGAAGGGAGCGTCAACGCGTGTACGCGCGCCACCCGGCGAACGTCGTGGCGTGACGCAGCTGCCGCTGCGCGCGCCGGGCGGCGCGGGCGGCCTGCAGCGCCGCGAGCCGGGCGCGGTGCACGTCCGGGTCGCCGAGCAGGTCGTGGTGCAGCGGCTGCGCCTCGGCGGCCGCGGTCAGCGCCTCGGCCCGATCGCCCAGCTCGCCGACCACCCGCCCCGCCCGCTCCAGCTCGGCGAGCAGCGCCCTGCTCTTGCGCCACAGGTCCCGGCCGAGCCAGAAGGCACCCGCGAGGGTGGCGAGCACGAGGACCGTCCACACGATGAACCAGAGCACCGGCACAGGGTAGCGGCGGCGAGCGCCCCGGCCGGTCAGTCCGCGAGCGGGCCGTACGCGGCCAGCGCGGCCCGGGCGGCGTCGGCCGCATCGGTCGCCACGACGGCCGGCTCGACGGCGCGGACCTGCGCGGCCACCTGCAGCAGGAGGTGACGCAGCCATGCGGGCTCGGCCACCCGCAGGGCGATGCGGAACCCGCCGTCGGGCAGGTCCTCCACGCTCTCCACCGGGACCTGCTCGGCGATCCAGCGCCCGGGGCTGGCGAGCTCGAGCGTGACGAGCTCGTCCTGGGGCGAGGGGGTGAAGGTCTGGGTGTGCCCGGCGACGGGGTGCTCGGTGGCGGGCACGTCGAGCACCTCGGCGGCCAGGACGCGGTCCACGCGGAACAGCCGCTCGTCGCGGGCCCGGTGGCACCACGCGAGCAGGTACGAGTGGTCGTCCTCGGTGACCAGCCGGATCGGGTCGACCTCGCGCTCGCTGGTCACGTCGGCGGCGGTGACGTACCGGATCCGCAGGCGTCGCTGGGACGCCAGGGCGTCGCTGAGCGCCGCGACGACCTCCGGGGCGCCGTCGACGGCGAGCCGGACGTCCACGGCGGCCGCCCCCTCCCCCGTCGCGGCGGTGAGCTTGTCCAGCGCGGAGCTCAGGACGGCGGCGCGGGCACGGTCCAGCCCGGGCGCGACGGCCTCGCGCATGGCGCGCAGCGCCGCGATGAGGGCGACGGCCTCCCGGGTCCCGAGCCGCAAGGGGCGGGTCATCCCCCGCGACTCCACCAGCCGGACGACGCCCTGGTCGTAGGACGCGGCGTCGAAGTCGATGAGGTCGTGCGGCCAGTAGCCGGGCGTGCCGGTCACCCAGAGCGTGTCCACGTAGGCGAGCACTTGCTGGGTGCTCACCCCGAACTGCGCGGCCACCTGCTCGACCGTCACGCCCTGGTGGCGGTCGAGGTACGTCACCATGCCCAGCAGCCGCAGCAGCCGGTCGGTCGCCTTCTCAGCCACGGTCGTCCTCCGACTCGCTCGCGTCCACGGTGGCCGCCGCGCCGGCGCCGGGCGGGGTGCCCGGTGGTGCCTCGCCCGGGGCCCGGTCCAGCGCCGCGGCCGCGCGCAGCCGCTGCAGCACCTGGGCGCGCAGGTCGTCCGGACCCAGGACGACGACGGCGTCGGCGTAGCCGGCGAGCTCGTCGGCGAGCTCGGACGCGGACCCGAACGGCACCCGCACGACGTCCCGGTCGGCGAGCGCCGCCGCAGACCGTGGGTCGGCGACGTCGGGGTCGTCCGTGGGGTCGGCGGCCACGCCACGGGCGCGCAGCGCGCTCGCGCGCTCGGGGCGCAGCGCCAGGACCGCCAGGCGGGTCGGCTCGGTGTGCCGGTCCCCCACCACCGCGGCGGCGTCGACGTCGGCCGGGATGTCGTAGGCGCCCGCCGCGCCGGTCGTGCGGACCCGGCCCTGGATGCGGCTGAGCCGGAACGAGCGGGGGGCGCCGCGGTCGGTGTCCCGGCCGACGACGTACCAGCCGCCGCCCCGGGCGAGCAGCCGCCACGGCTCCAGGGTCCGGTCGCGGACCTCGCCGGTGTTGGCCGCGCGGTAGGTGAAGGTGACCGCCTGCCGGGCGCCGATGGCGTCCAGCAGCGGGCCGAACGCGTCCCCGGCCGGCCGCACGCGCGGCGCCAGCCCCGCGACGAGGTCGGTGCCGGCAGGCGCGGAGCCGACGGCCCGCAGCTTCGTCAGCGCGCGGGCGGCGTCGGTCCGCAGCGCCTTGTCCTGCCAGAACTGCACGGCCAGCGACAGCACGCCCAGCTCGGCCGCCGTGAGGTCGACCGGGCGCAGCGCGTACGCCTCCTGGTCGATGCGGTAGCCGACGTCGTCGCTGTGCCCGCTGCCGGCCACCGTGAGCACCGGGATGCCCAGCTCGCGCAGGGAGTCCTTGTCCCGCTCGAACATGCGCTCGAAGGCGTCGTCGCTGGTGGCGTCGGCGTACCCGGCGACGCTGGAGCGGATCTGCTCCTTGGTCATCCGGTTCGCCGTGTTGACGAGGGCGATGACGAGGTTGAGCAGGCGCTCGGCGGGGTGGGTCTGTTCAGGCATCGGGCTCCAGGCTAGCCGCCGGTAGCGTGACCGGGTGATCACGTGGCGTGCGGGGACGGTGGTGTCGCGCGGGGCGACGTGGCGCGGGGCCCGCGAGCTGCGGGTCCGGCTGGACGCCGACGGGCCCGGGGAGGGCACCGGCGAGGTGCGCGCGCTGGCCTACCCGGGTCTGGTCGGCGACCCGGCCGTCGGCGACCGGGTGCTGCTCAACGTCTCCGCGCTGGCGCGCGGGCTGGGCACCGGCGGCTACGCGCTGGTCGTCAGCCCCGCGGGGACGCTGCCGCCCGACCCGCTCGCCGGGCCGGGGCACCTGGTCAAGGCCCGGTACACCCCGCTGCAGGCGCTGGTGCTGGGTGTCGACGAGCAGGAGTCCCCGCACCACGACGTCCTGCGCGACGCCGACGACCTGGCCGGCCTGCCGGTCGTCGTGGCGGACCTGCACTCCGCGCTCCCGGCGGTGCTCGCCGGAGCGCGGCACGCCGCGGCGCTCGCGGGCCGGCCCGCGCCGCGCGTGGTGTACGTGATGACCGACGGGGGTGCCCTGCCGGCGTGGTTCTCCCGGACGGTCGCCGGCCTGCGCGACGCCGGGTGGCTCGAGGCGTGCGTGACGGCCGGGCAGGCCTTCGGCGGCGACCTGGAGGCCGTGACGGTGCACACGGCGCTGCTCGCGGCGCGGCACGTGGTGGGCGCCGACCTGGTCGTGGTGGCCCAGGGCCCGGGCAACCTGGGCACGGGGACGCGGTGGGGGTTCTCCGGGGTGGCGGCGGGTGACGCGGTGAACGCCGTGGCCACCCTCGGCGGCCGGCCGGTCGGGTCCCTGCGGGTCTCCGGCGCCGACCCCCGGCCCCGGCACCAGGGGGTGTCGCACCACTCGATGACCGCGCTCGGCCGGGTGGCGCTGGCCCCCGCGGACGTCGTCGTGCCGGTGTTCCCGCCCGGTCCGATGGACGGGCTGCCGGACGCCGACGGCGTCCCCCCGCTGGAGGCCGGCTCCCTGGCACCGCTCGGGGCGCGCGTGCACGGTCAGGCGCTGGCGCTGGTCGCGCCGATGGGACGGCACCGGCTGGTCGAGGTGGAGGCCGGGCCGGACCTGCTCGCGGCGCTCGCGTCGTCCCCGGTCCGGCTCTCGACCATGGGACGCGGCCTGGCCGAGGACCCGGGGTCGTTCCTGGCCGCCGCGGTGGCCGGGGTGCACGCCGTCCGGCTGCTGGGCTGACCGCGGCGGGCCGGCGTGGGCCGGCCGGCGCGGCACCGGCTGGTGCGCTCAGTCGTCGCGCGGCGTGCGGGTGTGGATCGCGACCAGCGCGGCGAGCCGGCCCGCCTCGGCCCGGGCGTGCGCGCCGTCGGCCTGCTGCACGCCCATCACCGCCAGCACGTCGCCGTCGGCGAGGTCGAGCTGCACCCACGGCCGGCCGGACCCGAACCGCACCGACACGACCTGCGCCCAGGCCAGGCGCCGCGTCAGCATGAGGTTGCGCACCACGATGCCCTGCTCGTCGACGTCGGCGCGCACGCTGGCCTCCCGCCAGCAGAACCAGGCGATCCCGCCGCCGAACAGCCCCACGCCCACCATGTCGAACGGGTTGAAGAAGTCCCGCAGCGCGATGAGCAGGGCGGCGGTGCCGACCGCCACCGCGACGGCGAGCACGAGGCTGACGACCCGGGCCGCCCGCGGCCGGAACGGCGCGTACAGGCGCGCCCGGTCGGGTGCGGGCATCAGATCCGGCACGCGTGGATGGTCGTCACCAGGATCGCCCGGGCGCCGACCTCGTACAGGTCGTCCATGACGCGGTTCGTCTCGCTGCGCCTCACCATGGCGCGCACGGCCGCCCACTCGCTGTTGTGCAGCGGGGACACGGTCGGCGACTCCAGGCCCGGGGTGATCGCCACGGCGCGCTCGACGTGCTCGACCGGGACGTCGTAGTCCATGAGCACGTACTGCTGGGCGGTCAGCACGCCCTGCAGGCGGCGGGTCAGGACGTCGAGCCCGGCGGGCGCCTCGGCCCCGGCGCGGCGGACCAGGACGGCCTCGGAGCGCAGGATCGGCTCGCCGAAGACCTCCAGGCCCGCGGCCCGCAGGGTGCTGCCGGTCTCCACGACGTCGGCGATGACGTCCGCGACGCCGAGGCGGATCGCGGTCTCCACCGCCCCGTCGAGCCGGACGATCCCGGCGGGCTGCACGCCGTGGGACGCGAGGTGGTCCGCGACGAGCACGGGGTAGGACGTCGCCACCCGCTGCCCGGCGACCTGGGACACGTCGGTCAGGGTCCCCTGCGGCGCGGCGTAGCGGAACGTGGACCCGGCGAAGCCCAGCGGCAGGTGCTCGGTCGCGGTGGAGCCGGAGTCCAGCAGCAGGTCGCGCCCGGTGATCCCGGCGTCGACCGTCCCCTCCCCCACGTACACGGCGATGTCGCGCGGTCGCAGGAAGAAGAACTCGGCGTCGTTCGCGGGGTCGGCCAGGACGAGCTCGCGGGTGTCGCGGCGCTGGCGGTAGCCCGCCTCGCGGAGCATCTGGGAGGCGGGCTCGGACAGGGAGCCCTTGTTCGGGACGGCGATTCGCAGCACTTCGGTCCTCGGTGCGGTGGTCAGGCGGGTGGGCTGGTGGCTCAGAGGTGGCGGTAGACGTCCTCGAGGGACAGCCCGCGGGCGACCATGAGCACCTGCAGGTGGTAGAGCAGCTGGGAGATCTCCTCGGCGGTCCGCTCGGTGCCCTCGTGCTCCGCGGCCATCCAGACCTCGGCGGCCTCCTCGACGATCTTCTTGCCGATGGCGTGCACGCCGGCGTCGAGCTCGGCCACCGTCCCGGAGCCGGCGGGTCGGGTCACGGCCTTCTCGGACAGCTCGGAGAACAGGGCGTCGAACGTCTTCACGACCCTGAGCCTAGACGGGCCGCGGGGCACGTCCGGGCACGGGCGCCCGGGACGGTCACAGGTCGCGCAGCGCGAGCACCGTGGCGACCGCCGCCTCGGCGGCCTCGGCGCCCTTGTCCTCCGACGACCCCGGCAGCCCCGCCCGGTCCAGCGCCTGAGCCTCGTCGTCGCAGGTCAGGAGCCCGAACCCGACCGGGACGCCGGTGGTCAGGGCGACCGACGACAGCCCCTGGGTGGCGGCCTGGCAGACGTACTCGAAGTGCGGCGTCCCGCCGCGGATGACCACGCCCAGCGCGACGACGGCGTCCACCCCGGACGCCGCGGCCTTCGCGGCGGCGACCGGCAGCTCGAAGGAGCCGGGGACGCGCACCTCGCGGACCTCGGTGACCCCGGCCTTCCCCAGGGCGCGCCGGGCGCCGTCCAGGAGGCCGTCCATGACGGTCGTGTGCCAGCTGGCGGCGACGACCACGACCCGCAGGCCGCTCCCGTCGAGGGTGAGGCTGGGTGCTCCGGCGCCGCTCATGCGGATGTCTCCCTGGGGGTCGAGGTGGTGGTGGCGAGTGGGGTGGTGCCGGTGGGCGCGTGGTCGATCGCCGTCGCCGCGTCGCCGTCGTCGTCGTCCGGCAGCGCCAGGAGGTGGCCCATGGCGACGGCCTTGGTCCGCAGGTACGCGAGGTTCTGCGGGGTGCGGCCCACCTCCAGCGGCAGCATGTCGACTTCCAGGCCGTGCGCGCGCAGGCCGGCGACCTTGGCGGGGTTGTTGGTGAGCAGCCGCAGCCGTGCGATCCCGAGGTCGGCGAGGATCGCCGCCGCCGCGCCGTACTCGCGGCGGTCGGCGGGCCAGCCGAGGTCGATGTTGGCCTGGACGGTGTCCCGGCCGGCGTCCTGCAGCGCGTAGGCGCCGATCTTGGCCAGCAGGCCGATCCCGCGGCCCTCGTGGCCGCGCAGGTACACCACGACGCCGCCCTCCTCCGCGGTGCGCTCCATCGCCGCCTCCAGCTGCGGGCCGCAGTCGCAGCGCAGCGAGCCGAACGCGTCCCCGGTCAGGCACTCGGAGTGGACGCGCACGACCGGGTCGTCGCCGAGGGCGTGCACCGACACCAGCGCGACGTGGTCGGCGCCGGTGCGCAGGTCCCGGTAGCCGTGCACCCGGAACGAGCCGTGCCTGGTCGGCAGCGCCGCGACGCCGCTGCAGTGGACGCGCGGGACGTCGGGGGCGGCGGCGTCCGCGGACGCGGTCCCGGTCGACCCCGACGGCCCGCTCGACCCGTCGTGGACCGGCTCGGCGTCGTGCTCGCGGCGCCACGCGATGAGGTCCGCGATGGTCAGCAGCACCAGGCCGTCGCTCGCGGCGAGCGCCGCAGCCTGCGGCAGGCGGGTCATGGTCCCGTCGTCGTTCACGAGCTCGGCGATGGCGCCGACGGGCTCGAGCCCGGCCAGGCGGCACAGGTCGACGGCGGCCTCGGTGTGCCCGGCGCGGTGCAGCACGCCGCCCGGCACGGCCCGCAGCGGCAGCACGTGCCCCGGACGGATGAGGTCCCCGGCGCCGGACGCCGGGTCGGCCAGCACGCGCAGGGTCCGCGCCCGGTCGGCGGCCGAGATGCCGGTCGTGACGCCGTGCGCCGCGTCGACCGTCACCGTGTAGGCGGTGCGGCGCGGGTCCTGGCTCATCGGGACCATGAGGGGCAGCTCCAGCGCGTCGGCCCGGGCCCCGGTCATCGGCGCGCACAGGTACCCCGACGAGTGCCGGATCGTCCAGCCCAGCCACTCCGGCGTCGCGGACTGCGCGGCGAGGATGATGTCGGCCTCGTTCTCCCGGTCCGGGGAGTCCGCGACCAGGACGGGACGCCCGGCGCGCAGCTCGGCCAGGGCCTCCTCGACCGTGCCCAGCCGCGGCGGGACGGCGTCGACGTCGAGGGTCTCGCTGGTGGCGCTCATCGCAGGGCCTCGGTCGTCCCGGTCGCGCCGCTCGTCCCGCTCGTCCCGGCCGCCCCGTGGCCGGTGGCCAGCAGCCGCTCGACGTACTTGGCGATCACGTCGACCTCGAGGTTGACGGCGGACCCCGGCGCGAGGTCCCCGAGCGTCGTCGCGGCCAGCGTGGTCGGGATGAGGCTGACGCCGAACGTGTCCGGGCCGACGTGGGTGACCGTCAGGGACACGCCGCTGACCGCGATGGACCCCTTCTCCGCGACGTACCCGGCCAGGTCGACCGGGAGCCGGACGACGACGTCGTCCCAGCGCGGCCCCGGCGTGCGGCTGACGATCGTCCCGACCCCGTCCACGTGCCCCTGGACGACGTGCCCGCCGAGGCGCGCGTCGGCCCGCACAGCCCGCTCGAGGTTGACCGGGGCGCCGGGGACCAGGGAGCCGAGCGCCGTGCGGCGCAGCGACTCCGGCATGACGTCGGCGGTGAACGTGCCGTTCCCGGGCAGGTCCGCGACCGTCAGGCACACGCCCGACACCGAGATGGAGTCGCCCAGCGCGGCGTCCGAGGTGACCAGGGGGCCGCGCACGGTCAGCCGGACGTCGGCCTCCGTCGCGGTGCCCTCGGTGCTGCCCGGGGCGACCGACACGACCGTGCCGACCTCCTCGACGATCCCTGTGAACATCAGTGCTCCCTCTGCGGTCCCGGTGCGGTGCCCGCGCCGGTCTGGTCGGAGTCGGCGCCTGCCGCCGCGCGCTCCTGCACGGCGGCGACGACGAGCACGTCCGGTCCCAGCGGGACGGGCTCGCGCGGGACCAGCCGGACGGCGTCGGCGATGCCGGTGATCCCCAGGTCCCCGATCGCCGTCCGGCCGCCGCCGAGCAGCACCGGCGCGACGTAGGCGTACACCTCGTCGACGAGCCCGGCGCGCAGGAACGCCGCCGCGAGGGTCGGGCCGCCCTCGAGCAGGACGTGGCGGACCTCGCGCGCCTCCAGCGCGGCGAGGACCTCGGCTGGGTCGTGCGTGGCGAGGTGGACGAGGTCGCCGCCCGGTCCGTGCAGCCGGGCGCCCGGCTGGACCGGTCGGTGCCCGACGACGACGCGCAGCGGCTGGTGCTGGGCCAGCTCGCCGTCGGCGGTGCGGGCGGTGAGCGAGGGGTCGTCCGCCGCGACGGTGCCGGTGCCGACCACGATCGCGTCGGACTCGGCGCGCAGGTTGTGCGCGTGCCGGCGGGCCACCGGGGAGGTGATCCAGCGGCTGCTGCCGTCGGCGGCGGCGACCCGGCCGTCCAGCGTGGTGGCGATCTTCAGCGTGACGAACGGCCGCCCGCGCGACGCCGCGGGCAGCCACCGGCGCAGCAGCTCGCGGCCCGCGTCCTCCTCCACGCCGGTCACGACGTCGACCCCGTGCGCCCGCAGGTGCTGCGCCCCGCCGGCCGCGACGGGGTTGGGGTCCTGGACGGCGACGACGACGCGGGACACCCCCGCGTCCAGCAGCGCCTGGGCGCACGGGCCGGTGCGGCCGGTGTGGTTGCAGGGCTCGAGGGTGACCACAGCGGTGGCGCCGCGGACGTCGACCCCCGCGGCGCGCGCGGCCTGCAGGGCGGCGACCTCCGCGTGCGGGGTGCCGACGCCGGCGTGCCAGCCCTCGGCGAGCGTGGTGACGTCGGTGAGGTCGGCCCGGTCGCCCCCGGCGGCGGGGCCGGTGCCCAGCAGGACGCAGCCGACGCGCGGGTTCGGGCCGTGCGCGGGGCCGCGCCGGGCGAGCTCCAGGGCGCGCGCCATGGCGGCACGCTCGCGGGCGGTGGCGGTGGTGGTGGCGCTCACGGTGGCGTTGGCGGCGGCGCTCACGGTGGCGGTGGGAGCCGCGGTGGCGCGTGGCGGGGGTGCGCCGGTCGTGCCGAGCACCACGGGTCCACGGCTCTGGGTCGTCTGCACGCTGGTCACCTCCGGTCCGTCTGGCGGCTCCGGGGTGGACGAGGTGGCACGGCGGCGCGGACGCCGCTGGTCACCGCGGACCGCCCGGCGCAGGCCGGACGCACCGCCACGTACTTCCTCCCATCCGGACTTTGACCGTCGGTCCTGGAGTTCCACCAGGTCAACCGGCGTGCGTCCGGTGAGGGACGCGGCGCGCGGGTCGCGGACTATGACCGCCGGCTCGGATTTTCACCGACCCCGGAGCACGTGTGTGTTCGGCCCCGATCATGCCACAGGGGCGCAGGGCGTCCGCTCGTCAGTGCCGGTGGGCGCCGTCGGCCATGGAGCGGAGCACGTCGATCTCCGCGGCGACGTCGTCGGCGCCGTAGACCGCCGACCCGGCGACGAAGACGGTGGCGCCGGCGTCGGCGATGCGCTCGATCGTCGACCGGGACACCCCGCCGTCGACCTGCACCCACACGTCCAGTCCGGACGCGTCGATCGCGGCGCGGGCGCGGCGGATCTTGGGCAGCGTGCCCTCGATGAACGACTGGCCGCCGAACCCCGGCTCCACCGTCATGACCAGGAGCATGTCGATCTCGCCGAGCAGGTCCAGGAACGGCTCGACCGGGGTCGCGGGCCGCAGCGCCAGGCCGGCGCGGGCGCCGTGCCGCCGCAGCTCGCGGGCGAGCCGGACCGGAGCGGAGGCCGCCTCGGCGTGGAAGGTGACCGACGCGGCGCCCGCCTCGGCGAAGGCCGGCGCCCAGCGGTCCGGGTCCTCGATCATGAGGTGGGCGTCGACCGGCACCGGGGACACCTGCACGAGCCGCTCGACCACCGGCAGGCCGAGGGTGAGGTTCGGCACGAAGTGGTTGTCCATGACGTCGACGTGCGCGTAGTCCGCCCCCCGGATCGCGGCGAGGTCCCGCTCGAGGTTGGCGAAGTCGGCGGACAGGATGCTCGGGTTGATGAGGGCGCCCACCCGGGCGACCCTAGCGAACCGCTGCGCTCACGCCCGCCGGCGCAGCAGCGCCAGGAACATCGCGTCGGTGCCGTGCACGTGCGGCCACAGCTGGACGTCGGTGCGCTCGGTGAGCGGCAGGTCCGGTCCGGCGACGTCCCGCATCGCCACGCGCGTGTCGAGGACCTCGACGTCGTCGCGACGGCGCAGCACGTCCTTGACGACGAGCTGGGTCTCGACCAGGTGCGGCGAGCACGTCGCGTAGGCGACGACGCCGCCGGGGCGGACGGCGTCCAGTGCGGACGCGAGCAGCGACCGCTGCAGCTCCCCCAGGTGCGCCAGGTCGGCCGGGGTGCGGCGCCAGCGTGCCTCCGGACGACGACGCAGCGCGCCGAGCCCGGTGCACGGGGCGTCGAGCAGGACCCGGTCGTAGGCGCCGGGCTCCTCCTCGCCGACGGTCCGGCCGTCGCCGACCCGCACCGCCTCCACCGCGCGGGCGGGCACCGCCGCCAGGGCCCGCTCGACCAGTCGCGCGCGGTGCGGCTGCACCTCGTTCGCGACCAGGCGCGCGCCCCTCGTGGCGGCCAGGGCGCCGAGCAGCGCGGCCTTGCCGCCCGGGCCGGCGCACAGGTCCAGCCACCGCTCGTCCGCGCCGCCGTCGAGCGCGGCGGCGGCGAGCGCGAGCGCGACGAGCTGGCTGCCCTCGTCCTGGACCCCCGCGCGGCCGTCCCGGACCGTCCGCAGGGCACCGGGGTCGCCGCCGGACATCGTCACCGCGTACGGCGACCACCGGCCGGGCGAGGTGTCCTCGCGGGCCTGCTCGCGGACCTCGTCGACGTCCGACAGACCCGGTCGGGCGACCAGGGTGACGGCCGGGGCGGCGTTGTCCGCGGCGAGCAGGTCCCCGATCTCCCCCGCGTCCCGCCCGTGGGCGACCAGCGCCTCCCGCAGGGCGCGGGTGACCCACAGCGGGTGGCTCTCGGTCACGGCGAGGCGCGCGACGGCGTCGGTCCCGGCGGGGTCGGCGGCCGTCGCGATCCGGCTCAGCCAGGTGTCCAGGTCCTGCGCGCTGACCGCACGCAGGACGGCGTTGACGAACTGGGCGCTGCCGGCCCCGGTGCGGGCCCGCGCCAGCCCGACGGTCTCCGAGACGGCGGCGTGCGGCGGCACCCGCATGCCGAGCAGCTGGTGGGCGCCGAGCCGCAGCAGGTCCAGGACCGGCGGGTCGATGCGGTCCAGCGTCCGGCCGCCGGCGCACAGCTCGATGATCGCGTCGTAGCGACCTCGCAGCCGCAGCGCGCCGTACGCGAGCTCGGTGGCGAACCCGGCGTCCCGGCCGCGGATGTCCCGCTCGCGCAGCAGCGGCGGCAGGACCAGGTTGGCGTACGCGTCGGACCCGTCGACCTCGCGCAGGACGTCGAACGCGGCACCGCGGGCGGAGTCGGCGTCGCGGCGGCGCGCGGACGGCGCGGAGGCGGTGCGGTTCCCCTGCCCGGTCAGGCGGGCGGCGCCGCGCTCGCGGCCCGCGGCGTCCCGGCGGTCCGCGGCCGGGCTCCGGCGGTCGGGTGCCGGGCCGCGGCCACCGTGTCGGCCGGAGCCTCCCCGGTCCGGTCCTCCCCGGCCCGGTCCGCCCCGGTTCGCTCCGCCTCGGTCCGGTCCGCCTCCGTCCGGGCCGTCGCGACCGGCGCCGGCGGGGCGGCCGCCGGGCTCGCGCGGGGTCACGCCGCGGCTCCCAGGACCGTGCCGGCGTCCAGGCGGGCGCCGCGCGCCCACGCGGCCGCCGGCATGGGGCGTCGTCCGGCGGGTGCGACGTCCCCCAGGCGGACGGCGTGGCTCGCCGTCCCGACCAGCACGTCGTCCTTGAGCACGCGCAGCGCCCCCGGCGCGAGGTCCGTGACGGACGGCTCGGGGGTGACCGGTCCCAGCTTGAGGCGCGACCCGTCCGGCGCGGTCGTCCACGCACCCGGTGCCGGGGTGCAGCCCCGGATGCGACGGTCCACGGCGAGGGCGGGGTGGGACCACAGCACCCGGGCGTCGTCGACCTCGAGCCGGGGGGCCAGGCTCACGCCGTCCGGGGGCTGCGGGACCGGCTGGGCGACGCCGTCGGCTATCGCGTCGAGCGTGGCGACGAGCAGGCCGGCGCCGGCGGTGGCGAGCCGGCCCAGGAGGTCGCCGGCGGTGTCCCGGGGACGGATCGTCTCGGTCAGAGTCCCGAACACCGGCCCGGTGTCCAGCCCGGCCTCGATCCGGAACGTGCTCGCGCCGGTGACCTCGTCCCCGGCGATGACGGCGTGCTGCACCGGCGCGGCACCGCGCCAGGCGGGCAGCACGGAGAAGTGCAGGTTGACCCAGCCGTGGACCGGGACGTCGAGCACGGCCGGCGGCAGCAGCGCGCCGTAGGCGACGACCGGCGCGCAGTCGACGGCGAGCTCGGCCAGCCGGTGCTGGAAGTCGGCGTCGCGGGGGCTGCGAGGGGTGAGGACCTCCAGCCCCTCGGCGAGCGCGCGCTCCTTGACCGGGCTGGCCGCCATGGTGCGGCCACGACCGGCGCGGGCGTCCGGACGGGTCAGCACGGCGACGACCTCGTGGCGGGACGCGAGCAGCGCCTCCAGGGCGGGCACGGCCACGGCGGGGGTGCCGGCGAACAGCAGACGCATGACCTCGATCCTAGGTGCGGCTCCCCGGCGCGCCCGCCGCCGGTCGACGGGGCCGCGACCTGTCCGCAGGCGTCAGAGCATCTCCTTCGGGTCCACCTGGACGCGCACGGTCCCGCCCTCCCGGCGCGCGCTGCGCACGGACGCGGACGCCGCGAGCGTGGCCGCGAGCTCTCCGCCCGCGGCGAGCGGCACCCGCACCAGGGCGCGGACCGGGCTGTCGAGCGAGCCGGGCGCCCCCGCCGTCTCGGGCGCGTCCACCGCCACCGGCCCGAGCACCGTCCCACCCGCCGGCACCCGCACCCGGGCGAGGAACGCCGTGACCGCGTCGCGCGTCCCGGTGACCGCCGCGACCCGGACGGCGGGCGGCAGGTCGAGGGACCGGCGCTCGGCGAGCTCGCGCTCGGCGAACCCGACCGGGTCCCACCGGACCAGCGCCTGGGTGGGAGCGGGCGCGGCGTCCCCGACCAGCACGACGGTGCCCCCGGCGGAGGCCGGGCGGACCAGCGCCGCCGCCGTCATCCACCGGTGCAGCGCCTCCTCCCCCACCCGCAGCGACGCCCGGGCGGTCGACACCGCGGCGTCCAGCAGCAGCGCGGCGGCGTACCCGCCCTCGGCGACGGGCTCCGCGCCGGGGGTGGCGACCACGAGCGCCGGCCGCGACTCGACCCGGGCGAGCACCCCGGTCGCCGACCCGGCGCCGGACACCCGGACCGGGACGCCGGGGAACGCGCGCCCGAGCTCCTCCGCGGTCCGGTCCGACCCCACCCGGACCGAGCGCAGGGCCGTGCTCCCGCACTCGGTGCACCGCCAGGCGCCGGCCAGCGTGCCGCACCACGTGCACTGCGGGACGGCGTCGGCGGCGCCCAGCGCGAGCGGTCCCGAGCACGCCCGGCAGCGCGCGACCGCGCGGCACCGGGCGCACGCCACCACGGGCAGGTACCCGGCGCGCGGGACCTGCACCAGCACGGGCCCGGACGCCAGGGCGTCCCGGGCGGTCCGCCACGCCGGCGCCGGCAGCCTCGCCGCGGCGGCCGCGCCCTCCCGGGCGAGCTCGACGGAGGTCAGCGCCCGCACCCGCGCGGTGCGCTCGCGGACGACGGACCGCTCCGGCTGCAGGGGCCGCGCCCAGGTGAGGTCGACGAGCTGCTGCGCCTCGGTGGTGCGGGTGTGGCCGCCGAGCAGCGCGGCGCAGCCCGCCTGCTCGGCCCGGGCGACCAGGACCTCGCGCACGTGCGGGTACGGCGACCGGGGCTCGGAGTGCAGGTCGTCGGCGTCGTCCCAGCACACCACCAGCCCCAGGTCCGCCACCGGTGCCCAGGCCGCCGCCCGCGTCCCGACGACGACCTGCGCCGACCCGGTCAGCGCGGCGAGGAAGGCGCGGTACCGGGGGGCCGGTCCGGCGTCGGCCTCGAGCCGGACGAAGCCGCCGTCAGCGCCGGGTGCCCACGGGGGGACGCCGCCGGCCGTCAGAGCGGCCGCCAGGCGGTCCAGGTCCCGGGCGTCGGGCACCACGACGACGGACCCGCGGCCGCTGCGCGTGGTGGCGGCGACGGCCTCCGCGACGGCGGCCGGCCAGTCCTGCCCGGGCGGTCCCGGCAGCGCCGTCCAGACCGCGCGGGGGCTGCGTCCGGCGGCGAGGTGGTCGAGGAACGCGCGCCCACCGCGCAGGGCGGCCCACGCGCTCGGACCGGGCGCGGGGTCGCGCCCGGTGGGCACGTGGTCGCGCCCGGTGGGCACGGGGTCGGGCACCGGGTCGGGTCCGGCGGGCCCGCCGGGGCCGCCCGGCCGGGCGCGCCCCGCGGGCTCCTGCCCCGCCGCCCCCACCGCGATCATCTCCGCCTCGACCCGGGCGTGCCGCGGCGGGACGGCGAGGCGCAGCACGTCCCCGAGCGTCCCGGCGTACCGGTCGGCGACGGCACGCGCGAGCCGCAGCACCTCCGGCGCCAGGACGGCCACCGGGGACACCACCCGCCGCAGCGGCGCCAGCTCACCGTCGTGCTCCGGCTCGTCGGTGCGCTCCAGCAGGTACCCGTCGACCTCCCGCCCGGCGAACCGGACCTTGACCCGGCACCCGGGGCGCGCGTCGTCGTCCATGGACTGCGGGACGACGTACTCGAAGGTCCGGTCCAGGTGCGCCGGGACGACGTCGACGTGCACCCGGGCCACCGCACGCGTGGCGGCGGCCACCACGGGACCGGCGGTGCGCGGTCGGCGGCGGCGCGGTGCGGGCAGGCCGGCGAGCGCGAGCTGCTCCCCCTGCGGCACGCCGTCCTCCGCCGCCACCCCGGTCACCCCATGCTCGGACACCACCTGCTCGGACAGCACCTGCTCGGACAGCACCTGCTCGGACACCGCGCCACCCCATCACCGGCCACCCACGTCCGGGCCGGCCGGACGGGAGTCGCGGTGGACGGGCTCAGCCCAGGACCGACCGCAGGTCCTCCACGCGGTCCGTGCGCTCCCACGTGAAGTGCGGCAGCTCGCGGCCGAAGTGCCCGTAGGCGGCGGTCCTGCGGTAGATCGGCCGCAGCAGGTTGAGGTCGCGGATGAGCGCGGCCGGACGCAAGTCGAAGACCTCCCGGATGGCCGCGGTCAGCGCGCTGTCGGGGACGGTGCCGGTGCCGAACGTCTCGACGTACAGACCCACCGGGTGCGCCTTGCCGATGGCGTAGGCGACCTGGACCTCGCAGCGGCGCGCGTAGCCGGCGGCCACCACGTTCTTGGCCACCCACCGCATCGCGTACGCGGCCGACCGGTCGACCTTCGACGGGTCCTTGCCCGAGAAGGCGCCGCCGCCGTGGCGCGCCATGCCGCCGTAGGTGTCGACGATGATCTTGCGGCCGGTCAGGCCCGCGTCGCCCTGCGGTCCACCGATCACGAACACGCCCGTCGGGTTCACCAGCAGCCGGTGGCCGGCGGTGTCGATGCCCGCAGCGGCCAGCACGGGGGCCACGACGTGCTCGGCGATCGCCGGCTCGAGCTCGGTCCCCAGGTGCATGCCCGGGTCGTGCTGGGTGGACAGCACGACGGTGTCGACGCGGATCGGCTTGTCGCCGTCGTAGCCGATCGTCACCTGCGTCTTCCCGTCCGGGCGCAGGCCCGTGACGATGCCCTCCTTGCGGACCTGGGCGAGCCGCTCGGAGAGCCGGTGCGCCAGCCAGATCGGCAGCGGCAGCAGGGACGGCGTCTCGTCGCTGGCGTAGCCGAACATCAGCCCCTGGTCCCCGGCGCCCTGGGCGTCCAGCGGGTCGAGGTCCTCGTCGTCCTGGCGCAGCTCCCACGCCTTGTCCACGCCCTGGGCGATGTCCGGCGACTGGGCGCCGATGGACACCGACACGCCGCACGAGTCGCCGTCGAACCCGATGGCGGACGACGTGTACCCGATGCCCCGGACGACCTCGCGGACGACCTGCGGGATCTCGACGTATGCGCTCGTGGTGACCTCGCCGGCGACGTGCACCAGTCCCGTGGTGACCATGGTCTCGACCGCGACGCGCGCCGCCGGGTCCTGCTCGAGGATCGCGTCCAGGATCGCGTCGGAGATCTGGTCGCAGATCTTGTCGGGGTGGCCCTCCGTCACCGACTCGGACGTGAACAGGCGCAGGTCATCCGTCATGGGGACAGGGTAGTAGCGCCGGGCACCGCTGCCGCGCCGCGCCAGGCGGCCCGGGGACGGGCGTCACCGAGACGGCGCCGGGCGTGCGGCCGGGCCGGACCTGTCCAGCGCCTGCCGCGCCTCCGGAGGGAGGATGGCCGGCAGCACGGGCACGGGCGTCTGCGCCGGGCCCGCCTCCACCGGGTCGAACGGCGACCCCACCGGCTCGCAGGTCAGGTCTCCCGCCGGCGTGGCCGAAGTCAGCAGATAGGTCGCGACCGCCTCGTCGACGCAGTCGTCGTCCGCCGCGAGGAAGCCCCCGTGGCCCCAGCCGGCATAGGTGACCAGGCTGGAGTTCGGCAGCAGCTGCGAGGCGGCCACGGCACCGTGGTAGCCGGTCGCCGGGTCGAACCTGTTGCCCACGATCAGCACCGGGTTGGCGGTCCAGGCGTCCCAGGGGCCCGCGTACCGGTCAAGTCGGGCCTCCGCGGGCCAGATCGCGCACTCGCTCGTCCTCCAGTTCCAGAGGCGGCCGAAGTAGCTGCCGGCCTCGGCGGCGTCCGCGGCCTCGCGGTACCGGCGGTAGCTGCGGGGGTTCTCGGAGTCAGCGCACAGGACGGCCGCTCGCACGTCGAAGTCGTTGACGAGGTCGTCCGCGAGGCGGCCGGGCTGGTCCGGCTCGTGCTGCGCGTGCGGTGACGCCGCGCCGGACGGGACCGGAGGCAGGGATGCGGCGGCTTCCACCTCCGCGAGCGTGCCGGCCAGGAACGGCCAGAAGGCCGGTGAGTGCAGCGCGCCGAAGACCTGGAGGATCAGGTTGTTGAGGGTCACGGTCCTGGTCCCGGATCCGTCGAACAGCTCGATCGGCCCCGAGCGCAACCGCTGTGCGAGCCGCTCGAAGCGGTACGACGCGCCGGGTGCGAAAGGGCAACCCTGCCCGGCCTCGTCGCAGAGGCGGAAGAACTCCTCGAGGGTCTGCTGGGCGGACTCGGCCCCGCGCAGACGCGTCTCGACCGGCACGGTCCAGCGCTCGATGCCCTCACCCACCCACGCGCGGGGATCGATGACACCGTCGATCACCAGAGCCCGAACCCGGTCGGGGAACAGGTTGGCGTACGTCTGGCCGAGGAACGAGCCGTACGAGTAGCCCACGTAGGTCAGCTGCTCGTCGCCCACCGCCTGACGCAGGAGGTCCAGGTCCCGGGCGACGTCCGCCGTCGACATGTGCCGCAGGATCGGGCCGGCGTTCTCCCGGCAGGCGTGCACCACCCTCCGGTCCTCCGCGATGAACCGGTCCTCCTCGGCACCCGTCTCGGGGTACGGCGCCAGGGGGTCGCCCCAGGGCACGTCCGGGGCGCCGCCGAAGCACCGCACCGGGGTGCTCCCGGCGATCCCCCGGGGGTCGAAGCCGACGATGTCGAACCGCTCACGGACGGCGGCCGGGATGGCGAAGGCGAACCCTGGGACGTAGTCGACGCCCGAGTCGCCGGGACCGCCCGGGTTGACGAAGAGCGTGCCGATCCTGGTCGCCGGTGAGGTGGCCGGGACCCTGCGCAGCGCGAGGTCGATCGTCGGGCCGTCGGGACGGTCGTGGTCGAGCGGTACGCGGACGGTGGCGCAGTCGCTCGAGCCCAGACCGCACGGCGTCCACCCGATCGGTGGCATCGCCGGCGGGTCGAGGTCACGGTCGAGCTCGCGCACCGTCGCCCCTGCGGCCGAGGCGCCCGATGGCCCTCCGACGGCCGGGACCGCCGTGCCGACCAGCATCGTGGCCGCCAGCCCGAGGCCGACGACCGCGGCCGTGATGTCGGCTCGCATGACCTGTCGCTTCATGCCGCACCTCGAGGCCGAGCCCGGCGACGTCGCCGGGAGCCCGACGCTACTCGCCGCGTCACGAGCAGGACAAGGTGCCGTTCGCGGGTGCACCCGGGACGAGCGGGGTGCCTAGAGCAGGTGCACGACGGCGTCCAGCAGGCCGTCCGCGACGACGTCCTTGGACCCCGCGGCACGCCCGACCACGTCGCCGGACGCGTCCAGGATCGTCACCTCGTTGTCCGCGGTCCCGAAGCCGAGGCCGCCGCCGACGGCGTTCACCGCGAGCAGGTCGGCACCCTTGCGCCGGGCCTTGTGCCGGCCGTGCTCGAGCACGTCGCCGGCGTCGTCGCCGGTCTCCGCCGCGAACCCGACGACGACCTGGCCCGGGCGCCGCAGCTCCCCGGCGAGCTCGGCGAGGACGTCCGGGTTCGCCTCGAGGGCGATCGGGGCCACCACGCCGTCGTCACGCTTCTTGATCTTGTGCCCGGCTGTGCTCGCGGGACGGAAGTCGGCGACGGCGGCCGCCATCACCACGACGTCGGCGTCCTTGGCGGCGGCGTGGACCGCGTCGCGCAGCTCGGCGGTGGACTCCACGTGGACGACGTCGACGCCGTCCGGGTCCGGCAGCGTGACGTTGGCGGCGACCAGGGTGACCCGGGCGCCGCGGGCACGGGCCGCCCGGGCCAGGGCGAGGCCCTGACGGCCCGAGGAGCGGTTGCCGAGGAACCGGACCGGGTCGATCGGCTCGCGGGTGCCGCCGGCGGACACCACCACATGGCGTCCGGCCAGGTCCTGCGCGCGGGCCGGGTCCGTCCCGGCCGCGGCTGCGTGCGAGCCGGCGTCGCCCGGGCGCACCAGCGCCAGCGCGGCCGCGGCGATCTCGGCCGGCTCGGGCAGGCGTCCCGGGCCGGTGTCGCTGCCGGTGAGGCGTCCGGAGGCAGGCTCCAGGACGTGCACGCCCCGCTGGCGCAGCGTGGCGACGTTCGCCCGGGTCGCCGGGTGGTCCCACATCTCGGTGTGCATCGCCGGGGCGAGGAGCACCGGGCAGCGGACCGTCAGCAGCGTGCTGGTCAGCAGGTCGTCCGCCCGGCCGGTCGCCGCTCGCGAGAGCAGGTCCGCGGTGGCGGGCGCGACGACGAGGAGGTCCGCGCCCTGGCCCAGGGAGACGTGCGGGACGTGCTCGACGTCCTCGAACACCTCCGGCGTGGCCGGGTGACCGGACAGCGCCTCCCAGGTGGGCCGCCCGACGAACTCGAGGGCTGCGTGGGTCGGGATGACGCGGACGTCGTGCCCGGCCTCACGCAGCAGGCGCAGGAGCAGGACCGCCTTGTAGGCGGCGATCCCGCCCGCGACGCCGAGGAGGATGCGCACGGGCGGGTCAGGCGCCGGTCGGCTCGTTGTGCTCGGCGGTCAGCAGGCCGTCGTTGATCTCGCGCATCGCGATGGACAGGGCCTTCTCCTGCGGGCGGGTCTCGACCAGCGGGCCGACGTACTCGAGCAGGCCCTCGTTGAGCTGGGAGTAGTACGCGTTGATCTGCCGCGCGCGCTTGGCCGAGTAGACGACCAGCGAGTACTTGGAGCTGGCCCTCTCGAGCAGCTTGTCGATCGGCGGGTCGGTGATGCCGACGGGCTCGGCAACGGTTCCGGACACGGTGGTCCTCCTGGAGGTGGGGGGAAGTCGGGGCCGAGTCTACCGGGTCGCCAGACCCATGGTCCGGACCAGCTCGTCCGTCGCCCGGTGCACGTCGTCGTTGACGATCGTCACGTCGAACTCGGACTCCGCGGCGAGCTCCACCTTCGCGGTGTCGAGCCGGCGGGCGCGCTCCTCGGGCCCCTCGGTGCCGCGGCCCACCAGCCGGCGCTCCAGCTCCTCCCACGTGGGCGGCGCGAGGAACACGAACAGGGCCCCGGGCATGGTCTGCCGCACCTGCCGGGCGCCCTGCAGGTCGATCTCGAGGAGCGCCGGCTCCCCCGCGGCGAGCTTCTCCTCGACCGGCCGGCGGGGCGTGCCGTAGCGGTTGCGTCCGTGCACGACCGCCCACTCCAGCAGCTCGCCGCGCTCGGCCATCTCGTCGAACCGCTCGGTCGAGACGAAGTGGTAGTGCACCCCGTCCACCTCCCCCGGTCGGGGGTCGCGCGTGGTCGCGGAGACCGAGAGCCACACGTCGGGGTACCGCGCGCGGACGTCGGCGGAGACGGTCCCCTTGCCGACGGCGGTCGGTCCGGCGAGAACGGTGAGCCGGGCTGGCGTCGTCGTCATGGGTGGTGCGGTGCTCCTGAGGGTGACGTGCGGGCGGATGGTGCCGGGGCGCGCAGGTGGTGCCGGGCGCGGGTGCGGTCAGCCGAAGCGGTCGACGAGCGCCTTGGCCTGGTGCGGGCCGAGGCCGCGGACCCGCCGCGTCTCGGAGATCCCCACCTCGGCCATGATCGCGCGGGCCTTGACCTTGCCGACGCCGGGCAGCGACTCCAGGAGGGCGACCACCTTGAGCTTGCCGATGGTGTCGTCCGTGCGGCCCTGCTCGATCACCTCCGAGAGCGAGCCCTGGGAGTACTTGAGGCGGTTCTTCACCTCGGCTCGGGCCTGTCGGGCCGCGGCAGCCTTCTCCAGCGCTGCGGTGCGTTGTTCGGGGGTGAGCGGCGGTAGGGCCACGCGTGGTCACCTCATCGTCGTGGGCGGGGTCGTCTGTCGAACCTAGCGACCAGGGGGGTCGACGGCAATCGCGCGCACCGGCCCCGCGGTGTGTCTCTCCGCAGGTCAGGTGCGGGTCCGGTGCGGCGCGGGCGCGCGCCGGGTCGACCTCAGGCCAGTGCGGCGGCCGCGTCGGCCGCCGCACGCAGGGCCGCTGCCCGGAGCGCGGCGACCTGCGGGCCGGCCGCGAGCACCCCGCGGGACGACGACGCCAGCACCGCGCCACGGGCGGCGCCGAAGACGTCGGCCAGCTCGGCCGGCCCGGCTCCCTGCGCCCCGACGCCGGGCGCCAGCAGCGGTCCCCCGACGGCGGCGAGGTCGACGCCCAGCCGCCGGGCCGCGTCGCCGATGGTGGCGCCCACGACGAGGCCGGTGGACCCCAGCACCGCGCGCGCCGACCGGGGCTCCGCGGTGGCGTCCGCCCGCCCCAGCTCGGCGGCGTTGAGAGCGGCCGCCTCCTCGGCGACCACCCGGGCCACGCTGCGACCGTCCGGCCCGACCGCGTGCTGGACGCTCGCACCCTCCGGGTTGGACGTCAGCGCGAGCACGAACAGCCCACGTCCGGTCGCCGCGGCGGCCTCCACGGCGGGGGACAGCGACCCGAACCCGAGGTACGGGGACACGGTCAGCGCGTCGCCGGCGAGCGGCGAGCCGTCGCGCAGGTAGGCGTCCGCGTACCCGGCCATGGTGGAGCCGATGTCGCCGCGCTTGGCGTCGACGATCACCAGGGTCCCCGTCGCCCGTCCGGCGGCGACGACCTCCTCGAGCACCGCGACGCCGACGGCGCCGTGCCGCTCGAACAGCGCGGACTGCGGCTTGACGGCGGCCACCCGCCCGCCGACGGCGTCCATGACCCGCAGCGCCAGCTCGCGCACGCCCGAGGCGTCGTCCGGCAGGCCCCAGGCGTGCAGCAGCCCCGGGTGCGGGTCGATGCCCACGCACAGCGGCCCGTCGGCGTCCATGGCGCGCGTGAGCCGGGCGCCGAACGACGGGCGCTCCCCCGCGGTGGCGGCGGGACCGGCTGCGCTCACGCCCCGGTCCCCGCGAGGGTGCCCAGCCGCGCGGCGCGGGCGGCGTCGTGCTCCTGCAGGCTGGTGACGGCGAACGGCCCGGCCAGCGCCGCCTCGATGCCCTGCACGGCGGCGCCGAGCTGCTGGACGGTGGTGACGATCGCCTTGTCCGCCGCGGTGGTGGCTGTGCGGATCTCGTAGCCGTCGGCGCGGGCACCCTGCCCGGACGGGGTGTTGACCACCATGTCGACCTCGCCGGACCGGATGAGGTCGACGATGGTGGGCTCGCCGGCCGGACCGCGACCGGTGGAGTACTTGCGGACGACCCGGGACGGGATGCCGCTGCGGCGCAGGACCCCGGCCGTCCCCTCGGTCGCGAGCACCTGGAACCCGAGCTCGACGAGCCGCTTGATCGGGAAGACGATCGCGCGCTTGTCCCGGTCGGCGACCGAGATGAACACCGTGCCGGACGTCGGCAGCCCGCCGTACGCCGCGGCCTGGGACTTGGCGAACGCCGTCGGGAAGTCCACGTCGAAGCCCATGACCTCGCCGGTCGAGCGCATCTCCGGCCCCAGGACGGTGTCCACGACGGTGCCGTCCGTCGTGCGGAACCGCTTGAACGGCAGGACCGCCTCCTTGACCGCGATCGGGGCGTCGAGGTCGAGCACTCCCCCGTCGGCCTCGGGCAGCACCCCGGACGCGCGCAGGTCGGCGATGGTGTGGCCGGCCATCACCAGCGCCGCGGCCTTGGCCAGGGACACCCCCGTCGCCTTGGAGACGAACGGCACGGTCCGCGACGCGCGCGGGTTGGCCTCGAGGACGTACAGCACGTCGCTGACCAGCGCGTACTGCACGTTGAGGAGCCCCTTGACGCCGATGCCCTTGCCCAGGGCCTCGGTGGACCGGCGGATCCGGTCGAGCTCGCCGGTCGACAGCGTCACCGGCGGCAGGACGCACGCGGAGTCGCCGGAGTGGATGCCGGCCTCCTCGATGTGCTCCATGACCCCGCCGAGGAACATCTCCTCACCGTCGAACAGCGCGTCGACGTCGATCTCGATGGCGTCGTCCAGGAAGCGGTCGATGAGCAGGGGCGCAGATGCGAACCCGGCCGGTGCCTCCTCCAGCGCCTTGCCGACGTACTGCTCGAGCTGGGCGTCGTCGTAGACGATCTCCATGCCGCGGCCACCCAGGACGTACGAGGGCCGCACGAGCACCGGGAACCCGATCGACGCGGCGATCTGGCGGGCCTCGTCGGCGGACGTCGCGGTGCCGAACGCGGGTGCGGGCAGGCCGGCGGCGGCGAGCACGCGCCCGAACGCGCCGCGGTCCTCGGCGAGGTCGATCGCCTCGGGCGTCGTGCCGAGGATCGGCAGGCCGGCGTCCGCCAGCCGCTGCGCCAGGGACAGCGGCGTCTGGCCGCCGAGCTGGACGATGATGCCGGCGACCGGACCGGCGGCCAGCTCGGCGTCGTAGACCTCCAGCACGTCCTCGAGCGTCAGCGGCTCGAAGTACAGCCGGTCCGCGGTGTCGTAGTCGGTGGACACCGTCTCGGGGTTGCAGTTGACCATCACGGTCTCGTACTCGCCCTTGAGGGCGAGCGCGGCGTGCACGCACGAGTAGTCGAACTCGATGCCCTGGCCGATCCGGTTGGGGCCCGAGCCGAGGATCAGGACGGCCGGGCGCTCGCGCGGCTCGACCTCCGTCTCCTCGTCGTAGGTGGAGTAGTGGTACGGCGTCGTGGCCGCGAACTCAGCGGCGCAGGTGTCGACCGTCTTGTAGACGGGCCGCAGCCCGAGCGTGCGCCGCACGAGCCGGACCTCGTCCTCCCGCATGCCGCGCAGCTGGCCGATCTGCCGGTCGGAGAGCCCGTGCCGCTTCGCGTGCAGCAGGACGTCGCGGGTCAGGTCGCGCGCGGCCGCCGTCTCGGCGGCGACCTCGTTGACGAGCTGGAGCTGGTCGAGGAACCACGGGTCGATGCCCGTGCGCGCGTGGACGTCCTCCAGCAGCACCCCGGCGCGCAGCACCTGCTGGACGTCGACGAGCCGGCCCTGGGTGGGACGGGAGATCGTCGCCAGCACCCGGTCGAGCTCGTCCCCGGCGAGCGGGTCGCCGAGCCAGTGGAAGTCGGCGCCGCGGGTGTCGATGGAGCGCAGCGCCTTGCCGAGCGCCTCGGCGAAGTTGCGGCCCATGGCCATCGCCTCCCCGACCGACTTCATGGTGGTGGTCAGGGTCGGGTCGGCGGCCGGGAACTTCTCGAACGCGAACCGCGGTACCTTGACCACGACGTAGTCCAGGGTCGGCTCGAACGACGCCGGGGTGACGGCGGTGATGTCGTTGGGGATCTCGTCCAGCGTGTAGCCGACGGCCAGGCGGGCGGCGATCTTGGCGATCGGGAACCCGGTCGCCTTGGACGCCAGCGCCGACGAGCGCGACACGCGCGGGTTCATCTCGATGACCACGACCCGGCCGGTCTGCGGGTGCACCGCGAACTGGATGTTGCAGCCGCCGGTGTCGACCCCGACCTCGCGGATCACCGCGATGCCGATGTCCCGCATCCGCTGGTACTCGCGGTCGGTGAGCGTCAGGGCGGGGGCGACGGTGACGGAGTCGCCGGTGTGGACGCCGACCGGGTCGACGTTCTCGATGGAGCAGACGACGACGACGTTGTCCGCGCGGTCGCGCATGAGCTCGAGCTCGTACTCCTTCCAGCCGAGGATCGACTCCTCCAGGAGCACCTCGGTGGTCGGCGAGTAGTGCAGGCCCTGCCCGGCGATCTGCCGCAGCTCGGCCTCGTCGTAGGCGATGCCCGAGCCCAGACCACCCATGGTGAACGAGGGCCGCACCACCAGGGGGTAGCCCAGCTCGTCGGCGGCGGCGAGCACCTCGTCGAGCGTGTGCGTGATGAACGAGCGGGCCGACTCCGCGCCGCAGCGCTCGACGACGCCCTTGAACAGCTGGCGGTCCTCGGCGAGGTGGATGGCGGCGATGTTCGCGCCGATCAGCTCGACGCCGTACTCGTCCAGGACGCCGTTCTCGTGCAGCGCGATGGCGGCGTTGAGCGCCGTCTGCCCGCCCAGGGTGGGCAGCAGGGCGTCGGGGCGCTCCTTGGCGATGATCGAGGCGATCACCTCGGGGGTGATCGGCTCGACGTAGGTGGCGTCGGCGAACTCGGGGTCGGTCATGATCGTCGCGGGGTTGGAGTTCACCAGGATCACCCGCAGGCCCTCGTCCCGCAGGACGCGGCAGGCCTGGGTGCCGGAGTAGTCGAACTCGGCGGCCTGCCCGATGACGATCGGGCCCGAGCCGATGACCAGGACGCTGGCGATGTCGGAGCGGCGGGGCATCAGTGGGCGTCCTTCGGGGTGGTGGGGGCGGCCGAGGGCGCGCCCTGCTGCATGAGGTCCAGGAAGCGGTCGAACAGGTAGGCGGCGTCGTGCGGTCCGGCGGCGGCCTCGGGGTGGTACTGCACCGAGAAGGCCGGCAGGTCCAGGGCCGACAGGCCCTCCACGACGTCGTCGTTGAGGTCCACGTGGGAGACGACGACCCGGCCGTAGCGGCCGCCGTCGTGCGGGGCGACGCTCTCGCCGTCCAGCGGGGCGTCGACGGCGAAGCCGTGGTTGTGCGCGGTGATCTCCACCTTGCCGGTGGTCCGGTCCATCACCGGCTGGTTCACCCCGCGGTGGCCGTAGGCGAGCTTGTAGGTCCCGTACCCCAGCGCCCGGCCGAGCAGCTGGTTGCCGTAGCAGATGCCGAAGAACGGGATCCGCCGGTCCAGGACGTCGCGCAGCAGGTCGATCTCGTGCGTCGCGGCGGAGGGGTCCCCGGGGCCGTTGGAGAAGAACACCCCGTCCGGTCCGGTCGCGAGCACCTCGTCGATGGTCGCGGTCGCGGGCAGCACGTGGACCTCGACGCCGCGCTGGGCGAGCGAGCGGGGGGTGTTGGACTTGATCCCCAGGTCCACCGCGGCGACGGTGGCGACCGGGGTCGCCAGGCGCTCCCCGTCCGGGCCGAGCGCGGGCACGACGTACGCGGTGCCGGTGGAGACCTCGCCGGCCAGGTCGGCGCCGGCCATCCGTGGTGCGGCCTCGACCTCGGCGCGGAGCTCGGCGACGGGACGGGCGCTGCCGTCGCGTCCGGCCAGCGCGTCCCCGGAGAAGATGCCGGCGCGCATGACGCCGCGCTCGCGCAGGTGCCGGGTCAGCGCACGGGTGTCGATCGCGCTGATCCCCACCACGCCCTGCTCGGCGAGCTCGGAGTCCAGGTCCCGCGTGGAGCGCCAGCTCGAGGCGCGGCGGGCGGGGTCGCGGACGACGAAGCCGGCGACCCAGATGCGGGTGGACTCGTCGTCCTCGTCGTTCACGCCGGTGTTGCCGACGTGCGGCGCCGTCATGACGACGATCTGCCGGTGGTAGGAGGGGTCGGTGAGCGTCTCCTGGTAGCCGGTCATGCCGGTGTTGAAGACGATCTCGCCGACCGTGCGGCCGGTGGCGCCGTACGCGCGCCCGGTGAACACGCGCCCGTCCTCCAGGACGAGCACGGCGGGGCCCGCCGCGCGGGCGGTCTGCTCGGTCACGCTGTCTCCTTGTCGCCGCCGCCGGGAGCCCCGGCGTCGTTCGGGCCGGCCGTGTCGGTGCCGGCGTCGTCCGGGCCGGCCGTGCGGTCGCCGGCGTCCGTGTGGTCGATGAGGCCGCGCACGGCGGTCAGCAGCGGCTCGCGGTCGGCCGAGCGGCGCAGCCGCAGGCCGGTGTCGAGCGCGGCGGCGCCGCTCGCGGGGGGCTGCCAGGTCAGGACCACCAGGCCCTGGCCGCCCACGTACTTTCCGGCCATGCCGCCCGAGGTCCCGGCGGCGCGCAGCGCGGAGGCCGGGAGGAACAGGTTGCGCGCGCCCGGACGCTCGATGCGGACGCCGGCGTCGAACACCTGCACCACGGCGGCCGACCGGGTGCCCAGGTCCTGCGCGACGACGCGCTCCAGCCAGTCACCGGAGACGGTGCTCGAGACGTACGTGCCCTCGATCGGTGCGGTGCGGGCGGCGCCGAGGGACCTGTCGTCCGCGGCGGGGACGTCGGGCAGGTCCGGCACCGCGGCGGCCGTCCGCTCCCCGCGGCGCTGCCACCCGCTGCGCATGCCCCACAGCGCGGCGACGCCGGCCGCGGCCAGCAGCGCGACGGTCACGGCGGGGGGCATCAGCGCACCTCGCCGGACGCGGGGGCGGTCGCCGACGGGGCGGGCACGGCGTGCCCGTCCAGGACGGTCGCGCGTCCGCGCAGGAAGGTCGCCACCACCCGGCCGGGCAGCTCGCGCCCACGGAACGGGGAGTTGACGCTCGCCGTGCCCTGCCGCTCCGGGACGACGGTGGTGCGCGCCGCCGGGTCGACGAGCGTGAGGTTCGCCGGCTCGCCGACGGTCAGCGGGCGGCCGTGGTCGGTGACGCGCCCGATCCGCGCGGGCGCCTCGGACAGCACCCGGGCGACGTCCGCCCAGGTCATGCGGCCGGTCTCCACCATGGTCTCCTGCACGACGGAGAGCGCCGTCTCCAGGCCGGTCATCCCCATGGCCGCCGCGGCCCACTCGCAGTCCTTGTCCTCGCGGGTGTGCGGGGCGTGGTCGGTCGCGACGATGTCGATCGTCCCGTCCGCCAGGCCGTCGCGGACGGCGTCGACGTCGGCCTGCGTCCGCAGCGGCGGGTTGACCTTGTAGACCGGGTCGTAGTCGCGGGCGAGCTCGTCGGTCAGCAGCAGGTGGTGCGGGGTGACCTCGGCGGTGACGTCGATGCCGCGGGACTTGGCCCAGCGGATCAGCTCCACGGACCCGGCGGTGGACAGGTGGCACACGTGCAGCCGCGAGCCGACGTGCTCGGCGAGCAGCACGTCGCGGGCGATGATCGCCTCCTCCGCGACCGCGGGCCAGCCCGTCAGCCCGAGCTCGGCGGACACCACCCCCTCGTGCATCTGCGCGCCGACCGTCAGGCGCGGCTCCTGCGCGTGCTGGGCGACGACGCCGTCGAAGGCCTTGACGTACTCCAGCGCGCGGCGCATCAGCACCGGGTCGTGGACGCACCGGCCGTCGTCGGAGAAGACGCGGACCCGGGCGGCGGAGGCAGCCATCGCGCCGAGCTCGGCGAGGTGCTCGCCGTCCAGGCCGATGCTGACCGCGCCGACGGGGTGGACGTCAACCCAGCCGGCGTCGCGGCCCAGCCGCCACACCTGCTCCACGACGCCGGCGGTGTCGGCGACCGGCGACGTGTTCGCCATCGCGTGCACGGCCGTGAACCCGCCCAGGGCGGCGGCGCGCGTGCCGGACCCGACCGTCTCGGCGTCCTCGCGGCCGGGTTCGCGCAGGTGGGTGTGCAGGTCGACCAGGCCCGGCAGGGCCACCAGGCCGGCGCCGTCCACCTCCACGACGGGCGACCCCGCTGCGGCGTCGCGGTCGAGCGCCGCCTGGATGTCGCCCCGTCCCGCCGCGGCGATGACGCCGTCGGCCAGCAGCAGGTCGACCGGGTCACCGCCGAGCGGCGCGACCCCCCGCAGCACGTACCTCGTCGAGCCGCTCACGCGATCCCCGTCCTCTCCTCGTGCGTCTCCCCCGCCAGCAGCAGGTACAGGACCGCCATCCGCACCGCGACGCCGTTGGCCACCTGCTCCACGATCACCGCACGCGGCGAGTCCGCCGCGTCGGCGGAGATCTCCAGCCCCCGGTTCATCGGGCCGGGGTGCATGACGACGGCGTGGTCCGGCAGCAGGTCCAGGCGGCGCTGGTCCAGGCCGTAGTTCCGCGTGTACTCCAGCGGCGTCGGGAAGAACCCGCCCGCGGACGTCCCGGCGCCCATCCTCTCGCGCTGGACGCGCAGCATCATGACGGCGTCGGGCGCCCCGTCCGCGAGCACGGGGTCCAGGTGGTAGGACACGTCGCACGGCCACTGCTGGACGCCCACCGGCACCAGCGTGGGCGGCGCCACCAGCGTGACGCGGGCACCGAGCGTGGTGAGCAGCTGCACGTTGGAGCGGGCGACGCGCGAGTGCAGGACGTCGCCGACGATCGCCACGTGCAGGCCGTCCAGGTCGCGACCGGCGGGGTCGCTCGCGCCCGCGCCGCCGACCAGGTGCCGGCGGATCGTGTAGGCGTCGAGCAGCGCCTGGGTGGGGTGCTGGTGCGTGCCGTCGCCGGCGTTCACGACAGCGCCGTCCACCCACCCCGACCGGGCCAGGACGTGCGGAGCCCCGGACGCCTGGTGCCGGATCACGACGGCGTCGGCGCCCATGGCCTGCAGCGTCAGGGCGGTGTCCTTGAGGGACTCGCCCTTGGAGACGCTCGAGCCCTTGGCGGAGAAGTTGATGACGTCGGCGGAGAGCCGCTTCGCGGCCGTCTCGAAGGAGATGCGGGTGCGGGTGGAGTCCTCGAAGAAGAGGTTGACCACCGTCCGGCCGCGCAGGGTGGGGAGCTTCTTGATCTCCCGCGACTGGGTGGCGGCCATCTGCGCCGCGGTGTCGAGGATCAGGACGGCGGCGTCGCGGTCGAGGTCACCGGTGGAGAGCAGGTGCCTCACCGGGTCGCCTCGATGAGGACGGCGTCGCGGCCGTCCGTCTCGTCCAGCAGCACCCGGACCCGCTCGGCCTGGGACGTGGGCAGGTTCTTGCCGACGTAGTCCGCGCGGATCGGCAGCTCGCGGTGCCCACGGTCGACGAGCGCGGCCAGCTGCACCGCACGCGGGCGGCCGAGGTCGTTGATCGCGTCGAGCGCGGCGCGGATGGTGCGGCCGGAGTACAGGACGTCGTCGACCAGCACGACCACCTTGCCGTCGATGCCGCCTGCGGGCAGCCGGGTGGTCCCGATCGGCCGGGTGGGGTGCCGGGACAGGTCGTCGCGGTACATCGTCACGTCGAGGACCCCGACCAGCGCCAGCGGGTCCAGGCCCGGCTCGACGGCGGCGAGGCGGCGCGCGAGGCGCTCGGCGAGCGGCAGGCCCCGCGTCGGGATGCCGAGCAGGACGAGGTCGTGGGCACCCTTGTTGCGCTCGAGGAGCTCGTGGGCGATGCGGGTCAGCGCTCGACCGATCTCGGGAGCGCCCAGCACGGTCGTGGGCACAGCAGGGCCGGACGTCATCCGGCGACCTCCTTCCCCGCCTCACAGGACGGGCCTTAAAGGAATGTCTGTCGGCGCCGACGATACCCGCCGGTGACCGTGCAGCTGGACGGGCGTCCGCCCAGCGGGCACCCGGTGGTCGACCGTCGACGGCTCCGGTGCTGCTCCGGACGGGTGGCTCGATCGGGTGGACCTGGCGCCCGTGCGGGCGACGCGCCGGCTTGTGCAGTCCTTCAGGACTCCAGTCATGGGCTTGATGACTGATACTCGTCCCATGCCCGTGAGCGTCTCCTTCGTCGCCGTCGTCACGCAGAGCGTGGCGGCCGGCCTGGTCGCAGGCCTGTGCCTCCTGCAGGCCATCTGGTGGCGCAACGACCGCGGGCGCAGCGGCTCGGGCTGGCTGCTGGCGTGGACGGCGGCGATCGGGGTCCTGCTCGCCGTCAACGTCGCCCTGTCGGTCCTGCCGCCCGGGACGGCGTACGACGTCGTCATGTTCGCCCGGGCGCAGGTGCTGGCGACCTGCGTGGTCCTCGCGCTGCCGACCGTGGCCGCCTTCACGGGTGGGCCGCCGGTCCGTGCCTGGGTGCTCGCCGCAGCGGCCGCCTTCGCGCTGCGCGCCGTCGTGTGGCTCACCACGGACCTGGTCGTGGTCGCCTCCACGGGGGCGAGCAGCGTCCGCGGTCCGCTCGCGGTCCCGACGTTCTTCCTGCCGCTGCTCGTCGTCGTCGGCTATCTGCTGCGCGCGCTGCGGAGCACGGACGACCGGCGCGCGTCGGTCGTCATCGGCGGGACGGGGCTGGTGTCGGTCGCGCTCCTGGCGCTCCCCTACCTGGCGCCGGTCGGTCCCTGGACGCACCCCCTGACGGTCACCTGGACGCTGCCGCTGGTGGCCGGCCTGACGGCCGTCGGGCTGGGGCGCCTCGCCACGGTGGATCGCGAGACCCGTCGGCAGCACGCGCTGCGGGACGCGCTCTCGGAGGCCAGCAGCGCGGCGTCGGTGGCGACCGAGCCCGACGGCCTGCTGCAGCAGGCCGAGACGATCGCGCGCCGGCACCTCGGCGACCCGACGGTCGCCGGCACGACCCGCCCGTTGCCCTGCGGTCGGTTCGTCACCACGTTCGAGCGTGCCGACGGGGCGTCGACCGACCCGCGGGCCGCCGGGTTCCTCGACGACCTGGCCCGCCTGGTCTCCAGCGCGGCCGAGCGGATCACCCTGGCGCGGGACCTGCGGCAGGCGGCGTTCGTCGACTCCCTCACCGGGCTGCCCAACCGGCATGCGCTCGAGCGCCACCTCGCCGCGGCGATCCGCACCGCGTCCGAGCGCAACCACCAGCTGGCGGTCCTCTTCTGCGACCTCGACGGGTTGAAGATCGAGAACGAGCTGCACGGCCACGCCTGGGGCGACCGCCTGCTCACGGACGCCGGCCGCCACCTGCGGGCGACGGCCGGCGAGGACGGCGTCGTCGCGCGCTTCGGCGGCGACGAGCTCGTCGTCGTCCTGGCGGAACCGGGGCCGCCGGAGGCGCTGCGCGACCTCGCGTGGCGCATCCGGAGCGGCCTGTCGACCGGCGTGCCGGACCGCGCGGTCCCGCTGCTGTCGGTGGGCATCGCCCTGTGGTGCCCCGAGTCGGCCGGCGCGCCGGAGCACCTGCTGCGCCAGGCCGACGCCGCGATGCTCGAGGCCAAGCGCACCCGGTCCGGCGTCGTCGTGTTCGACGACGCGCTCCGCGCCCGCATGCAGGCCGAGGAGGAGCTGCGGCGCGAGCTCGACGTCGCCCTGGTCGGCAACGAGCTCACCGTGCACTACCAGCCCGTCGTGGACGCCCGGACGCTCGAGGTGGTCGGCGTCGAGGCCCTTGCGAGGTGGGAGCACGGCGGACGGCTGCGGATGCCCGGTGAGTGGCTGCCGTTCGCGGAGGACACCGGGCTGATCGTCCCGATCGGCCGCACGATCGTGGGCATCGCCAGGGGCGGCTCGCGGCGGATGGGTCTCCCCGTCATGGTCAACGTGGCCGCACGCCAGCTCGCGGAGCCGTCCTTCGTCGACCACGTCGTCGCCGACTGGGGCCGCGGGGACTGGGGCCGGCTGACCCTCGAGATCACCGAGAGCGCGCTGCTGCAGGACATGCCGCACGTCCTGGAGTCGCTCACGCGTCTGCGCGCGCTCGGCGCGCGGATCGCGATCGACGACTTCGGGACCGGCTACAGCTCCTTCGCGCGGCTCGCGACGCTGCCGGTCGACGTCCTGAAGATCGACCGCGCGTTCGTCGACGCGGTGACGACGGACGAGGGCGCAGCGGTGGTCCGCGCGATCGTCAGCCTGGCGCAGGCCTACCGGCTGGACGTCGTGGCCGAGGGCGTGGAGACCCTCGAGCAGCTCGACGCGCTGGTCGCCCTCGGCGTGCCGAAGCTGCAGGGGTTCCTCCTCGGGCGGCCGGCGGCGGGCCGTCCGGGGCCGGTCCGGCTCCCCCGGCCCGCCGAGCGGTAGGGACCGCTCCTGCCGGAGGTGCCGACCGGGCAAGACCGGACAGGCCGGTCGGGACCGGTCAGGCGAGCAGCGTCGGCTTGAGGTCGACGATCCGGCCGAGCAGGCCGTTGACGAAGGTCGGGGACTCGTCGGTGGACAGCGTGCGGGCGAGCTCGACCGCCTCGTCCACCGCGACGGCGTCGGGCACCTCGTCGTTGTAGAGGACCTCCCAGGTGCCGATGCGCAGCAGGGCGCGGTCGACGGCCGGCATGCGCTCGAGCGTCCAGCCGTGGGAGTGCGTGGACAGCACCTCGTCGATGCGGGGCCGCTCGGCGAGGACGCCCTCGACGATGTCCACGGAGTACTGCGGCAGGGCCGCCTCGGTGCCGGGCTCGGCGATCCGCTCGGCGAGCAGCGTCAGCGGGTCCCGCTGACGCTGCTCCGCCTCGAAGAGGACGTCGAGGGCGCGCTTGCGCGCCTTGGTCCGGGCACCCACTTAGTCGTTCACGCGGCCCAGGTAGCTGCTGTCGCGGGTGTCGACCTTGACCCGGGTGCCGGTCTCCAGGAAGAGCGGGACCTGGATCTGGTGGCCGGTCTCGAGCGTCGCCGGCTTCGTGCCGCCGGTGGAGCGGTCACCCTGCAGGCCGGGCTCGGTGTAGGTGATCTCCAGGACGACCGACGGCGGCAGCTCGACGTACAGCGGGATGCCCTCGTTGGTGGCGACCATCGCGCTCTGGTTCTCGAGCAGGAAGTTCGACGCGTCGCCGACGGTCGTCTCCGACACGTGCAGCTGGTCGTAGTTGTCCGTGTCCATGAACACGTAATCCGTGCCGTCCTTGTACAGGTACTGCATGTCGCGCTTGTCGACGTTCGCCGTCTCGACCTTCAGGCCGGCGTTGAACGTCTTGTCGACGACCTTGCCGGAGAGGACGTTCTTGAGCTTGGTGCGCACGAACGCGCCACCCTTGCCGGGCTTGACGTGCTGGAACTCGATGACGGTCCAGAGCTGACCGTCGATGCGCAGGACGGTGCCGTTCTTCAGGTCGTTGGTGGTGGCCACGATGGCTGCTTTCGTCGAGGGGGTGCATGCGTGCCGGCGCACTCGGCGCCCGGCAGACCGCCGTCGATCCTAGCCTGCCGACGCAGGGGCGGCGGTTCACGCGCCGAGCACCCGGGTGCCCTCGGCGGCCCGCAGCAGCCGCGCCGCGAGCGGCCGGGCTGCCAGCTCCTCCGCCCACAGGGCCGTGCGCAGGCGCTGGCTCACCGCCTGCTGGGTGACCCCGAGGCGCCGGGCCACCTCCCCCTGACGAGCCCCTGCGCCGGCGTCCCGGACGGCGTCGATGACCTGCCACCCGGCCGCCGTCCGCCGGGACGCCACGGCGCCCAGCAGCGTGAGGACCGCCTCGGCGTCTGCGGCGGGGACGGGGTCGCTGCCGACGACGGCGACCGCGACACCGCCGGGGCGGGTCTTGGCCCGCTCGACCGCCGCGCGGGCGAGCACGAACGCGTCCCCCGAACCCGCCCGGCTGGACGCCGGCAGCGGCTCGACCACCGGTCCGGCGCCGATCCCGACGCTCCAGCCCCCGGTGCGCAGGATGGCCGCACTGAGCTCGACGACGAGCACGGCGTCGTCGAGCACCGCCTGCACCTCGTCGCCGACGGTGCGCTCGAACGCGCGGACCGGACGCCGTCCGGGCTCCCGGGCCAGGTGCTGAGCGAGCGTCTCGAGCAGGTCGTCCACGCGGTCCCCCACGCGACGGCTGCCGATCTGGTCGACCGTCATCACGAGCACGTCGACAAGGCTAGAGTCTGGTTCCTCGCTCCACCATGTCGGAACCTTGTTGCTGCAATCGGATCAAGCGGTCAGACGCTGCGCGACGGCCTGCAGGGCGAGGCGGTAGGAGTCGAAGCCGAAGCCGGCGACCGTCCCCGTCGCGACGGGCCCGACGACGGAGTGCGAGCGGAACGCCTCGCGCGCCGCGGGGTTAGACAGGTGCACCTCCACGAGCAGGAGCCCGGAGGTCGTCACCTGCGCAGCGGCGTCCCGCAGCGCGTACGAGTAGTGCGTGAACGCGGCGGGGTTGATGACCACGTGGACGCGCGAGTCGACCGCCTCGTGCAGCCAGTGGACGATCTCCGACTCGTCGTCGGTCTGGCGCACCTCCACGTCGAGGTGGAGCTCGGTGCCCCATGCGCCGGCAGCGGACACGAGGTCGTCGTACGACGCCGCCCCGTAGACCTCGGGCTCCCGTACCCCCAGCCGGCCGAGGTTGGGTCCGTTCAGCACGAGCACGCGAGTCATGGCGGCGAGCCTAGGGCCCGGCGCACCGAGGAGACGCCGCGCCTCACGCCTTCACGCCGGCGCGTCGTGCTCCGCGCCGATCTCGTCGCCGTGCGCGTCGGTGAACACCCAGCGCTCGCGTCGTCGGTGGATCTCGATGTGGCGTCGATGGACGAGGTCGTGGTGGTACCAGCAGAGCAGGATCCCGTTGTCGACGCTCGTGCTCCCGTGGTCCCGTGCCCAGTGCTGCACGTGGTGCGCGTCCGCCAGGACCGGCGGCGCAGCGCAGGTCGGATATCGGCAGTGCTTGTCCCGGGCGACGATCGCCGCACGTCGGGGGCCGGTGAAGGTCCGTTCCGCCCGGCCGACGTCCATGACCTGCGACCGGCCCGAAGATGATCCGCTGGATCTCGCTGTCGCACGCCAGCCGGTCGAGCAGCGCCCTGGGGATGGGGGTGCCGTCCTCGAGCTGCGGCGGCCCGGCGACGCTCTCGCCGGCGAGAATCGCCCGCGTGCCGTATCCCGGCGTGCGAGCCGGCGTCTCCCCCGTCGCGTGCTCGCCCGAACGGCGACGCGCGGCCGCGACCAGCGCGGCGAGCTCCGCATGCCCGACCAGCACGCTGAGCCGCGGCCGGGTCGTCCGCCGGCTGCCGGTGCGACCGTGGTCGAGGCTGATCTGCGCGACGTCGGCCAGGGCCTGGGCCCGTCGTTGGTCCGTGGTGCGGTCGTCGTCCGCTGCGGGTACGGCGGTGGCGGCCTCCAGGGCCACCTTGAGCGTCTGACCGTGCGGGACGGTGAGCCAGCCCTGGAGGTGGTAGCCGTCGCCGAGACGGCTCAGCTGCAGGTGCTCCCGGTCGCACGCCTCGACGTACCCGCGGTCGTCCGCGTCGGGGTCGAAGACCGCGGCCGAGTGGCGTGTGAGGAGCCGCAGGCCGTCGACGGACCGCGTGCGCGCCTCACCGACGAGGAAGGCCTCGTTGCACTCGTTGTCGGGGTCCGCGAGCACCGCGCACCGCTGCGGCGTCGTGGGGGCGAGCGTCGCGAGCACCTGCGCGTGCGCGAGCGAGATCTCACCGGACCGGGCCGCCAGGTCGGTCAGGGGCAGCGAGTCCCGCAGCGTCCGGCCGAGCCTGACCTGGGCGTGCGCCGTGTGCGTCGGCAGGTGGTGGCGACGAGCGACCCAGGTCGCGAACGACCGCGCTCCGCCGGTCGCCCACAGCCCGTCCGCCTCGACCACCGGCAGGGTGCGGATCTTCAGCGCCTCGAGCCGGCTCGTCGCCGCGGCCAGGGCGTTCACCATCGCGAGGGCGGCGCGGCCTTCGCACTGCGACACGTCGGCCGCGCACAGGGTGTCCGTGACCTGCGCCAGCACGCTCAGTGCCGCCGCCACGTCGGGGGCCAGTCCGGCCAGGTCCGCGGACGATGCGGCAGGCGGGTGCTCGACGACGTCCACGTCCGCCTCCATTCCGTCGCGGGGTTCTCGGGCTTTTGCTCAATTCCCATGCTAGGAGGAGCCACTGACACGCCGGAGAAGTGATCAATGGCCTGTGGACGGGTTCTCGTCCGAGCGACCTGGGGGCGGGTGGAATGCTGGGCGAAGCCGTCGAGAAATGGCGCCGCCCAGAACCTGCTGGGCGACGACGGTGTCCCCTCAGGTCGGGGAAGCGATGGGTGAGGTGGCCGCGCATCCGGGCGAGGGGGGCGGCATGGCGGCGCCCTCGCAGCCCGTTTGCCGGTCCTACCGCGGCTCAGCCGGGCCAGGTCGAGGCCCGGCCGCACTGACGACCACCCCGTCGAGACCGCCGAACCGGCTGACCACCACCCGTCGAGACCGCCCAACCGGCTGACGACCACCCGTCGAGACCGCCCGGTCGCGGCGCCTACCAGGCCCCTCACCACTTGCTCCGATGACTTGCGAGCAACCGGGCGGTCGAAGCCAGGGAGCAAGGGCCACGGTCACGCCAGCGCGGCCGCACCGCCCGCACCGCCCGCACCGCACCGCACACCCCGTCCACGAGAGCGAGACCACCATGACCGCGATGTTCGTCAACCTGCCGGTGAGCGACCTCGAGCGCGCGAAGGCGTTCTACACGGCGATCGGATTCACCATCAATCCTCTCTTCACCGACCACAACGCCGCGTGCGTGGTCGTGGAGGAGGACCACAGCTACTTCATGATCCTCGTCCGGGAGTACTTCCAGACCTTCTCCGACCGGCCGATCGGCGACCCGGCAGCAGCCGTGTCCGTGGCGACCGCCATCTTCCTCGACGACCGTGAGGCGATCGACAAGGCCGTCGCCGACGGCATCGCCGCGGGCGGCACGGAGTCGCACCCGGCCACCGACCTGGGCTTCATGTACCAGCGCCAGCTCACCGATCCCGACGGCAACGTCCTCGAGTTCGGGTACATGGACCCGGTCGCCGCCCAGCAGGGTCCCGAGGCCTACGCGAGCCAGCAGGCCTGAGGTCGATCGCCGCCCGCCCGGTGCTCGCGTCAGGCGGCCACGCGGGGACGCGGGGACGCGCCCAGGCCCTACAGCGAGATGGTCCTCGTCGTCGGGGCGTCCGCGCTGATCTCGGCGTAGGCCGCAGCGAGCAGCGTCGGGTCCGGGCCCTCCAGCCGTGCGGGCCTGGCGAGGTCGTCGAGCACGACGAAGCGCAGCAGGTCCCCGCGGGACTTCTTGTCGCGCCGCATGACCGCGAGCAGCTGCTCCCACCGGTCGCCGCGGTAGGTCACCGGCAGGCCCACCGACGTGAGGATGTCGCGGTGACGGTCGACGACGGCGTCGTCGAGGCGGCCCGCGAGCCGCGCCAGCTCGGCGACGAACATCATCCCGACGGACACCGCCGCCCCGTGCCGCCACGCGTAGCGCTCGACCTGCTCGATCGCGTGGGCGAGGGTGTGCCCGTAGTTGAGGATCTCGCGGAGGCCCGCCTCGGTGAGGTCCTCCCCCACGACCCGCGCCTTGACGCGGATGGAGCGCTCGATCAGCTCGGTCAGGACGTCCTCGCCCGCGCTGTCCTCCCCCGACGCGCCGCCGCGCTCCACGAGCCCCGCCGGGTCCGCCTCGACGAGCTCGAGGATGCGCGGGTCGGCGATGAAGCCGCACTTGATGACCTCGGCCAGGCCCGCGACGAAGTCCCACTTCGGCAGCGACTCCAGCGCCGCGAGGTCGCAGAGCACACCGGCCGGCGGGAAGAACGTGCCGACGAGATTCTTGCCCTCCGCCGTGTTGATGCCGGTCTTGCCCCCGACGGCGGCGTCGACCATCGCCAGCAGCGTGGTGGGGATGTGCACTACCTTGATGCCGCGCAGCCAGGTGGACGCCACGAACCCTGCGAGGTCGGTGGTGGCACCGCCGCCCAGGGACACGATCGCGTCGGAGCGCGTGAAGTCGGCCTGCCCGAGCACGCCCCAGCAGAACGAGGCGACCTCGGCGGACTTGGCGCCCTCGGCGTCGGGCACCTCGGCGAGGATCGCCTGGTACCCCTGGGCGACGAGGTCCTCGCGGACGGCGTCGGCAGACGCGGTCATCGCCTCGGTGCAGATGATCAGCACGCGCTGGACGTCGGCGCCCAGGAGGGCCGGCAGCTCGCCGAGCAGGCGCCGGCCGATGACGACGTCGTAGGGACGCTCGCCCTCGACGCGGACGACCCGCGGGGCGGTGGCGGCGGTGGTGCGGTCGGTCTCGGTCACGGCTGTGCGTCCTTCGGTCCGTCGTCGCCGGAGACCAGGCTCTCGGCGATGGTCCGGGCGACCTGCCCGGCGGTGCGGCCGTCCGTGCTGACGGCCAGGGTGCTGAGGCGCTGGTAGACGGGTCGGCGCCGTTCCATGAGCGCCTGCCACTGCGCGCGCGGGTTGCCGACCAGCAGCGGGCGGGCCTGGTTGAAGCCGACCCGCGGCGAGGCGTGCGCGAGCGACACGTCGAGGAAGACGACGACGCCGCCCCGCCCGGCGTACGCGACGAGATCGGCCTCCGTCAGCGGGTCCATCACGGCGCCGCCGCCGAGCGCCAGGACGCCGTCGTGCTCCTCGAGGGCCCGGGCGACGGCCGCGCGCTCCAGGGTGCGGAAGTGCGGCTCGCCGTCGTCGACGAAGATCTCGCGGATGGGCTTGCCGGCGCCGGCCTCGACGTCCGCGTCGGTGTCCCGCAGCCGCAGCCTGAGCTCGTGGGCGAGCGCCCGCCCCACGGTCGACTTCCCGGCGCCGGGCGGGCCGATGAGCACGACGCGCGGTCCGGACCCGCTCACCGCTGCAGCTCGGGGACCGCGGCGAGGTAGCCGGCGACGTTGCGCGCGACCTCGGCCACGGAGTCCCCGCCGAACTTCTCCAGCAGCGCGTCGGCCAGCACCAGGGCGGTCATGGCCTCGGCGACGACGGCGGCCGGCGGGACCGCGCACACGTCGGAGCGCTGGTGCTGCGCCTTGGCCGGCTCGCCGTTGGCGGTGTCGACCGTGGACAGCGCGCGCGGGACGGTCGAGATGGGCTTCATGGCGGCGCGGACGCGCAGGACCTCGCCGTTCGCCATGCCGCCCTCGATGCCGCCGGCACGGTTGCTGCGGCGGCGGATGCGTCCGGACAGCGGGTCGCGCTCGATCTCGTCGTGCGCCTGCGAGCCGCGCCGGGCCGCGGTGCGGAAGCCGTCGCCGACCTCGACGCCCTTGATCGCCTGGATGCCCATGAGCGCCGCGGCCAGCCGCGCGTCCAGGCGCCGGTCACCGTGCACGTAGGTGCCGACGCCCGACGGGACGCCGTACGCGAGGACCTCCACGATCCCGCCGAGGGTGTCCCCCGCCTGGTGGCAGTCGTCGATCTCGGCGACCATCGCCGCGGACGTCGGTGGGTGCGCGCAGCGGACGGGGTCGGCGTCGAGGAGGGCGACGTCGTCCGGCGTGGGCAGCGGGGCGTCGTCGGGCACGCCGACCGGGCCGATCGCGACGACGTGCGAGACGAGCCGGATGCCGGCGGCCTGCTCCAGGAACCTGGCCGCCACGGTCCCCAGCGCCACGCGCGTGGCGGTCTCGCGGGCGGAGGCGCGCTCGAGGACGGGGCGCGCGTCGTCGAAGCCGAACTTGCGCATGCCGACGAGGTCGGCGTGGCCGGGACGGGGTCGGGTCAGCGGCGCGTTGCGCGCGCGGTTGAGCTTCTCGGGGTCGTCGACCGGGTCGGCGGACATGACGTCGACCCACTTCGGCCACTCGGTGTTGCCGATCTCGAGGGCCACCGGGCCGCCCTGGCTGAGTCCGAGCCGGACGCCGCCGAGGATCCGGACCTCGTCCTGCTCGAACTTCATCCGGGCCCCGCGGCCGTAGCCCAGCCGCCGTCGCGCGAGCGCGTCCTGGATGTCCCGGGTCGTCACCTCGACGCCGGCCGGCAGCCCCTCGAGGATCCCCGTGAGGGCGGGGCCGTGCGACTCTCCGGCGGTCAACCAACGCAGCATGGCGTCGATCCTTCCACGCTCGCCGAGGGGTCCCGGCCCACGTCCGGGCTGCGGACGCGGCAGGGGCCGGCGCTGCGGAGGGACGTCACGTGCGACGGGGGCGAGGGACGACCGGCCGGTGGCTCGTCGGCCGGTGGCTCTCAGCCGCCGGACGGCGGGTCCGCGGGTGCGGCGTCGGCGTCGACCTCGACGCCGGGGGTCGTCGACGTCGTCGTGGCCGCGGGCGGGGTCGAGGACGCTGCCTGGGTCGCCGCTGCCGCCGCCGCCGCTGCGGCTGCGCGCTCGGCGGCTGCCGCCTCGGCGGTCGCGGACGCCTCGGCGATCGCCGCCGCCACGGCGTCCGCCACCGACTGGGCCGGGTCGGGCGGCACGGGCGCGGGTGCCTCGACGGACGGGACGAACGGGTTCGCCCCGGAGCCGCCCGGCAGCGGCACGCCGTCCTCGGTGGGCTCGGAGTCCGAGCGCGGCAGCACGTACGCGAGGGCGCCGACGGTCACCTCGACGTCGCCGACCGCGGTGGCCGGCATCCTGTCGGTGGGGTCCGACTCCTCGAGCGCCTTGACGGCGAGCGTCGTGACGAGCAGCTGCCTGTCCAGAGCGGTCTGCACCGCAGCGAGGAACGCCCGGGCCGGCTCCACCGAGCCGACCACGTCGATGCTGAGCGGGATCGCGACCATGCCGGGTACCGGCGGAGCCACCGGGGCCGCACCCGCCGGCGGGGCGGCCGGCGCGGCAGGCGCGGCCGGGTCGGTGGTCGCGGCGGTGTCCGAGGCGGCGCCCTCGGCGGCCGCGGGCGGCGCTACCGGCTCACCGGTGAGGGCCACCGCGGTCGACACGTCCATCCCGACGATCGTCACACCGGCGGCGGTCGCGGCGGCGGCCAGCTCGCGTGTCAGGTCGGTCAGCGTGGCCCGCGACGGCACGGCGGCGTCCAGGGCGGTCAGCTCGGACTCGTACTCGGCGAGGTGCGCGAAGTCGGCGCGCAGCGCGTCCACGGACGCACGCAGCGCCTCGTTCTGGTCGCGGACCTGCTCGGCCTGGGCACGCGTGGCCGCGGCCTGGTCCAGCAGCGGTCCGAACAGGAGCAGCCACGACGCGACCAGCGCGAGCAGGCACACGACGGCCGTGCCGGCGATCCATTCGACGGAGCCATTGCGGCGGGTCATCGGTCCCCCTCGGGCTGCGGGTCGAAGCGGTGGGCCAGCGCGGCGTCGTCGACCTGGATCGTCCCGGTCATCTCGTAGCGGAGGTCGCCGCCCTTGTCGGCGCGGTCGACCGTGGTGACCCGGACGTCGCGGAACCCCGGCACGGCGTCCAGGGCGTCGGCCCACGCGGCGGTGTCCGGCACGTCCGCGGCCAGGGCGGTGAAGGTGATCGCCCCGATCCCGGCCACGACGAGCGGGTCGGCCGAGCCGGGGGCGGCGGCGAGCGGGGTCGCGCCCGTGTAGTCGAGCGTGCTGATCCCGACGCCGGGTGGGGTGACCGCTGTGATCGCACCGAGGTAGTCCGACCACAGGATCTCCTGGGCAACCCCGTGGTCACGCGCCGATCGGAGCGTCTCCAGCTCGGCCCGCAGCGAGGTGATCCGGGCGAACGGGCGCTGCTCCGCCACGATCCCGGCCGACTCGGCGTCCGCCTGCGCGAGCTCGGAGTCCGCGATCTGGGTCTGCAGCTGCGCGACGGCGGCGACGGTGCCGATGGCGAGCAGCGTCACCCCGCTGGAGACCAGCGTCCAGCGCTTGACGACGCCGAGCGTCCGGGCCTGCCGGACGTCCCCGGGCAGCAGGTTGACCTGGGGACGGGCGGGTGCGGCGAGAGTCGCCGTCCGTGCCCTCATGCCGCCACCCCGTACGCCAGACCGATCGGCGTCGCCATGACGGCGGCGTTCCGGGTGACCGACCGGAGGCGCTCGTCACGCACGACCCGCAGCGACCCCAGCGGATCGCCGGCGACGACGGGCAGCCGGCTCGTCGCGGCCAGGTACCGGTCCAGGCCGGGGAGCTGGGACGCGCCCCCGCTGAGGACCGCCACCTCGATCCCGGCCCCGGTGTTGTTGCTCGCGTAGTAGACGAAGGTGTTGCGCACGGCCTCCACGAGCGGCCGGACCACGGTGCTGATCGCCTCCGCGGCCGCCTCCTGCTCGGGGCCGACCTCGCGGCCGATCCCGACCGCCCGCTTCACGTCCTCCGCCTCGGCCGCGGCGATGCCGAGGGCCGCGGCGACGGCGTCGGTGACGTTCTGCCCGCCGGACGGCAGCATGCGCACGAAGCGCGGGACGCCGTGCGCGACGATGACGACCTGGGTGATGCGGGCGCCGATCTCGACCAGGGCGACGGTCCGCGCCGCGTGGTCGCCGTGGGCCAGCGACCGCAGCAGGGCGAACGGACCGAGGTCCACCATCTGCGTCCGCAGCCCGGCGGACTCCACGGCCATGAGGTTCGCGCGGACGGTGTCCCGGGTGGCGGCGACGAGCATGCCCTGGACCATCCGTCCGGACGAGCCCTCGCGCTCCCCCGTCGGGTAGTAGTCGAGCAGCGCCTCCTCGACCGGCATGGGGATGAGCTCCTGCACCTGGAACGGCAGCGAGGCGCGGATGTGCGGCAGGGGCATCCACGGCAGGTCGAGCTCGCGGACGACGACGCGCTGGTTCCCGACGCCGATGTTGACGTCGCGGGTGGAGAACCGGCCCTCGGCCCACAGCCGCCTGAGGGCGTCCGTCACGGCGGAGGGGTCGGCCACCTCGCCGTCGCGGACGGCGCCCAGCGGCAGGCGCACCTCGGCGTACCGGGTCAGGGTCGGCACGGGATTCCCCCCTGCGCGGCCGCGCGCGAGCCGGATCTCGGCGGCGCGCACGTGCGTGCTGCCGACGTCGAGGCCGACGACTCCTGCCTTGGGCACGGCGGGGCTCCTTCTGTGGTCTACGTGGTCCGCCCGGCCTATCGGCAGGCGATCACCCGTTGTGACCTGTTGCGCCCGGCGCCGTCGTGCCGGTCCTGCGAAGGACCCGCCGCGTCGCCCGTCAGACCAGGAGGCCCAGGTAGGCACCCCACAGCGGCTCCCCGACGGCGACACCGAGGCCGGCGCCCAGCAGCATCCACGGGCCGAACGGGATGCCGCTGCCCCGACCGGCGCGGCCGGTGACCAGCAGCACGACCGCGAAGAGGCCGCCGAGGACGAACGCGCCGAAGGCGCCGACGGCGAACGGTCCCCAGCCGAGCCACGCCAGTGCGCCACCCAGCAGGCCGGCGAGCTTGACGTCGCCGAAGCCCATGCCGCCCGGCTTGGCCAGGCACAGCGCGAAGTACGCCACCCAGAGCGCCGTGCCACCGATGACGGCCCGCAGCAGCGCCGACCAGTCGCCGGTGCCCCACGAGGCCAGCGCGAGGAGCGCCCCGAGCACGGGGTACGACGGCAGGACGATCGCGTTCGGGAGCCGGTGGGTGTCGAGGTCGATCAGCGCGAGCGCGACGCCGATGGCGGCCAGGTAGGCGAAGGCGGGCACGGCCCACGGCCCCACGAGGAGCGCGACCAGCGCGAACAGGACGGCGGTCGCCGCCTCCACCGCCGGGTAGCGCGCGGAGATCCGCGTGCCGCAGTCCCGGCAGCGACCCCTCAGGACCAGCCACGAGAGGACCGGCACGTTGTCCCACGGGCGGATGCGGCTGCCGCAGGTCGGGCACCGGCTCGGCGGGTGCACGACCGACTCGCCGGCGGGCACGCGGGACACGACCACGTTGAGGAAGGAGCCGACGAGGAGGCCGAGGAGGGCGAGCGGGGCGACGAGGAGTGACATGGGGCTCTCGGCCTAGGGGTTCGGGATGTCGAGCTTCGACACCAGCTGGGTGGCAGGCCAGGGCGCGTCGTTCCCGAGGATCCTCGCGGTGGCTGGTGCGTACGTCAGGCGGACCTTGTCGTGGTACCAGAGGGAGCAGGCGTAGATCTGGCCGGCGAAGTCCTGCTGCTGGGGCGCGCCGGACTCCCCGAACACCATGCCGGCCGCGCTGTACAGCATCACGCGCGCGCCGTCCAGCGTCTGGATCCCGGTGCCCCCCGCTCCACGCCCGATCTTGACGTCGGCCGCATCGCTCGCGCACGACCCGGTCCACGGACGCACGACGTACAACGTGTGCGGCAGCCCGTCGGTGGAGCGCACGACCAGCGTCCCGCTGAGCTCGAACTGGTCGGCGAAGATGACGAGGTCCGCCCCGAGCTCGACCGTGAACCTCGCGCCGGTCGCCGAGGAGAGCCGCAGCGCCGAGCAGCTGCTCGACCGGGCCTCGACCCTGAGCGGAACCGTGACCCGAAGAGCGGTCGCCCCCGCAGTCGCGGTGAGGGTGCAGGTGCTTGAGAGGCCGGCGCCGAGTCCGGCCGCCATGTCCGGGACCGACATGACGTCGAACCGTCGCCACCGGTAGTCGTCCTTGGTGAGTCCGGGGAACTGGGCGGCTGTCGCCGACCGGGTCGTCAGGCCCGTGCCCTCGGTCCCCGTGGCGAACTCCAGGAGGTGCCCGCCCGCTCGCGGCGACTGCGTCGTCATCTCCACGTAGGGGAACTCGAGCTTCCTGCCGGTGTAGACCGAGTCGACGGTCTCGACGTCGCCCGAGCTCTGGCCGGCAACCCCTCGCTGGATCGCGTCGCCGGTCGCCCGCAGGCGCACCTCGGAGGCCTCGGCGACCGGACAGCCGTTCACCCACTCCCCGGTCGGCGCGTTCGGGCGCTGGTACTGGACCCGCACGGTGAACACCGGGCCGGGGGTCGGGCTCGCGATGGTTGCGGGGCCACCGGACGGGTCCGGGCGGCAGATCGTGGGGTCCATGAGCCTGGTGCGGGCGTAGTCGATCCCCGCTTCCGCAGCGGCGACGGCCTGCACGGAGGCGCGGTTGCTGCTCGTGTGACCGATGGCGAACACCGTCATGGTCGCCAGGGTCGCGGCGATGATCCCGGTGAGCGTGACGACCCAGACGACCGTGGCCATGGCCACCCCGGCATCCGTCGGAGCGACCGGGACCGCGCGCCGGCGGGCTGGGCTCAGGAGGCGAGGACACGTGGTCAGGAGCACGGGGACCTCGTGATGTCTCGGGGTGATCGGGTGGTGACGGACGTGGACACGACCACGGCGTCCCGCGAGGTGACGACCTCCCCCACTGCCCGCGGCGACGTCGGCAACCGCAGGTCGAGCGTGACGGTGCCGGCGGTCGGCGTCGTCGAGTGGGTGAACAGCGGACGCATCTGTCCGTCCACCTGCGAGGGGTCGACCGGTCGGCGGGTGACGCCCTCCGCGAGCACGGTCCAGGTCTCCCGTTCCTCGCGCGTCACGGGCTCGGCGAGAGCGCCCGGGGCTGCGGGGCCGGCCGGGACGCGCTTGGTGGACAGCGTCTCGTTCGCGGCGTCGTAGAACCACGCCTGGCACACGGCGGTGTAGACGCTCGCCGTCCCCGCACGGGTGCTGACGACGAGGCGTTCGTTGGCGTGGGTGGCGGACCAGGGGTCCAGGCGCACGGTCCCCGCGAAGCGGACCCCGTCCTCCACGGACGCCGCGACGAGCTGCGCCGCCATGCCGGCATCCGTGGTGGCCCGCACCTCGCGCTGGGTGGTGACGGCCGAGCTCACGACGATGCCGGCGAGCGGCAGGAAGACGAGGACGAGTGCGGAGGACACCAGCATCTCGGCGGCGGTGATGCCCCGGTCGTCGGTGGGGAGCCGGAGCGGTCGGGTCCTCACGGGTTCTCCAGCAGCACGTAGGTCGAGCCGGTGGCCAGCGCTGGGCCTGGTGTGCCGGTGCGCGCCACCCGGACGGTGTACCGCACGAGTCCCGGGCACGCGGTGCTCGGTGCCACCGGGACCAGCTCGGTGGTGACGGCGTACCTGCGGTTTTCGCCGTCACGGGCGTCCACGTCGGCCGTCGTGGCCCTGAGCGCCGTGCAGGTCGCACCGCTGACCCGGGCCAGCTCGAGCTGCCGGCTCACCAGCCTGGTCGCGGTGGCGACGGCCGTCTCGGTGGCCGCTGCCGTGGTGGTGCGGGCGACCACCGGCAGGAACGCCATGGCGACGACGGCCAGGACGAGCATCGACACGATCACCTCGGCCAGGCTGAGGCCGCTGTCGTCGGGACGGCCCGCGTCCTCATCCATGACGCCCTCCTCCGTGATGCGGAACATGTCAAGACAGGGGTGTGGGGTGCGACGTCGCCGTCGCACCCCACACGTCTTGTGGCAAGACGCTCGATCAGGCGCAGGCGCCGGCCTTGATGGAGCCGGTGTCGAGCACCGAGAAGATCGCCGTGCTCGCGGACGTGATCTGGAGGCAGAAGGTGTCGGCGGCGCCGGCCGTGCCCTTCGTGTACTTGCCCTTGAAGTCGGTCGTGCCCGTGGACCCTTCGGCGCCAGGAACCAGGGCGGTGATGGACCCGAGCGAGACCGACGCCGCGGGCGGGTTGTCGACGAGCGTCATGACAAGCGCGGTCTTGGCATTCGCCAGGTCGGCCTTGGCGGCGGCGTCCTTCGCCTTGCCGGTCTGACCGAGGTACACCGGGATGGCGATGGCGGCGAGGATGCCGATGATGATGACGACGACGAGCAGCTCCACGAGGGTGAAGCCCTTCTGGTTCTCGTCGAGGGCCTTGCGCATGCGAGCCTCCATGGTGGGCTCTCCTTCGGGAGTCGTGGGGACGTGGTCGGCGTTCGCCGTGTGACTTCTGGATCGGCACCCGCCGCAGCTGCGTGAGGGCCTCGTGGCGTTTCCGTGCGCTATTCACCCGTACGCCGGGTCGGCTCCCGCCGGCGGCAGCACGAACGCGCGGCAGGGCTATTCCACGAGGGTGAAGATGTTGAAGATCGGCAGGTAGAGGGCGATGATCATGCCGCCGATGAGCGTGCCGAGGACCGCGATGAGCAGCGGCTCGATGAGTGAGGTCAGCTGCTCCGTCGTCGCCTGGACGTCCTGGTCGTAGAACTCGGAGATCTTCGCGAGCATCGTCTCCAGCGCACCGGCGTCCTCGCCCACCGCGATCATCTGCACCACCATCGGCGGGAACACCGGATGGTCACCGAGCGGTGCGGCGAGCGGCTGCCCGTTGCGGACGCTCTCCTTCACCTCGGCGACCGCGCGCTCCACGGCCCAGCTGCCGCTGGTCTCCCCCACGACGTCGAGGGCGTGCAGGATCGGCACGCCGGCGCCCATCATCGTGCCGAGGTTGCGGCTGAACCGGGCGATCGAGATCTTCGTGAACAGCGTCCCGAAGACCGGCACCCGCAGCTTCAACGGGTCGATGACGGCGCGCACGGCGTCGTCGTACCGGTGCTTGTTCCACCACCAGGCGCCGACCACCCCGGCGAGGACGAGCAGGGGTGACAGCCAGGTCATCGCGTGGCTCGCTGCGACGAGGATGCGGGTCGGGAGCGGCAGCTCGCCGCCGAGGTCCTCGAACATGCCCTGGAACACGGGGACGATGAAGACGAGCATCCCGATCACCGCCAGGACCGCCATCCCGAACACCATGGCGGGGTAGGTCATCGCGGACCGGATGGTGCTGCGCAGCTTGACCTCGGACTCGTAGTTCTCCGCCACCGACACCAGCGCGGTTTCGAGGAAGCCGCCGGTCTCGCCGGCCCGGATGATGTTGAGCATGAGGGGTGGGAACACCTCGCGGTGAGCGGCCATCGCGCTGGACAGCGACACGCCGCCCTCGACCTCGTGCCGCACCCGCGCGAGCACCTTGGCCAGCACCTTGTTCTCCGTCTGGTCGGCCAGGATGGCGAGGGCGCGCAGCAGGGACAGGCCGGCCGACACCATGGTCGCCAGCTGCCGGGACATGATCGCGACGTCCTTCAGCGGCACCCGGTCGCCCAGGGACGGCAGGGTCAGCTCGCGGCGCAGCCCGGTCGTCCGCACCGGGTCGATCGCGATCGGGGCCAGGCCCATGGTCTTCAGCCGGGACGCGACGGCGGCGGTGTTGACCGCCTCGATCCGGCCCTTGACGACCTTCCCCGCGCTGTCCCGGACCGCGTACTGGAAGGTCGTGGTGGCGTCCGACATCAGCCGACCACCGGTCCGAGATCCAGGCCCGCCGACCCGAAGGCGTCCCCGGGGATGTCGACCGAGGACCAGCGCAGCTGCCGTCCACTGCCCGACCGACCGGTGAGCCGGGAGAAGTCCTCCCGGTCGTGGCAGCGCTCCAGGCCCTCCTCCCAGGTGATCGAGCCCGCGGCGGTGAGGCGGGCCAGGTCCTGGTCCAGGGTGTGCATGCCGTGCTGCGCCCCGGCTTGCATGGCGGACATGAGCTGATGGGTCTTGCCCTCGCGGATGAGGTTGCGGATCGCCGGCGTCGCGACCATCACCTCGGTCGCGACGGCGCGACCTCGGCCGGACGCCGTCCTGCACAGCGTCTGGGAGACGACGCCCTGGATCGCGCCGGCGAGCTGGGTGCGGACCTGGCCGTGCTGCTCGGCCGGGAAGACGTCGATGATCCGGTCGACGGTCTGGGCGGCGTCCTGCGTGTGCAGCGTCGCGAAGACGAGGTGGCCGGTCTCCGCCGCGGTCAGCGCCACGGAGATCGTCTCCAGGTCACGCATCTCGCCGACGAGGATGATGTCCGGGTCCTGACGCAGGACGTGCCTCAGCGCGCTGGCGAAGGAGTGCGTGTCCGTGCCGACCTCGCGCTGGTTGATCAGCGATCGCTTGTGGCGGTGCAGGTACTCGATGGGGTCCTCCACCGTGACGATGTGGTCGTCCCGGGTGCGGTTCGCGAGGTCGATCAGCGACGCCAGGGTCGTGGACTTGCCGGACCCGGTGGGCCCGGTGACGAGCACCAGCCCACGGGGCAGGCCCGCGAAGGTGCCGACCACGGGCGGCATCCCGAGCTGGTCGAGCGCCTTGATCTCGTGCGGGATGAGGCGGAACACCCCGCCGACGGACCGGCGCTGCTGGTAGAGGTTGACCCGGAAGCGGCCGACGCCGGAGATGGCGTAGGCGAGGTCGAGCTCCAGGTTCTCCTCGAACGTCGCGCGCTGCGCCGGCGTGAGGATGCCGTACAGCATGCGTCGCACGGAGTCGGGGCCGACGGCCTCGTGCACGTCCAGCGGCCGGAGCGCACCGTCCACGCGGATGGTCGGCGACGCGCCGACCGTCAGGTGCAGGTCCGACGCGCCCCGGGCCACCATGGCCCGCAGCACGCCGTCGAGGTCCGGGTCGCCGCCCGAGGGCTGGGTCGGGACCCGGTCGAGCGCGCCGCCCGGGACGCCGTCGTACCGCGGCGTGGTGCCGCGCAGGTCGTCCGCTGTCGCGTGGGGCTGGCTCACAGATGCGCCTCCAGGTCGTCGGTCCGCCGACGGCGGGCTCCGGCATGGCGGCGCGCGCCCGGCGGGCCGCACCGTCGTCGTCGACCTATCGGCCGCCGGCGCGGATGTGTGAGCGACCGGTGCGCCGAGAGGTCCATCGCGACCCGGTCAGCTCACGACCCGGAGCACCTCGTCGATCGACGTCAGCCCGAGCGCCACCTTGGCCCAGCCGTCCTCGCGCAGCGGCACCATGCCCTGGGCACGAGCGGTCCGCGCGACGTCGGCGCCGGACGACCGGGCGACCGCGTGCCGCTCGATCTCCTCGGTGACCCGCATGACCTCGTGGACCGCGATGCGGCCGCGGTACCCGGTGCCCGAGCAGGACCCGCAGCCGACGGGACGGTGGAGCTTCGGCACGTCGTCGCCGGGCGTCCACGGGAACCGCGCCGCCCGGAGCTCGGACTCCTCGGGCAGGTACGCCTCCTTGCAGCGGTCGCAGAGCCGGCGTGCCAGCCGCTGGGCCACCACGGCGTCGAGCGCCGACCCGACCAGGAACGGCTCGATCCCCATCTCCACGAGTCGGGTGACGGCGGACGGCGCGTCGTTGGTGTGCAGGGTCGACAGCACCAGGTGCCCGGTGAGGGCGGCCTCGATGGCGATCTGCGCGGTCTCGTGGTCGCGGATCTCGCCCAGCAGCACGACGTCGGGGTCGGACCGCAGGATCGAGCGCAGCGCCCCGGCGAACGTCAGGCCCGCCTTCGGGTTGACCTGCACCTGGTTGATGCCCGGCAGCCGGTACTCGACCGGGTCCTCGACGGTGATGACGTTGACCTCGGGCCGGGACACCGCGTTGACCGTGGCGTAGAGCGTCGTGGACTTGCCCGACCCGGTCGGGCCGGTGACCAGGATCATCCCGTAGGGCTTGGTGTAGGCGGCGCGGTAGGTGTCGAGGTTCCCGCCGAGGAACGCCAGGTCGCGCAGGTCGAGGCTCGTCGAGGTGTTGTCCAGGATCCGCATGACGATCTTCTCGCCCCACACGGTGGGCAGGGTGGCCACCCGGAGGTCGACCTGGCGTCCCTGGTGGGTGACCGACAGCCGGCCGTCCTGCGGGCGCCGACGCTCGGCGATGTCGATGTCGGCCATGATCTTCACGCGCGAGATGACGCCACCGACGATCGCCCGCGGCGCCCGCTGCGTCTCGTGCAGCACGCCGTCGATGCGGTACCGCACCCGCAGGTCGTGCTCCGTCGGCTCGAGGTGGATGTCCGAGGCCCGGTCGGTGATCGCCTGCGTGATCAGCAGGTTCACGAACCGGACGATGGGTGCCTCGTCATCGGCGACCTCGCCGATGCGCGCCAGGTCGTCCGCGGGCTGCTCGGGCACCTGCTGCTCGAACGCGGACGAGAGGTCCTCCATCTCGCCGTCGACCCGGCAGTAGCGGTCGATGGCACGCATGAGGTCGTCACGCGTCGCCACGACGGTGCGCACGGCCATCCCGCAGTGCGTCCGCACGTCGTCGACGGCGACGACGTTGCCCGGGTTGGCGGTGGCCAGCACGAGATAGCCGTCCTCGATCCGGACCGGCAGGACGACGTGCCGGCGGCACAGCGAGCCGGGCACCAGGGACGCCGCCATCCGGTCCACCGGGTACTCGTCCAGGTCGACGAACGGCATGCCGACCTGCACGGCGAGTGCCTGGACCAGCTGGCGCTCGGTGACCAGCCCGATCTCGACCAGCGTCGTGCCCAGCGAACGGCCGCGCACCTGCTGCTCGGCCAGCGCGGCGGACAGCTGGGACTCGGTGACGAGCCCCTCGTCGAGCAGGATCTGTCCGAGCTGCTTCACGTGGCGGCCTTCCGGGTGCGGGGACCCGACGACCGGCGGCGGCCGCCGGTGCGGGTGTCCTGTGCACCATCGGCAGGTCGCTGCTCGCGCGTAGGGATTCGGCTGCGAGCCCCTCGCGCGCCGGCCTCTACCCCGCCAGCCGCTCCGCCAGCGCCCGCTCCATCGCCTCCAGCGGCGCCGGACGGGACGTCATCAGCCGGACCTGCTCGACCGCCTGGTGCAGCAGCATGCGCTCACCGCCGACGACGGCGCCGCCGCGCGCCTCCCACGCGACCGACAGCGCCGTGGGACGCGGCTCGTAGACGACGTCCAGCAGGACGCCGTGCACCGCCGTGCCGGCTGCCGACGCGCCCAGCTGGCCGGCGAGGCCGTCGGCCGCGTGCGCCGGGAGCGTGGAGACGACGACGTCGGCTCCCGTGAGCGAGCCCAGCGCGTCGTCCAGCGGGGCGTACCGCGGCTCGACGCCCATCCGGTGCGCCGCTCGCATGAGGGCACCGGCCCGGCCGACGGAGCGAACGTGCACGACCGGCGTCGTGCACCCCAGCTGCGCGAGGGCGGCGAGCGTCGACGCGGCGGTGGCGCCCGCCCCGAGCACGGCCCCGGTCAAGGGGCCGGACCCGCGCACGAGCCGCTCGCCCAGGGCGGCCAGGAGGCCGTGGACGTCCGTGTTCGCCCCGACCAGCACCGGCCGGCCCGGGGCGCCCTGCACGAGCACGGTGTTGACCGCTCCGACCACCTCGGCCAGCGGCTCGACGTGGTCCAGCAGCGGGAGGACCGTCTGCTTCAGCGGCATCGTCAGGCTGAGCCCGGCCCAGGCGTCGTCGAGGTCGCGCAGCAGGTCCGGCAGGCCCTCGGACGTGACGTCGACGGCGTCGTAGCGCCAGTCGACCAGCCCGAGCGCGGCGTAGGCGGCTCGGTGCAGCGTCGGGGACAGGGAGTGCTCGATGGGGTGGCCGAGGACGGCGGCACGCATGGCCGGGCTCAGCCGTCCTCCCCCGAGCCGTCGTTCGCGAGCCACTCCTGGTACTGCGCCTTGCCGGCGAGGAACTCGTCGTAGGAGTCCGTGAAGATCGTCTCGCCGGTGTCCAGGTCCACGGTGATGAAGTAGACCCAGTTCCCCTCGGCCGGGCTCAGCGCCCCGGCGATGGCGGCCTCGCCCGGGTTGGAGATCGGGGTGGGGGGCAGGCCCAGGTGCATGCGCGAGTTGTAGGGGTTGTCGACCTCGAAGTCGGCGGCGACCAGCTCGATCGCCGGCTTGCCCAGGCCGTACGCGTTGATCGTGTCCATCCCGAGCGGGATCTCGCGGTCCAGACGGTTCTGGATGACCCGCGCGACCTTCGGGTACTCCTCCGGGAAGGAGACCTCCTTCTCCGCGACCGACGCCATGATCAGCACGGTCTGGCGCCGCTCGGCCGGGACGCCCAGGCCGTCGAGCACCGAGACCGTCTTGGCGACCATCTCGGAGAGGATCGTCGTGGCGGTCGACGCGGGCTCGAACGAGTAGGTCGCGGGGAACAGCCACCCCTCGATGCTGCCGCCGGACTCCGGCGGCAGGCCCACACCGCCGCCCGTGGCCGCCGCCTGCAGCTCCTCGACGGGGATCAGGGTCACGGCGGAGATGCGCTCGTAGGTCTGGTTCGCGGTGAGCCCCTCGGGGATCGTCACCTTGTAGGAGATGCGCCGGGCGGTGTCCAGCAGCGCGTTGACCGCGTCGGACGCCTTCATCTCCAGCAGCAGCTCGTAGGTGCCCGGCTGGATCGACGCGGCGGCGGGGTTCGCGGTGTAGGCGGTGGTGAACGCGTTCACGCTCGCGACGACGCCGGCCCCCTCGAGGGTCGCGCCGATCGCGGCGCCGGTGTCCCCCGGGTTGACGACGACCTGGGCCGACCCGTGCCCGGGCCCGGGGTGGTCGGCGACGCTCTGCGTGGTGCCGCTGCGGTCGAAGAGCGGGGCGAGCACGCGCACGACGACATAGCCCGCGCCGACGAGCAGCAGCACGGCCAGCACGACGGCGATCACGGACCGACGCCGGCGCTTGCGACGCAGGCGCTCCCGGCTCTGGTCGCGGCGGCTCGCCCGGGTCGCCGGCACCTCCACCTCGGTGGTCTCGGGCTCGAGCAGCTCACCCACGGCCAGATGACCGGCGGCGCCGGGGCGACCGCTCTCCACCGCCGGCCACGTCCACGCTGCCGGCTGCTCTCCGGGTTCCTCGTTTCGCACTGTCTACCGTTCCGTCGTCTCGCCGTCGCCTGCCACGCCGCGTGCCGGTGGAGCCGGGTCCACGACCCGCTCCCCCGCTCGCGACCCCCCGGCGCGCTCCGCCTCGAGAGCGGACTGCAGGATCACCACCGCGGCCGCCTGGTCGACGACCTGCCGGTGGCGGCGTCCGGACCGCCCGGACGCATGCAACGCCTGGTGAGCGGACACCGTGCTCATCCTCTCGTCCACGAGCCGCACGGGCACGGGTGCGACAGCGGACGCCAGCGCCTCAGCGTAGACGCGTGCGGCCTCGGATGCCGAACCCTCCGCCCCGGAGAGGTGACGCGGCAGACCCACGTAGACCACCGCGGCGAACCGGTCCGCGACCTCGGCCGCGATGCGGGCGACGTCGGCGGGCAGGGGACCGCGCGACCTGGAGTACCGGCCCCACCCGACCGCGTCCCGCGGGACGGTCTCCACGGGGGTCGCCACGATGCCGTCCGGGTCGCTCGCGGCGAGCCCGACGCGGACCGACCCGACGTCGACGCCGACCCGGGCGCCGCGCCGCCGGCCGTCGCCGTCGTCGGTCCCCGCGGGTGCGGCGGTGCCCGGCCCGTCGCTCACCGGGTGGCTGCCGAGCCGACCTGCGACGCGACGCCCGCCAGTGCGGCGGGCAGCGACGCGACGTCGGTGCCGCCGCCCTGGGCCATGTCGTCCTTGCCGCCGCCGCCGCCGCCGAGGACGCCGGACGCCGCCTTGGCGAGCGCACCGGCGCGGATGCCGCGCGAGCGCGCCTCGGCGTTCGTCACCACGACGACCAGCGGCCGGTCCTTGCTGACCCCGCCGACCGCGACGACGGACGCCGCGGACTCCCCCAGCCGCCCGCGCACGTCCAGCGCGAGCGCGCGCAGGTCGTCGGCGGACGAGACCTCGCCGGCGTCGTGGGTGACGACCCGCGTCCCGTCGGCCGTGGTGGGCGCGGTCGCCGCGAGCTCCCCCGCGGCGGCCAGGAGCCGGCCCTGCCGCAGCTGCGCGAGCTCCTTCTCCGCCTCCTTGAGCCGGCTGACCAGGGAGCCGACGCGTGCGGGCAGCTCCTCGGTGCGCACGTTGAGCAGGCCGGTGAGCTGGCCGACGAGCGCGTGCTCCTTGGCGTGGAAGCCGTAGGCGCCGTCGCCCACCAGGGCGTCGACCCGCCGCACGCCTGAGCCGATCGAGGACTCCCCGAGCAGCGTGACCATGCCCAGGTGCCCCGAGGACGGGACGTGGGTGCCGGCGCACAGCTCGCGGGACCAGTCCCCGCCGATGGAGACGACGCGGACGCGGTCGCCGTACTTCTCGCCGAACAGCGCCATCGCGCCCGAGGCGCGCGCCGCGTCCAGACCCATGACGGCGTCGGTGACCTCGAGGTCCTCGGCGAGCCGGGTGTTGACGCGCTCCTGGATCTCGCCCAGTGCCCCGCCGGGCAGGCCGGACCCGTGCCGGAAGTCGAACCGGATGCGGTGCGGTGCGTTCTCCGAGCCGGCCTGCGTCGCGGTGTCCCCGAGCGCCTCCCGGACCGCCTTGTGGACCATGTGGGTCGCGGTGTGCGCGCGGCTGATCGCCCGGCGGCGCTCGGTGTCGATCGTGGCCGTCCCGGGGTCCCCGAGCGCGACGCTGCCGTCGACGAGTCGGCCGCGGTGCACGGACAAGCCCTTGATCGGCGCCTGGACGTCGTCGACCTCGATGACCGCGCCGGAGTCGAGCTGGATCGTGCCGTGGTCGGCCAGCTGCCCGCCGGCCTCGGCGTAGAACGGCGTGCGGTCGAGGACCACCTCGACCGCGAGCTGGGAGTCGGTGGCCGTGGCCGCCGGGACCGGGGCGCCGTCGACCAGCAGGCCGTCGACGCGGACCCGCGCCACCTGGTCCGTGTAGCCCAGGAACTGGACCGGGCCTGCGAGCTCGGACTGCAGCGCGCGGTACGCCTCGGTGCCCGCAGGCCCCGCCTTCTTGGCCATCGCGTCCGCGCGGGCACGCTGCCGCTGCGCCTGCATGAGGGCGCGGAACGCCGGCTCGTCGACCGTGACGCCCTGCTCCGCCGCCATCTCCAGCGTCAGGTCGATCGGGAAGCCGTAGGTGTCGTGGAGCGTGAACGCCTCGTCACCGCCCAGGGTCGGCACGGAGGACGTGGTGGACCCGACGTGCGCTCTCGCGGCCGCCACGGCGCTGTCGAAGATCGTCGTGCCGGCCACCAGGGTGCGGCGGAACGCCTCCTCCTCCGCGACCGCGACGCGCGAGATCCGGTCGAAGTCGCGCTCGACCTCGGGGTAGGAGTGCTTCATCGCGTCGCGGGACGTCGCGAACAGCACCGGGAACGTGGCGTCGTCCACCCCGAGCAGCCGCATGGAGCGCACCACGCGGCGCAGCAGCCGCCGCAGCACGTACCCGCGGCCCTCGTTGGACGGCGTCACGCCGTCGCCGATCAGCATGAGCGCGGACCGCACGTGGTCCGCGACGACCCGCATGCGCACGTCGTCGTCGTGGTCGGCGCCGTAGCGACGCCCCGACAGGCGCTGCGCGGCCTCGATGACGGGGAACACCTCGTCGATCTCGTACATGTTGTCGACGCCCTGCAGCAGGTACGCGACCCGCTCCAGGCCCATGCCGGTGTCGATGTTCTTCTGCTTGAGCTCCCCGCGGACGCGGAACTCCTCCTTGCTCCTCACCTCGTCGATCTCGTACTGCATGAACACGAGGTTCCAGATCTCCAGGTACCGGTCCTCGTCCACGACCGGCCCGCCCTCGGCGCCGAACTCCGGCCCGCGGTCGATGTAGATCTCCGAGCACGGGCCCGCGGGGCCGGGCTGCCCCGTGGACCAGTAGTTGTCCTTCTTGCCCCGGCGCTGGATGCGCTCGACCGGCATGCCGGCGACGTCCTGCCAGAGCTGGTACGCCTCGTCGTCGTCCTGGTAGACGGTGACCCAGACCTTCTCGGGGTCGAACCCGTAGCCCCCGGCGTCCTGCGGCGTGGTGATGAGCTCCCACGCCATGCGGATCGCCTCCTCCTTGAAGTAGTCGCCGAAGGAGAAGTTGCCGTTCATCTGGAAGAACGTGCCGTGCCGGGTGGTCTTGCCGACCTCCTCGATGTCGAGGGTCCGGACGCACTTCTGCACGCTGGTCGCGCGCGGCCACGGCGGGGTCCGCTCCCCCACCATGTAGGGGATGAAGGGCACCATGCCGGCGACCGTGAACAGCAGCGACGGGTCCTCCGAGACCAGGGACGCCGAGGGCACGACGGCGTGGCCGCGGCTGGAGAAGTAGTCGAGCCAGCGCTGGCGGATCTCGGCGGTACGCATGGTGTCCTCAAGGTCGGGGGGGCGGCGGGTGTTCCCCCCGCCGCCCGGCTGTGTCAGTAGAAGGAGTAGCCCTCGGGGCCGTCCTCGGGATCCTCCGCGCGGTGCGAGCCGCCGCCCGGACGCGCTCTGCCGCCCCGGTCCCCCGCGCGCGGGTCCGACGCGCTCGCGCCGGACGCGCCGTCCGCACCGGACGAGGCGGCGCGCTGGGCGCGCCAGGCGTCGACGGTCGTGCGCGAGCGCGCCAGGTCAGCACCCGCGAGCAGGTCCGCGCGGAGCTCGGACTCGCGCTGCGCCGTCGCGGTCCGGAACTCCTCGCGGGCGCGACGCACGGCGCCGGTCACGCCCGCGGCCGCGCCGAGGGCGCTGCGGGCGCCGGCGGGGACGTGCCGGTCGGTGACCTCTCGGGCCTTGCGCAGGGCGGTGACCGTCCCGGCCGCGCCGACGGCGACCCAGAACAGGCGCCTCACGGCGTCGTCCGCCCCGGCAGGACCGAGCCGACCGCCCGGCGCACCCCGTAGGAGAGCGCGGCGAGCTTGAGCATCGGCTCGCCGACCGTCGCCGCGAACAGCGACGTGAGCGCCGAGACGTTCTCCCCGACCTGCGCCGCCGAGGTCGTGATGGCGTCGACCTTGCCCAGCTGGGTGTTCGTCGAGGCGATGGTGGCGGCCGTCTCGTCCAGGACCGGGACGGTGTGGTCGGTGATCTGCTTGACGGAGGCGCGGGTCTCGTCCAGCACCCGTCCCAGCTTGACCAGCGGGACCGCCAGCACGCCCACGAGCAGGACGAACGCGATCGCCGCGATCAGCCCTGCGATGTCTCCGACCGACATGACCTGCTCCTCGTTGACGTACCGCTGACGTGCCCGGCCGGGGCTCCCGGCGGGCCGCGAGAACACTACCGCCCCACGACAGACGCCCCGCTCGGCCGTGAGGCGCGAACGGGGCGTCCGGGGTGGGCGGCGTGCCGCGTGCGGCGGCCGACCGGGCGTGCGGGTGGGTCAGCGGGCGTAGTACTCCACGACCAGCTGGACCTCGCAGGTCACCGGGACCTCGGCGCGCTTGGGGCGGCGCGTCAGCACGGCGGACAGCTTCTCGAGCGAGACGTCGAGGTAGCCCGGGACGGCCGGCAGGACGTCGCGGTGCGCGCCGGCAGCGGCGACCTGGAACGGCACGGTGGCCTGGCTCTTCGGCTTGACCTGGATCGTCTGGCCGGGCTTCACCCGGAACGAGGGACGGTCCACGATCTTGCCGTCGACGAGCACGTGACGGTGCACGACGACCTGGCGGGCCTGGAGGATCGTGCGGGCGAAGCCCGAGCGCAGCACCAGGGCGTCGAGACGGGTCTCGAGCAGCTCGACCAGGGCCTCACCGGTCAGACCGGCGTCCTTGCGGGCCTCCTCGAACGCCCGGGCCATCTGCTTCTCGCGCAGGCCGTACTGGGCGCGCAGGCGCTGCTTCTCGCGCAGACGGACGGCGTAGTCGGACTCGGTCCGGCGGCGGGCACGGCCGTGCTCGCCGGGCGGGTAGGGCCGCTTCTCGAAGTGCTTGACGGCCTTCGGCGTCAGGGCGATGCCCAGCGCACGGGAGAGGCGCACCTGACGGCGCGCACGGGTCACAGAGGACACGGTGTGTTCTTCCTGTCGTTCGGTGGTGACGTCACACCCGCGGTCGAGGAGTGGTCCCCGGCGGGCGTGGGGCCGACCAGGTGCGCGAGACTGATCGCAGCGGCTGAGGCCCCAGGGTGGTCGTCCCCGGTCCCGCGGTGCTGACAGGTGCGGGTCCTGGCCGGACGACCTCACGACTCTACCGCACCCGCCCGCCAGGGCCGGTCCCGCTCGGCGTGCCCGGGTGTGACGTCGGCGTCAGCGGTCGTCGAGGATCGCGCGGATGCGCTCGAGCCGCTCCCCGACCGACCGCTCGAACCCGCGGTCGGTCGGGGTGTAGTAGCGCGTGCCGACCAGCTCGTCCGGCAGGTACTGCTGCGGGGCGACGGCGTGCGGCTCGTCGTGCGCGTAGCGGTAGCCCTGCCCGTGGCCGAGCTTCGGCGCGCCGGCGTAGTGGGCGTCGCGCAGGTGGGGCGGCACCGACCCGATCCTCCCGGCCCGCACGTCGGCCAGCGCCGCGTCGATGCCCAGGTACGCCTTGTTCGACTTCGGCGCGGTGGCCAGGTGGACGACGGCCTCGGCGAGCAGGATCCGGGCCTCCGGCATCCCGATCAGGGCGACGGCCTGCGCGGCGGCGACCGCCGTCTGCAGCGCGCTCGGGTCGGCCATCCCGACGTCCTCGGCGGCGGCGATCACGATCCGGCGCGCGATGAACCGCGGGTCCTCGCCGGCCGCGATCATCCGGGCGAGGTAGTGCAGCGCGGCGTCGACGTCCGACCCGCGTATGGACTTGATGAACGCGCTGATGACGTCGTAGTGCTGGTCGCCGTCGCGGTCGTAGCGCACCGCTGCGACGTCGATCGCCCGCTCCACGGTCGCCAGGTCCACGACGGCCGGCGAGGCCGGCACGGCGGCGCCGTCCGGTCCCCGGTCCACGCCGGCGCCGTCGGACAGCGCCGCGCCCGCCGCCGCCTCCATGATGGTCAGCGCCTTGCGGGCGTCCCCACCGGCCAGGCGCAGCAGGTGCTCCTCGGCGTCCGGCTCCACGACGACCGCGCCGCCCAGGCCGCGCTCGTCGGTGACCGCGCGCCGGACCAGGGTGCGCACGTCCTCGGTGCCCAGCGGGCGCAGGGTGAGCAGCAGCGACCGGGAGAGCAGCGGGGAGTTCACCGAGAAGCTCGGGTTCTCGGTGGTGGCCGCGACCAGCGTGACCCAGCGGTTCTCCACGCTGGGCAGCAGGGCGTCCTGCTGCGCCTTGGTGAACCGGTGCACCTCGTCGATGAACAGGACGGTCTCGCCGCCCCCGGTCGCGAGCCGGCGGCGCGCGTCGTCGATCACCGCACGCACGTCCTTGACCCCGGCCGTCACGGCGGACAGCTCGACGAACCGGCGTCCGGACGTCGCGGCGATCAGGTACGCCAGCGTCGTCTTGCCGGTGCCGGGCGGCCCCCACAGGACCACCGACGTCGGGGCGGCGCGCCGCGAGGTCTCGTCGGCGGGCCCCACCAGACGGCGCAGCGGCGAGCCGGCCACCAGCAGGTGCTCCTGGCCGGCCACCTCGTCCAGCGAGCTCGGTCGCATCCGGACGGCGAGCGGGGCGTTCGGCGCGGCCTGCGGCAGCCCCTGCGAGGTCGAGGTGACCGCGTCGAACAGATCCATGGTGCGAGCCTACGCAGGCCCACCCGCGCCGGCCGCCGCCCCTCGGACGGCACCGGGGACCCCCGGGACAGGGCTGCCGGCGCGCTCGGCGGGCTGCCTGCCGGCGCGCGCCGCACCCGTCCGCACCTGCGATGCTGACCGGCGTGTTCGAGACCCTTGGCCGCCGCATCGCCCGACGCCCCCTGATCTCCGTGGTCGTCTGGGCCCTGCTCACCGCCGGCGGCTTCGGCCTCGCGATCGTCGGGGTGGGCGGCGAGAGCCTCTTCGACCGGCTGTCGAGCGGCGAGCCGTACGTCCCCGGGTCGGAGAGCCAGGAGGCGAACGACCTCATCGAGTCGTCCTCGATCCAGGCGGCCTCGCTGACCCTGCTGCTGGACGGCGTCGACCCCACGGCCGACGGCCTGGTCGAGGCCATGGCGCCGGTGCACGAGGACCTGACCGCCGTCGACGGCGTGGCGACCGTCATCGACCCGCTCCTGCTCCCCCAGGGCGCGGCGAACCCGGCGGCCGCGCCGCTCATCGCGACCGGCGGCGACGGCTTCCTCGTCGTGGTCGAGCTGCGGCCCGACCTGGACGAGGCGGCCCGTGAGCGGGCGCTGGCCGCCGTCGAGCGACGGCTGGACGCCGTGCCGGACGACCTCGCGGGCGTCGCGCCGGACGCCACCGGCGTGGTCGGCGGCGAGTCGCTCATCGTCGAGGCCATCACCGACCAGGTGGAGGAGGACCTCGCCACCGGGGAGGCGATCGCGCTGCCGATCGCCCTGCTGGTGATGGTCCTGGTGTTCGGCGGGCTGCTCGCGGCCAGCGTGCCGATGGTCGGGGCCATCGCGTCGATCGCCGGCGGGCTGGGGACGCTGTACGGGTTCTCCTCGTGGCTGGACCTGGACTCCTCCGTGGTGAACATCGTCACGCTGCTCGGGCTGGGCCTGTCCATCGACTACGGGCTGCTGATCGTGTCGCGGTTCCGCGAGGAGCTGCACGCGGCGATCGGCGCCGAGGGTGCGCAGCCGCACCGCCGCCACCGCAGGGACGTCGCGGTCGCCACGGCGGTCGCCCGGACCATGGCGACGGCCGGGCGCACCGTCGCGTTCTCCGCGCTGACGGTCGGGATCTCCGTGGCGGGGCTGATCCTCTTCCGGCCCGACATCCTGCGCGCGTTCGGTGCGGCGGGCGTCGCGGTCATCCTCATCGCGCTGGCCACCGCGCTCACGCTGGTCCCGGCGATGCTCGCGATCTTCGGGCGCCGGCTCCTGCGCCCCGGGCTCATCAGCCGGGTGCCGGGGCTGCGGGTGCTGCTCGCGCGCACCGCGGACGTCCAGTCCGAGGAGGGCTCGTTCTCCCGCCTCACCGCACGCGTGCAGCGCCGTCCGTGGGCGGTGATGGGCGGCGTCGTGGTCGTGCTCGCGGTGCTGTCCCTGCCCCTCGCGCACCTGCAGCTGCGCAACTCCACCATCGAGCTGCTGCCGGCGGACTCCCGGCAGCGCGAGTACGTCGAGGCGCTGGCGGCGGACTACCCGGCCTCGACGTCGCCGTCGGTGGTGGTGGTCGCCCAGACGTCGCTGGCGGACGCGACGACCTGGGCCACGTCGCTGGCCGACATCGACGGCGTGGAGTCGGTGGACCCGCCGCTCGCGCTGGGCTCCCGCGTGCTGGTGGGGGTCCGGACCGCCGGCGACGCGGCGGGCGACACGACGCAGGACGTCGTGCGGGACGTCCGGGACCTCGACCCCGGCTTCCCGACCTGGGTCACCGGCCAGGCGGCCGGCCAGATCGACTTCGTCACCGCCCTCACCGACCGGGCGCCGTGGGCGGCTGCCCTGGTGGTCCTGGCGACCTTCGTCCTGCTGTTCCTCATGACCGGGTCGGTCGTCATCCCGGTCAAGGCGCTGCTCACCAACACCATCTCCCTCGCGGCCTCGCTCGGGGTGCTCGTGTGGGCCTTCCAGGACGGCAACCTCGCCGGCCTGCTGGCCTTCACCTCGACCGGCGGCATCGAGACCTACGTCGTCGCGCTGGTCATCGCCTTCGCGTTCGGGCTCGCGATGGACTACGAGGTGTTCCTGCTCTCGCGGATCAAGGAGCTGCACGACGCCGGGCACCCCGACGACGAGTCCGTCCGGCTGGGCCTGCAGCGCTCCGGGCGGATCATCACGTCCGCCGCCACCATCATCGTCGTGGTGTTCACGGGCTTCGTCTTCGGCGAGCTGCTGGTCATCAAGGAGGTCGGCTTCTCCCTCGCGGTCGCGGTGATCATCGACGCGACGCTGGTGCGGCTGCTGCTCGTCCCGGCGACCATGACGCTGCTGGGCCGCGCGAACTGGTGGGCGCCGGCGCCGCTGCGGCGCGTGTACGACCGGTTGGCCATCACGCACTGACCGTCGGGCGGCCGGCACGGCGCGCAGGGGACGGCGGCCTCCGGAATAGGCGGCGCACCCGAGCCGTTGGGGCGGATGTACATGCAGATGCATCGACTTTGACGAAGGACGCAGCCATGCAGTTCGGGATCTTCACCGTCGGGGACGTCACCACGGACCCCACCACGGGCCACACGCCGGACGACACCGAGCGGGTCCGCTCGATGCTGACCATCGCCCAGCACGCGGAGGAGGTCGGCCTCGACGTCTTCGCCACCGGCGAGCACCACAACCCGCCGTTCGTGCCGTCCTCGCCGACGACGATGCTGGGCTACCTCGCCGCCAAGACCGAGCGCATCGTCCTGTCGACGTCCACGACGCTGATCACCACCAACGACCCGGTGAAGATCGCCGAGGACTACGCGATGCTCCAGGTGATCTCGGACGGCCGCATGGACCTGATGATGGGCCGCGGCAACACCGGCCCGGTCTACCCCTGGTTCGGCCAGGACATCCGCCAGGGCATCCCGCTCGCGATCGAGAACTACGCGCTGCTGCGCCGCCTCTGGGACGAGGAGGTCGTCGACTGGCAGGGCAAGTTCCGCACCCCGCTGCAGGGCTTCACCTCCACCCCGCGTCCCCTGGACGGCGTCCCGCCGTTCGTCTGGCACGGGTCGATCCGCAGCCCCGAGATCGCCGAGCAGGCCGCCTACTACGGGGACGGCTTCTTCCACAACAACATCTTCTGGCCTGTCGAGCACACCGCGACGATGGTGGCCTACTACCGGCGCCGCTTCGAGCACTACGGCCACGGCGCCGCCGACCAGGCGATCGTCGGCCTCGGCGGCCAGGTGTTCATGCGTGCGAGGAGCCAGGACGCCGTCCGCGAGTTCCGCCCGTACTTCGACGTCGCACCGGTCTACGGCCACGGCCCGACGCTGGAGGAGTTCACCGAGCAGACGCCGCTGACGGTCGGCAGCCCGCAGCAGGTCATCGACCGGTACGCCTCGATGCGCGAGCACGTCGGGGACTACCAGCGGCAGATGTTCCTCATGGACCACGCCGGGCTCCCGCTCAAGACGGTCCTGGAGCAGCTCGACCTCCTCGGCGGCGAGGTGGTCCCCGTGCTCCGCAGGGAGATGGAGGCCAAGCGCCCCGCGCACGTGCCGGCGGACCCGCCGAGCCACGCCGAGCGCGTCGCGGCCCGTGCCGCCGCCGCCGCCCCGGCCCCGGGCAGCACGGCGCCCGTCGCCGACCGCTGGACCGGCCGCACCGCCGAGGACGACGCCCCGGCCGCCGCGCGCGCCGGCTCCGCGTTCGGCCTGTGAACCCCCGCTCCGCACCGTCACCGTCAGGAGAACCAGCCATGACCACCCGCACCCTCGCGGTCGTGACCGCGGGCCTCAGTCAGCCGTCGTCCACCCGCCTGCTCGCCGACCGTCTGGCGCAGGCCACCGCCGACGAGCTCGCCGCACGTGAGATCACGGCCGACGTCCGGACCTTCGAGCTGCGCGACATCGCGCACGACGTCGTCAACATGATGCTGACCGGCTTCCCCAGCGCGGCTCTGAAGGACGTGCTGGACACGGTGACCGGGGCCGACGGCGTCATCGCCGTCACGCCGCTGTTCACCACGAGCTACTCGGGTCTGTTCAAGTCGTTCGTCGACGTCCTCGACAAGGACTCCCTCGCCGGGATGCCGGTGCTGCTCGGTGCGACGGGCGGGACCCCGCGCCACTCGTTGGCCCTGGAGTACTCCCTGCGCCCGCTGTTTACCTACCTGCGGGCCGACGTCGCCGGGACCGCGGTGTTCGCCGCGACGGACGACTGGGCCGGTGAGGCCGACGCGGTCAACCCGCTGCCGGGCCGGATCCGCCGCGCGGGCCGGGAGCTGGCCGAGATGGTCGCCGCACGGGAGAACTCCGGACCGGTGGACGTGTTCGCCGACGCCCCGTCGTTCGCGCAACTGCTCGGCGACCTCTGACACCCCGGGGCCCGCGTCGTCGGTCCGGCGAGGCTGTCGCCGGGACCGCCGGGGTCCCTACCATGGTCGGCATCGAAGTGCACACGTCGGGCGGCCCGCCCAGGGCCTGCGCCTCCCCCGCCGGCGAGGGAGGCGGCCCGCCGGGTGGTCGGGCGACCGACGGGACCTGACCCGCCGCGCCGCCGCAGCGGTGCGTGCCGTCGCCGCGCACCACGTCCACCGCAGAGTCCTCACAGCACATGAGGTGCCACATGGTGCAACGCCTGCATGCACGCAGGGCCGTCGGGGCTGCCGCCGCAGCCGCGGCCCTGGTCCTCACCGGCGGTGTCGCCGGTACGGCGTCGGCCGAGCCGCCGACGCGCGAGGCGTCCCCGTCCGGGCTGCCCGCCACGTTCCCCGCCGGAGCAGCCTGCTCCTTCCCCGTCGAGATCGAGGAGGCGGAGCCGGCCGGGCTGGAGGAGGTCGACTTCGGCGAAGGCCGCACCGTGGTGCTCGGGCCCTTCGTCGTCCGGCTGACCAACAAGGAGACCGGCCGGAGCGTCGTCCGGGACATCTCCGGGCCGATCACGAACAAGGGGGCCCGGTCGACCGCGTTCGGCGCGACCGTCACGCCCATCTTCGCCGGCAACGACCCGGACGACCTGCTGCCGGGCGGTGAGCCCGGGCTCTTCTTCGTCCAGGGCGTGGTGGTCTTCGAGAACTTCGTCCTGACCCGGCTGACCGGTCAGGTCGAGGACCTCTGCGCGGTGCTGGCCGGGCCCGGCGCCTGACCCACGGCGGGACCTCCGGCCGGCGCCGGGGGACGGCGGCTCGACCGGCCGTCCCCCGGCGTGGTCCGCCCGGACGTCCCCGTCGCGTCCTATCCCGCCGCGGAGACCTCGAGCCGTGCCGGCGCAGAGTTCGTCGCAGGCTTCCCCGGACCGTGTCGGGTCGTCGCGGCGGCGCCGCCGACGGCAGGGTCGGCGGCGCCCTCCGCGAGCGCCCCCGGGAGGGTGACGAGGAAGCTGTTGGTCGCCAGGTCGTAGGTCGCGTCACCGCCGTGGGCGCGGGCGAGGTCCCGCACGATGGACAGCCCGAGCCCGGCGCCCCGCGCAGGACCGGCGGAGTCGGCGCGCGTGAAGCGGTCGAACAGCTGCCGCGGTGACCGGTCCCTGAGGGTCTGCCGACCTCGGTCCGCTCACCGGGGCAGCGTGACGACGACCGTGGTGCCCGTCCCCGGCCGCGACGTCAGCTCGATGGTGCCGCCGTGCGCCTCGACGATGGCCCGGGCGATGGACAGACCGAGCCCGGTGCCCGGGATCTGGCGCGTGTAGGCGTCGTGGGCCCGGAAGAAGCGCTGGAACAGCCGCGCCTGCTCCTCGACCGGGATCCCCGGGCCGTCGTCGGCCACCGTGACCGCGACCGTGGACTCCCCCACCTGCGTGCTCACCACCGCGGTGCCGCCCGGCGAGGTGAACTTCACGGCGTTGGACAGGAGGTTGACCAGCACGCGCTCCACCTGCAGGCGGTCCGCCGGGACGACGACGGGCCCCGGGGCCGGCCGGGTCCGCAGCGTCACGCCGGCGGCGGAGGCGGACGGCCCCAGGTCGCGCAGGACCTGCTCGACCAGCTCCTGGACGTCGACCGGGGTGAGGTTCGGGCTCAGGGTCCCGGACTCGGTGCGGGCGAACGTCAGCAGGTCCTCGATGAGCGCCAGCAGGCGCCCGGCGTTGCGGTCGACGACCTCGACCATGCGCCGCTGGGCGGGTCCCAGGTCCGTCTCGTCCGCCTCGGTGAGCATCTCGGTGTACCCGCAGATGTTGCTCAGCGGGGTGCGCAGCTCGTGGGAGACCGTGGCGACGAACGTGCTCTTGAGCCGGTCGAGCTCCTGCAGCTCCGCGTTGGTGCGGGTCAGCTCCTCCGCCTGGCGCACGAGCTCCTGCTCGGCGCGCCGGCGTGCGGTGATGTCGAGGAACTGATGGACCAGGCGCCTGGCTGCCGGGTCGCCGTCGTGGATGAGGGACGCGGTGTAGTGGGTCCAGGTGACCGCGCCGTCCGACCCGCGCAGGCGGATCTCGTGGTTGGTCACCGGGTCCCCGCCGTCCACCAGCGCCCGCACGTGGTCCTCGACGACGGCGTGGTCCTCCTCGGCGACGACGGCGGTGAGCCGGCCTCCGCGCAGGTCGACCCGGGGACCGGGCACCATCGCCACCAGGGCCGGGTTGGCCTCCAGGATCTCCCCGCCGGGAGTGGTGACGGCCATCCCGAGGGGGGCGTTGTCGAAGGCCGCCCGGAACCGCTGCTGGTGCCGGGTGGAGGCGAGCCGGGCGCGGGCGCGCTCGCGCACGAGGCGCCGCTGCTCGAGCGCGTGCTCCACCGCGGGGCCGAGCCGCGTGAGCCGGTCCTTGAGGAGGTAGTCCACCGCGCCGTGGCGCAGCGCCTCGACGCAGGCCTCCTCGCTCATCGCGCCGGACACGACGATGACCGGGATGTCCTGGCCGCTGTCGCGCAGGAGCTCCAGCGCGTCCAGCGCGGTGAGCTGGGGCAGGGAGTAGTCGGCGAGCACGATGTCGGGGTCGCCGGCCAGTGCCGCCAGGTAGCCCTCGCGGTCGTCGACGCGTCGCCACGTCGGGGAGAAGCCGGCGCGGCGCAGCTCGAGCACGAGCAGCTCGGCGTCCAGGGCGGAGTCCTCCAGCAGCAGCACGTCCAGCGGCGCGCTCACGCGCGGACCACCCGTCCGGCGTCGGGGTCGGGCTCGTTCAGCACCAGCCAGTAGAGCCCGATGCCCTGGATGACGGCGAGGAACTTCTCCATGTCGACGGGCTTGACGATGTAGCTGTTCGCGCCGAGCTCGTAGCAGGCCGACAGGTCCCGGTCCTGCGCGGACGAGGTCATCATGACGACGGGCACGTGCCGCAGCCCCGGGTCGCCTTTGAGCCGGCGCAGCACCTCGATGCCGTCCACGAGCGGCAGCTTGATGTCGAGCAGGACCAGGCGGGGCGGGGGCTCGCTGCCGCGGTGCGCCCAGGCCCCCTGCGCGAACAGGTAGTCGAGCGCCTCCGCGCCGTCGCGGGCGACGTCGACGAGGCTCGCGAACTCCGCGCGCCGGAAGGCGATCCGGGCCAGCTCGAGGTCGTCGGGGTTGTCCTCGACGAGCAGCACGCGGTTCGGCACGGCGGTCATCGCACGCTCCTCGGGGTGGGGATGGCGGGGGTGGGGTCGGCGGACGTCGCGGGGACGGTTGCCGCCACCAGGGCGGTCGCCGCGTCCGGGCCGGGAAGGGTGAAGGAGAAGGTGGCGCCGCGGTCGGGCTCGGCGTCGGCCCAGATCCGGCCGCCGTGGCGGTGCAGGATGCGCGCGGTCAGCGCCAGGCCGATGCCGGTGCCCTCGTAGTCCTCCGCCCGGTGCAGGCGCTGGAAGACCTTGAACAGCTTGTCGGCGTAGCGCATGTCGAAGCCGGTGCCGTTGTCGCGCACGAAGTAGACCGGTGCACCGTCGTCCCCGGTCCGGCTGCCGACCTCCACCAGGGCGCGCTCGCGGCCGCGGGTGTACTTGACGGCGTTGCCCACCAGGTTGGCCACGACGTGACGCAGCAGGCGGGGGTCGCCCTCGACGGGCGGCAGGTGGCCGACCGCGAGGTCGACCACCCGGCCCGCACGCTCGACGGCCAGCTCCTCCCACACGTCCGTCACCAGCGGGTCGAGGTCGACGGGCCGGACGGACATGTCCTGACGCTGCAGCCGCGAGAACGACAGCAGCCCGTCGATGAGCTCGCCCATCTGCTGGGCCCCGGCCCGGACCCGGTCCAGGTACCGCCGTCCGGCGTCGTCCAGCTGGTCCGCGTGGTCCATCGCGAGCACCGCGGCGAACCCGTCGACCGCCCGCAGGGGCGCGCGCAGGTCGTGCGAGACGCTGTAGGAGAACGCCTCGAGCTCGCTGTTGACCTCGAGCAGCGCGTCGGCCTGCGCCTCGAGCTGCGCCGTCCGCTCGTGCACGCGCAGCTCGAGCTCGGTGTTGAGGTCGCGCAGCGCCCCGTTGAGCCGCTGCAGCTCACCCTGGGCACGCACCCGGTCGCTGATGTCCCGCACGGCCGCCGAGACGATGACGCCGTCGTCGGACTCCAGCGTGCTCAGGCTGACCTCGGCGGGGAAGAGGGAGCCGTCCCGACGTCGGGCGGACAGCTGCATGCCGCTGCCCATCGGTCGGGCGACGGGGTCGTGCAGGTAGCGGGCGCGATGGGCGGCGTGGCCGGAGGCCGCCGCCTCGGGCACCAGCACCTCCAGGGGACTCCCCAGGAGCTCCTCGCGCCGGTACCCGAAGAGCTCGTCGACCTTGCTGTTCGCGAACACGATCGTCCCGTCCTCGGTGCACCCGACGAGGGCGTCCGGGGCGGCCTCGAGCAGGTCGCGGAACCGTGCCTCGTCCCGCTTGCGCGCGGTGATGTCGCGGGTGACGTTGACGAACCCGCGCAGGGCGCCGGCGTCGTCGTGCACCGGCGTCAGCACGCTCAGCGCCCAGAAGCGGGTGCCGTCCTTGCGGACCAGCGACCACTCGGGCTCGATCCGCCCGGTCCGGACCGCGTCGGCGAGCGCACGCTGCGGCTCCCCCGCGGCGACGGCGTCCGCGGGGAAGAGCATCGTGTAGGGCCGGCCGAGGACCTCGGCCTCGGTGTACCCGTTGATCCGCTCGGCGTTGGCGCTCCAGCTGGCCACGTGACCCTGCGCGTCCAGCATGACGATGGCGTGGTCGCGGGCGCCGTCGAGCAGCAGGCGCAGCTGCTCCTCCGAGCGCCGCACCGCCTCGTGCGCGGAGCGGCGCGCGGTCACGTCCTGGAAGACGGTGACCGCACCGGACTGGCCGGTGCGCGGGTCCAGCGGGCGCGCGGAGACCTCGAGCCACAGCCCGTCCGGTCGCGCCTCGTTGCGCAGGAACATCTCGACGTCGTCGACGGACTCGCCGGCCAGGGCGCGCACCACCGGCAGGTCGGCCACGGGGAACGGCTCGCCGCCGTCCGCCAGGAAGACGCCGTGGTGCGACGGCCACCGGTCGGGTCCGTCGGGCTCCTCGAGCCGGAGGATCGAACGGGCCGCCCGGTTGCTCAGGAGGTAGCTGCCGTCCTGGTCCACCACGGTGACGCCGTCCCCGAGGCTGTCCATCACGGCGCCGAGCAGCCCGGCCTGGCGCTGGGCCTCCTCACGGGCGGAGCGCAGCTCGCGGGTGGCCTCCTCGACCCGGCGCTCGGCCCGGCGGTGCGCGGTCGCGAGCACCAGGACGAGTGCGGTCGAGAGCACCGTGAGCCCCACTCCGCCGGCGCCGACGGCCAAGGCCAGGACGTCGTCGCCACCGGGCAGGTCGGCGCGGTGCGCGTGCGCCTGCAGCAGCCACTGCTGGTCGGCGATGACGATCCGCTCGGTGCGGCGCAGGTCCCCGGCGCTGCCGGGATCCGGGTCGTCGCCGGCGACGGTCGTCCAGCCGTCGCCGCCGTCGGCGAGCAGCGCCGCCCGGGCCAGCCCCTCGCCCGTCTGGTGCAGCGTCGAGCCCATGAAGTCCTCGCCGCGCATGCCCATGACCAGCCAGCCGCGGAACGCGCGCGGTCCCCCGTCGGCGGCCGGCGCGAGCACCGGGGCGGAGATGAGGAACGACAGCTGACGTTCGTCGGCCGGCAGGTCCCGGTCGGACAGGAGCTGGTACGGGCGAGACACGGTGACCGTGGACAGCTCCCGGCCGCGCAGCAGCGCCGCGGTGGCCTGGGGGGAAACCAGGAGGTCCTGCCCCAGGGGCGCCAGGGTCCCGGCCGACACCGGGCGCTGCAGCACCGAGAAGATGTGCTCGTCCCGGTCGGGCGAGGGCCGCAGCTGCAGGTCGGCGACGCCGCGGCGGCGCCACTGCTCCTGGACGGCCGGCACCTCGGCGCCGTCGGCGGGCACGACGAACGCGATGCCGGAGGCCCCGGGCAGCTCCATGCCCTGCAGCGTGGCGGTCAGGGCGTCGAAGGAGGCGGCGTCCACCTCCGGCATGGAGGCGGCGCCCGCGGCGAGCGTGGTCAGGGTCTCGACGTAGCGCCGGGCCTCGGTGGTGACCGCCGCCTGCATCGCCGTGGCGCGCTGGTCCATCAGCCGCTCCTCGGCGCGTCCCTGCTGCTCGCTGAGCAGCACGGCCAGGCCGGTCGAGGTCGACAGGCCGACGATCGCGACCACCAGGGCGACGGCCGGCACCCGGCCGGGACGTCGTGGGCGGCTCGTGGAGGGGGGCACACCTGTGTCATCGGCCGCCGGACCGGTCCCGGGAGGGTTCTGGACGTGCGGGCTGCCGGACCGGTCGCCCCGTCGTGCGGCCGTGTGGCTCCCGGTGCTCACGCGGCGCTCGGGGACGGGGTGGCCGCCTCGGTCCCGAACCCCTGCCGCGTCATCACGCCCCAGACCTGCTCCCGACGCCGCAGCCCCGCCCAGAGGCCCTGCAGGCGCCACCACGCGGTGAGCTGGCGGTACCCGAGGTTCTCGACCAGGGCGACGCCGACCGACACGGCCAGGTCCCGCCACCGGCCGTAGCGGTGGAAGGAGAACTCCTCGACCGCCAGGGCGGCCATGGAGACGAACATCGCGTACGCGTAGACCGCCAGCACGACGGCCAGGGCGCGGGCCGGCTCCAGCAGCCCGGTCACCAGGGCGAGCGGCCCCAGGGCGGCGCCGACGAGCTCCAGGACCGGCGCCAGCAGCTCGAAGACGACGTAGTAGGGCAGCGCGACCAGGCCCACGCGCCCGTAGCGGGGGTTGCCGATCATGCGGCGGTGGCGCCACAGGACCTCCAGCAGCCCGCGGTGCCAGCGCCGCCGCTGGCTGCCGAGGACCCGCCGGGTCGACGGGACCTCCGTCCAGGAGATCGGCTCGGACACCGCGACCACGCGGTAGTCCCGGCCCTGGTCCCGCATGGCCCGGTGGACCGCGACGCACAGCTCGAAGTCCTCCCCGATGCAGGTCGGGTCCAGGCCGCCGACCTCCACCAGGACGTCGCGGCGGTAGAGGCCGAAGGCGCCGGAGATCAGCACGAGCGCCCCGATGCGGGACCATCCCGCGCGCCCGAGCAGGAAGGCGCGCAGGTACTCCATGACCTGGATGCGCGGCAGCCATCCCTGGGGCATGCGGGCCTCGACGACACGTCCGGCGACCACCCGGCTGCCGTTGACCGCGCGCACGACGCCGCCGGAGGCGACGACCCGGGCCGGGTCGTCGACGAACGGGCGGGCCACCACGGTCAGCGCGTCGGGGTCCAGGAGGGAGTCGGCGTCGACGAAGCACACCAGCTCGTGCCGGGCCACGTTGATGGCGACGTTGAGGGCGTCGGAGCGCCCGGAGTTGGTCTTGCGGACCACGACCAGCGGCGTGCGCCCGTCCGCCGGGACGTGGACCGACAGCACCGTGGCGGTGGTGGCCACGTCGTCGGGGATGCGGCGGGCCTCGGGGACCAGCCCGTAGGCCTCGACGAGGCGCGCGAACGTGGCGTCGGTGGAGCCGTCGTCGACGACGACGACCTCGTGACGCGGGTAGCGCAGCGCGAGCAGCGCGCTGACCGACGCGACGATCCCCGCCTCCTCGTTGTAGGCGGGGACCAGCACGGACACCGCGGGGGTCAGCGGGGACGACAGCGTCTCGTCGTGGTCGGTGAAGGACGCGCGGCGGCGGTTGAGGCTCCCCTCCCGCGCCGCGAGCAGCACCAGGGCCAGGTAGCTGGAGTTGAGCAGCAGGAAGTAGACGAGCACGGGCCACAGGGACAGGTCCATGACGAGGGCGACGGCGTCGCGCAGGTCGCCGGCGACGAAGTCGCTCATGCGGCACCCGTCAGGGCGGGGACGCGCTCGGCGACGGCGACGACGGACGACGGCGTCGAGCGGGCCAGGACGTCGGCGCGGGGCACGCCGAGGCCGAGCAGCGCGTGCCCCGCCTCGGTCGCGACGCGCGCGTCGGGGTCGTGGAGCAGCCCGTCCAGCACCGCGACGGTGCTGGACGCGCCGAGGTCCCCGAGCGCGCGGGTCGCGGCGACGCGCAGCGCCCCGGGCGAGCCGGGCCGCGTGGCCCGGACCAGGTCCGGCACGGCGCCGGGCATCCCGAGCGCACCGAGGGCCGTCGCGGCCAGGCAGCGCACGTCGGTGAGGGGGTCGCCTGCGAGCAGGCCGCGCAGCGCGGTGCCGGCGCCGGTGACCCCGAGCCGGCCCAGGACGACGACGACGGTCGAGCGCACGACGGCGACGGGGTGGTCGACGGCGGTGAGCAGGTCCGGCGCACCGGCCGGACCGATCCGCAGCAGCGCCTGCGCGACCGCGGCCGGCGGGACGCGTGGGGGCTCCGCGGCGAGCGCGCGCAGCAGCGAGGGGACGGCCGAGGCGGAGCCGAGCCGGCCGAGGGAGCGGGCGGCGACGTGGCGGACGTCCGCGTCACGGTCGTCCAGCAGGCGCACGAGCGACCGGACGGTCCCGGGGACCTGGGCGCGTCCGAGCAGGTCGGCAGCGGCCGCGCGCCGGGAGGCGCGTCGGCGGTGCAGGTCCCGGCGCGCCCGGACGAGCACGCCGCGGGTGCCCAGCAGCCGCACGACCTCCTCGTGGCCCTCGCCGCGGACCTTCGCGAGCAGCGCGACGACCGCCGGCTCCAGCACGCGCCACGACGCCGTGTCGAGGGCCGCGACGGCGGTCGCCGCCTCCCGGGCCTCGGGCGGGTCGCCCGCCACCAGGGACAGCAGCAGGGGGCGGTGCTGCGCGGTCAGGCGCCGGACCCGGGCCTCCCGCAGCCGGCGGGTGACCCGGCGGGCCACGACACCGAGCATCACGAGCGCCGCCACTGCGGAGGTGACCCCGAAGGCGGCCAGGATCACGGCGCGGTCGCCGCGACCGGCACGCGGGCGAGCACGGCCTGGACACGGCTGAGCAGCTCCCGCGGGCTGAACGGCTTGGTCACGTAGTCGTCGGCGCCGGTGGCGAACCCCGTCGCCACGTCCTGCTCCTGCACGCGGGCGGTCAGCATGATGACCGGCAGCGTGGCCGACGCCGGCTCCCGGCGGATCTGGGCGCACACGTCGAGCCCGGACAGGCCGGGCATCATCAGGTCGAGGACGGCCAGGTCCGGCAGCTCCGCCCGGACCGCGTCGAGCGCCTGCACGCCGTCGCCGACGGCGACCACCCGGTAGCCCGCCTGCTCCAGCTTGAAGGAGACGAGGTCGCGGATGTCCGCGTCGTCGTCCGCCACCAGGATCGTGGTCACCGGAGCACCTCACGGTCGTGGGGCGCGGCCCAGGGTCGCCGGGGCGTCCGGCCTGCGCGGATGGATGGGGTCACAGGTGCTCCATCGGCACGGGCCCGGCTCTGTTGAGGCGGTTTGTCCGGGTCGTGCGGCCGGCGCCCCGCCGGGTCAGCCCGGCCGGTGCCGCGAGGCAAGCTCGTGCTCGAGCCGGAAGCCCAGCCGTGCGTAGACCCGGCGCGCCACGTCGTTGCTGGCGTACAGCCCCAGGCTGACCATCGGTCGGCCCACCTCGGGGACGACGAGGAGGCAGTCGCCCACCGCGGCGCTCATGACGACCCCGGCCAGCCCCTGCCCGCGGGTCGCGGGGTCGACGCCGAGCGACACCAGGTGCGGCGGCAGCCCCGGGGTGACCAGGATGGCACCGACGACGGCCCTGAGCCGTCCGCCCCGCCGGACCCCCCACCAGCCGATGAGCCGCTCGTCGTCCGGCGCGGTGCTCGCCGTGGGGTGCCCGCGCGACAGGAAGTCGGCCACCTCCGCCGCCGTGGCCGTTCCCAGCGGCAGGCGCTCGGCGCCGTCCGGGTCCCCGGTGAGAGGTCCGGCCGTCCACATCCAGTCCCAGGCGGACCCGTCGGCGGCGACGCCCAGGCCGGGAGCGAGCGCCGGGTCCATCGCCTCGAACGCCCCGCGCTGGGAGGTGACGTACCGGATCTCCGCGAGCGCGGGCCGACCCTCGCGCACCGCCTGCTCCAGCAGGCGGGCGAGCGCGGCGGGGTCGCCGAGCCCGAACAGCCCGCACCGGCGTCCCGGTCCGTCGAGGACGGCCAGCACGGCGTCGGGCGAGGTCCACGCCGCGCGCACCTCGGCCTGGGCGTGCTCACCCAGGAGGTACGGCGAGCGGCACCACGGGTCCGGCAGCTCGGTGATTCTCACCCGACGCTCACGTCGACCTCGGTGACCGGCGGCCGCCGTCGGCCGCCCTCAGCCCGCCGGCGTGGTGGAGACCGAGCCGGTCCCGCCGGCCGCGGCCGCGGGCGTGCCCTGGGTCGCGACCGACGCCCCGGCGGCGTCCCCCTTGAGGACCGGCTTCGCGTCGACCCCGGCCTCCCGGCGCTGCTCGGGGGTGATCGGGGCCGGCGCGCCGGTCAGCGGGTCGTAGCCGCCGCCGGACTTGGGGAACGCGATGACGTCGCGGATGGAGTCCGAGCCGGTCAGCAGCGTCAGGATGCGGTCCCAGCCGAACGCGATCCCGCCGTGCGGGGGCGCGCCGAACGCGAACGCGTCGAGCAGGAACCCGAACTTCTCCTGGGCCTCCGCCTCGCCGATGCCCATGACCTCGAACACCCGCTGCTGCACGTCGCGGCGGTGGATACGGATGGACCCGCCGCCGATCTCGTTGCCGTTGCAGACGATGTCGTAGGCGTAGGCGAGCGCGTCCCCCGGGCTCTCCTCGAAGCGGTCGATCCAGTCCGGGGTGGGTGAGGTGAAGGCGTGGTGGACGGCCGTCCACGAACCGCCCCCGACGGCGACGTCGTCGTCCTCGCCGGTCGGCTTGAACAGCGGCGCGTCCACGACCCACACGAACGCCCACTCGGCCGGGTCGATCAGGCCGCAGCGCCGGCCGATCTCCAGCCGCGCGGCACCGAGCAGCGCGCGCGCGTCGGACGGCGTGCCGGCCCCGAAGAAGACGCAGTCGCCCGGCTCGGCGCCGACGGCCTCGACGAGGCCGGCACGCTCGGCGTCGGACAGGTTCTTGGCGACCGGGCCGCCGAGCTCGCCGTCCTCCGAGACCGTGACGTACGCCAGCCCCTTGGCGCCGCGCTGCTTGGCCCAGTCCTGCCAGGCGTCGAACGTCCGGCGGGGCTGGGACCCGCCGCCGGGCATCACGACGGCGCCGACGTAGGGCGCCTGGAACACCCGGAACGGCGTCTCGCGGAAGTACTCGGTGAGCTCGACGAGCTCCTGCCCGAAGCGCAGGTCCGGCTTGTCCGACCCGTAGCGGGACATCGCGTCGGCGAACGTCATCCGCGGGATCGGCGTGGGGATGGAGTAGCCGATGAGGTCCCAGAGCGAGGTGAGGACCTGCTCGGCGACGGCGATGACGTCGTCCTGCTCGACGAAGCTCATCTCCACGTCGAGCTGCGTGAACTCCGGCTGGCGGTCGGCGCGGAAGTCCTCGTCGCGGTAGCAGCGGGCGATCTGGTAGTAGCGCTCCATGCCGGCGACCATGAGGAGCTGCTTGAACAGCTGCGGCGACTGCGGGAGCGCGTACCAGGAGCCGGGCGCCAGGCGCGCCGGCACGACGAAGTCCCGCGCACCCTCGGGCGTGGAGCGGGTCAGGGTCGGCGTCTCGATCTCGACGAAGTCCTGCGCGTCCAGCACGCGGCGCGCGGCCTGGTTCGCCTTGGCGCGCAGCCGCAGGTTGGCGGCCGGGACGGGCCGGCGCAGGTCCAGGTACCGGTGACGCAGCCGCGCCTCCTCCCCGATCGTCTCGTCCAGGGCGGACGACACCTGGAACGGCAGCGCGGCGGACTCGTTGAGCACGACGACGTCGGCCGCGGTCAGCTCGACCTCCCCGGTCGGGAGGTTCGCGTTCTCGTTGCCCTCCGGGCGGCGCCCGACCTCGCCGGTCACCTGCAGCACGAACTCGTTGCGCAGCCCGTGCGCGACCGCCTCGTCGCGGATGACGACCTGGGCGATGCCCGACGCGTCCCGCAGGTCGATGAACGCCACACCACCGTGATCGCGCCGCCGGTCCACCCAGCCCGTGAGGGTGACGGTCTGACCGGTGTGCTCGGCTCGCAGCGAGCCGGCGGTGTGGGTGCGGAGCACGGAGGATCCTCTCGGGGTGGTGGCGCACGGCGTTCGGCGCCCGGTCGATCCTAGTCGCGGGCCCGGTGACGGTCGTCCGGGCCCACCTGCCCCGCTCGGGCCCACCTGCCCGGCGCGGGCACGGCAGACTGTCCCGGTTCGCGTCCCCGCCGTCCGTACCGTCCCCCCGGGAGCCGTCATGGCCCGCACCATCGCCACCGCCGACCGCGTCTCCCGCGAGGAGCTGCTCGAGTTCGTCCGGCCGCGCCACCACGCGGTGCTGATGACGGTCCGCTCGTCCGGCATGCCGCAGCTGTCCCCCGTCACGTGCGGGGTCGACGACGCCGGCCGCATCGTGATCTCGACCTACCCGGAGCGGGCCAAGACCGCGAACGCGCGCCGGGACGGCCGGGTGTCGCTGTGCGTGCTGTCGGACGACTTCGGCGGCGCCTGGGTGCAGGTCGACGGCACCGCCGAGGTGCTGGACCTGCCGGACTCGGTGGAGCCGCTCGTGGAGTACTACCGCAACATCGCCGGGGAGCACCCGGACTGGGCGGAGTACCGCGAGGCGATGACCACGCAGGGCAAGTCGATCATCCGGGTCACCATCGAGTCGTGGGGGCCGGTCGCCACCGGCGGGTTCCCGGCACGGCTCGCCGAGGGCTGACGCGGCGGCGCTCAGAAGAGCGTCGTCTGCGCCGCCCCGGGGGCGAGCGCGTCGGCGCCCTCGAAGGAGGCGACCCCCGAGCCGCCCCACCCGACCAGGCTCCCGGTCGGGAACGCACCCTCGTCCGGGCGCGGGATGCCGCCGGCCTGCCGCTCGACCCGCCGCTCGAACCCGTGCTGCTCCAGCAGGGGCTTGGTCCGTGCGCGCAGCCAGTCCTTGTACTCGGTCGGCACGTACGCGCCGTTCCCGTACAGCCGCCGGTACCGGCCCACCAGCGCGGGGTGCTCGCGCGCCAGCCAGTCCAGGTACCAGGGCTTGACCGAGCCCCGCAGGTGCAGCGGCAGGACCGTCACGCCGGTCGCGCCCGCGTCGGCGAGCCGCCCGAGCAGCGGGTCCAGGTGCTCGACCGTGTCGGTGAGCCACGGCAGGACCGGCGCGATCATCACACCGCACGGCAGCCCGGCGTCCCGCACGGCGCGCACCAGGTCCAGCCGCGCCTGCGGCAGCGGCGTCCCCGGCTCGACCGACTGCTGCAGGACGGGGTCGAGCAGCGCGAGCGAGACCCCGATGCCGACCGGCACCGACTCGGCGGCCCGCTGCAGCAGCGGCAGGTCCCGGCGCAGCAGGGGCCCCTTGGTGAGGATCGAGAACGGCGTGCCGGAGGCCGCGAGCGCCTCGATGATCCCCGGCATCAGCCGGTAGCGGCCCTCGGGGCGCTGGTAGGGGTCCGTGTTGGTGCCCAGGGCCACGTGCTCGCGCTTCCACGACGGGCGCGCGAGCTCGGCGCGCAGCACGTCGACGACGTTGGTCTTGACGACGACCTGCGTCTCGAAGTCGCGACCGGCGTCCAGGTCGAGGTACTCGTGCGTCGGCCGGGCGTAGCAGTACGTGCACGCGTGCAGGCAGCCCCGCGTCGGGTTCACCGTCCACCGGAACGGCATGCTCGACGCCGGCGGCACCTTGTTCAGCGCGCTCTTGCACGCCACCTCGTGGAACGTCACCCCGGCGAAGTCCGGCGTGCGGACGCTGCGCACCAGGCCGGCGAGCGTCAGCCCCGGCAGCACGCCGGCGTCGTCCAGCGCGGCGGTGCCGTCGACCCGCTGCCCGTCCCATCGCATGAGGATCATTCGAACAGGTGTTCGACCCGCGGTCAAGCGGGCATGCCGGCTCTGTGGACCGGGCGTCAGCCGGCGGCGACCACCCGCGGCCACCGGTCCTCGGCCGGGGGCTCCCACGTCGCGGCGTCGGCCTCCGCCTGTACGCCGGACCGGATGTCCTTGACCTGGTCGGCCGTCGCCTCGACCGGCGTGCCGTCCGCGCCGGTGGACGCCGGGGTCCCCGGGAACCACACGAACGGGACCCCCCGCCGGTCGGCGTACCTGATCTGCTTGCCGAACTTCGCCGCCGTCGGCGCGACCTCGACCGGGATCCCGCGCGAGCGCAGCGTCGCCGCCACCCGGTCCGACACGGCGCGCGTGTCCTCGCCGGCCACCGCGACGACGACGGCGGACGGGACAGGGCGCGAGGCCCGGACGAGGTCCGCCCCGAGCAGCCGCGACACCAGCCGGGAGACCCCGATGGACAGCCCGACGCCGGGGTAGGTGTTGGCCCCGTCGGACGCGAGCGTGTCGTACCGGCCCCCGGAGGCGACCGAGCCGAGCTGCTCGTGACCCACCATGAGCGTCTCGTAGACCGACCCGGTGTAGTAGTCGAGGCCGCGGGCGATCTTGAGGTCGGCGACCACGACGCCCGGTGCCCGCTCGGCGGCCGCGGTGACCAGCGCACCGAGCTCGGCCAGGCCGGTCTCGAGCAGGTCGGACACCACCCCGTGGCGGGCGGCGAGCGTGCGGACCTCGTCCACGACGCCGGCGTCGGTTCCGGAGATCGACGCGAGCTCCAGGCAGGCGGCGGCCTGGTCGCGCGTGGCGCCGGCCTCGGCGACGAGCAGGTCTGCCACCGCCTCGGGCCCGACCTTGTCGAGCTTGTCGATGCTGCGCAGGACGCCGTCGACGTCGTCCAGGCCCAGGCCGCGGTAGAAGCCCTCGGCGACCTTGCGGTTGTTGACGAGGATGCGCACGGGCGGCATGCCGACGTCCGCCAGCGCCCCGAGCGCCTCGGCGATCACGAGCGGGATCTCGACCTCGTAGTGGTACGGCAGGTCACCGGCGCCGACCACGTCGATGTCGGCCTGCACGAACTCGCGGAACCGGCCGTCCTGGGGGCGCTCGCCCCGCCACACCTTCTGCATCTGGTACCGCTTGAACGGGAACGCCAGGTGACCGGCGTTCTCCAGGACGTAGCGCGCGAAGGGCACCGTGAGGTCGAAGTGCAGGCCGAGCTGCCGGTCGTCCGGCGAGCGGGGGGCGTCTACGGCGTCCGCGGCGCCGGTCCACGGCGTCTCCTCCTGCAGGCGACGCAGCACGTAGACCTCCTTGGAGGTCTCCCCCTTGCGCAGCAGCTGGTCGAGCGGCTCGACGGCCCGGGTCTCGATGCCCGCGAACCCGTGCAGCTCGAACGTGCGCTGCAGGGTGGCCAGCACGTGCTGCTCGACGACGCGCCCCGCGGGCAGCCACTCGGGAAATCCGGACAGGGGGGTGGGGCGGGACATGGGGCCTCATCCTGCCAGTCCGACGGCCGGGGTGATCCGCCGGTGCGCCCGCCGTGGTCACCCGTGGGGGTCACCCGGCGAGCGTGGCGGGATCACGCGGCGAGGTAGGGGTTGCTCCTCAGCTCGAGGTCCATCCGGCTCGCCGGGCCGTGCCCGGGCAGCACCAGCGTGGTGGGCGGCAGCGTGGCGACCCGGTCCCGCAGGGTGGCGGCCATGGTCGTCTCGTCGCCGCCGGGCAGGTCCGACCGGCCGATCGACCCGGCGAACAGGACGTCCCCGGTCAGCGCGGTGGCGGTCGCGCCGGCGACCAGCGACGCGGGCGACGGCGAGTCGGGGAGCGCGCTGCCCTCCCCGGGCACGGCCGCGACCAGGTACAGGGTGGCGCCCTCGGTGTGGCCGGGCGCGTGCCGCGCCTGCAGCGGCCGGCCGCCGAACGCCGCGCCACCGAGGTCGAGGTCCGCGGCCTCCGGACCCGGGTCGAACGTCCGGACCCGCCCGGGCGGACGGTACGACGCCGCCGGCATGCCGACGGCGGCCAGGGCCTGCGCCAGCGGGCCGCGCAGGTCGTGCACGCCGGCCGCCAGGACGCCGAGCGTCCCGAACGGGTCGGCGAGCCGGTACGCGTCCGCGGCGTGCACGTGCAGGTCGACGTCGAACTCCTCGCACAGCGCGGTGGCGTCCCACGTGTGGTCCACGTGGCCGTGGGTGGCCAGGACCGCCACCGGCCGCAGCCCCTCCCGGGCGACGAGCCCCCGTACGGCGCCGGCCACGCCGCCGCCCGCGTCGACCACGACGCACGCGACGCCGTCGTCGGCCACCAGGACGTAGCAGTTGGTCCCGAACACGGGCGCGACGACGGTGAGCAGGCGCATCCGGCCAGGCTAGCCACGGCGAGTCACCGGCAGGCCGGGTCTCCTTGCCTAGACTGTGCCCGCGGACGGTCGCACCCGTCGCACTGCGACGACAGGCACAGGGAGGTCGGGTGTCCCCGAGCAAGCGCGAGCGCGAGAACGCGCGCAAGCGGTACGAGCGCCACCAGGCTCGGCTGCGCGCCAAGCGCCTGCGTCAGCGCCAGATCGCCGGGGGCATTCTCGCCGTCGTCGTGCTCGGTCTCGCCATCGCCCTCGGTCTCGCCCTGACCCGCGAGGACGACCCGGGCATCGCGGGGGCGGCCGCCACGCCGGACGCCACCGCGCCCGCCGACCCGGCCGCGCCCGTCGACCCGGCCGCGACGCCGACCGCCGGCGCCTACACCCTCCCGGACCCGTCCCTGGCCGAGGGGCGCACCTGGACCGGCACGATCACCACGGACGTCGGGGCGATCGGCATCGAGCTCGACGGCGCGAAGGCACCGCAGGCGGTCGCCTCGTTCGTCAGCCTGGCCCGGCAGGGCTACTTCGACGGGACGTCGTGCCACCGCCTGGTGACCGGCGGGATCAAGGTGCTGCAGTGCGGGGACCCGACCGGGTCCGGCTCTGGGGGCCCGGGGTACACGTTCGGGCCGATCGAGAACGCCCCCGCCGACGACGTCTACCCGGCCGGCACCGTGGCGATGGCGCGCGTGGGCGGCGACGCCTCCTCGATGGGCAGCCAGTTCTTCCTCGTGTACGAGGACTCGCAGATCCCCGCCGACGAGGCGGGTGGCTACACCGTTCTCGGCCGAATGACGTCCGGCTTGGACGTCGTCACGGCAGTCGCGGACGCCGGGGTCCAGGGCGGTGGGTCCGACGGCCCGCCGGCCACCGGCGTCACCATCCAGGGAGTTGAGACCCAGTGACCGAGCACACCACCGACGCCACGACCGGCCAGGACCCGACCGGCGACGACGCCGTCGCCGGGGCACCGGACGGACGCCCCGAACCGGTCGACGACCTCGCCTCGACCGACGAGGCGGCTCCCGCGGCGGCTGCGGACGAGGCGCCGGCTCAGCCGGTCGCGTCCGTGGACGCGGGCGATGCCGACCTCGTGACCGGGGCAGCGGGCGGCGACGAGCCCGCCGACGCGGTGGCCGACGCCGGCCTCGCGGCCGGGGACCCGCCCACCGCCGCCGCCGTGACGGACGACGCGTCGTCGTCCCGGGACGACGACGCGGGCGAGCCGGTCGCCCCCGGCGTCGACGCCGTCCCTGCGGACGACGCCCCCACGGCCCCGTCGCCGGACGAGGCACTCGGTCAGTCGGTCGCCCCCGCCGACAGCACGCCGACGGACGACCCTGCCCCGGTGGCGGACGCCGCCCCGGCCGACGACGCCGCCCCGGTGGCGGACGCCGCCCCGGCAGACGACGCCGCCCCGGTGGCGGAC
>NZ_BJYY01000008.1 GCF_007991755.1 Cellulomonas aerilata | reverse complement strand
GGTGGCGGACGCCGCCCCGGCCGACGACGCCGCCCCGGTGGCGGACGCCGCCCCGGCAGACGACGCCGCCCCGGTGGCGGACGCCGCCCCCGTGGAGGACGCCGTGACGGCGGACGACGCCGCCCCAGTTGCGGACGCCGTGACGACGGACGACGCCGCCCCGGTGAGCGACGCCGCCCCGGCGGCGGACCTTCCCGCCGAGGCCGCCCCGGTGGACACCGCTCCCGAGGCGGACGCTCCCGCTGCGGACGTGCCTGCCGATGCCGCTCCGACGGACGCCCCTCCCGCCGACACCGCTGACGACTCGACCGCAGACGCCGCTGCGGAGGTCTCCGCCGACGCTGCCCCGAGCGGCGCGGCACCCGCCGGCTCGCCCGTGCCGGCGCCGACCCCGTCGCCGGTCCCCCGGCCGACCCCGCGCCCGATCCCTCGTCCGGTCCCCCGCGTTCCGCACGGACCGGCTGCCGCCGTCCCCGGCGCGGCGCCGGCGGCCCCGGTCGCTCCCCCGCAGGACGCCGCCGAGGCCGCGCTGGCCGCGACGTTCGGGCGCGTCGACGAGGAGGGGACCGTCTTCGTGCGCGAGGGCGAGGGTGAGCGCGCCGTCGGGCAGTTCCCCGGAGCGTCCGCCGAGGAGGCGCTGAGCCTGTACGTGCGGCGGTTCCTGGACCTGCAGGCCAAGGTCGTGCTCTTCGAGACGCGGCTGGCCACGACGGAGCTCGCCCAGAAGGAGGTCGAGCAGACGCTCACCAAGCTGTCCGAGGAGCTGGCCGACCCGGCCGCCGTCGGGGACCTCGCCGGCCTGCGCGGGCGACTGGGGGCGCTGCGGGCGGTCGCCGCCGAGCGACGGGCCGCCGCGGACGCCGAGCGCGCCGCCGCGAAGGAGGTCGCCGTCGCGGCCCGGACGGCCATCGTCGAGCAGGCCGAGAAGATCGCGGCGACGGACCCCGAGCGCATCCAGTGGCGCCCGGCCGGCGAGCAGCTGCGGGTGCTGCTCGACCAGTGGAAGGACGCGCAGCGCAACGGCCCGCGCATCGACCGGCCGACGGAGGAGTCGCTCTGGAAGCGGTTCAGCCACGCCCGGACGACCTTCGACCGCGAGCGTCGGCACTTCTTCGCCGAGCTGGAGTCGCGCAACGCCTCGGCGCGGGCTGCCAAGGAGCAGCTCGTCGCCCAGGCCGAGCGGCTCTCGACGAGCACCGACTGGGGGACGACCGCGGGCGCCTACCGCGACCTCATGGCGCAGTGGAAGGCCAGCGGGCGGGCCAGCCGCAAGGAGGACGACGCCCTGTGGGCGCGGTTCCGCGCCGCGCAGGACGCCTTCTTCTCCGCGCGTGACGCCGCCTCGGCCGAGACCGACGCGGAGTTCCGCGGGAACCTCGAGGTCAAGGAGGCGCTCCTGGTCGAGGCGGAGCGGCTCGTCCCGATCACTGACCTGGCGGCCGCCAAGGCGGCGCTGCGCTCGATCCAGGACCGCTGGGACGCAGCCGGCAAGGTGCCGCGGGGGGACCTGCAGCGGGTCGAGGCGCGCCTGCGGGCGGTCGAGAGCGCCGTCCGGGACGCCGACCAGTCGGCCTGGACGCGGGGCAACCCCGAGACCCGTGCCCGTGCCGAGGGCGCGGCGGCCCAGCTGGAGGCGGCGATCGTCGGTCTCGAGGCCGACCTCGCCACGGCGCAGGCGGCGGGCAACGCCCGCAAGATCGCCGAGGCCCAGGCCGCGCTGGACGCGCGCCGTGCGTGGCTCGAGCAGGTGCGCCGGGCCGCCCAGAGCTCCTGACCGCCCGCTCCACCGCTCCCCCGACGGGGCCGACGTCCACCCGGGCGGCGGCCCCGTCGTCGTCACCTCCGAGGGCGGACGGCCGCGAAGGCCGACCGCCGCGAAGGTGGACCGCCGCCTCGACCCGGGACGGCCGCGTCGCCGTCCGCCCGGACCGTCGCCCGCCGGCCGTCCACACCAGGCCCGGCGCGGCGTCGTCGTCCACATCGCATGCCGGTAGCCCGCCCGCGCGCCGGGGCACAGCCATCCTCGACCGATGACCTCCGCCCTCGCGTGGCTCGTCCAGCCGCCGGCGCCCGTGCCGGACGGCGTCCGTGCGAGCGACGTCGGCCCCACGGCCTGGCAGGTGCTGCTGCACGAGGGCGCGCTGCACCCCGTGTGGGGCGCGGTCGCCACCCCCGCGGACCGGTCCCCCACGCCGGCGGTCCGCGCCACGGCGCTGCGCCCGCTCGTGCCGCCGCGCGCGGTCGTCGGCCGCGCGGCTGCGGTCTGGGTGCACACCGGCGGGCCCCTGCCGGACCGGTTCGACGTCCTGGTCGAGCCCCGCGCCCGCCGGCCGTCACCGCACCCGCTGCGGGTCCCGCACGAGGTCCCGCTCCCGGACGGCGACGTCGTCCGGCTGGGCGACGTGCGTGCGACCACGGTGCTGCGGACGGCGCTGGACCTCGCCCGCTGGCTGCCCGAGCACGAGTCCGTGCCGCTGCTCGTGCGCCTCGTCGACCACGCCGGTCTGGACGTGACCGCGGCGCTGCACGCTCTGGGCGGGCAGCCGGGTCAGCGGTACGCCGAGCGCGCACGGGCCACCCTGCTGCGGATGCTGCGCCCGCCCGGCGCCACCGGCGGGCGGGCC
>NZ_BJYY01000007.1 GCF_007991755.1 Cellulomonas aerilata | reverse complement strand
GGCGGGCGGGCCGGCCGCCCGCCGTGAGTCGGCGTCAGGGTGTCAGGGTGTCCGGCTGCCCGTGGGCCGCGCCGGGACGCCGGCCGCCTTGGAGCCGGTGATCCGGTAGACGTCGAAGACGCCGTCGATCTTCCGGACGGCGGTGAGCAGGGACGCCAGGTGGCTGGGCTCGGCCATCTCGAACACGAACTTCGACATCGCCACACGGTCCCGGGTCGTGGACACGGTCGCCGACAGGATGTCGACGTGGTGGTCGGACAGCACCCGGGTGACGTCGGACAGCAGCCGGCTGCGGTCCAGCGCCTCGACCTGGATCTGCACGAGGAACAGCGTGGACCCGCCGGAGTTCCAGCTGACGTCCACGATGCGCTCGGGCTGCGCGCGCAGGCTCTCGACGTTGACGCAGTCCGTGCGGTGCACGCTGACACCCGCCCCGCGGGTGACGAAGCCCATGATCTGGTCGCCCGGGACGGGGGTGCAGCACTTGGCGAGCTTCACCCAGATGTCGTCCATGCCCTTGACCTCGACGCCCGGGTCGCCGGTGCGCACGCGGCGCGCGGTCCGGCCCGGACGCGCGGTCTCGGCGATGTCCTCCTCGGCGCCGGTCTCCCCGCCCATGGCGTGCACGAGCCGCTGCACGACGGTCGCGGCGGACACCTGGCCCTCGCCGATCGCGGCGTACAGGCCGGACACGTCCGCGTACCGCATCTCGTGCGCGAGGCCGACCAGGGACTCGTGGGACAGCAGGCGCTGGATGGGCAGGTTCTGCTTGCGCATCGCCTTGGCGATGGCGTCCTTGCCCTGCTCGATCGCCTCCTCGCGGCGCTCCTTGGAGAACCACTGGCGGATCTTGTTGCGGGCACGGGGGCTCTTGACGAAGGTCAGCCAGTCACGGCTGGGCCCGGCGGTCTCGGACTTGGACGTGAAGACGTCGATGACGTCGCCGTTCTCCAGCGTGGAGTCCAGCGGGACCAGGCGGCCGTTGACCCGCGCGCCCATGGTCCGGTGCCCCACCTCGGTGTGGACGGCGTAGGCGAAGTCGACCGGCGTGGAGCCGGCGGGCAGCGCGATGACGTCGCCCTTGGGGGTGAAGACGTAGACCTCGGCGCCGGCGATCTCGAAGCGCAGCGAGTCCAGGAACTCCGAGGGGTCCGCGGTCTCCTTCTGCCAGTCGACGAGCTGACGCAGCCACGCCATGTCGTTCCCGGCCGCGTCCGTGACCGGGGACTGCTGGCCCTTGGCGACCTCCTTGTACTTCCAGTGCGCGGCGACGCCGTACTCCGCCCGCCGGTGCATGTCGTGCGTGCGGATCTGGATCTCGACGGGCTTGCCGCCGGGGCCGATCACGGTCGTGTGCAACGACTGGTAGAGGTTGAACTTGGGCATCGCGATGTAGTCCTTGAAGCGCCCCGGCACCGGGTTCCACCGCGCGTGCAGGGCGCCCAGGGCGGCGTAGCAGTCCCGGACCGACTCGACCAGGACGCGCACGCCCACCAGGTCGTAGATGTCGGCGAAGTCGCGGCCGCGGACGATCATCTTCTGGTAGATCGAGTAGTAGTGCTTGGGTCGGCCGCTGACCGTGGCCTTCATCTTCGCGGCCCGCAGGTCCTGGCCCACCTGGTCGCGCACGACGGCGAGGTACTCCTCGCGGGCCGGTGCGCGCTCGGCGACGAGCCGGACGATCTCGTCGTACACCTTGGGGTAGAGGGTCGCGAACGACAGGTCCTCGAGCTCCCACTTGATGGTGTTCATCCCCAGGCGGTGCGCCAGCGGGGCGTAGATCTCCAGCGTCTCGCGGGCCTTGCGCTCGGCCGACGCGGCCGGGACGAACTTCCAGGTCCGGGCGTTGTGCAGCCGGTCCGCGAGTTTGATGACCAGCACCCGGATGTCGCGGGCCATCGCGACGACCATCTTGCGGACGGTCTCGGCCTGCGCGGCGTCGCCGTAGCTGACCTTGTCCAGCTTGGTGACGCCGTCGACCAGCATCGCGACCTCGGGCCCGAAGTCCTTGCGGAGCTGGTCGAGGGAGTACTCGGTGTCCTCGACGGTGTCGTGCAGCAGGGCCGCGGCCAGCGTGGCGGTCGTCATCCCGAGCTCGGCGAGGATGGTGGCGACCGCGACCGGGTGCGTGATGTACGGGTCGCCGCTCTTGCGCATCTGCCCGCGGTGCGCCTGCTCGGCGACCGCGTAGGCCCGCTCGATCACGCTGAGGTCGGCCTTGGGGTGGTTCGTCCGGATCGCGTGCATCAGCGGCCCGAGGCTGGGCGTCGCCGGGCTGTGCCGCGTGCCGAAGCGCACGAGCCGGGAGCGGACCCGGCTGCCACCGGCGCCGACGCCGTCCACGACCGGCTCCGGCGCGATGAGGGCGTCCGTGCCGACGGGCTCCACCTGGCCCGTGGCGCGTGCGTCCTCGCTCATCCGACCCTCCCGGCGATGTGCATCGATCAAGTCTACGACCACGGGCGGCGCCGGGCGCAGGTGCCCGCCGGGTGGGGCGTGCCCCCACGGGCGCGTGTCCCCCGTGCAGGATCCCGGCAGGTGGTCGGCCGGTATCAGGCCTCGGTCAGCAGCACGTCCAGGTGGCGCCCGGCCAGCCGGTCGCGGCCGGCGAGGAAGGTGAGCTCCAGCAGGAACGCCAGGCCGGCCACGACGCCGCCGGCACGCTCGACGAGGTCGGCGGTCGCCGCGGCCGTCCCGCCGGTGGCCAGGACGTCGTCGAGCACCAGCACGCGTGCGCCGTCGGGGATGGTGTCGGGCCGGACCTCGATCGTGGCGTCGCCGTACTCCAGCCTGAACGCCGCCGCCAGCGTCGGGCCGGGCAGCTTGCCGGCCTTGCGGACCGGGACGAACCCGACGCCCAGCGCGGCGGCGACCGGCGCGCCGAGGATGAACCCGCGCGCCTCCATGCCGGCGACCAGGTCCACGCCGCCGAGCGCCCGCGTCCGCTCGGCCAGCTCGGTGACGACCGCCGAGAACGCCGGCCCGTCCGCCAGCAGCGGCGTGATGTCCTTGAAGGTCACCCCGGCGCGGGGGTAGTCGGGGACGTCGCGGATCAGGGCGCGGCTGCGCCCGGCCAGCGTGGTGGCGTCCACGCCTACCGACGTCCCGTCCGTCGGCGCCTGGGCTGCGCGGCGGCGCCCAGGTGGTGACCCGGCTCGAGCCGCGTGGCGCCGTGCGTCGGGCCCGTGCCCGTGCCCACGGCGGCGGGCTCGCCGTCGGCGGCGGGGGCCTTGACGCCGCGCGCCTCGAGCACGCGCGCGGTGTGGCCGGCGATGCGGGCCTCGCGCCCGCGCAGCGTGACCTCCAGCGGCGTCGCGAGGAAGACCGAGGAGAACGTCCCCACGATCATGCCGACGAACAGCGCCAGCGCGATGTCCCGCAGCGTGCCGGCGCCGAGCAGGAACGCGCCGACGAACAGGATCGCCGCGACCGGCAGCACGGCGACGACCGAGGTGTTGATCGAGCGCACGAGGGTCTGGTTCACCGCGAGGTTCGCCTGCTCGCCGTAGGTCGAGCGGGACTGCTCCAGCACGCCCTGCGTGTTCTCCCGGACCTTGTCGAACACCACGACCGTGTCGTAGATGGAGTACCCGAGGATCGTCAGGAAGCCGATCACCGTGGCGGGGGTGACCTCCCAGCCGACCAGCGCGTAGATCCCGACGGTGATGACGAGGTCGTGGGCGAGCGCGAGCAGCGCCGCCACGGCCATGCGCCACGCGCGGAAGTACAGGGTCATGACCACGGTGACGAGCGCGAGGAAGGCGATGAGGCCGGTGATGGCCTTGCTGGAGACGTCCTTCCCCCAGCTGGGACCGATGAACGAGCTGGTGACCTCGTCCTCGGAGACGCCGTAGGCGCTCGCCAGCGCGCCGCGCACCTCGGTGACCTCCTCGGCGGACAGCGCAGCGGTCTGCACGCGGATCGCGTCGTCACCGACCGTGGAGACGCGGGCCTCCTCCGTGGGCGACACCTCTGCGACGGCGTCGATCGCCGGCTGCTGCTCCACGGTCCGCGCACCCGAGACGGTGAACTGCGACCCGCCACGGAACTCGATGCCCGGGTTGAGGCCCTTGGTCAGCAGCAGCGCCGCCGACGCGAGGACCAGCGCCAGCGCGATGGCGTACCACCGGCGCCGCAGCCCCACGATGTCGTAGGACCTGCGGCCCGTGTACAGGTCGTTGCCCCACTGGGCGAATCCGCTGGCGGCCATCAGGAACCGCTCCCCTCGGTGCTCTGCTGGTCGGTGGACGCCGGAGCCGCCGACGCGGCGCGCGCGCGCTCGGCGGCGCGCGCGGCGGCCCGGCGCTCGGCGATCGTCATGCCGGCGCCGCCCGGGGCACCGTCGACGACGAGCCGGGTGCTGCCGCCGGCGACCGGGACGGGCACCGCCTCGGTGCCGGTGCCCTCGCCGGGCGGGGCGTCCGCCGGACGCGTGGTGGGCGTGCCGGTGGTGAGCGTGCCGGTGGTGGGCGTGCCGGCGAGCGTGCCCGCGGCGGCACCGCCGGACCCGAGGGGCGGGGTGACCATCGGGCCGGTGGCCGGCGCGACGCGGCCGCGGCCGGCGTAGTGCGGGCCACGCGCGCCCAGGCGGCGCGGGTCCAGGCCGGAGAGGGGGTGCCCCTCGCCGAAGAACCGCGTGCGGGCGATGAGCTGCATGACCGGACGGGTGAACAGGAACACCACGAGCAGGTCGAGCAGCGTGGTCAGGCCGAGCGTGAACGCGAACCCGCGCACCCCGCCGACGGCCAGCACGTACAGGACGATCGCGGCGAGGAAGTTGACCGCGTCGGACGCGAGGATGGTGCGCCGCGCGCGCTGCCAGCCCCGGTCGACGGCGCCGACGAGCGTCCGGCCGTCGCGGAGCTCGTCGCGGATGCGCTCGAAGTAGACGATGAACGAGTCGGCGGTGATCCCGATCGCCACGATCAGGCCCGCCACACCGGGCAGGCTCAGGCGGTATCCCTGCAGCCAGGAGAGCAGCGCGATGACGCCGTAGGTCAGCACGCCCGCGACCAGCAGCGACGCGATCGTCACCAGACCCAGCGCCCGGTACTGGAACAGCGAGTAGACCGCGACGAGCGCCAGGCCGATGAGGCCGGCGATGAGGCCCTTCTGCAGCTGCTCGGAGCCGAGCGTCGCGGAGATCTGCTCCTCGCTCTGCACCTGGAACGTCAGCGGCAGCGCCCCGAAGTTCAGCTGGTTCGCCAGCGTCGCCGCGGACTCCCGGTCGAACGTCCCGGAGATCTCCGCGCGGCCGTCGGAGATGATGACGCCGGGGCTCAGCCCCGGCGCCGAGATCACGAGGCCGTCGAGCACCATCGCGAACTGGTTCGTCGGCGCGGGCAGGGACTGCAGGCGCGTGGTGACGTCGCGGAAGACGTCCGTCCCGGCGCCGTCGAACTCGAGGTTGACGACCCACTCGTTCGTCACGGCGCCGGTCTGGGTGGTGCGCAGGCCGGACGTCGCGTTGTCCAGGTCGTCACCGCGCAGCTCCACCGGCCCGAGCAGGTACTTCGCGGACCCGTCCACCTGGCAGGTGACCAGCGGGGCGTCGTCGGGCCCGCTGGTGCCGCCGGCGAGGTTCGCCGGGTCGGTGCAGTCCAGGGCGTCGAGCTGCCCCTGGACCTCCGGGGTCAGGTAGAACGCGACGTCGGACGGGGAGTCCGCGGCCTCCTTCGGCACGAAGGCGGAGGTGTCGGTCGGCGTCGCGGCCGGCGTCGGCGCGGTGATGGTCAGCACGGGACGGAACCGCATCTGCGCGGACGTGCGGACCAGGTCCAGCGTCTCCTCGGACGGGTTGCCGGGCAGCGCGACGACGATGTTGCTGCCGCCCTGGCTGGTGATCTCGGCCTCGGCGACCCCCGAGGAGTCCACCCGCTGGCGGATGACCTCGATCGCCTGGGCGATCGTCTCGTCGGTGATCTCCGCACCGTCGTCGGCGACCGGCGTGAGGATGAGCTGGGTGCCGCCCTCGAGGTCGAGCGCCAGGTTCGGGGTCCAGGAGGCGTTCGACATCTGGGTCCCCGCGGCGATCGCCCCGAAGAGGGCCGCGAGCATCACGGCGAGCGTGACCAGCGTCCGGACGGGCCGTGAGCGGCGTGTGGTGGAGGCCAACGTGAGTGTCTCTTCTCGTGCGCGCATGGCCCGCGGGGTGCGGGCGGCGGGAGTGGGCTGTCAGCGGTGGCGCGCGGGACGCGCCGGCCGGGTCATCGGGGCTCGGGTGCGTCCCCGGGGCGACGGCGGTCGTCGAGCGTCGACAGGTCGTCCGGGACGTCGATGCGGTCGACCCGCGGCGCGGTCCCGTAGTCCTGCACCGCGCGGTGGGCGTCGTCGCCCGTGGTCAGCGAGGTGTCCGCGACGGCGGTCGCGCCCGCGGTCCCGTCGACGTCGTCGTCCACGAGCTCCTCGGCCGGGGGGACGAGCTTGGCGATCGCCGCGCGGATCCACCGGCTCTGGTTGCCGGGGGTCGACTCGAGCGTGATCGTGTCACCGTCGACGGCGACGATGGTCCCGTACAGGCCGGACCCCGTCATGACCTCCTGGCCCACCTCGAGGTTGGCGCGGAAGTCCGCCGCCTGCCGCTGCATCTTGCGGTTGCGGCTCGTCATGAGCCACATCACGCCGATCACGAGAGCGAAGGGCAGGAGCATTTCCATGGGAGCACGTCTTTTCGGGTCGAGGGTGTCGAGCGCAGTCTAGGCGCCGCCGGTTCGCACTCCCAACGGCCTGGCGCACCGGCCGGGTTCCCGCGAGCTGACCGTCCGGTCAGCCGAACAGCGTGTCGGTGGGCGTCGGCGGGGTCAGGCCCAGGTGCGTCCAGGCGCCGGGCATCGCGACCCGCCCGCGTGGCGTCCGGCCGACCAGCCCCTCACGGACGAGGAAGGGCTCCGCGACGGTCTCGACGGTCTCGGGCTCCTCCCCCACGGCGACCGCCAGCGTCGTCAGGCCGACCGGGCCGCCGCCGAACCGGGTGCACAGGGCGGTCAGCACCGCGCGGTCGAGCCGGTCCAGGCCCAGCGCGTCGACCTCGTAGACCTCCAGCGCCGCCCGCGCGGCCGCGAGGTCCAGCCGCCCGTCGCCGCGCACCTGCGCCCAGTCGCGGACCCGGCGCAGCAGCCGGTTGGCGATGCGGGGGGTGCCGCGCGAGCGCGAGGCGACCTCCGCCGCGGCGTCGGCGTGGAGCTCCACGCCCAGCAGCCGCGCGGAGCGCACGAGCACGCGCTCGAGCTCCTCGGCGTCGTAGAAGTCCAGGTGCCCGGTGAAGCCGAAGCGGTCCCGCAGCGGCGCCGGCAGCAGCCCGGCACGGGTCGTGGCGCCGACCACGGTGAACGGTGGCAGGGCGAGCGGGATCGCGCTGGCGCCCGCCCCCTTGCCGACGACGACGTCGACGCGGAAGTCCTCCATCGCGACGTAGAGCAGCTCCTCGGCGGGCCGCGCCAGGCGGTGGATCTCGTCGAGGAAGAGCACCTCGCCCTCCTCCAGGGAGGACAGCACGGCGGCCAGGTCCCCGGCGTGCTGGATGGCGGGGCCGGACGTGAGCCGCAGCGGCGCGCCGAGCTCGGCCGCGATGATCATCGCGAGCGTCGTCTTGCCCAGCCCGGGCGGTCCGGACAGCAGCACGTGGTCCGGTGCGCGTCCGCGGCCCAGCGCCGCCTGCAGCACCAGGGAGAGCTGGTCGCGGACCACGCGCTGGCCGACGAACTCCTCCAGCCGCCGGGGGCGCAGCGCCGCCTCGGCGGCCCGCTCCAGGTCGTCCGCGCCCGGCTGGACGAGCCGCTCGGTGGTCACACCGGGGTCGTCAGCCACGGCCGGACCCCAGCGCCCGGAGCGCCGCGCGCAGCACCCCGGCGACGTCGGCGTCGCTCACGGGCGGGGCGCTCTCGTCCACGACGCCGGACACGGCGTCCTCGGCGGCCTTGGCGTTCCAGCCCAGGCCGACCAGCGCGTCGACCACCTCACCGCGCCGGTCGCCCCGGGCGGCGGCGGGCACCGGTGCGGCGCCCGGCAGGTCGGTCGGCGCACCGAGCCTGCCCGCGAGCTCCAGGACGATCCGCTGCGCGCCCTTGTGGCCGATGCCCGGGACGCGCTTGAGCGCGGTGAGGTCCTCGGTGGCCACCGCCCGGCGCAGCGTGTCGGGGCTGTGCACCGCCAGCATCGCCAGCGCCAGCCGGGGACCCACGCCCGAGACGGTCTGCACGGCCTCGAAGACCGAGCGCTCGTCGGCGTCGGCGAAGCCGAACAGCGTCAGGGAGTCCTCGCGCACCACCAGGCTCGTCGCCAGGGTGGCGTCGGCACCCACCCGCAGTGAGCCCAGCGTGGTGGGGGTCGCGTGGACGAGCAGCCCGACCCCGCCCACCTCGACGACGGCGCCGTCCAGCCTGACAGCCTGCACCGTGCCGCGAACCGAGGCGATCACCGAGCACGTCCCCCTTCATCCCGGGCGCGAGACCACCACCCGACGAACACCTGTACGAACGGCGCCCACCGTAACGCGCGCGGATCAGCCCCGGGTGGGCCGACGCGCCGCGTGCTCGGCGGCCGCCCAGGCGCGCTGCGCCGCGGTCATGGACTGCACCGGCCGCTGGGGCGAGGCCAGCGCCCCGGCCGGTCGCCACAGGTGGCACACGGCCAGGGCGAGCGCGTCGGCGGCGTCGGCCGGCCTGGGCAGCTCGGCGAGCCCGAGGATCTGGGCGACCATCCGCTGCACCTGCGTCTTGTCGGCGCGCCCGGAGCCGGTGACGGCGGCCTTCACCTCGCTCGGGGTGTGCAGCGCGACCGGGATCTTGCGGCGTGCCGCGGCGAGCATGGCGACGCCGGCGACCTGGGCGGTGCCGATGACGGTGCTCACGCTGTCGGACGCGAAGTAGCGCTCCACGGCCACGACGTCCGGTGCGTGCCGGTCCAGCCACTCCTCGATCTGCTCGAAGATCGCGAGCAGGCGCAGGTCCAGGTCGTCGGTCGAGGAGGACCGGGCGACCCCGACCGCCACCAGCGCGGCGCGGCGGGCCGGCAGGGCGTCGACGACGCCGAGGCCGCACCGGGTCAGGCCGGGGTCCACGCCGAGAACACGCACGGCCTCACTCTCCCAGGTCGGGAGGGTGGGACCGTGGACGCCGGGCGGTGTGGCGGTGCGGACGCCGGCCGCGGCGCACCGCCGTGCGTCGACCCGTCAGTCGTCCTCCAGCTCGGCCATGACCTCGTCGGACGCGTCGAAGTTCGCGTAGACCTCCTGCACGTCGTCGAGGTCCTCCAGAGCGTCGACGAGCCGCAGGATCTTGCGCGCGCCCTCGGCGTCGACCTCGATCTGCGTGGCGGGGTGGAACACGACGTCCGCCGAGTCGTACTCGATGCCGGCGTCCTGCAGCGCGGTCCGGACCGGCACGAGGTCGGTCGCCTCGGTCAGGATCTCGAAGGTGTCGCCGTAGTCGTTGACCTCCTCGGCGCCGGCGTCCAGCACGGCCTCCATCACGGAGTCCTCGGTGACGCCGTCGGCCTTGGGGACGACGACGACGCCCTTGCGGGAGAACAGGTACGACACCGAGCCGGGGTCGGCCATCTGGCCGCCGTTGCGCGTGAACGCCACCCGGACGTCGGACGCGGCGCGGTTGCGGTTGTCCGTCAGGCACTCGACCAGCACGGCGATCCCGCCGGCGCCGTAGCCCTCGTACATGATCGTGGCGTACTCCGCGCCGCCGGCCTCCTGGCCGGACCCGCGCTTGAGCGCCCGGTCGATGTTGTCGTTGGGGACCGAGGACTTCTTGGCCTTCTGGACGGCGTCGAACAGCGTCGGGTTGCCGTTGAGGTCACCGCCGCCGGTGCGCGCGGCGACCTCGATGTTCTTGATGAGCTTGGCGAACAGCTTGCTCCGCTTGGCGTCGACCACGGCCTTCTTGTGCTTGGTGGTGGCCCACTTGGAGTGACCTGACATCTGTGTTGCTCCTCCGTCTGCGCCCGGACGCGCTCGAGACGTCAGCCCTCGGCGTCGTGGCCGGGGGCGGCGTCCAGGCTCTCGCGGACGATCTGCACGAACAGGCGGTGCACGCGGTGATCGCCGGTGACCTCCGGGTGGAAGGAGGTCGCCAGGATCCCGCCCTGTCGCACCGCGACGATCCTACCGGCGGCCGCGCCCTCCCCGACCGCGGCGAGCACCTGCGCGCCGGACCCGACCTCCTCGACCCACGGAGCGCGGATGAACACCGCGTGCACGGGCTCGCCGTCGATCCCGGCCACGTCGAGGTCGGTCTCGAACGAGTCGACCTGCCGCCCGAAGGCGTTGCGCCGGACGGTGATGTCCAACCCGCCGAGCGTCGTCTGGTCGGACGTCCCGCCGACGACGCGGTCGGCGAGCAGGATCATCCCGGCGCAGGACCCGTAGGCGGGCAGCCCCTCGCGCAGCCGCTCGCGGACCGGCTCGAACAGGTCGAAGGCCCGCAGCAGCTTCTCGATGGTGGTCGACTCGCCGCCGGGGATGACGAGCCCGTCGACGGTGGCCAGCTCGCTCTCCCGCCGCACGGGCACGGCCTCCGCGCCGCTCTCCTCGAGCGCCGCGAGGTGCTCGCGGACGTCGCCCTGCAGGGCAAGCACACCGATCCGGGGTCGTGTCACGGGCACAGGACTCTACGTCCGGGCCGGCCGCACCTCGCGCGCGGGAGCGGTCCGGTGGTGGGGGTCACACCGACAGCGGGCGCGTGACCCCGTCCCACCCGTCGAGCAGGCCCCGGACCAGGTCCGGCAGCCCGTGCGGGAAGACCTCCTCGTCGAGCGCCGCGAGGTCGTCCAGGTCCCACCACCGCAGCTCGTCGATCGTCTCGAGCTCGATGTCGGTCCAGGCGTCACGGGTGAAGGGGGCCGCACCCGCGCCCTGGCGCGGCAGGCGGGCGAGGAAGAACAGCTCGTCCTGCCGGCAGGTCTCGCGGTAGAAGTCGAACTCGGCGCTGCGGCTGAACACCGGCCCGACGAGGTCCGCCGCGGGCACCGTCAGCCCGGTCTCCTCCCACAGCTCGCGCACGGCGGCGTCCAGCGCGGACTCCCCCGCGTCGATGCCGCCCCCGACCGTGAACCACCAGGTGCGCTCACGCTGGTCGGCGTCGCACCCGTGCAGCAGCAGCACCCGGTCCTGCTCGTCGAGCAGGATCACCCGGGCGGCGTTGCGGAACCGCACACCGTCGGGCCCGGTCTCCCACTCCGGCCCCAGCCCGTGGACGGGGCCGCGCGCCGGGGCCGACGACGCGTCGTCGTCGGCCGCCGGGCGCGGGTCGGCCGCGGGACCCGGTGCGGCGCCCGGGTCCGGTGCGACGGCCGAGGTCACCAGCCGCGCTCGGCCAGCCGGTGCGGCACCGGGACGTCGGAGACGTTGATGCCGACCATCGCCTCACCCAGCCCGCGCGAGACCTTCGCGATGACGTCGGGGTCGTCGTAGAACGTCGTGGCCTTGACGACGGCCGCGGCGCGCTCGGCGGGGTTGCCGGACTTGAAGATCCCGGAGCCCACGAACACGCCCTCCGCGCCCAGCTGCATCATCATCGCGGCGTCGGCGGGCGTCGCGATGCCGCCGGCGGTGAAGAGCACGACCGGGAGCTTGCCGGCGGTCGCGACCTCCTTGACGAGGTCGTACGGCGCCTGCAGCTCCTTGGCGGCCAGGTACAGCTCGTCCTCGGGCAGGGAGGTCAGGCGGCGGATCTCGTCGCGCAGCGTGCGCATGTGCGTGGTCGCGTTGGAGACGTCGCCCGTGCCGGCCTCGCCCTTGGAGCGGATCATCGCCGCGCCCTCGGTGATGCGGCGCAGCGCCTCGCCGAGGTTGGTGGCGCCGCACACGAACGGGACGGTGAACGCCCACTTGTCGATGTGGTGCGCGTAGTCGGCCGGGGTGAGCACCTCGGACTCGTCGACGTAGTCGACGCCGAGCGACTGCAGGACCTGGGCCTCGACGAAGTGGCCGATGCGGGCCTTGGCCATCACCGGGATGGAGACGGTGTTGATGATCGCGTCGATGAGGTCGGGGTCGCTCATCCGCGCGACACCGCCCTGGGCGCGGATGTCGGCGGGCACCCGCTCCAGCGCCATGACGGCGACGGCGCCGGCGTCCTCGGCGATCTTCGCCTGCTCGGCGGTCACCACGTCCATGATGACGCCGCCCTTGAGCATCTCCGCCATGCCCCGCTTGACCTTCGCGGTGCCGACGGTGTTCTGGCTGTTCTCGCTGGTCACTACGGGCCTCACAGATCGGGTCGGGTCAGGGTGTCGACGTGCGCGGCCGACTCACGCGCTCGCCGTCCATCCTAGACCTCGGGTGCACGGGCCGAGGCGCCCGGCCGGCCCAGTGCGGGCGGCCAGGCGTCGTCGACGTCGAACGGGTCCGGCAGGGCGGCGTGGCCGGCCAGGCGCAGCCACCGGACCAGCGTCTTGCCGCGCACGCGGCGGGTCTGGGCGACGGCCTCGTTGTGGAACCGCCGCGCCAGCTGGACCCGGAACCAGGCGGCCGCGAGCGCCTCGACCAGGACGGCGCCGCCCGGCTGGGCGCGGATCTCGGCGACCTCGTCGGCGTCCTCCAGGGCGGCGCGCAGCGTCGCGGACAGCTCGCTCTCGACCTGGCTCCGGTCGACGACGGCCGTCCGGCCGGCGGCGGCTCCCGCGGTCGCCCGGGGCGGGACGTCCCCCTGCTCGGCGACGATGCGCACGAGCTCGGGCGGCAGCGACGTCAGCGTGCCGGTCCCCTCGCCGCTGGCGTCCAGGGCCGCGAACGCCGCCTCGCCGACGAGCACGGAGCTGACCGGGTCCAGCAGGCCGCTCGAGGCGAGCTCGACGGACACCGACGCGCGTCGGACGAGCTGCGTCTCGAGCACGCCCAGCGACGCGGAGACCTTGCGGTGCAGCCGGTCCAGCCGCGACGCCTCGACCCACACCGCCCAGACCAGCAGCACGAGGGCGGCCGTGGCGAGCAGGCCCCACTCCGCCACGCCCCACTCCGCCGTCATCAGCGCTCCCACCGGTCGCTGCGGACCAGGCGGCCGAACCCGGCGCGCCGCGACGACGGGTCCTCCCCGACCTGCCGTCCGCTGCTGCCGGCGGTCACCATCTCGTAGACGGTGAGCACCTCGTCGGTGACGTGCGACCAGTCGTAGCGCCGGACGACGTCGGACGCGTGGTCGCGCGCCTTCTCGCGCAGGCCGTCGTCGTCCAGCACGCGCAGCAGGGTGGCGGCCAGGTCGGCCGGGTCGCCGGTCCGGAACAGGGTGCCCGCGGTTCCGTCGTCCAGCACGCGGCGGAAGGCGCCGAGGTCGCTGGCCACGACGGCGGCGCCGGCGCTCATCGCCTCGACCAGCACGATGCCGAAGCTCTCCCCGCCGGTCTGGGGCGCGCAGTAGACGTCGACGGACCGCAGCAGCGCCGCCTTCTCCGCGTCGGTGATCGAGCCGAGGAACTCCACCGCGCGGGCGTCGTCGTCGCCGAGCAGCGCGCGCACCTCGTCGGGACCGGTGTCGCCGCGGCCGGCGACGAGGAAGCGGGTGCCGGGCCTCGCCCGGAGCACCGCGGGCACCGCGTCGAGCAGCACGGGCAGGCCCTTGCGCGACTCGTCGAGCCGACCGAGGAACGCGACGGTGGGGGCGTCCGGCGTGCCGGTCCACCGCGCGTCGGGGGTCGCGCGCGTGAAGTGGTCGACGTACACGCCGTTGGGGATGACCACCGCGTCGCCGCCCATGTGCTCGACGAGCGTGCGGCGGGCGTCCTCGGACACCGCGATCCGGGCGGAGATCTTCTCCAGGCTCTGCCGCACGACGGGGTAGGCCATCTGCAGCCCGCGGGAGCGGGTGAGCGCGGTGTGCATGGTGGCGACGATCGGCCCGTCGGCGAACCACAGCGCGAGCATCCCCAGGCTCGGGGTGACCGGCTCGTGCAGGTGCAGGACGTCGAACTCCCCCGCGGTCAGCCACCGCCGCACCCGGGCCGCGGTCAGCGGGCCGAACGTCATCCGGGCGACGGCCCCGTTGTAGCGGACCGGCACCGCGCGGCCCGCGGACGTCATGTACGGCGGGATCGGCGTCTCGTCGTCGGCGGGCGCGAGGACCGACACGCTGTGCCCGCGGGCGATGAGCGCCTCGGCGAGGTCCCGGACGTGGAACTGCACCCCGCCGGGCACGTCGAAGGAGTACGGGCAGACCAGGCCGATGCGCAGCGGCCGTCCGTGCGCCCCGCTCACCGGGCGGCTCCGGCGTCCGCGGGCCCGGCGGCCCCGGCGGCCCCGGCGTCCGCGGGCCCGGCGTCCGCGACCGTGGCCGCGTACCGGGCCGGGTCGAGGTCCGCGACGAAGACCTTCTGGAGCATGTGCCAGTCCTGCGGGTGCTCCGCGATCCCGGCGGCGACGACGTCGACCCAGCCCTGGGTCAGCGCGGCGACCTGCTCCGCGCGCGGCAGGTCGCGGGGCACCGGCAGCGCGGGGTGGAACGTGACGACGACGCCCCACGGCGACCCGGCCGCCCGGCGGCGCGCCCCGGTGAGCCGCTCGTAGCGGATGGTCACCGGGGACAGGCGTGCGCCGGTCGACAGCGCCAGCGCGGCCGGCCCGGCGGCGACGCGCGCGGTCTGGCCGAACAGCTGCACCTCCACGCCGCGCGCGGTCAGGTCGCGGTCCGCCAGCAGCGGGACGAGCCGGGGACCGGCGCGCACGGCGCGCACCAGGCGCCGGAACACCTCGCCGCCGGACCCGTCCAGCGGGATGATCTCCAGCCCGATCCCCTCGCGGAAGGCGAGGAACTCCCGGAACGCCGCCTCGGGCTCGAGCTTCTCGGCGACGGTGGTGACCGGCGCGATCGCCCGGGTGGCCCAGGCGCCGGCGAGGTCCCAGTTGCCCATGTGGCCCAGCGCCAGCACCACGGCGCGTCCGGCGTCGAGCTCGGTCCGCAGCCCCTCGACGCCGAGCGCGCGCACGCGGGCGTCCGTCTGGGCGGGGGTGAACGACGCCAGGGTGAACGCCTCGGCGTAGTACCGCAGGTAGGACCGCATCCCCTCGCGGGACAGCCGGCGCACCGCGGTGGCGGGCAGGTCCGGGCGCGCCCGGGCCAGGTTGCGCTCGAGCTGGCGCACCCCGCCGCCGCGGCGCCACCAGACGAGGTCGGCCCCGAGGGCCGCGGCGCCGCGCAGGACGGGCTCGGGCACGAACCGCGCGACCCGCCAGGCGACGGGCAGCAGCTGCCCGACGTTCACCGCAGCACCTGCGCCTGCCGGCGGACGGCAGCCATCCGCTGCACCACGGTGACCGCGCTGGCGAGCGCGAGCAGCGCCAGGACCACGACGAGGACGGTCACCGGCAGCCCGGCCCCGACGAGCGTGGTCGCCACCAGCACCGCCAGCAGCCGGTCGGCGCGCTCGGCGATCCCCACCGCGGCGGTCATCCCCAGCCCCTCCGCGCGCGCCCGGGCGTACGGGACCACCGAGCTCAGCACGAGGCAGGTCAGCGCGAGGAGCGCCGCCGCGCGGTGGTCGCCGTCGCCGGTGAACCACACGACGAGGCCGGCGAAGATCGCCGCGTCGCCGAAGCGGTCCAGGGTCGAGTCCAGGAACGCGCCCCAGGAGCTGCTGCGCCCCGAGCGCCGCGCCATGAGGCCGTCCAGGGAGTCGGTCAGCACCAGCAGGCCGATGACGAGGCTCCCCGCCAGCAGGTGCCCGGTCGGGTAGGCGGTCAGCGCGGTCAGCACGACCGCGACGGTCCCGGCGACGGTCACCGCGTCGGGTGAGACGCCGCGGGCGAGGAGCAGGTCGGCGATCGGCGTCATGACCCTGGCCAGGCCGCCGCGCAGTCGGTTCAGCACGCGTCGATCATCCCCTGGTCAGGTCGTCGGCCGGTGCAGGCCAGGCCGCCGCCAGCCGGGCGCGCGTGTCGCCGAGCAGCTCGGGCAGCGCCTTGGTGCGACCGATGATCGGCAGGAAGTTCGCGTCCCCGCCCCACCGCGGCACGACGTGTTGGTGCAGGTGGGCGGCGATCCCGGCGCCGGCGACCGCACCCTGGTTCATGCCGAGGTTGAACCCGTGCGGGGCCGACACGGCGGTGAGCACGCGGATGGCGGTCTGCGTGAGCTGCGCCACCTCGACGGTCTCCTCCGGGGTGAGCTCGGTGTACCCCGCGACGTGCCGGTACGGCAGCACCATGAGGTGGCCGGGGTTGTAGGGGTACAGGTTGAGGATCACGTAGGCGTGCGTGCCCCGGGCGACGACGAGCGACTCCGCGTCCTTCTGCGTCGGGGCGCGGCAGAACGGGCACCGGGGGCCGGTGTCGTCGGCGGGCTTGTCCTGACCGCCGATGTACACCATCCGGTGCGGCGTCCACAGCCGCTCGAACCCGTCCGGCTCACCCGGGTAGGCGCCGCCGCCGGGTGCCCCCGGGTGGCCGGTGCCGCCGTCGGGCTCCCCCGCTGCCACGCTCAGACCTGCACGCGGTCGCGGACGGCGGCGAGGATGCGCTCGACCGCCTCCGCGACCGGCACGCCGTTGTCCTGGCGGCCGTCGCGGTAGCGGAAGGACACCGCGCCGGCGTCGACGTCGTCACCACCGGCGATCAGCACGAACGGGATCTTCTGCGTGCTGGCGGTGCGGATCTTCTTGCCGAAGCGGTCCTCGGACGTGTCCAGCTCGGCGCGGACGCCGTGCGCGCGCAGCTGGGCGACGACGTCGGCCAGGTAGTCGTTGAACGGCTCCGCCACCGGCACGGCGACGACCTGCACGGGCGCCAGCCACGCCGGGAACGCCCCGGCGTAGTGCTCGAGCAGGACGCCGAAGAACCGCTCCACCGACCCGAACAGGGCCCGGTGGATCATCACCGGGCGCTGCCGGGTGCCGTCCGAGGCGGCGTACTCCAGGTCGAACCGCTCCGGCAGGTTGAAGTCGAGCTGGATGGTGGACATCTGCCAGGTCCGGCCGATGGCGTCGCGGGCCTGGACGGAGATCTTCGGGCCGTAGAACGCCGCGCCGCCCGGGTCGGGGACGAGCTCCAGGCCCGACGCCGTCCCGACCTCCTGCAGCGTGCGCGTCGCCTCCTCCCACAGCTCCTCGCTGCCCACGGACTTGTCGGGGTTGCGGGTCGACAGCTCGAGGTAGAAGTCCTCCAGGCCGTAGTCCTTCAGCAGCGACAGGACGAACTCGAGCGTCGAGGTGAGCTCGTCCTTCATCTGCTCGCGCGTGCAGTAGATGTGGGCGTCGTCCTGGGTCAGCCCACGCACACGGGTCAGGCCGTGGATGACGCCGGACTTCTCGTACCGGTACACGGTGCCGAACTCGAACAGCCGCAGCGGCAGCTCGCGGTAGGAGCGGCCCCGGGCGGCGAAGATCAGGTTGTGCATGGGGCAGTTCATCGGCTTGAGGTAGTAGTCCTGCCCCGGCTTGCGGACGGTGCCGTCGTCGTCCAGCTCGGCGTCCACGTGCATGGGCGGGAACATCCCGTCGCGGTACCAGTCCAGGTGCCCGGAGACCTCGTACAGCCGGCCCTTGGTGATGTGCGGGGTGTTGACGAACGAGTACCCGGCCTCGACGTGCCGGCGGCGCGAGTACTCCTCCATCTCGGCGCGCACGACCCCGCCCTTGGGGTGGAACACCGGCAGGCCGGACCCGAGCTCGTCCGGGAAGGAGAACAGGTCCAGCTCGGCGCCCAGGCGCCGGTGGTCGCGGCGCTCGGCCTCGGCGAGGCGGTCCAGGTAGGCGCGCAGCTCGTCCTTGGTGGGCCACGCGGTGCCGTACACGCGCTGCAGCTGCGGGTTCTTCTCCGACCCGCGCCAGTAGGCGGCCGCCGACCGGGTCAGCTGGAACCCGTTCGCGATCAGCCGGGTGCTGGGCAGGTGCGGGCCGCGGCACAGGTCCTGCCAGGCGACGGTCCCGTCACGCTTGACGTTCTGGTAGATGCTCAGCCCGCCCAGGCCGACCTCGACGGACGACTCGTCGTCGGAGCTGGTGCCCTTGAGGCCGATGAGCTCGAGCTTGTACGGCTCGTCGGCGAGCTCGGCACGCGCCTCGTCCTCGGTGACGTCCCACCGGCGGAAGGTCTGACCCTCCTTGACGATGCGCTGCATCGCCTTCTCCAGCGCCTTGAGGTCCTCCGGGGTGAACGGGGTCCGGACGTCGAAGTCGTAGTAGAAGCCGTCCGTGATCGGCGGGCCGATGCCCAGCTTCGCGGCGGGGTCGACCTCCTGCACCGCCTGGGCGAGCACGTGCGCCGCCGAGTGCCGCAGCACGGCGAGGCCGTCGGGCGAGTCGATCGTCACCGCCTCCACCACGCTGCCGCCGGTCAGGGGCAGGTGCAGGTCCCGCAGCTCGCCGTCGACCCGGACGACGACGACGTCGCGGCGCTGGGCGAACAGGTCCGTGCCCGTGGTGCCCGTCTCGACCGTGACCTCGGCTCCGTCGACGGTCAGGGACAGCATCTGATCGGACGGTGCAGACACGGTGGGATCTCCTCGGGGTGGCTCGCGCGCCGGGGACGACGCGTCGACGCATGCTACCGAGGCGGGCGACGACGCCCGGATCGCCTCGGGTGGCCGACGGGACCGCCGTGGGCCGGGCGGACCGTCCGGCGGCCGCCGGGACCCCGCTACCGAAGGAGCTGTCCGCAGCCGACGCCCAGCGCGGCGAGCGCGACCGCGGCGACCAGCATCCCCACCGCGTTGACGAGCGCCGCCCGCCACTGCCGGCGCTCGAGGAGCAGGGCCGTCTCCACGCTGGCGGTGCTGAACGTGGTGTAGCCGCCGAGGAAGCCCGTCCCCGCCACGGTCCACGCCGTCGACGGCAGCCCGCCGGCGAGCCAGCCGGTGAGGAAGCCGAGCGCGAACGCCCCGGTGAGATTGACGACCATCGTGCCGACCGGGACCGCGGAGCGGGACCGCGCACGCAGCAGCCCGTCGACCACGAACCGGGCTGCGGCGCCCGCCCCGCCGGCGAGCGCGACGACCAGGACGATCACGGCTGCTCCCCCGGCGCGACGGCGGCGGGGCCGGCGGCCTCGGGTGCCGATCGCGCGCGCTCGAGCCGCCGTGCGCCGGTCGCCCCGATCCGCAGGCCGCCCAGCGAGGCGGCCAGGCCGAGGACCGCGGTGGAGAGCGCGTACGCGAGGGCCGTGCCGTCCCGGCCGGCCGCCAGCAGCCCCTGCGTCTCGACCGCGAGCGCGCTGTAGGTGGTGAAGCCGCCGAGGAACCCTGTCCCGACCAGCAGGCGGACCTCGCGGCGGCGGCCCTCGTCGGGGCCGCGCAGCGCGAGCCACCCCAGCAGGACCCCGAGCCCGAGCGCGCCCACCACGTTGACGCTCCACGTGCCCCACGGCCACGTGTCGTCGGGCGCCAGAGAGCTCACCGCGTAGCGGGCGGCGGTACCCAGAGCGCCACCGGCGGCCACCACGGCGACCAGCCGCGGACTCCGGTGGGCGGGGCTCCGTGCCGCAGCGGCCTCGCCGCGGTGGGAGCGGTCGGGCCGGTCCGGCCGGTCCCCGGAGGCGTCCGTCATGACCGCCCCCGCTCTCGCCGTACCCGAGCCACGCGACCCGCCGCAGGCCCCGACGAGGCTAGCGAACGGCCGTCGCGGCGGCCGGGTCCCGTCGGGCTGCCGTCGTCCGGCCGGGCGGATCGAGGGCCGGCCGCAGCACCTGCGCACATAGGTCAGGCCCCACCAGAGGTGGGGCCTGACCTGGGACGACGTGTGGGCGATACTGGGTTCGAACCAGTGACCTCCTCGGTGTGAACGAGGCGCTCTACCACTGAGCCAATCGCCCGTCGACGCCCGTGCGGAGCGGTCCGCCCGGCGACGGGAGATACGTTAGCGGAGGCGGACCGATATTCCGAACCGGTGACCCCGCACCCCGCCACCTGGGTGAAACAAGCCCGTAACCATGCCGTGCGGGCACTGACCTCGCGTAATCTCCGGACTTACCCGAGAAGGAGGCGACGATGGCAGTCCGCCCGTTCGACGTCGTCGAAGTGGTGACGATGCAGCTAGTCCTGTCGGACGCGTCCGTGCTCGGCGTGACTGCGGAGCTCGGGTTCCGCGCCGCCGACCCCTACACCGTCCGTGCCGTGTTCACCGGCCCGCACTCGATGTCCACGTGGCTCATCGGGCGCGAGCTGCTGGCCCAGGGCATCCACGCCACCCAGGACGCACCCGCCGGCACCGGCGACGTGCGGGTCTGGCGCGACGACGACCCCGCGTACGTGCTCATCTCGCTCAGCGGGGTCGAGGGCGATGCGCTCCTGGCCGCACCGGCCGAGCCGGTCGAGCGGTTCGTGGAGACCACGCAGCAGCTCGTCCCCTTCGGCGGCGAGAGCAGCCGGATGGACCCGGAGATCAGCGCCCTCATCGCGGCCCTGCTCACCGCCTGACCCCTGCACCGGCGCGCCCCGCCGCCGCAGGAGACGAACGACCCCTGGCCGACGGCGTCCAGGGGTCGTTCGTCGTCCGCGGACGGCCCACGTGGGCCGGCCGGGTCAGGGGTCGACGTCGTCCGCCAGCCGCGTCTCGAAGAGCTTCTGCGCCTGCACGCTGAGCTCGCCCGGACCGACGTCCGTGCCGTCGAGGTTGGCCACCGGCTGCACGTTGCGCGTGGACGACGTGAGGGCGAGCTGCGCCCGTCCGGCCAGGACGTCGTCGAGCACCTCCATCCGCAGCTCGCCGGGCGCCGACTCGCGCACGGGCATCCCGTCCGCGGCACACCACTCGAGCATGAGCTCGCGGGTGATCCCGGCCAGGCAGCCGCTGGACAGCGGCGGGGTGAGCAGCTCCCCGCCGACCTCGACGACGACGTTGGAGCCGGTCCCCTCGCACAGGTCCCCGACGGTGTTCGCGAACAGCGCCTCGTCCGCGCCCCGCTCGGCCGCGTACGCCAGCGCCACCACGTTGTCGGCGTAGGACGTCGTCTTCAGACCCGCGACGGCGGAGCGCTCGTTGCGCACCCACGGCACGCGCGCGACCCGGGCGGTGCGGGCGGTGCTCGCCGGCGCCGCGACGACCACGACGGTCGGCCGCTCGCTGCCGGCCGGCAGGCGGTTGGAGCCGAGCGGCCCCGGTCCGGCGGTGACCGTGATCCGCACGCGGCCCATCTCCGGACCGCCCGCCTCCAGGACGGCGGCCACCGCGGCGCGGATCTCGTCTTCGTCCGGGGCCGGCAGCCCGAGGCCGGTCGCCGAGCGCTCCAGCCGGCGCAGGTGCCGGGTGAGGGCGAACGCGCGGCCGTCGTGCACGGCGCACGTCTCGAAGACGCCGTCCCCCACCGTCAGACCGTGGTCGACGGCGGTCACCACCGCCTCGTCCTCGCCGCGCAGACGTCCCCCGGACCAGATCACGATGCTCATGGCGTCAGTCTGGCGTGCCGCCCGGCGCCGAGGCCAGGGCGATCAGGCGCCGCGCCTTGAGCTCGGTCTCCTCCCACTCCGCCGCCGGGTCGCTCCCCCACGTGATCCCCGCGCCGGTACCGAAGCGCAGGGTGCCCGGCGTGCCGGTGCCCGGTGCGCCGGTGCCCGGTGCGCCGGCGCCCGGCGGATCGGCCGTCCACCAGAACGTCCGGATGCCGACCGCGAGCTCGGCCCGCCCGCCGTCCGCGTCGATCCACCCGACGACGCCGCAGTACGGGCCGCGCGGGACGGGCTCCAGGTCCGCGATGAGCCGCAGCGCGGCGGACTTGGGCGCCCCGGACACCGACCCGGGCGGGTACGTCGCGTCCAGCACCCGGGCCCAGAGGTCCGGCGCGGCCGCGACACCGGGTGCGAGGCGTCCCTGCACGGTCGAGACCAGGTGCACCAGGCCAGGGTGCTCCTCGACGTCCAGGAGCGAGCTGACCTCGACGGTCCCGGGGGCGCACACCCGCTGCAGGTCGTTGCGGACGAGGTCGGTGATCATGACGTTCTCGGCACGGTCCTTGGCGGTCAGCCCGTCCGGCGTCGACGCCGTCCCCTTGATGGGGGCGGAGGTGAGGACGCCGTCGTCCAGGCGGAGGAACAGCTCGGGGGACGCGGTCACCACCCAGGTGGCGGGCAGGCCCACGCCTGCCGGGACGTGCACGCCGCCGGCGAAGGGCGCCGGGTTCCCCGCGGCCAGGACGGCGGAGAGCGCCTGCGCCGACGGCTCCCGGCCCGCATACCCGGCGAGCGGGGCGGACAGGACGCGGCACACGTTGGCCTGGTAGACGTCCCCGGCGCGCACGGCCTGGCGGACCCGTTCGACCGCGGCGACGTAGCTGGAGCGGTCCAGGGAGGTCGTCCAGTCGTGCGGGCGCGGTCCGGACGAGGCCGCCCAGGGCGCCCCCGCACGGGCCGGCGGGGCGACGTCGGCCCCCGGTGTGGCGCGGCTCACGTCGGCGAAGCGCCACGCGCGCACCGGTCCGCCGAAGTCCCCCACCACCGCCCAGAACCCGCCGCGGGCGACGGTGGCGGCGTCCGCGCGCAGGTCCACGCACTGCACCGGACGCCGGGCCCGCACCCCGGCGAACCACGCCTGACCTGCGCTTTCATCCCGACCCGTCCCTGCGGGGGCGACGGCGTCCCGGCGGTCGGTGGGTCCAGGCACGCCGTCACCGTACTGACCGGCCCGGACCCCGCGGTCCCCCGGCTCGCCCCGTCGGCGTCCGGGGGGCCGGTTGGACTCTCACCGAGAGGGTCGGCTAAAGTCTGGGACGCGCCCAGCGCACCGGATCGAAAGACACGGTGGGTCGGGACGTGCGGACGTGGCTCAGTGGTAGAGCATCACCTTGCCAAGGTGAGGGTCGCGGGTTCGAATCCCGTCGTCCGCTCGGTGGTCCGACTCCTGGTCGGTTGGCCGGCTCGCGAGAGCCGGCCCGCACGGTGGAGTGGCCGAGAGGCGAGGCAGCGGCCTGCAAAGCCGTCCACACGGGTTCGAATCCCGTCTCCACCTCGTAGTGAGCAGCTCGACAGGTAGTACCGCACGGGCGATTGGCGCAGCGGTAGCGCGCTTCCCTGACACGGAAGAGGTCACTGGTTCGATCCCAGTATCGCCCACCAGCAACACAGCAGGTCAGAGGCCCGAACCGGATCCCCGGGTCGGGCTTTCTCCATCCCCGTACGTCATGGGCGCCTCGACAGCCCACGGCTTCCCTGCCGGGTCATCGGTTCTGACGACCCGATCTGTCGGCTGACCCTCCTGCTCTCTCTCCGGGGACCTCAGCCGACTCCCCGCCGGCCGACGAGGGCACGCAGGCGGTCGCTGGTCGTGCCGAGCCCCGAGCCGATCGCGAGCCCCGACAGCACACCGACCGAGATGGCCACCATCGTCGCGGCGGCGGTCACGACGGTTCCCAGCCCCTGAACCTGGCCGCCGGCGACGGTGGTCAGCCCCACGAGGCTCAGAGCACCGGGGACCAGCAGCCAGAAGGCGGGCAGGATCGCGACGAGCATGGGCGGCCCCGCTGGCCGCGCCGCCGCGAACATCGCGACCGGCGTCATCGCCAGTGCCCCGACGAAGGCGGACACGGCTCCGCCGAAGAACACCCCGCCGACCACCTGCCCGGCGTAGGCCACGAGGAGCACGAGGAGGATCCACCCCACCGCCTCCCGCCGGACGCAGTGGTGCAGGCAGACGCCCAGGCCGTAGAGCAGCACGCCGACCCACGGCCACACGAGCTGCGGCTGACCGCCGGACGCGCCGGCCAGCACGGCCGACGGCACCCCCACGAGGTTCGCCGCGCCGGTGATTCCCAGCGCGAGGAGCAGCAGCTGCATGCCGCCGCCCGCGAGCCGTGCCGCGCCCGCCACCATGTGCCGGGTGGCCAGGTCGATCGCCCCGGTGGTGAGCAGCGCCCCGGGGAGGAACGTGACCAGCGGTGCGATCATCGCGACGCGCGCGCTGGTCTGCAGCCCTGTCCGGGACAGGAGCAGAGCCGCGCAGGCGACGCCGAAGGCGCAGCCCAGGACGACCAGCGACTGGTAGACCGAGGCCCATCGACCGGCGCCGACCTGAACGGCGGCCACGCCCGCGCCGAGCGCCCCGGCGAGCAGGACGTCGACGAACGAGCCGCCGAGGACGAGCGCGAGGCCGGCGGCCAACCCGACGTACCCGACCAGCCGGCTCGCCGGCCGGTACGGAGGCTCCACCTCGAGCAGCTCGGCGAGGCGGGCCCGACCGTCGTTCGGGGTGAGCTGTCGGCGCTGGGCCTGCTCGGCGACCTCCAGCACGCCGTGCACCTGGTCGATCCGCAGCGCCCGTGAACCCGCGCCCGCGGCCGCGGTGTGCGTCGTGCCGTCCTGCGAGGAGGAGATCACCAGGGCGGTCGGCAGGATCACGGTCTCGGCGGCGCTCGCCCCGTTCACCGCCGCCACGCGGCGCAGGGAGTCCTGGACCTGCACGACGGGGGCCCCGGCGTCGAGCATGGCGCCGCCCAGGGCCAGCAGGAACGCCACGAGCTCGGCGTCGCTCCGAGCCGCCGCACCGGTGGGACCGGCGACGTCGTCGGCCGCCGCCGGACCCTCGACGCTCCGTGTGGGCACCGTGGGGACCGACGTCGTCCCCGCCGTTCCGGCCGTCCCTCGCTGCTCCGACGCCTCGGCCCGCCGGGCGCGGCGGGCTTGCCGTTGGACCAGCAGGACCCCGAGCGTCGTCAGCACGAGCACCAGGACGGCGGCGAGCACCATCGTCGCCGGGATCTGCGACGTCGTGACCGACGGCGGCACCGGCGCGGGTAGTGGCACCTGCGTGACCGTCGACGGCGACGGGGACGGCACGGTCGTCTCGGGTACGGGCTCCGGGACGGCGGACTGCGTGGGCTCGGTGGTGGCCTCCGGCTCTTCCGAGGGGACGTCAGTCGGCTCGGTCGTCGATGTCGATGTCGATGTCGACGTCGGGGTCGGTGTCGGGGACGCTGGTGCCTCGGTGGGCACGCCGGTCGCCGAGGGTCCGGGTGAGGCGGTCGGCGACGGGGACGGCGTCGGCACGACCGAGCCGATCGATGCGGGCGTCATGGGCCCATCGTGGTGCCCGGGCGCTGCCCGGTGCTCGGTGCCACGACGTCGACCGGGACCTGCGCCGGGCGCGGAGCGGGACGGACTTCGAGTGGTTCGTCCGCACACCCGCGCGACGGACGGTCGCCACGCTGCTCGAGGATCACGGGCTGACAGCCGCGGTCGATCGCGGACCACCTCAGGCATGCCCGCGCCTCCACGACGCACGCCGTCTACATGGGCCGGCGATCACCTCGTGCGGATGTCGCCCGGAGCCTCGGCACGGGGCTCAACGCCGGGACCGGTGAGCACGTGGCCCGCACGTGGACGACGTCGTCCCACACGCAGCTCCGCATCCCCATGCCCCGATGTTCAGCGAGCCTCATCGCGATGGCGCAGGTCCCGCCAGCCGACGTCAGCCCGGGGCGCTCTCGCCCCGAAGACTCCATGTGCCGGCACGGGTCACCGGGAGCGGTGTCGGCGCGAGCTGACGGCTCGGCGGGACCTGCACGGGCCATGTCGTTCTGGGACCGATCCCCCGCACTCGCTGCTCAAGTCGGCCACAGGCGGGTGTGCCCGCCGGCGACGGATGACCGCAACACCGTCCTCCCGCCCTGCCGGGTCGTCTCCACCATCCGCCGTGGACGCGACCCGGCGGTCCGCGCACGCCGGCCACCCCTGCTCGGTGCTTCCTGGTCGTGGCGGGGGCAGCAGCTCGAGCGAGAGCGCGAAGCGGACCCAGGCGGCGAGCTCCCCTCGGCCCGGCCCTGGGATGTCCTGGCATGCGGCGATGGTTCCGTCCGAAGGTTGAACCGACAACCAAACTCGTGTAACGTCGCCGCGAAGGTTGTAGGTACAACAATGTATGTCGGAGCGGCCTCAGGGGGACGGGTCAGCATCATCGGCCTCGGCCACACGAGCCAAGCCCTCGACACCGGGTCCCTGCGCCACGCCCGCGAGCCCGAGGGGATCGGCTCCCCGGACATCACCTCGCCGCCGGCGAGGAGATCGTCCGGACCGGCGGGTTCGCCGTCATCGCCAGACATCCCCTCCCCCGCGGCGCCCAGCGCCGCCCCCGCCTCGATCGGCCCCGCGCACGAACCACGAAAGGCACCTTTCTCATGCTGACCAACCGTCCCTGGACCAAGGACGTCGCCCTGTTCATCGCGCGCATCGCGCTCGGGGTCGTGTTCATCGCGCACGGCGCCCAGAAGCTGTTCACCTTCGGCATCGCCGGCACCGCCGACTCCTTCGCCGGCATGGGCGTGCCGGCCCCGCAGGCGTCCGCGCTCTTCGCCGCGATCGTCGAGCTGCTCGGTGGCGCCGCACTCGTCGTCGGCGCGGGGGTCGCCGTGGCCGGGCTGCTGCTCGTCCTCGACATGCTCGGCGCCTTCATGCTCGTTCACGCACCCAACGGCGTGTTCATCGACGACGGCGGCTTCGAGCTCGTGGCTGCTCTCGGCGCCGGAGCTCTCGTCCTGGCCGTGGTCGGCGCCGGCCGATTCAGCATCGACCACCTCATCGCCGAGCGCCGCGACGCCCGGCGATCGGGCACGACGGCGCACGCGGTCACCGACAGGACGTCCATGACCGCTTGATGAGCGCGACCGTCACCCGGTCGGGCTCAACCACGCCGGGCTGTTCGTCGCGGACCCGGACTGCGCCGAGCCGGTTCCCCACGCAGGTCCCCGGCACCGTCGGGCTGTACCACCTGGCATGGCAGCTCGACGCCGTCGATGAGCTCGCCGCGGCGCGGCGGACGCTGATCGACGCCGCCCTGTGCCGACCACGGAACGGGGCCCTCCGAGGTGCCGTATCGCGCGAGCGATCACCGGTGCCGGAGGGCCCCGCTGCCGTCGGTCGACGACGACCACCCGGACGCGATCGAGGTCGGAGATCTTCCCGAACGGCGTGCCGGTGTCGCCGTCGCGCTGCGAGGTGACCCGGACCACGGGGATGTGCGTCCCGGGCTCGGTGGACGTGTACGTCGCCGTCAGGCCCTTCACGAGGGGGCTCGAGGTGGCCGTCTTGACGGGGAAGGCACCGGTGCCCTGGACGTCCCATGCGGCGCTCACGGTTGTGCCGGTACCCGGCGGCACCTTGGCGTCGAGCGAGAAGGCGACGGGCTCGCCGGCTCGGACCTGGGTGTGCTCGCCGAACCTCTTGACGGACAGCGCCACCACCGGCTGGAGGCCCTGACGGGCGGGCGCCGCCTCGGGAACCTCGATCTGGTTGTCCGCGGTGACGCGGTACCTCGTGCGGCCCTCGGTTTCGTACGGCTGTTCAGCCCGCCGTGCGAGCGGGGCGGAGCACGAAGTCGTCGTACCGGTGGATCAACGCCACGACGGCCTCGCGGCAGATCGATTCCTTCGGCCTCGGCGACGTGGACATCGGGTTCGACGCGATACGGCTCGGAGGACGGCTCAGCTGTAGCAAGCGCGATTGATCGCCACGAGGAAGCGGCCGCTCACGCTGCCGCCAGCACGGGCGTACTCGCCGATGACTGTCATCGCGAGGTCCCGACGCTGCGGAACTCGTTCCTTGTCCGCAGCGGTCAGCCAGCGCGGCATCTCCTCGAGCGTCCGATCGGTGCAGTAGACGGGCGCACCGGGTTGCTGGCGCCACGACTCGGCGAGGACACCCGCGTCGAAAGCATCGAAGCCGGTCTGCTCCACCAGAGCCATGGCGACCCGGCGATCAGCATCACGGTCCGCCGCCACCGGAATGGCCACGCGAGCAGGATCGCCCGGGTCCGAGGACTTCGTGTCGAAGGACTGCGAGGTGATCGCATTCCACGCCTTCGCGATGGGGCGCCCGAACAGGTCCGACACCCACACGCTCTCGGGTAGGCCCTCCTCGAACTCCTGCACCGTCCCGTCGCGCATCGGGTAGTAGTTCGAGGTATCGATGACGATCGCATTCTCCGGAGCAGACCGGACGTGAGCGGCGATGTCCCCGTTGCGGTTCATCGGGACCGAGACGATCAGCACGTCGACACCCTTCACGGCGTCTGCAGCAGTCACGGCCCGCGCTCCGGTACGAAGAGCGGACTCGCCGATCGTCTTGGGGCCGCGGGAGTTTGCGATCACCACGTCGTGCCCGCATCGGCTCAGACGTCGCGCGATCGTCGAGCCGATCGAACCCGCACCGATGATTCCGATGTTCACGGGACCTTCCTCCTTCTGAACGCTTCTCTGGATGGTGTACCGCGCAGCTGATGTCGAGGTCAGATCACTCGGGCACGGAGAGGTTCACCAGGGCGTGTGGTGGACCGCGCACTGCGTGGCGCGGACCTGTGGTCACTTCTACCGGGGCCGGCACCCCGACGGTCAGCTTGCCGCGCGGTCCAGCGCCTCGGCCTCGTCGTGCGTCGGGTAGTCGGTGTAGCCGATCGCCCCGTCTGCATAGAGCGTGGAGAAGTCGAGCTCGTTCTCCTGGAGCTCGTCCTTCCAGCGGCGCACCAGGTCGGGGTTCGCGATGACGGCGCGCCCCACCACGACCGCGTCGGCCAAGGAATCTTCCATCAGGGCGAGCGCCTCGTCGCGGGTGGTGGCCTCAGCGAATCCGGTGTTCACGAGGAAGGCGCCGCTGAACCGAGAGCGAAGTCCCTGCACCAGGGCACCGGCAGGTTCGGGGTGCAGCACGCTGACGAACGCCAGGCCGAGCGGAGCAAGGGCGTCCATGAGGCCGCCGTAGACCGCGTCGACGTCTGCCGGGTCGTTCTCGATGAGGCCCTGGATGTTGCGTTCGGGCGAGATGCGGATCCCGACGCGGCCCGCCCCCAACCGGGCGGCGACGGCCTCGACCACCTCGACGACGAGCCGGATGCGGTTCTCGGGCGTTCCGCCGTAGGCGTCGGTGCGTACGTTCGACGTGGCACCGAGGAACTCGTGGAGCAGGTAGCCGTTGGCGGCGTGCAGCTCGACGCCGTCAAACCCCGCGTCCACCGCATTCTGCGAGCCGCGCACGAAGCTGTCCACGATGCCGGGCAGCTCATCGGTGTCGAGCGCGCGCGGAACGGGGTAGGCCACCTTCCTCCCGGCCGCACGGGTCTCGCCGTCGATGGCGAGCGCGCTCGGCGCCTCGACGGGGAGCCCGGAGATGTCGGGATGGGTGGCACGGCCGGCGTGCATGACCTGGGCGACGATCAGCCCTCCCTGAGCGTGCACCGCGTCGGTGACCTTCCGCCAGCCGGCGAGCTGCGGGGCGGTCACGAGCCCGGGCTGGCCGTCGAAACCCTTCCCGGCGGGGCTCGGAAAGGTGCCCTCGCTGATGATGAGACCGACGCTCGCGCGCTGCGCATAGTGGTCGACCATCACCTCGGTCGGTACACCATCGGCGCTTGCGCGAGTGCGTGTCAGAGGTGCCATCACGATGCGGTTCGCCAACGAGAGGTCACCGGCTTCGAGAGGGGAGAAGAGGTCGGGCACGTGGGATCCGTTCGTCGGGGCAAAGGAGGGAGATGATCGCCGTCGAGCACCACTCGCAGCACAAGCCGGTAGCGGTCGAGGTCTATTCCTGCCGGGTCGGGTGTTCCACGGCACTGCCGTCGCCGTCGCCGGTGAAGTTGCGCCCGGAAGGCCGTGCTCGACGAGTCCTGGGTTCGAGGTCAGTGCGTCGCCACAGCGCTGGACTCGTCGGCACACGAGGCTCGCGACCATGCCCCAGGACACTTTCGACCGAGTTCCTCGAGCGAGGTCGGCAGTCGCCCACGCCCATTCCGACGTGACTGTCAGTGCATCGTCGGGGCGGGCGTTCCTCCGACCGTCTGCGGCTTGCGGATGAAGAAGCTTGCGGCGATGGCGAGCAGGCTGATGAGCGCTCCGACGAAGAACGCGCGCCCCACTCCGGCTGCTGTGGCGTCAGTCGCGTTGGCACCCTCGGCGAGGCGAGCCGCGGCGCCTGTGGAGAGCAGCGTCACGAACAGCGCTGTGCCGGCGCCTCCCATGACCTGCTGCACCGTGCTGAGGATGGCGCTGCCGTGGGAGTAGAGCCGGGGCTCGAGCGAGCCGAGGGAGGCGCTGAACAACGGGGTGAACGTCATCGCAAGGCCGATGCTGAGGATGACGTGGACGACCGGGATCATGAACGCGGGAGTTCCCGCGTGCAGCGCCGTCGCCATGGTCCACAAGGCCCCGCTGACCAGGACCGAGCCGCCGACCAGAAGCGCCCTCGGACCGGCGCGGTCGTAGACGCGTCCGACCAGCGGCGACAGGACGCCCATGATCAGGCCGCCCGGCAGAAGGAGCAGCCCGGTGGTCAGAGTGTCCAGGCCGAGGACGGACTGCATGTACATCGGCAGCAGGATCAGGCTGCCGAAGAGCGTGATGCTCGACACCGCGATCATCACGATGGAGATCGTGAAGTTCTTGCTGGCGAAGGTGCGCAGGTCCAGCAGCGGCGCGGACACGTGGGCCAGTCGCACCTGACGGCCGATGAACAGGGCTAGCGCGACGACCCCGACGGCGACGGGCACCAGCGGGGAGACCGGCTGCGATTCGTGGGAGGCGCCCTCGCCGACGGCGGACAGCCCGTAGAGCAGCCCACCGAACGCGAGAGCGGACAAGATCACCGACAGCACGTCGAGCGGGACCTTGCGGGGCTCGGTCACGTCCTGGATCTTCACGGCGCCCAGGACGAGCGCGGCGATGGCGATCGGCAGGACGAGGATGAACATGTACCGCCAGTGGAAGGCCGCCAGGATGACCCCGGAGATGGTCGGGCCGATCGCCGGGGCGACGGCGATCACGATCGAGATGTTGCCCATGGTGCGCCCGCGTGCGGCTGCCGGGACGAGGGTCATGGCCGTGGTCATCAGCAGCGGGAGCATGATCGCTGTGCCGCTGGCCTGGACGACTCGCGCGGCAAGGAGGACGGCGAACCCGGGGGCGACGGCGGCGATCAAGGTGCCGATGCTGAACAAGGTCATCGCCAGCAGGAAGATCTGCCGGGTGCGGAAGCGCTGGAGCAGGAACCCCGTGACGGGGATGACGACGGCCATCGTGAGCAGGAACCCGGTCGTGAGCCACTGAGCCCGTGTGGCACTGATGCCCAGGTCGCTCATGAGTGTCGGCAGGGCCACGCTCATGATCGTCTCGTTGAGGATGACCACGAAGGCCGAGACGATCAGGATGCCGATGACCAGGCGGTTGCGGGCCGCGTGCGGATCACTGCCGGCAGTCGCAGTGGCGTGCGCCGCTGTCGAGGACGTCGATGGAGCTTCGGCTGCTTGCGTCACGGTAGGTCCTGTCGTTGTGCGTGAGGTGTGGGGACGCGCCGGGGCGTACCGCCGGGCACGCGTCCATGTACCGGGTGTGAGTCCAGAGCAGAACGTGGGCAAGGGAAATCCGCGCCGCTGCTCGATCAGCCGCAGGTGAACCGACCGATTCGACCCGCGAAGGATCTTCCGCCCCGCTCGGTCGTGGTGGCGGAGGCTAGGGGCGGGAGGGCGGCGTTCAGGTCTCCAGTGCGCCGGGGGGGTCGTGATCGACGACGCCCGAAGCTCGTGGACCGGCGCCGGTCGCAGACGCCCCCCACCCCGCGCGCAAGATGGCCCGCAGCCCCTGGCTGGAGTTCTCGTCGGCCAGTGCCGCACCGCTGACCCACGCCGCCGCCAACACACCGAGGACCAGCTCGCGGTCGCGGACCCATGGCTGGGCCCGTCCGTCGCGCTGCGCCGCAGCCAGGAACTGGCCGGTGCTCTCCACCAGCACCTCGCATGTGATCGCCAGCGGCGACGTCTGCTGCGACAGCGCGATCCGAAGGGGGTCCGGCAGTCCGTCGAAGACCGTCACGTACTCGCCCAGCGCCTCCAGCCAGCGCTCCAGCGCCACCCCTGAGTCGCGCTCCTGCTCCTCGATCGCCGCGCGTCGAGCCAGCAGCTCGTCGAAGCGGGCCTGGAGCAGAGCCGCGAGCAGCGCCTCACGGGTGGGGAAGTGCCTGTAGAGCGTTCCCGGCCCCAGCCCCGCGCGCTTCGCGATGTCGTGCATCGGCCCGCCCACGCCCTGCTCGGCGAAGAACTCTTCGGCCACGTCCAGGATGTGGCCGCGGTTGCGCTCCCTGTCGGAGCGGACCTTCCGGGACCCCGCTGCCGGGTCGGCCGTCACACGATCACCCCTTCCGTTGACAAGCGGACACTACGTCCTTATCGTCCTCTCAGGCAAGCGGACGGCGTGTCCGGCATTGATCCGGCCAGGCCCGGCTGGGCTCGCTCTCATGCGCCACGACTGGCGGTCCCCGCGCACGCCGGGTGCCAGCTCGTCCGCCCGCCTCGACTTCCCCTCTGCCCGCCGACGGGCCGGCACGCCCCACTGACCGACCTTCTCCAGACCCCACACAAGACGGCGAGCACGCACATGACCACCCTCTCGGTATCCGACGTCGCACCTCCGGCATCGACGACCTCTTCCGGCGACCGGCTCCCCCCGGGCGTCGCGCTGGTCATCGGGGTCCTGATGGTCTCGACGTTCATCGTGTTCCTCAACGAGATGCTCCTGGGCGTCGCGCTGCCGACGCTGATCGAGGACTTCGGGATCAGTCCGAGCACCGGGCAGTGGGTCACGACCGGCTTCCTGCTCACCATGGCCGTGCTCATCCCGGCCAGCAGCTTCGTGATGCGTCGCTTCCACCTGCGGACGATCTTCCTGGTCGCGCTGTCGCTCTTCATCCTCGGGACGACGCTCGCCGCGATCGCGCCGACGTTCGGCGTCCTGGTGACCGGCCGGGTCATCCAGGCGTCCGGCACCGCCGTCTTCCTGCCCCTGCTGATGACCACGACCATGCGCCTGGTCCCGGCGGGCCGCCGCGGCCAGATGATGGCGATCACGACGGCCGTCCCGTCCGTGGCGCCGGCTCTCGGCCCGGCGCTGTCCGGTCTCGTGCTGTCCGCACTCAGCTGGCGCTGGCTGTTCATCTTGATGCTGCCGATCGCCATCGTCGCGCTCGCGCTGGGCGCCTGGAAGCTGCGCAACGTCACCACGCCGGAGCCCGTGACCCTGGACCTGCTGTCGCTGCTGCTGTCCGCAGTCGGGTTCGGCGGCCTGGTCTACGGACTGTCCCTGATCGGCGAGGCGTCCTCCGGGCACGCCCCCGTCTCCCCCTACCTGCCGATCGTGGTGGGGCTGGTCGGCCTGGTGGCGTTCGTCCTCCGGCAGATCCCGCTGCAGCGTCGAGACAGCGCGTTCCTGGACATGCGGATCTTCGCCCGCAAGGCGTTCACCTTGCCGATCCTGACGATGGTCTTCGTCGCGGGCAACGGGATCGGCCTGCTGGTCGTGATTCCGCTGGTGCTGACCAACGTCACCGGCCTGAGCAACCTCCAGCTCGGCCTCTTCCTGATCCCGGGCGGCGCGGCGATCTCGATCATGGCGACCCTGAGCGGCCGGGTGTACGACCGCGTCGGACCGCGCCCGCTGGTGATCCCGGCTGCGATCGTCTGGTTGGTCGTCCTGTGGTTCCTCAGCCGGGTCGACGAGAGCACGAGCGTCATCACACTGATCACCACCTGGCTGGTGTTCACCAGCGCCATGGCCACGATGTGGGCGCCGCTCACGACGAGCGCGATGGGCGCTCTGCGGGCCGAGCTCGTCCCCCACGGCTCCGCGGCCTTCGCCACCGTCCAGCAGCTCGCCGGTGCCGCTTTCGGTGCGGTGTTCATCTCGGCGTACACCATCGGTTCCGGTGCACGCGACGCCGGCGTGCTCGGCACGGCCCAGGCCGAGGCCGCCGCGAACGCCGCCTTCTTGACAGCTTTCGCCGTCGGTCTGGTCGTCCTGGTGGGCTCCGTCTTCCTCGGCCGGGCGAAGAGTTGCGCCGCCGACGGCACGCCCGTGGACGGGGCGCTCGTCGACGGGCCGACGGTCGCGGTCGTGGTGAGCGCCGCCGCCCCGGCAGGCGGCATGGCGGTCGACGGTGCGGCGGTCGCTGCCGAGGCGACCGACGGAGCGGTCCGCGAGACGGCGGCCCGCTGACCATGACGGACAAGAAGCTCGTCCTCGGGATGGGGATGATCGACGGCTACGGTGGCCTGTACGGCGCCTGGCGCGCACCGCACGTGGACCCCGGCACCTACGCCGACGTCGACGCCACCGTGCGTCATGCCAGAGCTGCCGAGCGCGGCAAGTTCGCCTTCCTGTTCACGCCCGACTTCCCCGCCGTGCGCGGCGACGTCGAGCACTCGCCGCTCAGCAACCTCATGGACCCGCTGATCCAGCTGGCCGCAGTCGCCCGCGAGACGACCAGCATCGGGTTCGTCGCGACCGGGTCGACGACGTTCCAGGAGCCGTTCAACACAGCACGCCAGTTCAAGGCCCTGGACGTCATGAGCCACGGCCGCGCCGGCTGGAATGCGGTCACGACCAGTGACCCGGCGGTCGCCGCGAACTACGGTCGACCTGTCGCCGAGCGCGCCGAGCGGTACCAGCGCGCACACGAGGCGATCCAGATCGTCCAGGCGCTCTGGGGCAGCTGGCACGAGGACGCGTGGATCAGGGACCAGGCGGCGAACCGCTTCATCGACCCGTCCAGGTTGCGACCCATCAACCTGCAGGGCCAGTACGTCGCCTCCCGAGGTCCCCTGGCGATCCCGCCGTCGGAGCAGGGCCAGCCCGTCGTCTTCACGTCCGGCGGCCCGAGCCCGCACCTGCTGTCGATCGCGGGCCGCTACGCCAGCGGCTTCATCGCCGAGGTGTGGACGATCGAGGAGGCACGCGCCCAGCGCGAGCTCGTGCGCGAAGCGGCACGCGAAGCCGGCCGCGACCCCGACGAGATCAAGTACATCCCCGGCATCATGACCACCGTCACGCCGACCGTGCGTGAGGGCCTCGACCGTCGCCTGAGGTACGCCGGCGACGTCATCGAGGCCCGTCTCCCCCACCTCGGCGCCATGCTCGGAATCGAGCTCCAGCCCGATCGCTTCGACGAACCGCTCACGCCAGATCAGCTGGCCTCCGCATACGCCTCACCGAGCGACCCGCGCTCGTCCAACGCTCTGGCGGTGGCCCGCGAGGGGTGGTCCCCGCGCGACGTCCTCGCCCACGGCGTCATCGACTTCCACCCCACGGTCGTGGGCCCGGGGAAGCTCCACGCCGACCACCTGCAGGAGTGGTTCGAGGCAGGAGCCGCCGACGGCTTCTGGGTGACACCCGACATCTACGAAGACGGCATCGACGCTTTCGTCGACGAGGTCGTGCCGATCCTGCAGGAGCGCGGCATCTACCCCACCGAGTACCCGGGCACGACGTTGCGGGCGAACCTCGGCGTGCCCCGCCAGTACGGCCTCGACCCACGGATCACCGCGTCCGAGCGGTGACCACGGTGGGACGCCGCAGATGCTGTGACGACTCGCCACGGCACCAACCCGGCGTCGCCCGGCACGGCGATCCACCCACGCCTTCGTCGCCGGCTTAAACTGCTGGATCCGGCTCTCGGGGATCAGGGCGCCGGCTCGGCCGGCGCACGACCTGCGGGCGGCGCTGACGCGCCGTCCCCGGTCGGTCGGGGCCGGGGCCGAGCGAGCGGGGCGTGGCCACCGAGGCCGCTGCACGGCCGACGCCGGAGCCGGGTCAGTCGCGCAGCGGCAGCGGTCGGCGAACCGCGACCTCGGTCTCGGGCTCGTCCATCCTCGAGAGTGCGTCGAGACCGCCGTGACGGCGCCAGCGGGTTTCCGCGGCTGCTGCGAGCCGCGCTTCGTACACGTTCCCGGCCGCCGCCAGATGGATCGCGCGGTGCCGGTGCGCGAGGGCCGCGAGGTGCACCAGCCCGGCACGCTCCGCGGTGTGGGCCGCGCCGGCCGCCGCGGCGGCCGCGTCGGCGGGTCGTCCGTCCGCCGACCGCATCGCCGCCCGGGCGATGAGCTTGAGCACGGTCTCCCGGGGGAACTCCTGGCCGTCCAACGACTCCTCGAACAGGTCGAACCAGCGCCGGGCGCTGGGCGGGTCATCGCGGGCCAGGAGGACGACCTGGCGGGCTGCGGCCTCCGGTACGGGTAGCGTCACGCCGGAGCCGGACGCCTGCTCGAGCACCGTGACCAGCGACGCCTGCGCGTCCTCGGAGCGTCCGAGCTCCATCGCGAGGGCTCCCGAGGCGCATGCGCGCAGGGCGCGGACGAGCGGCGAGGCGCTGCTGGGCGTCGGGGTGCCGTCGATCTCGAGGGCTTCGGCGAGGTCACCACGCTCGGTGGCGAGGCGGATGCCGAGCCACTGGAAGGACAGCGGGTCCCGCAGAAGGCCGTGCTGCGCGGCGGCTCTCATCAGCACCCCGAGGTCGTCCCCGCCCAGGTCGTGCGCGACCAGGCACCGCACGGCCAGCAGTGCTGCGTCCCCGGCACCGAGGACGTCGCCCCAGCACGCTCCGAGGGCCCGGTCGGGCAGGGGCTCGACGGCCGAGGCGTCCCCGACGAGCGCCGCCGCGAGCCAGCCTGCCGCGAGCGCCTGGGCCTGGACGGCCGGGTCCTGCGCGAGCTCCAGAGCCTGCATGGCGGTGCGGCGCACGGCGCGGAACCGTCGCTGCGGGATGCCCACGTCCCACACGGACGCGATGCGCGCCGCCGCCCGCACGTCCGGGTCCCCCAGCGCGTCGGCGTCGCGGATCGCCTGCTCGCAGTGCTCCTCGAGGAGGTCGCCCGGTGTCGGCCCGCCGGGGTACGACCACGAGGACGGCCACGAGGACGGGGACGGCGACGAGGCCGGCCGGCCGGCCGGCGCCCCCGGCGTCCGCGAGAGGTCGACGCGCGGCCTCGGCGGCTCCGGACGCTGCGACGAGGGCGCCGGTGCCGGGTCCGTCGCCGGCAGGGGCGTGCCGGCCATGACACCGCGGCACTTCGCGTCCAGGCGGGCGTGATCGGGCAGCTCGTGTGCCCAGGCGGTCGCCGCGGCCGTGGCGTACGCGGCGCGCGCCTCGGGCATCCGACCGAGCAGCGCGGCGGCGTCCCCCCAGTGCTCGTACAGCTCGGCGCGGTCCGCAGGGGTCGCGTTCGTCTCCTCCGAGGCGTGGCACAGACGCCGGAGGTACAGGCGAGCGCGCTCGTGCTGGTGCTCCTCGGCGGCGTCCGCCGCGGCGTCCATGGCCGCGGCCCGGGCGAGCTGTGGCTCACCGGCACGCGTCCAGTGCTCGACCCGTTCGGCCGAGGAGATGTAGGCGCGCTCCGCGATCTTGCGGTGCAGCTGCCGGCGGACGCTCGGGCGCAGCCACGTCAGCACAAGATCGTTGAACAGAGGGTCCCGCGGAGCCAGACCCGCCTCGGTCGAGGTGAGCAGGGCCAGGTCGGTGAGGTGGTCCAGGGTGCTGCGCAGCCACCGGAAGTCGTTCGCCCCGGTCGCGAGCCCGAGCGCGGACGTCAGCGGCAGCAGCACCTCCACCGTGACCGGCCGCCCGATCACCGCGACGAGGTGCAGCAGGTCGAGCGCGGCCGCCGGGAGCTGGGCGACGGCCTCGACGAGCAGCTGGCGCAGCGACACGTCCGTCTGCGCCGCCGCCCCGCGGTTCAGCACCACGAGCCCCGACCCGGTGGCGGCGATGCGTCCGGCTGCGGCCCACTCCCGCACCAGGGGGACGACCGAGCCGGCCAGCCCGCCGGTGCGCTGCACGACGTCGTCGGCGAGCTGCGTCGACACCTCGCCGTGGAGCAGCGCGGTGCACAGCTCGGCCACCTCCTCCGACCCCAGCGGGGGCACCGCGAGCAGGCTGCCGCGGGCGCCCCAACGTCGGGCCAGCCGCTGCGCCGGGGCGTCGACGTCGGGCGAGCGGCCTGCCAGCACCACGCACACCGGCCCGCAGAGCGTGGGCAGCCGCTCGCCGAGCTGGTCGACACCGGTGTCCGGCAGCAGGTGGACGTCGTCCACGAGCACGACCGAGACGTCCCCGCGCGGTACCGCAGCGGGGGCGCCGACCGGCGGGACACCGGCACCCAGGTCCTCGAGCGCGCTCAGCACGTCCGGCCACGGGTCGCGGGAGGCCGCGCACGTGACGGTGCGCAGCGGGGCGTCGACCGCGGCGACGGCGTGCTCGACCAACCGGGTCTTCCCGGCGTGCGGCGCGCCGGTGACGCACACCATCGTGGGCTCGCCGGTCGCCGCAGCCGTCTCGACGATCTCCTGGAGCCACTGCGACTCGTGACTGCGGCCGCTGAACGGCGCCGCGTCCACGACCACGGGCTCGTCGGCCAGGAGCCGCAGGTGCAGCTCCCGCGTCTCGGCCGAGGGGTCGGCCCCGACGTCCTCGGCCAGCGCCCGCCGGCACCGGTCGTACGTCTTCAACGCCAGGGCGGTCTCGCCGAGCCCGTGCTGGGCCGACATGAGTGCCCGGAACGCCCGCTCCGAGCACGGCTCCAGGAGCAGGGTCCGTTCGGCGAAGCCGACCGCGTCGTGCCACCACCCGAGAGCCTGCGCCGCCTCGGCGGCGTCCACGAGCACGGTGCGGAACATCGCCGCCAGCGCATCCCGCTCGCGCAGGCCCCACTCGGCGCCCTCGTTCTGCGTCCGGAACTCGCCCAGGTAGACCGCCTCGGCCTCACGGGCGGTGGTCACGACTTGGGCGAAGGCACCGGCGACCATCTCACGACGGGCCTGGCGGGCGAGGTTGCGGAACGCCTGGGCGTCGACCCACGCCCCCGTGAGCACGAAGCTCCCGAGCCGGCGCTGCACGCAGTCCTCGCCGAGCACCCTGCGCAGGCGCGAGGCGGAGTTCCGCAGGCTCGCCCGGCCGCGGGCCTCGTCCGCCTTGGGCCACAGCGCCTGGACCAGGTCGTCCACGGCGACCGGCTCGTTCACATGGAGCGCCAGCAGGCGCAGCAGGTCGGCCGTCTGCGACGACAGCCATTCGGCGGGCTGCACGACGGTCCCGTCCGCGCGACGCACGCGCAGCGGGCCCAGGACGCGGACCTCGAGGGACTCGTACAGCGCGTCGTCGTCGTCGTACCCGACCGTCATGCGCACCCCCCCCGAGCAACCAGCTCGGCGACGGACGACTGCCCGGCCACCGACCGCATGGATGCGCGGAACGTACTGCACCCGCCACCCACCGGGGGGCATTTGTCCGGATTTCGGCCTCGCGGGGACGGGGACCACCGCTGAGCCGGCGCCGGGCGTGACGTCCATGCCCGGACCGGAGGTCGCGCGGCGCGAGCATCCGGGTGGGCGACGAGCGCGAGGACGGACCTCGGGATCCGGACACCTCGACCCGCGGAGCCCGACAGCGCTCCGTGTGGTCGTCGCCGGCGCCCGTCCCCCGACCGGTCGCAGCCGACGCCGCCCCGTAGCGGGTGAACCGAGGAAAAGCATGGAGGAGCTCTGGGACACACGCACCCGTCCCACCTGGCGTGACATTCCGCGCAGATCGAGAAAGCGTCGCGGAGATTGCGGCACCGGAAGCACGGACGTGGGTGACGACCCGGCCGCGCCGTCGCGTGCGTCTAACCCGAGCAGTATTGCTGACTCTCCTCGAAACGTCGTCGGACCGCTTGGCGCGTCATCTTCAGAGCGGCGCCGATCTCGCTCCATGTCGCGCCGCGCGCCCTGGTGCTGGCGACCTCCGTTGCGATGGTCGCGTCGATCGAGTCCAGGACGTCGCGTGCCGCCTGCTGCTGGGCCGCAAGACGCACCAGAGCGGCGCAGGACGGACCCCAGTCGTCCGCCGGCTGCCCGTGCCACCGCACGCTCACCAGGCGCTGCCCGTCCTGGGCCCCGCCGCGTAGCGACGTCGACGCACCGTCGCGCCGGCTCGCGAGGTCCTGAAGGCCATGCGCCGGCGAGCCCGGTCGGGTTCCGACCGTCCCCCGCAACCCGACGACCGACGACCGCGAGGTGCCCTCGACATGGCGTGACAGCTCCGGCCTGAAGCCGTCCGTGCCACGTCGGAGAGCTCCCCCGGCAGGGAGCCCGGTGGCGGCCGGCCGCTTCCGGTCCAGGCCCACGGCGCTGGGCCGCGCCGCCACCAACGCGACGGCGTCCGACCGGTTGGAGACGCCGAGCTTGCGGTACAGGCTCTGGACCTGCGACTTGATCGTGTTCCGGGACACGTAGAGACGCGCCGCGATCTCCTCGAGCGTCAGACCTCGGTGCAGCTCCCGCAGGACGACGGTCTCGCGTCGGGTCAGCTTCGGCATCAGGACGCTGGACGGCGCTCGGCCGGCCACATCTTCCGTCATGGTCACTCCACTGGGGTGCGAGGCGCGGGTGCGCCGTACAGGGACGATCGGGCAGACGCGCCTCGCCGCGACGCGGTTGGCTCGGGACGACGCGCGGTCACGACGAGGACGCCGGCGACCGGGCTGGACCCGACCGCGACCTGCCCGCTCGGAACAGGGCCCGGGGCCAGGCGGTCCGGCGGCGCGACCTCGACGCCGAACGAGCCTCGCGCTCCCCAGCGCCGGCACTCGTTCCGCACGCTCGACGGGTCGATTGCCCACCCGTGGTCCGCCGAGGCGTCAGCTTCCGTCGGACGGTGGCGCCGCCCCGAATGGTGGCCGGGGACGTCGCCTCGCACGACGGTCCGAACAGTAGGGCGCCGGTGAAATGGGCACAACCGTCGTTTTGCGCCGGTGTTGCACCGTCTCGCGCAGCGGGACGACGGCCCTCGGCGGGCTTTTCTCACCCGCCGGGAGGGTGAGACCCGTGCGGGCCGCCGGCCCGGTGGACGCCTATTGCCGAACTCAACCGCGAGGCGCTTCGGTGGTGACACCAGCGCAGATTACGGGAGTTTTGCACGCCGCCTTGCCACCCCGCGGACCCGCCTCATACGGTCGGTCCACCCACGCAGCTCGAGCCATCCCGCATGTGGGTCCGAGTCCATTCCCCACCCGACCGGGTGCAGCTCGCGCGCCGTTCACCCGAGCGGCTCGCCCCGTGGGCGCCGCTCGACCAGCGGCGCACGGCTGTCCCCCATCCGGTCTTGCACGAGCAACCAGCTGCCCCGCCGGCCCACCGCGCGGAGGCGGATCCGACGTCCGCCGATCCTGGTCGTCCGCACCGCACCAGCGCGGCTGCGGGCGCCCCTGGGACCGGGACGACCACGACGGCGCTGCGCCGCGACGCGCACCGCCGAGCAGTCGACAGCCAAGCCGGTGACGACCGGGTGACGCGCCCTGGGCGTGCACCCGTGCGGTCCCACCGGCATCCCCTGCGCGCCCCCGTGGCGCCTCACGAAGCACGAAGACGGCGGTGGAACATGAAGCCTTCCGCAGTGTGGCCCCGCGTCCTGCTCGGCGGGACGCCGGTAGATCTCTTCGACGACGACGTCGCGATCGACACGATCATCGACCACGTCCGAGGGCCACAGCCGTGGCCGCTCGGTGTCATGAGCGCCAACCTCGACCACATCCACCACTTCGGTCACCACGGACCGTCCGCGCGGGTGCCCTTCCTGTGGGCGCACCCGGACGCCGGTGAGCCGTTCCCCGGCGGGTCCCGGACCGGTGTGCACGGTGACACCGGCCCGGACCGTGGGGAGGGCGCGACGGCGGTGCGGTGGCTCAACCTGCTCGACGGGGCGCCCCTGGTGCGCCAGGCGAGCCATCTCACCGGGCATCCCTGGCCCCGGCTGGCCGGCAGCGACCTCATCGGGCCGCTCCTCGACCGCGCGGAGGCGGAGCGCATCCGCGTCGGCTTCCTCGGCGGGATGCCGGAGGTCCTCACCACGTTGGCGCGACGACTGGCCGAGGAGCGTCCGGACCTCCCGGTGACGGGGCTCTGGTCGCCGGACCGGGCCGACCTGGACGACCCGACCCGGTGCCGCGCGTGGGCTCGCCGCGCCCGGGACGCCGGCACCGAGCTGCTCGTCGTGGGGCTCGGGAAGCCCCGCCAGGAGCGCTGGATCGTCGAGCACGGACCCGCGACCGGCGCCTCCGTGCTCCTGGCGTTCGGCGCGGTCGTGGACTTCCTCGCCGGCGCGGTGCAGCGCGCCCCGGAGGCGGTCCGCGACCACGGGATGGAGTGGGCGTGGCGGCTGGCACTGGAGCCCCGCCGCCTCGCTCGTCGCTACCTGGTCGACGGGCCGCCGGCGTTCACCGTCCTGGCCAGGCGCAGCTTCGTGCTGATGCCGTGGACGCCCGAGCCCGTGCCGACCACGGCGGGTCGGTCGTGACCGCGCAGCTGGAGCGCCCGCCGGCGCCCGCCGCCCGCTTCGCCCCGCACGACGCCGACGCGGCGCTCGGCGTCCTGGTCGTCACCCACGACAACGAGTCGCACGTCGACCGCCTGGTGGAGAGCCTGCGCGGCGAGGCCGGTGACGTCGCCATGCGCGTCGTCGTGGTGGACAACGACTCGTCCGACGGCACGCTGGCCCGCACCCGCGCCCACCCCGACGTCCTCACGGTCCCCGCACCCGGGAACCTCGGGTACGCCGGTGGGATCAACCTCGGTCTGCAGCACCTGGACGGGGTCGACGCGGTCCTCGTCCTCAACGCCGACCTCGTGGTCGAGCCGGGGGCCGTGCGTGCGCTCCTGCGCCGGTTGGACCGCCCGCAGGCGGGGATCGTCCTGCCGCTCCTGCTCGACGGTGACGGCACGACGTCGCACTCGCTGCGCCGGGAGCCGTCGGTCACCCGGGCGTTGGGGGACGCCGTCCTGGGCCGCCACCTCGGGGACCGACCCGCGTGGCTCTCCGAGACCGTGCGCGACCCCGCCTGCTACACGTGGCCGCACCCGGTCGACTGGGGTACCGGCGCCGCCATGCTCATCCGCTCCGACGTGGTGGCGTCGGTCGGCTCGTGGGACGAGCGGTTCTTCCTGTACTCGGAGGAGACCGACTACTGCAGGCGGGCCCGCTCCGCGGGGTGGGAGGTCTGGTTCGAGCCGGCCGCCCGGGTCCGGCACGAGGCCGGCGGCTCCGGGCGCTCGCCGTCGCTGACCGCGCTGCTGCAGGTGAACCGGGTCCGCTACGCGCGCAAGCACTGCTCGTGGTCCGCGGCCGCCGCCACCCTCGCGGTGACCGCCGCCGCCTCGCTGGCACGGGTCCGGGACCCCGGGCACCGCTCGGCGCTGGAGGCTCTGCTCGTGCCCCCGAGGCGGGAGTCGCTGCCGCGCGCCCGCCGTGCCCGTCCCCCGCTCCCGCTCGCCGTCCCGGCGTCCGACGACGTGCCCGCCCCGGACGCGACGGCGCACGCGTCGACGGCGGTCCGGGGCGCCGTCATCATCCCGGCCCACGACGAGGCGGCGGTCATCGCGCACGCACTCGCGCCGATCGCCGGGTGGGCCAAGGCGGTGGGGGTCGAGGTCGTGGTCGTCTGCAACGGCTGCACCGACGCCACCGCTGACATCGCACGCGGCTTCCCCGGGGTGCGCGTGCTGGAGCTGGCGGAGAGCTCCAAGCCCGCCGCGCTGAACGCCGGCGACGAGGCGGCCCGGGCGCATCCGCGGATGTACGTCGACGCCGACGTGCGCCTCGAGCCGGCGGCCGTGGAGGCGACCCTGCGCGCCCTGTCCGTGGGCCTCTGGCTCGCCGCCCGCCCGCCCGCCGAGACGGACGTCACCGGAGCGTCCGCGGCGGTCCGCGCGTACCACCGCACCCGGCGGGGGCTCGCCTCGACGGGCCGCGCGCTGTGGGGTGCCGGCGTGTACGGACTCTCCGAGGAGGGTCACGCCCGCCTCGGGAGCTTCCCCACCCTGCTGGCCGACGACCTGTGGGTCGACGAGCTGTTCGGCCCCGAGGAGAAGGTGGTGGTCGCTGCTCCCCCGGTACGGGTGGCGGCACCTCGCACCACGCGCAGCCTGCTCGCGGTGCTGGGCCGCACCTACCGCGGCAACGCCGAGATCCGCGCGCTGATCGGCTCGACCGGTCGGTCGTCGACCCGCCGCACCCTGATCGAGGTGGCCGGCACGATGCGGAGCCCGGGAGCGGTGGTCGACGCGGTCGTGTATGCCGCACTGGTCACCCTGGCACGCGCCCGGCGTCACGGGCGCAGCCCTCGACCGTGGGAGCGCGACGAGAGCACGCGCGCGTGACGGGCCCCGGGACGACCGTCGTCCCACCGCGTGCCCCCGGCGGTCACGCGGCGCGGACGGACGCTCATCCCCGCGGCTTCGCACCGCCGGGCACCCCGGTGGACGTCGGGGTCGTCGTGGTGACCCACCGGAGCGCCGCCGACGTCGACGCGGTGCTGACCTCGGTGCGCGGCGAGACGGCGACCGTGTCCCTGCGCGTCGTGGTCGTCGACAACGGCTCGCGGGACGGCACGCTCGACGTGGTGCGGAGCGCGCACCCCGACGTCGTGACGGTCGGCCTCCGGGAGAACCTCGGGTACGCGGGCGGCATCAACGTCGGCGTGGAGCACCTCGGGGAGTGCCGGGCCGTGCTGGTGCTCAATGCCGACCTGGTGCTGCAGCCCGGCAGCATCGCGGCGCTGCTGCGACGCCTGGACGCCGGCCCGGCGGGGATCGTGGTGCCACGGATGCTCGACCGCACCGGTGCGCTCTCCCGGTCGCTGCGCCGCGAGCCGTCGTTGCTGGGCACCCTGGGCGACGCCCTCGTCGGCGGTCGGTGGCACCGGAGGCGTCCGGCCTGGCTGTCGGAGACCGTGCTGCGGGACGAGGCCTACGGCCGTCCGCACCCGGTGGCCTGGGCCACCGGCGCGGCGCTGCTCGTCCGCTCGTCGCTGGCCCGGTCGCTCGGCCCCTGGCACGAGCGGTACTTCCTGTACTCGGAGGAGACCGAGTACTGCCGCCGGGCCCGCGATGCGGGATCGAGCATCTGGTACGAGCCGGCCGCCGTGGTCGTCCACGCCGGAGGCGGCTCGGGTACCTCGCCCGGGCTCACCGCGCTGTCCTCGGTCAACCGCGTGCGCTACGTCCGCAGGTTCCGGTCCAGGCCGTACGCCGCCGCCTTCCGCGTCGTGGTCGTCCTCGCCGAGCTCCTCCGGGTGCGCCGTCCCGCGCACCGACGCGCGCTGCGGGCGGTCCTGACGCCGTCGTCCTGGGACCGCCTGGCCCGGGCCGACGGGGCAGGCGGCTCCCCGCCGGCCACCTTCGGCTACCTCGTGCCGGAGTTCCCCGGGCAGACGCACGGGTTCTTCTGGCGTGAGCTGGAGGCGCTGCGGCGATCGGGGGCCAGACCGGTGCTCCTGTCGACGCGGCGCCCGACCGGGACCACCGGTGTGCACGCCTGGGCCGCGCCGGCCGCCGCCCGTACCCGCTACCTGACCGACTGGTCCCCGGGCGCCGCGATGGACGGCGTCGTGGTCGGTGTCCGCGCGGTCCGCTCCGGGCGAAGTCGCGATGTCGTCCGGGAGCTCGGCACGGTCACGGCCGCCGAGGGGCCGGTGCGCGCCGGTGCCCTGCTGCTCGCCGGTGCGCGGCTGGCCGTGCTCGCCCGCCGCGAGGGCCTGCCGCACGTCCACGTGCACTCGTGCGCCGGCGCAGCCCAGGTGGCCACCTTCGCCCGTCTGCTCGGCGGCCCCACCTACAGCCTGTCGCTGCACGGACCGTTGGCCGACTACGGGGGGAACCAGCGTGGCAAGTGGCGCCACGCCTCCTTCGGGCTCGTCATCACCGACCCGTTGCACCGCGACGTGGTCCAGGCGCTCGACGGCGACCTGCCCGCGACGCTCGCGGTCGCGCCGATGGGCATCGACCCGGGCCGGTTCGTCCGCACGCGCCCGTACGTGCCGTGCCGGTCGGGCGGCCCGCTGCGCATCGTCAGCTGCGGGCGGCTCAACCCGAGCAAGGGGCACGTCGACCTCGTCCGCGCGGTCCGCGCCCTCGCCGACGCCGGGCGTGACGTCCGGCTCGTCGTCGCGGGCGAGGACGAGCACGGTGGAGCCGGCTACCGACGCGAGCTCGAGCGCGAGATCGCACGCCTGCGGCTCGGCGACCGGGTCCGGCTGCTGGGCACGGTCGGCGAGGACGACGTCCGCGCGCAGCTGGAGTCCGCTCACGTCTTCGCGCTCGCCAGCCACGCCGAGCCGCTCGGCGTCGCGATCATGGAGGCCATGGCGCTGTGCCTGCCCGTCGTGGTGTGCGACGGCGGCGGGGTGCGCGCCCTGGTCGAGGACGGCCGGACCGGGCTGCTGGCGACGCCTGGTGACCCCGGGAGCATCGCGGCGGCCGTCGGCCGGCTCGCCGACGACCCCACGCTCGCGACGACGCTCGGCACGAGCGCGCGCCGCCACGTGGAGTCGGCCTTCGCCAGCGAGCGCAGCGCGCGCACGCTGCTGGAGCTCGTCGAGCGCACCTGCGCCGCGGGGAGCGGCACGTGAGGGCGCGATCGCGCCGGACCCTCCCGGCCGCCCTTGCTCTCGCCCTCGCCCTCGCGCTGGTCGCCTGCACGGTCCCGGCCGATCCGTCGCCCGGCAGCGGACCGCCGTCGAGCGGTGCGCCCTCGCGCACCCGACCGTCCTGGCGGGCCGTCGACGGCGGGCCCGACTACTACGCGCGGTTCGGGCCGACCCTGCCTGCGCAGCACGACTGGTTCCCGGTCGGGGTGTGGCTGGAGAGCGTCGTGGACGCCGGTGACGTCGCGCTCGACCGGCAGGCCGGGCTCACCACGTACGTCGACCTGACGGCGAACTCCGACCTGTCCGTGCTCGAGGGCAGCGGCATGGCGGCCATGGTGGGGCGCGACGACGCGCTGGCCGACGGATTCGTCCTGGCCGACGAGGTGGACATGTGGGCGGGACCGGGCGACGCGCCATGGACGGGCCTGTGGCCAGGGCAGGGCGAGGTCTGCACGCCGGTCACCGGCACCACCGGCTGCGGCCACACGATCCAGCAGACGCTCCGCTCGGGCCTGCCGCAGGCGGGCCTCACCTACGCCAACTACGGCAAGGGCGTCGTGTTCTGGCTCGACGACGCCGAGGCGCGCCGCTTCGTCAACGACCACCAGGACGTCGTCTCCGCCGACACCTACTGGTTCACGGACCCGAACATCTGCCGTGCCGACGAGGGCGGCGCCGTCGTCGGCGGCGGACGGGACCTGGCCCCGGCCGAGTGCCGGCGGGCGGCCAACTACGGCTGGACGGTGGAGCGGGTGCGCTCGTTGGTCGAGCCGGCGGGGAGCAAGCCCGTCTGGGCGTTCGTCGAGCTGGGGCACCCGGCCTCGGAGGACGACGCCCCCACCATCACCGGACCCCAGGTCCGCGCCGCGGTCTGGAGCAGCGTGATCCACGGCGCGCGCGGGATCGTCTACTTCAACCACAGCTTCGGCGGCGACTGCGAGTCCTTCCACCTGCTGCGCGAGCCGTGCGGCGACGACGTCCGCCCCTGGGTGGTCGAGGTGAACCGCCAGCTCGTCGAGCTCGCGCCGGCGCTCACCGCCCCGTTCCTGGACGGAGCGGTGGCGGCGGACGGGCCGGTGGACACCGCCGTCAAGGTCCACGGCGGGGAGCAGTACCTGCTCGCCGCCGCGACCGACCACCGGGGTGTCGACGTGACGTTCCGGCTGCGGTGCGCCACCGACGGGCCGGTCACGGTCCTCGGCGAGGACAGGGAGCTGGCGCTGGTCGACGGCGCGTTCGACGACCACTTCGCCGACGGGGAGGCGGTCCACCTGTACCGCTACGCACACGCACCGGGTGCGTCCCGGGGGTGCTCCGCACCGTGACCGCCGCACCCGCGCAGGTGGCCACGGCCACGCAGCGCCTCCCGACGGCCTCCCCCGTGCCGCTGCTGCTGCGAGCGACGCTCTGCAGCATCGGGATCTTCCCCGCCAGCCTCGTCGTGGAGCCGATCGGCGCGGCCGGCACCGTGCCGATGCTGCTGGCCCTGCTGGTCGCGGCCTTCTGGCTGACCTCGTGGGCGTGGGGCCTGCACGACCCGCTGGCGGCCCGCCATCCTGGCCGGGTCGCGGTCTCCTGCCTGCTCCTGTCGACCGTCGCGTCGGCCGCGTCGCTCTACGTCGGCGCCAGCGGCGGCAGCACGGAGACCACCCGCGCCGCCGGCGAACGCTGGCTGCTGCTCGTGATCGCCAGCGCCGCGCTCGTCACGGTGTGCGCGGAGAGCGTCCGGTCGGCGGCGGACGCGGCGCGGTGCGTGCGAGCGCTGCTGAACGGCGCCTTCGTCTGCTGCCTGTTCGCGATCGTCCAGTTCGTGTTCTCGGTGAACCCGGTCGACTGGATGCAGTACGCGATGCCCGGCTTCACCGACAACGGCGGCAACACCTCGTTCCAGCCCCGCGGTGCGCTGGTCCGCGTCGCCGGTGTTGCCTTCTCCCCGATCGAGCTGGGTGTCGTCGCGGCGATGCTGCTGCCGCTGTCCCTCTGGCGCCTGGTGTTCGACGACGTGGGCCGCACCTGGCTGCACTGGGCCCAGACCGCGGCCCTGATGTTCGCGGTGGCGGCCAGCATCTCGCGCTCCGGCGTGCTGGGGCTCGCGGTGGCCGTGGGGGTGACCGTCCCGTTCCTGACCCGGACGGCGCGACGGTGGGTGCTCGTGGCGTCCCCCGTGGTGCTCGCGGCGGTCTTCCTGTCGGTCCCCGGGCTGCTGAGCACGCTCGGCGGCGCTCTCGGTGCCGACGCGTCCGACCCGTCCATCGCCACCCGGCTCGGCAACTACCCCCGGGTCGTGGCCATGGTCGACGCCCACCCGGTCCTGGGACTCGGGCCGGGGAACTACATGCCCACCAACGCGCTGCACATCCTGGACAACCAGTACCTGAACTCGCTGGTCACCATGGGACTGGTGGGCCTCGTCGGGACGGTCGTCTACCTCGTCCTGCCCGGGCTCGCCGGGCTGCACGCCGCCCGGACCGCCCGCTCGCCGAGCCTGCGGAGCCTGGCCGGTGCGCTCGCGGCCGGCACCCTCGCGGGTGCGGTCTGCTCGCTGACGTTCGACTCGCTGTCGTTCCCGGTCTTCGCCCTCACGTTCCCCGCGCTGGTGGGCCTGTCCGGAGCTGCATGGTTGCTGGTTCGCCAGGAGGAGGAGCCCGATGGATCCCACTGAGGTGCTGCGGGTGCTGTGGCGCCAGCGATGGTACGTCGCACCCGCCGTGCTGGTCGCCCTCGTGGCAGCCGCGTACGTCTTCCAGCTCGCGCCGCGGTCCTACCAGTCGACCGGGACGTACGCGCTGGTGAACCCGAACGTCCCGTCGTCCCAGGAGCTCGAGGCGGACCCCGACCTCGCGGCGCTGAACGGTGACAACCCGTACCTGCGGTCCGCGGACACCAACCTGGTGACCGACGCGCTGATGGCACGGCTGGGGACGGAGTCGACGCTGAGGCATCTGGAGGCCGCCGGTGTCGGGACCGAGTTCGCCGTCGGCCCCGGGGTCGGGGGCAACGGGTTCGTCGTCGACGTCACCGGCGTGGGCCCGACGCCCGCCGAGTCCATCGCGACCACCGCTGCCGTCGGCACGGTCCTGGAGGACGAGCTGCGTGAGCTGCAGACGGTCCACGGGGCGGACGACCGGTTCCTGTTCACGCCGCTCGTCCTGGCCGAGCCGGAGAGCGCGACGGAGCAGTTCTCCAGCCGCCTGCGCGCCACGATCGTGGTGCTCCTCGGTGGCGGCGTCCTCGTCTTCGGGGCCGCCTCCCTCGGCCGGTACCGCGAGACGTCGCGGTCCGGCCGGCCCCGGCCCGACCGGTCCGACCGGTCCGACCGGCCCGAGACCGGTCCGGTGCCCGGGCCGGCGACCGCCTCGCAGGCGCCGCACGTTGACGTCCTCCGGCACGGCACCGGGTCCCTGCTCGGGACGGGGGCCGCGACGGCTCGACGGACCCGGGGCCCTGTCGGGCGGTAGCGCGTGGCGGCTGCGGCCGGCTCAGGTCACAGGTGCACCCGGTAGATGTGGGTCGAGTGCTCGGCGGCGAAGGTGTCGGAGAACCGGCCGCCCACCACGGGCAGCGTCCGACGCTCGCCGACGACCTCGACCGTCGTCCCCGTCACCCCGGGGGGCAGGGTGAACGAGTACGTCCCCGACGTGTGCGCGGCCCGGGCCTGCTGGGCGAAGACGTAGGCGGACCCGGCATGGACCTTCAGCATCGTCGACACGCCCGGCCCGAAGTCCCACTCGTAGGACTGGGTGTTGAGCACCGGGGCGAGCGCGGCCACGCGCGCGTTGACCTGGGTGACCTTCGCCTTGACGGCGTCGTAGTGGGGGTCGCCCGCTGGGTGGTTGAGCGCGTCGGACGTCGGCTGGGTCCCGAAGGCGTGGGAGAAGTACCCGACGAGTCGTGCCTCGTGGATCAGGGAGGACCACACGGCTCCCTCGATCTGCTCCGGGGTCATGGACGCGTGCCCGAAGTCCCCCGGGACGGAGCCGGACTGCTGCCCGAGCTCGACCAGCACCCCGAGCGGCGTGCGCTCCCCGTCGCGGGCGTCGAGCTCGCGCAGGCGGGTCATCGCCGCCTCGCCGTAGTTCGCGGCCCGGCGTACCTGGTCCCTCGGCACGCCGAGGAACGTCGTCGCCTCGCCGGGCCAGGCGGGGTCACCGCCGTGCAGGTTCCAGTCGGAGTAGAAGTACAGCGACGTGGTCGCCACCCCCACCGGCCACGACTCGCCGTCCACGAACGTCGCGGCCACCTCCGGCGGCATCCACATCATCATGCCCTTGCCGCCGTTGTAGTAGCGCATCAGACCGTCGGCGGGACGCTCGGCCTCCAGCTGTCGGAACAGGTCCGGGGAGCAGCCGACGCCCGGTGCCTCGCAGATGCCGTCCTGGAACCCCCACCTGCCGGTCCACCGCGCGTGGCCGTAGCCGGCCCACATGTCGGCCTCGTCCGGGAGCACGTGACCGATCTGGTCGATGCCGGCAGCACGGGCGTTCTCGTCCCAGCCCGGTACGGGTGCGTACACCTCGCCGTAGACGTTGATGCCCTTGGCGGCGTTGTTCCACGCCTTGTCCGTCTCGTTGACGTAGGCCCCCCAGTACATGACCGGGAAGAACGCGGGGTCCTGCCAACGCTCGTTCAGCCCGGCGAAGCGGGCGTAGTAGGCGGGCCCGCCCTCCCAGGGGACGCGCGGGAGGTCGAGCTGTCCGTCGGCGGCCCGGTCACCCGTGACCGGAGAGACCACCACCGGTCGCGGCCACGTCGGTACCCAGCCTCGCCCCGGGTGTGCCGCCGACGTGCCGGGCGGACCGGTCGTGGCACCGGGCGTCGCGGCGACGCCGCTCGCCGTGCCGAGCACCAGCGCGACCGCCAGGGCCACCGTCGTGCTCGTGCTCGTGCTCATGCCCCTGCGCCTGCGTCGTGCCACGGTCACGCTCCTCCGGCCGTCGAGCCCGGCACAGCGCACGTCGGCGGACGTGGGCGGACCTCGCGACCGCTCGGCCGTCCGGCACGAGCCGTCCCGCGGCACGCGACGGATCGGCGGTGCGGTCCCGCTCTCCCCCTGCGCTGTCCAGCGCACCCGTGACGTTCCCGGGGGTACCCGGTCCACCGGTGCGCGGCCATCGTAGGTTCGGTGGCGCCCGGCCGCTCCCCGAGGTACCCGCGCACGGCACGGGCCGGCGGTGCCGGGATGCGGGCCGAGGAGCGGCGCGGGAGCCTGCCAGCCGCGCGACGGCCAGGACCGGAGGTCACCGCCGTGCGACGGCGCCGTCACTCAGGAGCGCGAGCCTCCGCGGCGACCGACGACAGCGCCTGGCGGCGGGACCGGAGCGACGTGCCGGACCTGGCCGACACCATCACCGCGACGTCCTCCTCGCGGACGCCGGACAGGAACGCGGCGAGGCCCTCGTCGTCGAGCGGGATCTCGTCGGAGTAGCTGGGGCACCGCATGTCCGTCGTGTGCGGGACCGGCCGGGACCGGGACTCGATCTCGTCGACGTAGACGCCGTACAGCATCATCTCCGAGAAGTGCAGCTCCCGTCCCACGGCGGTCGCCCAGGGCGTGCCGGTCACCCGCTCGATCCGCTCGAGCATCCGCCTGACGACGGCCGGCTCCCAGACGCACGGCCAGCAGACGTAGTCGGCCCGCACCTCGTCCGTGCTCGGTGGCAGGCCCAGCAGACGACGGGCCACGGCGTGCCACCTCATGTGCCTCGGCAGATGAGGCGTCACGGCGCCGCTGCGGCGGTACAGCGGCACAGCGCCGTCCGCGGTGAAGGTCGCTGCGGTGAACGGTCGGACGAAGGCGAGATCCGAGTCGGCGATCAGCACCAGGTCCTCCCCGGCGTCCGCGACGGCGGCGAGCTTGACGACCTGCTGGGCGATCCAGCCGCGCACCGGCGGGAACGGCGCCCGGACGTTGACCCACGTGTTGAGCCCCGGAACGGCCCGCAGCTGCCGCGGCATCACGTCGCGGACGTCACGCACGGTCGTGCGCGCATTCGCCAGCCCGCCGAACAGCCGTCGGTCCGCGGCCGGGACGACGACGGTGTGGCCGACGTCGTCCGGCGCGAACCGCATGACGGAGCGGTTGAGGTCCACGCACAGCTCGTGGTCCGGCCGGTAGCTGGGTGTCAGCACCGACATGGTCCGGTGCGTGCGGCCGGGGGCGCTCATCGCGCGACCTGCCGGCCCGGCTGCGAGGCGCCGACCCCGTGCACGTGCCCCTCGACGAGCCGGACGAGCTCGTCCTGGGCGCCGCGCCACGACCGACCCCGGACGCTGGCCGCGACCTGCGCCGCGTGCGCCACCGGCTCCGGGTGCCGTACGGCCGTGGACAGGGCGTCGGCCACCGCGCCCGGCGTCGGGACCGCCCACAGCGCGTACGGGTTCGGCAGGTCCGCACGGGCGTCCGGCGAGTCGTTGACCACGGGCACCGTCCCGGCCGCGAGCATCTCCTCCGCCACCAGCGAGATGTTCGTGAAGGACATCGCCAGTCCGGCGACGGTGCGGTTGTAGAGCGCGTTGAGCTCGGCCGGGGTCAGCCCCCCGTGATGGATGACCGGGACGGAGAGGTCCCTCACCCGGTCGCCGTACACGTGGATCGGCTGGTCCGGGTGGCGTCGGTGGAACCGCTCCAGCGCGAGCCGGGCGAGGTCGTAGCCGCGGCGGCCGACGTCGGGCTTGGCGTAGAGCACGACGCCGTGCCGCTCCTCGGTGCCCAGAGGCCGGTAGACGTCGGTGTCGCACCCGAACGGGACCACGTCGACGTCGACGTCGACGACACCACGCAGGTGCTCGGCGACCATCTCGCCGAGCGCGACCAGCCGGAACCCGAACCGGTAGGAGTCCTCGGCGAGGGCGTACTGGGAGCCGCGCGGGTAGAAGAACGGCTCGAAGTCCTGCACGAAGTACAGCCGGCGCATCGGCGCGGTGCCGCGCCGGGCCAGCACGTGCGCCGACTGCCACGACGTGGCGATGCAGGCGTCGACACCGCTGATCCCGTCGGCGACGTCACGCACGTCCGCGTGGATCTGCGGCCACCCCTGCCGGATGACGTCCGCCCGGTGCCGGACGTCGCCGCCGTGCCGGTCGTAGAGGTAGAGCACGCAGCGGTGACCGGCCTCCTCCAGCGCCTGCACCATGCGGAACATCGTGGTGTGCCCCCCGGAGCGCGGGCCGGGGGGCACGGTGAGCCACCCGATCGTCAGCGGCCGGCCGGGTGGGGGCGCGGCCGCCGTCTGCGCGAGGCGGAGCTCGCCGGAGTCCGCGACGTCCTGGGGCAGGAGCGGGAAGTCGAGCGAGGCCGCGCCGGTCCGGTGGTACAGCCGGGCCGCGACCCGCTGCGCCGTCTCGTACGGACCCATGGCGCGAACGCGCCGGCCGATGGCGACGGCCCTGTGGGGTGCCGAGTGGTGTGCCGTCGAGGAGCTCATCGGTCCCTCCACCTCCTGCGCGTCGTCGTGGGCTGCCGGTCCGGCAGGGTGGTCGCGGTGTCCACGGGTGGCCGCGGCCGACGCCGCTCCCGCGTGTAGGTGCCGGTACGGCTCCATCGGAACCCGCGCCCGACGTCGTCCGCCCGGATGGCCGCCGCGGTCAGCAGCCCTGCGGCCCGCCGGGCCGGGTCGGGACGCCCGTCGAGCGCGGCCGCCAGGGTCCCCCACGCCGCCGTGGTGGCCAGGTGCGGGTCCAGCTCGAGCGCCTGGGCCATGAGGCGTCGCACCCGGACCGGGTCACGGTTGCCGCGTGCGACCTCGTACCGGCACGCGCGCAGCGCCTGCCGCACCAGCGCCTGCTGCGCGGCGGCGCGCATCTGCGCCATCTCCGGCAGCTGTGCCGCGACCCCGGCGGCCAGCTCGTCGAAGGCGGCGACGCGCTCGCCGAAGTCGGTGGCGTCGTCGACGACGCGTGCCGACAGGCTCGCGGGGTGGTCGCGGTGCCATGCCTGGTCGCACCCGCCCACATGGGCGACGTCGGAGAACGCGGCGACGCGCAGCCACATCTCCATGTCGTGCGTGTGCGCCAGCGGACGCTGGCCGCCCACCTCGGCGACGACGGACATCCGCATGAGCACCTCGGGCGAGGTGATGACGTTGTAGCCGTCGAGGCACCGGTCCCACAGCCACTGCCGGCCCGGCCACACGGTCCAGCGACGCGGCCGGAGCCGGGCCGTCGGGCGTGTGTCGGAGAAGTGCAGCGGATGGCCGTAGACCAGGCCCACGGACGGGAAGGTCCGGGCGACCGCGACCGAGCGCGCGAGCGAGCCCGGCGTGAGCAGGTCGTCCGCGTCGAGGCGGACGAGGAACTCCCCCGAGGCCCTGGCCAGCCCGTCGTTGAAGGTCCCCACGGGACCCCGGTTGACGGCGTGCGCGACGACCGAGACGCGCGGGTCGGCACCCGCGAGGCGGCGGGCGACCGCGAGGGAGTCGTCCGTCGAGGCGTCGTCCACCACGATGACCTCGACGACGACGTCCTGCTGGTCGAGCGCGCTCGTGACCGCCTCCGGAAGGTAACGGGCGTAGTTGTGACACGGGATCACGACCGACACCGTGGCCCGGGGCGTGGACGTCGCCCGAGGGACCACCCGTACCGTGCGCACCAGTGAGGTTTGGCTGGTCGTCATGGCACAGTCACCGTCGTCGCTCCGCTCGTGGGCGCAGTGCCCGTCACGGCCGGTCCGGTGGCGGTCGACCGCAGCGCACGCAGCACGGGGCGCCCGGCGAGGAGGGCATAGACCCCTGCGCCGACCAGCACGCCGACGACGAGCGTCGGCAGAGGACCGTGGACGACCTTGGACACCACGGCCGCCGCGACCGCTGTCGGCACCGCAGCTACCACTGGCATCAACAAGACGCTCAGCAGCTCGGACACCCGCGCTCCACGACGTCGGACGGCCAGCAGGTAGCACGGCAGCACCACGAGGACGGCCACGGCCACCTGGGCCCATCCCGCGCCGGTGGCCCCCCCAGCCCAAACTCCCAGAAGCACGGCCGGGACCAGGGCCAGGATCCACGCCACCTGGATCCACAGCACCGGGCGGCTGGAACCGCGTGCGATCAGGTAGGTGGCCATGAGGTCGAAGACCACGCGAAGCGCGCCGAACGCCGCCAAGGCAGCGAGCGCACCCGCTGCGGGCCGCCACCTGTCGCCGTACAGCAGCACCACCACTGGAGCGCTCAGCACAGCAAGCAGGCAAGCGACGGGAACCGCTGCTGCCCATGCCAGCCGGACGGCGAACGCGAGCCCCCCGTCACCGGCCCCCTCGCCAGGGGCGCGCTCCGGGTCGTCCGCCGTGGTCACCGTATTCGGCTCGGGGTCCTGAAGGCGGGCGAACGCCGCGAGAGCGACAGGTCGGATGGTCTGACCGATGACGGTCAGAGGCCAGCTCGCGACGTTGAAGGCGAGCACGTAGTACCCCAGCGCCACCTCGCCGGCCCCCCGTGACAGGACGACCTTGTCCACCGCGAGAAGACCCATCGACAGCAGATTGGCACCTGCGAGCGGCAGCCCGCATGCGACGGCGTCGCCGGCCACACCCGCGTCGAACCCGAACCTCGGCCTCGTGCGCGACAGCAGGAACTGGGCGCCGGTGGCGCACGGCTGAGCCACCAGCCGGGATACCGCCAGAGCCATCGGACCCCAGCCGGCGAGGACGAGCACGAGGGTCACGACGGTCCCGACCCCGAGGTCGATCGCGCCGGTCGCGAAGATCTCGCGCTGCTGGAACTCGCGCTGCATGCGTGCGTACGGGACGACGCCCGCTGCGGAGATCACCAGCGTGCCGGCGAGGAGGGCGATCAGCGGTGCCGCGCGCTCGCTCCCGAGCGCCTGCGCCACTGGGACGGCGGTCACCGCCATGCTGACGGCCAGCAGGACACCCGAGGCCACGCTCAGGGTCGCCACCGTCGGCTCGAGCCTGCCCGGCTGCGCCGCCCGCACGAGGTACGTACTCAGGCCGAGATCGACGAACGTCACGAGGACGCCCTGCACGGCGAGTGCGATGGCGAAGACCCCGAAGTCCTCCGGGGCGAGCAGCCGGGCGAGCACGATGCCGATGAGCACGTTGCCGAAGCGGAGCACGATGTTCCCGGCGCTGCCCCAGGCCAGCCCCCGCCGGACGCTGCCGCTCAGTCCCATGTCGGTCATGCCGCGGACCGCTCCCCCCACGCGTCCCCACCCGTGACTCGACCCGCGGCAGGGATGCGCGACCGAGCGAGGGCGAGCTTGAACTTCGCGACGTCGACGGCGCAGCGGCGCAGCGCGCGGGCTGTCGCTGCCTTCGTCGGCCGGTGCGCGACCGCATCCTCGTAGACGCCGGCCTGGGTCCGGGCGGCTGCCGCGAGGCTGTACCTGTCGAGAACCGTCTGTCGCCCGAGCAATCCCAAGCGGGCGCGCTCCGCGGGGTCGTCGAGCAGGTCACGCAGTACCGACTCCAGATCTCGGCCGTAACCGGGGCCCGTACCGAGCCATCCGTGGTGGAGGAAGCCATCGACCGTGGTGGTGGTCAGGGGCTCCCACCCGCCGTGCTCTCCCTGGACGACCAACGGCTTCCCGAACGCCATGCCCTTCAGCGCGGAGCTCCCCATCCCGAGCACGACGTCGGCGGCGTCGTAGGCGCTGCGCGGATCGAGCAGCTGACCGGTCACGACGACGATCGGCCTCCCGGCGGCGCCATTGACGGCGGCGGCACGATCCCGGACCTGAGCCGCTGCCGGCCCTGTGCCGACCACGAGCAGCCGGACCGGCGAGGTCGACGCAAGCCGCCCGACGGTGTCGATGGCATCCAGCACGCCGTCGACCTTGCCGAGGTCGCTCGACAGCCGGCACACCACGGCGACGACGACGTCGCTCCGCACGAGGCCGAACGACGTCCGCGGGTCCGTACCTCCGCCTCCCGGGGCATTGCGGACGAGGTCGATCGGCGGCTCGATGAGGTGCACGCGACCCCGTCGCGCCTGCTGCTCCTCGTACAGCCGCCGCGTGCCCACCACGAGAGGCTCGTGGCGCGGGATGTGGTCGGGGACGTCCATGGACAGCACGGTGGTGACCATGGGCGTGCCGAGAGTCCGGTGCGGTCCGAACGCCAGGTCGAGCGACGGTCCCCACTCGTAGCCGTGCACCACGTCGATGCCTCGCGCGACCACCAGCCGCTCGAGCGCCGCCATGTTGGCCCGCGACGGCCAGCGGAACTCCTGGGGGGACCTGATGTACTCCAGACCGAGGTCGGCGACCATGGTGCACAGATCGCCGCCCGGACCGAACAGCACGACCTCGTGGCCCGCGACGGCGGCTTGGTGGGCGAGCTCGACGGCGTTGATCTGGCTGCCTCCGACCTCCATCACGCCGGGGTACACGAGGAGTCTCATGCTGCGGCCCGCCGGCCGTGTCGCCCTGTGCCGCCGCTCCACAAGGACGTCACCGGAGCGCCTCGGCCACGGTGCGGACCACCGTCTCCTGCTGCTCCACCGTGAGGTGCGGGTGCAGCGGCAGGGACAGGATGCGGCCCGACGCGGCCTCGGCGACCGGGAAGGCCCCCCGACCCAGCCCGAGGTGGGCGTAGGCGCCCGTCAGGTGCACCGGCGTCGGGTAGTGGATCCCGGCGCCGATCCCGGCGGCGTGCAGAGCGGCGAGCACGCGGTCGCGCTCCTCGACCTGGACGACGTAGAGGTGCCACACGTCCTCGTTGCCCTCGGCGCTGGTCGGCACCCGGACGCCCTCGACCCCGGCGAGGAGCTCGCCGTACCGAGCCGCGGCCTCCCGGCGGCGCTCGTTCCAGCCGGCCAGGCGGCGCAGCTTCGCCTCGAGCACCACGGCCTGCACCGTGTCGAGCCGGGAGTTCATCCCCACCAGCTCGTGCTCGTACCTGCGTGCGCTCCCGTGGGCGGCGAGCACCCGGACGGTGCGGGCGACGTCCGCGTCGTCGGTGGTCACCGCTCCGGCGTCCCCCGCCGCCCCGAGGTTCTTGCCGGGGTAGAAGCTGGTGCCCGCCGCGAGCCCGAAGCTGCCGGCGGGTCGGCCGTGCCGGCGCGCGCCCTGCGACTGGGCCGCGTCCTCCACGAGCGGCACCCCCGCGTCCGCAGCGATCTTGAGCAGCTCCTCCACCGGCGCGACCTGGCCGAACAGGTGCACGGGGACGAGGGCCCCCGTCCGCGGGCCGACCGCGGCGCGGACCGCGTCGGGATCCATGAGCAGGTACCGGGGATCGACGTCCACCGGCACGGGCACCGCGCCGATGCGGGACGCCGCCTCGGCGGTGGCGATGAACGTGTTGGCGGGCAGCACGACCTCGTCACCCGGGCGGACGCCGGCCGCCCGGAGCGCGAGCTCCAGGGCGTCCGTGCCGTTCGCGACGCCGACGCAGTGCTGGACGCCGAGCGCTGCGGCGTAGGCGGCCTCGAACCGCTGGACGGCCGGGCCGCCGACGAAAGCGGTCGTGGCGAAGACCTCCTGCAGGCCCGCCCGGACCTCGTCGTCCACCTCCACCTGCTGGGCGGCGAGATCGACCAGGGGGATGTTCATGGGTGCACCGTTCTCTCGTGGGCGGCTGCTGCCGCGGCGTGGGCCCGGCCGAGCGGGCGGGCCGGGACGCCGGCCCACGTCTCGCCGTCCGGCAGGTCGGTCAGGAGGGCCGCGCCCATCCCGAGGGTGGCGTCGGCGCCCACGCGGACGCGCTCGCGCACGGAGGCGTTCATGCCGAGGTACGCGCGGGGTCCGACCTCGACGCCGCCCCCCAGGCTGACGCCGGCGGCGAGCGTCGCGAAGTCCCGGACACGGTCGTCGTGGGTCAGGGTGACGTTCGGCATCACGACGACGTGGCGTCCGACGGACACGTCGCTGGTGAGGACCACCCCGGCCAGGAGCACCGAGCCGGCGTCCACCGTGCAGCCCGGGGGGACCTCCACGGAGGGGTGGAGCACCGTCGCGTAGCGCCGTCCCGTCACGCCCCGCCGCTCCAGGCGGTCGACGAGGGCCGCCCGGTCGGCGCCGCGCCCCACGCACACGACCACGCCCGCGTCCGGCCACGACTCCAGCGCGTCGAGGCCGCCCAGGACGGGGACGCCGTCGACGTCACCACCGTGCGTGGCCGGTGCGTCGTCGACCACGCCGACCACCCCGTGCGGGCCGTGCCGCCGCACGACCGCGAGCACCTCGCGGGCCAGGCCGCTCGCGCCGACGAGGACCAGGGGGCGCGGAGCGGACGCGCCGCACGCCGTCATCGGCCCGCCGAGCGCAGCGCGTCCACGACGCGTGCCTGCTCCGACTCGGACATCTGGTGGAACAGCGGCAGGATCAGCGTGCGGTCCGTCAGCCGCTCGGTGACCGGCAGCGGCACCGATCCGTGGTCGCCGCCCCGGTACGCGGGCTGCCGGTGCGTGGCCATGATGCCGCGGCGCGCCGAGATGTCGGCGTGGGCGAGGTGCTCCAGCAGACCGTCACGGCTCAGCGGGAACCCCTCGGTGACCTCGACCCAGTAGGACTGGAAGTTCCCGGTCCCCCACGGCGGGTCGGCGACCGCGCGCAGGCCGGGGACGTCGGACAGCTGCTTGGCGTAGACCTCGGCGAGCTGGCGGCGCCGGGCCACGACCTCGGGCAGGCGCCCCAGCTGCACGATCCCCACGGCGGCCTGCAGGTCGGTCATCCGGTAGTTGAACCCGACCTCGAGGTACTCCTCCGCAGGCGCCAGCACGGTGGCGTGGCGGTCGGCGGCGGAGACGCTCATCGCGTGCTCCCGCAGCCGCCGGGCGCGCACGGCCCAGGCCTCGCGGGAGGTCGTCACCATCCCGCCCTCGCCGGTGGTGAGGATCTTGCGCGGGTGGAACGACCACGCGGCGATGTCCGCGCCCGCGCCGACCGGCCGGCCGCGGTAGGTGGAGCCGGCGCCGCACGCGGCATCCTCGACGACCACGATCCCGCGCGGGTCGGTCAGGGCGCGCAGGTCGTCCAGGTCCAGCGGCACGCCGCCCTGGTCCACCGCCACGACGGCGCGCGTCCGCGGGGTGAGCACCGCCTCGACGGTCGCCGCCGTCACGTTGCCGGTGACCAGGTCGACGTCGGCGAAGACCGGCCGTGCGCCGACGTACGCCACGGCGTTCGTCGTGGCGACGAACGAGAACGACGGGACGACGACGTCGTCACCGGGACCCACCCCGGCGACGACCAGCGCCAGGTGCAGCGCCGTCGTGCAGGACGACACCGCGACGGCGTGCTCGGCGGCCTGGGAGCGCGCGAAGGCGGCCTCGAAGGCGGCGACGCGCGGGCCCTGCGCGACCCACCCGGACTCGATGACCTCCGTGACGGCGGCCACCTCCTCCGGGCCCAGCCACGGCTGCATCACGTTGATCCGGCTCACGCGGGCACCGCCCGCGTCACGTCCACGCGGCCGGCCGCGATCTCCTCGCGCTGCGGCCGCCACCAGCTCACCAGCTCGCGGAGGCCCTCCTCCAGCCCGACCTGCGCGGTGAAGCCCAGGTCGGCCCGGGCCGCCCTGGTGTCCGCCAGTCGCCGCACGACGCCGTTGACGGCGCGCTCGGGCCCGTGCTCGACCTCGAGGTCGGAGTCCATCGCCCGCAGCAGCGCCCGGGCCAGACCGAGCAGGCTCGTCTCCGTCCCGCTGGCGACGTTGTAGACGCCCTCGACGACGTCGGACGTCGCGGCGAGCACGTTGGCCCGTGCCACGTCGCGCGTGAAGACGAAGTCCATGGTCTGCCGGCCGTCGCCGAAGATCAGCGGCGGGAGGCCGTCGGCGATGCGCTCCATCCACCGGACCAGCACCTCGGTGTACAGGCCGTGCACGTCCATGCGCGGCCCGTAGACGTTGAAGTAGCGCAGCATGACGTGGTCCAGGCCGTACATCGCCCGGAAGCTGCGGGCCATCCCCTCGTTGAAGGACTTCGCCGCGCCGTAGAACGTGTCGTTGTGGTGGTGGTGGTGCTGCTCGGTGGTCGGGAAGTGCTCGGCCATCCCGTACACGGACGCGCTCGACGCCATGACGAGCTTGGCCACCCGGTGCTGCGCCGCCGCCTCCAGCACGGTGAACGTGCCGTCGACGAGCACCTCGAGGGCGAGCCGCGGCTCCTCCGCGCACTGGGTGATCCGGATCGCCGCCTGGTGGAAGACGACGTCGGACTGGCGCACGAGGTCGTGCACGGTGTCCCGGTCCCGGATGTCGCCCTCGACCAGCTCCACCCGGCCCGTGCCCATCGCGTCCGCCAGGTTCGCCCTCCGCCCGCGCACCAGGTTGTCGAGGACGACGACGCGCGACGCGCCGGCGTCGAGCACCTGGTCGACGACGGTCGAGCCGATAGTCCCCGCTCCCCCGGTCACCAGGACGTGGGCCCCCGTGAGCGCCGTCACGCCGTCGCTCCCGACCCGACAGGCTGGCGTGCCTTGAGGACCTCGTGCCCGACGGCCCCGACCATCCGTCCGCCGTCGGCGAGGCTCAGCGAGGTGGACTCCAGCACGTCCAGGACGCGGAGGCCGGCCCGTCCGTCCGTCAGCGGGGCACGCCCCTGGTGGATCGCCGCGGCGAACTCGGCGACCATGACGCCGAGCGCCTCGCGCTCCGGCATCGCGGGCGCCCAGGCATCGCCGAGCCGGTACGACACGCGAGCCGTCGTGCGGTCCGGCAGGGTGTCGCCGAGGTCGACGCCGCGGTCGTACACGGTCAGTCGCTGCTGCGGTGCCAGGTCGTCCCAGACCACCGTGCGCTTGCTGCCGCCGATCACCATCTGCCGGATCTTCGTCGGGCTCAGCCAGTTGACGTGCACGTGCGCGATGGCTCCGTCCGCGAGCGGGAGCGTGAGGTAGCCGACGCACGCCCGCCCGGCCCCGAGCGGGTCGGCGCCCTGGGCAGCCACGCCGGTGGGCACCAGGCCGCCGGGGAGGATGAAGTCCAGGATGGACAGGTCGTGCGGCGCGAGGTCCCAGAAGACGTCGACGTCCGGCTGGACGAGGCCGAGGTTGATCCGCACGGAGTCGACGAAGTGGATGTCGCCGAGGGAGCCGTCCGCGATCAGCTCCCGGATCTTCAGCACCGGCGGTGTGTAGCAGAAGGTGTGGTCGACCATCAGGACGCGGCCCAGCTCGGCCGCGCGGGTCACCAGCCGCCGTGCAGCGGCGCCGTGGTCGGCCAGGGGCTTCTCGACGAGCACGTGCTTGCCCGCCTCGAGCGCCGCCAGCCCGAGCGCCGCGTGCGTCCGCGCGGGGGTCGCGACGGCGACGGCGTCCACGTCGTCACGGGCGAGCAGCTCCTGCGTCGAGGTCATGATGTCGACCGTGCTGCGCGGCCCGACGACCCGCCGCGCACGGTCGGCATCCAGGTCGCACACGGCGACCAGGTCCCAGTCCGGGCAGCTCCGGAAATTCCTTGCGAGGTTCGGGCCCCAGTAGCCGGCCCCGATGACTGCCACCCTCAGCGGCTCCATTCAGATCTCCCGTCTGCTCGACCGGAAGTCTTGCGACGGCACGAGGCACACGTCACCGAAAAGCGCGGTAATTCGCCCCCTGCGGGGGTGAAGGCAGGTAGGCGGGCGACGCCGTGCGGCCCATAGGGTGCGCGTCATCGCCGAGCACCCCTGCCGTCCCCGGGAAGGACCCATGAGCACACAGGACCGCGACCCCGACCCCGTGCCGCTGCGACCCGCGCTCGTCGAACCCTCGGCGGACGTCGACGACCGGGCGGTCCTCGGCCCGGCGACCCGCGTCTGGCACCTGGCACAGGTCCGCGAGGGCGCCGTCGTCGGCGCCGAGTGCACCATCGGCCGCGGTGCCTACCTCGGCCCGGGCGTCCGGCTCGGCGACCGCTGCAAGGTGCAGAACCATGCCCTGCTGTACGAGCCGGCGGTGCTCGAGGACGGCGCCTTCGTCGGTCCGGCGGTGGTCTTCACCAACGACGTCCTTCCCCGCGCGGTGAACCTCGACGGCTCGCTCAAGTCCGGCGAGGACTGGCATGCCGTCGGCGTGACGGTCCGCACGGGTGCGTCGGTCGGCGCCCGCGCCGTGTGCGTCGCGCCCGTGGTCGTCGGACGCTGGGCACTCGTGGCCGCCGGCGCCGTCGTGACCCGGGACGTGCCGGACTTCGCCCTCGTGGTCGGGGTCCCCGCGCGGCGGGTCGCCTGGGTGGGGCGCTCGGGAGAACGTCTTCGACCGGACGGACCCGGACGGTGGCGGTGCCCGTCCACGGGCGAGCTGTACCTGGAATCCGACGGTGCCCTCGCTCCGGCCGACTGACCGGCCGCTCAACCCACGGCGGCGCCCGCCGATCCCTTTACGTGACCTCCCCCCCACCGCCTCCTCGCGCGGCGCGCGTCCGCGCCGATCGGCCTCGTCACCCTCGCCGTCGCGAGCGGCCTGGCGGCGGGCCCGGCCGGGGCCACCGCCACGGGCACCACCACCAGCGCACCGGCGAAACCCAGCCCGAACGGCGGGCACACCCTGACCGTGCTCCCGGTCCACTGGACCGCACCGCCCACCACCACCGCCGAGCTCACCTCGCTCGGCGACACGGTCGCCAGCTTCTGGAGCGCGCAGTCGGCAGGGGCGCTGACGACGACCGTCAGGGTGCGCGACTCGGTCGCCGTCACCGACCCCGGCACGTGCGACCCCGGCACCCTCGCGAGCGTCGCGCTCGCCGCGCACGGCGTGAAGGCGGCGGCGGACCCGCGCACGCACGTGGTGTTCACCTTCCCGCGGCGGGCCGACTGCGGCTGGGACAGCACCTCGACCGCGGGCGGCTCGGAGATCTGGGTCAACGGCGCGTCCGGTGCCTCCACGTGGGCCCACGAGTTCGGGCACAACCTGGGCCTCGGCCACGCGAGCCAGCTGGCGTGCACCGGCCCGGACGGTCCGGTGCCGTTCTCCGACGACTGCACGGTGCTCGACGGCAAGGACCGTCCCGACGTGATGAGCGGGCCGCTCGAGCGCTGGATGGGCGAGCCCGCGTTCGACCTCAACGCGGCGCTGACGTACGGCTTCGGGTGGGGCGAGGTCGTCGACGCGTCGGCGACCTCGGTGACGACCGTGGACCTGGCCGAGTGGCCGCGCGGCGAGGGCACGCGGGCCGTGCGCCTGCCGATGGCGGCGGGCGGCGACTTCTTCGTGCAGGACCGCACCTTCGTGGGCATCGGCCCCTACCCCGACCTCCACGACGACGTCGAGGTCGTGCGCCGCGTCCTGGTCGACGGCGTGCCGACGAGCCAGCGCATCCTCCCGCTCGCCGGCGGCCGGCCGAGCCGCCCGAGTTGGAGGACCGGACGTGGTCGCTCGACGCCGACGCCGTGCTCCGTCTGCCGGGCTGGACGGTGAGCACGCAGGACATCCGCGGCACCAGGCAGGTCACCGTCGTCCCCGACGGCGTCGACGTCGTGCCGCCGAGCGCGCCGGTCCTCACGTCCCCGGCCGGGGGCTGGGTCGGCCAGGGCATCGACGTGAGATGGCAGCCCTCGTCGGACCAGGTCGGCGTCGTCTCCTACGCCGTGCTGCTCGACGGACGCGAGGTCGCCGTCGTCGGTCGCTCCGTGGTCGGCACGTCGATCACGGCCACCATCGGCGCGCACACCGTCGCCGTCCGGGCGCTCGACGCAGCGGGCCACACGTCGACGAGCCCGGCCGCGGCGCTCCTCGTCGGCGAGGCGCCCACGACGCCGGTCATGCTGCCGCGGCCGCAGCCGGTCGATCACGGCATCCGCGTCTTCTGGGAGCCGGTGGCGGTCGTGCCGCCGGTCACCGGCTACAGCGTCGTCGTGCGCGTCAGCGGCAGCACCTGGCCACCCGAGGAGGTGGCCCGGGTGACGGCACCGGCCGGCTCGACGTCGGTGGTCGTCGACGGCCTCACGAACGGCGTGGAGCACGAGGTGACGGTGGAAGCCGTCAACGACGTGGGACCGTCGCCCTCCTCCAGCGGGCACTGGGACGTGACGCCGGGTCCGGTGGCGATCACCTCGCCCGAGCCGGAGACCGACGTCACCTCGCCGGTCGAGCTGGGCTGGGAGGTGACCGGCATGGACGACGTCGCCTACTTCCTGGTGAGCGTCGCCGGCCGCCCCGTGCGCTTCGTGCCGGCAACGGCCCGCAGCGTCTCGCTGCCGATCCTGGCCGGCGGCTACCCCGTGGAGCTCGGCGTCCAGTCGGTGCGCGCCGACGGCACCGCGGAGCCTGCGTCGACGGTCCGGGTGCGCCCTCCCACGGGCGCCCCCACCGTGCTGTTCCCGACCGTCCCCTGGACGCACCCCTTCTACGACGAGATCTTCTGGCTCGCGCAGGCCGGGATCACCCGGGGTCGCGCGGACGGCACCTTCGGGTCGTCGGCGCCGGTCAGCCGTGAGGCGATGGCGGCGTTCCTGTTCCGCTACGCCGGGGGTGACGTCGGCGACTACGTCCCGCCGGCCACCGCGGAGTTCCCCGACGTGCCGGTGACGCACCCCTTCTTCCGCGAGATCTCCTGGCTCGCCGAGGCCGGCATCACCAGGGGCCGCGCCGACCACACGTTCGGGCCCGGGGACGCCGTCTCGCGCGAGGCGATGGCGGCGTTCCTCCACCGGTTCGCCGAGGCGGCCGAGAGCGGCTACGTGCCCGACGCCGAGAGCCCCTTCGCCGACGTGGCGCCGGACCACCCGTTCTTCACCGAGATCTCGTGGCTGTACGAATCGGAGATCTCCCGCGGGCGACCCGACGGCTCCTTCGGACCCGCCGAGCCGGTCTCCCGCGAAGCGATGGCCGCGTTCCTGAGCCGCGCGTCCACCGGAGCCGCCGGTGTGGTCGCGAGCCCCGGCGCGCTCCGTGCGGCGGAGGCGTGACGGTGCACCGGGTCGCACCCGGCGACCGGGCGCCCCTCCAGAGAGCGCCGACAGGACCGTCACGTCGACGGCGAGTGCGGCGACCTCCCCGAGGCGACGCTCACGGATGTCGAGAGCACTCAGCGCGCCGCGTCGTCGCGGGCGAGCCGCACCCAGCCGGCGGCCAGCCCGCCGACTCCCCATGCGCCCAGCACCGCGAAGGCTGCCTCCGTCGACATGCCGGGCGGGCCGCCGCCGAGCAGGAGGAAGGCCGTCCCGGAGCCGGGCAGGAACGAGGCGACGTCGACCATCCACGGCTGCCCGGCGGCCAGCAGGAACAGCGGGAGCACGAGGATCAGCAGGAAGACGGTGACGAGCGCGGCGGCGACGCTGCGCAGCAGGAAGCCGAGTCCCACCGCGAGCGCGGAGCTCGCCGCGAGGACGAAGGCGACGGTGCCGAGGGTGTCGACGCCCTCGCCGACCGGCAGCCGCAGCGTGGGCGACGCCGCCAGGTAGCCCGCGAGCGCCGAGAGGAACCCCAGCACGACGGCGACCACGGTGGTGGTCACCACGACCACGATCGTGCGAGCGGCGAAGAGCACACCCCGGCGCGGGGTCCACTGCAGCGTCAGCACGATGCCGCCGGTCGCGTAGTCCGCGGCCACGGCGGTGACCGCGAGGGCGAGCAGGGCGAACTGGGCGGGCATCGCCGAGATCGCCGACACCGCCCAGGCGGCGTCCCCCTGCGACTCGGCCGGGTCGGCGCTCGAGCCGGCGACCAGGCCGAGCCCGATCGTCGCGACGGCGGCCGCGGCGAGGAACCACCACGTGGACCGGACGGTCCACAGCCGCGCCCACTCGGCAGCGAGGGTGCGGGTCGACACGGACCCCACCGGGACGTCGTCCGCCGCGAGCCGCGGCACCGCCTGGACGGACTCAGTGGTCACCGCTCCTCCTTCGGGGTGGTCGGAGCAGACGGCTGCGGCCCGCTCCGGTGGTCCACATGGCGCTCGGTCAGCTCGAGGTAGGCCTGCTCGAGGTCGTGCGTGCCGTCGCTGAGGTGGTGCAGAGGGACCCCGACCTCGTGCGCCACGACGCTCACCTGCTCCGCCGACGCGCCCTCCACCTCGATCTCGTCCCCGTGGGCGCGGGCGGTGAGCCCCCGCCGGGTCAGCTCGGCCAGCATCCGGTCCGGCTCCGGCGTCCGGAGCCTCGCCCGCGGACCGCCCATGCCCTGCAGCACCTCGTCCGTGGTCGCGTCGGCGATCAGTCGGCCCCGTCCGATCACCACCAGGCGGTCCGCCGTCTGCTGCATCTCCGCCAGGAGGTGGCTGGAGAGCAGAACGGTCCGGCCCTCGTCCGCGAGCTGGCGCAGCAGGCCGCGGAGCCAGCGGACGCCGTCCAGGTCCAGCCCGTTGATCGGCTCGTCGAAGATCAGCACGCTCGGGTTGCCGAGGAGCGCGGCGGCGATGCCCAGGCGTTGGCGCATGCCGAGCGAGTAGCCCTTGACCCGGCGTCCCGCGGCGCCGCCCAGGCCGGCCAGGTCGATCACCTCGTCCACGCGACGCCGCGGCAGCCCGGCGGTCCGCGCCGCCACCTGCAGGTGCGCCCGCCCGGAGCGCCCCGGGTGCACGAGGCCGGCGTCCAGCAGGGCGCCCACCCGCCGCAGCGGATCCCGGAGGGAGGCGAAGGGCTGCCCGTCCACGAGCGCCTCCCCCGACGTCGGCCGGTCCAGACCCAGCACGAGCCGCATCGTCGTCGACTTGCCGGCGCCGTTCGGGCCGAGGAAGCCGGTCACCTTGCCGGGCTCGACGGCGAACGACAGGTCGTCGACCGCGAGCGCGTTGCCGTACCTCTTCGTCAGTCCACGGACCTCGATCATCGGCGCTCCTGCGACAGCGGGACGGGGCGTCGACTCTCGCGCAGTATCTATCGAAAGTCAATCACTACCCATCGACTCGCGACACGACGCGCGACAGTGACGCGGTGCTCGGTCCCCGGCGGATTCCTCCGGCGCGGAGAGGCTGGTCGCCGGCGGAGTGACCGAGCCGCTGGACCAGGCGTCCCGGACGTCTGGTCCGCAGCCGCATCCGCGCGACGAGCCGCACTACACTCGTCGCGTCCTGCCGACTGACGAGGGTTGACGTGGATGCGCTCAGGGGAACGGTCGAGCGTCCGCAGCGAGATGGCGGGCTCCCAGGGCTCGTCGCCCTGCGCCGGGCGGCCCTCGCTCTCGTCCTGACCGTCTGGGTCAGCATCGGCCTGTTCGGCGTGTACATCCTCGCCCACTACGCGGGCGCGATCGGCGACCGGGACCTGCCCGCGTGGAACGCGGTGCTGCCTCGGCTGTACGAGCGGGACACCCCTGCAGCGACCGCTGCCATCGGTCTCCACTTCTTCGCCGGCGGGGTCATCCTGCTCCTCGGCGGCGTCCAGCTGATCGGCTCCCTCCGCAGCCGCTACCCGGTCGTCCACCGCTCCCTGGGCCGGGTCTACGTCGGGGCGTCGCTGCTCGCCGGTCTCGGCGGTCTGGGTTTCATCGTCGCCAAGGGCACGGTCGGCGGAACCGTGATGGACGTCGGCTTCGGCCTCTACGGGGTCCTCATGGTCGTCTGCGCCGTGCAGGCCTACCGGCATGCGAGGGCCCGCCGGGTGGCCCCCCACCGGGCCTGGGCGCTGCGCTTGTTCGCCCTTGCGGTCGGCTCCTGGCTCTACCGCATGGACTACGGGTTCTGGTTGCTGCTCTTCGGCGAGGCGGGGCACACCGAGGACTTCCGGGGGGCGTTCGACCGCGTGATGTGCTTCTTCTTCTACGTACCGAACCTGCTGGTCGTGGAGGCCTTCGTTCGCGGGCGCCGGCCGACGGGGTCCGCCGTCTCGCGGCGCGTGGCCACCGGAGTGCTCCTGGCCGCGACCGGCTTCCTCCTGGTCGGCACCTACTTCTTCGCGGTCGAGCTGTGGCTCCCGGCCATCGCCGACCGGCTCGGTGACTGAGGAGGTCGGGCGACCCGCGGGGTCGGTCGGCTCAGACGTCGAGGTGGACCATGACGGACGCCCCCGCGCGTCGCAGGTCCATCCCGTCGGGGTCGCCGACCGACGTCGTCCGCAGGGCCTCGAGCACCATGCCGGACGCGGGGGCCGCGGCCTCCAGAGCCGTGTCGACGTGGTGGACGCGGCGCTCACGCACCTGGTGGACCGCCTCGCACACCAGTCGCGCCGCCTCCCGGGCACCGTCGCCGAACCGCTCGGACTCGATCGTCAAGCGGGCGTGGTCGGGGTCGGGGTACTCGACCACGACGGTCGCCCCGGAGGAACGGAGGACGGTGCGCTCGGTCTGCAGTGACGGGACCATGAGGACCTTCTCGGGTCGAGAGCCGCCGGGGTGCGTCCAGTCCACCGCGTCCCGCACCACCGGCACAAGGGGTATGCCCCACGGCACACCCGACGTTCACCGCCGGTTCCCCGGCGCGACGTACTTGCGCAGGTAGGCGGTGCCGGATCCGGAGCGCACCGTCCCCGCGGGCGACCGCTCGGCGGAGCCGGTGGTGGCGCCCGGGGCGTCGCCGAGGGCCCGCGCCCCGGCGTGGTGGGAGTGGTGGTCCAGTCCGTAGTGCCGGTACAGCAGCGCCTCCTCCGCCTCGGACAGGTGCCCCTCCGCACTGTTGGTGCGGGGCGCGTCCTTGACGGCGGACCGGTCGTACGGGACGACGACGTGGTCGCCGCGCACGGTGCCGCCGCCGAGCGGGACGAAGGTCTCGCTGGTCCCGAACAGGCCGGTGGCCACCGTCGCCCACTCCGGGGTGCCGGTGCGCTCGTCGAGGAACACCTGCTTCACCGTCCCGATCCGTTCGCCGTCGGGGCCGACGACGGCGCCACCCGAGGTGAGCAGGGTGTCGATCTCGTCGATGCGGATCATGGTGGTCCTCCACTGGTCTGTCGGCGGACCGTGTCGTCACGGCGCACGGGTCAGCCGGTCGGCGGCACGGGTCCCTCGCCGGGCACCCGTCCATGAGGACGCCACCGAGCCGCGGGCATGACGCGCGACGAGGCGCGCGAGCGGCAGCCGGCAGTCGAGCGGCACGCCACCGTGCCGCCCGGGGTCCGCCGGGTGCCGCCCGCGTGCCGGCCGTCGCCGGCGGTCACTCCACCCGGAAGCCGATCTTGAGCGTCACCTGCAGGTGGGCGACCTCGCCGTCCACGACGTGCCCGCGGACCGACGTGGTCTCGAACCACTCGATGTTCCGCACGGTCTCGGACGCCTTGCGCACCGCGGTGCGGATGGCGTCGTCGACGCTGACCTCGCTGCTCCCGACGATCTCGCTCAGGCGGTAGACGTGGTTGCTCATGGTCTGTCCCCTTCCGCCGGGCACCAGGCAGCGCCCGTCCCGGCGATGCTGGCACAGGGCGTGTCCGCACGGCGGGACCGGCGAGGGGGCGGGCGGAGCCGGGCTCCGACGTCCGAGCCGCCGCTCACTCGTAGACGAACAGCCGGTGCAGCGGGACGGCGCGTGCCCTCTCCGGTCGCTCGAAGGCGGCCTGGGCCAGCCAGTAGTGGGTGGGGTGCATGACCTGCACGACGAAGTCCCCGCCGCGGTCCAGCGGCTCGCTGACGGCGACCCACCAGGACCAGCCACCGGGCTCGTGCTGGAGGCGCAGGGTGCGCCCGGTCAGCGAGCCCGCGTCGCGGGCGGCGCGCGGGCGGCGGACGGGCGGCTCGTGCAGGGTCGGGCGGACGTGGTCGAGCCACGACCCGCCGCCGAGGTCGCCCGTGGACGCCTCGTGCCCCGGGTGCCCACCGGGCTGGACCGCGTCGCGGTAGACCCACGTCCGCGCCACCGGCCACCACTGCACGATCATGCGGACGTCCGGGAACGCCCGGGCGAGCCAGAAGGCGTACGGCGCCGCCACGGCGAGCGAGTCCTGCTCGTCCGAGCCGTCGGGCTGCGGCCTGGTCTGCCGTCCCGCCTGGGCGACCACCTGCCCGTCGAGGAAGTAGTGCCCGGGGACGCCGATGGTCACCTCGTCGCCGACGAGCAGCTCGGGCACGTACCGGGCCGGGACGGGGTGCCGCGCAGGCGGGACGTGCGCCTGCCAGGCGACGTCGGGGACCGCGAACACCTCGGCCTCCCACGGCTCGCTCACGGGAGCCCGCCGCGCAGGTCGACGCCCCGCTCGAGCATGAACGCGACCGGGTCGACCGGGGCGCCGCCGACGTGCGTCTCGAGGTGGAAGTGCGGCCCGGTCCCGACGCCGGTGCCTCCCGACAGCGCGATCACCTGGCCGCCGGTCACCGGGTCACCCGGCGCGACGAGCGCCTGGGACAGGTGCAGGTACCACGTCTGGATGCCACCGGCGTGCTCGACGACCACCATCAGGCCCCCGGTGGCGTGCCACGTCACCGTGGACACGACCCCGTCCGACGCCGCCCGCAGCGGCGTGCCGGTCGCCGCCTGGAAGTCGGTGCCCGCGTGCAGCTTCCACACGCCGGTCACCGGGTGCAGGCGCATCCCGAACTCCGAGCTGATCGAGCTGGCGAGCGGGGAGGTCCAGGCGCCGGCGGGGATCGGCGACCCGTCGGCGAAGACGCCGGCGGGCACGCCGACGTTCGCCGCGCAGAACCCGTCGATGTCGAACCCGCTGGCGCGGAACTCCTCCGCCGTCACGATCGACGCGTCACCGTCCGCGGGCGAGAGGACCGGTGCGGCCGACGACGTCGCCGCGCCGGGCGGCGTGGGCGTGGGCGCTGCGGGCGCGGGCGTCGGCGTCGGCGGGGGCGTCGGCGCTGCGGGCGTGGGCGCCGGCGCCGCGGCCGGCGGGAGCGCCGGGGCGGTGGGCTCGACCGTCGCGGCCACGGGCACCGGCTGGGCGCCGGCGAGCGCCGCGACGATCCGGACGGCCCGCGGCTCGTGCTTGGCGTAGGCGTTGGGGAACGCCGACCGCTGCACCTTCTGCGCGGCGACGGTGACCGGCAGCTGCTCCCACCCGGGCACCTCGATCAGGCCGCCGGGGCTGGCCCTGCCGGTGCCGGGGTCGAAGTGCGGGGACCCGGGACCACCGAAGAACGCCCGCGCGGAGAAGTCGGCCGACCTCACCTGCTCGGGTGTCCCCCAGCCCTGCGACGGACGCTGCTGGAAGGGCCCGAGCGAGTCCCGGTCCCCGAAGTCGAGCTCGCGCAGCCCGGACTCCTGCAGCGCCGTCGCGACCGCGACCACCATCCCCCGCGTCCCCACGCCCGCCGCCGTGCCCGCGGCGACGATCGCCTGCGCGACGGCGATCTGCTCGGTCTGCCCCGGGCCGAAGCCGTCGACGAGGCCGCCCTCGGGGATCTCCGGCAGGTCGCCGACCGCTGTCGGCACGTACCCGCCCCCGGCCGCCCCGGAGGCGCTGGTGACGTCGTAGCCCAGGGTGCGGCAGGCCGCCCGGGCCTGCTGGTCCGAGCCGCCGCCCGAGACGCTCGCGCTGATCCCGGCGCCGACCAGCACCGCACCGACGCCGAGGAGCCCGAGCAGCGCGGCGAGCCGCCACCGGTGACGCAGCAGCCATCCCGCACCCTGCTGCGCCGCCCACCTGCCCAGGAGGGTCAGGACCTCCATGTCACCTCCTTCGCCGGACCTGTCGCCGTCAGGCGGTCGGCTCCACGTCGGTGGCCAACCATGTGCCGTCGACCAGTTGGACGTGCACGCGGACGAACTCCCCGGTGGTCGGCACGTCGAAGACACCGGCCTCGGCGTTGGCTGCGACCTCGACCGGCTGGCCGGCCACCGTCACGGCCGGGACGTTGGCCGGGTCCGCGTCGGTCAGGGACGCCAGCAGTTCGGGCGTGGAGTGCTCCGCGAGCCCGGCCTGCCACGTCGCCGCGTCGAGGTCCGGACGGGCCCACACCGAGACGAACTCCGCGGCCGCCTGCTGGGCCGCCAGGACCGGGTCGTCCTCGGTGGGGTCGCTGCTGAGGGCGTCGGTCCCGCCGGCCGTGCCGCCGGCCGTCCCGTCGGTGCGGCCGGTCGGGCTCGGCGACGGGGACGGCGTGGCCAGGGGCTGCCGACCCGGGGTGGGCGTCGCGGTGGCCGCCGTCGTCCCGGCGGCCACCGGCTCGCCCGCGGTGCCGCGGTCGTTCACCGCTCCCAGCAGCATGACGGCGACGACCGCCGCCGCGATGACGCCCAGCAGGCGCAGCGGCGAGTGCAGCGGCCACCGGATCAGCGGGCCGAAGAGGTGCCACATCAGCGGTCATCCCCCAGGGCGTCGACGCGCGCGGCGGTGCGACCGCCCTGGGGCCGCCACAGCACGAACACCTCCTCGCCGTCGACGTCGCGCACGTTGGCCTCCGTGACACCGACGGGCACCCGCTCGTCGGGGCGCAGCACCCGGGGCGTCGCCGGAGCGGCGAGGTCGGCGTCGTCCGGCACGTCCGCCCCGCCGACCGGGGCGCGCTCGGCCGCGCGGGTCCCGCCGCCCTGGTGCCGCAGGCGCTCCGCCTCGTCGGCCGGGTGGGCGGGGTGCGGACGCGCGGCGACGACGCCGCCCTCGACGACGATCGTCCGGCCCTCCGGATCCCCGTCGCCCACGACCGCCGCCGGCCCCGCCCGCCGGGCCGCGACGCCGCCCGAGGTGACGAAGGCGACGTCCTGGCGCGGACGACGCGGTGGCCCGGCGCCGGTGTCCAGGTCGACCTCCGGGCGTCCCGCGAACGTCCCACGGGTGCTGACGGCCGTCCCGGCGCCGCTGTACGCCGGGCCGGCCGGGAGCGCCGGACGCTCGGTGGCGACCTCCCCGCCCGCCCGCGGGCTGTGGGCCACCGGTCCGTCGTTGCGTGCCACGGGCGGGGCGTCCCCGACGACCGCGTCGTCGACGCCCGCGGTGACGGCCCGCTTCGTCGCCGTGGTGCTGACCGCCAGCCGTCCCATCCGTCGCAGGAAGCCGGCGCCCGGGACGGTGCTCTTGGGTCGCAGCAGCTTGAACAGGATCAGCGGCAGGGCCAGCGCGAGCACGGCCTGGAGCCCGAACGGCAGGTCGGAGCGGAACACCGACGAGATCAGCGCGAGGTTCACCAGCGCCGCGATCCAGTACAGCGGTCCCATGATGAGGAACCGGCCGAACTGGCCGACGACGCCGATCACCCAGCCCCGGGCCAGCTCCAGCATCCCGAAGACCCCCAGGGCGGGGGCGAGCGGGATGAAGAGCCTCGTCACGGTGTAGGCCACGACCACGAACACGCCGGCGACCAGCAGGAACGGCATCGTGATGGCCGTCATGAGCGTGACGGTCGCAGCGGCGTCCCAGCGCCCCTGGTTCCCGGTGAGCTGCTGGTAGGCGAGCGGGTCGGCGCTCTCGACCTCCGCCGCCGTCGCGGCCCACAGGTTCTTCTTCTCCTCGACGATCGCCTGCCCGGCTTCCGGGTCCTCGTCGAGGGTCTGCGCCTCCCACCAGGTCATGTGCGAGGCGCGGAACAGGTCCGGACCGTGCTCGCGGGCGACGGCGCTGTCGGAGGAGCCCAGCGTCCCCTCGAGCCAGGCCGAGTAGAGGCTGTTGCGGTTGATCGAGTCCATCTGCTGGGTCAGGGCCCCCGACGCGCCGTCGGCGTCGTCGGTCGTGGACGTCGCCCGGGCGGAGGCGGTCACCGTCTCCTGGATCAGGCCGTCGACCGCCCGCGCGGAGGAGATCGGGTAGCTCATGACGTACGTCGCCGCGACCAGCACGAGCAGCGCCCAGCCGGCCGACGTGACCGCGTTGGAGAACTCCGCCCGCGCCGCCGCGACGAGCACCGTCCCGGCGACCAGCACGAGCGCGATCGTGATCCACGGCGTCCAGACGCCGTCGCGCACGGTCTGCGTCGCCTCGGTGATGGTCCGGTCCAGCGGGGCGAGCCAGGTCGGGTCGACCACGAAGCCCAGCGTGCTGTGCACCAGCGCGTTCGTGCTGGCCGCCCCGGCGAGCAGGAGGTTGCCCACCCCCGTCACGAACCCGGGCCCCCACGCGGAGCCCGGGACGCAGCCGTTGTCGTAGTTGACCCAGCGGTAGCTGTACCCGTAGACGTCCGAGAGGGCGACGTCGGGGTCGGTGAACGGGTCGCCCGGGCTGGTCTCGGCGTGCCCGGGCGCCAGCTTGCCGGGCAGCCCCGCGGTGGGCCGGTTGGGGGCCGGCGGGGGGGCGCACGCCTTGATCGCGGTCACCACCGTCGCGGCCGGGGCCGGCGCGGCGGAGGTCGCCGAGGTCGTCGCGGACGGCACCACGGCCGCCGACGTCGTCGACGACACGACAGGCGACGCCGACGACGCGGCGGACGCCGCGAACGCGGGACCGACCAGCACGAAGCCGACGGCCACGACCAGAGCGGCGAGCCGACGGACCGGGGACCCGCGCCCCGCGGTGCTCACGCGACCACCTCGGCGCCGTCGTCGACCAGCTGCAGCGAGCGGCGCTTGGTCGGGTCGGCCGTCGTGTCCAGCGCCGCGGACAGGCCGGGGTGGTTGGTGAAGTCGATGCGGATCTTCTCGATGCCGCCGCGGCCGCCGTCGCCCCCCATCCCGTCGCGGAAGATGAACTCGCGCGGCTCCTGGTTGCGCTCGTGCGAGCGGCGCGAGCGCGGGCTGAGCCGGCCCATCACGGCCTCGTAGCCGACCCCGACCGGCAGGCCCAGCAGCCGGCACGCGTCGGCCTGCGCCTGCTCGTCGGTCGTCTTGCCCACGAACGCGGCGCCGACGAAGTTGTTGATGTTCTGGCCGAGCACGTTGCTCGCGTTCTGCGTCGACAGCAGCGCCGCGATGTTGTGCTTGCGGGTGTCGGTGGCGACCTTCTGCACGAGGGTCGCGCCGGTGCCGACCTTGGTGATCTCGTGGGCCTCGTCGATCGCGATGCCCTTCCGCTCGTGCACGTCGGCCCGGTAGACGTTGCGCAGCGCCGACCACGCCGCGAGGTTCATGATCGGCCGGCTCATCAGCTCGTCGTACGACCAGTCCTCGCGGGGCTTGTCCTCCTGGGCCTGCACGAGCCCCTTGAGGTTGAAGACGGTCAGGCGCGGCGTGCCGACCTCTCCCCCGTCGTGCCCCCGGCCCGGTGCCGCGAAGAACAGCCGGGACAGCTCGCGCTCCCTCGCCTCCTGGAGCCGGGCGTGAATCGTCCGCGCGACGGCGTCGTCGCCCTGCGCCCGCGCGTGCAGCTCGGACAGGACCGCCTCGACCGTGGAGTGCTGGGTCGCGGCGGCGGCCGAGATGGCGTCGCGCAGGACGCTCTGCACCTCCTCGCGCTGGGCCGTCGCGGGCGGCAGGCACCACCGCAGCGTGTCGTAGGTGAGGTCACGGCGCTGGGCCTCGGCGGCGCTCATCGCCAGCCGCCAGGCGACCTCCGGGTTGTCCTCGTCGCGGAACCACTGCCGCAGCGGGTTGCGCACCATCGCGTACGGGTTGAGCGTCCCCGGCTCGGAGTCCAGGAGGTTCACGTTGAGCGACATGCCGCGGAACTCCGGCAGCATCGTCAGCGCCCCGAGCCGCCCGGACGGGTCCATGATCGTCCAGGTCACCCCCTGGGCGCAGGTCTTGTAGACGATGCCGCCCATGAGCCACGACTTGCCGGCGCCGAGGCCGCCGACCAGCGGCACCAGGCCGGACCCCTCGACGACCTCGGGGCCGTACCAGGGGTCCCAGGTGACGGCGCGCTCCGCGAACCCCGCGGTGTACCCGAGCAGGACCCCGCGCTTGTCCCCGACCTCCGCGGTCGCGGCCGGCACACCGGCGGCGAGCTTGAGCACGGGCATCCGCCGGGTGTGCCCGGAGTTCGCCAGCGGCTCCCCCGGCACGAACTCCCGGGCCAGCCGGTACTGGTCGAACTCGCGCTCGAGCCGGATGTTGGGCTTGTAGAGGTTCTGCACGGCGGTGGCCCGCGCGAGCGCCTCCTCCTCGGTCGGCCCCGAGACGGCGATGCGGAACCAGCCGCGCGTGCGGGTGCGCAGCCCGTCGAAGCCCGAGCGCATCTCGTCCTCGACCTCGCTGGCCCGCGCCGACTGGCGGCTGAGCTGGCGCGGCGGCTCCTTGTCGTGGTCCTTCACGTAGTGGTCGATCTGCGCCACGATCCGGTCCGACAGCTTGTTCATCTCACGCGAGGTGTCCTCGGGACGACGCACGTCCACCCGGAACGACCACTCCACCGGGAAGCGGAGCTTGTCGGTCTTGGCGATCCACGGCTCCTCCTTCTCCGGGATGTGCAGCTCGCCCATGCGCCCGACGGTGAGCACGACGACGTGCCGCGCGAGGCGCCGGTCCCCCATCGTCGACTCGACCCGGGTCGACAGCGCCAGCGGCTCCGCCGTCCAGTCCACCGCGCCGGCGAACTCGTCGAGGTCCTCCTTCGTCCAGGCGAACTCCTCGATGGTGTCCTGCTGCGGCACGGGGCAGCCCAGGGCGAAGGACCGGGCGAGCAGCCACGCCATGTCGTTGCCGACGGCGGGGATCGCCTCGATGCCGGGCCCGGCCATGATCGCGTCGGTCTCGTCGAGCTTGGCCTGGAGCGCCTCGCGCTCGCGGCGGGCGACGTCCGACACCACCCGGGAGGTCACGTCCACGACGGTGGACCGCGTGCCCAGGTCCACCCCGAAGTACACGAGCTTGTCGGACTGCATGCGCGTCGACAGCTGCAGCTGGTCGCGCTCCAGGATCCGCTCGAACCCGTGCGTGGGGGCCGGTGAGTTCCGGTAGGCGGCCTCGGCCCAGCTCGCGACCGGGTACGGCCGGCTGGTGATGCGGCCGTACATCGTCCGCCCGGTGAGCTCGGCCAGCTGCGCGGCCATCGCCGTGATGAGCGACTCGCCGTCGGCGACCGAGCGAAAGCTCCACATCTGCGGGTCCAGCAGGTACCAGGCCACCATCCGGCGGTCGGTGAAGGTGACGTTGTTCGCGACCCGCGACAGCGCCCACTTCATCTCGGTCCCGTGCGGCTTGGGGACGTCGGGGTGCGAGGAGCGACGGCGCGCGGCCTTGGCCGGCTGCCCGGTGATCGCCTCCTCCTCCGCGGGGTCGTAGTCGATCACCGGATCGTCCTCGGCCTGCGGTCGCCCCTTGGCGAACAGACCCTTGAGGTTGACGTGCATCAGGACCCCTTGCTCGCGGCTGCTCGGTTCGCGTACGACCGCCACCGGCGACGGCCGGACGGCAGCGGGTGCGGTGCACCGATCTCGGAGGTGCGGGCGCGGAACGCCCGGGTGGGACGGCTGCGCCGGCCCTTCGTGACGGCGCGCCGGGCGGTCAGCTCGTGCGCGAACGTCTGGATCAGGACGCCGACGGGACGCTCCTGGCTCGTGTGGTCCACGAACCACCCGGTCAGCCACGCGGTCCCGATGGCGAGGAGGCCGACCGACAGCAGGGAGTAGCCGATCCCGCTCTGGTTGATCGTCACGAGGCCGACCAGGAAGACCACCGGCCCCACGAGGATCGCCCGGTAGCGGAACCGTCCGATGTAGCGTCCCGGAGGCCCCAGGTACGTCTGGTCGACGTCGTAGATCTCGTCGTCATCGGGCAGCCGCATCGCCAGGACCTCAGGCTCGGAAGAGACCCACGAGCCAGGCGCCGATCTCCATCGCGGCTCCGGTCGTGGCCAGGGCCAGGATGGCCACGCCGACGACGGCGCACGCCCCGATCGTCACGACCTTCGAGATGTTCCCGTTCTTGCCCGCCCACAGCGCGGTGGCCGCGATGAGCAGCAGGATGATCGTGATGACGTTGTTCTGGATCCACGCGGACAAGCCCGTGGTCCCGAAGCCGGCCTGCGTGGCCAGCAGGTGCGCATTCGTCTGAACGCTCATTGATTGCCTCCGTGTCGTGGATCCTCGCTGTGCGACGCGTGATCGCGCCCCGGCGACATCGAGCGCCGGTCCCGTGCACGTCGTCCAACCCCATGGGTGACAGGTCCATGGTCCACCATCTGCACCGTACCCACCGACACGAGGCACCTGAACACCGAACCTGCGCAGCATGGACGTCTCCGGCGCCCTCAGGGCGCCGGTCGACGCGCCGGCGCGGACGGGCGCGCGGTCCGGTCCCCGGGCACGCCGCGCACGGAGGCCGGGGCGCTCGCGGACCGACCGGCGGATGCCGGGCGGGCCGACCGGTCGGGGTGCCGTCAGCCCCCGATGATCACGGTGGGGAGGCCGGGGCCCGGCGCGACGGGCGTGCCGTGCAGCGAGGGGTCCCCGAGGCGGGCGGCCGGGAAGCCGCCGATCAGCACCGTCGCGCTGCCCGTCGCGATCCCGTTCGGCGCCGGGGACACGCACACGATCCCGCCCGGGAGCCCGTTGCCGACGGCCGCGGGCATCCCGCCGATCAGCACCGTCGGCACCGCGGCCGCCGGGGTGATCGGCCCCCCGACGTGGGGCTTCGGGCCGTCGAACAGCGGGCACAGCGCAGTGTCACCGGCGCGCAGCGCGGGCCCCGTGGGCACGAGGGTCGCCCGGGTTCAGGGGGCCGGGGCGGGTGCCGGCGTGACGAGCAGCCCGCCGAAGTACATCGACGTGTCGCACTCGTCGGGGGGCTCGGCCCCGGGCGGCGCACCGACGGTGTTGCAGTCGACCGTGATCGTCAGCTCCTGGCCACCGCTGCCGACGATGGGGGTGATGAAGTGGTAGTCGAGGTCGCGGAAGTTCTCCAGCGCCGAGTCGAACAGCTCGCGCTCACCGACCTCCACCACCACCCGACCGAAGTCGCCCTGCGGGTTGCTCAGCACGATGTCCGTCAGCTGCAGCGTCGACCCGTCCGGGATCGGGAAGCTCGCCGAGCCCGACCCGTCGGTGGCCACCTGGAGCCGCTCGCCGACCGGCGTCTGGACCGCGGGCGGCGCGGTCTGCCCGGCGGTCACGGCCGCCTGCTCAGCCGCCTGCCCCGCCGACGTGGCGGACCCCTGCGCCGCCCCGGCAGCGGCGCCGGCCTCCTCGGCGGCGGCGGTCGCCTGCTCCGCCTTCGCCTCGGCCTGCTCGACCTGCTCCGCAGCCGCCGCCTGCGCGGCGGACTCGACCCGGGGCGCCAGCAGGTAGACCCAGAGCGCGGCGAGGGCCAGCAGCAGCAGGAGCGCCAGCACCAGCGCCTTGACCAGCGAGTGCGGGACCATCGGCTCCTGGACGTAGGTGCCGTCCAGCGTCACCGAGGTGCCGTCGCGCGGGTCCACCACGGCGGTGTACGGCAGCGTCCGCGCCGGGCCGCGCCAGATCGTCGTGTCCGGACGGACCCGGACGTCGACGAACGTCGCCTGACCGGGCGCGACGGTGCTGACCTCCGGCCGCACGTCGAAGGAGACGAGCCGGGCCTGGTCCGACGCCCGGAGCGCGACGGTGACCGGGCGGTTGCCGCGGTTGTCCACCGCCACGCGCACCCGCGCGCTGCGCCGTCCGTGCGACGTGCGCGGGATCAGCTCCGCCGTCGTGTCGCTGAACGGCAGCACCTCGACGGCGCCCTCGGGCACGACGGCCTGCTCCGGGTGCGCGTCGGGCACCACCCGGACCCCGTACCTCAGCTCGCCCGCGGCGACGTCGGCCGACCGGGGCGGGAAGAACATGACCGTGGCGGTCGCCGACGTGTCCGGGTAGAGCGTGACCTCGGCCGGCTCGACCGACGCCCAGCCGACGGCGGGGCCGACCACCTCCAGGCGGTACCCCTCGACGATGGTCCCGCTGTTGTGGATCTGCAGCGGGACGGTCGCCACCCCGCCCGGGTCCAGCGTGACGGGGCTGGGGTCGAGCGTCGCAGTCGTGGCCATGGCGCCGACGCTAGGGAGCGGCGGCCGGCCCCGGACCGACCGCGGGGCCGGACCTGGGGGCACCGCCGGTTGCCCGTTGAGCCCACGTTGACTGCACGGAGAGCGTCGCGGCGCACACTCCGGGCATCCGGCCGATGCGTCGTTCGGCCGCCGACCGAGGGAGCAGTCATGGAACGCATCGGGGTCCGCGTGCTGGCTCGGGATCCGATCTCGGAGGCGGGAGTGACCAGCCAGCTGCGCCCACGGCCGGAGGTCCGGGTGGTCGGCCCGTCCGAGGCGGAGGACGCCGCAGTGGTCGTCATCACCGTCGACCACGTCGACGAGGAGGCGGTCGCGACCCTGAGGGCCACCCAGCGCCACGGGGGCGTCCGGACCGTCTTGGTCGCCGCCCGGCTGGACGACTCCGACCTCGTGACCGCTGTGGAGGCCGGGGTGCTGGGGCTGGTCCGGCGGCACGAGGCCACGCCGGACCGGTTGGTGAAGGTGATCCAGTCGGCGGCCGCCGGTGAGGGCAGCGTCCCGCCGGACCTGCTCGGCCGACTCCTCGACCAGGTCGGGAAGGTGCAGCGGCACGTGCTCGGGCCGCGCGGCCTGGCCTTCACCGGGCTGGCGGCACGGGAGGTCGACGTCCTGCGACTGGTCGCCGAGGGGCTGGACACCTGCGAGATCGCCCACCGGCTGTCCTACTCCGAGCGGACGGTCAAGAACGTGCTGCACGACATCACCACCCGGCTGCAGCTGCGCAACCGGTCGCACGCCGTGGCCTACGCGCTGCGCGAGGGCCTGATCTGACCCGTGGGTGCCCGTGCGGGCACGTCGTGCTGCCCGAAGGCCTGCCCAGCGCGCGGTGCTCCCGCACCCGGCGGGGGCGGGACGGTGGGCGACCTCGGGCGCGGACCGCCGACGCGGCGGCGGACGGCGACGGCCGGCGTGGCGACCGGCCCGGGTCGCCGTCCGGGTCCGGTGCGCGGCGACGACCAGAGAGGCAGGACCCCATGCGGCGTGGTGCCTCAGCGACGGCGCGCGGGCTGGTGTGGGCGCTCCTCGTGTCGGGGTGCGCCGCGGGGACCGGGTCGACGACCGCCCGGTCGGACGTCGGACCCGCGTCGGGCGCCGGGAGCGTCGCGGCTGCGGCTCCGACGCCGGGCCCGACGCCGGGTCCGACGCCGGCAGGTGATCCGACCTCGGCGGTGACCGTACCCGTGCCCGATCCCGGCGAGCCGCGGCTGGCGTTCACCGACGACCGTGACCGGCTCGGGATGAGCGAGGTCCGACGTCGGCTGTCGAACGGCACTCACCTGTACGGCGCCGACCGGCTGGCGGCCTCGAGCCTGCGGCCGGCGTTCGCGGACGTCGGGTCCTCGGTCCACACCGGTGAGCTGTCCTCGGGCGAGTCGGGCACGTACGCCTTCGTCCGCACCTCGGGCACGAACCCGGGCGGCGACGTCCTGCTCGTGCTGGACGGCGCGCCGGCCGTCGCGATCACCTGCGACTCCGTCGTCGAGTCGCACCCGGTCGTCCTCGTCCAGCGCAGCACGCTCGGGTGGGACGTGACGGTGGCCTTCGCCGCGGACGACGGCACCGGGTGGGACCTCTGGGTGTCGCACACACCCGCCGGGACGGCGCCGTCGTGCGTGAGCCCGCGGGCGCGGGTGACCGACCACCCGGCCGACGACCTGTGGCCGGCGTGGCTGCCGGACCGCAGGAGCCTGGTGTTCAGCAGCACCAGGGACGACCCCCTCGGCGACCTCTACACCGTGCAGGTGACGCCGCCACGCCCGGGGCCCGGCGGCGCCCCGCCCACCGAGACGGCGCTGCGCCGGGTGACCGACGGCGCGGCCGCCGAGACCCAGCCGGCGGCCACCAGCCTCTACGTCACGGGCACCGACGAGACGTGGGTCGTCTTCACGACGACGCAGTACCGGCCGGACGGGTCCCTGGCCTACGTGCCGCTGCGCCCCGCCCCCGACATGCCGACCGTGGCGCCGCTGTGGGCGGAGCCGACCGACCCGGCCACGCAGTCGCCGTCGGCTCCGCAGAGCTCCGAGGCGCAGTGGTCACCCGGCTCGACGGAGCTGCTCTTCACGACCACCCGGGACGACCCCCACGGCGACGTCTTCCTCACCGCGGTCCGCGCGGACGGTGAGGGCAGGACGGACCGGTCGCGCCTCATCGGCATGCAACCGCGTGACGTGACCCCGGTGGCCGCCGTCCCGGGGCTCTCGGAGAGCCATGGCGCGTGGCTCGAGCGCTTCGCGACGCCGACGCCCACGCCGGCACCCCCGACGGACCGGGACCCCGTCGAGTACGCCGACATCGGCTTCACCTTCGACGCCCATGTCGCCGACGTGTCGGACGTCGTGGCCCGGGACGGCTCGGGGCGCCGGACGATCGGCTCCACGGTGGTCAGGGGCGGCACCTACACGTTCGACGACGCAGGACCGGGCTACTCGCCGGACGGCCGGCGCGTCGCCTGGGCGGCGAAGGTCCCCGTGGGCGACCGGGGTGCCTTCGAGGGGCGCCAGATCGTCGTGGCGGCCGCGGACGGGAGCGGCGCCGTGCCGCTCACCACCGACCGGGCGGTCCGCGACATGGACGTCGACCCGGTCTGGTCGCCCGACGGCGCCCGCATCGCCTTCGTCCGCTATCGCTCGAGCGGTCGCCTCGACCACCACCCGCCGGAGGTCTGGGTGGCCACGGTGGCGACCGGCGTGATCGAGCGCGTGAGCGCGCCCGCCCCAGCCGGGAAGGTGCGCCACGACGTCGACCCGTCCTGGTCGCCGGACGGCCGACGGCTCGTGATCAGCCGGCAGGACGTCCAGGTGGTCGACGCCTCCGTCGCCCTGTCGACCGACGTGACCCGGGTGGCACCGGGCGGGACCGTGGCGCTCACCGTCACGGTCGGTGCCGCGCCGGGGCCGGCGCCCGTCCGGGTCGACGTGTCGGTCGACTCGCACCTGACCCTTCCGCCGACGCTGCCGGCGGGCTGCGAGCGCGGCTCCGGCGGGGTCGTGTGCCAGGTGCAGCAGGCGGCTCAGCCCGGCGTCGACATCGTGATCCCGCTGACCGCCTCCCGCACCGGGACCTTCAGCGTCGAGGCCACGACCCGGACCGACGGCACGGACCCCGACCCCGCGGACGACGTCGCCGCGGTCTCGGGGACTGTGGTCAGGGATCCCGTGGTGACGCTGTCGCTCGACGCGGAGAGGGTCGACCCCGGAACCGACGTCGAGGCGACCATCGAGCTGGCGGAGGTGGACGGCCCGGTCGACGTGACGGTCGTGCTGCCCTTCGAGGACTTCCTGACCGAGGCGCTGGACCCGGAGGTCCCCTACCCGCCGGACGGCTGCGAGCTGCTGCCGGCGGGGAGCACGCCGGACCGGTTCGAGTGCACCCTCCGTGGGGTGGACGGCAGGGCGTCCACCCCGGAGCTGGTGGTCAACGCCAGCGGCGCAGGGGAGCACGACGTGGTCGCCACCGCCACGCCGGCCGGGGGCCGTCCCGTCACCAGCGACCCGGTCAGCCTCGACGTGCTCGACGCCTCCGGGGACTCCGAGGAGGACCCACCACCCGTCGTCGACGCGGGCTTCCACCACCTCGGCGGCGCACCACCGGCCCGGCACCGGACCTCGGCGACGCCTGTCCTGGCCGCCCTCGCCGCTCCTGCCGGGCATGGGGCCGCCGTGACCGCCGCCGTGACCACCGTGCGGACCTCCGCGACGACCCGCGCGGCCCCGACCGCGCACCCGGGCACGCCGCAGGTCTGGGTCGTGAGCGCGGAGGACGGGTCGGAGGAGGTGGACCTGGGGCAGACCGGCCGGTCCCCCGCGTGGTCGCCGGACGGGTCGCGCCTCGTGGTGGAGCGTGACGGCGCGCTCCACGTGATCACGCTGGCCGACGCCGGAGCGGACGGCCCGGACGTGCCCGAGGCGGTCACCGACGCGACCCAGGTCACCGGCCTCGCCGCGGGTGGGGCCACGCCGTCCCGCCCGGTCCTCTCCGTCACCGAGGACCCGGCGTGGTCGCCAGACGGCACCGAGATCGCCCTGGCCGGGCAGCCCGCCGGTCAGCCGGACCAGCGGGGCGTCTACGCCGTCGCACCGGACGGCACGGGGCTCCGGGAGGTCGCGCAGCAGCGCGGCCCGGAGACCGAGCCCGCGTACCAGCCCTACGCCGACCTCGTGGTGACGCTGACCGCCGACCCGCCCGCCGTCGAGGTGGGCTCCACGACGACGCTCACCGTCGCCGTGACGAATGCCGGCCCCGGCACGGCGGCCGACGTGCGCGTCGGTGCCGACCTGCCGGCCGGACTGACGGCGGAGACCGAGGCGAGCGGCCTCTGTACGGTCACCGCGGCGTCGGTCCTGTGCGAGGTGCCGGGACCGCTGCCCCGGGGGGCCGGCGTCGCCCACCAGGTGGTCGTCCGCGGGCGCGTCGAGGGCAGCCGGACGGCGACCGCGTCGGCCGCCTCGGGCGTGATCGAGCGCGACACCGCGGACAACCGCGCCGCGACCGTCGTGGTCGTCGGGCCGGTGCGTGCCGACGTCTCGGTCGACGTCGCGCTCGGCCCCGGACCCGAGCCCGTGCGTGCCTGGCGCGGCGGGCAGCCGGTGACCGCGACGCTCACCGTCAGCAACGCGGGACCGGCACCGGCGACGGACGTCCGGCTGACGGTGGGGTTCCCCGACTTCGTCACGGTGACGGCGATGACCGGGTGCACCGCACCACCGACCGCGTGCGCCCTGGGCAGCGTGGCACCCGGCGGGACGACCACCGTCACGGCGACCCTGGGCCTGCCCGTCCCGGAGCCGCCGCCGGCTCCGCCTGCGCCGCAACCGCCCCCGCCGGTCGACGACGGTCCGGTCGCCGAGGTCACCGGGCCCGTGACCGCGCGGGTCGGGACGGCGACCACCGACCCGGTCGCCGCCAACGACGCGGACGAGGCGACGATGGTGCTGCACACGCCGAGCGTGCGGCTCCTGCCCCGCGTGGCCAAGCCGGGCACCGTGGTCCTGGCGTACGGGCAGAACTTCCCCCCGGGCGGGTCGGCGCAGCTCTCGTGGTCGAAGGGCATCAACGCCTCGACGGGGCCGGTCGACGTGGAGGACGACGGGACGTTCCGGTACCCGGTCCCCGTCGTGCGCCGGGACCAGCTCGGCGACCGGTCCCTGGTGGCAGCGCCAGCCCCCGGCAGCCCCCCGGCTGCGTCGTTCGGACCCGTCCGGGGACCCATGCTGGTCGTCCCCCGGAGCACCGGCATGTCCTCGCCGGCAGAGATCCTGGGCCGGGGCTGACGATGATCGCCCAGGTCGACGCCGCGCTGAGGTCGATCGTCCGCTCGGAGGCGGTCCCCGGTGCCGACGTGGAGGTGGTCTTCGACGCGCCGACCAAGGACTGGGCGGCCCGGCGCAACACGCCCACCGTGAACCTGTACCTCTACGACATCCGCGAGGACCTGCGCCGGCGGGAGAGGGGCTGGGCCGAGCACCGGACCGACGGCGTCGTGACCTCGCGCACGCCGGCCCCCCGCTACTTCAAGCTGTCGTACCTGGTGACCGCGTGGACCCAGCGCCCGGAGGACGAGCACCTCCTGCTGGACTCCCTGCTGCGCAGCTTCCTGCGGTACGAGGCCCTCCCGGAGCCGCTCGTCGTCGGGCCGCTCGCCGCGACCGGCCTCAGCGTGCCGGTCACCGTCGGCCTGCCGCCGCCGGAGGACCGGGCCTTCGCCGACGTCTGGTCCGCGCTCGGCGGCGAGCTCAAGCCGTCCCTGGACGTCGTGGTCGTCACGCCGGTCGACACCGGCATCGTCTACCCGGTCGGACCACCGGTCACCCAGGGCCCGTCCGTCGCCATGCGGGACCTCGTCCGCGGGTCGTCCGACGCGCCGCGGCGGGTGCACCGCCCGGCACCCGCACGGCCGGGCGCCGACGTCGTCGCCGAGGCGCTCGCGACCGCCGCGTCGGCGGCCGAGGCCGCCCCGGACGACACGCCGCCGCCCGGCCGGACGCCCCGCACGCGAGGTCGGGGGCGGCCGGGGTGACCGGGTCGTCCGGTCCGGCCCACCTGCTCGGCCGGGCGGCCGCGGTCGAGGAGCGCGTGCGCCTCCTGGTCGCCGAGCGGCGGTCCACCGACCCGCAGCCCGACGACCCGTTCCGCGGCCTCTACCTCAGCGACGACGCCGTCGACCGGCTCCTCCACGGCCCGCACCCGACGCCGTCCTGGCCGGTCAGCGCGCGGGTCGAGGCGCTCGAGGCGGAGGCCGACGCCGCCGAGACGGCCGGCGGGACCGTGCGGCTGCGGAACCTCACCCGGACGTTCGGCCTGACCGCCCTCGACCTGGACCTGCTGGTGGTCGCGCTGCTCGGCGACCTCGACCCGCGCTTCGACCAGCTGTTCGGCTACCTCAACGACGACGTCACGCGGCGACGACCGTCGGTGGCGGTCGCGCTGGCCCTGTGCGGCGTCGAGCTGGCGGACGCCCGGGCGCGCTCCCGGCTGACGCACGGGCCGCTGGTGCACGGCGGCCTGGTCGTCGTCGACGACCCCGACCGTCCGTTCCTGAGCCGGGCGCTGCGGACCCCGGACCGGGTCGTCGCGCACCTGCTCGGGGACGACGCCCCGGACGCCGCGCTCGCCTCGGTGCTGCGCTCCCCGACGGACGTCGAGTGGGGGGACCCGGCGCCGCTGGCCCGCGCCCTGGGCCGCGGCGCCGACCTGGCGTACCTGCGCGAGCGCGCGACCGGGTCCGGCGCCCTGCTGGCCGCACAGGCCCTGCGCGAGCGGGGTCGCGCCGCCGTCGTCGTGGACCTCGAGCGGCTGGTCGCGGAGCCGGACGCCGTGCGCGTCGCGCGGGTCGCGGCGCGCGAGGCGCGCCTGGTCGACGGCGGCCTGGTCGCCGGGCCGGTGGAGGCCGCCGCCGGGCAGCCGTGGCTGCTCGAGGCGCTGGCGTGCGCACCCGCGCCCCTGCTCGTCGTCGGCCACGGTGCCTGGGACCCGCGGTGGACCCCGCGCCCTCCCCTGCTCGTCGACGTGCCCGCCAGCACCCACGGGGAGCGGGCCGGGCTGTGGCGACGGTCGATCGGCGCCGCGGCCCCGTCCACCGGCGACGACCACGTGCTCGACGTGGAGGACGCCGTCGGCCCGTTCCGGCTGCGCCCCGAGCAGGTCGCGCGCGCCGCCGCGTCGGCCCTGCAGCAGGCCCGGATGGAGCCGGACGGGCGCCTCACGCCCGAGCACCTGCGGGCCGGCGCGCGGGCCGAGAACGGCTCCGCGCTCGACGGGATGGCCCGACGCGTCGAGCCCGCCGTGACGTGGCAGGACCTCGTGCTCCCACCGGGGCCGCTGGTCGCGCTGCACGAGGTCGCCCTGCGCGCGCGGCACCGCGAGCGTGTGCTCGCGGACTGGTCCATGCGTCCCGGCGGAGGCCGCGGCAAGGGGGTGGCGGCGCTCTTCACCGGCGACAGCGGCACGGGCAAGACGATGTCGGCGGAGGTGATCGCCGCGGAGCTCGGGCTGGACCTCTACGTCGTCAACCTCGCCGTGGTGGTGGACAAGTACATCGGCGAGACCGAGAAGAACCTCGAGCGGATCTTCGCCGCGGCGGCCGAGGTGAACGGCGTCCTGCTGTTCGACGAGGCCGACGCGATCTTCGGCCGGCGGTCCGAGGTGCGGGACAGCCACGACCGGTACGCGAACATCGAGAGCGCCTACCTGCTGCAGCGCATGGAAACCTTCGACGGGCTGGTGATCCTGGCGACCAACCTGCGGGCCAACATCGACGAGGCGTTCACCCGGCGTCTGGACGTCCTGGTCGACTTCCCGCTCCCCGACCCGGCGCACCGGCTCGCCCTGTGGGACCGCAGCCTCGGGCGGCGGCTCCCCCGGGCCGACGGCGTCGACCTCGAGTTCGTCGCCCGGTCCTTCGAGCTCGCGGGCGGGGCGATCCGGTCGGCCGCCGTCACCGCCGCCTACCTCGCCGCCGAGGACGGCGGCGTCGCGACGATGGCGCACGTGGTGACAGCCGTGGAGCGGGAGTACCGCAAGCTCGGCCGTCTGTGCCTGCCCGGCGAGTTCGGCGAGTACTGGCCCATGCTGCACGCGACGTCCTGAGCGGGTGCCCGATCGGGCACCGGAGCCTTCCCCGACGGACGCACCCGCACGCTGGCGACACCCTGCGTGCGGGCGCATCGTCGGGAGCGGACCATCGTCGGCACAGGGAGCCACCATGCACCGCCACGAGCACGACCAGGGTGACGTCGAGTCCGTCCGGCCCCGCGGCGCGCGGGTCGACGAGGCCGCGGACGGGCGGCTGTGGCAGGCGGCCGCGGAGGGTCGCGCCGACGTGGTCGGACCCCAGGGACTGCTCCGTCTCCAGCGGGCGGTGGGCAACCGCGGTGTCGCGGGCCTCTCCGAGGAGGGCCGGTCCCCCGTCCTGGACGTCGTCTCCTCCGGCGGCGGACGCGCGCTCGACGCCCCTGTCCGGACGGAGATGGAGGCCCGGCTGGGCGCCGACTTCGGTGACGTCCGCGTCCACACGGACGACGCGGCGCACCGCTCCGCCGCGGCGGTGGACGCCCACGCGTACACGGTGGGCTCCAACGTGGTCTTCCAGCGGGGTCGATACGACCCGGGGTCGACCGAGGGCCGCACGATGCTCGCCCACGAGCTGACCCACGTGGTCCAGCAGCGCAGCGGGCCGGTCGACGGCACACCGACGGGCGGTGGTGTGCGGGTCAGCAGCCCGTCCGACCGCTTCGAGCGCGAGGCCGCGGCCACCGCGGAGCGGGCGATGTCCGCGCCTGCACCGACGGCGGCGCCGACGGTGGCGCGGACGGGCACGCCCGGTGCCGGCGGGGCCCCGGTCCAGCGGGAGGCGACGGACGTGGCGGACACGTCCGTGCAGGGCGTCTTCGTCCAGCGGGCCGACGCCGCGCCGGAGGAGGAGCAGAAGGAGGAGCCGGTGCAGGGCGCCTTCGTGCAGCGGCAGGGCGAGGAGGAGCAGGAGGAGTCCGCCTGACGGCTCTCCGCCCGCTCGCCTGAGCACTCCCCCTGACCGCTCGGCGTGACTGCTCCGCCTGAGCGTCGGGCGGGACCACTCGGCGCGGACCGCCCCGCCGCGGGTTCACGTCCCCGTCCGCCCGTCGCCGCGCGCTCCTCGGGACGGCCGCCGCCGCCGTCCCGGGCTGCGTCACGCCCGTCCCACCCCGCGTGTCGTGCGCGAGCTGCTGCGCGGCTCCCGGCCCTCGCGGCCGGCCGCCCGATAGGGCAGCACTCAGTACCCCGGTCGACGGCCGAGGGGACGTTCTCCTCGGCCAGGCACGCCGCAAGCCTGGTCGCGGCGTCGAGCGACGCCACCGGGCTGGAGGAGACCGACATGCCGACCTATCTGTCCCCGGGTGTGTACGTCCAGGAGGTCGAGGCTGGGACTCGACCGATCGAGGGCGTGGGCACCGCCGTCGCCGCATTCGTCGGCCTCGCCGCGAAGGGCCCGGTGAACGAGCCGACGCTGGTGTCCAACTGGACGCAGTTCTCCGAGCAGTTCGGCGACTTCATCCCGGGCTCGTACCTGGCGCACTCGGTCTACGGCTACTTCCTCAACGGCGGTGGCAACTGCTACATCGTCCGGATCGGGCCCGACGGGAGCTCGCCCGGCCGCGCCGGGGGCAACGGCAGCCCGGCCAAGCAGGTGCCGTCCAGGACCGCGCCGCCGCCGACGGCCATGCTCAGCGGGTACCGGGTCACCGCCCAGGGCACGTCCGCGTCCCGCTCGGTCAGCGTCGAGGTGACGGACGCCGGCGGGGAGAGCCCGCCCGAGGACCACTTCAAGCTGGTGGTGCACGTCGACGGGAAGGTCGCCGAGACGTTCGACCACGTGAGCACGAAGCGCGGTCCCGACAACGTGGCGACCAAGGTCAACGCCGAGTCGAAGGTCGTCACCATCGAGGAGGCGGCCTCGGGCAGCGCGCTGATGAAGCCGGACAAGGTGACGGTCGGCCTGTTGGCACCCGAGCCCGTGCCCGAGCCGCCATCCACGGACGTCCTGAGCGTGGACGCCTACGTCGGCGACGCCGCCGAGCGCACCGGCTTCAGCGGGCTGGAGGCGGTGGACGAGGTGACCATGGTCGCCGTCCCGGACCTCATGGCCGCCTACGAGCAGGGCGCCATCGACCGCGAGGCGGTCGTCACCGTGCAGCGTGCGATGGTCGACCACTGCGAGCTCATGGGCGACCGCATGGCCATCCTGGACGCACCCCCCGAGCTCAGCCCGCAGCAGATCAAGAGGTGGCGGTCGGAGGAGACCAACTTCGACTCCAAGTTCGCGACCCTGTACTGGCCGTGGGTGAAGACCTTCGACCCGGCCTCGGGCACCAACCGGTTCGTCCCGCCGTCCGGCCACGTCGCCGGCGTGTGGGCGCGCAACGACGACGAGCGGGGCGTGCACAAGGCACCCGCGAACGAGGTCCTGCGCGGCGTCATCACGCTGCAGACCCAGATCACCAAGGCCGAGCAGGAGCTGCTCAACCCCATCGGCGTCAACTGCATCCGCACGTTCCCCGGCGGCCGGGGGGTGCGGGTGTGGGGCGCCCGCACGCTGTCCAGCGACCCGGCGTGGCGGTACCTCAGCGTCCGCAGGCTCTTCAACTACCTGGAGGAGTCGATCCTGCAGGGCACCCAGTGGAGCGTCTTCGAGCCGAACGACCACCTGCTGTGGGCGCGGATCCGGCGCACGATCAGCGCCTTCCTCGTCAACGAGTGGCGCAAGGGCGCGCTCTTCGGCCTGACCGCGGACGAGGCCTTCTTCGTCAAGTGCGATGCCGAGACGAACCCGGCCGAGGGCATCGACGCCGGCCAGGTCGTGTGCCAGGTCGGCGTCGCGCCGGTCAAGCCCGCCGAGTTCGTCATCTTCCAGCTCGCCCAGTTCTCGGGCGGCACCAGCCTGGTCAACGAGTGACCGGGACGACTGCAGAAGGAGTGTGACGTCGTGGCGCTTGACACCTATGACTCCTCGGCCGCGAACGGCTTCATCGTGACGATCGACGGGATCCAGATCCCCAAGGTCACCGAGGTCAGCGGCCTGAACAGCGAGGTCGACAAGATCGAGCTCAAGCAGCAGACGTCCGACGGCAAGTACGTGGTCCGCCAGCTGATCGGCAAGCCCAAGGCCGGAGAATTCACCGTCACGCGTGGCCTCACCGAGAGCAAGACGGTCACGGACTGGTTGAAGAAGGTGACCGAAGGCGATGTCGCAGGGTCCCGGAAAACGGCATCGGTCGCGCTGCTGGACTATCAGGGAGGCACGATCAAGACATACAACTTCGTCAACTGCTGGGTCAGGAAGGTCGAGGTCAATGCGCTGAAGGCCGGCGCGGCGGAGCAGGCGACGGAGAAGTTCACCGTCTGCTACGACGAGTCGTCGGTCTCGTGACGACGTCCGGGGTCGTGGCGTGATGCAGCGGATCCGCGGCGGCGCAGCGGCGGGGATCGTCGACGACGCCCCGGCTCGCGAGCCGGACACCGGCTGGAACGACCGCGACGTGCTGCGCACGGAGTTCGGGTTCGAGCTCCCCCGGGGGTACGTCGACCGGGACGGCGTGGTGCACCGGTCCGGCGTGATGCGGCTGGCCACGGCTCGGGACGAGCTCCTGCCGCTGTACGACGCGCGCGTCCAGGAGAACCCGGCCTATACGACCGTCGTGCTGCTCGGGCGCGTCATCACCTCGCTGGGCACGCTACCGGCCGTCAGCTCCGACGTCGTGGAGCACATGTTCGCCTCGGACGTCGCCTTCCTGCAGGACCTCTACCGCCGCATCAACGCCGAGGGGCACACCCGCATCGCCGTGACCTGCCCCGAGTGCTCGCACCGGGTCACGGTCGACCTGGCCGGTGGCCGCCTGGGGGAATCGTGACGTACGCGCCCGACCGGATCCACCAGGAGGTCGCGTACGTCGCCTACCACTTCCACTGGGCGCTCGACGACATCCTCGACCTCGAGCACGGTCAGCGGCTGCGCTACGTGTCCGAGATCGCGGACATCAACACCCGACTCGGCCAGGAGCGCTGACCGACGTGCGGTGGCCCTGGCGACGCGACGACGCGGCGGGTCCCCCGGCGGCCGACCCGGGAGGCCGGTCCGCACCGGCGTCGGTCCCCCGGCGCGGTACGGACGACGCCCGGGAGCCGCTCGTGGCCCCTGCAGGGTGGGCGTTCCTCCCGCCCCTGCAGCGCACGGTCGCCGACCTCGCGCTCGTCTCCGGCGTGGACCGCGCACGGCACACGCTGGCGGCGTGGACCGACCCGTCCCTCACGCACCGCATGGCCCACGGGGTGACCGCGGACGCCGCGGGCGGGCTCGTGGACGGCGACGGAGCGGGCACCGGAACGCCGCGGACCACGTCGGGCGTGGCCGAGCTGACGCTGGCTCGACCTCCCGACGCCGGAGCGAGCGGCGCGCCCTCCGTGCAGCGCACGATGCTCGGGGCCGCTGCGGGCGCTGCGGTACCCGACGTCCCGCCGTCCGGCCCGTCGGTCCAGCGGTCGCAGTCGCCCCGGGAGCCGGCGGCCGCGCCAAGCGACGCCTCGGACACCGTCCTGCCGCTCGTCACCGCCCAGCGCGCAGACCTCCCGGTCCGGACCCTCGGTGCCCTGCGCCCCGAGCCGCGGCCGGCTCCCCGGGTGGACCTGGACCCGACGACGGACGCGTCCACCGGTCCGCCGACGCCCCTGGCCGTCGAGGCGGTCCCCGCACCCGGAGCTCTGCCGGCGGCGGGTGCGGACTCGGCTCCGGCGGCGCCCTCGCCGCAGAGCCAGGCGCTCGCCGAGGCGGCGCGCGACGCCGCGACAGCGGGAGCCACGTACGTCGACATCCCGGCCGCCCCCGTGCAGCGCAGCCCGGCCGCGCCGGTCACCGTCGCCGGACCGGCGACCGGACGCGGTCCACGCCGGGTCGGGCTCGGCGCGCCCCTGTCGTGGTGGTCCGACGCCCTGCCGCCGGCCCAGGGGTCCGCGGCCCACGCGTCCCCGGCCCCGGCGTGGGCGGATCCGGTGGACGTGCCCTCGGCCGACGGCGGTGCCCAGCCGTCGGCGACGGGCGGAGCCCACGGGTCCGACGGGGACGACGCGGCGTCCGCCGTGGATCCGCACGCACCGGTCCCCGTGCCCGGCATGCCCGCAACCGCGTCGGTCCAGCGATCCGCGGCGCGGTCGATCACGCCCGGGGCGCCACGTGCGGCGTCGTGGCCGCCGACCACCGTCGACATCCTCCGTGCCTCCCTGGACGCACCGGCCCGACGCCTGACGCCAGGACCGGTGCCGGCGGCGTCGGTGCAGCGTGCGGCGACCGGGCCCGGGGCTGCGGGTCGATCGGCGTCCGCCCCTCTGCCGGGCGGCCCGGGAGGTCCGGCCCCCGTGCCCGGCGCGTCCCTGACCACGGCGGACGGTCCGGCGCCCCTCGACGAGGCGCCGGACGACCACGTGGCGCTGGCGCCGTCCGACGGTGCCGTCCCGTCCCTGTCGTGGGGCGCGACGCCGACCACCGTCGGTGACGCCGCGGCCGAGCCGTCGACCGGGCGGGACCTGCCCGACGCCGACGAGCGACCCCTGCTCCCCCGCCGCGAGCCCGTGTCCCTGGCGGACGGTCCCGACCCGGCGCCGTCACGGGACCCGTGGCCTGCGCGGGAGGTCCCGGCCATGCCGGTCGTGAGCAGGCTGGCCACGGCCGACGAGGCGGCGTCGTCCGGCGCGCAGGCGGTCGGGGCCGACGACCCGACGACCGGACCGGGTCCCGCCGGACCGCGAGCCGCACC
>NZ_BJYY01000006.1 GCF_007991755.1 Cellulomonas aerilata | reverse complement strand
CCGGACCGCGAGCCGCACCGGACGGCCTCGAGGACGCCGGCGTCGTGCCGCCCCGGGCCGTCGCGAGCGCCGCCGTCGGGCCCCGGTCGGACCGGTCCGGTGACCCGCCGTGGCCGGTGCAGCGTGCGGCCGGCCTCAGGTCAGAGATCGCGGTCGGGAGGACGGAGCGCTCCGTGCCGCTGCTCGGCCGGGGCGCGGTCGTCGGGACCGTGCAGCGTGCCGGGGCCGGGTCCCGCGCCGCGGGTGGCGTCACCGTCGCGCGAGACGCCGCCGTCGCGGACGACGCCGCCGCTGCACGTGACGCCACCCTGGCGCGCGCCGCCGCGGTCGCGGACGACGCCACCGTCCGGGCCGACGACACCACCGTGGGACCCGGTTCCGCCTGGGGCGGTGCCTCCCCGTCGGCGTCCGACGCCGTGGTGCCGGTGTGGACACCCGGGGTCGTGGACGCTGAGCCCGTCCGGCCGGACCGGTCGGGGTGGGACCCGGCGCCCGCCGGTCGGGACGCCGTCCCGCCCCGGGGTGGTGCATCGTCCGCGGCGGTGCAGCGGACCCCGACGGTGCAGCGGACGGCGACGGTGCAGCGGACCGCGGCGGTGCAGCGGACCGCGGCGGTGCAGCGGACCGCGGCGGTGCAGCGGACCGCGGCGGTGCAGCGGACCGCCCGCCACGAGCCGGCGGCGACGTCGACCGCGACCGCGCTGGCGCCCGCCGCGTTGGCCGCTCCCTCGTGGGCCGGCCCCCCCGACGCCGCCGGCCGGCTCGTGCCCTCGCCGGCCGGCCCGACCCCTGGGCTCGACCCTGCGGGGGACGGGCTCCCCACGCTCTCGCTGCCGTCGACGGGCGCGCTTCCGGCCGTGCAGCGACTGGCGGGCGCCGACCCGGGCACCGCCGTGCTGGTCTACGCCGACCGGCAGCCTGCTGCCCCCTCGACCGACGAGCCCGCGCCGTGGCGCGACGACCCGGGCCACCCGCACCCCGCCGGCCCCGCGGTCCAGCGCGCCGAGGCGGGTACGGGCGAGCCCTCGCCCCCGGTGGGGGCCGGTGCCGGCCCGCCCGCGCCCGTCGCCGGGGGCGCCACGGCCGGCGGGGGGGCCTCGCCCGAGCAGCTGGAGGAGCTCGCCCGGCGGCTCGTCGGGCCGCTGACCCGCCAGATCAAGGCCGACATGCTGCTCGACCGGGAGCGGCGCGGCCTCCGGACCGACACCCGCTGAGAGGGGTGGACCATGGCCAGGCCCGAGGACGTCGACACCGCGGTGAGCGTGCGCTACCGCGTGTCCCTGGACGGCGCCGAGCTCGGCGCCTTCGACACGTGCGACGGACTCGGGTGCGAGGTGGTCGTCGAGACCCGTGAGGAGGGCGGCCGCAACGACTCCGTGGTGCAGATGTTCACGCGCCTCAAGTACCCCAACATCAAGCTGAGCCGGCCGCTGGGCCGGGACACCGAGCAGGTGGCGCGCCTGTTCGCCGCCATGGTGAACGGCTACACGCTGTCCGGCGGCACCATCGTGGCGATGCGGGCCGACGGCAAGGAGATCGCCCGGTGGAGCCTGCGGGACGTGCTCCCCATCCGCTGGACCGGACCGTCGTTCAACCCCGACCAGCCCAAGGTGCTCACCGAGACGGTCGAGATCGCCCATCACGGGTTCACCGCCGAGCAGGTCAGGGTCTGAGGCGCGCCGTGTCCGCCAGCCCCGTCGCGATGTCGGCGGCCGGTTCGAGCCCGAAGTCCGGCTCGGCGGCCTCCGCGCAGCGCCCCAGCCTCGAGCACGCCTACCTGCAGCTGTTCGAGCCCTCCAAGGACGGCTCGCTGACCAAGCCCGGCCCCAAGCTCGACCGGCTGGAGTTCCAGTTCAACCCCAAGGAGCTCACCCTCGCCAAGACCGCCTCGTGGTCCCGCGAGACCGGCAAGGGCAACAAGAAGAGCGGTCCGCCGCAGTACAACGGACCCCAGCCGTCCAAGCTGACGCTCGAGATGTTCTTCGACGCCTCGGGAACCCAGGACGGCAGCGTCGTCGCCCGCGTCGAGCGGCTGTTCACCTGCTGCGTGCCCACGCAGGCCACCCATCAGCAGAAGAAGGGCTCACCGCCGTGGGTGCTGTTCCGGTGGGGCGACCTGACCGGCTTCCTGGCCTACATCAGCAGCGTGCAGGCGAAGTACACGCTGTTCACGTCCAGCGGGCTGCCGATCCGCGCGGTCTGCACGGTGACCCTCGACGAGCTCGCGGGCGAGACGCCCAAGCAGAACCCGACGTCCGGCGGTCTCGTCCCGCGACGGCTGCACGTGGTCGTCGACGGCGACACCCTCGCGGGCATCGCCTACGCCGAGTACGGCGACGCGACGCTGTGGCGGGCGGTCGCGGCGGTCAACCGGGTCGACGACCCGACCCGGCTGCGCCCCGGCGTGCACCTGCTGCTGCCGACCGTCGACGAGCTCGACCGGGGGCCCGCCGGGTGGGACGGCACGGCAGCGCGTCGTCGCGGCCCGCTCCCCCGTGACGGCCGCACCGACCGGGACGCCCGCACCGACCGTGACACCCGGGGGGTGGCGACCGGTGCCGCACGGTGAGGAGCACAGCAACACGCTCCTGGTGGAGGTCGCCGGGGCGCCGCTGGCCGACGACGTCGCCGCCCTGCTGGTGAGCGGCTACGTCGACGACAGCAGCAACGTCCCGGACCTGTTCGTCCTGACGTTCCGGGACGAGAACGCCTCGGTGCTGCAGCGCGCGCGGATCACCATCGGCACGAAGCTGCGCCTGTCGGTCCAGTCGAGCGGCCCCGGCGGGCCGGTGCCGCTCGTCTCCGGCGAGGTCACCGCCGTCGAGACCGAGATCGGAGGCGCGGGGGTCAGCACGGTCGTGCGCGGGCTGGACATGTCGCACCGGCTGTTCCGCGGCCGCCGGGTCGAGGCCTACGTCAACGTCACCGCGGCGGACATCGCCCGCACGGTCGCCCAGCGGGCGGGCATCGCCGCGGGCCGCATCGACGTCCGCGGGCCCGTGCTCCCGCACGTCGCCCAGGACGGCGTGAGCGACTGGGACTTCCTGCGAGGCCTGGCCGACCAGACCGGGGCGGTCCTCGCCGTCGTGGACGGTGCCCTCGACTTCCGCGCGCCCACCCCCGCGACGCAGGCGCCCAGCGGCGCGGCCGGGGCGCGGCAGGACCCGCTGGTGCTGGAGCGAGGTGTCAACCTGGTCAGCCTGCGCGCCACCGTCACGTCCGCGGGCCAGGTGCCCGAGGTCGAGGTGCGCGGCTGGGACGTGACGGCCAAGCGGGAGCTGGTGGGTGTGGCACCGGCCCGGACCGCGAGCGCGGCTCTCGACGGCGTCAGCCCGGCGGGTCTCGCGTCCACCTTCAGCAGCCCGCGCTACGTCGTCCCGGCCTCCACGTTCGGGCAGCAGTCGCAGTGCGACGCGGCCGCCCGCGCGCTCGCCGACCACCTCGCCGGTGGCTTCGCCGAGCTGGACGGCGTCGTGCGCGGGAACCCGCAGGTCCGTGCCGGCGTCGCGGTGACGCTGGTCAACGTCGGCAAGCCCTTCGAGGGCCGGTACACGCTCAGCGCGACACGGCACGACTTCTCCGCCGACCAGGGCTACCTGACGTCGTTCACCGTCAGCAACGCCTCCGAGCGCTCGCTCTACGGGGTCGCCGCGGGCGCCGCCCGCAGCGGCCCCACGGTGCAGGGCGTGGTCACCGCGCAGGTCACCGACCTCAAGGACCCGGACGGCCAGGGCCGCGTCAAGGTGAAGTTCCCCGTGCTCTCCGGCACCTACGAGAGCTGGTGGGCCCGGACGGTGCAGGCCGGAGCAGGTGCGGGGCGCGGCGCCGTCGTCCTGCCCGAGGTCGGCGACGAGGTCCTCGTCGCGTTCGGCCAGAGCAGCTTCCAGCAGCCGTTCGTCCTGGGCGGTCTGTACAACGGCAAGGACGCCCCCGCGACACCGTGGTCGAAGCACGTCGGCTCGACCGACGGCGCGGTGACGCGCCGGGCCTTCGTGTCCCGCACGGGGATGCTCCTGGAGCTGCTCGAGTCGCCCGACGGCGAGGCGCTGACGCTGAGCACGAACGGCGGGGCGCAGAGGATCACGCTCACCCAGAAGCGCGACGCCGGGATCACGATCACCTCCGAGGGACCCCTGACGGTCACGGCGAAGAAGGACGTGCGGGTCACCACGACCGGCGGGGACGTGGCGGTGAAGGGCACCAGGGTCGCCGTCACCGCGACCGGCGCGCTGGAGCTCAAGGGGAGCCAGGTCACGGTCGAGGGCGCCGGGGGCGTGGAGATCAAGGGCGCCACCGTCAAGGTCGCCGGCGACGCGACCGCGGAGCTCTCCGGCGGCGCCACGACGACCGTCAAGGGCGCCCTCGTGCGGATCAACTGAGCGACGCCGGACCCACGAGCACGACCGAGCACGAGCGGACCGGGCAGACCGAGCACCGAGGAGGACGGGATGGGCCAGGAGTTCGTCGGCGCGGGCTGGGCCTTCCCGATGCGCACGGATCCGACCGGTCGCATCGCCCTGGTCACCCGCGAGCGGGAGATCGAGGAGAGCATCCGCCTGATCCTGGCGACCGCCCCGGGAGAGCGCCCCATGCGCCCGGAGTTCGGCTGCGCCGTCCACGACTACGTGTTCGCCCCGGCCGACGCGGCCACGGCCGGGGACATCGCCTACGTCGTCCGGGTCGCGCTGGAGCAGTGGGAGCCCCGGATCGACCTGCACGACGTCGTCGTGCGCTTCGACGCCGTGCAGGAGGGCGTCCTCTTCATCGACGTCCTCTACGCCGTCCGGGGCACCAACGACCCCCGCAACCTCGTCTTCCCGTTCTACGTCATCCCCCAGGAAGGCGGTGCGTGATGGTGCTCCCGGCACCCGACCTCGACGACCGGCGGTTCCAGGAGCTGGTCGACGACGCGAAGCGGATGGTCCAGCAGCGGTGCCCGCAGTGGACCGACCACAACGTCTCGGACCCCGGGGTGACGCTGATCGAGACGTTCGCGTTCATGGTCGACGAGCTGTTCTACCGGCTCAACCGTGTGCCGGACCGGCTCTACGTCACCTTCCTGGACCTGCTCGGCGTCACCCTGCACCCCCCGGTCGCCGCGACCACCGACGTGGTCCTGTGGCTCTCGGCCCCGCAGCCCGATCCCGTGGTCGTCCCGGTCCGTGCCGAGGTGTCGACCCTGCGCACCGAGCAGGACGAGGCCATCGTCTTCGCCACCGAGACCGAGCTCGTCATCCCACCGCGCCGGCTGGCCCACGTGCTCACCCAGGCCGCGGGCGCCGACCCCCAGCGCCGGGACGACGCCGTCGCCGCGCGGGTGGAGTTCCCGGCGTTCGCGCCCGCCCCGCAGGTCGACGACGCCGTCCTGTTCGGGCTCGACGGCGCCGCCCCCTCGTGCGTCGTCGCGGTCCGGCTCGAGTGCGAGGTGCACGGGGTCGGGGTGGACCCGACGCACCCCCCGCTGGTGTGGGAGGCGCGCGACGGCACGGGCTGGCGTCGCTGCGAGGTCGAGCACGACGGGACGGGCGGGCTCAACCGTCCCGGAGACGTCCTCCTGCACGTCCCGGCCGGCCACACCGAGACGACGGTGGGCCGGCTGGCGGCGGGGTGGCTGCGGTGCCGGGTGGTCGACCCGCCGCACCAGTACCCGCCGTACCGGTCCTCGCCGATCGTCTCCTCGGCCGCGGCGTTCACCGTGGGGGGGACCGTGACGGCCGTCCACGCCGCGACGCTCACCGACGAGGTGCTCGGCGTGTCCGAGGGCGTGCCCGGCCAGTCCTTCCTCCTCGAGCGGCACCCCGTCGTCCCCAGCGGCTCGCCGTTCGTCGTGGAGGTGGCCGACGAGACGGGGTGGACCGAGTGGACGGAGGTGGACTCGTTCGCCGGGTCGTCGGACGGTGACCGCGTCGTCCGGCTGGACCGCTCGACCGGTGAGGTCACCTTCCCACCCGCCCTGCGCCAGCCGGACGGCTCGCTGCGCCTCTTCGGGGCGGTGCCGGCCAAGGGGGCACCGCTGCGGGTGCCCGAGTACCGCACGGGTGGTGGACCCGCCGGCAACGTCGCGGCGCGGAGCCTGGTGGTGCTGCGGACCACGGTCCCGTTCGTGGACCGGGTGGAGAACCGGCGGGCGGCGCACGGCGGGGTCGACGGCGAGACGATCGACGAGGCCAAGGAGCGCGGTCCGCTGGCCCTGCGGACGCGCGACCGGGCCGTCACGGCCGAGGACTACGAGCAGCTGGCCCGCCGGGCCGCGCCGGGGATCGCCCGGGTGCGGTGCGTGCCGGCGCGCACACCCGAGGAGGCCCTGGGGGTGCGCGTCCTGGTGGTCCCGGACGCCGCTCCGGCGCCCGACGACGGCCACCGCGGGTTCGAGGACCTGATCCCTCCCGACGAGGCGCTGGCGGCGATCGCCACGCACCTGGACGAGCGCCGGCCCGTCGGCGCGCGTGTCCTGGTGGAGCCGCCGTTCTACCAGGGGGTGACCGTGGTCGCCGAGCTGACGGCGCGGCACCGCTTCTCGCTGGAGCGGCTCCGGACCGACGCCATCGCCGCGGTCAACCGGTACCTGGACCCGATCACCGGTGGGCCTGACGGCATCGGCTGGCCCTTCGGGCGACCGGTGCAGGCGGGCGAGCTGTACGCCGTCCTCCAGCGGCTGCGCGGCACGGAGATGGTCGACGAGGTGCAGCTGTACCCGGCGGACCCGCGCTCGGGCCGGCGCGGCGAGCCGACCCAGCGGATCGAGCTGGACCCGCACGCGCTGGTGTTCTCCTTCGACCCGCACGTGCGCGTCCGGGCGGGGGCCTGACGTGCGCGGGATGGTGCCGGGCCTGGCGACCCGGGTGCCGCTCCTGGGCCGGCTCCCGGCGGTGTACCAGGAGGAGGCGTTCACCCAGGGCTTCGTCGCGGCGTTCGACGACGCCCTGGCGCCGGTCCTGCTGACCCTGGACACGCTGCACGACTACATCGACCCGCGGCTGTGCCCCCCGGACTTCCTGGCGTGGGTCGCGCAGTGGCTGGGGATCGACGTGGACGAGGCCTGGCCGGTGGAGCAGCGACGCGAGATCGTCCTGGGGGCCGCGCTGCTCCACCGGCGCCGTGGCACCCTGCCCGGCGTCGCCGACGCCGTCCGGCTCACCCTCGGCCTCGGTCCGGCCGGTCCAGCGGGTCCGACCGGTCCGGCCGACGACGGGACGGTGCAGGTCTCGGACACCGGCGGGACCACGTGGTCGGCGTCCCCGGGTGCGCCGATGCCGGGCGACAGGGAGCCGGCGCTCACCGTGCGGGTCACGGTGCCCGATCCCGACGCCCTGGACCTGCGCCGGCTGGACCGGGTGGTGGACGCGGTCAAGCCGGCACACGTGCCGCACACCGTCGTCGTGGTGCGCGGTGGCGAGCGGACCGACGCGGCGCCTCGCGCCGTCGACGCGCCGCACCCGGAGGGACCGGCGCAGGCACCACCGGGGCTGTCAGCGCCCGGGAGCGGGTCGTAGAGAGGTGGGATGACCGGTGATCATCTGCGCGAGCTGCACCGCCCGCAACGAGGACGGCGAGAGCTTCTGCGGCCAGTGCGGGGCGTACCTGGAGTGGGAGGGGCAGCGGGTCGACGCGCCCCCCGTCCCCGAGGCGCCTCCCCCGGCGCCGGAACCGACCCCGCCCCCGGCCGAGCCGGAGCCGGAGCGGCACCGCATCGTGGACAGGATCCTGTCGGCTGCCGGCCGGGGCGGCGACGGTCGGGACGCCGCGGGGCCCGGCATGACGTCGTCCCCCGCCGCCGGTGCTCCGTCGGTCGACGACGCACCAGCCGGACAGCCGGTCGACCGGGGCGCCGCCGTCCGCCCCGGTCCGGGCGCCGGACCGGGTCCGGCTGGTGGCCTCCCACCCGCACCGGTCGACCACGGCGCCCGCCGCGAGCACGACAGCGCTCGGCGGTTCGGCGTCGCCAAGCCGACCGAGCGCGACGAGTCCCCGGCGCCGGCCTCACCACCGCCCCCACCCGACGACGAGCCGCCGCCCGCACCCGGGGAGCTGATCTGCGGCAACTGCGGCGCGGGGAACGTGCCCACGCGCAAGTTCTGCCGGCGGTGCGGCCGCGACCTGGCCGACGCCCCGGTCGCCGTCCGACCGCCGTGGTGGCGGCGGCTGGGCCGACGTCGTACCGCCACCGTCACGGTGGCCGGCACCCGCCCCACCACGAGACCGCGGCGCCACGTCCCCACCCGGTCGCTCGTGACGCTGCTGGTCGTCGCCGGCCTCGGCGTGGGCGGGTGGCTCGCCCGGGACGCGCTGCGGACCGGGTACGCGATGGTCTCCGACGCGGTCACGGGTGTGGAGGCCGTGCGGCCGGCCGGTGTGGCGGCCTCCGCCGAGCAGGCCGGCCGGGAGGCGCGCCTCGCGGTCGACGGCGTCTTCGACCGTTCGTGGTCGCCCGGCGCCGCGGACACCGCGCTGGGGCAGTCGCTGCAGCTGGCCTTCGACGAGCCGTTCCGGCTGGTCTACGTGCTGGTCACCCCCGGCGCGTCCCGCCAGCAGGAGCAGTTCCTCCTCGAGGCGCGTCCCCGTGACGTGGTGGTCACCGCGACACGGTCGGACGGCACGGTGCTGGCGCGGGAGTTCGCGCTCGCCGACGAGGCCGGTGAGCAGACGCTGCGGCTCGGAGTCGACGACGTCACCGCCGTGGCGCTGACGATCGGGTCGGTGCACCCGGCGCAGGACCCGGCTGCTCCCGTGGCGGTGGGAGAGGTGGAGATCTTCGGACGCCGGTGACCCCCACGGTGGACGCGGCCGGCGCCGTCCACGTCGTGCCGGCCCGGGAGGGCGCGTGCCGCAGGTCCACGCCGAGGTCCAGCAGGACCTCGGCGTACCGGCGCTGGGCCCGCTCGCCAGCCGCCAGGTCGCCGAGGAGCCGGTAGGCCGCGATCAGCGTGCGCCATGCACCGTCCAGGCAGACGTCGATCTCCACGCTCCGGGTGGCGGCGGCCACCGCCGCGGCAGGGTCGCCGCGCAGGAGCTCCAGCGAGGCGAGGGAGGCGGCCGCCTCGGCCGCCTGGCTGCGGTACTGCGCCCGCAGGGCGGCGGCCCAGTCCGCCGGACCCTCCTCGGGCAGCAGGTCGCCGGCGTAGACCTCCAGGGCGCGGCGCAGCGCGCCGGCGGTCCGCCCGTCGGACGGGCCGGCCGCCGCCGTCCGTGCCTCGCCGAGCGCACGCTCGAAGTCCAGCACGTCGCACGTCGAGCCGTCCGGGAGCGCCAGTCCGTAGGCGTCGCCCTCCCGGACGATGAGGGTGCTGCCCCGCCCGCCGCCCACCCCTGCGGACAGCAGACCGCGGAGGTTGGACAGGTTGACCTGCAGCGAGTGCAGCGCGGCGGAGGGTTCGACGTCGGCCCACAGCGCGTCCGCCAGCTGCTCGCGGTGCACCATCCGCCCGGCGTGGACCGCCAGCATCCGCAGCACCGACCGGGCCCGCGGCCGGACCACCGAGAGGTCGAGCGCCTGGCCGCCGACCGCCATCCGGAACTCGCCGAAGCAGCGCAGCGCGACCGGCGCGGGACCGGGCAGCGCCGGGGTGGAGGGCCCCTGTGGTCGAGAACCTGTGCGGCCGGGGACGGGCGCGGTGGGCCGGGACGCGGACGGGTCGGACGCGGATGCGGACGGAAGGCGAGGGGCGCGCAGGGACGGCGCGTGGAGCGGCTGCTCCGGGACGGACGGCTCCGGGCCCCAGAGCAGGTCCGCCACCGGGCCGAGCCAGCGCCACGGGCCCGGACCCAGACCGGTCGCGGCCCCCGACATCGACGCGAGGTCGAGCAGCTCGCCCCGCTGCTCGGGCCGCGTGACCGCGAGTCCCGCGTAGGCCAGGCACAGCGCCCCGGGCACCGCCGCGGAGCGGGCGTAGGACTCCGCGGACTCGGCGTCGACCAGCGCGTCCGGCAGGTCCCCCGCCCCGGCCACGATCGCGTGCAGCGAGCGCATCCACGCCTCAGGCACGCCGGCGTCGAGCTCGCGGCAGCGCGTGGCGAGGCGCTCGAACGGTGCGGGGTCCAGGTCCCCGTCCCGCAGACCCGCCATCGCGGAGGCGGCGCGCACCAGCAGGGCGCCCCAGCGGTCGCCGCGCTGGTCGCAGTCCGCCGCGACGGCGGCAGCCGCGTCCGCACCCGCGGGCTCGCCGTCCGCGCGGGCAGGTCCCCGGGCGTCGAACGCGTCCGCCACCCCGCGCGCGAGCCGTGCGAGCCACGGCAGACCGGACCGGTCGGCGTCCGCGGCGACCTGGTCCACCGTGCGGCTCGACGCCCCGGCGTCCTGCCGCAGGAGGCCGACGAATGCGATGGCCAGCCGCGCCGCGAGCGCCGGCACGGTGGCGCCGTTCGGCTCGTGCGTGCAGCGCACGAGCGCCTGCTCCCCCGACGTCGCGTCACCGGCGAGCAGGGACGCCAGCCCCTGCACCAGGTCCCGGTAGGGCACCGGCAGCGACCCGGTGGCCCGCGTGTCCCGCGCGACTGAGGCGGGGTCGCGCCGGGTGGCGGCACGCAGGAGGGCCGGCCAGTCCCCGGCCGAGAGGTCCGGCGTGACACCCCAGACCGCGGCCGTCGCGACGACGTGGCGGCACAGGTCGGCACCGACCGGGTCACCGAGACGCGGCTCGGTGCGCTCGGCGGCCGCGGTGGCCGCCACCAGCCGCCCGTCGTCCAGCAGGCGCCTGGCGACCACGAGCGAGGCCCACGGGTCGTCCTCCTGCGACCACGCCGGGAGGACGTCGGCCCAGGCCCGGGCGCCCGCCGCGAGCAGGTCCGGGCCTCCCGCGTGCAGCAGCCGGCGCACACCGGTCCAGTCCCCGCCGAGCGCCCGCGCCCGCACCGCCTCGACGGGCGCCCCGGTCGCCTCCAGGACGTCGGCGCCACGGCACCACCACGCGCGCGCCTGCGTGCTGCCCACCTCGTCCTCGAACTGGGTCTCCAGGTGCCGGCGCAGGACCTCGTGGACGACGAACGTCTCCCCCGCGTCGTCCGCCGTGACCATCGGGCACAGCCGCGCCGCCTCGGTCAGCATGCGCCGGCTGGTGCCCCGGCTCAGCAGGGCGTCGCAGCGCTCGACCGTCAGGCGGTCGAAGACCGTGGTCCTCGCGAGGAACCGGCGCAGCGCCCGGGACACGTCGGCGAGGACCTCGCTGTCGAGGTAGTCCCTCGCGTAGCGGGAGCGCCGGCCGAGTGCCGCGACCCCGCTCCGCCGCGCCGTCGGCTCCGCACCCACGGTGGAGAGGCTGAACAGGTGCAGCCCGGCCGCCCACCCCGCGGTGCGCCGGGCCAGGTCGGCGGCGTCGTTCGCGGACAGCGGCGTGCGGTACACGCTGCGGAACAGCCGCTCCACCTCCCACCCGCGGAACGCCAGGTCGTCCTCCAGCACCAGGAGGGTGCGCGGCAGCTCGCAGCGCGCGAAGTTCAGGGCGGGACGGCGCCGTGACCCGAGCAGGATCCGGATGTGCTCGGGCGCCATGAGGAGCAGCCGCTCCAGGTCCGCCTCGGCGGCCGTGCCCGCCACGGTGTGCAGGTCGTCCAGGACCAGCACGAGCGGCTCCGTGCGGCGCTCGACCGCGATCGCCAGCTGCGTCATGGTCGCCGGGCCTCCACCCAGCACCAGGTGGTCCGTCAGCGCCTCCGACAGCCGTGCGGCCAGGCGGCCGTCCGCCCCGTCGTCCCGGTCCACCCGCAACCAGGCGACGTCGGTCCCGCAGGTCGCGGCCCACTGCGCCATGAGCGTCGTCTTGCCCGCGCCCGGTGGGGCCACGACCAGCCCGAGACGGGCCTGTGGCAGCTCGTCGAGGAGGTGCAGCAGTCGATCCCGCCGGAGGCCGTGGACCTCAGGAGGCGACCGCCGGGCGCGGGGCAGGCGCGGGTGGACATTCTCCGACCCATCCATCGCGCCCCTGCCAGCGAGTCGATGACCGCGGTCGGATCATCGTCAAGGTGGCGATCACGAGGTGTCAAGAACATTGGAACCGGCCGGGAAGAAGGGTGCGGGCACAAAGCCATGTCGCAGGTCGAGAACCCACCTAAATCATGACTAATCGGACAATTCGCCGACCCGTTCGGTGCCCGGCGGCCCTCCCCCGGGTGGCCGAAGGAAGCACGCGACATCACGACGCCGAGAAGTGCGCCGGTTCGAGGCGGCCCGGCGGTCATGCGCGACCTCGCCGCGCACCCGCACGGTGACCGATCCATGCCGCCGTTCCGCCGGCAGCACCGGCTCCGGAAGGCGCAACACCGACAGGCCCCCGATCCACCATGTCATCGGGCCACGGTGCCTCCGTTCGACGCGGCCGACGAGTGATCGAGCTCGTGGACCGCCGAGTCATTCGGTGCGTGTAGTCCTCGCGCTGGGGCGCAGCGGATCTCCCAATCCGTTCCCACGGAGCTCCGGGACATGGAGGTCGGGGCCTACACCTGCCCCGCCGGCGCCGAGGAGGCGGTGGCGACCTGACTCTGGGTCGAGGCGCGTACGGAGAAGAAGCTTTTGGCGCTGCCTTCACTCCGTGGGCGCGCTTGCCAACGGACCACCGTGCCGTCCGGCCTATCGACAGCTCGAGTGCTGCTGAGCTGCGATGCCGAATGCGTTGCCCCGCAAGCAAGCAGGTGGGAGCAGCGACACCTGCGGCCCTCCGAGACTCACGGGCCGATGACCTTGTACCGCCCACGCAACCGAGGGATGTCTGCCGGGTCGGTCGGGTATTTGCCGTCGTAGCGCTTGCCCCATTGCAGGACGGCCAACCGGATGCCGTCGTGCTTGAGCAGCTTGTGGAGCTCGAGAAGCCGATCGGCGCATCCCGGGCACGGGCTGTGCGACAGGTTGACCTCGATGGTGCGAACGCGGTGCTTCCATCCCGCATCTTGAATGATCATGCGTTCGACCTGCGCCAGGAGCCGCGCCTCCGCGTGCGTGTCAGGGGTCTCGTCGCCTGTAGACCTGGTGACCAGTTCAGCTCGCTGCTCGGTATGTTGTGCGTCGTCGTCGCGCACCGGCGCCTTCGATCCGCCGATCACAAAGCCTCCTACCTGGCCCGTCGTGCGGCTGTCCGAGGCCTCTATCGGATGTGCTTCGCCAACTCGCCCCTTCAATGCGGCGGCTGCACCAGCCGTGCCGACTGGAGCGCCTCCTGGACCGTGCGGATAAGCCCGTTCACCAGGAGCACAATCGACAACGAACGTGGCGACGCACTTCACTGAGCCGCCCGATTTGTTGAGTCCCGGCGTTGTGTACTTCGGCACCTGCCCAGCCAGCTTCATCTGATTTTTGTGCACCGCCTCGAATATGAGCGCGAGGCTCTCTCCGAGAAGCGCCTGCTTACGCGTCAGGTCGGTCCTCGCCGTCAGTGCGCGGACGTCATTCAGCAGCGCTACATCTTTCTGGACGTTGGCGAGCCGATTGCGGGCAGTCTCGACGTGGCCGACCAACTGTCGTTTGGCGCGTGAATCCTTCTCGGTTGCGCTAGGAAACTCTGCAACCTTGCTAGCATAGTGGTCCAGAAGCACCGTTGCTTCGGTGGGAGCACTTGCCACCATGACACGTGGTGCTTTCGCGGCGTCGATCCAGACCTGATGCGATTCGCCGCCCGCACGGAACAGGAGCCGACCAGGAAGCACACTCGCAAGGCTCCGAAGCTTCGATTTTCCGGCATCCACCTTCCCCTTCACCCATGCCTTCCCCGCCGCGATCTTCGCTTTCACCTTCCCGCCGATGCCCTTGAGCCCCCGGATGATCGGCCCGGCCAGCTTGAGGCCGGTCTTGATCACGAAGTCCAGCGCCCGGTTGACCGGCTTCTGCAGGGTCTCGATGATCTGGCGGATCTTGGCGCCGATGCCGCCGAGGCCGATGGCGCTTGCCAGGAAGCCGATGACCAGCGGGACCATCTGACCGAGCACGTCGTTGATCTTGTCCACGACGCTGCCGACGTTGCCGCGGACGATGTCGGCCACCGAGTCGATGATCGTGTTGACGAACTTCATGATGCGGCCGGCATTGGTCACGAAGAACATCACGACGTCGTAGATCAGCTTGCAGGCCTTGATGAACGCGGCAGCGGGGTTGAGCAGGCCGATCAGCCAGGTGATCCCCGCCGTGATGATCTTCGTGATGACGAAGTCCTTCACCTGCTCCAGGATCATGTCCTTGATGTTGCCGAGCTTCTCCAGCAGCATCTGCCACAGCCCCGCGACGCCCTGCGAGGCGATCACCTGGAAGATCGTCACGCCCTTCTCGACGGCGGACATCGCCTTCTCGCCGATCTGCTTGACCAGGCGGTTGCGGATGTTGGCCCAGGTGAGGCCGAAAATCGAGGCGAGCAGCTTGATGATGCCCTTGACGTCGAACGTGTCGGGCAGCTCGATCCCGCCCTCGGCGAGGGCGCCGAACAGCCAGCCCATCAGGCCCTTGCGCAGGTGGTCGACGATGTTGTCCTTGAACTTGAGGATCCCGCCCTTGACGCCCGCCACCAGGTTGCTCAGGAAGCCGATCGGGTTCTTGATGATGTCGCCGACGACGCCGGCGGCCCGGGAGAGCACGTCTCGCAACATCCCGGCGAGCTCGCGGATCGTGTTGATGACGGCCTTGATCGCCCCGATCGCCTTGTCGACCAAGCCCTTGTTCTCCGCCTGGAGCGCCTCGATGCGCTCGTCGAGCCCCTTGCGGGCCTCGGTGTACTTCGTGGCCAGGGTCTCGACCACCGAGTCCTGCTTGGCGGCGACGTCGCTCTCCAGCTGCGCGAACCTGTCGCCGATCTCCTTCGTCGCCTCGGACCCCACCTTCTGCAGGTTCGCCGGCAGTCCCTTGACATAGGTGGCGATCTCCGCCTTGCCGGTCGCGATGCGGCGCTTGGCGGCGTTCAGGTCGGCCCCGACGATGTCGGCGACCTTCGAGATCACGCCGTCCATCTGCTTGAGGTACAGCTCGCGGCCGGCGGCGTAGAACTCGTCCACGGCGGACGGCATCCCGAGCAGCTTGTCCTTGGCCCAGCGCAGGCCGCCCAACCAGCCGCCGTAGCGGTCCTTCTTGTACGCGGACATCTTCGCCGCGACGTAGGACTCGAATGCGGCGCGGGCGGCTGCCTCGCCACGCTCGAACTCGGCCTCCACCTTCGGGTCGATCCCGTCGAGGATCTTCTTCACCTCCGCCTCGGTGGCCGCGAAGATGCTCTGCACCTTCGCGGTCACCTCGGCGCGCCTGGTCTCGTCCTTGGACTTCGCCTTCCCCTTGTCGGCGACCAGCGCGGCCAGGGCGGCGCCCTTGGAGCCGTGCATCCCGGTCACGGCCGACGCCGTCGTGGCGGCCGCCTGCGCGGAGGTGCTCTGCAGCGCCGCGGCCTCCTGCTGGCGGAACTGCGCCGGGGCCGTGTCCGCGTGCGCCGCCGCGGTCTTCTTGTCCGCCAGGGCGCCTTGGAACTCGGGCTCGTTCGACTGCGCGAGCTGCTGCTCGGACACCCTCGCCCCGGACATCTCCGCGTCCGCCTGGTGCTTGCCGGCAGCCAGGTTCGTCTGCTCGGGCGGGGCGGGTCTGGGGGCGGCTCCGGCTGCCGGGACGGGCGCCACCTGTCCGGCCTGCTCGGGTGCCATCGGCGTGACGGGCTTGGTGACGGCCTTGGACTGGTCCGGCGGGGCCGCGGTGGCTGCGGCGACGTCCTTGGTCTGCTCGCCCTTGCCCTGGGTCACCAGACCCTTGACCTCGCCCTTGACCTCACCGGCCTTGCCCGACTCCTTGTAGGTGTCCGCCTCCTTGAGGGTCTTCGGCGACTTCGCCTCGATGGCCGCCTTCACGGCCGCGATGAATGCCTTCTTGTCGAACGACCCCGCCGGCTGGGCGTCCATGGTGTCGAGCTTGGCGGCCTTGGCCTGACCCGCGACGTCGTCCGCGGGTGCCAGGGCGGCTGCCTGAGCCTCGCGCGCCTTGGCGCCTGCCGGCGGGTGGGCCTTCGCGACCTGGGCGACGCCGGCCAGCCGGCCGGTCACCTGCCGGAACCCGGGGTCGTCCTGCGGGCGGACGGGGGTCGGTGGCGTCGGGGGCTGGAGCAGCTTGTCCGGCGTGAGGGGCACGGGTGCGGCGGTCGACGGCGCCGCCCCGCCCGGCGCGACCGGCGCCGCGCCGCGGGCTGGGCCCTTGCTGCCGGCCGGCGTCCTCGGCTGGGCGGACGCCGCCTTGCCGAGCGGGCTGACGGGCGGCACCGGCTTGGGCGGTGGTACGGGCTTCTTGCCCGCCACGGACCCAGGGCCGAATCCCGTCCTCGTCACGGCGAGGGCCGCTGCCGGGGGTCGGGGCCCCTCGAGATCCACCGGGACGCCTGCCGCCCTGGCCGACCGCAGCCCCTTCTCCACGGTGTCGATGGCAGGCTCGTCGCGCCGCATCTCGACCAGGGCCGCGTCGATCTCCCGCACGGCCGCGTCCCCGGGTGAGCGCAGCTTCGCCGCCATGAGCGCACCGACCGCGGCGTTGCCGGCGCTCCGCTGCAGGGCGAGCACGGCGTGCGGCCCGACGGCGGGGCGCGGAGCCGACCCGCCGGCCCGTCGCCTGGCGTCCACGAGTGCGTCGCCGACGGCGTGCCTCGTGGAGTCGCCGGCCTGGCGTGCGCCGACCATAGGTGGACACTGACGGACCGGACGGTGCCGTGGTCGCGCGAACGGTCGACGTCCCGGGCAGCCGCGGCTGCCCGATGGGGCATGTGCGGTGTGCGCCCGGTGACCCGGCACCGCGGTGACCCGGCGCCGCGGGCTACCGTCGAGGCATGACGTCACCCGACCCGACCTGGCGACCGCGTACGCCGCCACCCGGCGGGCGAGCCGCCGTCCCGCCAGGTCCCGGTCAGGAGTCGGTGTGGGACTACCCCCGGCCGCCCGCGGTGCGGCCCAGCAGCGAGCACGTCGTCGTCCGGCTCGGGACGACCGTGGTCGCCGACACCCGGCGCGCCCTGCGGGTGCTGGAGACGTCGCACCCGCCGACCTACTACCTGCCGCTCGCCGACGTCGCCGAGGGCGCCCTGGTCCCGCTCGACGCGCCGACCACCGTGTGCGAGTTCAAGGGGCGGGCGACCTACGCCGACGTGGTCGGCCGCGACGGGGACGGCTCGCCGGTCGTGGCGCGTGCCGCCGCCTGGACCTACCCCGAGCCGGCGGCCCGCTATACCGAGCTCGTCGGGCACGTCGCGCTGTACCCGGGCCGGATGACGCTGTGCACCGTCGACGGCGAGCCGGTCGTCGCCCAGGCCGGGGACTTCTACGGCGGGTGGCGCACGCGCCGTGTGGTCGGTCCCTTCAAGGGCGAGGCAGGGACGCGGGCCTGGTGAACCCCGCAGCGACCGCCTGACGTCCGACCGGCTGGTGCCCGGCTCGGGGATGCGTCGCGTGACCGGCACGGGTCGTCGGGCCGGGTGCCGGGTGCGGGGCGGGGGCGGCGAGGATCACCATGCTGCTGCCCGCGACGATGGCCTCGACGGTGACCCGGAAGGTCGTCGCGGACATGTGCGCACCCCGGCGGTCGAGCCAGTCCTGCAGAGCGGCGGCCACGTCGTCGTGAGGCTGCCCCGCCATGACCGCGGCCACGACGTTCACGGCCTGCTGGGCGGCCGTCGGACTGTCAGGAGCCATGTCCAGGACGCTAGGCGCCGGACCTCACGGCACGGCGTCACGGCCGCGAACAGTCGGTGAACGGCCGGAGCGCCTGAACGGGCGCCGGCGTCCGAGCCGTTCGCCGGCTGGGTCGAGCGATGGTGCGCGACGCCGCGGCGTCACATGCTGGGCGAGGGCCGGTCACGGCCCACGCCGTAGGCAGCCGGACGGGGACGGACTCGTCGTCGCCGGAGCCACGGTGGCACTCCCTCACGAAGGCGGTCGACCATGTCCAGCACGGACCCGTTCCTCCCCGGCGCCCACCGCGACGACACCATCGCGGCGGCCGATCCCGGCGTCGGGGCACCCCAGACGGCTCCCGGCTTCGGCGTCGAGGGCGAGGACCCCGACATCGCCCAGTCGCAGGAGCGCGACCGCGCCGCGAGCGACGGGCCGGTGGACCTCCCCCAGGACGTCCCGTTCCGGACACCCGACCCGGACGACGTCAGCCGTCGGTAGGACGGATCGCCTCCCGCTGCCGGGACGGAGGGCGGCGCCCTGCGCGTCAGGGGGACCGGGCTCGACCCGGGAACCTCACCCAGGTGTCCGGGTGGTGGCCGGCCGGTCCTGCGTCTCGTCCGCGCCGGCCAGACCGATCCCGCCGGAGATCGCCGCCGTCGCGAGCAGGGCCGCGCCGGCGAGCACGAGCGTCCGCGCGGCCGTCAGCCCACCCAGCCCGTGCGGCAGACCCTGGACGACCGTGCCGGTGTCGCCGGCGGGCTCCTGTCCCGCGGCACCGGTCGGGTCGTGCCCGACGGCGTGCGCGCGCAGCGCCTCGCCGTGCAGCATCCCGATCCCGATCCCGAGCAGGAGCAGACCGCCGACGACGGCGCTCCCGATGGCCAGGATGCCGACGGGGTCGGTCTGCTCGCCGGCGTCCGCGAGCACGGCGGTGAACGCGACGGTCAGCGCGATCGCGCCGCCGGCGAGCCACCAGGCCGCCGCCGTCCACCGCCTGACGTGGGCTCGCACCTCGTCGGCGGTGTACACGGGCACCCAGGTCCCGTGCGCGGGCGGCGGAGGGAGGCCTGCCGCCGGCTGAGTGCCGGGCCGGGGGTGCTGCGGGGCCGCGCTGGTCGACATGGGTGTCCGCCCTTCGCTGTGCTCGGACCGTAGCCCCGCCCCGCCGGCGGCGGCTAGGTGCCCGACCCGCACCAGCGCCGCGCACGGAGCCGGTCGCACCCACGGCTGACGCGCGGTGCGGGCGGCGTCAGACGCCGGCGAACAGCTCGTTCAGGACGTGCCGCGCGAGCTCGGCCTGCCCCGGCGGCTTGTTCGTGATCATGATGAGCGCCTTCCACAGCGCCCACCCGCGGCCGCGCGCCCACGTCGCCTCGTCGAGCCCCAGCCCCTCCCGGAACGCCTCGCGGGCCCGGCCGTGCAGTCGTGTCCAGAGCAGGACGGTGTCGCACGCCGGGTCGCCGACCCCGGAGCAGCCGAAGTCGAGGACCGCTGCGAGGACGCCGTCGCGGACCAGCAGGTTGTTCGTCGACACGTCGCCGTGGAACCACCGCGGCGTCCCGACGAAGGGCACCGCGAGCGCGTCCCGCCACAGCCCCGCCGCATGGTCCCGTTCGCGCCCGTGCACCCGGTGCAGCAGGTCGTGCACCTCCTCGTCCCAGTGGTCCAGCGGACCGCCGCGGTAGGCGCTGTGGGGGCCGGGACCCGGTCCGCCGGCCGGGTCGACCGCGCGCAGCGCCACGAGGAACGCCGCGAGGTCCTCGGCCAGGCGCACGGGGTCCTCGACGTCGACCGACGAGGCCGGCCGGCCCTCGAGCCACCCGTACACCGACCACGGCGCGCCGAAGTGGGCCGACGGGCGCCCCACCCCGAGCACGGCGGGCACCGGCAGCGGGACGGCCGGGGCGAGCCGAGGCAGCCACGTCTGCTCCTTGACCACCTGCGGGACGGAGCCGGGTGCGCTCGGGAGCCGCACGCTCAGGTCGTCCCCGAGCCGGAACATCCGGTGGTCGTCGCCGCCAGGGCTCACGGGTCGCAGGGGCCGGTCGCGCCAGGCCGGGAACTGCTCGGCGAGGAGCGTGCGGACGAGCGTCGCGTCGATGCGGGACTCGTCGACGCGGTCGGGACCCATCGGCGGGACGCTACCGGGACGCACCCCCGCAACGGCCCTAGCCCGGCAGCAGCGGCAGTCGCCCGCGCGTGCGCCCGCCGAACCAGGGACGCTCACGCGCCGCCCGAGCGGCCTGCTCCGCGTCACGGTGCTGCTCGACGAACCGACGGAACTGCCACGAGGTGGCCCACTGCCTCGGGTGACCGGGCCGGGAGTCGAACCACACCGCATGGGCGTGCCGCCCGCCGGCCGACACGAGCTCGTCGACGTGCTCGAAGGCGAGTGGCCGGGACGGGTGCTGGAGGAGCGCCCACCGGAGCTCGGGTGAGAGGGCGTCCCACACCGGGGTGAACTGACTGGAGGGCATGGAAAACGCTAACCTGGTTCGCGGCGCAGCGCTTCACGAGGATCTGGGCTGCGCGAGCGGCTCCCGCGTGGCTCACCAGGCGACGGCGCCTCAGGACGCCTCGGCGGCCCCGGTCCCGCAGGACACCGAGAACGTGATCGTGTACCCGTCGGCCGACACGCGGTGGTGCACGTCGTCGAGCAGGTGGTGCACGATCGCCATCCCCCGCCCGGACTCCGCCTCCCGGGAGGGTTGCGGCAGCAGGCCCACCAGCGGGTCCGGCCCGGTGCCCGTGTCGCTGACCGCGACCGTGACCCGGCCGCTGGCCACCCAGGCCCGGAGGACGACCGGCGGGCTGCCGTGCAGACGGCCGTTCGCGACCGCCTCGCTCGTGGCCAGCACCGAGGCCTCGACGGCGGACGCGTCCAGCCCCGCTCGCGTGCCCAGCTGCCGGACCGTCGCGCGGGCCTGCGCCGCCGTGGGCTCGGTGAGGCTGAGGGTCGGCTCCGAGAAGGCGCGGGGGTGCGGGGCGCTGCGCAGGTAGCCCGCGACGTGGTCGTCGAAGCCGGCGAACGCGGCGTTGAGGTCCGGACCCTGCGCCGTCCGGACGTGCGAGTGCGTGGCGAGCAGGTCCTCCACCATGCCGTCGGACACCGACCGGCTGTCGTAGGCGCAGGTGCCGCGGATGGGGAACGGCGCGAGCGTGACGTTGACCGCGGCCTCGTAGCGGCGCCACTCGCGCCACCCGGCGGCGGTCATCGTCGGCATCTGGTTGACGACCCGGGTCGGTCGGACGCCGGCCCCCAGGTCGTTCAGGAGGATCAGGAAGCGGTGCAGGTCCCGCGCGGGGTGCCGGGCGCCCGACGGTGCGGCGACCGTGTGGACGCGGCTGCCGTCCGGGACCGCCCGGACGACGGCGTCGACGAACGTCGGCTCGCCCTGGACCACGACGACGTCGTCGTCGGCCTCCCCCTCGGCGACGTACGACACCACGAGGTCGAGCAGGTCCGCCGGCCCGTCGTGGAGCACCAGCTCGTGCCGCAGGACCGCCCCCGGTCCGCCGTCGTGGAGGCTCATGGCGTCCCCGCGGCCACGACGCGGTCGAGCTCGAGGAACCGCACCATCCACCGGGTCACCGGGCTCGCCGCGTCGAGCCGCACCGTGCAGTCCAGCGCACGGGCGGCGCGGTCGAGCGCAAGCAGTGCGGCGTGGCTCATGAAGTGCGCCTCGGAGACGTCGATGCGGATGGTTCCTCCAGTGTCGGTGACCACGCGCAGCACCGCGCGGTACAGGTCGCCGGCACTGGCCGAGTCCACCTCGCCGGCCAGTGCCACGGTGCGCTCCCGTGCCACGGTGCGCTCCTGCGGCAGCGCGCGGAACAGGAACGGGGACAGCGGCTCGGTCGTGAAGGAGTGCACGCACGCGACCTCGGCGACGGTGGCGGGGCCCAGCTCGTCGACGTCGAAGCCGCACAGGATGGTCACCGGCGCCGTGACGGTGGCCGCGTCCATGACGTGCTCCGCGGCCACGAACCGCTCACGCCGCTCCCTGCTGCGGACGACCTCGGTCGCGTCGGTCACGATCCGCAGCCCGGCGAAGCCGTCCGCCACCGCCTCCGCCGCGAGGTGACGGGGGCTGCGACGCGCGTCCGCCGACGCGCCGTCCGCCGACGGGCCGCCCGCCGACGCGCCGTCCGCCGACGCGCCGCCCGCCCGGAGGTCGGGCGCCCATGACAGCGTGACGAGGACGGGCTCCCCCCGGACCTGCGTGGGCAGGACCGTCCGGCCGGCGGCCCGCATCGTGGCGACCAGGCCCCGGGCGGTGTCCTGGCCGTCGAGGACCAGCACCCTCTCGTGCCGGTCCAGCCCCTCCCGCGTGTAGCGCTCGGCGACGTGGGCGAACTCCCTCGCCCCGCGGAACGCCCAGCAGACATGGGTCTGCGGCGGGACCGCGACGGCCGGTACCTGGAACCTGGAGGACATGTCGGTCCACCTTCCCCCCGTCACCGCCACCCTAGGTGTCAAACGGCGCCGGCGCGACGGTCGGGCCCCGGGAGGCTCCGGCCGGGAGCCGGAGCCGGTGCCGGAGCCGTGCGGGGACGGTCGCCGCCGGTGAGGTCCGGGTCGGGTGCGTCCGCCTCCGCCGGCACCAGGCGGTGCCCGTGCGTGTAGGCGTTCAGGTGCTCGCCCCGGTTGAACCCGACCACCGTGACCCCGAGCTCGGCGCCCAGCTCCACCGCGAGCGCGGATGGCGCGGACACCGCCGACAGCACCGGGATGCCGGCCATCGCCGCCTTCTGCACGAGCTCGAAGGACGCCCGTCCCGACACCTGCAGGACGGCGCCGGACGCGGGCAGCCGTGCGTGCAGCAGCGCCCAGCCCACGACCTTGTCGACAGCGTTGTGCCGCCCGACGTCCTCACGCAGGCAGACGAGCTCGGGCTCCCCGCCGTGGGCGGCGGGGACGAACAGCCCCGCGGCGTGGACCCCGCCCGTGCGCCCGAAGACGTCCTGCCGCTCGCGCAGCCGGTCCGGCATCGCCAGCAGGTGGTCGAGCCGCACCGCGACCGTGTCCGCGGCGACGTCGTAGGGGGAGACCTTGCGGACGGCGTCGATCGACGCCGTCCCGCACACCCCGCAGCTGCTGGACGTGTAGACGTGACGCTCCAGGGAGGTGTCGGGCAGCGGCACCCCGGCGGCCAGGCGCACGTCGACGACGTTGAGGTCGCGCTCGCCCGTCGCGGTGACTCCCCCGCGGTACTCCACCCGCGCGATCTGCTCGGCGGTGCGCACCACGCCCTCGGACACCAGGAACCCGGCGACCAGGTCGACGTCGTGCCCGGGGGTGCGCATGGTGACGCTGAACGACGTGCCCTGCACGCGGATCTCCAGCGGCTCCTCACCGGCCAGGACGTCGGCCCGCTCGCGGACCACGCCGGTCGCCGTCATGCGCTGCACCCGCCACCCGCGCGTCACCCGTGCCATGGCCGCATCCTCGCGCACGGGAGGACGGGACGGGTCGGGACGCCGGTCGCGACGGCAGCGCGGACCGCGGTGCCTGGCGTGCGGACCTGGTGCTGGGACGGGCGACCTCCCTAGGGTGGATCGGACACGAGGCCGCCCCTCGGGCGGCTCACTGATCAAGGGAGATCGGCGTGTCAGGTAACAAGGCTGTGGCGTACAAGGGTCCCGGCAAGGTCGAGGTCATCGACATCGACTACCCCACGTTCGAGCTGAAGGACGGACCCGGCGTCAACCCGGCCAACGTGGGCCGGAAGGTCAACCACGGAGCGATCCTGCGGACCGTCGCGACGAACATCTGCGGGTCCGACCAGCACATGGTCCGTGGCCGCACGACTGCCCCGTCCGACCTCGTGCTGGGCCACGAGATCACCGGCGAGGTCGTCGAGGTGGGCTCCGACGTGGAGTTCATCAAGCCCGGGGACCTGGTGTCGGTCCCGTTCAACATCGCGTGCGGTCGCTGTCGCAACTGCAAGGAGCGCAAGACCGGCATCTGCCTCAACGTCAACCCCGACCGTCCCGGCAGCGCCTACGGGTACGTCGACATGGGCGGCTGGGTCGGCGGCCAGGCGGAGTACGTCCTGGTGCCGTACGCCGACTGGAACCTGCTGAAGTTCCCCGACCGCGACCAGGCGCTGGAGAAGATCCTCGACCTGGCGATGCTCTCGGACATCTTCCCCACCGGGTTCCACGGCGCCGTCACCGCGGGCGTCGGGGTCGGGTCGACGGTGTACGTCGCCGGCGCCGGACCGGTCGGCCTCGCCGCGGCCACCGGCGCGCTGCTGCTCGGCGCCGCCGCCGTGATCGTCGGCGACATGAACGCGGACCGGCTGGCGCAGGCGCGCAGCTTCGGCTGTGAGACGGTCGACCTCACCCAGGCCGGTCCGGCCGAGCAGATCGAGCAGATCCTCGGCGTCCCCGAGGTCGACTGCGCGGTCGACGCCGTGGGGTTCGAGGCCCGCGGCCACGGCAAGGACGCCGACCACGAGGCCCCGGCCACGGTGCTCAACTCGCTCATGGACATCACGGCGGCCGGTGGCGCCCTCGGCATCCCCGGGCTCTACGTCACGGGCGACCCCGGCGGCATCGACGAGGCGGCCAAGAAGGGCTCGCTGTCCCTGAGCCTGGGCACCGGGTGGGCGAAGTCGCTGTCCTTCACCACCGGCCAGTGCCCGGTGATGAAGTACAACCGCGGCCTGATGATGGCGATCCTCCACGACCGCGTGAGCATCGCGAAGAACGTCAACGCGAAGCCGATCAGTCTCGAGGAGGCTCCGCGTGGCTACGCGGAGTTCGACGCCGGCGCCGCGCAGAAGTACGTGCTCAACCCCAACGGCTACCTGAGCTGACCGACGCGCGCGCAGCGGCGGGCGGCCCCCTCGAGGGCCGCCCGCCGTCGTGCGTCCGGGCCGCGCGTGGCGCCGGCGCAGCCTGCGCCGCGGCACAGCCGGCTCCCGGGTGCTCCCCGGGGAGCGGTCAGTCGGCGGTGGAGCGGGCGGGCGTGGCCGGCTCGGCGACCTCGGCCGGGTCGCTCGCACCGTCCCCGCGGGTGGCGTGCAGGCTCGTGACGGTGGTGATCGCCAGCACCACGACGATGACCCCGAGCGAGGCCAGGGTCGGGATCGTCGGGACGCCGTCCCACACCCCGTGGGCCCAGTGCAGGACCAGCTTGACGCCGATGAAGCCGAGGATGGCGGCCAGGCCGTAGCCGAGGTGCACGAGCTTGCTGAGCGCCCCCTGCAGGACGAAGTACAGCGCCCGCAGACCCAGGAGCGCGAACGCGTTCGTCGCGAAGACGAGGTACGGGTCCCCGGTGATGCCGTAGACCGCGGGGACGGAGTCCACCGCGAACACCACGTCGGTCGCGAAGATGGCGGCGACGACGACGGCGAGCGGGGTCAGCATGCGCTTGCCACCCTCACGGACGCTCAGCCTCGGGCCGCGGTAGTCCTCGGTCACCGGCATGAACCGCCGGATCACCCGCACGGAGCGCAGGGACGACACGTCGACGTCGTGGTTCGTGCCCTTCATCTGGTCGCGCAGGATCTTCACCGCCGTGAGCAGGAGGATCGCGCCGAACAGCAGGAACGCCCAGCTGAGGTTGGCGAGCACGGCGGCGCCGACGGCGATGAAGATGCCCCGCAGCACCAGGGCCCCGACGATGCCGAAGAGCAGCACGCGCTGCTGGAACTCCGCGGGCACGGCGAACGCGGCCAGCAGGAGCATGAAGACGAACAGGTTGTCGACCGACAGGGACTTCTCGACGAGGTAACCGGTCAGGTACTCCACGCCCGTGCCGGACCCGTACCGGGACCAGATCCAGCCGCCGAACGCGAGCGGCAGGGCGATGTAGAACGTGCTCCACCCCAGGGCCTCCTTCATGGAGACCTCGTGGGGGCGGCGCGTGAGCAGGAAGTCCATGACCACCAGGGCCAGGACAGCGGCGATGGTGATGGCCCAGAGGCCGGGGGTCGCGATGCTCGTCAAGGCATCGGACGCAGGGGTGGCGAACAGCACGGAGTCTCCCTCGAGGGGTTCGGCTCCGGGGTCTCCTTCACCCTCCGCGCGGGAAGGCCGCCGTCCGAGGTCGCCATGGGGCGCCGTACTGACCGGAGCAGCGTCGGGGAAGTACTCCCCCCGTTGTCTTGCGGGTCAAGGAAACCACACGAACCGAGGCAGCGCCTACGTGGACCCGGTCACGCTTGGTGGACGGGTGCCGTCTGCTTTGCCGAGCTGTGACCCGAGGGGCGTCGACGGGTGCGCGGCCGATACCCCGGCGGTGGGGGCGGTCGGGACGCTAGCCTCCCGACGCGGGCCACGTCCCCCTGCACGCCGGCCCGCCCGCACGGACCCGCGACGACCCGTGACGACGGAGGGATCCGCATGCCGCTCGACCCTGACCCCGCCGAGCGGCCTCCGCTGCTCCAGGACGTACCCGGGAGGTCCGCGGTGCCGGGCGGCCCCCACCGGTCCCCCGGCATGTCGCACGGCCGCCTCGTCCGGACGCCGTCCCCGCCCCGGGTGACCCGCCGGCCGGGCCTCTCCGCCGGGGACCTTGATGCACGCTGAGCCGGCGGCGCCGTCGCCGCGCCGTCCACGGGTCCGCATCGTGCACCTGGACGCGGCGGCCTTCCGGGCCCTGGCCACCGGAGACCTCGCCGCGGCCGACGCCGCGAGCCCGGTGCCGCTGACCGAGTCGTTCGCGGACCCGGAGTGGCGCGGCGTGTGGCGCGTGCGCTGGGAGCAGGCCGAGCAGGACCCGTCCACGGCGGGGTGGGTCACCGGCGTCATCTGGGACGAGGACAGGCAGCTCGCGGTCGGCCGGGCCGGCTTCCACGGCCCGCCGGACCGGTCCGGGATGGTCGAGATCGGCTACGCCGTCGTGCCCGGGCTGCGCCGGCGCGGGTACGCCCGCGCGGCGCTCGAGGCGCTGCTCGCGCGCGCGGTCCAGGACCCGGACGTCCGCACCGTCCGGGTCAGCATCCGCCCCGACAACCTGCCGTCGCACGCGCTCGTCGGCCAGTACGGCTTCGTCGTCGTCGGCGAGCAGTGGGACGAGGAGGACGGCCTGGAGGTGGTGCTCGAACGCGACGCCGACGGGCCCGTCGAGCCGTCATCCCCCGGGCCGCCGGCCGGCTAAGGACCACTCAGTCCAGACCCTCGAAGATGTCGGTGAGGCAGGGCTCGTCCGGCTGCCGCGGCGGCCAGGCGAGCACGTGCGTCTCCCGGCTGCGCGAGCGAAGGAAGGACCCGTCCTCCACGCCGGCGGGCAGGAGCACGTGCCCCTGGCTGCGGTGCTCGAGGAGACCGGCCACGAGCTGCGGGAGCACCTCGGTCGTGCGGACGTCGACGCCGACGAGCTCGTCCGGCGTCCCGCGCAGGTGGTAGAGCCGGGTCGGCTCCCACAGCGGGTACCCGTGGGCGGCACGCCACGCCTGGTGCCGCTCGAACCACGACTGCCGGATGGCCCCGTGCAGCAGCCGGCGCAGACCGCCCCCGCCGTCGCGGCGGACCCGGTGGAACGCGGCGTCGGTCGCCGCGCCGACCGTGATGTGGTCCGGGTGGCCGGTGACGCCGTCCGGGCCGAACGTCACGACGACGTCCGGCCGCTCCTCGTCGAGGAAGCACGCGACGCAGTCCACCAGGTCGTCGAACGGCATCTGCTCCACGGCGCCGTCCGGGAGCCCCAGCCAGTCGTGCCGGGCGGGGACGCAGCCGACCGCGCGCCACGCCCGCTCGTCCTCCTCGCGACGCAGCGCCCCGAGCCCGGCCGGCCCGACGTCGACCCCGGGCGCCACCTCGCCGGCTGCGCCGTCGGTCGCGTGCAGCGCCACGACCCGGAAGTCGGGGTCCGCACGGTGGAGGGCGACCGACCCGAACGTCGCGTACGCCTCGTCGTCCGGGTGGGCGAAGCAGACCGCCAGCGTCCGGGTCATGACCAGGACGCTACGCGCGCACGCTCGCGACGCCCAGGTCTTTTCGGCCGCGGCGACGGTGGGGCCGCGAGGCGGGCAGATCGGGGCAAACGGGACATTGACGACATGCTCGTGCCACTGGGACCGTGGCTCGACCGCGGGTGGCGACGACACGCGCCCCTCCCACCCCTCCAGACCCCCACCGGCACGCCAGCCAGGGTCGACCCGCGTCGGGAGGTCCGTCATGCGAAGACTCCGCAGAGCGCTCGTCTGTGGTGCGGCCGCCGCCCTGGCGCTGCCGCTGGGTGTCGCGTCCGCCGTCGCCGACGACGAGGACGACACCGTCGTGATCGGCGACCCTGTGGTCGTCGCCGAGGGGCTCGACAGCCCGCGTGGGCTGGCACTGGACCGGCGAGGGAGCCTGTGGATCGCGCAGGCCGGGAGCGGCGGCGACGGGCCCTGCTTCCCCGGCGTCGTCGGCGAGACGTGCCTCGGCCCGAGCGGCAGGATCTCGGTCCTGCACGACCCGGACCAGGGCGTCGGCACGGTGCGGGACCACGTCACCGGCCTGCCCTCCCTGGCCGTGGAGGAGACCGGCGGCGAGGCCATCGGGCCGTCCGACGTCGCCTTCGACAGCCAGGGTCGGCTGCTCGCCACGATCGGGCTGGCCGCCGACCCGGGCATCCGGACGAGACCGGAGGCCGACGGCGGCATCGGGCCGTCGCCCCTGGCGTCGCGCCTGGACACGCTCAACCGGCTGGACCGGCGCTCGGGTGCGCTCGACCTGGTGGCCGACATCGGCGCGCACGAGCTGTCCGCCAACCCGGAGGAGGACGACTTCGACAGCAACCCCAACTCGGTCGCCGCGCGGGGGAACCGGACGTACGTGGCCGACGCGGGCGGCAACGCGCTGCTGCGCGTGCGCCGCAACGGTGACGTCGAGACCGTGTTCGTGTTCCCGCACGAGGCTCCCGTCCAGATCCCCGGCGCACCCCCCGGGGCGATGATCGAGGCCGACCCGGTCCCCAACTCCGTCGTCGTCGGGCCGGACGGGGCGTTCTACGTCGGCCAGCTCACCGGCTTCCCGTTCACGCCGGGCACCGCCACCGTGTGGCGCTTCGAGGTCGGGGAGGAGCCCACGGTCTACGCGGACGGGTTCACGAACATCATCGACCTGGCCTTCACCGAGGACGGCGACCTGCTCGTCCTGGAGATCGCCCACAACGGCCTGCTCGCCGCGTTCGGCCCCGACGGTGACTGGACCGGCGCGCTGATCCACGTCGACCGGCACGACACCAGCCGGCACACCGTCCTGCTCGAGGACCCGCTGTTCGCCCCGGGCGGGATCGCGGTGCGGGACGACCACGCGTACATCTCCAACCGCTCGGTGTTCGCCGGCGAGGGCGAGATCCTTCGGGTGCAGCTGGGTCACTGACGCCGACCCTGCACCGCCGGCGCCCCGGACCGCCTGCCGCGGTCCGGGGCGCTGACGCGTGCGGTCTCCGTCCGCGTGCGGTTCCCGTCCGTGCAGGTCAGGTCGGCGGGAGGCGGTCCGCGGCGCGGGCGGCGCGGGCGAGGGCTCGGACGTAGCGGTCGAGCAGCAGCGCCTGGACCGCGCGGGTCACCGGCGCGCCCGCCCGGGCCCACCACGTCGCGGGGCGCGACGACGCCTGGACCAGCACCTGCAGCCCGTCGTCCGTGAGCGTCACGAGGAACAGCTCCTCGCCGCTCTCGGGATGTCCGGGCAGGGTGCCGTAGGCGAACCCCTGTCGGCGGGGCTCGTCGATCACCGCCACCACCCGGCACGGCGCCCGCAGCCGGAACGGTCGGCGCCCGAGGTCCAGCACGACGACGCTCCCGAGCCGGACCCGCTCGTCGCTCGCCCGGACGGCGAGGCCGGCGTCGCGGTGCATGCCCCAGGTCAGCAGCAGCTCGGAGGCGGCGCGGAACGCCGGCTCGCCCTGCCCGATGCGGCGTGCCCGCGTGACCCGCGCGGGCCCCGGGACGGCGTCGGACATCGACGCGCCGACCCACGTGTAGGTGAGCGGCAGATCGGCGAGGCGGCGCGACCGGGCGATCCCCCGCTCCGCCCGGCGCACGTCCCGGTGCTGGTGGTCCACCCCCCCATCCTGGGGCCCGGTCCGCCGACGGCGGTCCAGCCGACCGGCTCGGGACGCGGGGACGCAGGTCAGACCAGCTGCGCCCGCTCCCGGTCCCCGGCGAACCGGTCCGTGCGGGGGTCGTAGACGGCCACCCCGCTGCCGGCGCCCTTCGCCACGTACATCGCCACGTCGGCGAGCTGCAGCAGGGTCTGGGCGTCGGCGGCGTGCCGCGGGTATACCGAGATCCCGAGCGAGGCCCGCAGCCTCACGGTGCGCCCGCCCACGTCGAGGGGCTCCTCGAGCGACGTGGTCACCCGCTCGGCCGCGCGTACGGCCTCGCCCTCCTCGGTGGCCGGCAGGATCACCGCGAACTCGTCGCCACCGAGCCGCGCCACCGTGCCCGACCCCCGGGTCGTCGCGCTCAGCCTCTCGGCGAACCCCACGAGCAGCTCGTCCCCGGCTGCGTGCCCGAGCGTGTCGTTGACCTCCTTGAAGCCGTCGAGGTCGATGAGGAACAGGGCGCACGGCTGGCCGGTCCGCTCCGCGGCGCCCAGGGTGTCGCCCAGCGAGCTCTGGAAGCCCGCCCGGTTCGGCAGGCCCGTGAGCGGGTCGTGACCCGCCAGGTGCTCCTGCTGCAGGGACATGCTGGCGGTCTTGTACACGAGCGCGAGCGGGATGAGCAGCAGCGGCAGCATCCCCCAGGCGTGCTCCGCGAGGACCACGACGACCGGTGACAGGGCGAGCACGGGGAACGTCGTGGTGACGTAGTAGCCCAGGTCCTCGGTCATGAGGGACCGGAACGAGTCGGCGTAGGACAGCACGCCCGAGACGAGCGCGTTGTTGGTCCAGAAGTAGGCGAGCCACGCGCCCACCACCCACCAGGTGTCCGCCGCCTCGAGGGCGTGCAGCGGCTCCTCGAGGGACGCCGCACGCCCGGCGAGGTGCATGACGAGCCACCCGGCTGCGAGGGAGACGTTGTACTGGCCGACGTTGAAGAGCAGCTTGGGGAGCGGCTTGCGTCGGCGCGCCTCGGACGCGATCGTCGCCAGGCTCTGCGCGATGACCGCGGGCCACAGCCCCCACATGAACATCAGGGCGAAGACGAACGCCGTCGAGAGGGTCACGCCCTGCGGGTCGTAGCGCCCGCTGACGATGATCGGGCGCACCTCGAGGACGACGAGCAGGGCCGCCGTCATGACCAGGGCAGGCCCGCCGAGCGACAGGAGCGCCCCGTCCCGGACCACCGCCGCCACGAGCAGCGCGACCCCCGTCAGCACACCGGACCACCACGTCACGGAGGACAGCGACAGGCGCGTGAGGACGAGCCCCTGATCGGCCGGCATCCCTGGTCCCCCTCCACGTCGGTGGCGCGACTCGCCCCCGCATGGTGTATCGGCCGCCACCGACACGACCGGAGCCGGTCCGGCAGCACGACCCTGCCGCGTCCCCCGACCGGCCCAGCGGGGACCGGCCGGTCGGCCACCCGACCGCGCGCCGGCGCCCGGCTGGGGACGTCCCCTCAGCCCCCGGTCACCGCCACAGGTGCTCGACCGTGTTGCTGTACAGCAGCGGCCCTCCGCCGTCCGCCGGGATGAAGCGCTCCGTCGAACGGTCGCCCGTCAGCGTCAGCCCGAGCACCTCCAGCTCGAAGTTCGCGATCAGCCGCATCAGGTCGTCGCGCTCGTGCCAGACGTTCGGGTCGTGGAAGACGTGGTCCCACACGGCCGGGCCGAGCGGCGCGTAGAGGATCGGCTGCCCCGCGCCGTACAGCGTCATCTCCCCGCGGTGCCGCCCGTTCTGGGCGTCCAGGGTCACGCTGAAGTGCGCACGGTCGACGGCGCGCAGGTCCTTGCTCTCGCTCTCTCTCATCCTCCCAAGCCTGCCGTCCCGGGCGACGAGAGCCAACTCGCCGCGCGGGCTACCGTCGGGCCATGACTCCCGAGGCGACGACCGTCGTGCTGGTCGACGACGCCCCCGAGGTCCGGTCGCTGCTCCGCACCCACCTGCGGCTGTCCGGCCGCTTCGTCGTCGTGGGCGAGGGCGGTTCCGGCCTCGACGCCGTCGAGCTCGCCGGGCAGCACCGGCCCGGCCTCATGCTGCTGGACGTCTCGATGCCCCGCATGGACGGTCTCGAGGCGCTGCCCCGTGTGCTGGTCGCCTCACCCGGCACGCGGGTGGTCCTCTTCACGGGGTTCGACGAGCGCGGCCTGGCGTCGCGGGGCCGCCAGCTCGGGGCCGCGGGCTTCCTGGAGAAGTCCCTGCCCCTGGACCGGCTCGCTGCGGCGCTCGACGAGCTGCTGGAGCGCGACGGCCGTGACGGCGAGCACGAGCGTGACGTCCCCCGCGGCGCGGCTCCTCGCGACGAGGGGGCCGGTGGCTCGACCGAGCAGCGCCCGGACCCGGCGGCGCACGTGCTGGGCGAGGACCTCGAGCGCTTCCGGGAGGTGTTCGAGGAGGCGGCCATCGGGATGGCGACGATGACCCTCACCGGCAGCGTGGTCCGCGCGAACCGCGCGCTGGCGGAGGTCCTGGACCGGCCGAACGACGAGCTGCTCGGCGCCGACTACGCCGACCTCACCACCGGCGGTGGGCAGGCCCGCGTCCGTGCGGCGGTCGAGGACCTCAACGCCGGCCGTGCCGACGTGGTCCAGGTCGAGCACGGCGTCGCCGGTGGCACTCGCCGGCTCGCCGCCACGATCGCCGTCGTCCGCGGCCGTGAGGGTCGCCCGCTCTACCTGTTCCTGCAGGCCCAGGACGTGACCGAGCGGCGGGCGGCGCAGGAGCGCCTGCGGCAGAGCGAGGAGCGGTTCCGGCTGCTGGTCGAGGCGGTGGAGGACTACGCCATCTTCATGCTGGACCCCACGGGACGGGTGGCGAGCTGGAACGTCGGCGCCCAGCGCATCAAGGGGTACTCCGCCGAGGAGATCATCGGCCAGCACTTCCGCCGCTTCTACCCTGTCGACAAGCAGGTCAGCCGGCACCCCGAGCACGAGCTGGAGATGGCGCTCCGCGACGGCCACTACGAGGAGGAGGGCTGGCGCGTCCGCAAGGACGGCACCACCTTCTGGGCGAACGTCGTGATCACGGCGGTCCGCAACGCGGCCGGCGAGCTCGTCGGGTTCGCCAAGGTGACCCGCGACATCACCGAGCGCCGGTACGCCAGCGAGCAGCGCGAGAGCGCCGCCGCGGCACTGACCGCGGCCAAGACGGACCTGGAGCAGATGAACGCCCGCCTGGTGCAGGCCGCCGCCGACCAGTCGCAGTTCCTCGCCGTGACCGCCCACGAGCTGCGGACGCCCGTCACCGTGCTGGGGGGCTCGGCGGACACGCTGTCCCGCTACTGGACGCAGCTCGCCGACGAGGAGCGCAGCGAGCTCTTCGAGGGGATGCGCAGCAGCGCGGCACGGCTTCGCCGGCTGCTCGGCGAGCTGCTCACCGCCTCGCGCCTGGAGGCGGGGGCGGTCCGGCTCGACCTGGGTCGGGTGGTGCTCGCCGAGGTCCTGCTCGCCGCCGCCGCGGCCGCCCGTCTCGCGCACCCCGGCCAGGAGATCGCCGTCGACGTCGACCCGGCGCTGACCGTCCGCGCCGACCACGACCGGCTGGCGCAGGCGGTGGACAACCTGCTCGGGAACGCGCTGCGGCACGGTGCGCCCCCCGTCCGCCTGACTGCCGCGCCGACCGGGAGCGGCGACGTCGTCGTCCGGGTCAGCGACCACGGGCCCGGTGTCCCCGAGGCCGTGCGGTCCCGGTTGTTCGAGCGGTTCGTGACCGGCGAGCAGCGTCGCGGCACCGGCCTCGGGCTGTTCATCGTGCGCGAGCTCGCGCGGGCGCACGGGGGGGACGCCTGGTACGAGCCCGCCGTCGACGGTGCGCCCAGCACCTTCGCGCTGTCCCTCCCGCGGGCATGACGGCGACGTCGTCCGTCCCGGCGCCGCGTCGGGTTCCTCGCGCGGCTGCGCACGGGGCTAATCTTCCACCCGTGGCTACCAGGGTCGTCCTCGTCGACGACGTACCGGAGGTCCGCCGCCTGGTGCGTACCGCGTTGCGCTTCCGCGGCGGCTTCGAGGTGGTGGGCGAGGCCGGCGACGGAGCCGAGGCGGTGCGGCTGGCCGGCGAGCTGCGCCCCGACCTCGTCGTCCTGGACCTCGGCCTGCCTGACATCGCGGGGCGCGAGGTGCTCACCCACCTGCGCGAGCAGTCCCCCGGCAGCAAGATCGTCGTCTTCTCCGGATGGCTGGACCCGGCCGAGCGCGCCTGGATCGCCGAGCGCGTCGAGGGCGTCGTGCTCAAGGACGCGGACCTGGACTACCTCCTCGACCTCCTCACCACGGTCGGCGTCCAGCAGGACGTCGCGGTCGTGGACCTGCCGCGCGACCTGCGCAGCGTCCGGGAGGCGCGACGGTTCCTGCGCGAGACGCTGGTCGGCTGGGACCTGTCCCAGGTCGAGGACACGTCGCAGATCGTCGTCAGCGAGCTCGTGACGAACGCGATCACCCACGCGGCGAGCGCCTGCCGGCTGCGGCTGTCCCGGCGCGGCGCGACCGTGCGCGTCGAGGTCGTCGACGGCGGGACCGGGACGCCGGACCCCCGGCCCCCGACGATCAGCGGCGAGAGCGGCCGTGGCATGCACATCGTGTCGGCGCTCGCCGTCGCCTGGGGCACCGAGCTGCTGGACGAGGGCGGCAAGGTCGTCTGGGCCGAGCTCCCGGTCGGAGCCTGACAGCAGCGGGTGCGTCGCCCCGGATCGCGGCGGCGGTCCGGGCAGCCGCTGACCGGCCGAGGTGCGCGGCCGTCCGACGCCGTCCCGCACGGGATCGCGCGCGGTCCGCCGGTGCCGTGACCGCCGTACGGAAGGTCCTTGACATCGTCGCCGGCGGCCACCACGCTGGGAAAGCGCCTTCCCCACCAGGCGGCGACTCCGACGACGGGGTCGCGCCCCGGCCGGCGACGACGCCGTCCGCAACCCGCAGCAGGAGGACCCCATGCGCACCAGCCCACGCTCCCCGCGCCGCCTGACCGCCCTCGCCGCCACGCTCACCGTCACCGCCCTGGCGCTGACCGCCTGCGGGCAGGGGGACCGCGGCGACGACGGCGCCGCCTCGGCCGAGGAGGAGGCGGCGTCCGGCGAGGCCGTCTCGATCCGGTTCGCCTGGTGGGGCTCGGACCACTACCACGAGATGTACCAGGAGGTCGCCGACGCCTTCATGGCCGAGAACCCCGACGTGGAGATCGTCACCGACTTCACCGACTGGGGCGGCTACTGGGACAAGCTGGCGACCACCGTCGCCGCCGGCGACACACCGGACGTGCTGATGCAGGAGCAGCGGTACCTGCGCGAGTACGCCGAGCGCGGCGTGCTGGCGGACCTGAGCCAGACCGACATCGCCACCGACGCCATGGACCAGGGGACGCTGGAGACCGGTGAGGTGGACGGCGAGCTGGTCGCCATCCCGACCGGCGTGAACGTCTTCTCCGTCCTGGCCAACACCAAGGTGTTCGCCGACGCGGGGGTGCCCCTGCCGGACGACACCACCTGGTCGTGGGAGGACTACGCGGAGGTCGCGACGCAGATCAGCGCCTCGGGGACCGGGGCGATCGGGCGCCAGGACCTGTGGAACGACGCCGCCTTCAACATCTTCGCGCGCCAGCGCGGCGAGCAGCTGTTCACCGAGGACGGCGAGCTCGGCTACACCGACGAGACGCTGGTCGACTTCTGGGAGGTCGCCCTGGGCCTGCAGGAGTCCGGGGGGCAGCCGCCCGCGTCCACCACCGTCGAGCTGGAGACGGTCGGGCCCGAGCGGTCGCTCGTGGCGACCAACGCGGGCGGCATGGTCCCGGAGTGGACCAACCAGCTCTCGGCGGTCGCGAACGCCGCCGGGCAGGACATCGAGCTCCTGCGGTGGCCCGGGGAGTCGCAGGGTGAGCGCACCGGCATGTACTTCAAGCCCGCGCTGTACGCGTCCATGTCCGCCCAGACCGAGCACCCCGAGGCGGCGGCGAGGTTCATCGACTTCATGCTCAACAGCGAGACCGCCGGCGACATCATCCTCGCCGACCTCGGCCTGCCGGCGAACCTGGACATCCGCGAGCGGATCGTCCCGAAGCTGCCCGAGGTGGACCGGCAGTCCGCGGAGTTCGTCGCCGACCTCGCAGACGAGGTCGTCGACAGCCCGCCGGTCCCGCCGGCGGG
>NZ_BJYY01000005.1 GCF_007991755.1 Cellulomonas aerilata | reverse complement strand
CCCGGCGCCCGCCGAGCCGCTGAGCCCACCGACCGGCCCAGCGCTCTCGGCGGGTACGAGGACTGGCCCGCCTGGCAGCGCGACCGCCCGACGCTCGACGGCGACGACGTCAGCCGCGCGGTCGGCGGTGCGCTGGGCGTGCCCGTGCCGGACGCCGGCGCCCTCCCGGGCGCCGGCGCGGGCGCGGCGACCGTCCCGGCGGTCCGCACGCTGGACCGCTGGGAGACCGACGGTGTCGCCGTCGAGCACGTCGAGTGGTGGGTCGGCTTCGGCCCGGCGACCCGTGCCTGGGTGCTCCGTCCGGCCGCACCGGCCGCCCACCGCCTGCCGGGCGTCCTGCTGCTGCACTGCCACGCCGGGGTGAAGTCCATCGGCGCCGAGCGGATGGTGCCCACGCCGGCGCCGACCGCCGTGGCCCGGCGCCTGCGCCGCGACCTGTACGAGGGCCGGGCACTGGCGCACGAGATCGCGCGGGCCGGCTTCGTCGTCCTGGCGCACGACACCTTCGGGTGGGGCTCGCGCCGCTTTCACCTCGACCCGCTGCCCCTGAGCCTGCGCGAGCCCGTGCGCCACGCGCAGGCGGCGTGGGCCGCCGACGGTCTCGACCCCGACGCCGACGAGCGGTACGACGCCGCCGCGGGGCTGCACGAGCACGTCGTGGCGAAGACGGCCGGGACGCTGGGGACCTCGTTCGCCGGGATGGTGGCGCACGACGACCTGGTGGCCACGGCCGTGCTGCGCTCGCTGCCGGACGTCGACCCGACGGGCACGGCGGCGGTCGGGTTCTCCGGTGGCGGCGGGCGGGCGGCCACGCTGGCGTCGCTGGTCCCGGACCTGCGGGCGGCCGGCGTCGTCGGGATGATGACGACGACCGACGCGCTGCTCCCCGCGTACGCCGACGCGCACTCGTGGCTGCTGACGACACCCGGCCTGCTCGGGCGGCGCGGCCTGCCGGAGATCGCCGCGGCCCGGCGGACCCACCACCTGCTGGCGCTGTCGTTCCGCGACGACGCGCTCTTCCCCCCGCACGGCGTCGACGCCGCCCATCAGGAGCTGGGCGCCCGGTTCGGGCAGCCGGCGACGACGGGGTCGCTCGAGGGTGTCGTCCACCCCGGTGGTCACGTCTTCTCGGCGTCCGCCCAGGCGCTGGTCGTGGACTGGCTGCAGCGTCGGCTGGGGTCCGGCGGTGCCCTCCCGGCCGTCGCCGGGTGACGGCGTCGGGCACCGCGGCATCCGGGACCGCGGCCGGCGACCCGGCCCGCTCGTGGCCTCGGGTGCTCACCGACCGGACCTTCGGCCGGTACATGGCCGGCAACCTCGTCACGATGCTCGGCACGTGGATCTTCACGATCGTCGCGGTGGTGGTGGCGTACGGCGCCACCGGGTCGGCGGCGGTCGCCGGGGCCGTGACGGCCGCGCAGTTCGCCCCGCAGATCCTCCTCGGGCCGCTGGCCGGTGCGGCCGCGGACCGGTGGGACCGGCGCACGCAGGCCGCCGTCGGGCACTCGATCGCGGCGGCCGGGACCGGCGGTCTGGCCGTGTGGGTGTGGACCCAGGGACTGGACGGTGCGGTCGCGGTGCCGCTGGTGGCGGCGTCGGCAGTGCACGGCATCGGTGCCAGCATCGCCGGCCCGGCGATGCTCTCGCTGGTCCCGTCCCTGGTCCGGCCGAGCGAGCTGCCCACCGCGGTGACGCTCGGCATGGCCCCCCTGCCGCTGGGCCGGGCCCTGGGCCCCCTGCTCGGCACCGCCCTGGCGGCCGCGGTGCACCCCGCGCTCGCCTTCGCGGTCACCTCGGCGTGCAGCCTCGCGTTCGTCGTCATGCTGCGCGGGCTGCGGCCCCGGACCGTCGTGGTCCCCGGCGAGGGCCGCGACGGCGTGCCCGGGGTGTGGACGTACCTGCGTCGGAACCGGCCGCTGGTCGTGCTGCTGGTGTGCGTGGGCGCGGTCGGCGTCGGCACCGACCCGTCCATCACGCTGGCGCCGGCGCTCTCGACGCAGCTCACCGGCGGGACCGGGCTGTCGGGCTCCATCGCGACCGCGTTCGGCATCGGCGCCGGGCTCGGGTTCGCCGTGCTACCGCCGGCCCGGCGAGCCCTGGGGCTGCGCCGGTACGGCTATGCGGGGCTGCTCCTGATGGCGGCCGGCAACGTGGTGTCCGCGGTCGGCCCCACAGTCGTGCCGGTGCTGGCCGGCTTCGTGCTCGCGGGCGCCGGCCTCACCGTGACCATGACCGGGCTGAGCTCGACGCTGCAGATGTCCCTGCCCGAGGCGATCCGCGGGCGCGTGATGGCGCTGTGGTCGGTGGCCTTCGTGGGCACCCGCCCGCTGGCCGCGGTCGCGAACGGGCTGGTCACCGACCACCTGTCGGCGCCGGTCGCGCTGTGCGGCGTCGGCCTGGTCGCGGCCGGCGCCGGGTGCCTGGGCCTGCTCCGGGGCGAGGGGTCACGCCGGACGGGGTGACTCCGCACCGTCGTCGCCGCCGCCGGAGCTGCCGGTCCGGTCCGGGACGACGTCGTCGCCGCGCGAGAGGTGCGCCAGCTCCCGCCAGATGAGGACCATGAAGACGGCCGACCCGGCGAACGCGAACCAGAAGGGCGCCACCACACCCCACCGCTCGGCCAGCACGCCGCCGAGGGCCGACCCCAGGACCAGCCCGCCGAACACCCCCACGGTGTTGACGCTGCCGACCCGGCCCTGCAGCTCGCGCGGGACGGCGCGCTGGCGGACGGTGACGGACGTCGTCCCCCACACGAAGGCGTGCACGCCGAAGACGAAGAAGATCACCATCGCCACCCAGGCCCGCGTGGTCAGCGCCAGCGCGAGGTGGGTGAGGGTCTCGACGGCCAGTCCCACCCGCATGAGGTCGCCGAGGCTGACGCGCCGGGTGATCGCACCGTAGAGCGCCGTGCCGAGCAGTCCGCCGACCGCGCTCACCGTCGTGAGCAGCCCGAAGCCCACCTCGCCCAGGTCGAGCCGTCGCGTCGCGTACAGGACCAGCACGGACCAGGCCGCACCGAAGGTGATGTTGAACGTGAAGATCGTCAGGACCAGGGTCCGGACGGGCGGGTGGTGCCGCACCCATCGGAACCCGGCGCGGATGTCGTGGTGCAGCCGGGCGCCCTCGGCCCGCTCCCGCCGGTGCCGCGGCAGGACGATGCGCGAGACCAGCACGGCCCCCGCACCGACCACCAGCGCCTGCGCGGCGAACGGCCACAGGGCTCCGACCGCGAACAGCGACGCCCCGAGCGGCGGGCCGGCGAGCTGGTTGACGGTGATGAAGCCGGTCTGCAGGCGGGAGTTGGCGATCGCGAGGTCGTCGCGCGGGACGAGCATCGGCAGGAGGGTCTGCGACGCGCTGTCCGCGAACACCTCGGCGGTCCCGACGGCGAACAGCGCCACCAGGACGACGCCGATCGACACCCGGTCGGTGGCGACGGCCAGCGCGAGCACGGCCAGGACGGTCGCCCGCACCGCGTCGACCACCACGACGATCAGGCGTCGGTCCAGCCGGTCCACGAGCGCCCCGGCGACCAGCGCGAAGAGCAGCGGTGGCAGCCACTGCACCGTGGCGGCCAGCGCGACCAGCCGGGCGTCGTCGGTGAGCGAGGCGACCAGGAGCGGTCCCGCCGCCAGGGCGATCCCGTCGCCCAGGTTGCTCGTCCACGACGACGCGAGCAGCCACCGGAACCCGGTGCCCAGGCGGGCCGGGACGAGGGTCTCGACGAGTCGGCTCACGAGGGCAAGACCCTAGCGAACCGCCGCCGAACCGCCGCCTCCCTAGGGCGGAGGGCGGACGACCGCGGACGACGGCGGCGCGGCGGCGGCGCGGCGCACCTGCGGCGCGGCGGCTCCGGCGGCTCCGGCGGCGGCCCTGCCGCCGGAGCGCCGGTGCCGGTCCGGTCAGAGGCGGCGGTCGCGGTCCTGGTCGTCGGGCTCGCCGGTGCCCGGCGCCCCGGCGGGATCCTGGGCGTCCGGCAGGACGCCCTCGTCGACCGGCTCGTACTCGACCCGGACCTCCTCGCGCTGCACCGGGACGGTGATCTGCTTGTGCTCGGTGACGGTGTACCGGCGCATCCGGACCCGCTCGGTGGGCACCCGCTCCGTGCCGACGACGCGCGCCCGCTCGGCGGAGAGCACGACCCCCTCTGCGGCGGGACCTGCCGCCCCCGCGGTCGCCGGTGCCTCGGTCGCGGGGACGGCGGGCGTCACCGCGCTCGCCCCGCCCCAGGCGACGCCCGCGGCCTCGACGTCGTCCGCGCCCACCACGTGAGGGTCCGCGTCGCGCGCCTCCCGGGCGACGTCGTCGTACGAGTGCAGCGGCGGCGGGCCGGGCGAGGTGGCTCCGAGCGGCGTGGCGCCGGTGGGCAGGCCGACCGCCGGCGTCTGCGCGCCGAGGCCTGTGCCGCCGGCCTCGTCGACGGTCGGGGCGCCGGTGGCCGCGTGCCGCCCGTGCGAGCCGGTGTCCTCGACGGGTTCGGGCTCGTCGTGGATCAGCCCGTAGTGCCGGTACAAGTCGCGCTCCTCGTCCGGCGACAGGTGCCCCTCCGCCGAGGCGATGCGGGGCGCGTGCTTGACGAGGTCCTTGCTGTACGGCACCTGCAGCACGTCGCCGTGCAGCTCGGCGCCGTTCATCGGCACGAACGACTCCGCCTTGCCGAACAGGCCGGTCGTCACGGTCACCCAGGCCGGGTGGCCGGTGCGCGCGTCGAGGAACAGCTGGCCCAGCCGGCCGATCTTCGAGCCGTCGTCCCCGACGACGTCGCCCCCCGCGAACATCAGCCCTTCCATGTCGTGCACCGTGATCATGTCGACGTCCCCACCTTCGATGTGTCCGCCCGATCGGCGGGGTGCCGCCGACCGTCCCGACCGCGGCCGCTGCGTGGTGGCGCGACGGGCCCCGGCTCGGTCACGACCGTAGGAGCCCGCCCCACCAGCGGCAAGGGGAGCGTCGGGCGCCCCGGCCGGTCGGCGCGGCCCGGGCGCCGTGCCGGGCGGCGCACGGTCCGGCGGACCGGACGAGCCCCCTCGTGCCGGCCCACCGGGACGACACGGCCGGTGTCACGGCGACCGGACGAAGCCCTCGTGCCGCACGGACCACGTCCCGTCGGCGGGGAACCCCGGCGCCGGACGGCCGCCGTCGTCGTCCCAGCCGCCGGCCATGAGGGCGACCGCGGCGAGCAGCCCCCCGTTGCCCGGCAGGTACACGGGCAGCGAGTCCGTCTGCCGGTTGTGCCCGTTCGGCAGGTGCAGGTTCTTCGGCACGTCGCGCAGCAGCAGGTCCACGGCCAGCGCGGGGTCGCCCAGGCGGGCCGCGGTCATCGCCAGCGCGGGGTAGTCCCATCCCCATGTGCTGGGCCAGTCCCAGTCGGCGACGACGGCGTCCAGGGTCGCACGCACGACGTCGGGCTCCAGGAGGTCGGTCGCGGGCACCACGCCCAGTCCGTAGACCATCGACGGGTGGTCCTCCCGGATCGTGAACGGCTCGACCGCGATCGCCTCCAGCACGCCGTCGCGCACCAGCGGCGCGGCCATCCCGTGGCCGACGGCGTCCCACAGCGGCTCGGGGTCGTCCCCTGCGGCGGCGCGCCAGCGCTGGGCCACGCCCAGCGCCCAGGACCAGTAGGCGAGCTCGAACGGCGGGTTGACGACGCGGTCGCGCAGGTGGGCGTAGGACTCCTGCGCCGGGATCAGCGGCGGACCGAGGGCGTACCCGTCGTCGGTGGGCTCCGCGACGTCGGCCATGAACCGTGCGGTCTGGTCGACCAGGTACCCGTAGCGCGCCACGACGCGGTCACCGTCCCCGGGCTCCCCGGTCGCCTCGGCGGCACGGCGCAGGAGCTCGGCGAGGTGGATGACGTGCGGCTGCTGCCACAGCAGGAACGGGCCGATGTGGCTCGGGCTCTCCAGGCCGTCGGGCGCGACCTGCTTGGGCCACCGGGCGCCGCCGTAGCCCTGCAGCCGCGCTGTGGCCTGCGCGGCGGGCAGGATCCGCTCGTACCAGCCCATGCTGCGCTCGAGCAGTGCCGGGCGGCCCCACAGCGGGAAGTGCGCGGCGTGCCACCAGTGCATCTCCAGGTGGAAGCGGCCGCGCCAGGAGTTGCCGATCAGACCGGTCTCCTGCGGCGGGAGCGAGCCCGCGCACTGGATCGCGGTGAGGTACTGGGACAGCACCGTGCGCCGCTCGACCTCGGCGGCGCGCGGGTCGGCGCTGCCGGAGAGGTCGAGCGCGGCGCCGCCGTCCCAGAAGGCGGACCAGCCCGCTGCCGAGGCCGCGAGCACGTCGTCCACCACGGGCGGCTCGGGCGCGGCGCCGCGCGACCCGCGGTCCACCAGGACGCCGTCGACCGCGCCGGCGCCCGGGCGCAGCGCGACGACGAGGTCGAGGACGGGCCCGCCGGCGACCACCAGCTCGTGCGGGCCGGTCGCCGCGACGCGTGCGCCGCCGTCGGTGCGCAGCGCCACGTGGTAGGCGGGGTCCGGGGCGCCGTCGAAGTGCCGGTCCACGTCGACGCCGCCCGGGACGTCGCGGACGACCGTGATGTGGTCCCCGGGGCGCGACCAGTCCGCGGCGTTGCTCCAGGACTGCGAGCCGTAGGGGAAGGCGAGCCGGACGGCGACGCCGAGGCCGCCCGGCACCTCGTCGTCGGTGTCGTCGGCACCCGCCAGGTGCTCCACGCGGACCGCCAGGACGTCCCGGTCCGGGTGGCACGCGGTGGTCACCCGCAGGCGCCGTCCGGCCAGGACGACGTCGCTCGTCACCGTCCCGGTCCACAGGTCAAGGAGCTGGCGCGCGTCGCCCAGCTCGTCCGGCGACGGCGTGCGGTACCCGTCGCCGTCGGCGACCACGAGACCCAGCCGGCCCAGGTCCAGCCGGTGGGGGTTGGCGCGCAGCCACTGGCTCGTGGTGTCCAGGCCGGAGTCGTCGGACCCGGTGAGCGCGCCCGCGTCGACGTACACGACCTCCCCGCGCCGGGTCCGGTACGGGCGGCGGGTGCTGTCGAGGTCCACGCCGGCCGGTCGTGGCGTGCTGTGCCAGCCCCACTGCGACTGGGTCCCCAGCAGCGTGCCGTCCGGCCCGCCGCCCGGGTCGGCGACCGGGTACCCGTCCGGGAAGGTCTGCAGGCCCGTCACGTCCACGGACAGGCACAGCTCGCCGTTGCCCACCTGGACGGGCGAGCGGGGGTCGATCCGGGTGACCACGACGTCGTGGCGTGCCACCAGGGCCCTGCGGTCGATCCGGCTCACGCGTCGCGGCTCCTGTCGTGCTGCGGGGGTACGGGGGTCGCCGCGCCGCAGCACCCCACCGGACGGCGTGCCCGGCGGGGTGCTGCGGCCGGCGGCGGTCAGGAGACCGCGGCGGTCAACTCGGTGACGAACTGCTCACCGGCCGCGGCCGGCTCCAGCTGCCCGAAGAGCACCTGGTCGTTGAGCCGCTGCAGGATGGCGACGCTGTCCGTGGACCCCGTCGGGCCGATGACGAAGTCGCCGTCGACGTGCTCGGACACGCGCTCGATGAAGTCGTACTCGGTCTGCTGCACCGGCGTCAGGCCGGGCCGCAGGTGCTCGCGCACCTCCGGGTTGGCCGGGATGCCGCGGTTCGCGCCCAGGATGTCGGCGGACTCGGTCGAGTTGACGAGGAAGTCGATGAGCTTGGCGGTGGACCGCGGGAACTCGCTGTCGGCGCTGATGGTGAACAGCTGCGAGGCCTGCAGCCACATGCCGGGGCCCTCGTGGTTCGACTCCCCCGGCGGCAGGAGCATGACCATGTCCTGACCGGCCGCGGTGCTGTACGCGGTGAGCAGGTTGGACCAGCCGAACTTCATACCGGCGAGGCCGCGACCCAGGAGCGTCTGCTCCGGCGACGGCTGCCCGGCGAGCTCGGAGCTGATGCTGGCCTCGGGCGACGCGCCGCTCTCCATGAGCTGGGTGGTCATGTCGAACCACTCCTCGACGGTCCCCGGCTCGATGGCGACGCCGCCGTCCTCGGAGTACAGGCCCACCCCGGTGTGCTGGTTGGCGTAGAGGTCCAGCGCGTCCGGCGCCGTCGGGTCCTCGACGCCGTAGGTGCCCTCGGGTGCGTTCGCCGAGATCTCCGTGGCGATCTCCATGAACTCGTCCCAGTCCCACGTCTCGTCGTCGGGCAGCTCGACGCCGGCTGCCTCGAACACCGCGGGGTTCACGATGAGCCCGAAGGTGTTGACGCCGGTGGGGACGCCGTACTGGGTGTCGCTGAAGAAGCCGTTGGAGAGCGCGCCCTCGTCGAGGGTCGACAGGTCCAGCTCGTCCGACACCGTCGACAGGTCCAGCAGGACGCCGCGGTCCCCGTACTCGCGCGGGTACGCGCCACCCAGCGTGATGAGGTCGGCCTGGTCGCCGGCGGCGACCGCGGTCGCCAGGCGGTCGAAGTAGGAGTTGAAGTCCACCGACTCGGTCTCGACGGTGATGTCGGGGTTGGCCGCCTCGAACGCGTCGACGGCCGTGTTCGTCATCGCCGCGCGCTCCTCGTTGCCCCACCAGACGAACCGGAGGGTGGCCGGTCCCTCCTCGGCGGGCAGCTCGGCGGCGGCCGTCTCGGTGGGCTCCGAGCCGGCGTCGGTCTCCTGACCGCACGCCGCGGTCAGCAGCAGCGCCGCGGTGGCGAGCCCTCCCACGACGGCCCGGCCAGCCCGGGGGGTCGTACGGACGCGCTGGGCACCTCGTGTGGTTCGCATCGGGGGTCCTTCCGCATCGTTGCGGTGCCCGGGACGTGTCGTCCCGGGCAGGTGGGGCGAGTGAAACGGTTCATTTACACCGGTGTAAGTGCATCACAGCGGTGAAGAGAGGTCAAGGGAGGCGGCACCCGCAGGTCCGCGCGGCGTGCGGCGTCGTCCTCGCGGGTCAGGGGCGGGCGGTCGACTCCCGCACCTGGAGCGAGAAGTCGGCGACGTGCGGGGCGTCGGGGTCCGGGGCGGTCGCCGGCGCGTCGACGGCGTCCGCGGCGTCGCCCAAGGCGCCGTCGCCGCTCCTGCCCCTGCCCAGCCCGTCGACCAGCAGGTCGACGGCCCGGCGGGCGATCTGCGCGCGGTCCGGACGGACGGTGGTCAGGCTGGGCCGGGCGAACCGCGACTCCTCGATGTCGTCGAAGCCGGCGACGGCGACGTCGTGCGGCACGGCGAGGCCCCGCTCGAAGAGGACGCGCATGGCCCCGAGCGCGAGCACGTCGTTGAGCCCGAGCACGGCGTCGACCTGCGCGCCGCGGTCCAGCAGCGTGCGCATCGCCTGCGCCCCGGCGGCCAGCGTCCACTCCGGCACCGCCACGGTCCGGGCCTCGTCGTGCTCCACGCCCGCGGCCGCCAGGGCCGCGCGGAAGCCGCGTGCCCGCAGGTGACCAGCACCCTCGCCGTCACCGGGTGTGTAGCCGAGCAGCGCGATCCGGCGCCGGCCGGTGGCGAGCAGGTGCTCGGTCACCGCCCGCGCCCCCGCCTCGTTCGGCATCACCACGTGGTGGACGCGCGCGTGCAGCGACCGCTCCCCCAGCAGCACGACCGGCGAGCCGGCCTCCAGCTGCGGCGCGTCGCCGGACTGCAGGCCGGACGGCGACAGGATCAGCCCGTCGGTCATCCTGCGCCGCTCGCTGGTGAGCAGCTCGATCTCGCGCGCGCGGGACCCGCCGGTCTGCTCGATGAGGACCGTGTAGCCGCGGGCCTCGGCGGCGCCGATCACCTCGTCGGCGAGCTCGGCGAAGTACGGCAGCCGGAGCTTGGGGACGGCGAGCGTCAGCATGCCCGTGCGTCCCAGGCTCAGGCTGCGCGCCGTGAAGTTCATCTGGTAGCCCAGCTCGTCGATCGCCCGCAGGACCCGTTCGCGGGTCGAGGCGCGCACGTGCGGGAAGTCGTTGACGACGTTGGAGACGGTCTTCACGGACACGCCCGCGCGGTCCGCGACGTCGCGCATGGTGGTCGACATCGCCCGTCCCCTCGTCCAGGTCCGCCGGTGGCGGGCGGTCGGTCGGCACGTGCCGCGGGTGCGACGGCGTCCCGGGTTGGACGCCGCGGCGACCGCGTGCCTAGAGTCGTGATGGTAACCGGTTACCTCGGCGTGGAGGCACAGATGGACACCCGACGAGCGATCCATGTCGAGGGCGACCGGCTCGTCGACGGCACCGGGGCCACGGTCCTGCTGCGCGGCTTCGGGCTGGGCGGCTGGATGACGATGGAGAACTTCATCACGGGGTACCCCGGCACGGAGGGCCAGCTGCGCCGGGCGCTGGCGCGCTCCATGGGGACCGAGGCGAGCGACGCGTTCTTCGACGCCTTCCTCACCGACTTCTTCACCGAGGCCGACGCCGACCACCTCGCGTCGCTGGGCGTCAACGCGCTGCGGGTGCCGTTCAGCTACCACCACTTCGAGGACGACGCCGCCCCCTTCCGGCTCGAGGAGAAGGGCTTCGCGCGCCTGGACCGGGTGGTCGAGGCGTGCGCCTCGCGCGGGATCTACACGATCCTGGACCTGCACTCCGTGCCGGGGTACCAGAACCAGAACTGGCACTCGAACAACCCGACGCACTGGGCGCACTTCTGGACCCACCCGCACTTCCAGGACCGCGTCGTGCACCTGTGGGAGGCGCTGGCCACGCGCTACCGCGACCAGCCGTGGGTGGCCGGCTACAACCCGCTCAACGAGCCTGCCGACGCGTCCGGCGAGGTCATCGGGCCCTTCTACGCCCGGATCGAGCGCGCGATCCGCGCGGTGGACCCGCACCACACGCTGTTCCTCGACGGGAACCGCTACTCGACCGACTTCTCCATGTTCACCGAGGTGTTCGAGAACACCGTCTACACGGCGCACGACTACGCGCTGCCGGGGATCGCCGCGGAGAGCGAGTACCCCGGGCTGACCCGGGGGCAGCACTTCGACCGCGGGACGGTGGAGCGCAAGTTCCTCGAGCGCACGCAGTTCATGCGCCGCACGGGGACGCCGATCTGGCTGGGTGAGTTCGGCCCGCTGTACACCGGCGACCCCGAGCGCGACGCCGGCTGCCTGCGGCTGCTGCGCGACCAGCTCGACATCTACCGCGAGCACGGCGCCAGCTGGAGCCTGTGGACCTACAAGGACATCGGCACCCAGGGCGTCGTCCACGCCGCGGCCGACAGCCCGTACCTGGAGCTCATCGCCCCCGTGCTGGCGAAGAAGCGGCGGCTGGGCGCCGACTCCTGGGGCGGGAGCGAGAAGGACATCCGGCACGTGCTGGAGCCGATCGAGGCTCTGTTCGCCGCCGAGTTCCCCGACTTCGACCCGTTCCCGTGGGGCGCCAAGCCGTGGGTCAACCTGCTGGTGCGCCACATCCTGCTGGCCGAGCCGCTGGTCGACGAGTTCGCCGGGCGGTTCCGCGGGCTGGGCGTCGACCAGGCGCGCACGCTGGCCGGGTCGTTCGCGTTCGACCGGTGCGTCCAGCGCACCGAGCTCGCCGACCTGCTGCGCGCGGAGCTGCAGCCGGCGCCCGCCTGACCCGCACCCACCCGCACGCGCGCACGCCGACCGCTCCGGAGAGGATCCCGTGGCCCTGTTCGACCTGGACCTGCCCGCACTCCAGACCTACCGGCCCGAGCTGGACGAGCCGGCCGACTTCGACGCGTTCTGGGCGACCACCCTGGACGAAACCCGCACGCACGACCTGGACCTGCGGACGACGCCGGTCGACACCGGCATGCCGCTGGTCGACGTGCTCGACGCCGAGTTCGCCGGGTTCGGTGGCCACCGGATCAAGGCCTGGGTCGTCCGGCCGGCCCGCGCGATCACCGGGGACGCCCGCCTGCCCGCCGTCGTGCAGTACATCGGCTACAACGGCGGCCGCGGGCTGCCGCACGAGGCGCTGGCGTGGCCGGCTGCGGGCTACGTCGCGCTCGTGATGGACAGCCGCGGCCAGGGCAGCCGGTCCGGGAGCGGTGGGCACACCCCCGACCCGGTCGGCTCCGGTCCGGCGGCGCCCGGCTACCTGACCCGCGGCATCCTCGACCCGCACGACCACTACGTCCGGCGCCTGTTCACCGACGGCGTGCGGGCGGTGGAGGCGGCTCGCGCCGTGGAGGGCGTGGACCCCGCACGGGTCGCCGTCGCCGGGGCCAGCCAGGGCGGCGGCATCGCGCTGGCGGTCGCCGGGCTGGTCCCCGACCTCGCCGGCGTGATCGCCGACGTCCCGTTCCTGTGCCACATCCGGCGCGCCGTCGACCTCACCGACCGCGACCCCTACGCGGAGATCACCCGGTACCTCGCCGTGCACCGCGGCCATGCCGACGACGCCTTCCGGACGCTGTCCTACCTCGACGCGGTGACCTTCGCCCGCCGGGCGACGGCGCCCGCGCTGTTCTCGGTCGCGCTGCGCGACCCGGTGTGCCCGCCGTCGACCGTGTACGCCGCCTACAACTCCTACGCCGACCTGACCAGCGGCGCCCCGACGGAGATCGACGTCTACCGGTACAACGAGCACGAGGGCGGTGGCGGGCACCGGTTCGTGCGCCAGCTGCCGTGGCTCACCGGGCTGGTCGGTCCTGCGGCGACCGTCGGCCGCGCCGCCGGGAGCGGCGCCTAGGTCCGACCCGTCCGCGGCCCTGTCCGCTCCGAACCCCCGGCGAACCGTCGCCAGGGCACGTCGCCGGCGTCACCACGACGCCGCGTGCCCCCGCGCCGCGAGACCTGGGAGGTCGGACCATGACGACGTCACTGACGGCACGGCACGAGGACCCGAGCGCGACCGCCCCGGGCGTGATCACGCCCGGCGCACCGCGCATCGGCGACCCGTTGACCGAGCGCGAGCGCGTCGTGCTCGGGCTCCTGGACGAGAAGGGGGGCCTGACGCTGCGGGAGATCGCCGCCGAGGTCTACGTCAGCCGCAACACGCTCAAGTCCCAGCTGCGCAGCGTCTACCGCAAGCTCGGGGTCGCGTCCCGGGCGGAGGCCGTCGAGCGTGCCCGGCAGAGCGACCTCGCGCTGCCCTCCCCGCGCCGGGTCCCGGCGGGCGCCGCGGCCCGCCGCGGGTGACGATGCAGGTCCCCACCCACGTCAGGAGAGGTCCATGAGCGCAGACACGCCCGACGCCGGCACCCGCACGGTGGCCGACCTGATCAAGAGCGCCGGCCGCATGGCCATGCTGACCACCCGGGCGCCGGACGGCACGCTGATGAGCCGGCCGATGGCCCTGCAGGAGGTCGAGTTCGACGGCGACCTGTGGTTCTTCGCCGACGGCGGCTCGCGCAAGGTCGCGCACGTGAGCGCCGACCCCCAGGTCAACGTCACGGTCGGCAGCGGGAGCACATGGGTCTCGCTGACCGGTGACGCGCGCGTGGTCCGCGACTCGGGGAAGAAGCGCGAGCTGTGGAGCTCGGTGGTCGAGGCCTGGTTCCCGGACGGGCCGGACGCCGACCACGTCGTCCTCGTCAAGGTCGAGGGACACTCGGCCGAGTACTGGGACACGCCCGGCGGGCGCGTCGCCAGCCTGGTGAGCTTCGTCAAGGCGAAGGCCACCGGCCGGCCGTACTCCGGGGGCGAGAACGAGACCGTGCCGCTCTAGCGACGAGCGACCGCCGCCGCCGCCCCGTCCGGGGCGGCGGTGCGGCGGTGCCCCGGGTCAGGCGGCGAGGTCCTCGGCGCGGCGCGCGTCCAGGATGCCCGCGACCTCACGCGCGAGCGGCGACTCGAGCAGGTCCTCGACCGGCACCGGAAGGCTCAGGCACCAGTTCGGCCACGTGGTGACGGTGCCGGGCATGTTGGGTCGCTCGGCGACGGCCCCGGCGTCGTCGAGGGAGGCCAGGACCACGCGGGCGGCGCACTCGGAGAGCCGGCCGTACTGCGCGCGGACCGCCCGGGCGACCTCGTCCGCCCCGACCGGCTGGGTGAGGTCCACTCCGGCAGCCGTCGCGAGCTCCTGCCGGACGCCGGCGAGCTGGGTGAAGTCCGCGGCCTTGCCGATCCGGCGCAGGTCCTCCATGTCGGACCCGGTGAGGGTCCCGGCGACGGTGGCCTGGTCGTGCGTGGAGGACGCCCCCATCACCGCCTCCGGGAACTGGTCCACCGGCAGCCGCAGGGCCGCCCGGTACCCGAGCATCCCCTGCTCGGCCATGGTCTCCCGGACGCCGTCGGCGACCGTGCCCATGTCCTCGCCGACGACCCACGCCCCGGCGCGGTGCGCCTCGAGCCGCAGGATCGCGAGGAGCGCGTCCACCGGGTAGTTGACGTACACGCCGGCGGCGGCGTGCCCGCCCAGCGGCACCCAGTACAGCCGCCACAGCTGCATGACGTGGTCGATGCGCAGCGCACCCGCGTGCGACAGGGCCGAGCGGACCATGGCGATGAAGGGGGCGAGGTCCGCCTCCACCAGGCGGGTCGGGCTCATCGCCGGCAGCCCCCACTTCTGGCCCTCGAGGTTGTGCCGGTCCGGCGGGCACCCCACCTCGAAGTCGAAGCACACGAGCTCCTGGTGCACCCAGGCGTCCGCCGAGGAGGAGTCGAAGCCGACGGCGACGTCGGCCACCACGGTGGCCCCGGCACGGCAGGCACGGTCGAACTGGACGTCCGCGAGCCACTGCGCCCAGCAGTAGAACGCGACGCGGTCCGCGTTCTCCGCGGCGAAGTCGACCGCGCCGCCCGGCGTGCGGTACTCCTGCGGCCAGGCGCGCCAGTGGGCGTCGCCGATCTGCTCGGCGAGCACGCACCACGTCGCGAAGCGCTGCAGGTCCACGCCGCCCGAGGCGACCCAGACGTCGTGCTCCACCGGCAGCCGGTCGCGCGTCGCGGCCCAGATGCGCTCCAGCGCCGTGCGCTTGATCTCCCAGACGACGTCCCGCTGGATGAGGCGGGTCGCGTTCAGGGCGCGACCCCGCTCCGCGAGGTCGGTCAGGTCGACGTCGCCCGCACCGGGCACGTCCTCGACGGCGATGTGGAGCAGCTGCAGCCACTGGCGCGACGAGGGCGAGTACGGGGACGACTGCTGCGGCACGATCGGAGCGGCGGCGTGCACCGGCGAGATGAGCACGGACCCGGCGCCGGCGGCCTGCGCCGAGCGCGCGATCCGGGCGAGGTCGCGGTACTCGCCGATCCCCCACGACTCGCGGGAACGGGCGGCGTACAGCTGCACGGCCCAGCCCCAGCCGCGCTCGGGCTGCGGGAACCGGGCGGGGGCGCTGATCACCAGGCGCCGCGTGCCGTCGGGCTGGCGCAGCCGGTAGTAGCCGGCCTCGGGGGCCGTGCCGTCGACCGGTCCGAGCGGGGCGCCGTCGAGCGTCTCGAGGTCGCCGTGCAGCGCGGGCGCGGGCTCACCGGGTGTGCAGACCACCGGGGACGCCGGCACGCCGCGACCGACGACGAGGTCGCTCACGACCTCCCGGGTCGCGGCATCGAGCTCACGTACCGTGCCGTGAGCGTCGACGTAGCTGGCCGGGACGAGCTGGGGCAGAGTCAAGGTCATCGCGAGTTCTCAGTCCTGCTGGGGAAGGGAGAGCCCGCGCGGGGCTCGTCGGCAACGGTAGCCCGCTGCTTTCCCGGCGGCCAAAGCACGCCCGACACTTCACCCGCGCGTCTCGCGACCGTCACCCGTGTGCCGGTCGCCTCCGTAACACGCTCACTCGGTCGCGTATTCCCAGTGCCAGGGCTCCTGCGGCCCGCTCCCGCCCGGCTCCATGCCGCGCGGGTGGTGCCAGCCGAAGTCCTCGGCGTTCTCGTCGAGCCACAGGTACACGGGCGAGTCGAAGCGCCCGAGCGCGCCGGCCCCCACGACGTCGATCGCCAGACCCCAGCCGTGGTTGGAGGTCCCGGGGGTCGCCGCGAGGAAGCCCTTCGCCTGCTTGACGGCGACCTGGGCCTCGAAGGTGCGGTAGGAGTCGGTGAGCCGCAGGTCGGTGCCGAAGTCCTCGCGGTAGGCGTCGTTGAGGTCGGCGAGCGCCTCGGCGGCGTCGCACTGCAGGCGGTGGTTCGGCGCGAACTCGACCTCGCACATCGCCGAGACAGGGATCTGGCCGTTGTCCCACCGGGTGGCGAGATCGGCGACCGCGGAGGGTGCGAGGGGGCTCAGCCGTGCAGGCACCCGGGCACGCGCCGCGAGGGCGCCACGCTGTGCTGCCGCGGCGCGCGCCGCGGTCGCCGTACGGTCCGCGCGCTCGGCGGCGGTGAGGGGCTCGAGCTCGACGAGCTGCCCGGCCGCCTCGACCACGGCCGCGGCGGTCCGGTCGACGTCGGCGAGCACCTCGTCGCCGGTCGCGACGTCGGCGCGCACGGCCGTCTGCGTCAGGGCCTCCACGCGCAGCGACAGCGCGAACACCGTCCCGGCGGTCTCGCGCAGGGCCGCGGTGAGGGCGGCCCCGGTGACCGTGACCTCGGACGGCTCGTCCAGCGTCGGACGGTCCAGCGTGGCGGCACCGGCACCGGCACCGGCGTCGGGCGCGTCGTCCGAGCCCACGCGCAGCACGTCGTCCGCCCGCGACTCCGGGGAGGCGGCCGCCACCAGTGCGGCCAGGCGCGCCACCGCGGCGGCGAGGGCCCGCGCCTCGTCGGTCGGGACGTCCTCCGGGGCGAGTGCGTCGTCGTGCCCGAGTGCGTCGTCGTCGGCCGGCGCGGCCTCCGGGTCCACCATGCCGTCGAGGGGCTGCATCCACGGGTCGTCGGCGACCGAGCCGTCGTCCGCGCCGTCCTCGGCCGCCTCGTCCCACGCCGGTGCGTCGTCGACGGTCGTGCCAGGCGCCACCGTGTCCTCCGCGGTGGCGTCAGGCGCGTCCGGGGCCTGGGCGGCCGGGTCGGGTGCGGCCGGCGCCTGGAGGGCCGGGTCCGGCGCGGCCGGCCCGAGGAGGGGCGCGTCGGGTGCGGCCGGGGCCTGGGGTGCCGGGTTCGGCACCGCCGGGCCCGGGGTCGGGGCGTCCGGTACGGCCGGGGCCGGGTCCGGCACGGCCGGGTCCTGCGGGGTCGCGTCCGGCACGGCCGGGTCCTGCGGGGTCGCGTCCGGCACGGCCGGGTCCTGCGGGGTCGCGTCC
>NZ_BJYY01000004.1 GCF_007991755.1 Cellulomonas aerilata | reverse complement strand
CACGGCCGGGTCCTGCGGGGTCGCGTCCGGCACGGCCGGGTCCTGCGGGGTCGCGTCCGGCACGGCCGGGTCCTGCGGGGTCGCGTCCGGTGCCGTCGGGAGCCCGGGTCCGGCGTGCGGGTCGGAGAGCGGTGCGTCGTCGGTGAGCGGTGCGGCGTCGGCGAGCGGTGCGACGTCGGGCCCGCCGGAGGCCGCCGTGCCGCCGTCGCCGGCCGTCCCCGCACCCGCCTCGGTGGCGTCGTCCTGCGTCGCCGAGGAGGCGGACGTCCGTGCGGTCGCGCTCCGGTCGGCACGGTCGATCGCGGCCTCCCGTGCGTCCACCGCGGCGCGGGAGCGCACCGGGCGCAGCCGCTCGAGCGGGCCGGGCAGGGCAGCGGCGTCCTCGTCCAGCCGGATCGCCTCGAGCGTCGCGAGCTGCTCCGGGCTCAGCCCGGGAGCCGTCCCTGCGTGGGCGACCGCTCCGTCGGCCGCGGCGCTCACCTCGAGAGCCGCGTCACGGGCCGCACGGCTGAGGGCGTCGGCCGCCGCGGCCGCGTCCAGGGCAGCCCTCGCCAGCGCCAGGGCCTCCGTGCGCTCGGACGCCGCCAGCCGCTGCGCCTCCAGGCGCAGGGTGGACCGCTCGGACCGCTGGGACGCGGCCGACGCGACCGACGACACCGCGCTGGGCGCGGTGCCCGCGCCTCCCAGGTCACCCGCGACGAGGACCCCTGCGGCCACGACCACCACGCCGCGGCGCGCCACCTGGGCGAGCACGCGGCCGGGGTGCTGCCCCCGGGGCGAGGCGGGCAGGGGCGTGGCGGGCAGGGGCGAGGCGGGTAGGGGCGTGGCGGGCAGAGGCGAGGCGGGCACGCGGACGGCGTCGACCGTGGCGTTCCCGACCGGAGGGGCCGCCGAGGCGGTCCGTCCGGTCGGTGCGGTCGGTGTCGTCGTCGCCGGGCTCGCCGGGCTCGTCCCCGTGCGCCACCGCGGCTGCGCTGCCTTCGCCATGTCACCCCTCTCGTGCGTGGGCTCCATCGCACCAGGCCGGGCATAAATCTCCGTAAAACCTCGCGTCGACGCCGGGTGGCCGCACCCGCGCATCACCCCGCCGGACTCTCGCCGCGAGGCCCGAGCAGGAGTAAACTTGCAGGTCAGCAGGCTCGTGCGGCGCTGTGCCGCCGGTCGCGCGGAGGAGGGTCGTCATGGCTCACCGTCGTCCCGTCGTCCTGGCGGTCGTGCTGACCGCCCTGGTGGCCGGCTGCACGTCCGGGGACCCGCAGGCTCCGCCGTCCACGGCCGGGCCGTCACCGTCGCCGTCCGCGACGACGACCCCCACGCCGTCCCCGACCGCGAGCCCCGTACCCCAGGTGGTCCCGGTCTACTACCTGGTGGACACGCGCGCCGGCATCCGGCTGGCCCGCGAGACCGCCACCACGACCGGCACCGATCCCGTCCGGGCCGCCGTCGAGCGGATGATCGCCGGCGCGGAGGACCCCGACTACACGACGGCGTGGGACCCCGGGACGCGGGTGCTGGGCGTCGACCGGACCGGAGCCGCGATCGTCGTCGACCTCAGCGCGGAGGCGAGGACCGCGACCGTCGGCTCCGAGGGGGCGGCGACCATGGTGCAGCAGCTCGTGTGGACGGTGACCGACGCGGCCGACGCGGACACCACCCCGGTCCTGCTCACCGTCGACGGGGCTCCGGCCGGTGAGCTGTGGGGAGCGGTGAGCTGGACCGAGCCCGTGCCCCGCCAGGACCCGCTCTCGGTCCGCCAGCTCGTCCAGATCGACCAGCCGACCGAGGGCGCCGCGACCGGCTCCCCGGTCACCGTGGCCGGCGAGGCCGCGGTGTTCGAGGCCACCCTCCCGTGGCGCGTGCTGGACACGGCGGGCGCCGAGGTGACGTCCGGCTTCACCACCACGAGCGAGGGGCAGGTGTTCGCGCCGTTCTCCTTCACCCTGGAGCTCGCGCCGGGGACGTACACCGTCGAGATCTCGGAGGACGACCCGTCGGACGGCGAGGCCGGCACCCCCATGACGGACACCCGGACGATCACCGTGTCGTGACCCCGGTGCCCTCACGCGGGTCCGGTCCACCGGGACCGGCGGCGGCCCGGACCGTCGAGCCGGCCCGGGCCTCGGCGTCGCGCGGCGCCTCGTCACACGTCGCGCCGCCGGACCGCCGCCGCACCCGCGAGCAGCACCACGGCGGCATAGGCCGCGAAGACGGCGAACCCGGTCCAGGGACCGATGAGGTCCGGGACGGGCTGGTACACCGCCGCGCCGGCGACGTCCGGCAGGAACGGGCGCACGACGTCAGCCACCGGGCGCGGCAGCAGGAACGCCAGCGCCGGCAGCACGACGAGCAGCCCGACGACCGACGCGATCGCGCCGGCGGTGCTGTGCAGCAGCCACCCGAACCCCGAGCCGACGAGCGCGACCACGCTCAGGTGCAGCGCCGTCCCGACGACCACGCGGGCCGTGACGGCCGGGTCCGTGGCGGTCGGCACGCCGCCGGACGCGAGCACCAGGCGCACGGTCACGAGCGCGAGGACGGCCGCGACGAGGGTCGAGGCGAGGACGACCGTCACGACGGCCAGGGCCTTGCCGGCGACCAGGACGCCACGACGCGGGACGGCGGCCAGCGTCGAGCGGATCGTCCCGGACGCGTACTCGCCGGTCACCGCGATCACCCCGAGGGTCGCGGCGGCGTAGAACGCCAGGGTGACGCCCGAGACCGTCGCGCCCAGGACGACGTCCGCCGCGGACAGGGACGGGTCCGGCGGGGCCTCCTGCACGACCGAGCCGACCGCCATGAACGCCGCGAGCACGACGAGCGAGATCATGGCGACCAGGACGGCGGCACGGGTGGAGCGCAGCGTGAGCACCTTGAGCAGCTCGGCCCGGGCCGCCCGCCGCACCGCGGTGACGGTGCCGACGGCGGGTGGACGGACGCCGTGGCCGGCAGCGGGCGCGGTGGCCGGGGACCCGCCGCGGGCGGGTGCGACCCCTGCGGCGGTCCGCGCGGGACGGCCCGGACCGCCGGCGGCGGTCGGTGCGACGGACGGGGCGGTGGTGCGGCTCATGCGGCTGCGCTCCTGAGGTCGGTGGGGTCGGGCACCGCGGCGCGGTACTCGACGTCGTGCTGGGTGAGGCGCAGGTAGGCCTCCTCGAGCGACGCGTGGACGGGCGTCAGCTCCACGAGCAGCAGGCCGGCGTCGTGCGCGAGCCGCGCCACCTGCTCGGTGCCCATCCCCGTGACGGCCAGCGCGTCCCCGTCGGGGGTCACCAACGTGGCGTGCGGCCGCAGCAGGGAGTGCAGCGCGTCCGGCTGGGTGGCGGCGACACGGACGTGCCCCGACGTGGACGCGATCATGTCGGCGAGCGACACGTCGGCGAGCAGCCGACCGCGGCCGAGGATGACCAGGTGGTCGGCAATCAGGGCCATCTCGCTCATGAGGTGCGAGGACACCAGCACCGTCCGGCCCTCGTCCGCCAGGGACCGCAGCAGCCGCCGGACCCAGATGATGCCGTCCGGGTCCAGTCCGTTGACCGGCTCGTCGAGCATGACCACCGGCGGGTCGCCGAGCAGCGCGGCGGCGATCCCGAGCCGCTGCCCCATGCCGAGCGAGAACGTGCCGGCACGGGAGCGGGCCACGTCGGCGAGCCCGACGAGCTCGAGCACCTCCCGGACGCGTGCGGGGCCGATGCCGTTGCTCGCGGCGAGCGTGCGCAGGTGGTCCACCGCGCGGCGTCCGGGGTGCACGGCACGGGCGTCGAGCAGTGCGCCGACCTGCCGCAGCGGCTCCTCGTGCCGGGCGTACGGCCGGCCGCCGACGAGCGCCTGGCCGGAGTCCGGCCGGTCCAGCCCGAGCACCAGCCGCATGGTCGTGGACTTGCCGGCACCGTTGGGTCCGAGGAACCCGGTGACCACACCGGGTGCGATGGTGACGGTGAGGTGGTCGACCGCCGTCGTGCTGCCGTACCTCTTGGTGAGGTCGCGGATCTCGATCACAGGGAGCTCCTTCAGGGATGGGGACGGTCCGCCCGGGGTGCCGACGGCCCTAGCGGGCGGCGGCGGACGAGCCGAGCGACGAGGGGTCGGCCACGGTGGCCGGCCTCGGCGAGGCGGTGGCGGGGCGTGGTGCGCCGAGCCGTCCGCGCGTGGCGACCAGGACCACGAGGCCCAGGACGAGGAAGGCCAGCAGGTGCGCCGTCGTGGCGGTCGTGTCGCCGGGGTACAGGCGGCCCAGGAGCCCGGGCCCGAAGCCGCTCCCGGTGGCGGCGGCGTTGCCGGTGGCATGGATCAGGCCCACCAGGAACAGGCTCCCGGTGCGGTTGAGCACCCAGCCGATCAGGGCCCGGAACGGGACGGCCAGGACGGCCAGGACGGCGAGCAGGACGGCCCCGGCGGCCGGACCCGAGCCGACCACCAGCGACACGTGCTGCAGGGCGAACAGGACCCCGGTGAGGACGGCGGCGACGACCGGCCCGCGGCGGGCCTGCAGACGGGTCTGCACGAACCCGGCCCACGCCACCTCCTCCCAGAGGTTGTTGGGCAGCAGGGTCAACGCCAGCGGCAGGAGGAAGCTGCCGACCAGCAGCCCGCCCAGCGCGGGCACGGTCCCGGTCGGTGGCCCGAGCAGCGCGACGGCGATGCCGAGGGTGACCGCCGGGACACCGACGACCGCGAGCACGTACCAGCCGAGCCCGACCCGGACGTCGACCGCCCGGCGCCACAGCGCCCGCAGCGCGTCCGGACCGTCCACCAGCCGGGTCAGCACGAGCGCCGGCAGCAGCAGGCCGACCAGCGTGCTGGCGACGATGAACGGCTGGACCGGGACGTCGACGCCGTTCGCCGCGAGGACCACCGGCGCGAAGGCGACCGCCTGGCCGACGGTGAAGAACCAGACGAGGAACGCGGTGACGGGGTGGGCCCGGACCGGGCGGAGGAGCCGTCCGGACGGGGTGTCGTGCGTGACCATGGGGCAGCTCCTGCGACGACGTCGGGCCGGCCGTGGGACGTCCGTCCCGGTCGGCGCCACCGGTGAGGTGACCGGTCCACCGTCCCGCTGCGGACGCGGCGGCACCACGGTCACCGGCCGCACACTCACCGCACACTGAGGCCCGGGCCGGGCCCCGTGGCCGCCGGCACGGCGGACGCCGACGGGCGGCCGGGCAGCCCGACGCCCGGGTCGTCCGGCAGCGCCGACCACTGGGACCAGCTGAGGTCCCGGCCGACGAAGCGTGGGCGGGACAGCGGCCAGCGCAGCGCCACCCAGCGGGGCACCGCCTCCCCCAGCGCCGCCTCGACCGGTCCGCCGACGAGGGGGTCGACCACCCACCACCAGACGTCGCCGTCGGCCCCGGACCCGCGCGCCCGCTCCAGGTGCACGTGCCCGAGGACCTCGGTCTCCCCGCGGTCCAGCAGCGCGTACGCGAAGGACACCCCGCGGGCCGCGTCCCGCTCGTGCCGGCGGAGGTCCCGGCGCTCCTGCTCGACCGTCAGGCCCGCGCGCGGCCAGCCCCGTGCCGCGCCGAGCACCGACCACAGCCGCTCCTGCGAGCCGGTCACGGCGCACAGGTCGAGATCGGCGTCCGACGCGCGGACCGGCCGCAGGTGGTGACCGGTCGGCACGTCGAGCCGGTCCGGTGCGCGCCAGCCGGCCGGGACCCAGGGCGCGACGTCGGGCACGGTGCACCTCCGTGGGGCGGGTGGCAGGGCACCACCACGCTCGCAACCGCGCCCCGAGCGGTCCACGGACGCCACCCGCACACTTCCCGGACGCTCGCGCCGGGCCGTCCGGCCGTCGCCCGCGTCGACGTCGCCGGCGTCGGCCCTCACCGCGTCGGCCGTCGCGCGTACCGGGTCGCCCGGCGCCGGAAGGACCGACCCCCGGACACCGCCCGGACCGTGGCGATACGCTCCCCCGGTGGCCCGGGAGACCGGCGAGGGGACGCAGGCGTTCGCGGCGGCGCTGCGCACGCTGCGGGAGCGCGCGGGCCTGACGCAGGAGGAGCTCGCCGGCCGCGCGGGCCTGACCGCGTACGCGGTCAGCGCGCTGGAGCGGGGCACCCGGACGCACCCCTACCCGCACACGGTCCGCTCGCTCGCCGACGCGCTGGACCTCGCGCCGGACGCGCGCGCCGCGCTGATCGCCGCCGTGCCGAGCCGGCGCCGCGCCGCCGCGGACAGCGCCCCCGGCGCCCCCGGCGCCCCCGGCGGCCCCGGGCGTGAGCCCGAGATGGTCACGTCGGCGACCTCCCCGGCCACGGCGGCGACGCAGGGCGTCCGCCGGCACGCCTCGACCCCCACCCTGCACGGACGCGCCGTGCACCTCGCCACGCCGCCCGGAGCACCGCGGCGACCTGGTCCACCGGTCGCGCCGGCACCGGCCGCAGCCGCCGGGCCGGCGCGCCCGTCGGCGACCCGCGCGGCGGACGACGCGGGGCTCGCGGTGCCCGCGACCCCGCTGTTCGGCCGGGACGACGACATCGCGGCCGTGACGGCCCTGGTGCGGGCGGGCTCGGCGCGTCTGGTGACGTTGACCGGCCCCGGTGGGGTCGGCAAGACGCGACTGGCCGCGGCGGTGTCGGACGAGGTCGCCGCCGACGGCGTGCGGGACGTCCGGCACGTCGCGCTGGCGTCGCTGACCGACGCCGCGGCCGTGGTGCCGGCCATCGGGCGCGCGGTGGGCGCCACGGGGGCCGACGGTCCCGCCGCGTTCACGCTGCTCGTCGAGCACCTGCGCGACGTGCCGATGCTGCTCGTGCTGGACAACGCCGAGCACCTGCTCAGTGCCGCGGCCGACGTCGTCCGGCTGGTCGGCTCGTGCCCGGACGTGACGGTGCTGGTGACGAGCAGGTCGCCCCTGCGGGTACGCGGCGAGCAGGAGTACCCGGTGGCACCCCTGGCCCTGCCGCCGACGGACGCCGGCACGCCGGACGCCCTCGCCGCCGCGCCGGCCGGCGCGCTCGTGCTGGCCCGTGCCCGGGCCGTCTCCCCCGCCGCGTCGTTCGATGTCGACGACGTCCGGGCGCTGGCCTGCCTGTGCGAGCGCCTGGCCGGCCTCCCGCTCGCCATCGAGCTGGCCACCGCCCGGCTGCGGTTCCTCAGCCCGCGTGCGCTGCTGGACCGGCTCGACGACGCCACGTCGGCGTCCGGGGCGCGGGACCTGCCGCCGCGGCAGCGCACCATGCGCGCCACCCTCGACTGGAGCTACGGGCTGCTCAGCGCGCCGGAGCAGACGCTCTTCCGTGCCCTCGCCGTGTGCCGCGCGGGAGCGACCATCGACGTGGTGGAGCGCATCGCCGAGCTCAGCGGGGTGCTCGAGCGCGGTGCGGTGCTCGCGGGTCTGGAGGGGCTGGTCGAGCAGTCGCTGGTGGTGGTGCGCACCGGGCCGGACGGGGCCCACCGCTACGACATGCTGGCGCCGGTCGCGCAGTACGCTCGCGCGCTGCTCGTCGACCCGGAGGCGGAACGGCTGTTCCGGGCGCACATCGCGGCGTACCTCGAGCTGGCCGAGCGGGCCGCGACCGGTCTGGAGCGGGCGGAGCAGGTGCTGTGGCTCGCCCGCACGGAGGCGGACGAGGCGAACCTGCTCGTCGCGATCGACCGGGCCCTGGACCTCGGCGAGAGCGAGACGGCGGGGAGGATCACCTGGGCCATGTGGCTCTACTGGTGGCTGCGGGGGCAGTACTCCGTCGGCCGGCGCCGCGCCGAGGACTGCCTGTGCACCGACCTGTCACCCGGTCTTCTCGGGCGCGCGCACCTGACCGCGGCGACCATGGCCTACGCCGCCGGTGACGTCGCCGCCGGGACGGAGCACTGGACTCAGGCCTCGCAGGTCGGCGAGCAGCTCCACGACCGGGGGCTGGAGTGCACCGGTCGCGCGGGCCGCGGGCTCGCCAGGCTGACGGTCGGGGACCTCGAGAGCGCCGAGACCGAGCTGCGGCGCGCGCTGGACCTCGGCTACGGGCTCGCGCAGGACGGCATCTGGATCACCTCGCTGGTGCACGTGTGGCTCGGCACCGTCCAGCTGCTGCACGGCGACCCGCACGGCGCCGCCGCGGAGATGGAGCGGGGCCTCGCGCTGGCCCGGGGCCGTGGTGACCTGCTGACCACGTACGTCGCGCTGTTCAACCTGGCGCAGGCCCGCGTGGCCGCCGGTGACCCGGCCGGCGCCCGGACGCACCTGCGCGAGGGCGTCGAGCTGGCCGCACGCAACCACGACGTCTCGGCCCTGGCGTACCTGCTGGACGGGCTGGCCGGCCTCGGGCCGGCCCCCCAGGGGCCCGACCGCGTCGCCGTCCTGCTCGGCGCGGCCCAGGCGCTGCGGGAGACGGTCGGCACGGGCGCCTACGCGTACCTGCGTCCGGACGGGGAGCGCCGGGCGGCTGCCGAGCAGGCCGCGCGCGCTGCGCTCGGCGCCGATGCCTTCGACGACGCCCTCGACGCCGGACGTGCGCTGAGCGTGCCGGAGGCCGTCACCTTCGCCCTGCAGGCCTGACCCCCACTGGTGCCCGCCGGTCGGCGGTGCGCCGCCGGCACCCGGCACGCCGGGGCGGGCGGGCCGTCCGCACACCGCCCCACCACGGCGGATCGCGGACACCGCGGCAGGGCGGACATGGGACCATCGGCTCCGGCCCTGCCTGGCGCGGGCCCGCCGACGCACGGACGCGTCACCCCACCCCACCACCCGGTGCGTCGTCCGCACGCGCCCGGCGACCTCCCGGAGGACCCTGCGTGACCGACCACCCGCTGCTGGACGCGCCCGTCCGGGTCGCCGACGAGGCGACCTCGGTGCGCGCCGCGCTGCGCTCGCCCCGGCGGCTGCGCACCGAGGTGCTCGGCGGCCTCGTCGTCGCGCTGGCCCTGATCCCCGAGGCGATCTCGTTCTCGATCATCGCGGGCGTGGACCCCCGGCTCGGCCTCTTCGCGTCCTTCACGATGGCGGTGTCGCTGGCGTTCCTCGGCGGGCGCCCGGCGATGATCTCCGCGGCGACCGGCGCGGTGGCGCTCGTCGTCGCGCCGGTGGTGCGCGACCACGGCGTCGACCACCTCATCGCCACGGTGATCCTCGCCGGCGTGGTCCAGGTCGTCCTGGGCCTGCTCGGCGTCGCGCGCCTGATGCGGTTCATCCCGCGCTCGGTGATGGTGGGCTTCGTCAACGCGCTGGCGATCCTCGTCCTCCTCGCCCAGCTGCCGCACCTCGTCGACGTGCCCTGGGTCGTGTACCCGCTCGTCGCCGTCGGCCTGGTGATCGTGTTCGGGCTGCCGCGGCTGTCCGACGTGGTGCCGGCGCCGCTGGTCGCCATCGTGCTGCTGACCGCCGCGACGGTGGTCGCCTCGATCAGCGTGCCGACGGTGGGCGACCAGGGTGACCTGCCCGACAGCCTCCCCGGCCTCCTCCTCCCGGACGTGCCGCCCACGCTGGACACGCTGCGGATCATCGCGCCGTACGCGCTGGCGATGGCCCTCGTGGGCCTGCTTGAGTCGCTGATGACCGCGACGCTGGTCGACGACGTCACCGACACCCCGTCGGACAAGACGCGCGAGGCCTGGGGTCAGGGCGCGGCGAACATCATCACCGGCTTCTTCGGCGGCATGGGTGGCTGCGCGATGATCGGCCAGACGATGATCAACGTGAAGGCGTCCGGCGCCCGGACGCGCATCTCCACGTTCCTCGCCGGCGTCTTCCTCCTGGTGCTGGTGGTCGGGCTCGGCGACCTGGTGGCGGTCATCCCCATGGCGGCCCTGGTCGCGGTGATGATCATGGTGTGCGTGTCGACGTTCGACTGGCACTCCGTGCGGCCCGCGACCCTGCGCCGGATGCCGCGCAGCGAGACCGCCGTGATGCTCGCGACGGTCGTCGTCACGGTCGCCACCCACAACCTGGCCTACGGGGTGGTCGTCGGCGTGCTCGTCGCCATGGTGGCGTTCGCCCGCCGCGTCGCGCACCTGACCACGGTGGTGCCCGTGGCGAGCCCGGCCGGCACCCGCGTGTACGCGGTCACCGGGGAGCTGTTCTTCGCCTCGTCCAACGACCTCGTGCAGCAGTTCGACTACGCCGGCGACCCCGACGACGTCGTCATCGACCTCGCGGCGGCGCACATCTGGGACGCCTCGACGGTCGCGTCCCTGGACGCGGTGACGACCAAGTACGCGGCGCGGGGCAAGCGGGTCCGCATCGTCAACCTCGACGAGGACAGCGCTCGGCGCCACGAGCGGCTCGCCGGGCGCCTGGCCGGGGGCTCGGCGACCGCAGCCGTAGGGTGACCGGGCCGGGCCCGTCCCGTCCTTCGCCCTGGCCCGACCCGGGAGGTCGTCCGGTGCCCTCGTCCCCGACCGGTCCCGTCGCCGACCCTCCGGGCGACCCCCGGGCCGACGACGTCGTCGCGCGGCTGCGCGCGGCGGGGTGCGTGTTCGCCGAGGAGGAGGCCGCGCTGCTGCTCGCGGCCGCCGGCGACCCCGACGGCGCCGGGGCCCTCGACCGCCTGGTCGGCCGCCGGGTCGCCGGCGAGCCGCTGGAGCACGTGCTCGGCTGGGTCGAATTCTGCGGGCTGCGGATCGCCGTGGAGCCCGGCGTGTTCGTCCCGCGGCGTCGCACCGAGGTGCTGGTGCGGGAGGCCGCCGCGCTGCTGCGTGCCGCCACCGCCGGCCTCGCTGCTCCCGGCACCGCCACGCCCAACGGCACCGCCACGCCCACCGGCACCGCCACGCCCGCTCCGGATGCCACGGTCGCCGGCCCCCGCGTACCGGTCGTCGTGGACCTGTGCTGCGGCTCCGGGGCGATCGGGACCGCGCTGGCGGTGACCGCCGGGCCGCTGGAGCTGCACGCCGCCGACGTCGACGCGGTCGCGGTGCGCTGCGCCCGTCGCAACGTCGAGCCGGTCGGGGGCGCGGTGCACGCGGGCGACCTGGACGCCGCGCTGCCGGCGTCGCTGCGCGGACGCGTGGACGTCCTGGTCGTCAACGCCCCCTACGTGCCCACCGCGGCCATCGCGACGATGCCGCCCGAGGCGCGCACGCACGAGCCGCGCGTCGCGCTCGACGGGGGCGCCGACGGGCTCGACGTCGCACGTCGGGTGGTGGCCTGCGCGCGCCGGTGGCTCGCGCCGGAGGGCCACCTGCTGGTCGAGACGAGCGAGCGGCAGGCCCCGGACCTCGCCGCGGTGTTCCGCCGCGGCGGTCTGGTGCCCCGCGTCGTGCGCGACGACGACCTGGCGGGCACCGTCGTCCTGGGTCGCCAGGGGTGACGGGACCGGGCTCGCCGCACCTGACGCGCGCCCCCCGCCGCGGCGACCTACGGTCGTGCGGGTGACCCGGGACGACGGAGGTGGAGACGTGCAGCGGTCGATCGCGCACCAGACCGAGGCCGAGCTGGGTGGGCGGCTCAGCGTGCTCACCCGGCAGAGGGCCGACCACATCGAGCTGGACCGGCTGCTGCGGCGGCTGGGGGGCACGACCGGCGCGGCGCAGGACGCGGTGCTGCAGCGCCTCTACCGGCTGGTGTTCCCGCACGCGTTCGCCGAGGAGTCCGTGCTGTGGCCGGTCATGCGCCGGCACCTGCCCGACGGTGGCGAGCTGACCCTCGCGGTGGAGCAGGAGCACCAGGAGGTCAACGAGCTGGTCAGCCGGCTGGAGGGGCTGACGCACGGCACCCCGGAGCGCGCCGCCGTCGTCGACCGCCTCGTGGAGGTGCTGCGCGAGGACGTGCGCGACGAGGAGGACGAGCTGTTCCCGCGGCTGCAAGCCACGCTCGACCGTGCCCGGCTGCGCCGGCTCGGCGTCTACTGGGAGCTGGTCCGTCGGGTCGCCCCCACCCGCGCGCACCCGGTCGTCGCGCGCCGCCCACCGGGCAACGTGCTCGCCGCGGCGCCCCTGTCCGTGGTGGACCGCCTGCGGGACGTCGTCGACCTCGCCGGGCGCCGGGGACCGGTCCGCGCGAAGCCGGCACTGCGCGCGGCGAGCCACGGGCTGACCACCGTGGCGCACCGCATCGAGCGGCTGCCGTTCCTGCGCGTCGGCGAGGACCCGTCCACGCGCAGCGAGGGGACCGGCCGGGCCGCCTGACGCCGACCCCCGGTGCGGGACGACCTCCGGACCCGTGCCCGCGGGTGGTCCGTCGCCACGGTCCGGCCGGGCGGTGCAGGCGGGCGACAACGTGCCGCCGTCGGCCGCGCGCGGCTCGGGCTGTCCCGTGTCGGTGGCCCCGGATAGGTTGGCCAGGCCTGCGACGAAGGAGGCCCTATGTCCCGCCCCGGGATGTCCACGCGCCGTGCCGCGACCGTTCTGATCTCCAGTGCCCTGACCGCCTGCCTGGTGTCGGTCCCGGGGGTGAGCGGGGCGACCACCCTGCCGCACCTGGACCGGGAGCAGGACCGGGACGGCGCGCAGCACGCGCTGCGCGCCCCCGTCACCGACGAGAGCTTCTACTTCGTGATGGCCGACCGGTTCGCCAACGGCGACCCCGGCAACGACCAGGGCGGCCTCGGGCCGGACCCCATGGTCTCCGGCTTCGACCCCGAGCACCGGGGCTTCTACCAGGGCGGTGACCTCCAGGGCATCCTCGCCAACCTCGACTACATCGAGGGACTGGGCACGACGTCGATCTGGCTCACCCCGAGCTTCAAGAACAAGGCCGTGCAGCCCGAGGACCTCTCCGCCGGCTACCACGGGTACTGGATCACCGACTTCACCCAGATCGACCCGCACCTCGGCTCCAACGCCGACCTGGCGGCCCTGGTGGACGAGGCGCACGGGCGCGGGATGAAGGTCTACTTCGACATCATCACGAACCACACCGCGGACGTGATCGGGTACGAGAGCGCGCCGCGCGAGGGATACGTCTCCAAGGACGCGGTCCCCTACCGGACGGCGGACGGCACGCCGTTCGACGACCGCGACCTCGCCGGGACGGACGAGTTCCCCGACCTCGACCCGCAGGTGTCGTTCCCGTACGTGCCGGTCCTCGAGCCGGGCGAGGAGGACCTCAAGGTCCCGGGCTGGCTCAACGACCCGACGCTCTACCACAACCGCGGCAACACCAGCTTCGTCGGTGAGGACGCCTACTACGGCGACTTCTTCGGGCTGGACGACCTCTTCACGGAGCACCCGCGCGTGGTCGACGGGATGATCGACATCTACAAGACCTGGATCGCCGACTTCGGCGTCGACGGGTTCCGCATCGACACGATGAAGCACGTCGACGACGCGTTCTGGCAGCGGTTCGGGCCCGAGGTGCTGCAGTTCGCGCACGAGCAGGGCAAGGACGAGTTCTTCATGTTCGGGGAGGTGTTCGACACCTCCCGGCCGTTCACGTCGTCGTTCACCACGCGGAACCAGATGCAGGCGGTGCTGGACTTCCCGTTCCAGGCGGCGGCTCGCGGCTTCGCCTCGCAGGGCGCCCCGGCCTCGTCGCTGAGGGACTTCTTCGCGGCCGACGACTGGTACACCGACGCCGACTCCAACGTGTACCAGCTGCCGACGTTCCTCGGGAACCACGACATGGGACGCATCGGTCAGATGATCGTGGCGGACAACCCGGCCGCCGCCGGCAACGGGGACGACGAGTGGGTCGCCCGCGACCGCCTCGCCCACGAGCTCATGTACCTCTCCCGCGGGAACCCGGTGATCTACTACGGCGACGAGCAGGGATTCACCGGGACGGGCGGCGACCAGCTCGCGCGTCAGACGATGTTCGCGAGCCAGGTGCCCGAGTACCTCGACGACGACCTGCTCGGCACCGACGCCACGCACGCGCGGTCGAACTTCGACCCCTCGCACGTGCTCTACCGCACGATCGGCGAGCTCGCCGCGGTGACGACGAGGTACCCGGCGCTGCGCGACGGCGCCCACCAGAACCGCTACGCGTCCGAGGGCCCGGGTGTGTACGCCTTCTCCCGGATCGACTCCGGCCAGCAGCGCGAGTTCCTCGTCGCGCTGAACAACAGCGAGCAGGAGCAGACCGTCACCGTGCCGACCTGGGTCGGCCGCAGCAGCTTCCTGCGGGTCTACGGCGACGGCGAGAGGCGCCTGCGCAGCGGGTCGGACGGCGAGGTGACCGTGACGGTGCCCGCCCTGTCGGCGGTCGTGTACCGGTCCAACGCCACGGTGGAGCGGTCGAAGGCGGCGCCCGCAGTCACGCTGGCGACCCCCACCGTCTCGGAGCAGTCCGGCAGCCGCATGCACGTCATGGCCCAGGTCGCCGGTGACTCGTTCTACGAGGTCACGTTCCAGGCTCGGTCGGCCGGTGGTGACTGGACCTCGATCGGCACCGACGACACCGCGCCGTACCAGGTGTTCCACGACGTCTCGGCCCTGGCGACGGGCACCGCGGTGGAGTACCGGGCTGTGGTGCTGGACAACGCGCGACACTCCCGGACCAGCGCCGTGGCCTCGGCGAGCGTCCCGGCGCCGCGCCTGACGATCCAGGTGCCGGCGGAGGGCGCGCTAGTCCGTCGCTCCGTCGACGTGCAGGCGTTCGCCGACCCGGAGCGGGGCTCGCACGTCGTCACCGTCGAGCGACGCGTCGGGGACGGGGAGTGGACCGTGCTGCGGACCGACGACTCCTCCCCCGCCTACACCGCTCGCGACGACATCGCGGCGATCCCGGACGGCACGACCCTGCAGTACCGGGCCGTGCTGACCGACGCCGGCGTGACGTCGACGAGCGCGGTGCGGACCGTGACCGTCGGGCTGCCGCCGCAGCCGGCGAGCGTGACCTTCGCGGGCAGCTTCGACACGGAGCTGGGCTGCTCGGAGGACTGGCAGCCGTCGTGCACGAACGCGATGGCGACCTTCGACCCGGTGACCGGCGTATGGACGCTGACGGCCGAGCTGTCACCGCAGCCGAGCGGCGCCGCGTACGAGTACAAGGCCGCACTGAACGGCACCTGGGCCGTCAACTACGGCGCCGGCGGCGCCTTCGACGGCGCCAACGTGCGGCTGGAGCTGACCGGGAGGAGCAGGGTCACGTTCACGTACGACCACACGACGCACCTCATCACGCACGCGGTCACGCCCATCGGCTGACCTGCGGCCTCCGACGACGCCCGCCGCTCCCACCGGGGGCGGCGGGCGTCGTCAGTCGGGTGGGGTCGCCGTCGCGCGCGCCCAGCGACCGTCGGACTGCGCCGCCCGCACGGCCGCGCGCCCGGACCCGTGCATCCGGCCCTCGCGTTCCAGCCGGGCCACGCGCTCGACGTTGCTGGGCGACCAGACGCTGCGGGGCCGGCGCGGCGTCATCCGCAGGAACGAGCTCCCGTCGTCCCGGCGGCGTGCCTGCCCGTCGATCCAGCCGAAGCACAGCGCCTCCTCGACCGCGGCCGGGTAGGCGAGCGAGGTCACGTCACCGCCCTTCTTGTGCAGCACCAGCCACACCCCCGGCGACGCCTCGTGGTGCTCCAGCAGCCAGGCGCGCCACCCGGCGACGTCCGGCACGAGCAGCTCGTCGAGCTCGACGACCATCGTGACCACCTCCACCGCCAGCGTGGCACCGGCGGTCGGGCCGGTGCCAGCACCGGCCCCGGCGGCACCAGCAGGACCCGCAGGCTGCCGCGCCCGTCCGGCGCCGGGAGCCAGGAAGCGGCGCGACCGACGGATCCGTGAGGGACCCCGGCGACCCGGACGAGCAGCGCCGGCTGAACGACCGGTCGACCCCTTGTGGACCCGCTCGGGCGGGCGGTAGACCGTCCTCGGGCCGCGCCGCGGGGGCCCGGCCCTGTCGGGGAGGAGACCGTCATGAGCGCACGAGTCGTCCACTTCGAGCTGCCGTACGACGACGGCGAGCGGGCGCAGAAGTTCTACTCCGAGGCGTTCGGCTGGAGCCTGATGCCGATGCCCGAGATGGAGTACACCGTGGTCACGACCGGACCGGTGACGCAGGACGGGCGACCCACCGAGCCCGGCTACGTCAACGGGGGCCTGCTCCCCCGGCCCGCCGCCGCCCCGGGGACGGTCGTGGTCGTCGACGTGGACGACATCGACGCCACCCTGGTCGCCGTCGAGCGGGCCGGTGGCTCCACCGTCGCGGGTCGCCGCGCGGTCGGCGACATGGGTTTCACGGCCTACGTCGAGGACAGCGAGGGCAACGTCGTCGGGCTCTGGCAGACCGCAGCCGGCTGACCGGGGTCCTGAGGGCCGTCAGAGCTCCAGGCGCACCACGAAGCCCTGGCCGCTGTTCGGCAGCACGAAGCGGCCGGCGTCGGCGTGGACCTCGACCCCGTCGAGGTGCACGGTCGCCGGCTGGCCGCCGTGCACGACGAGGTGGAACGCGGTGCGCGCGAACTCGGGGTACCCGTCCCCCACGACGTCCCCGCGCATCGTCACCTCGGCGCCGGCGCGGGTCACGGTGAAGGTCGTGCGGTACCGCGCGCCCCTGAGCGCCGCGAAGGTCAGCCCGTCGTCCTCCTGCAGGAACGAGACGTGCGTGCCGTCCCGCGTCGGGACGAACAGGTGCAGCTCCACCTCGACCGGGTGGTACCCCGACGTCGAGGCCGGGGCCTGCGTCCAGCCCGGGATGACGGCGCCGGCCCGCGCGTACAGCGGGATCCGGTCCATGGGCGCCGGCGCGACCACGAAGCGCCGACCGGGCACGGGGGCGTCGGTGTGCCAGTCGTACCAGCCGCCCTCGGGCAGGTACACCTGCCGGGCCGTGACGCCGGGCTCGACGACCGGCGCGACGAGCAGGTCCGGGCCGAGCAGGTACTCGTCGTCCAGGTCCCGGGTCACGAGGTCGTCACCGAAGTCGAAGACCAGCGGACGCTGCACCGGGGCGCCGGTCTCCGACGCGCGCAGGAACGCGGCGTACAGGTACGGCAGCAGCCGGTAGCGCAGCCGCACGGCGTCGCGCACGACGTCGAGCACGGCGCCGCCGTACGCCCACGCGTACTGCTCGACGGCGGTGTTCACCGAGTGGTTGCGGCAGAACGGGGTCAGGGCGCCGTACTGCGTCCAGCGCAGCAGCAGCTCGGGGCCCGAGTCGCCCATGAAGCCGCCGATGTCGGCGCCCACGAACGCCTGGCCCGAGATCCCGAACCCCGCGGCCATCGGCATGCTCAGCCACAGGTGGTCCCAGCGCGACATGTTGTCGCCCATCCAGTTGGCGGCGTACCGCTGGATGCCGGCCGAGCCCGCGCGGGACAGCACGAACGTGCGCCGGTCCGGCATCTCGGCCAGCAGCCCCTGGGTCGTGCCCATGGCCATGAGCAGCGCGTACTGGTTGTGGAAGCGCTCGTGCGGGTACGCGCCCCGGCCGAAGCGCATGGGCAGCGGGTCGATGTGACCGGTCGCGGGCTCGTTCATGTCGTTCCAGATGCCGGCCAGGCCCGAGCGCACGTGCGCCGCGTTGAGCCGGCCCCACCACGCCCGCGCCTCCTCGGTGACGAAGTCGGGGAACACGGTGTTGCCCGGCCACACCTGCCCGACGTAGAGGTCGCCGCCCTCGGTGCGGCACAGGACGTCCTGCGCGACGGCGTCGTCGAACACGGCGTACCCGGGGTCGTGCTTGATGCCCGGGTCGACGATCGTGATGACGCGGAAGCCCTCGTCGGCGAGCGACGCGAGCATCCCCGGCACGTCCGGGAACCGCTCGGCGTCCCAGGTGAAGACCCGGTACCCGTCCATGTAGTCGATGTCGAGCCACAGCGCGTCGCACGGCACCTCGAGCTCACGGTGCCGGCGAGCGAGCCTCTGCACGGCGTCCTGCGTGTAGTCGTGCCAGCGGGACTGGTGGAAGCCCAGCGCCCACAGCGGCGGAGGTGCGGTCCGGCCGGTCAGCTCCGTGTACGCCTCGAGGATCGCGGGCATGGTGGGCCCGGCGAAGACGTACTCGGTGTACTGGCCGCCGGACGCGTGCACGGCGTACTCGTGCGGGGCCGTGAAGTCGTACTCGGTGCGGTAGCCGTTGTCGAGGAACGACCCGGCCATCGCCCCGGACGGGTAGGCCTGGTGGTAGAAGAACGGGATGGAGACGTAGTACGGGTCGAACTCGGTGCTGGTGCTGTCCGCGCGGGGGTCGGCCGGGTCCAGGCCGCGGGTGAACTCGCCGGACGCGGTGGGCGCCAGCACGTCGGTGTTCCACAGGGTGAACTCGCGCCCGCGCCGGTTCAGGCGCCCCGTCTTCTCCCCCAGCCCGAAGATCGCGTCCTCGGGACGGCACCGCCGGCGCAGGACGAAGGCGTCGTTGAGCGTCGCGTACGCCCAGGGACGGCCGTGGTCGTCCAGTGCGGTCTCGACCACGGGGCTGCCGTCCGTCCGGTGCACGTCGAGCCGGAACGGGTCCAGCCACACCGTCACGACGAGCGCGGAGGTCCTGATGCGCACGGCGTCGTCGCCGTGCTCCACCTCGAACGCGACGTCCCGGGCGAGCGGGTCGACGCACACCGCGAACGTCGGCTCCTCGTCGAGCTGCCCGCCGCGGCTGATCTTCAGGCGCACGACGTCGTCGCGGACGACGTCCACGCGCAGCCGCTCACGCCCGAGTGTCGCCAGCACACCCTTGGCGGTGGTCTCGACCGCGTCGACCCGCTCGACCAGGACGTAGTGGTCGGTCCTGCGCACGTCGCACCCGCCCGTCTCGATGGCGAGCCCGCCGGTGCCGGCGGGCCGGGGCCCATGCTGGCCCACCGCCGGCGGACCGGGCCACCCGTGCCGTGGCCCGGGCTGCCTCCCCCGGCCCGACCGACCGCTGCCGGCCGAGCGTGGCCGGGTCGGGGGGCGGGCGTCAGGCCCGGTGGTGGGCGAGCACGGACGGCGTCTCCCACGCTCCACGGTGCGACACGAACCGCAGCCGGCCGGCCTCCGTCGGGGCGGCGGGCCGCTCCACCAGGTAGTCCGCCTCGGGTGGCCCGAGCAGCAGGTCGTCCTGGCCGACGTCGACGACGCCCACCGTCAGCGTCTCGCCCGCGGAGGGCGAGTCCCGCCAGTCGAACACGTGCCCCGCGAGGGGGCCGTCCAGGCACACGTACTGCGGCATCGTCGTCTCCATCCACGTCGGGCGGCTGCTGCACGTCCTGCGCGGCGCGTCCTCGTCGTCCCTGCGGCCACGCTAGGTGGCCCACGTGAACGGCCGGGGTCGCCGCCGTTACGAGCGCGTGCGGGCTCGGGGCAGGCTCGGGCGACGCGGTGGTCGCAGGTCCGCGCCCGGGGCGAGCACGGGCGGGGCGGCCGGGACCGCAGCGCGAGCGGCCGCAACTCCAGCCGGAGCGGCCGGGACCCCGGCCGGGACCACCGGGGGCGCCGACCGGGGACGTGGCGTCGGCAGGAGGCCGAGGCGGGGCATCCGGTAGCCGGCCCGCACGACGGCGTCCGCCAGCAGGTCGCCCGGCACGGGACGCGAGACGAGGTAGCCCTGCGCGAGGTCGCAGCCGAGCGCCCGCAGCTCCTCGAGGATCTCGGTGGTCTCCACGCCCTCGGCGACGACCTTCAAGCCCAGGCTCTGACCCAGGCCCACCATGCTGCGCACGAGCACGCGGCTGGCTCGTGCGCGGGGCGGGTCCGCCAGGCCGAGCAGGAACGACCGGTCGATCTTGAGCTCGCGCACGGGCAGCCGCTGCAGGTAGGACAGGCTCGAGTAGCCCGTCCCAAAGTCGTCCAGGGAGAGCGTGACGCCGATGGCCGCGAGCCGCTCCAGGGTGGGGACCGTGCGCTCCGGGTCGCCCATGACGCTGCTCTCGGTGATCTCCAGGATGAGGCGCTCGGCCGGGACGCCGGCCGTGGCGAGCGCCGCGGCCACGCGCTGCGGCAGCGTCTCGTCGTTGACGTTGCGGGCCGAGAGGTTGACCGCGACCGTCAGGTCCAGGTCCGCCTCGCGCCAGCGGCGCAGCTGGCCCAGGGCCTGGGCGAGCACCATCTGCGTGAGGTCGTCGATGAGCCCGGTCGACTCGGCGACGGTGATGAACGCGTCCGGCGGGACCCGCCCCAGCACGGGGTGGTTCCACCGGACCAGCGCCTCGACGCTGGTCGCCACGCCCGTGGCCAGGTCGACCTTCGGCTGGTAGTGCATCTCGAACTCGTCGTGGTCGAGCGCGGCGCGCAGGTCCACCAGCATGGCGAGCCGCTCGCGGCGGCCGTCGTCGAGCGCGTCGGCGTAGACCAGGACCGGCAGGCGGGCGTCCTTGGCCGCGTACATCGCCGTGTCGGCCTGGCGCAGCAGGTCCGCCTCGTCGTCACCCGGACGCCCGACCGTGATGCCGACGCACGCGCCGGTGGTCACCGCCGCGGCGGTGAGCTGCACCGGAGCCGACAGGGCGCGGCCGATGGCGGTCGCCAGGGACAGGGCGAGCTGCTCGGCGTCCGGGGACGCCGGCAGGACGACCGCGAACTCGTCGCCGCCGAGGCGGCCCACCGTGCAGCCGGGTGGGACGGTGGCCAGCAGACGTTCGGCGACCACGCCGAGCAGCTCGTCGCCCATGTCGTGCCCGAACGCGTCGTTGACCTCCTTGAAGCGGTCGAGGTCGAGCAGCAGGACGCCGACGCGGTCCGTCACGGCGGACTCGGCCATGAGCTCGCGGAGCCGCTCGGCGACCTCGGAGCGGTTCGGCAGGCCGGTGAGCGCGTCGTGGCGCGCCTCGTAGCGCAGCTGGTCGACGAGCCGGACGCTGTGCAGCGCCACCGCGAGGTGCCCGGCGAGGGTGCGCAGCAGGGCGTGGTCGTCCCCGGTGAAGCGGGTGCGGTCCCCCAGGCGGTCCGCCACCGACAGCGTGCCGCCGGTCCCGGAGGCGTCCAGCGGCACCACCAGGACGTCGTCGTCACGGCCCTCCCCGTCGGCCGCGGGGCCGTGGCCGACGACGCCGTCCTCGTCCACGCGCCGGTGCACGACCTCGGGACCGCCGTCGTGCGGGGCGACCGCGAGCTCCACCCGGCCGGCGCGCAGCAGGGTCTGCACCCGCGGCAGCAGCCGCTCCACGAGGTCGTCCAGGTCCCGGGCCCCCTCGCCGAGACGGATGAAGTCCTGCAGGTCCTGCAGGGAGCGGTGCCGGCGCCGCAGGACCAGGTACGCCCGGTACGACAGGGCCGCGACCGCCGCGACGCCGCCGAGCAGCACCGTCCCGAGCGAGCCGGAGACGAGCAGGAGCGCCGCGATCAGCCCGGTCGCGGTGTTGAGCGCGACGAACAGGCCGGCGGACAGCAGGACCTCCCCGACGTCCTCGAGGCCCACCGGGCCGCCGTTGACCCGGATGACGAGCAGGACGACGGCGCTCATCACCAGGTCGACGACCGCCAGCGCGAGGTAGCAGGTCCCCGCCACGGCGAGGTCGAGGTAGCCGTCGTCCGGCACGAGGTGCGCGCTGAGCGCGAGGACCGCGCTGATGTCGAGCGCGTAGGCGGCGAGGTTGAACGCCAGCTTGACCGGGGGGACCCGCTGGACCCCGAAGGCGACGACCGCCGCGGTCAGCCGCGCGGCGACCAGGAGCCACGGCGGGCAGAACAGCAGGCCGAGGAGCAGGGGCACGCCCGAGAGGGAGAACGAGTAGGCCTGCCGGCGGATCTCGATCCGCGCCTGGCCCAGCTCGGTGAGGAAGAACAGCACGGCGAGCACCGCGGCGACCGCGGTGGGCGCCAGCCCGGCCGGCGGCGGCAGGAGCGGGCCGGTCGGGAAGTGGCGCGTGAGGGTCGCGGCCGCGGTCAGGAGCGTCCCGGCGAGCACCAGCGTCAGGACCGTCGGGTCCGTCAACCGACGGACCGCCCGGAGACCGAGGGTGTCGGTCTCCGGGCGGTCCGGTGGCGTGTCGTGCTCGTCCATCAGCGCGTCCCCCGGTCGTGGTCGTCCTCTGCTGCGCCTATCGGCAGCAGGACGCCCACGTTCAGGGTTCGTGCGGGGTGGCTTACGTCCAGGGGATGCTGGACCAGCGCGCCCGCTCCCACGAGGCGTCGCTCCAGCGGGCACGGGACCAGCGGGCCCGGTCCCAGGAGGCGTCGCTCCACCGCGCGCGGCTCCACGCGGTGTCGCTCCACCGGGCCCGCGCCCAGCCCGTCGAGGTCCACGTGTCCCCGCTCCAGCGTGCCCGCATCCACAGGCCGCCGTCCCAGGCGGTGGCCGAGGCCGAGGCCTGCGTCCACGTGGCCGGGTTCCACGGCGTGCCCAGGACGTCGACCTCGCCGACGAGCACCTCACCGGTCTCGGGGTTCGCCAGGTGGCTGCCTCCCCTGGCCAGGTCCAGCGACCCGAGGCCCGTGGCCGGGGCCCACCTCTGGGTGACCGCCGGGTGCTTGGCGTCGACGACGACCTTCTTCGCGGCCTCGACGGCGGCGGCCACGTTGAGCTGGCCGGCACCGGCGTCGACGACCGGCTCCCCGGAGAGCGGTCGGGCCGTGCGCACGAGCACGTCCTTGACCTGGTCGGGCGTCAGGCTCGGGTTCGCCTGGAGCACCAGCGCGGCGGCACCGCTGACGACGGCGGCGGCCTGCGACGTGCCGCTGCCGCGGAACAGCCGGCCGGTGGTGTCACCCTCGACGAGACCCTCCGGGTGCTCGAGGTCGACCGACGACCCGGGAGCCCGGAAGGAGACGACCGAGCGGCCGGGGGCCACCAGGTCGACGTGGCGCGCGGCGGTGCCGCGGCTGCTGAAGTCGGCGACGGACGGGCTGACCCACCCGCTCGTCAGGCCGTTCGGGTCGGACGCACCGACCGCGATGACGTACGGGTCGATCGCGGGGTTGCTCAGGGAGCCGGCGTCCTCGCCGTCGTTCCCACCGGAGACGACGACGACGAGGCCGTTGCGCCACGCGTGCTCGGCGGCGGCGGCCAGCGGGTCGACCTGGTACGGCTGGATCGCCTCGGTGCCGAAGGACAGGTTGACGACGCGGACGTTCATCCCGTTGTCGGTGCGGTGCTGCGCGACCCAGTCCAGCGCCGCGATGACCTGGCTGACGTCGGTGCTGCCGTCGGTCGTCGCGAGCTTGAGGGCGAGGAGCTGCGCGTCCGGGGCGACGCCGAGCTGGACGGAGGGGTCGGTGGCCTTCGGCGCGCCGGTCTTGGGGTCGACCGCGACCGGGTCGCTGCCCCCGATGATGCCGGCCATGTGCGTGCCGTGGCCGAAGGTGTCGTCGGCCAGCCGCTCCTCGCTGTTGACCTCGAGGGACAGGTCCGGGCCGCGGACCAGCTGACCCGGCTGGTCCAGGCCGGGGACGGCCTGCACGCCGGAGTCCAGCACGGCGACCGTGACGCCCTGCCCGGTGACGGCGCGGCCCGCGGCGTCCTTCTGCGTCCAGGCGGTGCGGGCGCCCACGGCGTGGGTCAGCGTGAACAGCGAGCCCGGGTCGAGCGAGTCGACGTGCTTGCCCAGCTTCAGCGCCGCCTTGTCAGCCTGGTCGTCGCCCCACTCCGTGCCGACGACCGGCGTGGTCGTCGCCGGTGCCGTCGCGTCCCCGGCGGCGTGCGCGGCGCCACCGGTGCCCACCACCAGACCGGAGAGAAGCGCGGATGACCCGATCACAGCGCCCCATCGGCGCAGGTGACCCGGTTGCGTCTCGTGCATGACTGTCTCCCATCGGATCTCACCCCGTCCGGGGCGAGCACCGCCGACGCTAGGGCGACGACCACGGCGTCGACGGGCCCGGGACCGGGCGTCACCCCAACAGCGCAGCGATCTCACCCGCTGCTCGACGGGCCGTACCCGGACAACGCGGGCGAACGGGACGAGCGGGACACGACGGCGGCGTCGGTGCAGGTCAGGCCCGTCGGCCCGCGGATCGGCCCTCAGGGGAGGACGGTGCCGCCGCCCGTGGCCGTGGCGGTCGCCGTGCCCGTCAGCGTGCCCGTCAGCGTGCCGCCCGCCACGGTCTCGCCCGCCACCGCGCCGCCCGCCACCGTGCCGCCCGCCATCGCCTCGCTCGCCGGCCGCGGTCGGCCGAAACGGTAGCCCTGCCCGAGCGGGCAGCTGAGGCTCGCGAGCGCGCGCACCTGGGCGTCGTCCTCCACGCCCTCCGCGACGACCTGGAGGTCGAGCGTGCGGCCGAGCTGGATGATCGCGCCGACGACGGCGCGGTCCTCGGGACTGACCGCGAGGTCGTCCACGAACGACTTGTCGATCTTCAGGACGTCGATCGGGAACCGGCGCAGGTAGCTCAGCGAGGAGTATCCCGTGCCGAAGTCGTCCAGCGCGAGCCGCACCCCGAGCTCCTTGAGCCGGCGCAGCTTGCCGGCGACCCGCTGGGCGTCGTCGACCAGGACGCTCTCGGTGATCTCCAGCGTCAGCAGGTGCGGGTCGAGACCGGACCGCTCCAGGGCCTCGGTGACGTCCCACACGAAGCCGGGGTGCTGGAACTGCTGCGCGGAGACGTTGACGCTCATCCGCAGCGCCGGGCCACCCCGACGCTGCCAGCGGGCCGCCTGGCGCGTCGCCTCGCGCGTCACCCACCGTCCGATCGGCACGATCAGGCCGCTCTCCTCCGCCAGCGGGATGAAGTCCGCCGGCGGCACGAGCCCGCGTCCGGGGTGGTTCCACCGCAGCAGCGCCTCGAAGCCGACGACGTCGCCCGTGGTGAGCCGGACGATCGGCTGGTAGTAGAGCTCGAGCTGGTCCCCGTCGAGTGCGTGGTGCAGGTCGGCCCGCAGCCGCTCCGTCTCCAGCTGGGACGCGTGGTGGCTGCCCTGGAAGACCTCGTAGCGCCCCTTGCCGGAGGTCTTGGCGACGTACATGGCGATGTCCGCCGCCCGCAGCAGGCCCAGCTCCGCCGCGGCCGGGGTCTCCGACGTCGCCACGCCGATGCTCAGCCCGATGTGGACGTAGCGGTCGGCGAGGTGCAGCGGCTCGCGCAGCGAGGACAGCACCCGCTCGCTGACCCGGGTCGCGTGGGTCGGGCCGGACCCGCCGGACAGCAGGACCGCGAACTCGTCACCGGCCAGCCGGGCCGCGACGTCGCCCGGCCGCAGGCAGCCCTGGATCCGCGCGGCGACCGCCTGCAGGAGGGTGTCGCCGACGTCGTGCCCCAGGTTGTCGTTGACGGTCTTGAGGTCGTCGAGGTCGAGGAACAGGACGGCGAACGGCGTCCCCGCCAGCCGGTGCCGGTCCTCCGCGGCGCGCAGGCGGTCCATGAAGAGCGCGCGGTTCGGCATCCCGGTGAGCGGGTCGTGGAAGGCCTGGGCGCGCAGCTGGTCCTCGAGCTCCTTGCGGTCGCTGACGTCCCGCGTGGTCAGCACGACCCCGTTCACGGCGACGTCGGTGAGCAGGTTGGCCGCGACCGTCTCCACCCAGCGCCACGTGCCGTTGCGGTGCCGCATGCGGCACACGAGCGAGGCCGGCTGCACCGTGCCGCCCACCACCCCGGACAGGTACGCCCGGAACGCCGGGGCGTCGTCCGGGTGAACCAGGCCCGCGACGTCGGTGTGGAGCAGCGTGTCGGGCGGGTGGCCGAGCACCCAGCCGACGGACGGGGTCTGGTAGGTGATCGTCCCGGCGGGGTCGACGACGGTGATGATGTCGGACGCGTTGCGGACCAGCGACCGGAAGTGCTCGCCCGCCTCGAGGGTGTCGATGAGCCGGTTGAACGCGCGCGCGGTCTCCCCCAGCTCGTCGTCGGAGTCGACCGGGATGCGCCCGGACCGGGACCCGGTCCAGTCCCCGGTCCGGAACGCCTGCGCGACGGTGCCCGCCACGGCGTTGAGGTGCGCACTGAGGACGGCCAGGCGCCGGCCGACGACGGCGCGGCTCAGCGCGTGGTTGGCGGCGCCGACGAGGAACCCCGCCGCGAGGCACGCCGCGACGAACCCGGGGTGGCGCGCCTCGCGCGCGTCGATGCCCATGGCGACCGCGAACAGGGGGAAGACCGCCCCGACGAGCAGTCCCAGGCCGACCATGTAGACGGCGAGGTCCCAGAACACGCGGCGGGTCAGACGCAGGCGTCGCGCTCGGCGGGGAGCGCTCTCCGTCACGGACGCGCGTCGAGAGGTCACGGGGAGATCATCGTCCAACCGGGCCCCCGCATGAGAGTTGGTCCGCACCACTCATCCGGCACGCGGCTCGTCCGATCAGCCTGTCATGGAGACGACCTCACGGACCGGGCGCTGGCCGCTGGTGGGCGCTGACCTGCACGTGCGCGTCCTCGACGGCTCCGAGCGGCCGTACGTCGACCTGGACTCGGCGGCCACCACCTCCGCCGCCGTGTCCGTCGCGCGCGCCGTCCATGAGTTCGGCCCCTGGTACTCCAGCGTGCACCGCGGCGCGGGGATGCGGTCCCGGGTGGCCAGCGCCCGCTACGAGGAGGCGCGGCACACGGTCCTCGACTTCGTCGGTGCCGACGCCCGCACCCACGTCGCGATCTTCCCCCGCAACACGACCGAGGCCCTCAACATCCTGGCGTTCCGGCTGCGTCTGGCCCCGGACGACGTGGTGCTGACCACCGCGGTGGAGCACCACGCCAACCTTCTGCCCTGGCGGCGGCACGCCCGCCTGCGCACGGTCGACGTCACGGCCGAGGGGACGTTCACGGTCGAGGACGTCGTCGCCGGCCTGGACGCCTCCCCCCGCCCGCAGGTGCTGGCCCTGACCGGGGCCTCCAACGTCACCGGCTGGGTGCCGCCCCTCGCGGAGATCGCGGCGGCGGCCCGGCAGCGCGGGGTCCTGGTGGTCGTGGACGGGGCCCAGCTCGCCCCCCACCGGCCCGTCGACATGACGGCGCTCGGGGTGGACGTCCTGGCCCTGTCCGGCCACAAGCTGTACGCCCCCTACGGCGCGGGCGCCCTGGTCGCGCCGCGCGAGCTCTTCGCCGGGGGCGAGCCTCTGCTCGTCGGCGGCGGCGCGGTGTCCGCCGTGTCCTTCGACGACGTGGTCTGGGCCGACGGGCCGGAGCGCGAGGAGGCCGGGTCCCCGAACGTGCTCGGCGTCGTCGCCCTCGCGGCGGCCACGCAGGACGTGCTCGCCCAGGGGTGGTCGGCCGTGGTCGCGCACGACCGCGAGCTCACGTGGGCGCTCGACGCGGAGCTGGCGGCGGTGCCCGGTCTGGTCCGCTACGGTCCGGGGCCGTCGGCCGACCGGCTGCCGATCGCGGTGTTCAACCTGCCCGGCATGTCGGACTCGCTGCTCGCGGCGCGGCTGTCCTACGAGTTCGGGATCGGCGTGCGCAACGGCTGCTTCTGCGCGCACCCCTACGTCGGGCGCCTGCTGTCCCTGGACGACGCCGACGTCCGCCGGTACCACGACGACGTGCGCGCCGGCCGCCGCGACCGCGTCCCGGGGGCCGTGCGGGCGAGCACCGGGCGAGGGACCTCCCTGCGCGACGTCGCCGCGCTCGGCGAGGCGCTCCGGACCATCGCCGGCACCCCCGGACGCAACCAGGACTACCGGCCCGGTGCGCACGGCGACCTGCAGCCCGACGGCTGGCGCGCCTGACCGCCCGGCCCTGACGCACCGGTTACGCTCGCCGGGACGATCGTCCCGCGGCTGCCGACCGGCCTGCGCGGGCGCTCCGGCGTCACGGCCGCCCGATGAGCGGTCCGCCCCACCGGCCCGGTCCCGACCGGCCGGCCCGAACAGGAGACGTGCGTGCCCGACCCCCTTGCCGGCACAGCCGCTCGGGGCCTCGACGACGGGGCCGACGGGCGGCGCCCGCTGCTGTCCGGCGTCCCGCTGAACCGCCTGGCGGCGTCGCACGACGCCGGACGGGTGCTCGGCGAGCTCGCCATCGCGGCGGCCGGGATCGGCGTCTTCCGGTGGGACCTCGTCACCGGCCGGGTCAGCTGGGACGAGGTCGGTCGTGACCTCCTGGGCCTGGACGAGGGCACCGAGCACACGGTCGGGTCGCTGACCTCGCGCGTGCACCCCGAGGACCGCGCCCGGGTGGTCGCCGCGCTGGACGCCGCGGTGCTCGCGGAGGACGGCTTCGACGCGGAGTACCGAGTCCTGACGCCCGACGGCGGGACGCGCTGGGTCTCCGCGCGCGGCCGGACGATGCTCGAGGAGGGCCGGCCGGTGCGCATGGTCGGCGCGGCCTACGACACCACGGCGCGCCGGCGCAGCGAGGCTCGCATCGCCGAGGTGCTGGAGTCCATGCCCACCGCCTTCTTCTCGCTGGACACCGACTGGCGGTTCACCTACGTCAACGCCGAGGCCGAGCGGGTCCTGGGGCGTCCGCGCCGCGAGCTGCTCGGCGGCGACATCTGGGAGCTGTTCCCCGCCGCCCTGTCGTCGCAGTTCGAGGACGGCTACCGCCGTGCGGTGCGCACGGGGCGGCCCGCGTCCTTCGACGCCTACTACCCGGCGCCGCTGGACGCGTGGTTCGAGGTCCGTGCCTGGCCGGGGCCGGACGGGCTGGCCGTGTACTTCCTGGACATCACGGCCCGCCGCCAGGCCGAGGAGCAGGCGGCGCACCTCGCGCACCGGGCCGCCCTGGTGGCCCGGGTGACCGCCGAGCTCAGCGAGACCCTCGACGGGGAGCAGGCGGTCGGGCGGCTCGCCCAGCTCGTCGTCCCGGACCTGGCCGACTGGTGCCTCGTGACCCTGGTGGACGACGACGAGCAGGCCGGCGCCCGTCGCGGCCTGCGCGACATCGGGTGGTGGCACGCGGATCCCGAGATGCGTCCGCTGGTCGAGGAGTACGGCGCGATGCGGATCGGTGCGCTGCGGGACCGCTCGTTCGTGGCGCAGGCGCTGTCGAGCGCCGACACCGTGGTCGTCGACGCCCGCGCGTCGGCGCGGATCGCCGAGCTGCTGGAGCCCGGCCGCGCCCGTGACCTCATCGCCCGGCTCGCCCCCGAGACGGCCTCCGTCATCCCGTTGCGCGGGCGGGACGGGGTGGTCGGGCTCATCACGCTGTTCCGCGGCGCCGAGCGCCAGGCGCTCACGGCGGACGAGCTCGCCACGGCCGGCGAGGTCGCGGCACGGGCCGGCCTGGCGCTCGACAACTCCCGGCTGTACCGCCAGCAGCGCCAGCTGGCCGAGGGCCTGCAGCGCGCGCTGCTGACCGAGCCGCCGCGGGCGCCCGGGCTCCGGATCGCCGTGCGCTACGAGCCGGCCGCCGAGGCCGCGCAGGTCGGTGGCGACTGGTACGACGCCTTCCTGCAGCGCGACGGCGGCACGGTGCTGGTCATCGGGGACGTCGTCGGGCACGACATCGTCGCGGCGGCGTCGATGGGTCAGCTGCGCTCCATCCTGCGCGGCGTCGCGGTGGCCACCGGCGCGGGGCCGGCCGAGCTGCTCGAGGACGTCGACCACGCGATGGTCACCCTGCAGTCCGCCACGCTCGCGACGGCCGTCGTCGCCACCGTCGAGCCCGAGCGGTCCGGTGACGCCGGCCACCGGACCGTCCGGTGGTCCAACGCGGGGCATCCCCCGCCGTTCGTCATCGGGCCGGACGGGTCGGTCACGGAGATCCACGCCGACGAGGCGGACCTGCTGCTCGGCGTCGTCCCCGACACCCGGCGCGGGGAGACCGTGACGGTCCTCGCGCCCGGGGCGACGCTCTTCCTCTACACCGACGGCCTCGTGGAGCGGCGCGACCAGCCCCTCGGCGACGGCATCGCGCTGCTGCACGACGTCCTGCGCGAGGTCGCGCACCAGGACCTGGACGTGGTGTGCGACGAGGTGCTGCGCCGCCTGCTGCCCGCCACCCGCAGCGACGACGTCGCGGTGGTCGCCGTGCGCCTGGCGGACGGCGGCAGCGCCGGGTCCCCGGACGGCGCGGGTGCGCCCTCGTCGCCCCGGTCCCGCTGACCCGCCGGACGTGACCACCCCAGCCGAGCCGGACGCCGCACGGGCGCTCGCGTCCGCCCGCGCGGAGACGCTGCGCCGGCTCGCCGGCCTGACCGGCCACGTGGACGAGCTGGTCGCCGCGTCCGTCGACTCCAACGCGGACGACGAGCACGACCCGGAGGGCGCGACCATCGCGTTCGAGCGCGCGCAGCTCGCCTCCCTCGTCCGGGAGGCGCAGGACCGCCTGGAGGAGGTCGACGCCGCGCTCGTCCGGCTCGCCGAGGGACGCTACGGCACGTGCGAGCGGTGCGGCGCCGCGATCGCCCCGGGGCGGCTCGAGGTCCGCCCGACCGCGCGGACCTGCGTCGCCTGCGCCGCCCGTTGACCGGCGCCGCCCGCTGAACGGCGCCACCCGCGCAGGGGCCGGACGTCCACGTCACGGCGTTGCTCCGGTCGGGTGACACCCTGGCGAGCGGCCGTCCCGGCATGCCCGGACCTGGCGCTGCGAATACCATCGCCGATGGGCCCAGCGCCCGGTTCGCCGTGTCGGCGTTCCATCCGACGTCGTCGACCACCCGGGGGCCCGTGCCGTGATCTCTGCTCGCCACCGCCCGGCGGGGGCACCTGACGGGACGCCGGACCCCGCAGCGGGCTCGCGCGGCGTGACGCAGGTGCCCGCCGCGCGCCACGCGCCCGCTGCCGCGGCGCAGGGCCCGGCCGTCGTGGACGCGGAGGCGCTGGCCGCGGTGCTCAACGACTTCGCCGCGACGGTCACCGGCGACTTCTCCGTCGACGACATCCTGCGCCAGCTCGGCTCCGGGATCACCCGCGTGCTGGAGGTCGACGGCGCCGGCGTGCTGACGCCGCGGACGCCGGGCGGGATGCTGCGCGTCGCCTTCGCGACCTCCGGTGCCGGGGAGACGCTCGACCGCCTCCAGGAGGGGCTGCAGGAGGGTCCGTGCCACGACTGCCACGCCTCCGGGCGCCTGGTCCAGGTCGACGACCTCACCGCCGGCGAGCGGTGGCCGGACTTCGAGCGGCGCGCCGCGTCCCTGGGCGTCCGCAGCGTCACGGCCGTGCCGATGCGCGCCCGGGGACGGCTGTGGGGCGTGCTTGACCTGTACCGCCGCACGCCTGAGCCGCTCTCCCCCGGCGAGCTCGAGGCCGCGATCACCCTGGCCAACCTCGCCACGTCCTACCTGGTGGTCGCGGCGGACCGCGACACCGCCCGGCACGCCCAGGACGAGCTGGCCCACCGCGCCACGCACGACCCGCTCACCGACCTGCCGACCCGGTGGATGTTCTTCGAGCACGTCTCGCACGCCCTCGCCGGGCTCGCCCGGCGCCCGGGTCAGGTGGGGCTGCTGTTCCTCGACCTGGACGGCCTCAAGCAGGTCAACGACACGTTCGGCCACCTCGCCGGCGACCGGCTGCTCACCACGGCCGCCGAGCGGGTGCGTGCCGCGCTGCGCCCGACCGACATCCTGGCCCGCCTGGGCGGGGACGAGTTCGTCGTGCTGCTGGAGAACCTGCACGAGCCGGCCGACGCCGAGCGGGTCGCGCAGCGGATCCTGGACGAGCTCACCGTGCCGTACCGCCCCCAGGGCCGGACGATCAACACGTCCGCGAGCATCGGGATCGCCACGACGGGCGACCCGCACCAGACCGCCGACGCGCTCGTGCTGCAGGCCGACTCCGCGATGTACCGGGCGAAGGACGCCGGGCGCGGCCGCTACGAGGTCTTCGACTTCGACCTGCACGCGGCCGAGAAGGCGCGCACCTCGGCCGAGGAGCGCCTCATCGCCGAGCTCGGCGCCGCGCTGCGCCAGGACCAGCTCGACCTGCACTACCAGCCGATCGTCGACGTCCTCACGGACCCGGACGACCCCCTGGCCGAGAGCGGCGTGTACGCCGTCGAGGCGCTGGTCCGCTGGAACCACCCGGTCCGCGGCCTGCTCCCGGCCGGCGCCTTCATCGACGCCGCCCTGCGCGGCGGGCTCATCGGGGACCTCGGGGCGTGGGTGCTGACCGCGGCCTGCCGGCAGCTGCGTGCCTGGGACGACCAGCTGGGCGAGCACGCCCCCGGCCGGATCTTCGTCAACGTCTCCACCCAGGAGCTGACCGACCCGCTGCTGCCCGTGCGCGTCGCGGACACCCTCGCCGCGACCGGCGTCGCGGCCCACCGGCTGACGCTGGAGATCACCGAGTCCGGCATGATCACCAGCCCCGAGGTGACGCTCGGCGCGCTCGCCCAGATCCGCGACCTGGGCGTCCAGCTCGCGATCGACGACTTCGGGACCGGCTACTCCTCCCTCAGCCGGCTGACGCAGATCCCGGCGTCCACGCTCAAGGTGGACCAGTCCTTCACCCGGGACCTGGCCGCCAACCGGGACGCGGCCGCCGTCGTGGCCGCCGTGCTCCTGCTGGGCCACAACCTGCGCCGGACCGTCGTGGTGGAGGGCGTCGAGGACGCCGAGACCCTCGGCGGCCTGCACGAGCTGGGCTGCACGCACGTCCAGGGGTACTTCCTGTCGACGCCCAAGCACCCCGACGACCTCGCCGGCGAGCTGGTCGAGCAGCCCTGGAAGGCGCTGCGGACCCTGCAGGGGTAGTCGCCGCACACCTGGGTCGCCGGGCGCCTGGGTCGCCGGGCGCCTGGTCGCCGGCCCGCGGCCTCGACCGGCGACCGGCCGGCCGCGGACCCGGGGCGGACGGAGGTCGTCCGCACCGCTGGCCGCTGGGCGGGACGCGAGCGTACGCTCGCAGGCACCACGACGAACCCGCTCCTGCGAGGTGAGGTCCATGCCGTCCACCGCCCCGGACGTCCTGCCGCTGCTGGCCCGCGGCAAGCACCGCAGCCCACGGCGTGGCGCCTGCTTCATGGAGCTGGCGAGCTATCTCGCCGGGGAGCGGTGGAGCGACCATCCGGCCTGCACGCACCCCGTGCTCGCCCGGCTGGCCCGGGGGGTGAACGACGCGACGTCGGACGACGCGCGCCCGCGACTGGCGCGGTACATCCCGTCGGTCATCGGGCTCACCAGCGCCGACCCGCGGTGGGACCACGAGATCGCGGTCGTCGCCGCGTGCGCCGCGCTGCCCGTGGCCGCCGAGGAGCGCCAGCGCGTGCTCGCCGTGGGCCTGCTGGCCTGCGAGCGTCTCCTCGCGGTGGCCGACGGCCGGGACCCGGCGGACCTCCGCCCCGCGGCGCGTGCCGCGCTGGCCGACGTGCCGCTCGCCGCCCGCTGGGCCGAGCGGTTCACGCGCGAGCACGGGCTGGGTGGCTCGACCCGTGACCCGGCGCCCGCCGTCGTCGACTTCGCCGTCCAGGCCCTGGCGCTGTCCGCCGCGCCGGACACGGACGCGCGGCTGGCGACCGTGCTCGAGCAGGCCGTCGCGGTGTGCCGGACGCTGGCCGGTGCGCAGGGCGACCCGGTGCCGGACCTCGACGGCTCCCCGTGGGCACGGATCTGCCCGCCCGCCGTGCCCACCCCGGTGCGGTGACGCCCGGGCGGCTCGCCTGGCGCCTGTGCTACGAGCTGCTCGCGGCGCAGGTGCGCCGCCCCGAGTGGCGCTTCATGAACTACGGCCTGTCCCCGGACGCCCTGGACCCACCCGGACCTGCCGTCGCGCTCGATCCCCGCGACGAGCCGGACCGGCTGTGCATCCAGCTCTACGCGCACACGGTCCACGGTGTGCCGCTGGAGGGCCGCGACGTGCTGGAGGTCGGCTGCGGACGCGGCGGTGGCACCGAGTACCTCGCCCGGTACGGCGGCCCGCGGTCGACGACGGGCCTGGACTTCTCCCGCAGCGCCGTCGCCCTGTGCCGACGGCACCGCCGGGCGCCGGGGCTGCGCTTCGTGTGGGGCGACGCCCAGGCCATGCCGTTCCCCGACGCGTCCTTCGACGTCGTCGTCAACGTGGAGTCCTCCCACTGCTACCCGTCCATGGAGCTCTTCCTCGCCGAGGTGCGCCGGGTGCTGCGCCCGGGCGGCACCTTCGCGTGGGCCGACCTGCGCAGGGCCGACGCGGTGCCGCGCGTGCGCCGCCAGCTCGGTGCGGCCGGCCTGACCGTCGTCTCCGAGCAGGACATCACCGCCGGGGTGGCGCGCGCGCTGCGGCTGGACGACGCGCGCAAGGCCGCCCTGGTCCAGGCCTGGATCCCGCGACCCTTCCGTCGGGCGATCCGGCCGTTCGCGGCGCTCGAGGGGACCCCGAACCACACCGGCCTCACCGGCGGCGACATGCGCTACCTGTCCGCCCGGCTGGTCGCCGCGGGCCCCACGAACGGGTGACACCCCGCGCCGGGTGGCGTTCGTGTTGCTGGGTCATCGCACCCCCCATAGCCTCATTTCCGGCAGCGCAGAAGGCGTGGCCGCACATGGAGCCACCCCGTCCGGCGTCCCGACGACGGCCAGGGTGGCGCCCGGGGTGGACGCACCTCGGGTGACATACATCGACGGCGGACCAGCGGTGCCGGCCCTCGAGGACCTGCTCGCGCCACCACGGCGCGGGCGCCCTCGGAGGCAGGCGGGAACCGCCCCGTCGTCGGCGGCCGCTCCCGTCCGTCGTCGCCCTCGGGCACCCCGCGTCACCACGCGCACCCGGATCCCCAACAAGTGGAGGAATCACCATGATCGGCACTGACGAGATCCAGAACCTGCTCACGTCCGGCGGCACCGTCGTCGGCACCGACGGGGACAAGATCGGGAAGGTCAGCCAGGTCTTCCTGGACGACCAGACCGGCAACCCGGAGTGGGTCACCGTCACCACCGGCCTGTTCGGCACGGCCGAGTCCTTCATCCCCCTCACCCAGGGCTCTGTCCGCGGCGACGAGATCGTCGTCCCCTACGACAAGGCGAAGGTCAAGGGCGCCCCGCGCGTCGAGGACTCCAACGGCCACCTGTCGGAGACCGAGGAGGCGGAGCTCTACCGGTACTACGGCCTGGACTACACCACGGACTACGAGACGGCCGGCACGGGCTACGACGACACGGCGACCAGCACCTACGACGTGACGGACACCGCCGGGCTGGACAGCACGACGACGACCGGCGTGGCGTCGGACCTCAACCAGCACGGCACGGTCGGCCACGACACCTCGGGCCCCACCACCGACAACGCCATGACGCGCTCGGAGGAGCGGCTCCACGTCGGCACCGAGCGGGTCGCCACCGGCCGCGCCCGTCTGCGCAAGTACATCGTCACCGAGCAGCAGACGGTCACCGTCCCGGTCACCCACGAGGAGGTGCGGCTCGAGCGCGAGCCGATCACCGACGCGAACGTCGGCGACGCCCTCTCCGGCCCCGCGATCAGCGAGGAGGAGCACGAGGTGATCCTCACCGAGGAGCGCCCCGTCGTCGCCAAGGAGACCGTCCCGGTCGAGCGCGTGCGCCTCGACACCGACGTCGTCACGGAGACCGAGACGGTCACCGAGAACGTCCGCAAGGAAGAGATCGAGCTCGACACCGACGCCGACACGCGCCGGGGCACGACCGGCCTGTGAGGGCCCCGCAGCACCCCTGACCCCGCATCGGGACGAGGTCGGGACGAACGACTCGACGGCCGGCCGCTCGGAGCGACGACTCCGGGGGGCCGGCCGTCGCCGTCCCCGCCACGGGCGACCGGACCGGCCACCGACGCCGGCGTCCGGCGGCGGCACGGTGGCCCCCCGGCGGCACCGTGGCGCGTCAGCCCGGCAGCACGAGGGCGGGCCGGCGCGGGTCGTCCGCCCGCACGACGACGTCCGCCACGGCCTCGGGCCGGACCTCCTCGGCGTACCGGGCGAACGCGGGCAGCGTCCACCGGTCCTCGGGCGGCGTCCGCCGCTGGAGCGTGGGCTCGCGCAGCGCCAGGTGCACGGTCAGGTCCAGGTCGAGCCAGCGGCCCAGGAGCAGCGACCCGTCCAGGACCAGGACGGCCCCGGCCGGGGCGTCGACCGCCGGTGCCCGGGTCGCACGGTCGCGGACGGGGTCCCACAGGCTGGGCAGGTAGCGGCCCGACCCGTCCGGACCGAGCGGGTCCACCACCTCCCGGGCCAGCGCGGACGAGTCGAGCCATTCGTCGAGGAACGCGTCCGGGTCGTGCCGGCCGTGCTCGAGCCGCACCGACGCGGGCCGCAGGAAGTCCTCCGCGGACACCCGCACCACCGGCCGGCCGGCCCGCCGCAGGGGCTCGACGAGCGCGTCCGCGAGCTCACCAGGGGCGGCCGGCGGGGCACCGTCCACCGCGACGCGCAGCCGCTCACCTGCCGGTCGCGTCGTCACCAGCGCCACGACGTGGTCGACGACGGCGGCGGGTGTCACCGGCTGGACGCGCACGGTGCCATTCTCACCGCTCACGACCCCCGGTCCTGCCGCACGTCCCGGCCCGGCGCCGGGTGGCGCCACCGGCGACCACCGGACCGCGCCGCCTGGTCAGGGACCGTCCGGCAGCGGCCGCCGGCGTGCCCGGGTCAGCCGCGTGACCGCGGCCAGCCCGTCCGGCGTGCCCGGCCAGCACCGCTCCACCGTGCCCTCCCCCGCACGGCGCACGACCGCACGCAGGACCAGGGTGACGACGATCGCGTCGTCGGCGTAGCCCAGCACCGGCACGACGTCCGGGATGAGGTCGATCGGGAACGCCAGGTACGCCAGGGTGAGCCACAGCAGCACCCGGGTGGTCCGCGGCACCGCCCGGTCGCGCGCCAGGCGCGCGAGCAGGCGCAGCAGGTCCGGCAGGACGCGCAGCGCCTCGCCGAGCGCGGCTCGTCCCGGGTGCGCGGCCAGCAGGGCTGCGGCCAGCAGCACCCAGGCGGCGAGCAGGCCTCCGCCGAGGCCCAGCAGCAGGTCCCGCACCGACTCGCTCACGCGGGTGCCCCGGTCGCCGCGGCGTCGGGGGCGACACCCGGGGCGGCACCCGCGGCGGCGTCGCGGGCGGCCCGGCGGGCAGGGAACGCGAAGCGGTCCAGGTCCTCGGCGGCCGCGACCGGTCGAGCGCCGGCGCGGGCACGGGCCTCCTGGAGCAGCGGGCCCACGTCGGGGTACCGGGACGAGAAGTGCGTCAGGACCACCGACCGGGCGCCGCCGGTGGCGCCCAGCGCGCCCGCCTGCCCCGCGGTCAGGTGCCGGTACTCCTCGGCCAGGTGGGCCAGCTCGTCGGCGAACGTGCACTCCACCAGCAGGAGGTCCGCGCCGTCCGCCAGCTCCTCGGCGCCCTCGCACCGCGCGGTGTCCATGACGATCGCGAACCGCTGACCCGGCCGGCGCACGCTGACGTCCGCCAGGCGCACGCCGTCCAGCCCGCCGTCGCGCTGCAGCCGCGCGACGTCCGGGCCACGGACGCCGGCCGCCTCCAGGCGCTCGGGCAGCAGGGTGCGCCCGTCCGGCTCCGTCAGCCGGTACCCGTAGGTCTCCACCCGGTGCCGCAGGGGCACGACGGCGAGGCCGTCCGCGACGTCGCCGGCGACCCCGTGCGGGTGCAGGCGCAGGTCCGGGGGGATGGCACCGACCGACACCAGCGCCCGCACCACCTCCTCCCCCGACGCCGGGTAGTGCAGGTGCACGGGGTGCTCGACGCCGTCCAGCGCGAGCCGCGACAGGACGCCGGGCAGCCCGAAGCAGTGGTCGCCGTGCACGTGGGTCAGGCAGATCCGGGTGATCGCGGACGCCGGCACCCCGGCGAGCGTCAGCTGCCGCTGGGTGCCCTCGCCGGGGTCGAAGAGCAGGCCGGCGCCGTCCCAGCGCAGCAGGTAGCCGTTGTGGTTGCGCGTGCGGGTCGGCACCTGCGACGCCGTACCCAGGACCACCAGCTCGCGCATGGCAGCGAGTCTGCCCGCGCCCGGGACGCGCGGCGCGCCGGGGTCAGGCAGGGGGCTCGGGGCGGACCGTCCCCGGGCCGGCGGGGCCGGCGCCCGCCAGGGCCGCGCCGAGCCGGTCCAGCAGCTCCACCTGGGCCCGGACGACCAGGGTGCGCGCGTGCTCGAGCGGCCACCAGCCGGCTCGGTCCAGCTCGGGGAACGACTGCCGGCGCCCGCTGCGCGGCGGCCACTCCAGCTCGAAGGTGTTGCTGTCGATGGTCGTCACGTCCAGGTCCGCCAGGCGCGCCCAGGCGGTCACCGTCTTGCCGCCGCCCTGCCGCACGGTCCCCAGCGGGAGGTCCGGCCCGTCGGGCGGCGGGCGGCCGATCTCCTCGGCGAACTCGCGCACGGCCGCCGCGTGCGGGTCCTCGGCGTCCGTGTGCTCGCCCTTGGGCAGCGTCCAGGCGCCGGCGTCCTTGCGCGCCCAGAAAGGGCCGCCCATGTGGCCGAGCAGCACCTCCACACCGTCGGCGCCGTGCCGGTACAGCAGCAGACCGGCGCTGGTGACCACGGCGCGCTCCCCTCGGTGTCGGTGTGCGCCCGCAGCGTACGACCGTGGGGACCCCGGGGTGATCCTGCGGCCCGCGCGGGCTGCCGTGTCGACGTCCGGGCGTCGCCGGGTGAGGATCGGGGCATGACCCCCCTGGCGGACGGCGTCCGCGACCGCGTCGGCGCGGCCCTGTTCACCAAGGTCGCCGGCCCCGAGGGGCCGGAGGCCCGCGACCGCATCCACGGCACCCCGGGGCCGCGATGGTTCCCCGAGGGCAGCGCCGTGCGCCGCGTGCACGGCGACGCCTCCATGTTCGTCGGCGGGCTGCGCGCCCTGCTGCTGCAGTCGCTGCACCCCCAGGCGATGGCCGCCGTGGCCGCCCACTCCGGGTACCGCGGGGACCCGTGGGGGCGGCTGGCCCGCACGAGCACGTTCCTGGCCACGACGACGTTCGGCACCGCCGACGACGCCGCGCAGGCGGTCGCCGTCGTGCGCGCCGTGCACGAGCGCATCCGTGGCGTGACCGCGGACGGACTGACGTACGCCGCGTCCGACCCGCACCTGGTGCGGTGGGTGCACGTCGCGGAGGCGCACAGCTTCCTCGCCGCGCACCAGCGCTACGGCGCCCGCCCGCTCGACGCGGCGGGCTGCGACGAGTACGTGGAGCAGGCGGCCGTCGTGGGACGCGCCCTCGGCGCCGTCGACCCTCCCACCACCCTGGCGGGCCTGCGGGAGCAGCTGCGGGGGTACCGGGCGGAGCTCCGGGGCACCCACGAGGCACGGCAGGCGGCGCGGTTCCTGCTCGTCAGCCCGCCACTGCCGTGGCCGGCGCGCCCGCCCTACGCCGTGCTGGCGGCGTCGGCGGTCGCCCTCATGCCGCCGTGGTCCCGTCGCCACCTCAGCCTGCCGCACCTGCCGCTGCTGGAGGCGTCCGTGGCGCGGGCCGGCGGGCACGTGGCCACCCGCACCATCCGGTGGGCGCTGGGCGCACCGGGCGCGTAGCGCACCCGGCGAGTAGCGCATCGGGCGAGTAGCGCATCGGCCCGCACCTGCGTGGGCCCCGGTGGGCTCGAGGCTCACCGGGGCCGGGCGCGGCTGCGTCAGGACTTGCGCTGGTCCATCTTCAGGCCCTCGAACGAGTGCTCGGTGTGGTACGGCGGCAGGTCCTGCGCCGTGCGGGCGACGATCTCGTGGCTCAGGTGCGCCTTCACCTCGGCGGGCACCCGGTCGTAGGCCTCCTGGGAGATCCGGATCCGGGGCGGGTGCGGGTCGTCGAGGTTCGCGTGCCGGTCGACGATCGCACGGTCGTCCGGCGAGACGATCCCCAGGATCGCCACCTGTCGCATCCGCGCATGGATGCCCATCGCCGAGCCGCGGTGGAGCATGAGGCCGGAGCGGATCGAGAAGTTGCCCGCCTTGGCGAAGAACGACTGGAGCTGCGCGTCGAGCTCGGGGGTGCGCTCGTCCGGCGGGAACATCTGCCCCTCCCAGTCCGCGCCCGGGTCCCGGTGCGTGCCCGGCAGCCCCTGGAACGGGCCGTCCACGACGTCGACCGCCGAGGCGTTGACCGCGATCGACGTCAGCCGGCCCTCGTCGCGCGTCGCGGCCGGCATGGGGAAGTCCCGGTGCCAGGGCTGGTTCTCGGCGCCGGGCAGCGGGATGTCGCAGCCGAGCTCGACGACCTGCCAGTCCGGCCCGAACATGTGCTCGGACAGGGCGGTCACCACGGGGTGCTGCACGAGGTCCCAGAAGCCGCGGACCCGCTCCGCGTACGGCTCGAAGTAGAACCGGTTCCAGCCCCGCGGCGCCACGCCGTTCGGCTCCCGCAGCGCCTCGGAGAACTCCCGCGCGAGGTCCTGGTCCAGGGCCTGCGCCCACTCCCGCGGGAACGCGCCCCGCACGACGGCGATCCCGCGCTCGTCCACCTCGGCGCTGAGCACCTCGGGGGCGTAGTCGCCCGTCGGCGTGACCCCCACCTGCGTCTGCACGTCCGTCATCGCTGCCCCCAACTCCGCTGGTCGTCCCTGACCCGATGAGCCTAGGCACGCCGCGGGCGCAACGACCATCGGGCTCGGTGGCCGAGCCGGTCGGTCCGCGTCCTAGGACGCTGCGGCGTACCGCTTGGCCGCACGCGCCCGCCGCTGGGCGGCGAACGTCTCGCGATCCTTGGGCGGGGCCTTGGTGACGAGCGCCTCGAGCAGGTGGTGGGTCGCGTGCGCGATCTCGTCCACCGCCCGGTCGAACGCCTCCTGGTTGGCCTGCGACGGCTTGGTGGTGCCGCTGACCTTGCGGACGTACTGCAGCGCGGCGGCGCGGACCTCCTCGTCCGTGGCCGACGGCTCGAAGTTGTGCAGCTCGTGGATGTTCCGGCACATGGGGCCACCGTACGCGCGGGGTGCGGGTGGCCGGGAGGGCGTGCTCGCCTATCCCTCGCGGACCGCCGCGTACCGGGCGAGCGCCTCGGCACGCTCCGCGCCGTGGTCCACCACCCGCTCTGGGTAGCCGCCGGCGTACCCGTCCAGCACCCGCCACGGCTGGTGCACGGCCGCGCCGGGCAGGTGCGCCAGCTCGGGGACGTACCGCCGCACGTAGTCGCCGTCGGGGTCGAACTTCTCCCCCTGGACCACCGGGTTGAACACCCGGAAGTACGGGGACGGGTCGGTGCCCGTCCCGGCGACCCACTGCCACCCGTGCGCGTTGGACGCGACGTCCCCGTCGCGCAGGTGCCGCAGGAAGTGGGCTGCACCGTGCTGCCAGCGCACGTGCAGGTCCTTGACGAGGAAGCTCGCCACCACCATCCGCACCCGGTTGTGCACCCAGCCCTCGCGCAGCAGCTGGCGCATCCCCGCGTCGACGAACGGGTAGCCGGTGCGGCCCTCGCGCCAGGCGTCGAACGTCGGCCCCGGCTCGTCGTAGACCATCCCCCGCAGGGTGTCGGTCAGGTCGCGGCGCGCGGAGTCGGGCCGGCGCCACAGGACGTCGGCGTAGAACTCGCGCCAGCACAGCTCGGTCGTGTAGGTCGCCGCGCCCTCGCCGTCGGCCAGGGGGTGCGCGGCCAGGTCGGCGAGCAGCGTCCGGGGGTGCACGGTGCCGTACTTGAGCTGGACCGACATGGCGCTGGTCCGGTTCAGGTCCGCCCGGTTCCGGTCGTCCTTGTAGGTGGCCAGGCCGTCGGCGAGGAACGCCGTCCACGCGGCGTGCGCGGCGCGCTCGCCCACCGGGGGCAGGTCGACGTCCCGCGCCTCGGCCGGGATGCCGGGCAGCGGCTCGCTCTCCGGGCCGCGGTACCACCGCACGTCCGCCGGCACGTCCGCCGGACGGTGCCACCCCTGCTCCCGCCAGGCGCGGGAGAACGGGGTGAAGACGGCGTACCCGGACCCGGCCGCGGTGTGCAGCCGGCCGGGGGCGACGGCGTACGGGCTCCCGGTGGCGACCAGCGGGACGCCGTCGGGCATCGCGGCCTCGACCCGGGCGTCGCGCGCCCGTCCGTAGGGCGTGGTCTCGCCGCTGACGTGGACGCCGGTGGCACCGACCTCACGGGCGAGCGCCGGGACGACGTCCTCGGGCCGTCCGTGCCGGACGACCAGCGCGCCGTCGTACGCGTCCCGCGCCTCGGTGAGGGCCTCCACCAGGCACCGCACGCGCACCGGTCCGGACGACGCCAGCAGCGTGGGGTCGGCGACGAAGACGGGCAGCACGGTGCCGTCCCCGGACGCCTCGTGCGCGGCCAGCAGGGCCGGCAGGTCGTGCAGGCGCAGGTCTCGGCGCAGCCAGAGGATCGACGTCATGTCCGGCAGCGTAGGCGGGCGGGTGGGTCGCGGCCCGGCGCGCGCCCGCCCGACGGCGCCCGGCCGTGCGGGGCGCCCTACGCGTCGACGACGATCGCGATGACGACGGGCTCGCGACGGTAGGTGCGCTGGATGAAGCGGCTCACCGCGCCGCTGATGACGCCCTCGATCCGCTCGACGTCGTCGATGCGGTCGGCGGCGGCCCGGACCAGCGCCTTCTCGACCTCGGCGGCTGCCCCGTCGAAGGTGTGGTCGTCGTGCACGAAGCCCCGGGTGAGGAACTCCAGCGGCTCGGCCAGGGTGTTCGTGGTCGGGTCGAGCAGCGCGAGCACCGTGATGATCCCGCCCTCGCGCAGCAGGCGACGCTCCTTGAGGGTGTCCTCCGTCGCGCGGCCGACGGTCTGCCCGTCGACGTACACCAGGCCCGCGGGCACCTTGCCGGAGATGGTGGCGACCCCGTTCACCAGGTCCACGGTGACGCCGTCCTTGGCGAGGATGACCCGGTCCTCCGGGACGCCGGTCCTGACGGCCAGCTCGGCGTTGGCCCGCAGGTGGGTGGACTCCCCGTGCACCGGCATGACGTTCTTCGGCTTGACGATGTTGTAGCAGTACACGAGCTCGCCGGCGCTGGCGTGGCCCGAGACGTGCACCTTGGCGTTGCCCTTGTGCACGACGTTGGCGCCCAGGTCGGTGAGCTTGTTGATGAGGGCGTAGATCGCGCTCTCGTTGCCCGGGATGAGCGAGCTCGCGAGCAGGAACGTGTCGCCCTCGTTGATCTGGATCTGGTGGTCGCCGCTGGCCATCCGGGCCAGCGCGGCCATCGGCTCGCCCTGCGACCCGGTGCAGATCAGCGTGACCTTGTTGTCCGGCATCGAGTCGAGCTTCTTGGCGTCGACGACGAGCCCGCGCGGGATCGTGAGGTAGCCCAGGTCCCGGGCGATGCCCATGTTGCGCACCATCGAGCGCCCGACGAACGCGACCTTGCGGCCGTGCGCGTGGGCGGCGTCCAGCACCTGCTGGATGCGGTGCACGTGGCTGGCGAAGCTGGACACGATGATGCGGCGGGGCGCCGTCCGGAACACCTGGTCGATCGCCGGCGTCAGCTCGCGCTCGGACGTCGTGAAGCCGGCGATCTCGGCGTTGGTGGAGTCGGTGAGGAACAGGTCCACGCCCTCCTCGCCGAGCTTGGCGAAGTGGCGCAGGTCCGTGATCCGCCGGTCGAGCGGGAACTGGTCCATCTTGAAGTCGCCCGTGTGCAGGACGAGGCCCGCGCGCGTGCGGATGGCGACCGCGAGACCGCCGGGGATCGAGTGGTTGACGGCGACGAGCTCGAGCTGGAACGGCCCGGCCTGGTGCCGGTCGCCGGCCTCGACGTGCACCGTCTTGGGCCGGATGCGGTGCTCCTTGAGCTTGGCGGTGATGAACGCCAGCGTCAGCTCGGACCCGATGACCGCGATGTCGGCGCGCTCCCGGAGCAGGTAGGGCACCCCGCCGATGTGGTCCTCGTGCCCGTGCGTCAGCACGATCGCCACGACGTCCTTGATGCGGTCCCGGATGTAGCCGAAGTCCGGGAGGATCACGTCGATGCCGGGCTGGTGCTCCTCGGGGAACAGCACCCCGCAGTCCACGACGAGCAGCTTGCCGTCGAGCTCGAAGACGGTCATGTTGCGGCCGATCTCACCGAGGCCGCCGAGCGGGGTGATCCGCATCGTGCCCTTCGCGAGCGGGCGGGGCGGGAGAAGCTTCTGCCGGTCTGCGGACTGCACGGGGTGGGGCCTCCAGGCTCAGGTGACGCGGGTCGGTCCCCGGCGCCGGGTGTTCGTCTGACAATCCTTCTCGCAGCCGTCTCCGGCTCGCAGTCCGAGGCCGCACGAGCAGGGGCCGGGCGTCGGACGCGAGCCGGTCCGCCGGCTCGGCGGCGACCTGCCCGGCGCGGGGCCGGGGGGTCGCCGAGCCCCGGACGGGTGGCGATGACCTCTGACCTTACCGGGCCGCCCGACCGGGCGGTGCCCGCCGCTCAGCGTGCGGGCGTCGCCAGCGAGGACCGCCGGTCGGTCCGGCCCGGGACCGGCCGGGGCCGGGGCCGGATGTCAGGACGTGAAGCGGGACACGCGCTCGCCCAGGTCGGACGACATCCGGGCGAGGTCGTCGACGGCGGTGCCCATGCGCCCGAGCACCTCGGACGACGACCGCGCGACCCGGGCGACGTCGGTGATGCTCGAGGCGATCTCCCCCGACCCGGCGGCGGCCTGCGCCACCGAGCGCGACATCTCGTTCGTGGTCGCGGTCTGCTCCTCGACGGCGGACGCGATCGTGAGCTGGTAGTCGTTGATCGCCCCGATGACGCCACCGATCTGCCCGATCGCGCCCACGGCCGACGCCGTCTCCTCCTGGTTGGTCGCGATCCGCCGGGCGATGTCCTCCGCGGCGCGGGCCGACTCCTGGGCCAGCTCCTTGACCTCGCCGGCGACGACCGCGAAGCCCTTGCCCGCCTCGCCGGCCCGGGCCGCCTCGATGGTGGCGTTGAGCGCGAGCAGGTTGGTCTGCTCGGCGATCGAGGTGATGACCTTGACGACGTTGCCGATCTCCCGGGACGACTCCCCCAGGCGCGCGACGGTCGCCGCCGTCGTCCGGGCGTGCTCGACGGCCTGGCTGGACGCCTTGGCGGCCTCGTTCGCGTTCTGGGCGATCTCCCGGATGGACGCGCCCATCTGCTCGGCGCCGGCCGCCACCGTCTGCACGTCACGGCTGACCTGCTCGGCCGCGGCCGCGACGACGCCGGAGCGCGCGGAGGTCTCGTCCGACCCGGAGCCGACCTGCCGGTTCGCACCCGCGAGCTCCGCGGCGGCGTCCGAGACCTGGCGCGCGGACAGCCCGACGGACGCCACGAGGTCGCGCATGCCCGCGACCGCCGCGTCGACGGCGGCCGCGGCCTGGCCGACCTCGTCGCGCGACCGCACGCCGCACGTCTGGGTCAGGTCGTCCGCGGCCATCGCGAGCGACACCTCGCGGATCCGGTTGACCGGTCGCACGACGGACAGCGTGACGCGCACGGACAGGACGAGCGCGGCCAGCACCGAGAGCATGCCGGCGGCAGCCAGCAGGGTGACGGCGCGGCGCTGCGCCGCAGCCTGGTCGGCGCCGAGGTCCTCGACCCGGGCGCGGGCGGATGCCTGGATCTCGTCGGCGATCCCGAGCACGGTGCTGTACGCCGCGCCGGCCTCGCCGCCGTTCACGGACTCGATCGCCGTGCGGTACCCCTCGGGCGTCCCCGGTGCCATCCACTCCACGACCTGCTCGTCCCAGGCGTAGAAGTCGTCCCACGCGGGCCGCAGCCGGGAGAAGGCCTGCGCCTCCTCGGCGGTCATGGCGTCCGTGTCCACCCCGTCGAGCCAGGTGTAGACGTCCTCCTCGCCGGCGAGGAGGCCGGCCCGGTTGTACGCGTCCTCGGCGAGGGCCGCGTCGGGGCCGTAGACGAGGACGTCGGCGAACACCAGGCCCTGCCACCCGGTCGCGTCGGCGATCTGGAAGCGGGCGGTCTCGGCGTCGCGCACGACGCCCTCGGCCTCCCGGATGTCGTCGCTGAGGTCCCGCTGCTCCGCGACGGCCCCCAGCCCGAAGGCCGCGCTCGCGACGACGATGAGGCTGATGCTCCCGAACGCGAGCCCGAGGCGGCGTCCGATGCTCTGCCGAAGTGCCATGGTGATGGTGTCTGCCTCTGTGTCGTGTCCCGCGCGCGCCCGGGCGGCGCGGCGGACCGCGCGCCGGACGGACGCCTAGGACCGTCCGATCGGCAGACGGGGCGCAGTTGTGAGCGCCGGTGCGCGAGCGCCGGGTCGTCAGCCCGCACCCCCGACGGGCCCGAGCCCGGCGCCCAACCGTCCGACGTCCACCGCGCCCACCGGCGCCCGACCACCGACGCCCGCCGGCGACCGCCGATCGTGCCGGCGGCCCGGGTGCGCGATGATCGGGACGGCCCGGACCCAGCCGGCGCCGGTCGACGGACACAGAGGCGGACATGAGCGACGGCACGTACCCCGAGGGCCACAGCGGCGGAGCCCGGGTGGCGCCCGGGTGGTACCCCGACCCCTCCGGCGAGGCCGCCGAGCGCTGGTGGGACGGCACCGGCTGGACGGCTCAGTCACGGGAGCACTCCGTGCTGGCCCAGCCCCTGACCCGCCCTGCCGTCCTGACCAACAACCTCGCGACCGCCGGGCTCGTGCTGGGCGTCGTCGCGCTGCTGGTCAACACGTTCCTCGTGGTGTCCATCGCGGCGCTGGTGCTGTCGGTGCTGGGCCTCAACCGGGCCGGCCAGCTGGTCCAGGCCGGCTACGGACCCGTCGGACGCGGCAAGGCGATCGCGGGCATCGTGCTGTCGCTGCTCGGCGGTGCCGGGACGGTGCTGTTCAAGGCGCTGCTCTTCTAGCCCGCGCCGCGCGCCGGCCCGGGACACTGGCGCCATGACCGTGCTGCGCTCCGTCCTGCTGTTCGCGCTCGCCGCGGTCGCGGAGATCGGCGGCGCGTGGCTGATCTGGCAGGGCGTCCGGGAGCACCGGGGCGCGCTGTGGGTGGGCGCCGGCGTCGTCGCCCTCGGCGCGTACGGGTTCGTGGCCACGCTCCAGCCGGACGCGCACTTCGGCCGCATCCTGGCGGCGTACGGCGGGGTGTTCGTCGCCGCGTCGCTGGCCTGGGCCATGGTGGCCGACGGCTTCCGGCCCGACCGCTTCGACGTCGCCGGCGCGCTGCTGTGCCTGGTCGGCGTCGCGGTCATCATGTACGCGCCGCGGGGCGCCTGACCCGCGATACCGGCCCTGGGGGAAACGCCTTCCCCTACGCTGACCCCCGTGCCAGGACCCGTGACGTTGAGCCAGGTCGCCCAGGAGGCGGGCGTCTCCCTGGCGACCGCCTCCCGCGCGATCAACGGCAGCGCGAACCGCACCGTGCGCGACGACCTCCGCGAGCGGGTCCTCGCCGCGGCGGAGCGCCTGCGCTACTCCCCCGACGCCAACGCCCAGGCGATGGCCCGCGGCCGGACCATGTCGCTGGGCCTGATCGTCCACGACATCGCGGACCCGTACTTCTCCTCGATCGCGGCGGGGGTGTCCCAGGCGGCCGCGCGCGCCGACCTGGCGATGACGCTGGCCAGCACCCAGCACGACGCCACCCTCGAGCCGCGCTTCGTCGAGCTGCTCACCCGGCAGCGGGCGCGCGCGATCGTCGTCGCGGGTGGCCGCCTGCAGGACGACGAGGCCAACGAGCGCATGCGTCGGGCCCTGCAGGACTTCCGCCGCTCCGGCGGGTCCGTGGCGCTGGTGGGCCAGCCGCTGCTGGACGTCGACACCGTGGTCATCGCGAACGCCAGCGGCTCCGCGGACCTCGCGCGGGCGCTGCACGGACGCGGGTACCGCCGCTTCGCCGTCCTCGCCGGGCCCGAGGTGCACCTGACGGCACGCGACCGGAACGCCGGCTTCAGCGAGGCGCTCGCGCAGCTGGGCAGCCCCGTCGACCCGGACCTGGTGATCCGCTCGGCGTTCACGCGCGACGGCGGCTACGAGGCCATGTCCACCCTGCTCGCGGCCGGCACGGACGTCGAATGCGTGTTCGCGGTCAACGACGTCATGGCCGTCGGCGCGATCGCCGCGGCGCGCGACGCCGGCGTGCGGGTGCCGGACGACGTCGCCGTCGCGGGCTTCGACGACATCGTCACCCTGCGGGACATCACGCCCGCGCTCTCCACCGTGCGGGTGCCGCTCGTCGACGTCGGGGTCATGGCCACCGAGCTGGCGCTGGCGCCGGAGTCGGTCGAGCCGCGGCTCGTGCACGTGGACGGGTCCGTCGTGCTGCGCGAGTCGACACCCGGCCGGACCTGACCGGCTGCCGGGCCGACTGCCCGGCCGGGCGTCGCCGGGCTGGACGTCCTTGACGCGGGGCGATCGCGTCCCTACGCTGGAAAGCGCATTCCAACTCGCTGTGCCGCTTGGACCGACGCAGGGGTCGGACCACCCGCACCCACACGATCCTCGACCTACTCGGAGACTGACATGGCCTCGACGACGCTTCGTATCGCGATGAACGGGATCACCGGGCGGATGGGCTACCGCCAGCACCTCGTCCGGTCCATCCTCCCGATCCGGGACGCCGGCGGGGTCGAGCTCGCCGACGGCACCACGGTGCAGGTCGAGCCGATCCTGGTCGGGCGCAACGAGGCGAAGATCCGCGAGATCGCCGAGCAGCACGGCATCGAGCACTGGACCACGGACGCCGACGCGGTCATCGCCGACCCGAGCATCCAGATCTACTTCGACGCCCAGGTGACCTCGCGCCGCGCCGCCGCGCTGACCCAGGCGATGAAGAACGGCAAGCACATCTACACCGAGAAGCCGACCGCCGAGACGCTGCAGGAGGCCGTCGAGCTGGCCCGGCTGGCACGCGAGTCCGGCATCACGGCCGGCGTCGTGCACGACAAGCTGTACCTGCCCGGCCTGGTGAAGCTGCGCCGACTCGTCGAGGAGGGCTTCTTCGGCCGCATCCTGTCGCTGCGCGGGGAGTTCGGGTACTGGGTCTTCGAGGGCGACATCCAGGAGGCCCAGCGCCCCAGCTGGAACTACCGCGCCGAGGACGGCGGCGGCATGACCGTCGACATGTTCTGCCACTGGAACTACGTGCTGGAGGGCATCCTCGGCGATGTGAGGTCGGTCTACGCCAAGACCGCCACGCACATCCCGGCCCGCTGGGACGAGCAGGGCCGGGAGTACAAGGCCACCGCGGACGACGCCGCGTACGGCATCTTCGAGATCGAGACGCCGTCGGGCGACGAGGTCGTGGCGCAGATCAACTCCTCGTGGGCCGTGCGCGTGTACCGCGACGAGCTGGTCGAGTTCCAGGTCGACGGCACCCACGGGTCCGCGGTCGCCGGGCTGCGCAAGTGCGTGGCCCAGCAGCGCGCGCACACCCCGAAGCCCGTCTGGAACCCGGACCTGCCGGTCACCGAGCCGTTCCGCGACCAGTGGCTCGAGGTGCCCGCCAACGGCGACCTGGACAACGGCTTCAAGCTGCAGTGGGAGGAGTTCCTGCGCGACGTCGTCGCCGGGCGCGAGCACCGCTTCGGCCTGCTCTCCGCCGCGCGCGGGGTCCAGCTCGCCGAGCTCGGGCTCCGGTCGTCGGCCGAGGGCCGCCGGCTGGAGATCCCCGAGATCACGCTGTGAGCGGGGCCGCCGTCATGGAGGCCGCCACCCCGGCCGGTGAGGCGGGCGCCGACGTCTCGCGCCTGTCGCTGAACACCGCGACGACGAAGTCCTGGACGCTCGCGCAGGCCGTCGACGGCACGGTGCGTGCCGGGCTCGGCGCCATCGGTCTGTGGCGCGACCGCGTCGAGGAGGCCGGTCTGGCGGAGTCCGCGGCCCTGGTCCGCGACGCCGGGCTGCGCGTGTCGTCGCTGTGCCGAGGCGGGTTCCTCACCGCGTCCGACGAGGTCGGCACCAGGGCCGCCCTGGAGGACAACCGGGCCGCGGTCGTTGAGGCCGCCACGCTCGGGACGTCCGAGCTGATCATGGTGGTCGGCGGGCTCCCCGCCGCCAGCGCACCGGGCGGCCCCGCGCTCCCCCACGGCGACCGCGACCTCGTCGCCGCCCGGCAGCGGGTGGCGGACCGGATCGGGGAGCTCGTGCCGTTCGCGGTCGAGCACGGCGTGCGGCTCGTGCTCGAGCCGCTGCACCCGATCTTCGCCGCCGACCGCGCGGTCATCTCGACCCTCGGCCAGGCGCTGGACCTCGCGCAGCCCCACCCGGCCCACGCCGTCGGCGTCGTCGTCGACACCTATCATCTGTGGTGGGACCCGGAGCTGCGAGCCCAGATCCTGCGGGCCGGCGAGCAGGGCCGGCTGGCGTCGTACCAGGTGTGCGACTGGATCCTGCCGCTCGCGTCCGACCCGCTGCTGTCGCGCGGGTACATGGGCGACGGGTACGTCGACTTCACCTCGATCGGTCGCTGGGTGACCGAGGCGGGCTACACCGGCGACGTCGAGGTCGAGATCTTCAACCAGGCGATCTGGGACACCCCAGGTGACGAGGTCCTGCGGGTCATGAAGGACCGCTACGTCCGTCACGTCCTGCCCGCGCTGACGCCGCCGACGGCCTGAGGGCACGACGGCGTCGCGCGGGCTCACCCGATGGCGATGAGGCCGGTGGACCCGTACCCGAACAGCCGGCGCTCGTGGACGAAGAGGTAGTGCTGGTCGTCGAGGGGCGCGGACCAGACCTGGCGTCCGTCGTCGAGGTCCACCGCGACCAGCGTGCCGTCGGTGGCCGAGTTGGTCGTCACGATCACCACCTCGCCGTCGGTGACCATCGCGGACGCCGCGAGCCCGGCCACCTCGGTGGACCACACGACCGCTCCAGAGACGCCGTCGACCGACTCCACGCGCGACCCGTCGATGCTCACGACCCGCTCGTCCAGGATCATCGGCGGGCTGGTGTCGTGCCCTTCCAGGGTCCACCGCGGCGCGCCGGTCCCGACGTCGTGCGCCTGCAGGCCCCCGCCCTGGACCGGTGAGACCAGCACGACGTCCGGCAGCGAGCGGTCGTCCGGCACCGAGCCGTCGACGAAGCCCTCGACCGTCTGGGACCGTCCGGTGGCGACCTCGACGAGCTCGGTGGTGACGTCCGTGCTCCCGAGCGTGGTGCGGGCCAGGAACCGGCCGCCCGCGACGACCGTGGTGTGCCCGTCGAAGGGATCCACGGTCCCCGGCAGCGCCCGCAGCACCTCCCCGTCCGCGGAGAGGACCCATACCGGCCCGGCGTCCGCCACGACGACGCCGTCCTGGCTCCGCAGCGCGATCCGGCGCAGCCCGAACTGGTCCGCCGGGACCGGCTCGGGTGACGTGAACGTCCAGTGCACCTCGCCGCTGCGTGGGTCGCTCCTCGTCACCCGGGGACGTCCGTCGGCGTCCACGGTCCCGAGCAGCAGGTCCGTGCCCGCCGACGCGACACCGGCCGGACTCCCCACCGGGTCGTCGGCCAGCAGCTCCCCGCTCACCGCGTCCATCACCACGAGCCGGGACCGCACGGGGTGGACGAACGAGTCCAGGTTGCGGCCCTCCGTGGCCGTCGCCACCTCGTCCGCCACGACGCAGACCAGGACGGGTCGGTCGCCGGGTGCGGTGTCCGCCGCGTCCGTGGCCGCGCCGTCCGCCGGCCACGGCGCTCCCGGGACGACGCACTCCGCGGGCACCTCCTCCGGCGCCCGCGCCCGCAGCGTCGTGCGCCAGACGACCTCGCCGGTCCGCGGCTCGATCCCGACCGCCTCCAGCCCCGGCGACGGCGTGGCGAGGACCGTGACGAGGAGACCGCCCACCTCGCTCGGCGGGGCCACCGGCCACCCGTCCGTCCGCCACAGCTCCGTCACGGGGCCGGAGAGCGGCGCCATGACGCCGGGGACGTCGGCCAGGGCACGCAGCCGCGCGGCGTCGCGACGGGACTGCACGAGGGAGGACGTCGCCGCGACGGCGAGCACGACGGCGACCAGGACGGCCACCGCCCTGCGCAGACGGGCCCGGGCCGCGGGCGACGGGGTCGTGCGGTGGGTGGTGGGAGGGGCGTCGGGGTCGTCCGGGCCCTCTGGGGTGTCGAGGGCATCCGGGGTGTCCGGGGCAACCCGGAGGCGCTCGCTCGGCGACGTGGTGGCCCGGGTGCCGGCGTCGTCGACGGCCTCGACGAGCTCGACGTCCTGCATGTCGCCACGGCCACGTGCCATCTGGCGAGCGTAGGCGACCGAAGCGCTCGCCCTGGTGACGGCGCCCGACGGGATCCGGGTGCAGCCGGGTCACGCCTCGGCCCGCGTCCCGGTGCGCCTCACCGAGGAGCCGCCGGCCGTCGACGTGAACCGGGTGGGGGCTTGGAGACGGGCGCTCCCGTCACCGCCGGAGGGCACCCCCCGGGTCGGGTCGTCCTGCTCGCGCCGCGTGTCCCCTCGGCGCGCGCCGGCGTCAGTAGATGTTGCGGTGCTCGCGGTAGTCGCGCCAGACGTTCTCGAAGAAGTCGTCGTCCTCGGGGATCGGGCGCACGGGGCGCCACACGAAGTCGGCCGTGCCCGCCCCGTCGGAGCCCCCCGAGTCCGGCGGCGCCCAGGCGGCCTCCTGGATCTCGCCGTCGAGCGCTCCCCCGTCCAGCCGGAACCGGAACAGCTCGGGCAGGTCGAGCTCGCTGCGGGCGTCCGGTCCGTGCCCGACGACGGGCAGCGAGCCCTCCGCGTCGGTGTAGAGCACCGACCCGCGCGAACGGCCGCCGTGCGCCACGTAGTCCGCCATCGCCGACAGGTAGACGTACGCCGTCGTGAGGATGTCCCGGACGAGGAACGTGCGGTTGACCGCCCTGCGCGACGACACGTCGGCGGTCACCAGGTCGTCGTACCGCGCGAGCCAGTCGTGGACCTGCACGAGCGCCTCGTGGATCGACTGCGCGGACCGGACCGGGCCGGCCTTGGCGCTCATCAGCTCGCCGACGTCGCGCAGCAGGTCGCCGGTGTTGTCCGGCACGCCCGCCGCGGCCCGTGCCGTCGCACGACCGATCAGCTCCTGCGCACCGCGGAGCACGGGCTCGGCGGCCGCGGCGAAGCGGTCCTTGTCCAGCGGCGACGTCGCGCGCTGGACCGCGATGAACTGCGCCGCGCGCGTTGCACCGACCTGCCCGCTGTTGAGCGCCGCGCCGCCGGGCCGGTACACCCCGTGGGCCCCGCCGGCCTCGCCGACCGGGAAGAACCCGGCCACGTTGGACTGCCACCAGGCGTCCACAACCAGGCCGCCGTTGTTGTGCTGCGCGCACACGTCGACCTCGAGCAGCTCGGTCGCGAGGTCCACGTACGGGTTCTTGTTGAGGTAGAACTCGTAGGCGGGCAGGTTCATGGTCTTCAGGCGCTCGATCGGCGTGCCGAACAGGACGCCGGCCCTCTCCAGGTACTCCCGCGCCTCGGGCGCCAGCGCGCTCGGGTCGAACTCGTCGCGCACGGGGTTGCGGCGGAAGTCCAGGAACACCCGCCGCCCGCGCAGGACGGTCTCGCGGTAGACGAGGAGGTCGATCAGCGAGGACCCGTCCAGCGCCTTGCGGACGTCGAACGGCCACTGGTAGCCCTTGAGGAAGATCATCGAGAGCTGGCGGCCGTAGTCGGGGATGGCCTCGGTGAGGAACTCGCGCTCGTCCCCGCCGTCGGCGTCGGTGGAGACGAAGCGCGGGAGCACCTGCATGTACGTGCCGGAGACGTTCCAGCGAGGCTTGGTCGAGGCGAGGCCGAACTGCCACTCGGTGACGTTCTTGCCGTGCACGCCGGCCCGGTAGGCGGCCCCGGACGCGCCCCACTGGCCGTTGGGGAAGACGCGGGTGGCGTACAGCCCGGCGGGGCCGCCGGTGGCGTAGACGATGTTCGTGCAGCGGAACAGCAGGAACGGGCTCTCCGCGTCGCCGTCGTCGGGCAGGCCGGTGCGCACGTCGGTGCGCAGCACGAGCAGCCCCGCGATCTCCCCGTCCTGGACGATCAGGTCCACCACGCGGCAGTCGTCGAAGATCCGGGTGCCGTTGCGGGCGACCTTCTTCTCCAGCTGCTCGACCATCGACCGCGAGGTGTACGGCCCGACCGACGTCGCGCGACGACGCGGGTCGTGGTCGGTCTTGTAGCCGATGAACTCCCCGTACCGGTTCTGCGGGAAGGGCACCCCGAGCTCGCACAGCCGCAGGAACCCGCGGGCGGACAGCGCCGCCTCGCACAGGGCGTTGTCGCCGTCCATCGCGCCGCCGGAGAACAGGGTCTCGGCCATCTCGCGCACGGAGTCCCCGTCACCGCCGGACAGGGTCATCTTGTAGTAGGTCTGCTTGTCCGAGCCCGCATTGCGGGAGGCGCCCGCCCCGACCTTGTCGGTCACCATGACGAGGTCGGTCTGACCGAACTCCCAGAGCCGGTCGGCGGCGCAGAACCCCGCCGAGCCGGTGCCGACGACGACGGTGTTGGCGGTCACCACCGGGACGGCACGCCCGGCGATCGTCAGGGTCTCGGGCTCGTGGGCGGTCATCGGTCGATCTCCTCGGGTACGGCTCGGGTACGGCAGCGTGCGTGAGCGGGACGTCAGCGGTGTGCGGCGGCGCGCGCGGCTTGTGGTGGACGGCGTCAGAGCCGGGCGATGTGCATGCCGCCGTCGACGTGGAAGACCTCACCGGTCGAGTACGGCGCCTCCCCCCGCACGAGCATGCGGACCGCGCCGCCGACGTCGGCCGGCTTGCCCCACCGGGGCATCGGCGCCATGCCGCCGGAGAACAGCGCGTCGTACTTCTCGGTCACGCCGGCGGTCATGTCGGTCGCGATGACGCCGGGACGGACCTCGTAGACGACGATCCCCTCCGGCGCCAGGCGCGCGGCCCACAGCTGCGTGGCCATCGCGACGCCGGCCTTGGAGATGCAGTAGTCGCCGCGGTTGGTCGACACCGTCGTGGCGGAGATCGACGAGACGTTGACGATCGTCGCGACCGGACGGTCCGGCAGGGCGTCGAGCGGCCCGCGCAGGTCGAGCACGGCCCGCGCGAAGGTCTGGGTCAGGAAGTACGGACCGCGCAGGTTGATGCCGAGCACGCGGTCGAAGCTCTCGGTGCCGGCGTCCAGGATGTCGTCCCGCACCGACGGCGCGACGCCGGCGTTGTTGACCAGGACGTCGAGCCGGCCCCACGCGTCGACGGCGTCCTGCACGTAGCGCGCGTGGTCGGCCGGGTCAGCGACCGAGCCGCGCACGTACCGGACCCGGTCGTCGGCGCCGGCCAGCTCGCGCAGCTCGGCCAGCACGTCCGCGGGCTCCTCGCGGGTGGCCAGGACGGAGACGGCGAACCCGTCCTCGAGCAGCTGCCGGGTGATCCCCAGCCCGATCCCGCGATTACCTCCGGTGACCAGAGCCACTGCCGGCATGGTGCCCCACCCTCACGTCGAGTCGTCGTCGTCCCCGCCGCGACCCCCGGCCGCACCCCGATGGTGCCACGCCGAGAGCCGTCCCGGCAAGCGCTTTCCGCGCGGGCGCTCGCCAGCGGCCGAGAGCGACGTCCTGGACCCCTCGACCGCACTCACGGGTCCGAAACGTCGCACTCGGCACCGACGCACGTCCGAGTGCGACGTCTTGGACGCATGCGCGGCGCCCAAGGGTCCGAACCGTCGCACTCGGCACGGACGCACGTCCGAGTGCGCTCCGGCGCCGAGTGCGACGTTCCGAACGCATTCGCGCCGTCCGAGATTGCGCTTCCCGCCGAGTGCGACGTCGTGGACCCTTGAGTTGCGCTCAAGGGTCCGGAACGTCGCACTCGGCGAGGGGAGGGGTAGCGCGGCGCGGGCGGGTCAGGGGTGCAGGCGGGCCTCGGCGGCGTCCCAGCGGGACTCGTCCCGCACGAGCACGCCGGGCTCGTAGCGCCGCAGGTGCTGCCCTCGGGCGCCGACGGCGCGCAGGGCGGCGAGATCGCCGTCCAGCACACCGGCCGCCCGGGCCTGGACCAGCACGTTGCCCAGGGCCGCCGCCTCCACCGGGCCGGCGACGACGGGCAAGCCGGTCGCGTCGGCGGTGAGCTGGCACAGCAGCTCGTTGCGGACCCCGCCGCCGACCACGTGCACGACGTCGACCGTGCGACCGCTCAGCCGGGCCGCCTCACGGACCGCCCGGCGGTACGCCAGCGCGAGGGAGTCCAGGACGCAGCGGACCGTCTCCGCCTGGGACTGCGGCGGCGTCTGCCCGGACGCGACCGCAGCCGCGGCGATCCGGGACGGCATGTCCCCCGGCGGCAGGAAGGCAGCGTCGTCGACGTCGACCACGGTGGTCAGCGCCGGTACCCGGGCAGCCGCGGCGAGCAGGTCCGCCAGGTCGGCGGGCAGACCGGCGGCGTCCCAGGTGCGGATCGACTCCGACAGCACCCACAGGCCCATGACGTTGCGCAGGTAGCGGACCGTGCCGTCGACCCCGAGCTCGTTGGTGAAGTTCGCCGCCCGGCTCGCCTCGGTGAGCACCGGCCCGTCGAGCTCCAGCCCGACCAGGGACCACGTCCCGCACGAGATGTACGCGAAGTCGCCGCCTCCCTCACCGCGCTCGCCCACCGCCGGGACGCCGACCACCGCGGACGCGGTGTCGTGCGACCCGACGGCGAGGACCGGCAGCGGGCCGTGGTGGCCGATGGCGGCGAGCACGTCCGGACGCACGGTGCCGATCGTCGACCCCGCCTCCCGGACCGTCGGCAGGAGCGCGGCGTCGATGCCGAGCGTCGCCGCGAGGTCGGTCGCCCAGGTCCGGGTCGTGACGTCGAGCAGCCCGGTGGTCGAGGCGTTGGTGACCTCGGCCCCCTCCTCCCCCGTCAGCCAGTAGGCCAGCAGGTCCGGGACGAGGAGCAGCCGCCGCGCCGCACCCAGCTGCGCGCTGCCGGTGGCCGCCACGAGCTGGAACACCGTGTTGAACGGCAGGACCTGCAGGCCCGTCCGCGCGTACAGGTCGGCCGCCGGCACGGTCCGGAACACCCGCTCGGCGACCCCGGCGGTGCGGGGGTCCCGGTAGTGCACCGGGTTGCCGAGCAGCGCGCCGTCGGCGTCGAGCAGGCCGTAGTCCACCGCCCAGGAGTCGATCCCGACCCCGGCGAGCGTGCCGGCCTCCCGGGTCGCCGCCCGCAGCCCGTCGAGGACGCCGCGGTACAGCGCCAGGACGTCCCAGTGCAGCGTGGTCGCGTCGGCGCCGCCTGCTCCGCCCACCCCGTCGGCGCCGCCCGCGCCGTCCGCTCCGCCCGCACCGTCTGCGCCGCCCGCACCGCCCGCGCTGACGGCGGCCCGCCGACCGACGACGACCGGGGTGTTGGGGAACCGGTTCACCTCGTGCAGCTCGACGCGCTGGTCCCCGGGTGGCCCCAGCACGCGACCCACGATGACGCGCCCGCTCGAGGCGCCCAGGTCCACGGCAGCGAACGCCGCGCCGTCGTCGTGCCCCGGGCGCCCGGCCCCGGGCCCGACCGCTTCGGTGACCACGTCCCCTACCGCAGGAACGCCGCGGCGACCCCGGAGTCGACGGGCACGTGCAGGCCGGTGGTCTGCACGAGGTCGGGCCCGGTGAGCACGAACACCGCGGCGGCGACGTGCTCGGGGAGCACCTCGCGCTTGAGCAGGGTCCGCTGCGCGTAGTACGCGCCCAGCTCGGACTCCGGCACCCCGTAGGTGGCGGCGCGCTGCGCGCCCCACCCGCCGGCGAAGATGCCCGAGCCACGCACGACGCCGTCCGGGTTGACCCCGTTGACGCGGATCCGGTGGCCGCCCAGCTCCGCCGCCAGCAGGCGGACCTGGTGCGCCTGGTCGGCCTTCGTGGCCGAGTAGGCGATGTTGTTCGGGCCGGCGAACAGCGAGTTCTTCGACGCGATGTAGACGATGTCCCCGCCGAGGTCCTGCGCGATCATCGCGCGGGCCGCCTCGCGGGCGACCAGGAAGGACCCGCGAGCCATCACGTCGTGCTGCAGGTCCCAGTCCTTGGTCGTGGTCTCCAGCAGCGGCTTGGAGATCGACAGACCCGCGTTGTTCACCACGAGGTCCACGCCCCCGAAGGCGAGCACGGTGGCCTCGACCAGACCGCGGACGTCGTCCTCGGACGTCACGTCGGCGCGGACGGCCACGGCGACGTCCGGGCCGCCGAGCTCGGCCGCGACGGCCTCGGCACCCTCGAGGTTCAGGTCGGCGATCACGACGCAGGCGCCCTCGGCGGCGAGCCGCTCGGCGATCGCCCGGCCGATGCCGGAGCCGGCACCGGTGACCAGGGCGACGCGCGTGGCCAGCGGCTTCGGCTTCGGCATGCGGGCGAGCTTGGCCTCCTCCAGCGACCAGTACTCGATGCGGAACTTCTCGGCCTCGTCGATCGGCGCGTAGGTGCTGATCGCCTCGGCGCCGCGCATCACGTTGATCGCGTTGACGTAGAACTCCCCGGCGACGCGCGCGGTCTGCTTGTCCTTGCCGAACGAGAACATGCCGACGCCGGGCACCAGCACGATCGCCGGGTCCGCGCCGCGCATCGCAGGGCTCTCCGGCGTGGCGTTGCGCTCGTAGTACCCCGCGTAGTCCTCGCGGTAGGCGGCGTGCAGCTCGCGCAGGCGGGCGACGACGTCGTCCAGCGGGGCGTCGGCGGGCAGGTCGACCATCAGCGGCTTGACCTTGGTGCGCAGGAAGTGGTCCGGGCAGGAGGTGCCCAGCTCGGCCAGCGACGGCGCGTTCTGCCGTGCGACGAAGTCCAGGACGACGCCCGAGTCGGTGAAGTGGCCGACCTGCGGCTTGTCCCGGCCGGCCAGGCCACGGATCACCGGGGCGAGCGCGGCCGCACGGGTGCGGCGCTCCGCCTCGGGCAGTGCCTCCCGGCCGGGGACGACCGGGCCGAACGGGTGCTGCCCGCGGGCGGCGAGCTCCGCGGTCCTCGCGGCGACGTAGGCCTCGGCCTCGGCGATGATCCGCAGGGATCGCCCCTCCGCCTCGTCGCTCGTGTCGCCCCAGGCGGTGATGCCGTGCCCGCCGAGGATGCAGCCGATCGCCTGCGGGTTCCTCGCCTTGATCTCGGCGATGTCGAGCCCGAGCTGGAAGCCCGGCCGGCGCCACGGCACCCAGGCAACGGTGTCGCCGAAGATCTCGCGGGTCAGCCTCTCGCCGTCCGCCGACGTGGCGATCGCGATGCCGGAGTCCGGGTGCAGGTGGTCGACGTGCGCGGCGTCGACCAGGCCGTGCATCGCGGTGTCGATCGACGGCGCCGCGCCGCCCTTGCCGTGCAGGCAGAAGTCGAACGCGGCGACCATCTCGTCCTCGCGCTCGACGCCCGGGTACACGTCCACCAGCGCACGCATCCGGTCCAGCCGCAGCACGGCGAGGTTCGCGGGCCTCAGCGTGCCCAGGTCGCCGCCGGACCCCTTCACCCAGAGCAGCTCGACCGGCTGCCCGGTGACGGGGTCGGTCCCGGTGCCCTTGGCGGAGGTGTTGCCGCCGGCGTAGTTGGTGTTCCGCGGGTCGGCGCCCAGCCGGTTGGAGCGCGCGATGAGCTCGGCGGCCGCCGACGCGGTACCCGGCGTGCCGTCGGCGGGCAGACCTGCGGCGCCGCGGGCCGTGCTCTCAGAAGTCCCGGTCATGGCTCAGGCTCCCCATCCGGCCTGCGCGCCACCGACGCGCTCGGCCACGATCGTCTCGGTGTAGCCCGACGCGGCGAACGCGGCCATCGGGTTCGGGTCCAGGCCCTGGGACTCGCGCAGCCGGGCGAGCAGCGGGCGCACGTCGGTGTTGTAGGCGTCCATCAGGGCGCCGTTGGCGCCGAGGACGTCGCCGGACTGCTGGGCGGCGTGCAGGGCCTCGGCGTCGACCAGGAGCGCCTTGGCCGTCGCCTCCTGGATGTTCATCACCGAGCGGATCTGCGCCGGGATCTTCGGCTCGATGTTGTGGCACTGGTCGAGCATGAAGTTGACGCCCGAGTCCGGCGCGAGGGCACCGTTGCGGACGATCTCGTGCATGATCCGGAACAGCTGGAACGGGTCCGCGGAGCCGACCATGAGGTCGTCGTCGGCGTAGAAGCGCGAGTTGAAGTCGAACGCACCCAGGCGACCGGCCCGCAGCAGCTGCGCGACGATGAACTCGATGTTCGTGCCCGGGGCGTGGTGGCCGGTGTCCAGCACGACCATGGCGCGCTCGCCGAGCGCGAGGCAGTGCAGCAGCGACGTGCCCCAGTCCGGGATGTCCATCGCGTAGAACGCGGGCTCGAAGAACTTGTACTCCAGGATGAGCCGGTGGTCCTCGTCGAGCGCGGCGTAGATCTGCGCCAGGCCCTCGGCGAGGCGGTCCTGGCGGGAGCGCAGGTCGTCCTGGCCCGGGTAGTTGAGCCCGTCCGGCAGCCAGACCTTGAGGTCCGTGGACCCGGTGGCCCGCATGATGTCGATGCACTCGACGTGGTGCGCGACGGCCTTGGCCCGGACGCGCGCGTCGGGGTGCGTCAGCGACCCGAGCATGTAGTCGTTGTCCTGGAACAGGTTCGAGTTGATCGCGCCGATGGTGACGCCGTGCTCGCCGGCGTGCTCGGCGAGCCGGGCGTAGTCCTCGACCCTGTCCCACGGGATGTGCAGCGACACCCGCGGCGCGACCCCGGTGTGCCGGTGGACCTGACCGGCGTCGGCGATCTTCTCGAAGGGGTCGCGCGGCACCCCGGCCTGCGCGAAGACCTTGAACCGGGTCCCGGAGTTGCCGAACGCCCAGCTCGGCAGCTCGATGGTCTGGGTCCGCAGGGCCGCGAGGGCCGCCTCGACCCGTCCGTCCCTGCCTGACGTCGTCGTCTGCGTGCTCACGTTCCGCCTTGTCGTCTCAGGACGTCCCACAGCGGTGTGAAACGTTTCAAGACGAACGCTACCCGGACGGCGCCACCCCGGTCAACACCGTCAGTCCGGCAGCCCCGCGGCGGCACGCTGCGCGTCCAGGTCGAACACCGTCTCCAGCTGGACGAAGCCCTCGTCCGGCGGGCCGTCGCTGCCGAACAGCGTCGCCATCTCCGCCTGCCACCGCGCGTTCACCTCGCGCGCGGCCATCGCCTCCCGTGCGGCGTCGAAGTCGTCGACCTCCACGACGCCGACCAGCAGCCCGTCCGGCGCCAGGTGCAGCGTGTAGTCACGCCAGCCCGTCTCGTGCAGAGCCTGGAGCATCTCCGGCCAGACCTCGGCGTGCCGCTGCCGGTAGGTCTCGATGCGGTCGGGGCGGATGCGGGAGATGAAGCAGACGCGTGCCACGTGGTCCTCCTTGCTCATCGGGCGGCTGGACGGGCTGCTGGACCCGCTGTGGACCGGCTGCCCGGCAGCCTGCCGGACCGGCTGCCGACCGACCGCCGGCCCGGTCGACGCGCGGCGTGGCCCGACCGAGCGCCGTCGCGCCCGTGAATCGGTTCATGGGCACAATGACGCTACGAGGCGGTCTGCCCACTTTCAACCGGCGCGGGCCGACCCGCGCCGCCGCAGCGGGGAGGAACCCGTGGTCACCACATCGGGCCGGGCCGACGCGTCGAGGCGCGGCACGCGACGGGCCAGCATCAGCGACGTCGCCCAGCAGGCGGGTGTCTCGCTGGGCACCGTGTCCAACGTCCTGAACCGCCCGGACCGGGTGTCCGAGGCGACCCGGGACCGGGTGCAGCGCGCGATCGAGCAGCTGTCGTTCGTCCCCAACGGCTCCGCGCGGACGCTGCGGGCCGGGACGCTCACCACGGTCGGCGCGGTCCTGCTCGACATCGCGAACCCGTTCTTCACCGAGGTCGCGCGCGGCATCGAGGACCGTCTCGGCCAGGACGACCACACGCTCATGCTCGCCAGCTCGGACGAGGACCCGGTCCGCGAGCACCGGTACCTGCGGCTGTTCGAGGAGCACGGCGTCCTGGGGGTCCTGGTGACGCCGGCCGAGGCGGAGATCGACCACCTGCTCGCGCTGCAGCGCCGCGGCGTGCAGGTCGTCCTGCTGGACCGACGGTCCCCCTCCCCCGCGATCGCCTCGGTCGCCGTCGACGACGTCGCGGGCGCGTCCATGGCCGTGACGCACCTGCTCGGGCTGGGGCACCGGCGGATCGGGTTCATCAACGGCCCGTCCACCATCGAGCAGTGCGTGGACCGCCGGGCCGGGATGCTGCGGGCGCTGACGACCGCGGGCCTGGACGCGTCGGCGATGGTCGAGGTCGAGGTGCCGTTCCTCAACGCCGACGGGGGCGAGGCCGGCGCCACGGAGCTGCTCGCGCTCGACGACCGCCCCACGGCGCTCTTCTGCGTCAACGACCTGACCGCCCTGGGGGCCATGCGCACGCTGCGGGCGCACGGGCTGCGCATCCCGCAGGACGTCGCCGTCGTCGGGTACGACGACGTCAACTTCGCCTCCATGCTGACCACCCCGCTGACGTCCGTGCGTCAGCCCACCCACGAGCTCGGACGCACCGCGGCGGACCTGCTGCTGCGCGCCGCCAACGGCCTCGCCGAGGAGCCCGCGCACGTGGAGTTCCAGCCCGAGCTCGTCGTCCGGGCCTCCTCGGTGGGCGCCGACGGCGGCGGGACGGCGTGACGGAGGTCAGGCCCAGGGCGCGCCCGTGCCGTCCATCCGCTCGTAGAACGGGTGACCGGGCCCGATGTCCCCGCGCCGCACCCTCGTGCCCGTGAACGCCGAGGCGTAGATCGCCGCGACCAGCTCCAGGGACCCACGGGCGTCGGCGAGCGTGACGGGCACCGGCTCGCCGGCGTCCATCGCGTCGAGCACGAAGGCGAGCTGGCTGACGTGGCCGCTGTCCGGCGACGGCTCGTCCGTGGCCCACAGGCGGGCGACGTCCTCGTGGCCGGGTGCGGGAGTGACGGTCCAGTGCTCGTCGCCGTACCCGTACAGGTGCTCCACCTCGACGGTCGCGCGCTCGGCGTCGACGCGCACGTGCGAGGTCTGCCGTGGGGACAGCGCCGAGCTGGCGATCGTCGCCAGGGCACCGTTCTCGAACCGGACGACGGCCGTCGACACGTCCTCCGTCGCGGTGTCCCGCGCCTGGCGGGCGGCCATCGCCGTCACCTCGGCCCACGGCCCGATGAGAGCGATGAGCAGGTCGAGCTGGTGGATGCCCAGCCCCATCGTCGGGCCGCCGCCCTCGACGTCCCACCTCCCGCGCCACGGCACCGCGTAGTACTCCGGCCCCCGGAACCACAGGGTGTCGCACGTCGCCACCAGCGGGCGGCCGAGCTGCCCGGACGCGAGCAGCCGGGCGGCTCGCAGGCCTGCCCCGCCGAACCGGTGCTGGACGACGACCGACGCCTGCACCCCGGTGCGCCGCGAGGCCTTGATGAGGACGTCCATCTCGGCCAGGCTCAGGGCGGGCGGCTTCTCCAGGAGCACCGCGACCCCGGCCTCGAGGCACTGCAGCGCCAGCGGCACGTGCGAGCCGGGCGGCGTGCAGATGTGCGCGAGGTCCGGGCGGCCGGTCGTGCCGCCGTCCGCCGTCGGCAGCTCGCCCGCCAGAGCGGTCGCCAGGTCGGTCCCCCAGGCCGGCAGCCCGTGCTCCGCGGCGAACGCCTGCGCGCGTGACGCGTCGAGGTCGACGCCGGCGACGACGACGGCGCGGTCGCCGTGCTGGGCGACCGCGTGGGCGTGGTGGTCGGCGATCGCGCCGGTGCCGATGATCAGGGTGCGGCGCGTGGTCACAGGGGTCTCCTGGTGCGGGGGCTGACGACGAGGGCGAGGGCGGCCGGGGACCGTTTCGCGGGGGATGTGCCGGTTGGCGCGACGTGCGGCGACGGCGCCACGGTCATCGGTCCACGGCCGGGCTCGTCCCGGCGCGCTCGGCCCAGCGGTGCTCGACGGTCACGGCGGCCAGGGCCAGCAGACCTCCGACGAGCAGCGCGAACGCCTCCAGCGCCCACACGAGCGCCACGCACAGGGCAGCGGCCAGCAGCAGCAGCACGGATCCGGGGACGTCGCGGCGTGCCCGGTGCGCGGCAGCCAGGACGGCGCCGGGACCTCCGGCGCCGGGGTGCCACGTGCCGGCGGTCCGGAGCGTGACGACGACGGCGACCAGGCCGACCGCCACGCTGACCGCCCCGATGACCGCGCCGCCGGCGAGCGACGTGCCCGCGACCAGCCACAGGTTGACGGCGGCGACCGTCAGCACGAACGGCACGAGCAGCGCGAGCGCCCACAGGTCGCGCAGCGCAGGGCCGACGCTGCGCAGCAGCCGGCCGAGCGAGGCGGCCTCGCCCGAGAGGTGCCGCCGCAGGTGGAGCGTCCCCGCCGCGAGTGCGGGGACCGCGGTCACCACCGGCAGGCTCAGGACCGCCACGACGACGCCCACCAGCCCGACCTCCCCGAAGAGGGAGAGCCGTGTCGTCCCGCCCAGCAGCCCGCCCCACGGGGCGGGGCCGTCGGTCGGTGCGTCGTCCGGGGGGTCGTCCCGGGGGGTGCCGGCGGTGCTCACAGGCCCCGAGGGTGCCACACGACCCACCGCCCGGGCCCGCAGGCCGGAGCCGACGCGGCCGCACGGACGAGGAGCGCTGACCTCTCCCGCACCTCCCCCGGACCGGGCTGACCGGGCCCGGCGGACGACCAGGGGGCGGTCCCGCCCGGGACCGCCCCCCCGATCGCCGGGCTCAGGTGGCGGGCAGGGTCCCGCCCTCGTCGGCGGAGCCCTCCACCGGGTCGAGCGAGGTGTCCTCGCCGTGGGACTCCGGGATGGGGTCGGGGTCCACGCCCAGCGTCGGCAGGTCGGGCTGCTGGGGGTCGAAGCTCTCGGGCAGGTTCTCCGTCATGCCGCCACGCTGGCACCGCCGGTCGCGGCTCGCATCCCGGGGCCGGCCTCCGCCGGTCGACCGGCACGCGAGCGCCCGGTCCCGGGGTCATCGCGCCGCGGTCCCGGCGCCCGGGCAGTCGACCTCGGCCGCCTTGAGCAGGTAGCCGGCGCCGCGCAGGGTGTGGATCATCGGCGCCCGGTCGGCGTCGATCTTGCGCCGCAGGTACGACACGTACAGCTCGACGATGTTCACCTGGCCGCCGAAGTCGTACTGCCACACGCGGTCCAGGATCTGCGCCTTGGACAGCACGCGGCGCGGGTTGCGCATGAAGAACCGCAGCAGCTCGAACTCCGTCGCGGTCAGGCGGATGGGGACGCCGCCGCGCGTCACCTCGTGGCTGTCCTCGTCCAGCACCAGGTCACCCACGACCAGCGTGCTGTCCTGCGCCTGGGCGCCTGCGCCCGCCCGGCGCAGCAGCGCACGCAGCCGCGCGACGACCTCCTCGAGGCTGAAGGGCTTGGTCACGTAGTCGTCGCCGCCGGCGGTCAGCCCTGCCACGCGGTCCTCGACGGCGTCCTTCGCGGTGAGGAACAGCACCGGCACCCGGGGGTGCTGCGCCCGGATGCGGCGCAGCACCTCCAGGCCCGACAGGTCCGGGAGCATCACGTCCAGCACGACGACGTCGGGTGCGGCGGCCCGCGCCGCCCGGACCGCCGCCTGCCCGCTCAGCGCCGTCTCCACGACCCAGCCCTCGTAGCGCAGCACCGTGGACAGCAGGTCGCCCAGCGCGGGCTCGTCGTCGACGACCAGGGCTCGGACCGACGAGCCGTCGGGCCGCGTCAGGCGTCCGGGCGCGGTCGGACGGGTGCCCGCGGAGCCGGCGGGCTCGGTGCGGGTGACCATGCCGAGGATCGTGGCGTGCGGTGCTCCACGTTCCCTGGGGCGCGTCTGTGAGCGGGCTGTGAGGTGGGACGCCGCCGGTGAGGCGGCGTCCCGCCGGTCAGGCCTGGTCGCCCGCGATGTTCACCATCCATGACACGCCGAAGCGGTCGGTGCACATGCCGAACTCGTCGCCCCACATCTGCTTCTCCAGGGCGACCGTCACGGTGCCGCCCTCGGAGAGCTGCTTCCAGTAGCCGCGCAGGGTGTCGGCGTCGTCGCCGCTGAGGCTCATCGCGATGTCGTTGCCGCGCGTGTACTCCGTGCCGGGCGGGTTGTCGGCCGCCATGAACGTCAGCGTGTCACCCGCCTCCAGCTGGCCGTGCATGATCTTGTCCGCGCCGATGCCGTCCGACGGCCCGTACTCGCCGAAGGTGCTCAGCATCAGCTCGCCGGAGAACACCGTCCGGTAGAACTCCAGCGCCTCGCGCGCGTTGCCGTCGAAGCTGAGGTAGGGGTTCAGGCGGATGCTCATCTCGTCCCTCGATCCGTGTCGGGTCGTCCGTGGTCGCGGTGGGCACGACCGGTGCGCACCCGGGCCCCGCCCGTGCCGCGCCGCCGTCCCGCCGTGCCCACCATGACCCGCACCCGGGCGCGAACTCATCGGTCCGGACCCGCCCGGCGACCCGTGCGGGTTGCCGGGCGCCGGACAGCCGTCAGGATGGCGCCATGAAGATCGCGGTGACGGGTGGAAGCGGCAAGCTCGGGCGAAGCGTCGTGCGGCGCCTGACCGACGACGGCCACGAGGTGGTGGTCCTGGACCGGGCCGGTGGACGCGGCAGCGGGGTGGTGCTCGTCGACCTCACCGACCACGGGCAGGTGGCCGACGCTCTGCAGGGCGTCGACGAGTGGCACTCGGGGTTCGACGCCCTCGTGCACCTGGCCGCCATCCCGGCGCCCGGGATCGTGCCTGACGTCGCGACGTTCCACCACAACATGCTGGCCACCTACAACGTCTTCCAGGCCGCCCGCCGGGCCGGGATCCGTCGGATCGTCTACGCGTCCAGCGAGACCGTGCTCGGCCTGCCGTTCGCGACCGACCCGCCGTACATCCCCGTGGACGAGCGGTACCCCGCCCGCCCGGAGACCACGTACTCCCTGGTCAAGCACCTGGAGGAGACGATGGCGGCGCAGCTGACGCGGTGGGACCCGCAGCTGAGCATCACCGCGCTGCGCTTCTCCAACGTCAAGGACCCCGAGGACTACGCCGACTTCCCGGCCTTCGACGCGGACCCGGCGCTGCGCCGCTGGAACCTGTGGGGGTACATCGACGGGCGGGACGGCGCCCAGGCGGTGGTCCGGGCCCTGGAGAACGCGGGGCCTGGCTTCGAGACCTTCATCATCGCGGCCGCCGACACGGTGATGTCCCGGCCGAGCGCCGAGCTGGCCGCCGAGGTCTTCCCGGACGTGGAGGTCCTCCGCCCGCTGCAGGGCACCGAGACGCTGCTCTCGATCGACAAGGCCCGCGAGCTGCTCGGCTACGCACCCGAGCACAGCTGGCGCGACCACGTGTGAGGCCCGGCCGCCCGGGTCACGAGGACCGGTCGGCCGGGCCGGGACCGGTCAGGCGGGCGGCGGGGTGCGGGCCGCGTCGATGACGCGGGTGAGGCCGTCCCGCAGCTGCTCCAGCTCGGCCACGCCCATGCCCAGGCGCTGCATGACGGCGGCCGGGATGGCCTCCGCATGCGCGCGGGCGTCCACCCCGGCCGGGGTCAGCGAGACGGCGAGGGCGCGCTCGTCGTGCCGGTCCCGGTCGCGCCGGACCAGCCCGCGCACCTCGAGACGCTTGAGCAGCGGGGACAGCGTGGCCGGGTCCAGGCTCAGGCGCGCCGCGAGGTCGGCGACCCGCAGCGGCGCCTGCTCCCACAGCGCAAGCAGCACCAGGTACTGCGGATGCGTCACGCCTAGCGGCCCGAGGAGCGGGCGGTACAGGGCGACGACGTCGCGGGCGGCCACGGCGAGGGCGAAGCAGACCTGCCGGTCCAGCGCCAGCAGGTCCGTCTCGCCGGGCGCCGCGGGGTCCGGCTGCGTCGTCACGTCCTGCGTCGCGGCGACGGCCAGGGGCGGTGGGGCCGGCGCTGCGGGTCCGGGCGCGGTGGAGCCGGTCGAGGGCCGGATTGCTGCGGTAGAGGGGGACGCGGCGGGAGCGGTCTCGGGCACGGCCGGAGTCTAGCCCGGCACCACTTATAGTTAGTGCCCTCACCAACTGCCACGAACGGAGCACCATGGGCAAGCGAGCGGACCGCGAGGGCCTCTCCCTCGGGTACCGCGTCGGGTACCGGATCCGGTACCTCACGCTCCACCTGTTCGGTCCCGCCCAGCTCGGGAGCGGCGCGGACCCGCACCGGCGCCTGGAACGCGAGCGCGCCGCGCGCGTCGCCGCGGCCCGGCGGGCTCGCCTGGAGAGGGAGCCGGACGGTCGCTGACCGGCCCGGACCGACCCGTGCCGGGAGCCGGTGCGGCCGCAGGTCACGCCGTGCGCCCGAACGTTGGACATGGCCCGCCGCACGCTCATCGGGGGACGGCCGCTGCCGAAGTGACGGGCGGCGGATCGGACCTCGACGGCGGAGCACGGACATGACACCGGTATCAGCAGGCACGCGCGCGGCCGAGCGCGAGCGCGCCGCGGAGACGTCCGGGGCGACCACGACCCTGACGCTGCGGCAGGTTGCCGCGCGGGGCGGCCCGGACGCGCTCGACCGGCTGCTCGCCCTGGCGCAGGTCCCGTACACGCTCGACGAGCTCCAGGACCAGTCCCGCTGGGTCGGCTACGACACCCGGATCCGGCTGTTCGAGGCGGCGACCGTGGTCCTCGACGACCCGCGGTGCACGTTCGACATGGGCCGCGAGGCGATCCGGTCGGGTCTGGCGCACTCGCTGGTGCTGCTCCTGCGCGCCCTGGGGTCCCCGGCGCAGGTCTACCGCCAGCTCCACCGGTCGGTCCCCAAGTTCTCGACGACCTCGACGATGGAGGTCCTGGAGTCCGGAGCGACGACCGCGGTCCTGCGCTACCGCCTGCACGACGGCTACGCGCACTCCCGCCTGGACTGCCTCTACACCCAGGGCCTGGTCGGCTGCGTCCCGGAGATCTTCGGCCTGCCGTCCGCCCGGGTGGAGCACGACGAGTGCCAGTCCGACGGGTACCCCGCCTGCGTCTACCGGCTGACCTGGGACCGTCGCCGCTCGTGGTGGCGGGCGCTGCGCGAGTCCCCGGTCGAGCCCGAGCTCCTCGCGCTGCGCGGCCAGCTGGAGGAGCTGCAGAGCGCGGCGACCGACCTGGTGCGCACGGAGGACCTGGGCGCCCTGCTGCACCGGATCACCGAGCGCGCCGCCGCGGCGGTGCTCGCGCCGGCGTACCTGCTCGCCCTGCACGACCCGGAGGGTGGGGAGCCGCTCGTCCACAGCCGCGGCCTGCCGCCGGGGTCCGTGGACGCGCTCGCGCGCCGGCTGCTGGCCGGGGATCCGCTCGGCGACAACGCGGTGGTGGTGGAGATCGCCTCGAGCCGTCACGTCCACGGCCGCCTGGCCGCGCTGCACCCCGCCGGGCAGCAGGGCCCCGCCGACGAGAGCACGCTGCTCAGCGCGTACGCGGGCCACGCGGCGGCCGCGCTGGACCTGCTCACCGCGCTCGAGGACAGCCGCCGCGGCGAGAGCCGGTCGACCGCGCTGCTCTCCCTCGCGCGCGACGTGCGCTCGGCCACGGAGCAGGACGCCGTCGCCCGGGTGATCCCCGACGCCGTCGTGCGGATCGTCGGGTCCGACGCGTCGACGGTCTTCACGTGGGACGCCTCCGCCGGGCGCCTGCGGCCGCTCCTCTCCGCGGGCCTGACCGCGGCGGAGGAGGACTTCATGGCGGCCAGCGTGCTGGAGCCGCAGACCTGTCCCGAGCTCACCGCGATCCTCACCCGGCAGGAGGCCACCCTGCTGCGCCTGGAGTCGGTGCACCCGACCGTGCGCCACCTGCTGGAAGGCCTGGACCTCACCCAGACGATGGTCACCCCGCTGCTGGTGGGCGGGGAGTTCTTCGGTGTCGTGACCGCTGCCTGGCGCGCCGCCAGCACGCCGAAGGCGTTCGAGGAGCCGCTCGCGCGCCTGTCGGGGGTCGCCGAGTTCGCCTCGACGGCCATGCAGAACGCGCGACTGCTGGCCACCGTGCGCCACCAGTCGCTGCACGACTCCCTGACCGGTCTGCCGAACCGCGTCCTCCTCGCGCAGCGGCTCGAGCAGGCGGTGCGGAGCCCGGGTGCCGGTGGCACCGTCGCGCTGCTGTTCTGCGACCTGGACCGCTTCAAGCAGGTCAACGACGTGCTCGGCCACGCCGCGGGCGACGAGCTGCTGCGCCAGGCGGCGGCGCGGCTGCGGGCCGTCGTCGGCGCGGGCGACGTGGTGGCGCGGCTGAGCGGTGACGAGTTCGCGGTGCTGCTCCCGGACGTGCCGTCCGCCCGGGCCGCGCAGGACGTCGCCGAGGCTGTCGTGGCGCGTCTGGCCACGCCGTTCCGCGTCGACGGCCTGGACCTGCGCGTGACGACCAGCGTGGGCGTCGCCGTGCGCACGGGCGCGAACGGCACGGGGCCGGACGACCTGCTGCGTGCGGCCGACGGCGCTATGTACGTGGCCAAGCAGCGCGGACGCAACCAGGTCGCCGTCGCGGACGGAGCCGAGCCGGCCCCCTGCGCCGCGTCCGGCGCCCTGTCCCAGCCCACCTTCGCCGCCGACCTGCGCGACGCCGTCGCCAACGGCGAGCTGCGCCTGCACTTCCAGCGCCTGGTGGACCTCACCGACGCCGACCCCCAGGACCCGACTGCGGTCCGGACGATCGGCGCCGAGGCGCTGCTGCGCTGGCAGCACCCCGAGCTGGGCCTGCTGCCCCCGGCCGCGTTCCTGTCCCTGGCGGAGGAGACCGACGTCATCGTCGAGCTCGACCTGTGGGCCGTCCGGCAGGCGTGCGCCGCACTGGCCCGGTGGGACGAGTGCGGCGGCCACTCCGGGCACGCCCCGCTGCACATCGCGGTGAACGCCTCGGCGCGCACGCTGTGCGACCCGCGGCTGGAGCAGACCGTGCGGCAGTCGCTGGGCGAGGCGAGCCTCGACCCGCAGCGGCTGTACCTCGAGGTCGTCGAGAGCCGGTCCCTGGTCGACCTGCCCAACGTCGTCGACCGGCTGTCGGGGCTGCGGCGACTGGGCGTGCGGGTGTCCCTGGACGACTTCGGCACGGGCTACTCCACGCTGTCGTGGCTGCAGCGGCTCCCGGTCGACCAGATCAAGCTCGACCGGTCGTTCACGAGCGGCATCACCGAGGACGCCAAGTCCTCGGCGCTGGCGCGCGGCGTGATCGCCCTGGCGCGCGAGCTGGACCTGGAGGTCGTCGCCGAGGGGGTGGAGACGCCGGCCCAGCTCGCGGCGCTGCGCGACGCGGGCTTCACCCGCGCCCAGGGGTACCTGTGGGGCAAGCCGGCGCCGGACCCGTACCAGCCGCCCGCGGCGGACCTCCTGCCCGCCCTGCCGGCGGACACCGCCCCGGGCCCGGCCGCGCGGGCCGCCGGCCGCCGCTAACCGGACGGGGCGCCCGGGACCTGGGTGAGGATGGGCCCATGACCCCTGATCCCGGTGCGACCGAGGCCGCCCCCGACATCCGGCTCATCACGGTGGACATGGACGGGACGCTGCTGGACGAGCACCACGAGATCCCCGCGTCGCTGTGGCCGCTGCTGCCGCAGCTGAACGAGCGGGGCGTGCTGTTCTGCCCCGCGAGCGGCCGGCAGCACGCGAACCTGGCGACGCGGTTCGCCCCGGTCGCGCGCGACCTGCTGATCATCGCCGAGAACGGGTCGTACGTGGCGCAGGGCGGTGTGGAGATCAGCTCCGCGACGATCGACCGGGGCGTCGTCGCCGAGATCGTCACCGCGGTCCGCGACCTGGCGGCCGACGTCGGCGCCGTGGTCTGCGGCAAGCGCTCGGCGTACGTCGAACGGCTCGACGCGCCGTTCCTCGCCGAGTGCGAGCGCTACTACACGCTGCTGCAGCCCGTGGACGACCTGCTCGCGGTGGACGACGACGTCCTCAAGGTCGCGGTGTTCGACTTCGGCTCGGCGCAGCACTCCACGGCGCCGGCGCTCGAGCGGTTCTCCGGCACGCAGCAGGTCGTCGTCTCCGGGCTGCACTGGGTCGACGTCATGCACCCGACGACGCACAAGGGCACCGCCGTGCGCGCGGTGCAGGAGCGGTACGGCATCACGCGGGCGCAGACGATGGCGTTCGGGGACTACCTCAACGACCTGGAGATGCTGGACGCCGCCGAGCACTCCTACGCCATGGCGGACGCGCACCCCAGCGTGGTCGCCCGCGCCCGGCACCTCGCGCCCTCGAACCGCGAGGACGGCGTCGTCCGCACCATCCGGGAGGTCCTGCGGCTGCCCGCGGCCTGAGGCCGTCGCCGCGCCGGGGGTGACGGGTCGGCGGGTCGCGACCCGGGGACGACCGGGTGGTGCCGCCGGTGGGGCTACGGTGGGCGGCCGTCGTCCGGACACGAGAGGGAGGTGCGATGCCCGGCTGGGTCGAGCACGCGATGTGGTGGCACGTGTACCCGCTGGGCTTCGTCGGCGCCGAGCGGGAGGCCCTCGCCCCGGACGCGCCCCCCGCGCACCGGCTCGGGCACCTCACCGCCTGGCTGGACTACGTCGTCGAGCTCGGGCTGTCCGGCGTCGCGCTCGGGCCGGTGTTCGCCTCCGCGACCCACGGGTACGACACGCTCGACCACTTCCGGATCGACCCCCGGCTGGGCACGGACGCCGACTTCGACGCGTTCGTCGCCGCGGCCCGGTCGCGGGGGCTGCGGATCACGCTGGACGGCGTCTTCAACCACGTCGGCCGGGGCTTCGAGCGGTTCGCCGACGTCCTGCGGGACGGTCCCGGTGGGCCCGCCGACCGGTGGTTCCACCTGACCTGGCCGGACGGCGCCGGGCCCGGCACGGAGCCCGGCTACCGCGACTTCGAGGGGCACCACGCTCTGGTCGCGCTGGACCACGACTCCCCCGAGGTCGTCGACCACGTCGTCCGGGTCATGACGCACTGGCTCGACCGTGGCGTGGACGGCTGGCGGCTGGACGCGGCCTACGCCGTCCCGCCGGCGTTCTGGGCCCGCGTCCTGCCCCGCGTGCGGGCGGCCCACCCGGACGCGTACGTGTTCGGGGAGGTGCTGCACGGGGACTACGCCGCCGTGGTGCGGGAGGCCGGCTTCGACGCGGTGACGCAGTACGAGCTGTGGAAGTCGATCTGGAGCTCGCTCAACGACGGCAACTTCTTCGAGCTGACCTGGACGCTGAGCCGGCACGACGCCCTGCTCGACACGTTCGTCCCGCTGACCTTCGTGGGCAACCACGACGTCACGCGCCTGGCCAGCCGCCTCACCGACCCCCGGCACGGCCTGCACGCGCTCGCGCTGCTGCTCATCCTGGCCGGGACCCCGACCGTCTACGCCGGGGACGAGCAGGGGCTGCGCGGGGTCAAGGAGGACCGCGCCGGCGGCGACGACGCCGTCCGGCCCACCTTCCCGCCGACCCCGGCCGAGCTGGTCCCGGGCGGCTGGTCGGTGTACCACCGCCACCAGGAGCTGGTCTCCCTGCGCCGCCGCCACCCGTGGCTGCACCGGGCGCGCACGCAGGTGCTCACCGGCACCAACCGGACCCTCGTGCTGCGCCAGCACGCCGGCGACGAGGCGCTGCTCGTGGCGCTCAGCATCGAGGACGAGGCCGTGACGCTGCCGGTCCCCGGGGCGAGCGGGACGCTCGCGGGTGACGGCACCCTGCGCGCCACGGGCGACCGCGGGCAGCTGGAGCTGCCGCCGCACGGGTGGGCGGTGCTGGCGACCTGAGCGGGGCGCCCCTCAGGGCGTGAAGACCGCTCGCAGGCAGCCGTCCTGCTTCTCCTTGAACATGGCGTAGCCCCGCGGACCCTCCTCGAGCGGCATCACGTGCGTCGCGAGGTGCTCGGTCACCAGCTCGCCGCGCTCCATGCGCTCCAGGAGCATCGGGATGTACCGCTGGCCGTGCATCTGCGCGCCCCGCACGGTCAGCCCCTTGTTGACCACGGCGCCCAGCGGGAACTTGTTCACGGCGAGCGCGAAGACGCCCAGCACGAACACCGTCCCACCCTTGCGGGTGTTGTAGATGGCCTCCCGCAGCGCGGTCGGCCGGTCGGTCTGCAGCCGCAGCTGGTGCTTGACCTGGTCGTAGGCGCCGGAGATCCCCCGCCCGTGCGCCTCCATGCCGACCGCCTCGATCGCGACGTCGACGCCGCGGCCGGCCGTCGCCTCCTCCAGCTCCGCGCTCACCGACGTGGCGGAGTAGTCCAGCGTCTCGCACCCGACGTGCCGGGCGGTGGCCTGGAGCCGGTCGGCGAACCGGTCGATGACGATGACCCGCTCCGCGCCGAGGAGCATCGAGGCGCGTGCCGCCATCTGGCCGACGCCCCCCGCACCCCACACCGCGACGACGTCGCCGGGCCTCACCCCGCCCAGGTCGGCGCCCATCCAGCCGGTCGGAGCGGCGTCGGAGGCGAAGAGCGCACGCTCGTCGCTCACGCCGTCCGGCACGCGGAAGGCGCCGACGTCGGCGAACGGCACCCGGATGTACTCCGCGTGGCTGCCGGCGTTGCCGCCCAGCGCGTGCGAGTAGCCGAAGCACCCGCCGGGCGCCGCGCCCCACATGGTCTCGGTCAGCGCCGGGTTGGTGTTGCCGTTGTCGCACGACGAGTACAGCTCCTGGCGGCAGAACCAGCACCGCCCGCAGGCGATGAACGAGCTGACCACCACCCGGTCTCCGACGGCGTGGAGGCGGACGTCCGAGCCGACCTCGACGACCTCGCCGAGGAACTCGTGGCCCAGGACGTCCCCGGCGCGCATGAACGGGATGTACCCGCCCAGCAGGTGCAGGTCCGAGCCGCAGGTCGTGGTGCGCCGCACCCGGACGATGGCGTCCTGGGAGTTGATCAGCCGGGGGTCGGGGACGGTGTTGACGGAGAGCTTGTCGATGCCGTCCCACTGCAGCGCCCTCACAGCCGGCCACCGCCCTGGGAGCGGCGGAGCGCCGCCCGCAGGGGCAGGCTCGTGACGGTGGGCCGGGTCGTGGACGGGCGGTCCGGCTGCAGCACCTCGCCGGTCTCGAGCAGCATCCTGCTGTGCCGCAGCGCCACCCGGATGCGGTCCTGCAGGTCGTCGGCGTCCGGCGCCTCCCCCGGGCGCAGGCCCGCGCGGGCGCGCACCGCGAGCTCGGTGCCGCGGTCACCCGGGGCGGGCACCACCCGCACCTCGACGCGGTCGCCGAGGTCCGCGATCGGCTGCGGCCAGCGGCCCGGCGACCCCACGTCCTGCGGCGCCAGGTTCACCGTGACCGCGTGCCACCGGTCCGGCCGCGGTCCCGCGCCGGGCCCGGAGCGGGCCGCCGCGCCGATCGCGGCGGTGCCGCCGATGGCCACGGTCGCCGCGGCGACCGCCAGCCGTCCTCTGTTCGTCACGACGGACCCCCGAGCCTCGCCGGCCCCGCGCTCGGTCGGCGCGGGCGCCCGTGAGCCGTCCACGCTGGCACCGGCCGTCGACGTCGGCAACCGCAGGTCACGCCGCGGCGGCCGTCCGCGCCCGGACCAGCTCGTGCACGTGCTCGAGCTTGCGCGCCACCCCCGGGGTGATCACGAACGGGTAGAGGTCCTGCCGGCCCATCGACCGGGTCATGGCGTTGAGGGCCATCGCGATGCCGTGCCACCGGCCGAGCACCTCGGTGATCGACAGGTCGGTGAGCTCGACCGCGCCGGTGGACAGGATCCGACCGGCGAGCGGCTCCGGCACCCCGTGCGGCCCGTCCACGGTGACGCCGACCGTCGCCGTCGTCTCCAGGACGTCGGCGATGTGCAGGAAGTGGGCGAACGTCTCGGCGAAGTCCTCCCAGGGGTGCGTGGTCGCGTAGTGGGAGATGTGCTGGTCGGCCCAGTCCTCGCCGGGACCGTCGCCGTAGTGGGCCTGGAGCGCCGCGCCGTAGTCCTGCCGCTCGTCCCCGAACAGCTCCCGGAACGGGTCGATCGTGCCGTCGCCGCGCTCCACCAGCATGAGCCAGTAGTAGTGGCCGATCTCGTGGCGCAGGTGGCCCAGCATGGTCCGGTACGGCTCGCCGAGCCGGATGCGCAGCGCCTCGCGGTGCGGGTCGTTGGACTCCGACAGGTCGATGGTGATGACGCCGTCCGCGTGGCCGGTGATCACCCCCTGACCCTCCACCGGCGCGAGCAGCCGGAACGCGAGCCCGTCGTCGCCCTGGCGCGGGACGACCGGCAGCGCGAGGTGGCGCAGCTGGCGGATCAGCCGTCGCTTGGCGTACTCGGCGAGCACGAGCTGGCTGTGCGCGGTCGGGTCGTCCGCGGGTGGCCCGTCGGTCGTCAGCCGGCAGGAGTCGCACGCGCCCTGCGCGGCGGGGTCCGGGGAGGCGACCCAGCTGCAGCCGATGTCGTCCCGTGACCGGCACAGCGGGTGCTCCTCCGCGCGGACGAGCTCGTCGAAGTCGGGGTCGAAGGCGATCTGGGTGTCGCAGGCCAGGCACACCCGGTCCTCGAACTCCACCCAGGCACGGCACTTCGGACAGGCGAACACGCGCACGGGAAAACCCTTCGATGGCGACGGCGGACGGGCGGCGGCGACCGACGCCTGCGCACCCGTCCCCTGGGTATCAGACTTCGTGCCCACCCGCCCGCGGGCGCGGGCCGCGGATCGCGGGGCGGGGCGCCGTCACCGCAGGACGCCCGGCCCCCGGCGGTCCAGACTGGGCCGCCGGCGACGGGCGCACCCGTCCTCCGCCTCCCCCACCGGGCGCGCCCGGATGAGTCTCAGGAGATGCGCATGTCCCTCGTCCTCGTCACCGGCTCGACCGACGGGATCGGCCTGGAGACGGCGCGCCAGCTGCTCGAGGCGGGTCACCAGGTCGTCGGGCACGCGCGCGACGAGGCCCGCGCGGCCGACGTCCGCCGGGCGCTGCCGGGTCTGCGGGACGTCGTCGTCGGCGACCTCACCTCGCTGGCGGCCACGCACGACGTGGCGGCGGCCGTGGTCGCGGCGGGCCCGTTCGACGCGGTGGTGCACAACGTCGGCGTGGGCGGCTCGGGCGGGCGCCAGGTCACCGCGGACGGGCTGGAGCGGATCCTCCAGGTCAACACCGTCGCGCCGTACCTGCTGACCGCGCTGGTCCCGCGGCCGGCGCGGCTCGTGTACCTGACGTCCGGCCTGGAGTCCCGGGGCCGCCTGCGGCTCGACGACCTGCAGCACGAGGACGGCTCGTGGGACGGCATGCAGGCCTACGCCGACTCCAAGCTGCACGACGTCGTGCTGGCCCTCGCGGTCGCGCGGCTGTGGCCCGGTGTGCTGAGCAACGCCGTGGACCCGGGGTGGATCCGCACCCGGATGGGTGGCCCGAACGCCACGGACGACGTCGCCGACGGCGCCGCCACGCAGGTCTGGCTCGCGACGGGCGACGAGGCCGACGCGCGGGTGACCGGCCGGTACCTCAAGCGGTTCCGCGTGCTGGACCCCAACCCGCAGGCCACGGACGTCGAGCTGCAGGAGGCGCTGCTGAAGCGGCTCGCGGAGCTGACCGGGGTCGAGCTGCCCCGCTGAGGCGACGCGCCGTGGTGGCCGTCCGGGTGCTGCGAGACCGCGTGCGAGCATGTCGGCCACCTGCCCACCCACCGAGAGGACGCCCGTGCTCCGCAGCACCGACCGCATCGAGACCAGCCACGCCGGCTCCCTGCCCCGGACACCCGCGCTGATCGCCGCGAACGCCGCGCGCGCTGCCGGGGCCGGCCCGGAGGGGTTCGAGGACATGCTCGGCGAGGAGGTCGTCGGGGTCGTGCGGCGTCAGCTCGACGCCGGCATCACGGTGGTCGGGGACGGCGAGTACGGCAAGGCGATGAGCTCGCCGATCGACTACGGCGCCTGGTGGTCGTACTCCTTCCAGCGCCTGGGTGGCCTGGAGCTGGACCTGGAGGGCCGGTGGGCCACCGAGTCGGTGACGTCCGGGCCGGGCGACGTGCGCCTGACCGGCTTCCTGCACCGCCGTGACCGGCAGCGCTTCGCCGAGGCGTACGCCGACCCGACGTCGGGGATCTTCACCGGTGGGGACGCGCTGCCGCCGTTCCCCAAGTGCACCGGCCCGCTGACCTACACCGGGCACGACGCCGTCGCGGCGGACGTCGCCAACATGACGACCGCGATGAGGGCGACCGGGGCGCGGGAGGGCTTCATCACCGCGCTGTCCCCGGGCAGCGCCTCGCGGATCACCGACGAGCACTACGGGTCGCAGGAGGAGTTCGTGTGGGCGTGCGCCGACGCGCTGCGCCCGGAGTACGAGGCGATCATCGACGCGGGCCTGATCCTGCAGATCGACGACCCGTCCGTGGCGGAGAACTTCGACCAGATCGAGCCCGCGCCGTCGGTCGAGGACTACCAGGCGTTCACCCGGATCCGGGTCGAGGCGCTCAACCACGCGCTGCGCGGGCTGCCCGAGGACCGGATCCGGTTCCACCTGTGCTGGGGCTCGTGGCACGGCCCGCACACCACCGACCTGCCGATGGCCGACGTCGTCCAGGTGATGCTGGAGGTGAACGCCGGCGCGTACACGTTCGAGGCGGCCAACGCCCGCCACGAGCACGAGTACACCGTGTGGGACGACGTCCGCCTCCCGGAGGGCAGGTCGATCCTGCCGGGCGTGGTCGGGCACGCGACCAACGTCGTGGAGCACCCGGAGCTGGTCGCGCAGCGCATCGAGCGGTTCGCCGCTCGGGTGGGGCGCGAGAACGTCATCGCGTCGACCGACTGCGGGCTCGGCGGGCGCGTGCACCCGCAGATCGCCTGGGCGAAGCTCGAGGCCCTGGCGGCCGGGGCGCAGATCGCCTCCGGCCGGCTGTGGCGTCCGGGCCGACGGGACGCGGTCGCCTCCGGCTGAGGTGCGCAGGTCGAGGTGACCGGGCCGAGGCGACCGGCCGACGTGACCGGGCCCGAGGTGAGCATGACGAAGGGGCGCACTCGTGACGAGTGCGCCCCTTCCTGCCTGCCGGTGCGGTGCGTCGGGCCGTGGACGCGCCCCGACGCGTACGGTGCGTTACGCTCGCACGCCGCCGTCGCGGGACACCTCAGGGGCGACCTCGTCCGAGGCCGCCGCACCGGGGGCGATGTCGGCGGCCGGTCCGGAAGCGGCGTCGGAGGTCGTGCCGGTCGCCCGGACGGTCCTCTCGCCGACCGCGTCGACCTGGTCGTCGACCTCGACGTCGGCGTCGCCGCTCTCCTCGACCGTCTCGCGCGGCTCCTCGGCGTGGCCCGCGACGGTGCCCGGGGCGTCGTCGTCGTGCTCGACCCGGCGCTCCCAGCTGCCGGACTTCGCCAGACCGCGGGCGACCATGTACCCGACGGTCAGGTAGGTGAGGTAGCGGATCGCGGTCTCGGCCCCGAAGGGGTCGCTGCCGCCGCGGCCGTCCTCGTCCAGCGCGAGCGCGGTCATGACGATCGCCAGCGCGGTGGCGGCGTACGCGAGGAGCTCGGTCGTCCGGAGTGAGGACTTGGTCTCGGTGCTCGGGCGCGGGCGCACCGCTGCGGTGGTCCGGTCCTGGGCGGACGCGCCCCGGCCGTCGTGCTGGGCGGTCTGACGGCCGCCGGACTTGTTGCGCCGGTTCCGGCGCTGGTTGCGAGACATGCGTGGTACTCCGATTCGTCGTGGCGCTGCCGCCGAGGGGCTCGACGCGGGACCGGTCACCCGGTCCGCGCGCCGGCTAGGCCAGCAGGTTGAGCAGCACGGTCAGGCCGACCGACAGGACGAGGGAGAGCAGGATCATGCCCAGGCACCCCCGGCCGCCGCCGAGCGGCCGGACGTCGACACCGCGTCCGATCCTCATGCGGACCTCCGCACGGCCCGGGGGGTCAGTTGCCGTGCTCGTCGTAGAAGTCGCGGCTGCCGGACTTCGCCAGGCCACGGGCGACCATGTAGCCGATGGTGAGGAAGGTGATGTACCGCAGCGCCTGCTCGGCGCCGAACGGGTCCTCGCCGCCACCCTCGCCGTTGCCGACGACGAGCGCGGTGATCACGACGGCCAGCACCGCGGCGACGTAGAGGTACAGCTCGGTGGTCTTCGTCGACGCCTTCGTCTCGGTGCTCAGACGACGGTCGTGGGTGGTGTTGCGGGCGGTGTTCGCCACGGGGTTCTCCTGGTGTGTCGGGTGAGCTCGCCGCACGGTGCGCGGCAGCAGCCGGGACGCGCGAGCGCCCCAGGCTGCGATGGTCGGGTGGAGACGGTGGGCGACGTGCGTGATGCCCCGCGGCCGGGAGTCCGTGACTGCGGGACCCCGCGCTGCCAGCGCTCTCCACACACCTGTCTACGGGAGGTCGGGGCACTCCGCCACCCGAGACGGGCCCTGACGCCCGGTGTGAGGCACGGCACGGCAGCGCCGCGAGCTGCTCGGCGCCCCGGGTCACCCCGTGCGGCGCCCACCCCGCGCCTCCAGGACGACGGCGCCCAGCGCGGCACCGGCGGCGAGGGCCGCGCCCGCGAGCCGCACCCCGTCCGAGCGCCGCAGCCGGGCGAGGAGCAGCGGGTTGGCGCCCTGCAGCGCCAGCCGCCGGTGGGTGGGGGCGGCCACGAGGGCGGTGGAGACGGCGGCGGCCGCGCTCCCGGTCACGGCCACCGCCGCCAGGCCGGTCCGGGGGCCGGCCACCACGACGCGCAGGCACGCGGCGCCGAGGAGGCCGTACACCGGGGCGACCACCGCGGTGATGCGGCGCGAGTGCGCGGCATGGGCCGTGCCCCAGCGGTCGGGCGGCACCTCGGCCAGGGCCGGGTACACCACCGCGGTCACCACCGCCTGGAACCCCAGGTGCAGGGCGGTCGCGGCCAGCAGGCCACCGGGAGCTGTCAGGGTCACGCCGCCTCCTCGCGCCAGGTCCTCGTCGCCAGGTGCCGATCGGACCACGGCCCGAGGCGCCGCGCGACCGTGCTCCGTGCTCCGTGCTCCGTGCTCCGTGCTCCGTGCCCCGTGCCGCGCGGTCGCCCACGCCCGCCGGTGGGGCTCCTCCCCGGGTGCGGCCCCGCTGCGGCTCGCGCAGGATCACGGCATGAGCGACGTCGAGCAGGTCACCGACCCGATCGCCTTCCACGCCGAGGGGCCGGTCTGGTCGCCGTCGTGGGGCGGGCTGCGCTGGGTCGACATGCTGGCCGGCGACCTGCTGACCCTGCGCGCCGACGGGTCGGTCGACCGGCTGCACGTCGGGCAGGTCGCCGCCTTCGTCCGGCCAAGGGTCGGCGGCGGGTACGTCGTGGGGGTGGAGCGCGGCCTGGCGCTCGCCGACGGGCCCGACGACGTCCCGCGGCACCTGCCGGCGCTGTGGACCGACCCCGGCGTGCGGATGAACGAGGGCGCGTGCGACCCGCAGGGCCGCGTCTACGCCGGCTCGATGGCCTACGACAAGGCCGAGGGTGCGGCCACGCTGTACCGGGTCGACCCGGACGGGTCCGTCACGACCGTGCTCGGCTCGGTGACCATCTCCAACGGCCTCGACTTCAGCCCCGACGGCACGCTGGCGTACTACAACGACTCCGGTGCGGGCAGCACGGACGTCTTCGACGTCGTCGACGGCGAGCTCGTCCGGCGGCGGGTGTTCCGCGAGGGTGACGGCGGCACGCCGGACGGGCTCACGGTCGACTCGGCGGGCAACGTCTGGACGGCGATCAACGGCGCAGGGCTCGTCCGCTGCCTCTCCCCCGGCGGGGAGCTGCTCGCCGAGGTGGAGCTCCCGGTGCGCGGTGCGACCGCGTGCACCCTGGGCGGGGACGACCAGCGCGACCTGTACGTCACGACCTCGCGCGAAGGCCTGGAGGACCCGGAGCCCGAGGCCGGGTCCGTGCTGCGGCTGCGCGTGGACGTGCCGGGCAAGCCCGTGCTGCCGTTCGCCGGCTGAGAGGCGGACGCCGCGGGGCGGGTGCGCTCAGCACTCCGGCAGCGGCGCCGGCTCGCGGGTGAGGTCGGCGCGGAGCCACATGCGGGTGCCGCAGACCTCGGTCACCACGCGGTACCGGCGCTCGACGACGGCGCGCAGCCGCCCGCCGGAGTCGATGCCCCAGGAGTCGAGCGGGTTGACCTGCACGACCCAGGCCGGCGCGGCGCCGCCGGCGAGCGTGGACCGGAGCAGGTCCTGCTCGGGGTCCAGGGTGCGCATGGGCACGCTCCACAGGTACGGGTACGGGGACGGCAGGTCGGCCGCCTCGAGGATGGACGCGTGCCCGTAGGCGACCACGGCGCTGTCCCCCGGTGCGGCCGTGGCCCCCAGCCACTGGCCCGCACGCTGCTGGAACCACACGTCCGGGACCGTCGCGTAGACCACCGCCATCCCGATCGACCCGACCGCAGCGGTGGTCGCCAGCACGCCGACCCAGGCCCGCATCCGGCGTCCGGCGCGTCCGGCGGTGGGCGCGACGACGGCGACCGCGACCACGACCGCGGGCGCGAGCTGGACGCCGTACGAGGGCCAGTAGCTGCCCCCGGCCACGATGGCGACCAGCGCGTACCCGAGCAGCGCGGTGATCACCAGGTGCTCGGGCGGCAGGCCCCCCGGACGGCGCACGCCGGTCCTGGCCGCCGGTGGTCCCGGGCGCCACGGCACGGTCGCCCCGGCGCGCAGCGCCCCCCACCACGCGGCGATGCACCCCAGCACCCCGCTGACCAGCCCGAGCCCGACGAGCTGGAGGGCCCGGGTCAGGGTCGCCCGCTGCTCGGAGGACCAGATCACGTCCAGTGCCTGGGCGCGCAGCCCGACGAGGTCCCGCCACACGCCCGCGGGGTCCGCCCCGGACGCCACGACGACCGCCGCGCAGCCGACGACCGGCACCAGCACCCCGGCCCCTGCTGCGGCCACCACCGCGGCGCCGCGGCGGCGCGCCGGTGCGGGCGCCCGGGCGACCAGCACGGCGACGATCGCCAGCACGACCAGTCCCTCCAGGGCGCTCTGCTTGACCAGCGGGGCCGCCCCGGCCGCGACGCCGGCCGCGGCCGCCCACCACCGTCGCCGTGCGGGCGTCGCGTCACGGGCCACGAGGGCGAGCGCGAGGGCGACGAGCGCCAGCACGGCGGCGAACAGCTCACCCTCCGCCTGGTCGGCCGCCAGGGCCGGGGAGCACACCGCCGCGGCTGCGGCGCCGGCGGCCCACCGCGCCCCGGACCGGCCGCCGAGCCGGCGTCCGGCCTGCGCCCCGGCCACGACGAACACCACGGACGCCGCGACCGCGAGCACCCGGATCGCCCCGTCCCACGGCACGGTGGCCGCGAGCCGGAAGAGCGCCAGGAGCACCGGCGGCCGGTCGACGAGGTAGTCGCCGTAGAGCAGCGGCCCGCCGGTGCGCCACTGCCGGGCCACGAGCAGGTACCCGCCCTCGTCGTTGCGCAGCGGCTGCAGCACGTAGGACACCCGCACGAGCGCGACCAGCAGGCACAGCCGGGCCAGGGATCGACGGTCCGGCGAGGCCCCCGCCTCCGCGCCCGGCACGAGCACGCCCGGGCGGGTCCCGGCGCCGGCGCCCCCGCCCCCTCCCGCGCCGGTGCCTCCGCCTGTGCCCGTGCCGCTGCCGCGCGCCGCCCTCGGCTGCGCTGCCGGGTCCGACCGCCCGTGAGCCGTCACAGACCCGATCCAAGCGCGACCGCGCCCGGGTGCCTAGCACCGGGCCGTCCCGCGTGGCGGTGCCGCCGGCGCACGGAGGGCACCGGGAGGGCACGGGAGGGCACGCCAGCGCGTCGGAGGGCACGGCAGCGCGCACGCCCCCGGCCGCGCCGTCAGGATGACCCCGTGCCCCTCACCACCCCGTACACGCTCGTCCCCACACCGCCGCGCCGGCGCGCGCTCGACGCCCTGGCGACGCGTCTGCCGCGGGTCGGCCTGGACGGCGTCCTGGCGGACCTGGACCGGGCGGCCGAGCCGTGCGACGTCCCCGGCAGGGCGGCCGGGCGCGGGTTCACCTGGGCCCCGGAGGACCGCGACGACACGTCGTGGACGCCTCAGGGCCTCGCCTGCCTGCGCTCGGGGGACGTCGTCCTGGTCGCCTGGTACGCGCGCCGGCGCCTCGGCGTGGCCACCCGCGGGTCCCGCCTCACGGTGGTCGACCGGCGGGACCCCGAGCAACCGCGCTACGGACACGTCCTGCTCACCACCCCGCGACGCCTGCCCGGCGCGCCCACCCTGGGTCGGGTCGGCGTGCACGCGGGCGGCATCGCGGTCGTGGGCGACCTGCTGTACGTCGCGGACACCCTCGGCGGGGTGCGGGTGTTCCGGCTCGCCGACGTCGTCGCGGTCCCCCGCCGCCGCCTGGACGCCGCCCTGCCGTGGCGCGGGGCAGGCACCCGCACGCTCGGCCGGCGCCTGACCGGTGGCTACACCGCCCTCGGCCACGACCACGTGCTGCCCGAGCTCATGCGGCTGCGGGCGGGGGTGCGCGCCGGGCTGCGCCGCCTGCGCTGGTCGTTCCTGTCGGTCGGTGAGCTGGACGGCCGCCCGTGCCTGGTCGCCGGCGAGTACGGCCGCAAGGGCTCGACGCCGCGGCTCGCCGTGTACGCGCTGGACCCCCGGACCGGCCTGCCTGCTGTCGACCCGGACGGGCGCTGCCGTCCGGTCGAGGTGCACGAGGACCAGCCGCCCCGCATGCAGGGCGCGGCGGTGGCGGGATCCACCTGGTACCTGACCGCCAGCACCGGCGAGGGCAATCCCGGGGACCTCCACGTCGGCACGCCCGGCCACCTGCGGCGGCACCGTGGCGTGCTGCCGACCGGGCCGGAGGACGTGGACTGGGCCCGCCCCGGTGAGGAGCTGTGGTGCCAGACCGAGTGGCCGGGGCGCCGCTGGGTGTTCCCGATCGACGTGCGCCGGTGGCCCGGGCCCCCCGGCGCCGACGAGGCCGACGGCGGCGCGGACGCGGCCGGTGCCGGCCACGCACACCCCGCCGGCTCGGCCGGGGGCGGCTAGGTCGACCGTCCGGTCAGGTCCGCGCGTCGTCAGGGCGCGCTGCGGTGGGTGCCGCTCCCGTCCGTGCCGCGCGTCGTACGGGGAGCTCGCCTCCCACGGCGAACGTCGCCGTCGACCCAGCACGGCGAGCATCGACCCGGGAGCGGCGCCTCGCCCGCCCGGCTCAGACCCCGGCGGGCCGGCTGCCGCTCGACGTGCCGGCCGCGAGCCGCTCGGAGATCCTCGAGTCCCGGGTGCCGTCGGCCGCGCTCGCCCCGCCGGTGAACGCGCCGTGGTACTGCCGCGCCGGGTGCGTGTCCTCGGCGAGCACCCGGCCCGGCCCGAACAGGTTCTCGCGCAGCGTGGTCCCCTCGTACTCGGTGCGGGCACGCCCGCGGCGCTGGAGCTCGGGGACGACCAGGTCGACGAGGTCCTCGAACGTCCCGGGCGTGATGGCGTAGGCGAAGTTGAAGCCGTCGATCCCGCCCTCGTCGACCCACCGCTCGAGCTGGTCCGCGACCGTCTGCGCCGACCCGACGACGACCGGACCCATCCCGCCGACGCTGCGCTGCTCGACGATGTCGACGGGCGTCCACCGCCGCTCACGGTCGACGTTCGCCAGCGAGGCCAGCACCGAGCGCAGGCTGTCGTTCTCCAGCTCGACGAGCGGCTGGTCGGGGTCGTACTGGGAGAAGTCGACCCCGGTCCAGCCGCCGTACAGCGCGAGGGCGCCCTCCGCGGACGCGTAGGACAGGTAGTCGGCGAACTTCGCCTGCGCCGCCTCGTCGGTCTCCGCGGTGACGACGGTGACGAGCACGAAGATCTTCACCGAGTCCCGCGAGCGGCCGTTCCGCTCGGCGCGGTCGCGGACGTCGTCGCTGATCGTGCGGGCCTGCTCGATGGTGGCGGGGCTGATGAAGATCCCCTCGCCGTGCTTCGCGGCGAACTCCCGCCCGCGCGGCGAGGCGCCCGCCTGGAAGATGACCGGCGTGCGCTGCGGGCTCGGCTCGGTGAGGTGGATGCCGGGGACGCTGTAGTACTCGCCCCGGTGCCCGATCGGGTGCACCTTGGCGGGGTCGGTGAAGACGCCGCGCTCCTTGTCGCGGACGACGGCGTCGTCGTCCCACGACCCCTCCCACAGCTTGTAGGTGACGTCGAGGAACTCGTCGGCGAGGTCGTAGCGCTCGTCGTGGCCGAGCTGCTTGTCGAAGCCCAGGTTGATCGCGGCGCTGTTGAGGTAGCCGGTCACCACGTTCCAGGCGACGCGGCCGCCGGTCAGGTGGTCCAGCGTGGAGAGCTTGCGGGCCAGCGCGTACGGCTGCTCGTAGGTGAGCGCGCTGGTGACGCCGAACCCGAGGTGCTCCGTCACCGCCGCCATGGCCGGGACCTGCATGAACGGGTCGTTGACCGGCACCTGCACCGCGTCGGTGAGCGAGGCGGCCACCGTGCCGCGGTACACGTCGTACACCCCGACGACGTCGGCGATGAACAGGGAGTCGAACTTCCCGCGCTCGAGCAGCCGGGCCAGGCTCGTCCAGTAGTCCAGGGTGTTGTAGCGCCAGGCCTGGCTGTCCGGGTGCCGCCAGGTGCCGGCCGACTGGTGGGTCACGCAGGTCATGTCGAAGGCGTTCAGGACGATCCGCTGGGGCATGGGTCGGGCTCCTTCGGGGCAGCTCGGGGCTGGACCCTCGAGCGGGGCGACCCGCGGGCGCGTCCCTCGCCCGGAGGGTGCCCGGTGCGTGGTTACCCGCGCGGGTGCGCGGGTCAGGTCCTCACCCGGAGCACCCCCACGCGAGGAGGGGTTGCCGTCCAGCAAGCCGGGGCTGCGCGCTGGAGCTCGTGACCTCCGGCGAACCTAGGCCGTCTCGACAGGCGGGTCAACGACGTCCGGATGACGGACCAGCAGCGGCCGGTGCACGGCCGGCGACGAGGGCGTCGACGACGCCGTCGGCGTGCGGCCGTGGCACGGCGGGCGGCGGGGGCGGCGGCGACGCCGGCCGTGACCTGCCGGCCGTGACCCGGCGGGCGGCGAGCACGAGCCCGACGACCCCCAGCAGCCACGTGCCGCCCGCCGTGGCGAGCGCCACCCGGTAGTCGGAGAGCGGCGCCGCCACGCCGGCGCCCCCGCGGGCGTCGAGCACCAGCCCCACGGCGGACATCGTCAGCAGCGCGCCGACGAACGCCCCGGCGTTCGCGACGCCGGTCGCCGTCCCCATCCGCTCACGGGGGTTGTGCGCACGGGCGACGTCCAGCCCGACCAGCGACGTCGGCCCGCCGACCGCGATCACCGCCATGAACAGGGCCAGCGCCCACAGGGGCAGCGGCCGGGGCGGCAGCAGCAGCCCCGCCCACGCGAGCCCGATGGCTGCGGCGACCACGCCGACGACAGCCAGCCGGCGCTCGGGCCGGCGTCCGGTCAGGTGCCCGATCGGGGGCCCGGCGACCAGGGCCACCACGGCCGTGAGGCTCAGCAGCGAGCTGACCTCCGCGGGTGAGCGGCCCTCCGCCGAGCGCAGGAACGGGGACGCCCACAGCAGGACCATCGCGTTGATGGAGGACCCGCCGACGAAGTGGACCCAGAACCCGAGCCACGTCCCCGGCTCGCGCAGCACCGCGCCGAGCGCCCGCCGCGTCCGCGGGCGCACCGGGGCCGGGGCGGCAGCGACGCCCGGCGCCGGTGAGCCGGCCGCGCCGCGGCGCCGGTCCGGCCCCGGCGCGTCCCGCACGACGACGGCGACGGCGGCGCCCACGACGACGCCCACGACCGCCGCCGTCACGAACGCGGTCGGCCAGCCGCCGCCGTGCAGCACCGGGACGAGCGCGACGGCCGCCAGGACCTGCCCCGACATCCCCACGACCCCGGTGACCTGGGTGAGCAGCGGCACCCGGCGCAGGGGGAACCAGGCCGGCAGCAGCCGGATGACCGAGACGAACGTCAGGGCGTCACCGGTGCCGATGAGCACCCGGGCGACCAGGGCCAGCCGGACGTCGGACGCCAGGGCCATCACGAGCTGACCGATGCCCATCAGCACGGCGCCGGACGCGATGAGCCGCCGCGGCCCCAGGCGGTCCAGCAGCAGCCCCACCGGGACCTGCAGCCCCGCGTAGACGACGAGCTGCACGACGACGAACGTGGCCAGGCCGGCCGCCCCGGCCCCGAACCGCTCGGACGCCTCCAGCCCGGCGACCCCGAGGGACGAGCGGTGCAGGACGGCCACCGCGTAGGCCGCGGCCGCCGTCCCCCACACCAGCCCGGCGCGCCGCCGTCCAGCGGTGCGGTCGACGGCCGGGTCCGAGAGGGTCACGGTGCACCAGTGTCCCGCGTCCCGGTGCGTGCCACGGACCGGGACCGGCGTGACGTGCGCCGCCCCGCCCGCGGGTCACGGGGCTACGGCGCCTCGTCCGGGCGGGTCGCCAGCGTGGCGCCCACCTCCCTCGACTCGTCGTCGCGGGCCACGGTGAGCGTGACGTCGTCGCCGCTGGCGTGCTGGCGGATGAAGCCGGTGAGGGACTCCCCGCCCGTGACGAAGTCGCCGTCGACGGCGATGATGACGTCGCCCGGCCTCAGTCCCGCCTCGGCGGCGGGCGTCCCGGGCTCGACCGAGGTGATCTGCGCGCCGGAGCGCGCTTCGCCGTCCACCCGCGCGACCCCGTCCCCGAGGCCGACGCCGAGGTAGGCGTGCTCCGCGACGCCGTCCTCGATGAGCTGGTCGGCGATGAGCTGGACCTGGTTGCTCGGGATCGCGAAGCCGAGGCCGATGCTGCCCGCGACCCCGCCGGCGCCGCTGGGCATCGACGCGATCGAGCTGTTGATCCCGATCACCCGTCCCCGGGCGTCGAACAGCGGGCCGCCGGAGTTGCCGGGGTTGATCGGCGCGTCCACCTGGATCGCGTTGGTGACCACGGGCACCACCTGCTGCCCGGGCGTCTGCGCCCTCTCGGTGGTCGAGACCGGACGGTCCAGGGCGGAGACGATGCCGGTCGTGACGGTGTGGCTGAGGCCGAGGGGGTTGCCGATCGCCGCGACCGGGTCGCCGACCTGGACGTCCTCGGAGTTGCCGAGGGTCGCGGCCACCAGGTCGTCCGGCGGGTCGTCGAGCGTGATGACGGCCAGGTCCGTGGGCTGGTCGGTACCGACGATGCTGGCGGGGAACATGCGCCCGTCCGACAGCGTCACCACGATGCCGCCCCGAGCGGCCCCGCCGACGACGTGGTGGTTGGTCACGATCCGACCGTCCGTGGTGACGATGACGCCCGACCCCGCGCCGCTGCCGGCCTGCGTGCGCACGTCGATGGCGACGACGCTCGGGCCGACCGTGTCGGCGAGGTCCACCCAGTCGGGCACCTCCGCCGTCGAGGAAACCACCGGGTCGGTGTTCGGCTGAGGCTCGTCGGCGTCGCGCTCGGCCACCTGGACGGTCCCCCCGTCGTCGTCGGCCGGGTCGTCGTCCAGCGTCTGCGCGAGGCCGAGGGTGGCGGCGGACGCGAGCAGCGCGGCGCCCGCGGCGGTGCCCACCAGTGCGGGCCACGTGGGCCGCCGACGGTCGCGCCCGGGACGCGGGCCGGGTGCGCCGCTCGGCGCGGGTGGCTGCCCGGCGGGCTGCCCCGGCTGCTGCCCGGCGGGCTGCCCCGGCTGCTGCCCGACGTGCTGCCCCGGGTACGACGTGGGGTACGGCCCCGGCTGCGGCCCGCCCTGCGGCGGGGTCGGGGGGGTGGAGCCGTGCGGTGCCGGCGGGGGGTAGGCCCGGTACCGGTCGTCGTCGCTCATGGTGCCCTTCGCTCCGAGGTCCTGTGCCCTCCAGTAGAACCGGGTCGACGCCCCCTCGCCTGCCGACGGCTCCGCCGGCCCGAGCCGTCGCCCGTCCGTCGTCCCTCGGTCTCCGGCGCCGGCCGTCGCGCTCCCGCCGCGCGTCCTGCCGACCTCAGTCGTCCTGGTCGGGGTCGTGTGCGGACCCGGTGAGCCACGCCCGGTAGAGGTCCGCGCTGACGGCCAGGGCCTGGCGGGCGCCGGACGGGATGCTCAGGCCCGACCACCCGCCGTGGATCGCGTCGAACGGCAGCGGGTCCAGCGCCGCCAGCAGGCGGTCCAGGTAGCGCTCCGGCACGGGCAGCAGCATGGGGTAGCTGCGCATGAACGACACCCGTCGGTGCCCGGGCAGGACCATCACCGTGTCGCCGACGAGCAGGGCGCCCGCTCCCCCGGCCGCGGCGGCGACGTGCAGCACCGCGCTGCCCGCGAAGTGCCCGCCGCACCGCACCAGGGTCACCCCCGGCGCCACCTCGACCCGGTCGTCCCACAGGTGCACCGCGTCGTCCGGCCGCAGCACCCAGGCGGCGTCACGGCGGGGGACCCACACCGGCGCGCCTCGTCCGTCCGGCCCGGGGAACCGCCGGCTCCACTCGATCTGCACCCCGCACAGGTGCGGGTGGCTGCGCGCGACGCCGAGGAGGCCGCCGGCGTCCCGGACGCCGTCGACCGCCGCGTCGTCGAGGAAGCCCGGCGGGTCCCACAGCACCGCACCGGCCGGGGTCGTCACGAGCAGCCCGCGGTGCCCGATGCCGACGGCCGGCTCGACGGTGAGCTGCCGGATCCCGGGCTCGACGTCGGCCCAGACCGTCCGGTGCCCCTCCGCGGCCAGCTCCGCGAGCGACGTCCATCGCTGCCCGTCGTGCGGGACGTACTGGCGGTCGTCGGTGCAGATGCGGCAGTCGGCCGGTGGGACGGGTGCGGGCGGGTACTGGTTCGCGCACGTGCAACAGATCCAGGCGGTGTCCTCGGCCGGCGCCATCGCCGCTCCCCTCGTCGTCGTCCGCTGCCCACCGCACCAAGGACGAGGGCCGCGCGTCAATGCCCGCCACCGTGCGGTCGCGCGGCGGCACACTGGGACGGTGATCCGTCGCAGGGCCGTGGTCCACGGCAGCGTCCAGGGTGTCGGTTTCCGCTGGTCGTGCGCCCGCGAGGCGCAGCGGCTGGGCGTGGACGGGTGGGTGCGCAACCGCGCCGACGGCACCGTCGAGGCCCTGGTCGAGGGCGACCCCGAGGCGGTCCGGCAGCTGCTGGAGTGGCTGCACCACGGCCCCCGGTTCGCCGACGTGTCCGGGGTCGACGTCGTCGAGGAGGACGCGCCGCCCGGCCTCGCGGACCGGCCCGGCTTCCGCGTCGAGGACTGACCGACGCCCGCCGCCGGGACGGCGGCCACCGGCGGCGCCGGAGTAGTGTCCCGGGCGATGAAGCTGCTGCTGCCCGACTCCCTGCCGCTGTCCCCCGCCGTCCCCGACGGCGTGGACGTCGTCACCTACGACGCCGGCGCCCCCGTGCCGGACGAGCACCTCGACGCCGAGGCGCTGGTGGTCTGGGGCAGCGCCCAGGCCGACGTCGCCGCCGTCGCGGGCCGCATGCCCGCCCTGCGCTGGGTCCAGACGCTGTCCGCCGGACCGGACTCGGTGCTGGCGGCCGGGTTCGCGGACCACGTCGTCGTCACGTCCGGTGTGGGCCTGCACAGCGTGACGGTCACCGAGCACGCGCTCGCCCTGACCCTGGCGCTCGTCCGGCGCCTGCCCGCGGCCTCGCGGGCGCAGGCCGAGCACCGCTGGGCGCGCGAGCTGGGCGGTGTGCAGCCGCTGCACCCGCAGGGGCCGGTCACCACGCTGCTGGACGCGCGCGTCCTGGTGTGGGGCTTCGGCCAGATCGGCCAGACCCTGGCCGGTCTGCTGCGCGGCCTGGGCGCCCACGTGCGTGGGGTGGCGCGCAGCGCCGGCGACCGCGCCGGCTTCCCGGTGGTCGCCGAGGAGGACCTCGAGGCCGAGCTGCCCGGCACGGATGTGCTGGTGATGATCCTGCCCGCGGACGCCTCCACCGAGCGTGCCCTGGACGCGCCGCGCCTGGCCGCGCTGCCCGGGCACGCGTACGTCGTCAACGTCGGGCGCGGCACGACGGTGGACGAGGAGGCGCTGCACGCCGCGCTGAGCGCCGGCACGATCGCCGGCGCCGCGCTGGACGTGACCGCCGTCGAGCCGCTGCCCGCGGACTCGCCCCTGTGGGACGCGCCCAACCTGGTCCTGACGCCGCACGCGGCGGGCGGGCGCCCGGTCGGCGCCGACGAGCTCGTCGCGCACAACGTCGCCGCCCTCGTCGCCGGGCAGCCGCTGCACAACGTGGTCGAGCGCTAGGCACCGCCGTGGCGAGCGACGGCGGAGCCCGGCACGCCGTGCAGCCCGTCACCGTCACGACCACCCACGGGGACGCCCGCGCGCACGTGTGGCCCGCCGATGCGCCGGTCGGCGCGCTCGTGCTCGGGCACGGCGCCGGCGGCGGGGTGACGGCTCCGGACCTGACGGCCGCCGCCCGCGCGGCCGCCGACACCGGCCTGCGGGTCGTCCTGGTCGAGCAGCCCTACCGGGTCGCGGGTCGCCGGGCCCCGCCACGCGCACCCGTGCTGGACGCGGCCTGGACCGAGGTCGTCGCCGCGCTGCGCGCCGACGGGCCGGCCGGGCTGCCGCTCGTCGTCGGCGGGCGCTCCTCCGGGGCCCGGGTCGCGTGCCGGACGGCGGCCGGGACCGGTGCGGCGGGGGTGCTGTGCCTGGCGTTCCCGCTCCAGCCGGCTGCTCGAGCGGGTCGCGACCCCGCGCCCAGCCGCCTGCCCGAGCTCGACGCCGTCGACGTGCCGGTGCTGGTCGTGCAGGGCGACCGGGACCCCTTCGGGATGCCGCCGGCCGCGGCCCGGCGGGAGGTCGTCGTCCTGCCGGGCGACCACGCGCTGCGCCGGGAGACGGCCGCACTCGGCGCGGCCGTCCGGGGCTGGCTCAGGTCGCTGCCGGGTCTTGTGGAGCCCGTGGCGCGCCGCTAACGTACAACAATATGGTTGTACGTGAGGTGCTCGACGCCGACGCCGCCGACCGGGTGTTCGGCGCCCTCGCGGACCCGACCCGTCGCGACATCGTCAGCCGGGTGCTGGACCGCCCGGCGTCGGTCACCGCGCTCGCGGAGCGGTACGCCATGTCGTTCGCCGCCGTCCAGCGCCACGTCGCCGTCCTGGAGCGGGCGGGGCTGGTGACCAAGGAGGCGCACGGCCGCGAACGGCTCGTCCGGGGCGACGTCGCCCGGCTCCGGGCCGCCTCGCAGGTGCTGGACCGGTACGAGCAGGTCTGGCGCCACCGGGTCCGGCGGATGGACGAGATGCTCACCGAACCGCAGCCCCCACCCGCGACGGCGCCGCCCGGGCCCGCCCCCCGACGCCGATCGCCCTCGCACCCCCGTCCGCAGTCCCAGCCGCACCAGGAGGACACGCCATGACCGTCGTCAGCACCCAGCAGGACACCGAGCGCCTCACCCTCACGATCGTCGCCGAGCTCGCCGCCGCGCCCGAGCGGGTGTGGGACCTGTGGGCGGACCCGCGTCAGCTCGAGCGCTGGTGGGGTCCGCCGACGTGGCCGGCGACCTTCGTCGAGCACGACCTGGTCCCCGGCGGCCGGTCGCACTACGTCATGACCGGGCCGGACGGCGAGCAGGCGCACGGCTGGTGGGAGGTCCTGGAGGTGGACCCCCCGAGGGGCCTGCGGTTCCGGGACGGGTTCGCCGACGAGACCGGCGCACCGAACCCCGAGCTGCCGACCACGACGGGTCGGGTCGAGCTGGTGGGCTCGGCGGACGGCACCCGGATGACGGTGACGACCGAGTTCGGCACGGCGGAGCACATGGAGCAGCTCGCGGCCATGGGCATGGTCGAGGGCATGACGAGCGCGATGGGGCAGATGGACGGCCTGCTCGTGCCGGCCTGACCGCTGCCGCACCCGCCGGACCGGCGGGCCATGGGCGTCACCGGCGGGTCACGGGCGTGCGTCACCGGCGGGCCACGGGCGTGCGTCACCGGCGGGGCACGGGCGGGCGTCACCGGCGCCCGCCGGCCCGGCCGGTCCCGCGCTCAGGCCAGCTCGAGCCGCATCAGCCAGCGGCTGCGGTGCCCGCTGTGCGCGGTCGTCGGTGCCGCCCGGTGGAAGCCGGCGTCCTCGAACAGCTCCACCGAGCCGACGTAGCCCGCCACGACGTCGACCCGGGTGCCGCCGGTCTCCACCGGGTAGCCCTCGACCACCTGGGCACCGTGGTCGCGGGCATGGTCGACCGCCCCGGCGAGCAGCGCCCGCAGCAGCCCCTGACGCCGGTACGCGGGTCGGACCACGAAGCACACCACGCTCCACGGGTCCTGGTCGTCGAGGTGCGGGATCGTGCGGGAGTGCACCAGCCGCCGGTAGGTGCTGCGCGGGGCGACCGAGCACCAGCCCGCGACGTCCCCGTCCACGTACGCCAGCACGCCCGGCCCGGGCTCCTCGGCGCACAGGTCCGCCATGACGGCGGGCCGCTCGAGGTTCGTCACGCGCGGGTCGCGGTAGGACAGGCACCAGCACGCGCCGACGTCGGGCCGCCTGGGTCCCACCACCCGCGCGACGTCCTCGAACCGCCCCGCAGCGCCTCTGACCTGGACGACCACGTCCCCTCCTCCGCCGACGGCCGACGCATGCCGACCGGGGTGTCAGCCGGCCCCCTCGATCTCGAGGAAGGCGCCGTCGTCGTCGTGCCTGATCCGCGCGGAGCCGGCCCAGCCCGCGAAGGCGCCGGTGCCGGAGCCCGGCACGACGTGACCGAACCAGGTGGCGGGGTCGGACTCCAGACCGCCGTGCTGGACGACGACCGAGCCGTCGTCGCCGTCGTCCGTGCGACCGGTGATCCGCTCGGTGGCGACGTACGAGCGCGCGCCCTCCTGCGTCCCGGCGGACATGAACAGGGTCGTGGCGGTGCCGGTGATGCCGGACGTGAACGTCTTGGCGAAGACGAGAAGCCCCACCCAGTCGACGTCGAGGTCGGCCGCCCGGGTCGGCTGGGCGCCGTCCACCGTGAATCGCGCGATCAGGGTCATGGGAGTCACCTTCCGCCGTCGGGTGAGCCCATGATGGCGCGGGGGTCCGACACGGACGGCGCAACGGATCCCCCGACGGCGGCACGGGTCCTCAGCGCGGACCGTCCCCGGCCGATCGTGCGGTCACCGCACCGAGGGGACGGGTCGGGTCGTCCGCACCGCCCTGGAGCCCCGCGCCTGGAGGAGATCCGTTGTCCGCACTCACCGCTCGTGAGGTCCGTGCCGCCCGCTTCACCGCGACGACGCTCCGCGAGGGGTACGACGTCGCGCAGGTCGACGCCCTGCTCGAGCGCGTCGCCACCTCCCTGGACGACCTGGCCGCCGGGCGCGTGGACCCGCACACCCTGACCGCGGAGGAGGTGCTCGACGCCAGGTTCCCGGCGACGAGGTTCCGCGACGGCTACGACCAGAACCAGGTGGACGACTTCCTGGACGCGGCGATCCTGGCCCTGAGGGCCGGGCACGCCGCCGTCGAGGCGGCCGGCCGACCGCCGGTCGGCGCGGCAGGTGCCGGCGCCCAGGTGCATGCGGGCGCAGCGCTCGTCCGGGCGGGCCGGGCGCAGCTGGCACCTGTGCCCCGGGCCGCGGGCTACGCGGTCCCCGAGGTCGACGAGCTCCTGGACGAGCTGACCCGGGAGCTGGAGCGCCGCGCGCGGGGCGAGGTCCCGCGCACGACCGCCCATGACGTCCGCTCGACGCGCCTCACCACGACGTGGTGGCGCCCCGGCTACCCCCGGTCGGCCGTCGACGCGCTCCTGGACCGGGGCGCCGCCGCGCTGGGTGCCTGACCGGCTCCGGCGCGGTGACCCGTCGTTGACGCGTCGGCCGGCCCACGGGAGGCTCGGGGGGAGCCAAGTGCCCGGAGGTCGCCGTGGTCGCGCGTCGCTGCCGAGTGGGACGTCATGCGTGGCAGGAGCGCGTCGTCACCGACGCCGGAGGCCCGAAGCGGCTGTACCGGCGGTGCACGCGGTGCGGCGCCGAACGGACCCGCTTCCTGGCGCCGGCCCCGGGGACCGGCCCTGACCCCGCCGACCGGACCACCCCCGGGGTCCCCACCTGGTGAACGAACGGCGCCACCACCCGATCGGGTCGGTGCGGGGACGGCGACGAGCCCGTGACGCCGCGCCCGTCTACGGTCCCTCCATGGACCACCGGCGCGCCGCCCTCGGGTGCGTGCCCGCCACCCCCTCGCCGGTGGCGGGGACGTGACCTGGCGGCGGGCGGGCCGGCAGCTCGTCGCCCTAGTCGGCGCCGCCGTCGTCGTGTCCGCCCTCGGCACCGGGTTCCTGCTGCTGCTCGGCCGGGACCCGTCCGCGGCGGTCGGGTCGGCGGCCACGGCCGGCGTCGGCTGCGCCGTCGCGGCTGCCGCCGCGACGCTGGTCGTCCCGGGCCGGGAGCGGGCCGATCGCGCGCGCGGCGTCGTCGCGGGCTACCTCCGCGCAGGCCCGGGAGCCCACCCGCGCGTCCCGGACCGCTGGTTCGGCACCGAGGTGCGCCCGGTCCCGGGCCTGCTCACCGTGATGCCCCTGCACGGGCCGTCGGCGGTGCCCTTCGACCTGGAGGTGCGCGCCGCCACCGACGCCGGGCGGCCGCCCCGTGGTCGCCCGGTCCTGGTCGGGGGCCTGCGCGTGGTCGAGCTGACGACGCCGTCCGGCGTCGTCGAGCTGGCCACGTCGCGCGGCAACGTCGACTGGCTGCTGGACGCCGTCGACCGCGGGAGCGCGCGCCCGCAGTAGGCGCCGGCACCCACCGGCACGACGTCGCCTACGCCCCGATGGTCACCCAGGCGCCGCCGAGCGAGACCGCGAGGAGGACCGCCTCGGCCGGCCAGCCCGCGAGGACCTGCGCGCGGCGGGTCACCGTCGGCAGGTCCGCCGTCGAGCGTCGCCAGTGGAACGCCCCCGACATCAGGGCGAAGGCCACCAGACCGACGAACACCCAGGGCGGCGGTTCGTACCTCGTCACGTCGTCCACCCACGCGAACAGCACGACGACGCCGACCATGAGCGGGTAGGCGAGGAACAGCCAGCCGGTGAAGGCGCGCCCGTGGACCTCGTCCGGAGGGATCCGCGGGCTCGTCGTCCAGAAGGACCGCCACTCCTGCCAGGAGCGCCTGCGCTGCCCTCGGGCCGCCTCGTACGGCAGGACCGCCGTCGCCAGCGCCGTGCCGACGACGCTCATCCACCTGCTGCCGTCACGACGCAGGACCTCCGGCGTCGCCGCCTCGTGGGACGTCCCGGCCCGACGGCGTCTCCTCTCGCCGCGACGGCGTGCGTTCCTCCCCACCACCCCATCCTCCCGCACGATCGACCACCGTCACGGAGGGCTCGCAGGCCGGACCGGCGCCCTGGCGGCGGACCAGCCGCGCGTGCCGGGCGGCGCGGCACGCACGGTCCGACGCGGATCGACGGTGCACCGGCGCCGTGGCCGTGCGAACCTGGACGCCGGCACGACGGCACGGGTGCCGCCACGACGGAGGGTGACCCACGTGCGCGAGGTCCTCCCGGACCCGGCGCGTCGTCGGTGGAGCCGCCGGTGCCGGAAGGGGCGCGATGACCAGCAGCGAGGCCGAGGCGGTGAGCAGCGACGCCGACCTGATCGCCGCTGCCCGCGCGGGCCGGCAGGACGCGTTCGCCGCCCTGTACGAGCGGCACGCGGTCGCCGCGCGTGCCGTCGCCCGGCAGTACTCCCGCTCGGCCGCCGACGCCGAGGACGCCGTCGCCGACGCCTTCGAGAAGGTCCTCGCGGCGCTGCGGTCCGGCGGCGGGCCGGACGTCGCGTTCCGGCCGTACCTGTTCACCGTGGTGCGCCGGGTCGCGATGCGTCGCGTCCAGACCCAGCGACGCACCGCTCCCACCGACGACGTCGAGCTCGAGCTGGCGAGCCCGCCGGTGGAGTCCACCGAGGAGCCCGCACTCGCGAGGTTCGAGCGCGAGGTCGTGCTCAAGGCGTACGGGTCGCTGCCCGAACGCTGGCAGGCCGTGCTCTGGTACACCGAGGTCGAGGGCCTGCGACCGGCGGACGTCGCCCCGGTGCTGGGCCTGTCGGCGAACGGCGTCGCCGCGCTCGCCTACCGCGCCCGCGAGGGCCTGCGCCAGGCCTACCTCAGCAAGCACGTGGCCCCGCTCGTCGACGAGCAGTGCGCCTGGGTCGGCGACCGGTTGGGCGCGTACGTCCGGGGCGGACTCCGCGCGCGCGAGACGGCGTCCGTCGAGGACCACGTCGCGGGCTGCGACCGCTGCCGTGCCCTCGTCGTGGAGCTCGGGGACGTCAACCACGGGCTCCACTCGGTCATCGCGCCGCTGGTGCTCGGGGTCGCCGCGATCGAGGCGGTCCGGGGCCTGGGCTTCGGCGGTGCCGCCGCGGCCGGCATGGCGGGTGCCGCGGGCACGGCGGGAACCGCGGGCCTCGGCGGCTCGGGCGGTGCGCTCACCGCGGGTGGCGCGCCGGCGGCGGCCGGCGGGGGCGTCGCCACGGGCGCCGGCTCGGCCGGCGCGGTGGGCGGCACCGCCGGTTCGACCGCTGCTGCGTCGTCCGGCTCCGCGGGGCTCGCCGCGGGGACCACCGCGGCGGGAAGCACCGCCGCCGGGACGACGGCGGCAGGCACGACGGCGGCCGGTGCCGCTGCGACGGGCGCGACGACGACCGGCGCCGCGGTGACGGGCGCGACGACAGGCGCGGCGTTGGCGGGTGCGACCGGGGCGACGGCCGCCGGAGCGGGCGCCGCCGGCGCGACCGCCGCCGGCGCCGTGGGCGCGACGGCGGTCGGCGCCGCGGCCGCGGGCGCGACAGCCGTGGGTGCGACCGCGGCGGGCGCGGCGTCCGCCGGTGTGCTCGCGAGTGCCGGTGTGGCCACCGGGCTGGCCGCCGTGGCCGCGAGCGCCCCGGTCGGCGCGATCGTCGCCGGCGTCACCGGCGTCCTGGTCGCCACCGCCGTCGGGGTCGGCGCCGTGACGGGCGGCAGCCCCTCCCCGGCGCCGGACGAGGGCAACGACCGCGGCACCGTCTCGAGCCCCGCGCCGCCGGCGCCCGCCGACCGCTCCGGCACCGACGCCGGCACCGGGGTGGACGGCGTCGGCCCGGCCGACCTCCCCGCGCTCGGCCCGGAGTCCGGCTCCCGCGGTCCGTCGGGCGACGGGCCGTCGGGTGACCGGACGCCACCCGGGCAGGACGACAGCGGCTCGTCGGACGGCAGCCCGGCGTCGGACGACGACGCAGCGACGGGTGGCGGGACAGGGTCGAGCTCCGGGCCCGGGTCCGGCGGTTCCGGGTCCGGGTCAGGGACCGGCTCGGGGGACGACGGCGGCGTGCTGCCCGTCGACCCGCCGGGCAACGGCAACGGCCCCCCTGTCGACCCGCCCGGCAACGGCAACGG
>NZ_BJYY01000003.1 GCF_007991755.1 Cellulomonas aerilata | reverse complement strand
ACGGCCCGATGACCCCCCGGGCAACGGCAACGGCAACGGACGGCCGGGCGACCCCCCGGGCAACGGCAACGGCCCTCCCGGTGCCGGTGGCCCGCCCGGGCAGGTGCGATAGCCGCCCGCGGCGACGCCACCTGACCCCGCCCGCACCGGCCCGCTGCGGCCGGGACCTCGTGCGGCGGGCCCACCTCGCCGGCCGGACGCACCGCGGCTGCGGCGAGCCGTCGAGCGGCTTACCACTCCTCCACGGCTCCGCGAGGGTCGGGCAGCGCGCGTTCCTCCTCCCGGTCGAGCGTTTTCACCCGCTCCAGGGCGCCCGAAGGCCGCCTCGATGGGTGCGATGGCGTAGGCGGCATGCGAGCCTGGTGCGGGCCCGGACGACGGACGGGCTCCGGCGGGCTACGAGACCGGCCCGCGGTCGTAGGTCCGGGCTCACCGGACCTACGGCGATCCACCGCTGGTTGAGGGAGCTCGATGACCATCACTGTGGGCGCCGGCGTGCGCAGCGACGACGAGCTCGTGGCCCGTGCGCGCGACGGGGAGCCGGACGCGTGGGCCGCCCTGCGGGAGCGGCACGCACCGGCGGCACACGCCGTCGCCCGGCGGCACTCCGACCCGGACACCGACGTCGAGGACGTCGTCGCCCATGCCTTCGACCGGGTGCTCGCGGCGCTGCAGACGGACGCCGGCCTCGAGGTGGCCTTCCGTCCGTACGTGCTGACCGTGGTGAACCGCGTCGCCGAGCGGACCCGCTCCCTGCACCACCCCGTGGAGCCGGCAGCCGACGGCACGTCCCAGGCGCCCACCGTGGTCGAGTCGCCCCGGGACGCGGTGGAGCACGCCGTCGAGCGGGACATCGTGCTGGACGCGTTCGGCTCGCTGCCGCCGCAGTCGCAGGCCGCCCTCTGGTACACGCAGGTCGAGGGCCTGACGTCCGCCGAGGTCGCCCCGGTCCTCGGGATGTCGCCGAGCGCGGTGGCCGGTGTCGTCGCCCGCGCCCGTGAAGGGCTGCGGCAGGCCGCGCTGACCCGGCACGCCGTCCCCCCGATCGACGACGCCTGCGTGTGGGCCGAGGACCGGCTCAGCGCGTACATCCGCGGGAGCCTGCGCGCCCGGGAGACGGTCGGGATGCAGGAGCACCTCGAGCGGTGCGCACGGTGCCGCGCCGTCATGGCCGACCTGCGCGACGGCAACCACGGCCTGCTCTCGGTCATCGCCCCCCTCGTGCTCGGCGCGGCCGGTGTGGACGCGATCCGCGGGGTGGGCTTCGGCGGCGCGGCCGGCGGCGTGACGACCGAGGCACCGGCGGCCGGCACCGCCACGACGGAAGCCGTCGTGACCGGAGCCGTCGTGCCCGGAGCCGCCACGACCGGAGCCGCCACGACGGGAGCCGTCGCGACGAGCGCAGGACCCGCGGCCGCGTCGACCCGGGTCGCCGGGGCCGCAGTGGCGGGCGCCGCAGTCGTGGGCGCGGCCGCGACCGACGCAGCCGCGGCGGGCGCCGCGGCCACCACGGTCGCCCTTCCCGCCGTCCGGGGTGCATCCGTGACGCGGACCGCGTCGACCGCCCCGACGCCGAAGGTCGGAGCGGCACCGGGCACTCTCGTGACGCGTCCCGTCGGCGGTGCTGCTCCCACCGGGCGCCCGGGCGCGCCGCTCACGGCGGCGGCGCCCGCCGCCGCGGGCTCGACCTGGCCCGGCTCGGCGAGGTGGAGCCGCGTGCGCCCGACGGCGGCCCGGCTCGCGGACGTGACCTCGCGCCGCCCGGTGGACGCGCTCGCGGCGGCGGCCACCGTCGCGCTGGTCGCCGTCGCGCTCGGCCTGACCGCGGCGAACGGGGGCGCTCCTGCCGACCGTGCCGACGACGGCGCGTCGCGGAGCTCCACCTCGACTCCGGCACCGACCGACCGGACCGGTTCGCCGACGTCCCCGCCCGGGGACCGCGCTCGCACGGGAGTCGGCACCTCCGCCGGGGCGCTCGGCGTCACCGAGCCGGGGGTGGCGTCCCCCACCCCCGGCTCGGACGAGGCCGTGCCCAGCGGTGGCGCGCCGACGGGGCCCACCACCGGCACGACCGGCACGGCCGGGACGACGACGACCGGCACGGCGACCGGCACGACCGGCGCCTCGCCCGCCGGCGCGACCGGCGCATCCGCCGGCCCCGCCGGGACCCCCGCCGGCGCCCCGGGCGCGGCGCAGTCCAGCGCGCCGTCGACCGGGACCGCGAGGACGGCACCCGCGGCCAAGTCTCCGTCCACCCCGGCCGCCAGGACACCGGCTCCCGCTCCGGCCGCCCCCGCCCCCGCACCGGCGAGCCCCGCTCCCGCGCCGGCCCGACCCGCCCCGGCCCCGGCACCCGCACGACCTGCCCCGGCGCCTGCCCCGGCACCCGCGCGACCCGCCCCGGTGCCCGCGCCGGCACCCGCCCGACCCGCCCCGGCGCCCGCACCGCCCGCACCGGTCGTCACGGTCCCCGTGCCGGCGGCACCCGTGCCGGTCCCCGTCGTCCCGGCGCCGGACGTGCCCGGCCCCGGCAACGGTGGCGACGACGACGACAACGACGACGACGACGATGACGACCGTCGCGGCAACGGCAACAACCGCGGCGGCAACGGCAACGGCGGCGGCGGCGGCAACGGGAACGGCAACAACGGCGGTGGGAACGGGAACGGGAACAACGGCGGCGGGAACGGCAACGGCGGAGGCCGCCGCGGCGACTGACCCCGCCGTCAGGCGGCGTGCCGGAGGTCCGGCTCGCCGCCCGGCTCGTGCCCGGCCCCGACCGGGTGCGCCGCGGCGGTCAACCTGAGTCCCAGGATCCCCAGCAGCGCGAGCACGACCACCGTCCGCACCCACAGGTCCGGCGACGTCACCGCCAGCGAGTTGGCCAGCGCGAACGTCGTCAGCCACCAGCCGGTCGACGGCACGGTCCCCGGCTCGTCGTCCCCGGACAGTGCTGCCCACAGCGCGGCGAGCGTGAAGCCCGCGGCCGCCAGGGCGACCACCCAGCCGACGCCGGCGAGCGCGCCACCGCGGTAGATCAGGAGCGCCACGGCGCTGACCGCCGCGCCGACCAGGAGGGTCTGCGCCGCGGCGTCCACGAGGGCGCACGCGACTGCGGCCGCTCCCCGCTGCCCGGGGGGTCTCGCCGCGGCCGATCCTCGCTGCCCGGGGGGCGACCCCGCGGCCGGTCCTCCCGGCCTGGCGGGCCCCCCCTCGGCCGGTGCTCCCTGCCTGGCGGGCCTCTCCCCGAGCGGTCCTCCCGGCCCGGCGGGCCTCCCCGCGACCGACCCCGCGACCGACCCGGCGACCGGCGCGTGCCGTCCCCCTCCGGGGGGACGGGTCCCGCGTGCGACGACCGGACCCGCGGGGGCGGTCCGTCCCCGGTCCGCCCCCATCGCCCTGCGCTGCATCGGTCACTCCTGACGTCGTGGTCGGGCCTGCCCACGTCGGCACGCTCCCGGCTGAGCTGCCCGGGTGCGGCCGGGCACGCCCGCGAGACCATGCTGCGCGCGCCAGGCGGCGAGCCGGACGACCGGGGCTGAACGGTGGGACAACTCCCGATGACCGGTGGCGGCCCCGGACCGGTCACAGCTCGTGCTCGGCGAGCTCGCGGAACTCGTCCGGCACGGCGGTCCCGCGCCCCATCACGGCGGGCAGGTAGCCGACCGCGTCGGCGCCGAACCGGGTCCGGATCGCGTCCATCGACCCGTCGACGGCCCGCCGTGCGGCGCCCGTGGCGGACCCCGGCCGCCACGGGTCCGGCGGCGGCAGGTCGAGCTCGGGCTGGATGACGGGCTGCGCGGTCAGGTTCGACACCGAGACGGCCAGCAGGGTGATCTCGCACGGCGCCGGCGCGTCGCCGATCGCCGACCAGACCAGTCGCTCGGCGACCTCCGTCAGCGTCAGGGTCGTGGCGACCGGCTGGGCGAGCGTGTGCGACCGGGTGACGGACCGCATCCCGGTGAACCGCACCCGCACCGTGACCGTGCGCCCGGCACGGTCCTTGGCGCGCAGGCGCCGCGACACCCGGTCCGCCAGGTGCGCCAGGACGGCCCTGACCTCCGCGGGCTCCGCGCTGCGCCGGCCGAGCGCCGACTGCGCGCCGACCGACCGGGCCCGGTGCGCCGTCTCCACCCGGCGCAGGTCCTCGTCGTGCGCCATCGCGCTGAGCTTGTGCCCCACCGCCTGCCCGAGGATGCGCTCCACGGCCGACGACGGCGTCCGGGCGAGCTCACCGATCGTGTGGATCCCGCGTTCGGCGAGCCGCCGGCGGTTGACCGGACCGACCCCCCAGATGAGCTCCACCGGCAGCGGGTCCAGGAACTGCCGCTCGGACCCCGGCGGGACCACCACGAGCCCGTCCGGCTTCGCGACCTGCGAGGCGATCTTCGCCAGGTGCTTGGTCCGCGCCGCACCCACCGAGATCGGCAGACCGATCTCCGCCCGCACGCGACGCCGGATGAGCGCGCCGATGACGTCCGGCGGGCCGAACAGGTGCACGGCGCCGGAGACGTCGAGGAACGCCTCGTCGATGGAGATGCGCTCCACGACCGGCGTGACGTCCGCCAAGACCGCCATCACGGCGTCCGCCAGCCGCTGGTACTCCCCGAAGCGGCCGCGCACGAAGGTGAGGCGAGGGCACAGTCGTACGGCCTGCCATCCCGCCATGCCACCCTGCACACCGAACGCCTTGGCCTCGTAGGACGCCGCGAGCACCACGCCGCCGCCCGGCCCGCCGCCGACCGCGACGGGACGACCGCGCAGCGCGGGGTCGAGCAGCTGCTCGACGGACGCGTAGAACGCGTCCAGGTCGGCGTGCAGGATCGTGGCGCCCAGGTCCGGCATGGGGACATGGTATCGAACACATGTTCGAACGTGTGTCCCTCCACAGCGCGGTGGGCCCGGCACCGCGCCCCGCTCGCCGGTCAGCCGGGACGGAACCCGCGCTGCGCCATGTCGTACGTCGCGAGCACCTCGAGGAGGAACTCCGAGGCACCGGTGGCGACGGCGGCGAGGTCCTCCGCGGGCGTCCGCTGCAGCGCCTCGAGCAGCACCTCGTGGTGCACGCGGGCCAGCTCCAGCAGGCTCAGCCCCTCCACGACCGCCGAGCGCCCCAGCTCGTACCCGCTGGCCAGGGCGGACTCCTCGTGCCGGGCGAGGTAGCGCAGGAACCCCACCCGGTAGCTGCGCGCAAGGTCGTCCAGCTCGCTCACGGCCGGCCGTCGCGGGCGTCGACCGCCGCCCGCGGCGCCACGGCGTCGTCCAGGTAGGCCAGTCCCTCCTCGAGGTCGAGCGCCGTCTCGACCTGGACCGTGCCCATCCCGAGCAGCACCATCGCCAGCGCCACGTCCGGCTGGATCCCGACCACCACCGTCTGCGCACCGCGCAGCCGCGCCATCTCGGCGATGTTGCGCAGGGTCTTGGACCCGAACGAGTCGAGCACGTCCAGCGCCGCCACGTCGATGATCACCCCGCGGGACCGGTGCCGGCCGATCTTGTCCACGAGGTCGTGCTGGAACCGCACCATCTGGGAGTCGTCCAGCGCGGTGTGGATCGACGCGATCAGGTACGGCCCCTGCCGCATGATCGAGACGAGTGCCGGGTCCTGGTTCATCGCGGCGCCGGGGCCTCCTGCCGGGTCACGGTGTAGCCCAGCAGGCGCTCCGCCTCCTCGAGACCTCCCTGGAGGTCGCCGATGGTGTTCATCTTGGACAGGTCCACCCCCAGCGTCACCAGCGTCTGGGCGATCTCCGGCGAGAGCCCTGTGATGATGACGCTCGCACCCATCAGGCGTGACGCGTCGACGGTCTGCACGAGGTGGTTGGCCACGGTCGCGTCCACGGCGGGGGCGCCGGTGATGTCGATGACGACGACCTTCGCCCGGTGCGTGCGGATGCCGGTGAGGAGCTGCTCGGTGAGCTGGCGCGCACGCTCGCGGTCCAGCACCCCGATGATCGGCAGGATCAGCAGCCGCTCGCGCACCGGGAGCACCGGGGTGGACAGCTCCCGGATGGCGTCCTGCTGCTGGCGGATGACCCGCTCGCGCTCCTCGACGAAGCTGACGGCCACGGTGTTGGCGATGCGGTTGGCCGCCGGCTCGTAGGCGTCCAGCACCCGGTTGAGGAGACCGAAGTCCCGCTGGTACTTCTCGAAGAGCGACCGCGCCAGCACGTCGCGCAGCAGCAGCACGATCCCGACCACCTCGTGGGTCTCGACGCCCCGCGGGATGATGCGCTCGGACAGGTCGCGCGCGTAGCGCTGCAGCGCCTCGACGCTGCCGGTCTCCAGCACCTCGACGTAGTTGTCGTAGACGGAGGTCGTCTCGGCCGCCATCTCCTGCGGCGTCATCGCGTGCAGCAGGCGGGTGTCCCCGATGCGCCCGGCCCACTCCTGCCGCAGCCGCGTGCGGTGCTCACGCAGGTGGGCCACGAGCTGGGGCAGCAGCTGCTCCTCGTCCTGGCGGTCCAGGGTCGGGAAGTCCCCCGCAGCATCGGACAGGGTCGTCTCGGTGTTCATGGTCGTCCTCCTCGGCGCCACTTCGTCATGGTCACTGTCGTGCCACGGCCCGCCTCGGAGGCGACCGCGAACTCGTCCATCAGGCGACGCGCCCCGGGCAGACCGAGCCCCAGGCCGTCGTAGGTGCTGTACCCGTCGGCCAGCGCCCGCTCGACGTCCGGGATGCCGGGTCCGTTGTCCATCGCCACCATGCGCACGCCCGCGTGCGGTCGCTCGAGGAGCTCGATCACGAGCACCCCCGCGTTCGCGAAGCGCACGATGTTGCGGGCGATCTCGGAGACCGCCGTCGCCACCACGGTCAGGTCGGTGCTGGAGAACCCCTGGCGCGCCGCCATCTCCCGCGCCGCCCGGCGCGCCGCGACGATGTCGGCGTCGGTGCGGATCGGGATGCGCACGACGTCGTCGCGCGGCTGGCCCCGCTCGAGCAGCGGGTTGCTGAGGCGGGCGCACAGCTCGCACTCCACGACGTGGCGGTCGGCGTCGACCTCGCGCTGGCGCCGCCGGTCCCCGCTGGACAGCGCCAGCAGCACCGGACGGCACCGGTCGGTGGGTGGCTCGGCCCCCTCGACCGCGAGCAGGTACTCCACGCGCAGCCGTGCCCGGGTGCGGTTGAGCTGGGCCGCCACGGCGCCGGCGCTCGACCCCGACTCGTCGGCCAGCGTGCGGGTGTCCCGGCCGGAGACCTCGTGCGCCAGGAGCAGCTCCCGCTCGCGCTGCGACAGCCGCGCCATCGCCCGGACGACCGCCGTCTGCTCCTCGCGCGCGAGCAGGTCCTCGTCCGGCGTCGGGGGCGGGCGCAGGTCCACCACCCGGTGCTGGTTGCGGCGGGCGCGGTCCTGCAGCCGCCACATCGACGCGACCACGTTGCGGGCGGTCGCGATGGCGTACGACTCGAGCATCCCGGCCTCGACCCGGCCCTCCGCGGCCAGGACCCGGACGAGCGTCTCCTGCACCAGGTCGTCGGCCACCGTCCGGTCGGTGACCCGCGAGCCCACCACCCGGCGGACGATCGGGATGAGCGCCGAGACCTCCGGATGACCCGGTGGGACGGCGTCGGCACCCGACGGCTCCGTCACGCTCACGTCTGGGAATGTACGCCGTGCCCACGTCATGCACCGGCGCTCGCGACGTCTTCATGGCACCAGCTCCCCCGCGACCCGACCACCGGAGCCCGACGTGCCGCCGACCCGCCCACCCGCTGAGCCGCACGGCCGCTCACTGCGGCCGCACCCAGGACCGACCACGACCTGCACCATCAGCACCGAGGCGCGCGGCGACGCCGTCGTCGTCCACGTGCGCGGCGACCTGGACCTCGACGCCTCGGCACGCCTGCGGCACGCCCTGGCCGACGCCGTCGGCTCCGGGTTCGTCGACCTCGTCGTCGACCTGCGCGCCGTCACGTTCATCGACTCCACCGGGCTGGGCGTCCTGGTCGGGGCACTGCGCAGCACCCGGCGTCGGCAGGGTCACCTGGAGGTCGTCGTGTGCGACTCCCGCGTCGTCCGGTTGCTGCGGATCTCCTCGCTCGACCGGGTCCTGCGCGTGCACGACGACGTCGAGGCCGCCCTGCTGCCCGAGCCACGTCACCACCCCGCGCCGTGACGGCGGGCTGGTCCGGCGGCGCCCGCAGGGGCGTCGGCGCACCGCGACGCGACAACCCCGCTAGGTTACGAAACGATAACGGGACGTGATCGGGGACGGCGGACGACGGGAGAGCGCTGTGGACGCTTCGGCTCGCACGACGACGTACGGCGACCACGTCGTGGTGCACGTCGCCGGTGACATCGACGTGCACACGGTCGGCCTCCTGCGCGACCACCTCGGTCCGCCCGTCGAGGCCGGCCGCGACCTGGTCGTGGACCTGTCCCGGGTGACCTTCCTCGACTCCACCGGCCTGGGCGTGCTGGTCACCGCCCGGAAGAAGGCCGACGTCCGGGGCGGGCGGATGCAGCTCGTCGTCGCCGGGGAACGGGTCATGAAGGTCTTCCGAATCACCGCGCTGACCCGGCTCTTCACCATCCACCCCACGCTCGAGACCGCGCTCGCGACCTGAGCACCGCCCGCGTCGCACGGCGCGCGGCTCGCCTCGGGACACCGGCGGCGCGCCCCGGGTGCGGACGTCCCGACCCGCCCGCCCCGGGGTGAACGGCGCGCGGTCGATCGCCGCGTCACCTGCCCCGGTGCAGCCCGGCACGGGCGCGGACAGGGCCCCGAGTTCAGCATGTGGACATCGGTCCAACCAGCGGAACGCGGCGATCCGGGGTACGGTCGGAGGACGGCGCCACCCGTGGTGGCGCCCACCAAGGATCCGGAAGGTGGTCCGCGGGCACCCTCGCCCGCGCACGCCCCGATCCCAGGTGACATGACTCCCACGCAGACGCTCCGCCAGCCGCACCCGCTCCACCCCCTCCCGCCGGTGGGGCGCACGTTCGTGGCCGGGTTCGAGAGCACGTACCACCCGGGGGCCGGGGTGGACGCCCTCGACACCACGGCGCACAGCGCGCGGTGGCAGGAGGACCTGGCCGACATCCGTGC
>NZ_BJYY01000002.1 GCF_007991755.1 Cellulomonas aerilata | reverse complement strand
GGCGACCGGCCGCACGCCGGCGCCTGAGCCGCGAGCCCGCGGGCTCGCGGGCCGGCAGCTCCCGGCGACTCCGAGCCGGCAGCTCGCGCGACGGTCACCGTCGCGCGGGCTGCCGGCCGGGTGGGGCGTCGCCGCTGCCGGCGCCCGCGCCGCTCCCGCTCGTGCTCCCCCCGCTCGTCCCCAGCAGACCCCGCCGGTGCGCGAGGGTCACGGCCTCCGCCCGTCCGGACGCCCCGAGCTTGGCGAGCAGGTTCGAGACGTGCACGCTCACCGTCTTGGCGCTGATGAACAGCCGGTCCCCGATCTGCCGGTTGCTCAGCCCGGCGGCGACCAGCTCGAGCACCTCGGTCTCGCGGCTGGTCAGCAGCTCGGTCGACGCTGCACGCACGCCGGGCAGGTCGAGCCGGCCGCGCCGGGCGAGCGTCTCGAGCGCGTCGACGAGCGGTGTGGCGCCCATCGCCCGGGCCTGCGACCACGCCTGCCGCAGCTGCGCCCCGGCCGCGGTCCGGTCGCCCGCCTCGAGCAGGGCCTCGGCCCAGCGCCGCCGGCTGCGGGCCTCCTCGTAGCGGTAGCCGTAGGCGAACTCCCCGGTGGCGACCTCCCAGCTCGTCGGGTCGGCGGCCCCGGCGAGCCGTGCGTGCTCGGCATGCGCGCGGGCCAGCCACGCACGTCCCTCGGGGCCCAGCCGCCCGCCGCGCGGGCGACCCCGTTCGGCTGTCGTCACCGCGCGGGCCAGCAGGTCGGCGCCGAGCCGGAGCCGCGGTCCGGGGTCGGTCCCGGCGAGCCGGTCGGCCGCGGCGCCGTCGGCCAGCGCCGCCAGCCCCAGTGCGGCGATCCAGATCCCCCCGAGGAACACGTCGTCCCACACCCGGCCCATGTGCTCGATGAGCGTCGTGGCGAGCCCCACCGCCTCGTCCAGGCGTCCCGCCCACGTGAGGGCGTCGATCGTGCAGCCGCCGGAGATGAGCGCGACCTGCCCGTCGCGCTCCCACTCCGGACGCAGCGCGAGACCACGAGCGGCCGCGTCGGCGTCGCCGCGGGCGACGGCGGCGTAGAGCTGCACCGCGGCGAGCGCCGCGGCCGCCGCAGGGGGCGGCGCGTCCCCCGAGGCGGGCGCGGGCGACAGGTTGCCGCGGGCGTAGCGGACGAGCTCGTCGAACAGCAGCAGCTGGACGCCGTGCACGTTCCAGAGCAGGCCGCTGGACCGGGCTCGGTCCAGGCCGGTGCGGACGAGGTCCGCCGCCTCGTCGAGCAGCCCGGCGTAGTACTGGTTGGCCGTGAGGTTGAAGTGGCAGCGCAGCTCGGTCTCCAGGTCGCCGGCGGCCCGGGCGCGCTCCTGCGCCTGCGCGAGGAGCGCGGCCGCCTGCTCCGGGTCGTCGACCACGAGCACGGCCAGCGTGGCCAGGGCGTCGGCCTCGGCCCCGGGCGCGTCGACCCGCCGGGCCTCCTGCACCGCGGCCAGCGCGCTGCGCCGGGACTCCTCGTCGCGGTCGACCGCCAGCGCGCAGAACGCGTGCACCGCCAGGGCCCACGCGCGGGACGCATCACCGGGCGTCTCGGGCACGTCGGCGAGCGCCCGGGTGGCCTCGTCGAAGGCCTCCTCGTCGTGGTCCACGGCGAGGAGGAAGCGCGCGAGCTGCGCCCGGATCGGCGCCTGACGCCCGGGGTCCCCGTCCGCGGCCTGGACGGCCTGGCGGCACAGCGCCGTCCCGCGCTCGCTCAGGCCTGCGCGCCCGGCGGCCGACGCCGCCGCGACGGTCACCGCGATCCGGTCCTCCCCCGCGACGTCCTCGGCGCCGGGCACGGCGTCCCACAGCCGCAGGACCGTCTCCAGGTGGCGCAGCTCCTCCGCGGGCGCCAGCACGCCGCGCGCCTGCCGCGCCGCGTCGCGGGACGCGCGCAGTGCCGTGGTCGGGTCGTTGCAGTGCAGGGCGTGGTGGGCGAGCTGGGCCGGGGAGCCGAGCTCCGGGCGCGCGGAGAGCACGTCGCAGTACGCGCCGTGCAGCGCCACCTGCTCCCCGGGCAGGAGGTCGCCGTAGACGGCCTCGGCCAGCAGGGCGTGCCGGAACGCGATCTGCCCCTCCTCGCCCCCCAGGACGTTCCGCGCGACCGCCTCCCGCAGGGCGACGTCGAACCACTGCGGGTCGGTGGGAGCCGCGCGCGCCGTGACCGCGCGCAGCAGCGGCTCCGAGACCCGCCGACCGGCCACGCTCGCGGCCCGGGCGAGAGCCTGCACGGTGGGGTCCAGGTCCTCCACTCGCGCCCGGAGCACGTCGGCGAGCGATCCGGGCAGGTCCCCCGTGCCGGCGCCGGCCTCGATGAGCTCCTGCGCGTAGTAGGCGTTGCCCTCGGACCGCTCGGCGAGCCGGCGCAGCTCGTGCTCGGCCGGCGGGGTGCCGGTCAGGGCGGTGCGGAACGCGCGCAGCTCGTCGCGGTCGAACGGCGCGAGCTCCAGGCGCTCCACCCGGGGGTGACGGGCCAGCTCGGCGAGGACGGCGCGCAGAGGGTGACGCCGGTGCAGGTCGTCCGTGCGGTAGCTGCCCACCAGCAGGAGGTGCTCGGCGCGCATGCGGGCGACGAGGAAGCGGAGCACGTCGCGGCTGGAGGAGTCGGCCCAGTGCAGGTCCTCGACGACCAGCACGAGCGGGGCACCCGGCTGCCCGCACGCCCCCAGCACCTCGGCGAGCCCGTCGAACAGCTGGAGCCGGTTGGCGTGGTCCTCGGTGGTCGGGCCGGCGGCCGCCCCGGACGGCAGGAGCCGGCCGAGCGCCGGGCGCTCCTCCACCACCCGGTCGACCGGGCCGCCGGGCCGGCGCAGGCGGGCCAGCGCCTCCGCGAACGGGAGGTAGGGCAGGCCGACCTCCCCGAGGTCGACGCAGTGGGTGGTCACCACGGTCGCGCCGGACTCCTCGCCGAGCTCGGCCACGCGGTCGATGAGCCGGCTCTTGCCGACCCCCGCGTCGCCGCCGACCAGCACCAGGCCCGGGTCGCCCGCGGCCGCCCGGTCGAGGGCGGCGAGCATGACCCGGACCTCGTCGTCGCGGGCGACGAAGGGGGTGGTGCTCGCGCTGCGGCCCATGCCCCCGATCCTGGCAGCGCCCACCCACACGCCCGCAACGTCGCCGTCCGTCGCGCTGCTCACGGCAGGCCGGACGGGAGCCCGACCCGACGGACGACCCGACGGACGAGGGCCGGCATCACCGGACCGCGACCGGCCCCGGCGTCACCTCACCGGCCGCGGCTCGCACCACGCCGTGCCGCGCCGCCCCGTGCGGCGCCCGCACGTGGCGCGGCGCCCGGCGGTGGGCCGGCAGCGTCCCGGCGACGCGGTCGGCCCACGCCGGGCGACCCCACATCGACGCCACCCGCTCGCGGCGGAACTCCAGCTCGGCGTCGAGCCCTGGTCCCCAGAGCAGCATGTCCACGGTCCCCACCTCCACCTGTCGGCGAGCGACCTGCTCGCACGACCCTCACGGTGCCGATGAGGGCGGGGTGGACGGATCGGCCGGATGACCGAGATCTGCGGGGCGACTGCCGGGCGACGGTGCCTGAGGTACCTCAGGCGCCGTCGCGGGCCCGGCGACGGGCTCAGGCCCAGGTCCCCCGGCGGTACTGCGCGGGCCACGGCGCCTGCTCCTCCGGGACGCCGAGCTCGTGCGCCGCCCGCAGCGGCCACGAAGGCTCGCGCAGCGCGGCCCGGCCGATCAGCACGACGTCGGCGGCGCCGTCGACGAGGACCTGCTCCGCCTGCTGCGGCGACTCCAGGAGCCCGACCGCGGCGACCGGCAGGCCGGACCCGGCGCGCACCGCGCGCGCCGCGGGCACCTGGTACCCGGGACCGACGGGGATGTCGGCGGGGACGTTGCCCCCGGTCGACACGTCGACGAGGTCGACGCCGTGCCCGCCGAGGTCCTTGGCGACCGCCGTGACCTCCTCGACCGTCAGGCCGTCGTCGGCCCAGTCCGTCGCGGAGAAGCGGACCAGCAGCGGCCGGTCCTCGGGCCAGACCCCGCGCACGGCGTCGACCACCTCGACGAGCAGGCGCGCACGGTTCTCCAGCGGTCCCCCGTACTCGTCGCCACGCTGGTTGGACAGCGGCGACAGGAACTGGTGCAGGAGGTAGCCGTGGGCGGCGTGGATCTCGACGACGTCGAACCCGGCGTCCAGGGCGCGAGCGGCGGCAGCGGCGAACTGCCGCGGCACGTCCTGGACCGCCTGCGCGGTCAGCTCGGCGGGCGTCGCCAGGCCCGGGTAGGCCATGGCCGACGGCGCGACGGTGGTCCAGCCGCCGTCCTCGACCGGCACGGTGCCGCGGCCGGCGCCCCAGGGACGGTAGGTCGACGCCTTGCGGCCCGCGTGCGCGAGCTGCACCCCGGCGAGCGAGCCGTTCGCGTGGATCGCGTCGGTGACGCGGCGCCAGGCGCTCACCTGGGCGTCGTCCCACAGGCCGGTGTCCTGCGGGGTGATCCGTCCCTCGGGGACGACGGCGGTCGCCTCCGCGATGACGAGGCCGAAGCCGCCGGCGGCGCGGGCGCCCAGGTGCACCAGGTGCCAGTCGTCCGGCAGGCCGTCGACGGCGGAGTACTGGCACATCGGCGCCAGCCACACCCGGTTCGCGAAGGTGGTGCCGCGCAGGGTCAGGGGCGTGAAGAGGTGGGGGGTCACGTGCCGCGCAACGCCGGTCACGTCCCGGGTCATTCCCGGGTCGCGCCGAGGTCCCCAGGGCCAGGCCGGGGCGGGACGGACGACGGCCCGGTGACCTCGTCCTGAGGTCACCGGGCCGTCGCCGGATGCCGACCAGCATCGGATGCGTCACCACCCACCGCGCCCGCTTGTCCTTGTCTCGCGCGGCTTGAACCGCCCCCGGCCGTTTGGAGGCTGTCGATGACGTGCCACCCGGTCCGTGTCCGTCCACCCCTCATCAGAGGTGCGTCCCACGACCAGGCCGGTCCGTCGCGGCGCGATGCTGGCACCACCACCCGGACCGGGGAACTGCTCTTCGGTTGTGTACCGCGGCTCTCGCCGCGACACCCTGCCCATCGACGGGCACACCCGCAGTGTGAGGGATCCGGGCGAACGGGCTCCACGAGTTTTCCCGGCGCGCGGGGGCGCCGCCGCCGAGGCACAGTGGTCGGGCGGATCAGGGCGCCGCGAGAGTGTCGGGACACGCCCGGCGGCGGCGACAGGAGCGGGACGATGGTCGAGTTCGAAGGCGGGGCTGCGGCGCTGTTCGCCGCGGTGGGGCTCGCGACGCTCGCGGCGGCACTCCTGCCGCGCGTGCTCGGACGCGCGCCGGTCTCGATGCCGATGGTCTTCCTGGCCGCCGGCATGCTGGTGTTCACCGTGCTGCCCGGGCTCCCCGACCCCAGTCCGCTGGAGCACGAGGCGGTCACGCTGCACCTCACGGAGATCTGCGTCCTGGTCTCCCTGATGGGCGCCGGGCTGGCGCTCAACCGGCCGATCAGCCGGCACATGTGGTCCTCGACCTGGCGGCTGCTGGCGATCACCATGCCGCTGTCCATGCTCGCCGTCGGCGTCCTGGGGTGGGCGGTGCTCGGGCTCGGAGCGGCGAGCGCGATCCTCCTCGCCGCAGCGCTGGCCCCCACCGACCCGGTGCTGGCCACCGAGGTGCAGGTGAGCGAGCCGGTCGCCGACCCGGACGCGGCCGACGACGAGGCGCGGTTCGCGCTGACGTCCGAGGCGGGCCTCAACGACGGCCTCGCGTTCCCGTTCACCTACGCCGCGATCGCGGTCAGCCTGTCCGGTCCCGCGCTGGGCGACTGGTTCGGCCGGTGGGCGCTGGTCGACGTCGGCTGGCGGCTCGTGGTCGGCGTGGTGGCCGGCGTCGTCGTCGGCTGGCTGCTCGGCAAGCTGTTCTTCTCCACGGTCTCCGAGCGACTGCGGCTCACCGAGGAGGCGGAGGGCTTCGTCGCGCTGGCGGCGACGTTCCTCGCGTACGGCGCGGCCGAGCTCGCCGAGGGGTACGGCTTCGTCGCCGTGTTCGTGTGCGCGTGCACCATCCGCCAGCAGGAGCGCGAGCACGGCTACCACCGCGTGATGCACAAGTTCGTCGAGCAGATCGAGCGGCTGCTGACCGTCGCCGTGGTCGTGCTGCTCGGCGGCGCGATCGCCCGTGGCCTGCTGGCCGGCGTGGGGTGGCGCGAGGTCGCCGTCGCGCTGGTCGTGCTGCTGGTCGTCCGGCCGCTGGCCGGCTGGATCGGGCTGACACCCGGCAAGACCGGCCCGCGCGAGCGTGCGGTCATCGCGTTCTTCGGCGTCCGGGGCGTCGGCTCGCTGTTCTACGTCGCCTACGCGCTCGGGCACGGCGACTTCCCCGGGGCCGAGCGCCTGTGGTCGATCGTGGGGCTGGTGGTCGTGGCATCGATCGTCGTGCACGGCGTCGCGGCGACACCGGTCATGCACGCGCTGGACGCGCACCGCCGGCGGCTGGCGTGGACCCCGGACGCCACCGACGCGACGGTCGCCACCACTCCGGTGTGACAGCAGCCGGGGGGCTCCTCGGCATGTCGCCACCGTCGTGTCGGTAGCCCGCTCTACCGTCGGAGGCATGAGCACCACGCGCATCCACTCGTGCATCTACTTCGACGACGGCGTCCACCACACGTGCTCCTGCGGCAGTCGCGCGATGTTCCTCGTGGAGGACGACGGCCACGAGCCGGTCCTGGTGATGCTGCACGACGACGGGGCAGCACCCGAGACCGCCGAGCGTCTGGTCCGGGAGCTCGCGATCTCCGCCTGAGGGAGCTTGACCGGCGCCTGACCGGCGACCGCGAGGCCCGGGAGCCCGACGACGTCTCGGCGTGCGGTGTCCCGGACCGACCCGTATTGTGACAAGTGGGCGAACTGGTCGTCACTTCGAGTCACAATGCCCTTGGCCCTGACTGCGTTGTCGGTCACACTGGGCCGCATGCTGCGCACCCCGACGAACGCCGCCCGCCGCCGGGTCGCCGCGCACGCCTGCCCCTGCTGCCGCCGCCTGTGGGCGCTGAGCGGGTCCCGGATCCCGTCCGGGTCGTGGGTGATCGCCTGCAAGTTCTGCGGCTGGCACGCCATCCGGGGTGGGCCGCGCCGCCCAGCTCCGGGCACCGGCGGTGCGTCGTCCAGGGCGGACGCCGGGACCGACTGGTCGCACCGTGTCCTGTTCCATGCCGGGGACGACCACCTGATGGGCGCCGTGGAGGACTACCTGGTCGCCGGGTGGGAGGCCGGCGGTGTGGGGCTGGTCATCGCCACCCCGCAGCACCGCACGGCGCTGCGGGACCGGCTCGCCGCCCACGGCGTGCTGGACTCGCTCGGGCAGGGGCGCTACGTGGAGCTCGACGCCGCCGCGACGCTCGAGCAGTTCATGGGCGACGACGGCGTCCCGGACCCCGAGCGGTTCGCCACGACGGTGGGCTCGCTCGTGCGCGACCACGCGGCGGACCGCACCCTGCGGGGGTTCGGCGAGATGGTCGACCTCCTGTGGGCCGGCGGCAACGCGGTCGGTGCGCTGGAGCTGGAGCGGCTGTGGTCGGGCCTGCAGGACGAGGTGCCGTTCGCCCTGCTGTGCGCCTACGCGGAGTCCCACGTCGACGAGGACGACCGCGTCGAGATCGCGCGCGTGCACGACCACGTGACCGCCTGACCGCCCCCGCGGGCCGTGCCGCGGCTGTGCCGGCAGGTCGTCCGACCTCGCCCGCCCGTCGTGAACCTTTCGGTGGATGCTCCCGTAGGGACCACCAGAGGACCGGACGAAGGGGCGCTCCCGACCATGCCGACGCAGCCCGGGCCTGACGACGCCGGATCACCCCACCCGCGGGCGCGGCCGCCCGTGTTCTGCGTCGCCGAACGCGCGCACCGGCCGCGGCAGTCGGCCGACGACGCCCTCGAGGGGCGCTACACCAGCGACGGCCGGACCCTGGAGATCGGCCTCGACCCCGACTGGCGCGGCGACGGCCCGACGCAGGACGTGAAGTGGCGCCTCGGGTGGAGCACCTTCACCGTCGGGCTCGACCTGGCCGCCGCGCTGAGCGAGACCGGGGACCGCCGCTACCTCGCGGCGTGGGAGCGGCTCGTCGCGTCCTGGACCGACCAGGTCGAGGTCGGCACGGACCCCGGCGAGGTGACCGGCCGCCGGCTGCAGAACTGGGTCTACGCGTGGCAGGCGTTCGCCGCCGCGGGCGCCCCGCCGTCCGAGTCCACCGTCGAGCTGCTGATGTGGAGCATGGGCGACCAGCTCGCGCAGCTCGTCGGGGACCTCGCGGTCGCACCGGGTCACCGGACGCCGGAGCTGTACGCGGTGCTCGTGGTGGCCCTCGCCCTGCCTGCTCTGGACCCGGGGGGTCGGCTGGCCGGCGAGGCGTGGGCCGCGCTGCACCGCGACCTGCTCGACGCCGTGGGGCCCGACGGCGTGCACCGCGCGCACTCCCCGCATGCCCACCTCGTCGCGCTGCGCGCCTTCGTCGGCGCCCGGGAGAACGCCCGTCGCTTCGGGCTGACGGTCCCGGCGGGGTACGACGAGCGGCTGGCGCTCGCGTGCCGGTTCGGGATGCACCTCACCCGGCCGGACGGCGCCGTCCCGGCGCTGTCGGGTCCGGGCACGGGCGACCTCGCCGACGTGCTGGCGCTCGCCTCGACCCTGGTCGACGTGCCGGGGATGGCGTGGGCCGCGACCCGTGGCGCCGTGGGCCGGCCGCCCACGGAGCGTGGTCCGGACTTCCCGCAGGGCGGACTGTCGGTCCAGCGCAGCGGGTGGGGGCACGGGCCCGGCGACTTCGCCGACGAGCGCTTCCTCGTCCTCGCCGCCGGCCGGCCCGCGGACGGCGGCACCGGGCGGGGCGACGCCCTCGGCATGGAGGCGTACGGGCGTGGGCGGCCGCTGGTCGTCGACTCCGGCTGGCACGGCGGCCCCGAGGCCCTGCCCCCCGGTGAGCACCGGTCCACGACGACCGGCGCGCACAACACCGTGGTCGTGGACGGCGCGGACCCGAGCCCGGACCAACCTGGCACGTCGGCCGCGGCCCCGCCGGCCGCGGCCCCGTCGGCCGCGGCCCCGCCGGCCGCGGCCCCGCCGGCGACGCCGGGACCGCCGGCACGGCGGCGGTCCGACGGCGTGGACCTCCTGACCGTCGAGGTCACCAGCCCCGCGGACGACGTCCGGCACACCCGGCAGGTGGCGTTCGTCGCCGGCGAGTACTGGGTCGTCGTGGACACGCTGACCGCGCCGACCGGCAGCAGCCACGAGTACGCCCAGCGCTTCCACCTGCCGGCAGGCGCCTGGCACGCCACCACCGTGCACCCGCGCGCCGAGGACGTCCTGGTCACCGCACCGGGGGTCGCGCTGCTCTACCCGGCCGGGTCGGCCCCGACGCTCGCGCCCGGCTGGGTGGCGGGAGGCTCCGGCGCCCGGGAGCACGTGCCGGTCGCGGTGGTGACCAGCCACTCCGTCCCACGAGCCTGCCTGGTCACGGTCCTGTGGCCGCTGCCCGACGACGCCCCGCCGCCACCGCACCTGCACCTGGAGGACGGCGGACGGGACGGGGGCGACGTCCTGCGGGTGCGGCTGACCGGGGCGGGCCCGTCCGGTACGGCGACGGACGAGCTGACGCTCCCCGTGGTCGGCCCGGACGGCCGCGGGGCCGGGGACGGGGACGGGGACGATCGAGACGCCCGGGACGCGCGCGACGACGGCGCCGCGGCTGGGCCGGTCCGGGGGGACGGACCGCTGGCGTGGCGGCGGGCCGGCGCCTGACGCCGGCGCGGGGTCGGCGCTCAGCCCTCGGTGGGCCGGCCGTCGGCGGCGCACCCGTCGGTCGGCGGCACGTGCAGGTGGGCGACGCCGGCGTCGAGGTCGACGTCCACCCCTGACCCCGGTGGCGCGGCCGTCCCGGGCAGCTGGATGTCGTGGCGTCGGCGCTCCTGCTCCTCGACGACATGCCGGCGGCTGGGCCCGAAGACCTCGAGCAGGTCGCCGAGGACCCCGCCGGCGCCGCCGCCGCGGGGGTCGGTCGACCTCCGCCACCACCCCACGGACCGAGTATCCGCCCGGCCGGCGAGGACGGCGCCCGGGGACTCCGAGCACTCCCGGTAGGTTCGCGCGGGTGACCCCGCCCTCCCCCGCGACCTCCGCGCCCACCCCCACCCTGCTGTGGATCGACGCGTCCGCCGGCATCGCCGGTGACATGCTCCTCGGCGCGCTCGTCGACGCCGGCGCCGCGCTCGACGACCTGCAGTCCGCGGTCGACGCGGTGATCCCCGGCTCGGTGCGGCTCGCCGCGCACGGCGTCACGCGTGCGGGGCTGCGGGCGACCAAGGTCGAGGTCGAGGTGCTCGTCGACGACCCGCCGCACCGCACGTGGACGACCATCCGCGACCTGCTCGTCGCCGCGGACCTCGCCGAGCCCGTCCGCGCCCGTGCGCTCGCGGCGTTCGCCCGCCTCGCGGAGGCCGAGGGACGCGTGCACGGCATCCCACCCGAGGACGTGCACTTCCACGAGGTCGGCGCGCTGGACGCGATCGCCGACGTCGTCGGCTCCTGCGCCGGGGTGGAGGCGCTCGGCGTGACCGACGCCGTGGTGTCCCCGATCGCGCTCGGCTCCGGGACGGTCACCGCGCACCACGGTGTGCTGCCGGTGCCGGCTCCCGCCGCGCTGGAGCTGTCCCGCGGGTGGGACGTGCTGGCCGGCGGCCGGGGCGAGCTGGCGACCCCGACCGGGCTGGCCCTGGCGACGTCCCTGGCCGGCGCCTGCGGCCCGCTGCCCGCGCTGCGGCCCGACCGCACCGGGATCGGCGCCGGAACCCGGGACACCCCCGGGCGGGCCAACGTCGTGCGGGTCGTCCTCGGCACGCCGACCCGCGGCACGACGGACGCGCCCGTCGTGGTCCCGGCCGACGCCGGGCCCGGCGGGACCCCGGAGCGGGCCGTCGTGCTGGAGACGAACGTCGACGACCTCGACCCCCGGGTGTGGCCCGACGTCCTGGAGCGACTGCTCGCGGCGGGCGCCTGGGACGCCTGGCTGACCCCGATCGTCATGAAGAAGGGCCGGCCGGCGCACACCCTGCACGTGCTGTGCGGACCCGAGCAGGCCACCGCCCTGGGCGCCGTCGTGCTCGCCCACACCTCGACCCTGGGGCTGCGGGTCACGTCCGTCGTGCGGGACGTGCTGGACCGGGCCTGGGTCGCGGTGGAGGTCGACGGCGGCACCGTCCGGGTCAAGGTCGGCCACCGGGCCGGGCGCGTGGTGCAGGCGACGCCCGAGTTCGGCGACGTCGCGGCGCTCGCCGCCGACCGCGGGGTGCCGGTCCGGCAGGTCCTGGCCCAGGCGCAGGCCGCCGCCACTGCCGCGGGCGTCGTGCAGGGGGCGCCCTGGGATCCGGTGGACGGCGGCCCGGCGCCCGCCTGACCAGCCCGGCCGGGCCGACGTGCCGACGCGCGCCGTCACCCGGGGAGTGGGCGACGTGCCGCGTGTCGCGCGTCACCTGCTGCGCGACCCGGGGCGGGTCCCGCGACACTACGGTCGCCGTCGGCCGACCCCGCCCGACGCCCTGCGACCGGGAGGAAACGACCTCATGCTCACCACGTCGCACCTGCGCACCGTGGCGTGCGCGGCCCGCCCCAGCACCGACTTCGTCCACGTCGACGGACCGTGCCAGTGCTTCTTCGGCGGCCCCGCACCGATCCTCTCCACCTCGCGCGACCGGATGTCGTCCCTGACCGGTCCCGCGGGCCGGTCGCGGACGGCGGCGTCGAGGCCCCTCGAGGCCGCCCACGCCGTCGGGGCCGGCTGACGCGACCGAAAGCCGGGCCGCGCGGGACGACGGTCCGCGGTCACTCCCCCCGGACGCCGGCCCGGCACTCCGGCGAGGTGGCGTCGAGCAGCAGCTCCACCCCCGCGTCGTGCGCGACGGCGACCAGCAGCGCGTCGTCGAGCAGGCCCTGCGCCAGCGCCTCCACGAGCGCCTCCGGTCCGGCCGGGCAGGCCACGACCAGCACCCGCGCGGCCGCGCCGTCGGCGGCCAGCCGCCACGGGTCGCCCCGCGGGCAGACGACCCAGCCGGGCGCCGTGACGGGTCGTGCCGTGTCCTGGCCGAGGGCGACGCGGATGCCGCCGCTCAGGACCGCCAGCACCACGTCGGCGCCCGGCGCGCGCACGCGGCGACCGGTCATGCCGGCCGGGACCTCCAGCACGACCAGTCCGCACGCCGGGGACCGTTCCGTCTCCATGCCGCCAGGGTCGCGGACCTCGCTGGCCGTGCGCTGGTCAGCGACGTGCCCGGCTCCCTCGGGCCGACCAGCCGCCGACCAGCGGCCGACCAGCGGCGGCGAGCAGCGTGGTGGGGACGCACCGACCCGCCCTGGAGGCACCGTGACCACGCTCTCGAACCCCCGCTCGAACTCCCGCTCGGACCCCGCCCCCGACCCGTCCACCACGCCGGACGCGGAGCGCGTCGACGCCGGTCCCCCGCGGCGCGGCGACCGTCCGGCCGCCCGGACGGAGATCGCCGTCTTCCTCGGCACGGTCGCCGTGCTGGTGACGGGGACGACGGCCATCGGCCTCGCGGAGGGCGTGGACGTCAGCCGCATCGACGAGGCCGGCGCGCTCGGGCAGGCGGCGATGTACGGACAGGCCGCCGTCCCCGGGATCGCCGCCCTGGTCGCCCGCCGGGTGACCCGCGGACGCTCCCGCGGTGCCGGGCTCGGGTTCCGCCGACCGCCCCTGCGCGCCCTCGGCCGGGCCTGGCTGTACGCCGTCGCGACCGTCCTCGGGGCCGCGGGGCTCGTCTGGGCGACCGGGCTGGCCGGCTTCGCCTCCGGCGCGCTGGGGCCGCAGGTGCTGCTGGGGCTGACCGTCCTGGTGGTGCCGTACCTGCTGCTGGCGCTCGCCGAGGACGTCGGCTGGCGAGGGCTGCTGGTCACCCGGCTGGCCGAGATCGCCGGGCCCCGGACCGTCGTCCTGGTGGGCGGGCTCGCGTGGTCGGCCTTCCACTGGCCGCTCATGCTCGTCCTCGGCGGTGCACCCGACGGCGTGCCGATCTGGTTCGGCATCCTCACGTTCACGGCCGGCGGCACCCTGCTGGGCGCGGTGCTGGCGAGCATGCAGCTCCGGTGGGGCATCTGGCCCGGTGTGCTCGCCCACGCCGTCGTGAACGCCACCGCGTACCACGTCGTCGCCCCGCTCACCCAGGAGCGTCCCCTCACCGGCTGGTTCGCCTCCGAGACCGGGCTGATGGCCGTGCTCGCCGGTGTGGTCGGCGTCGTGGTGTGGTGGCGGCTCCACCCGCTGGTCCGGACGCCGGACGGCCGGACCGTCGCGGGTGACCGGCGCTCCGACCGCCTCGGCTGACCGGGTCGCGGTCCGCGGTCCCCGGTGCCCCCGGTTCGCGCCCGTCGAGGTCCGGTGAGGTGCCCGCCGGCCCGCGGCCCCGCGGCGCGCCACCCCGGGCGCGTCCCGGAAGCGCCCGTACGCTCCCGTCGTGGCCGTGGAGCTCCGCCTGCTGGGGACGACCCAGGCGCTGCGCGACGGCGTCCCCGTGGACCTGGGCGGACCTCGCCCCACCGAGCTGCTGGCGCTGCTCGCGGCGGCGGACGGACGGGTCGTCCCGGCGGGGGCCCTGGCCGAGCAGCTGTGGCGGGGCGACCCGCCACCGACGGCGCCGACCACGCTGCAGGGGCACGTGGCCCGGCTGCGCCGCAGGCTCGAACCCGGCACGCCGGCGCGCGACGCGGCCGTCGTGGTGAGCCGGGGCGGCGGGTACGCCCTGGTGCTGCCCCGGCACGCGGTGGACGTGCACCGGCTGGAGGACCGCCTGCGGGACGCCTTGGCGGACCTCGCGACCGGCGCCGCCCCCGAGGTCGCCGGGCGACTGCGGGACGTGCTCACGCAGTGGTCCGGACGCCCCTTCGCAGACGTGGCCGACGTCCCCGCCGTCGAGCCGCTGGTCGCCCGGCTCGAGGAGCTGCGGCTGCTGGCCGTCGAGGAGCTCGCGCAGGTCGTGCTAGCGACGGGCGACGGCCCGGCGCTCGTGCCGGACCTGCTCGCCGTCGCCGCCGAGCACCCGCTGCGCGAGCGCACCCAGGCCCTGCTCGCCCGGGCCCTGCACCAGGGTGGTCGCCAGGGTGACGCCCTCGCCGTGCTGCGGGCGACGCGGGAGCGCCTCGCCGACGAGCTCGGCGTGGACCCGTCGCCGGACCTGCGCGACCTCGAGCGCGCGCTGCTGCGCCAGGACCCGGCGCTGCGTCCGCGGACCTCGGGTGCTCGGACGCCCGCAGCCGACGACCCGGGGAGGCGTGACCGCGAGGACGACGTCGGCGGCAATGCCGACCTCCCGGCGGACGGGTTCGTCGGCCGCGCCGCCGAGCTGTCGGCCCTGGACTCCGCCTGGCGCCATGCCGCCGCCGGTGCGACGACCGCCGTCGTGGTCACCGGGGAGCCGGGCATCGGCAAGACTCGTCTCGTCGACGCCTTCGCCGCCCGGCGCGGGCTGGGCGTGCGCTGGGGCCGCTGCTCGCAGGTCGGCGGCGCGCCGCCGTACTGGCCGTGGCAGCAGGTGCTCGGCGGGCTGCCCCCGCTGGAGGGCGGCGACGCCGGCGGCCGGTTCGCCGTCGGCGTCGAGATCACCCGCCGGCTGGCCGCCCGGGCGGCGGACGGCCCGCTGCTCGTCGCCCTCGACGACCTGCAGTGGGCCGACCCCGACTCGTTGCGGGTGCTGGAGATCGTCCTGACGGAGCTGCGCGACGCACCCGTGCTGCTCGCGCTCACCTGCCGCGAGGAGGCCACCGGTGACCCCGCGGTCGGCGGCGTGCTCGCCCTGGCGGCGCGCCGCCCGGGGGCCCGGCGGCTCCTCCTCGGCGGGCTGGACGAGGCCGAGGTCGGGCAGCTGTCCGCGGTCGTGACCGGACGCACGCCGGACGCCGCCGACGCCCGGGACCTGGCACGACGCTCGGCGGGGCACCCCTTCTTCGTCGCCGAGCTCGCGGCGCTGGCCGGCACGACGCCGGAGGTGGCCCGGTCCGCCTCCGGCACACCCCAGGCACGGGCGGTCGTGCCGGCCGGCGTGCGGGACGTGCTGCGCCTGCGCCTCAGGGCGCTCCCGGCGGACGCCCGGGCGGTCCTGGAAGCCGTCGCCGTCGCGGGCGACACGGCCGTGGGGATCGTGGCCGGCGCGCTCGGTGAGCCCGCCGCGTCGGTGGGCACGGCGGCGAGCGCCGCCGTCCGCGCCGGCCTGCTCGTGGAGCCGGCGCCGGGGCGGCTGCGGCCCGCGCACGACCTCGTCCGCGACGTGACGCTGGGCGAGCTGGACCCCGGGCGCCGGGCCGCCCTGCACCGCGGGCTCGCCGACGCGCTCGGCGCCGGTGCGGCGGCGGCCACGTCGGCGGCCGCCATCGCCGTGCACCGCAGCGAGGCGGCCCTGGGCGCGGTCGACGCCGACGCGGCGCGCGCCTGCCTGCGGGCGGCGCAGGAGGCGCTGGACCGCGCGGGCGACGCGGACGCCGCGGACCTGGCGGCGCGGGGGCTGCGGCACGTGCCGGGCGCCGACCTGCCCCTGGTCGCCGACCTCGACCTGACGCGCGGCCGGGCCCTGCGGCGGCTGGGGCTGCTCGAGGACAGCTCGGCGGCGCTGGCCTCGGCGGCCGACGCCGCCCGCGCCGCCGGCGACGACGAGCGCCTCGCGCGCGCCGCGCTCGCCTCGGCGGGAGGGGGGCTGGGCGGCTACTGGGCGTCGGTGGGGGCACCCGCCGCGGTGGACCGCCACCTCCTCGCGGAGGCCGCGGCACGAGCGGACCGCCTCGACCCCGACCTGCGCGCCCAGGTCCTGGCCGCCTGGTCGGTGCACCGCTCCACGGAGGGCCATCCCGACGGCGAGCAGCCGGCGCTCGCAGCCGAGGCGGCCGCAGGGCAGCGCCCGTCGGCCCGGGCGCGCGCGACGGTCGCCCGGTTCGTCAGCACGTGGACGCCCGCGCACGCTCAGCGCCGGGTCGACCTGGCCCGCGCCCTGCTCGCCGACGCCGACGACGACGTCACCGCGGCGACGGCGCTGCACCTGCTGCGCTGCGCGCTGACGGAGACCGTCCGTCCCGACGAGGCCGCCGCCGTCTCCCGGCGGTTCACGGACCTGGCGGCACGGCGCGGGGACGGCGACCTGCTGCTCCTGGACCTGTGGGTCCGTTCCGGCACGGCGCTCGCCCAGGGCTCGTACGGGGAGGCCCGCCGGCTCGCCGACGACGCCGTCGCCACCGCCCCCACCGTCTCGCCGGCCGCGGCCGACGTCACGCGCATGTCCCGCCAGACGGTGGAGGGGATCATCGCCTGGCACGAGCGGCGGCTGCCGGAGGTCGTCCCCGACGTCGTCGACCTGGCGGCGACCGTGGACCCGGGCTGGCTCGGCGTGCTCGCGCAGGCGCACGCCCAGGCCGGGCGCCGCGAGGCGGCGCTCGCGGCCGCGGACCGGCTGCTCGAGCAGCCGGGTGCGGGCGTCCGCGAGCCGGTCCGCACCGTCCTCCTGACCGACGTGTACCTCGAGCTGGGGGACGCCGAGCGGGCCGCCGGGATGCTGCCCGCACTGAGGTCGTACGGGGACACGGTGGTGGTCCTGTGGGCCGGGACGACGATCCTCGGTCCGGTGTCGCTGTACCGCGGAGGCGTGCTGGCGCTGCTCGGCGACCCTGCCGCGGAGGCGGAGCTGGCCCGCGCGGTGGAGGTCTGCGACCTGTTCGGGTTCCGGCCGTTCGCGCGGCGTGCCCGGCGGCTTGCCGGGCACGGCGGCTGACCCGCGGCGACCGGGCGACGGCATGCCCGGCGCACCGCGGCGGACACGCCCCGGTCCGGGACCGGCCCTTCTGCGTGCCGGGCCTCGCGCTGGACACCTCGCGACCCGCCTGCCGCACTTCGCCTAGGGTCGCTCGAGGACGACGACGTCGAGGCGTCCCGTCCCGAGAGCCGCAACGGAGCAGCAGGAGGAACATGATCAAGGTCGCCGTCGTCGGCACCGGCAACATCTCCCCGTCCCACATCCGCGCCTACCAGGCCCTCCGCGATCGATGCACGATCGTGGCGCTGTGCGACCTCAACCCCGCGAAGGCGGAGGCGCTCCAGCAGGAGCTGGGCCTGGACGAGGCGACGGTGTACGCCTCGCACCCGGAGGTCATCGCCCGCGGCGACATCGACCTCGTCAGCGTGTGCACCCCGCCGTCCACGCACGAGGCGATCAGCATCGACTTCCTCGAGGCCGGCGTGAACGTGCTCTGCGAGAAGCCGATGGCCCCGTCCCTCGCCGCGTGCGACGCGATCCTCGCCGCCGAGGGCCGCGGCGGCGCGATCTTCTCCTCCGTGGCGCAGAACCGGTACCGGGACGACGTCGTCCGGCTCAAGTCCGCGATCGACTCGGGCCTGGCCGGGGCCGTCTCGCACGTCGCCGTCGACTCGGCGTGGTGGCGGGGGCTCCCCTACTACGACCTGTGGTGGCGCGGGACCTGGGAGCAGGAGGGCGGGGGCTGCACGCTCAACCACGCCGTGCACCACGTCGACCTGCTGCTGTGGCTGCTCGGCGCACCGGAGTCCGTCACGGCGGTGCTCACCAACGCCGCGCACGAGAACGCCGAGATCGAGGACCTGTCGGTCGCCGTCCTGGCCTACCAGCGCGCCCTGGCGACCATCACGAGCTCCGTGGTCCACCACGGGGAGCAGCAGCGGATCGTCGTCCAGGGGCGCGAGGCGAGCGTGAGCCTGGACGGAGAGGTCGTCGCCGAGGTCACGCAGTCCAACGGGTTCCCGCTGCCCGGCGGCAACACCGGGCTCGTCGCGCAGCTGACAGACCTGGCAGCGGGGCTCGACCCGCTGCCGCACACCGGTCACCAGGGCCAGATCGACGACGTCCTGACCGCCCTCGAGACGGGCCGGCGCCCCGCCATCGACGGCCACGACGGACGCCGGACCATCGAGCTGATCACAGCGATCTACCAGGCCGGGATCGAGCGCCGCACCGTCGACCTGCCGTTGACGGCCGACGACCCGTACTACCAGCCGGGCACCCTCACCGAGCGCGCGCCCCGGTTCTTCGCCAAGACGGCGTCCGTCAGGGACCAGTCCGGCCCGATCAGCGTCTCGGGGGCCACGGCCCCGGCCAACCAGGAGGACAACCGATGAGCACGACCGACGGCGGCAGCTACGCCCCCGCCCCCATGCCCGACCCGGTCGTCGGCACCGGCGAGTTCGTCTTCGCGGCGATCGGCCTCGACCACGGCCACATCTACGGGATGAGCGAGGGCCTCGTCGGGGCGGGCGCCACGCCCAAGTGGGTCTACGACCCGGACCCGGCCAAGGCCGAGGCCTACCGCGCGCGCTTCCCCGACGTCCGGATCGCCCGGGCCGAGGACGAGGTGCTGGACGACCCGGAGGTGCGCCTGGTCGCCGGGGCGGCCGTCACCAGCGAGCGCGCCGCCCTGGGCCTGCGCGTGATGGACTCCGGCAAGGACTACTTCACCGACAAGGCCCCGCTGACGACGCTCGAGCAGCTCGCCGCGGCACGCGAGGCGGTGCAGCGGACGGGGCAGAAGTACGCCGTCTACTACTCCGAGCGGATCCACGTGGAGACCGCGGTCTTCGCCGGCCAGCTCATCGAGCAGGGCGCGATCGGCCGGGTGCTGCAGGTGGTCGGCTTCGGCCCTCACCGCCTCAACGCCGGCGGGCGTCCGGCGTGGTTCTTCGAGAAGGAGAAGTACGGCGGCATCCTCACGGACATCGGCAGCCACAACGTCGAGCAGATCCTGCACTACACCGGGTCCACCGACGGCGAGGTCGTGAACAGCCAGATCGCCAACTACGCCCACCCCGAGCACCCCGGGCTGGACGACTTCGGCGACGCCAACATCGTCACGAACACCGGCGCGACCGGGTACTTCCGGGTCGACTGGTTCACCCCGGACGGGCTGCAGACCTGGGGCGACGGCCGCACGTTCATCCTCGGTACCGAGGGCTTCATCGAGCAGCGCAAGTACATGAACCTGGGCACCCAGGACGGTCCCGGCCACCTGTTCCTCGCCAACGGCGAGGTCGAGACGCACTACCAGGTGTCGGGCAAGGTCGGGTACCCGTTCTTCGGCCAGCTGGTCCTGGACTGCCTGCAGCGGACCGAGGACGCCATGACGCAGGAGCACGCGTTCAAGTCGATCGAGCTCGCCGTCCAGGCGCAGGTCGGTGCGCGGGAACTCACGCAGCGCGAGCCCGCGTAGTCCTCTTCCCCGGGGCCCGGCGGGGTCGCGCGCTCCGGCGCCGCGACCGCGTCGGGCCCCGTGGTGTGTCCGGGGGGGGCGGCGGGGAGGAAGCGGGGAATTGACGGCTGACACGCGACCGGGCGGGAACGGGGCGCGCGCAGCCTCCGTGTCCGACGGCGTCCGGCGGACCGCCGACCTGCGCGCGCGCCTCATCGTCCACAGGGCGAGCGCCGAATGGGCGGGACATGTCAGCGGCACGTGCCCTCCACGGACTTTTGCGCGTACCTGTGCCGGTGATTCTCCCGAGAGGTGGCCTCCTGCGCTTTTCCCCTCCGCGGCGCGCGTGCCGCAAGTGCTGATGTCTCCACAGGTGGCCCGACGACGGCTTGTCCACAGTCCCTGTCCGGCCGCTGGGAATGTCAGTGGGTCCCCCTAGAATGGGGAACAAGAAAGTCGCATCGGTGCAGGCGCCGGGAAGGGGTGGGTGTCGTGGACGACGACGAGTCCGCCCTTCCCGGCGTCGTCACCTCGCCGCGTGTTACCGGCACGGACCTGTCGGCGGTGCGTCCGGAGGTCGCGGAGCTGTTGGCGGCGTTGGAGGCGGTGGCCGATGCCGCGGCCTCGTTGGTTCGGTCGGACGGCCGGGTGGACGGTCGTGAGGCGGCGGTGGTCGCCGCGGGGGTCGCAGCCGCGACGAGCCGGCTGGGGGTGGTGCAGGCCCGGATGCTTGCGGTGGTCGAAGCGGACGGGATCTGGTCGGTCGAGTCCCGGTCGCTGGTCCGGTGGGCCGCCCGCCGGCTGGACGTCAGCGTCCGCACCGCCCAGGCGCAGGTGCGCCTCGGTCGGACCCTGCGTGACGACCTTCCGCTGACCGCTGCCGCGGCCGCGCGTGGGGAGATCGGGGTGGAGCATGCGCACGTGCTCGCCGCGCTGGCACCGACCACGGAGCGGCGGCGCGTGGCGCTGAGCAGCCAAGATGTTGAGTGCGACGAGGCGTGGCTGGTCCGGCAGGCGAAGCTCAACACGGTCGACGACCTGCGCACCGTCGTCCGGCACTGGGCAGCGGCCGCCGACACCGACGCGGACGACCGCGGGTACGTGCAGGCGTACGAACGTCAGCACCTGCAGGTCTCACCCACGCTCGGCGGGTACCACGTGCAAGGGTTCCTCACCGTGGACGTCGGGCAGGCGCTAGTGACGGCACTCGAGGCCGTCACTCCCGTCCCCGCCGCGGGCGACACCACCACCGCCGATCAGCGGCGCGCACGAGCGGTCGGGGTGCTGGCGAACCTGGTGCTGGACAAGGGCCTGGCCGGGGAGGGACGCGCGTCACGGCCCCGGCTCAACGTGCTGGTGTCCTACGAGACGCTGCAGGCCGTCAACGAGCGAGCGATCGCCCGGCAGAACGGGCTCCCACTCCCGGGGCTGGCGCCAGCAACGACGGCGCAATCGGCACCGCTATTGCGGGCGCAGAGCGTGCTGCACGGCCCGCAGTTCGAGGACGGAACTCCGGTTCCGCGCATTCTGCTGGACCGGCTGGCGTGCGACGGGGAGCTGAACCGGGTGATATTCGGTCCGAAGTCCGAGGTCCTCGACGTGGGCCGGGCGGAACGGACGTTCACCCGGGCGAGGCGGAATGCGATCATCGCCCGCGACCGGCACTGCCGGTTCCCCGGGTGCAGCGCACCACCGACGTTGTCGGATTGTCACCACGTCCGACATTGGGCACGCGATCACGGCAGCACCTCGGTCAGCAACGGAATCCTGCTGTGCTGGCACCACCACACCTACGTGCACACGCGCGGGATCGAGATCCACCGGCAGGGCGCCCGGTGGGTGTTCACCGACGCCGCAGGCCGAGAGCTCTCCGGGCACCGACCGGACGACGACGGTGCGGCGTGACGCGGCACGCGCGGATCAGGTGGGTCCAGCGGCTGGGTGCTCCGGCGACCGGCAGCCCCCGCTCCCCGCGCGTCAGGACCGCTGCCTGCCCCGGCGCACCGACCGGACGCCGAGGACCAGCGCACCCCCGGCGAGCAGCACGCCCAGCCCCTGGAGGCCCGGGGAGTCGTCCGCCTCTCCCGCCACGACGGCGGCGGCCCCGAGGAGGACGGCGATCAGGACGCCGAGGACGACGAGGAGGAGCTTCATGGTCACGGTGTGCCCTTCGCGATCTCACGCGGGCCGACAGGACCGCGACGGCGAACACTAGTCGAGTCGATTGACATTCGATAGATCCTTGCCGAAACTCGGCACATGAACCTGACACACCAGGCGGTGCGGCTCCTCCGCGTCCTCCTCGTCCTGCTGTTCGTCGCCGCCGTCGTCGGGCAGACGCTGTCCTGGCCCGGCCAGTTCGCCCACATGGCGTCCGAGGAGCCCGCGCTCGCCGCGCTGCGGTGGCCGCTGACGGCGGTGGCCGTCCTGGTGCTGCTGGCCGTGGAGGTCGTGATCGTCGCGACCTGGAAGCTGCTCACGATGGTCGAGGCCGACCGGATCTTCAGCCGGGACGCGTTCGCCTGGGTCGACGCGATCGTCTGGGCGGTCACCGGCGCCTGGGTGCTGCTCCTGGGCGCGTGCGTCGCGCTCGTGGCCACGATCTACGTGACCCCGGAGCTGCGGGACCCGGGGGTGCCGATCCTGCTCGCCGGGCTCGTCCTGGTGGGCGGTGTCGTCGTGCTGCTCATGGTGGTCATGCGGGCGCTGCTGCGGCAGGCCGCCAGCCTGCGGACCGATATGGACGCGGTGATCTGATGGCGATCGTCGTGCGCATCGACGTCGAGCTGGCCCGGCGCAAGATGAGCGTGGGTGAGTTCGCCGAGCGGGTCGGTCTCACGCCCGCGAACGTCGCCGTGCTGAAGAACGGACGGGCCAAGGCGGTGCGCTTCAGCACGCTCGAGGCCATGTGCCGGGTCCTGGAGTGCCAGCCCGGCGACCTCCTGGAGTGGGTCGAGGACTGACGGGGGCGGTCGCCGCCGGACCCCGCCCGGCCGTCAGCCGATGATCTCGGCCAGGTTGCCGAACCGGTCCTCGGCGTCGCGGCTGAACCGGACGGCGTACTCGAGCCCGGCGTTCGTCGTGATCGTCAGCGTGCCGTAGCCCAGCAGCGTCGCCGACTTCACCGTGGCCGACGCGATCTCCCAGCGGGGGATCACCACGGGGCCCTCACCGGCCGGCGGGCCGCCGGCGTTGTCGTCCGTGCGTGCCGCAGTGGTGGCGCCGGTCAGGGTGACGGCGTGGTCCTCGAGCTCCACCGTCGTGTCCACGCCCTCGAAGGTCAGCTTGGTTGCCATGGTCGCTACCGTGCCGCATCCAGCAAGCGCCCGCCTGTCGGCCCACCTACTGTCGTGAGGACACCCACCAGCAGGAGGAAGCCGTGCAGCAGCGAAGCCTGGGCCACCGGACCGTGTCCGCGATCGGGCTCGGCGGGATGCCGATGTCCATCGAGGGGCGCCCCGACACCGAGCGGTCGGTCGCCACGATCCACGCCGCCCTCGAGGCGGGGGTCACGCTGATCGACACCGCGGACGCCTACCACCTGCACGCCGACGAGGTCGGCCACAACGAGGAGCTCATCGCCTCGGCGCTGCGCAGCTGGGGCGGCGACGTCTCCGACGTCCTGATCGCCACGAAGGGCGGGCACCTGCGCCCCGGTGACGGCTCGTGGACCAAGGACGGTCGCCCGGAGTACCTCAAGACGGCGGCCAAGGCGTCCGCGCAGCGGCTCGGCGTCGACGCCATCGGCCTGTACCAGTTCCACCGCCCCGACCCGGCGGTCCCCTACGCGGACTCCGTCGGAGCGGTCGCCGAGCTGCTCGACGAGGGCGTGATCCAGATGGCCGGCATCTCCAACGCCGACGTGGCGCAGATCGACGAGGCCCGGTCCGTCCTCGGCGGCCGCCTGGTGTCCGTGCAGAACCAGTTCTCCCCGGCGTTCCGCTCGAGCCTGGGCGAGCTGCAGCACTGCGCCGAGCTCGGGATCGCCTTCCTGCCGTGGTCGCCCTTGGGCGGCATCTCCAACGCGGGCGAGCTCGCCTCGCGCCACGCGGCGTTCCAGCAGGTCGCCGACGCGCACGGCGTCAGCGTCTACCAGGTCACGCTCGCGTGGGAGCTGGCGCTCGCGCCGGTCGTCCTGCCCATCCCCGGCGCCTCCCGCCCGACCAGCATCCAGGACTCGGCCCGGGCGGCGGACCTCGTCCTGTCCGCCGACGACGTCGCCGCCCTCTCGGCCGCCTGATGCGCTCCGTCGACCTCGCGGAGGGCATCTCCGCCTCGAACGTCGTCATGGGGCTCATGCGGATCGACGGCAAGAGCGACGACGAGGTCCGCACGCTCGTGCGGACCGGCCGCGACGCCGGGATCGACATGGTCGACCACGCCGACGTCTACGGCTCCACCCTGCACGGGTGCGAGCGCCGGTGGGCGGAGGCGATGCAGCTCAGCCCGTCGGAGCGCGACGCGTGGACCATCCAGACCAAGTGCGGGATCGTCCGGGACGGGCCCTACTTCGACTTCTCCTACGAGCACGTCGTGGAGTCGGTGGAGGGGTCGCTGGAGGCGCTGGGCACCGACCGCATCGACGTCCTGCTGCTGCACCGTCCGGACGCGCTCGTCGAGCCGGACGAGGTCGCCCGTGCGTTCGACGAGCTGGAGGCGGCCGGCAAGGTCCGAGCCTTCGGCGTGTCCAACCACACGCCGGCGCAGATCGAGCTGCTCAAGCGGTCGGTCCGTCAGCCCCTGGTCGCGAACCAGGTGCAGCTGTCGATCACCCATGCGCCGCTGGTGGCGCAGGGCGTCGCGGCGAACATGGTCGGCCTCGACCAGTCGGTCGTCCTCGACGGCGGCGGTCTGCTGGACTACTCGCGGCTCCACGACATCACGCTCCAGGCGTGGTCGCCGTTCCAGGCCGGCTTCTTCAACGGCACGTTCCTGGGGAACGAGTCCTACCCCGAGCTCAACGCGGTGATCGACCGGCTCGCCGCGCAGTACGACGTCCCGGCGATCGCGATCGCGACCGCGTGGATCACGCGGCACCCGGCGGGCATCCAGGTCGTCCTGGGCACGACGACGCCCGAGCGCGTCGCCGGCGCCGCCCTCGGCTCGGACCTCCCGCTGACCCGGGCCGAGTGGTACGAGCTGTTCCGGGCCGCCGGGTACCGGGTGCCCTGACCCTCAGCCCGCCGTCCGCCGCACCCGCCGGGGTGCGGCGGACCGGGCGGGGGGCGGCGGGGCTCACTCCCCCGACGCCGCGTCGTCGGCCAGCACGCGGTACAGGTCCCGCCGCGCGCGGTCCAGGACGTCGGACGCCGCCGCGTTCTGCGCGGGCGTGCCCACCTTGGCGACCTGGCCGACGGCCTCCATCAGGGCCCGGATCTGCCGCCGCAGGGCGAGCGCGGCGGTGTGGTCGCGCCCGGGCGTCGTCCACGGCTCGCCCAGCGCGCCGCGCTGCTCCTCGACGTACGCGGCGCCCTGCTCGGTGAGCGAGGCGACCCGGCGGCCCTCCACGCGCTCGATCGCCACGAGCCCCTCGTCCTCGAGCGCCTGCAGCGTCGGGTAGACCGATCCCGGGCTCGGCGTCCAGGCGCCCGAGCTGCGCTCGCCGATCTCCTGGATGAGCTCGTAGCCGTGTCGAGGCTGCTCGGCGAGCAGGAGCAGGACGGCGGCACGCACGTCGCCGCGCGCCCGCGGTCCTCCTCGCCCGCCGCGACGGCCGGGCCCGTAGCCGTGCGGGCCGCGTCGCGAGCCGAAGCCGGCGTCCGGTCCGGGTCCCTCGAAGCGGAACCTGCGGCCCTCGGGCCGCTCGTCGTGCGGCCGCTGGTGCGCGTGGCCGTGCTGGTGGTGGTCGTGGGTCCTCATCGGAGGGCTCCTCTCGTGTCGTGTTGTCGACGATATATCGTCAGCATGTCGCCGACAAGGGCGACCGGCTCCACGCGCCGGTCCCGGTGCGGCGGTCGTCGTCGCGGGAGACCCACCGCCACGCCGGGACGCCGACGGGCCGGTGTCGGACGCGTGCGGCATGCTGCGGTGGCGGTCCACGTGGGTGCGCCGCAGGCAGCGGCTCCGCTGCCCTCGTCGGAGAAGAGGTCACGGTGTCCACCAGGCAAGCGCTCGTCGTGCGGGGCGGCTGGGACGGGCACCAGCCCGTCGAGGCGACCGAGCTGTTCATCCCGCACCTGACCGCGAACGGGTTCGAGGTCCGGGTCGAGGAGTCCCCCGACGTCTACGCGGACGCCGCCACCATGGCCGGCGTCGACCTGGTCGTGCAGTGCATGACCATGACCACCATCGAGCGCGAGCCGCTCGCCGGGCTGGTCGCGGCCGTCGAGGCGGGGACCGGCCTCGCCGGGTGGCACGGCGGCATCGCCGACTCCTACCGGGCCAGCGCCGACTACCTCCAGCTCGTCGGCGGGCAGTTCGCGCATCACGCCGCTGCCGCGCCACCCGAGGGCCGCACGGGTGAGCAGTCGGACAACTACGTCCCGCACCGGGTCGAGATGACCCCGGCCGGCGCCGAGCACCCGATCACCGCGGGGGTCGGCGACTTCGAGCTGACCACGGAGCAGTACTGGGTGCTGACCGACGACTACAACGACGTCCTGGCGACCACCACGACGGCTGTGCGGCCCTGGGGCCCGTGGAACCGGCCGGTCACGTGCCCGGCGATCTGGACCCGCCAGTGGGGCCGCGGGCGGGTGTTCGTCAGCACGCCCGGGCACCGCGTCGAGGTCCTGACGGACCCGAACGTCCGGACGATCATCGAGAGGGGACTGCTGTGGGCGGCGCGTTGAGGGTCGGGATCGTCGGCGCGGGGAAGATCAGCGGGCAGTACAGCGAGTCGTTCTCCCGGCTGCCGCAGGTGCAGGTCACGGCCGTGGCCGACCTGGACACCGGACGCGCCGCGGCACTGGCCGCCGCGCACCCCGGGGCGCGGGCCACGTCGCTGGACGACCTGCTGGCCGCCGACGACGTCGACGTCGTCCTCAACCTCACCATCCCGGCCATCCACGCCGAGGTCGCCCTCGCCGCCGTCGCGGCCGGCAAGCACGTCTACGGGGAGAAGCCGCTGGCCGCCACGACCGAGGCCGCCCACGGGGTCGTCCGCGCGGCGCAGGACGCCGGCGTGCGTCTGGCGTGCGCGCCGGACACCGTGCTGGGCACCGGGGTGCAGACCGCGCGGGCCGCGGTGGACGCCGGCGCCATCGGCGTCCCGCACTCCGCGACGGCGTTCATGGTGACGCCCGGCCACGAGCGCTGGCACCACGACCCCGAGTTCTACTACCGCCCGGGCGGCGGGCCGCTGCTGGACATGGGCCCGTACTACCTGACCTCCCTGGTGCACCTGCTCGGACCGGTCCGGCGCGTCGTCGGCGCGTCGTCCCGACCCCGCACCACCCGGGAGATCGGCAGCGGCCCGCGCACCGGGACGTCGTTCGACGTCGAGATCGACACCCACATCACCGGGATCCTCGAGCACGAGAACGGTGCGCTCACCACGCTGGTCATGAGCTTCGACACCTGGGCGGCGGACCTGCCGCGCCTGGAGGTCTACGGGAGCACCGGGTCGCTGTCCCTGCCGGACCCCAACTACTTCGACGGCGACGTGCGGCTGTTCACGCGTGACGCCCCGGAGTGGGCCGTCCTGCCGGTGTCGGCCGGGTACGTCTCCTCCGGGCGCGGCTACGGCGTGGCCGACCTGGCCGTCGCCATGGAGGCCGGCCGGCCGCACCGCGCGAGCGCCGACGTCGCGCTGCACGTGCTGGACGTCATGGAGTCCGTGCAGGCCGCCGCCGACGGCGCCGTCTCGGTCACCGTGTCCACGACGTGCGAGCGTCCTGAACCGCTGACCGAGCCGGTCGACCTGGCCGTCGGAGATGCCGCGGGGACGAGCCCGGCGTCCTGACGCCGATGAGTCCGGCGGCCCACCCCCGTCCTATGGGCAGCGCGCCGGGGCCACCGGCGCATCACACGAAGGGCACCACCGACATGCGCAAGCTGATCGTCACCACGTTCGTCACCCTCGACGGCGTCATGCAGGCCCCCGGCGGCCCCGAGGAGGACACCAGCGGAGGCTTCACGCACGGCGGGTGGACGGTCCCGCACTTCGACGAGAAGGTCGGCGCCTTCATGGACGCCACGATGGGAGTGCCGTTCGACCTGGTGCTCGGCCGCCGGACGTACGACATCTTCGCCTCGTACTGGCCGAACGCCTCCGAGGAGGAGGGCGCTGCCCCCCTGAACGCGGCGACCAAGTACGTCGCCTCCCGCGGCACGCCGGACCTGTCGTGGGAGCGGTCGGTGCTGCTCGAGCCCGATGCGGTGACCGCGATCCGCGCCCTCAAGCAGGAAGAGGGACGCGAGCTGCAGGTCCACGGCAGCAGCGACCTCATCCAGACGCTGGTCACCACGGACCTCGTCGACGAGTACCGGGTGCTGGTCTTCCCCGTGCTGGTCGGCCGGGGCAAGCGGCTGTACGGCGACGGCACGGCGCCGCAGGGGCTGCGGCTCCTCGACAGCCAGGTGTCCGGCACCGGCGTCGTGATGTCCCGGTACGCCACGGAGGGTGAGGCGCGCACGGGGACGTTCGGCGGCTGACGCGCTCCTCCGCCACGGCACCCCCGGCGTCGCTGGTCGCGACGCCGGGGTGGGGCCCGCCAGGACCCGGTGGGACGCCCGAGGCGAGGCGCTCAGGCGGCCCAGGCGTCGAACGTCGCGACCGCGCCGACGGGATACGCCGGCCCGTACGCCGCAGGACCCGGGCCGCCGGTCGCGGTGCGCGGCGGGATCGGGCGGCCGTAGGGCGAACGCCGGGACTCCAGGACGTCCGCGCGGTGGATCGCCGTGCCGACGAAGACACCTCCGACCACGGACAGCACGAGCCAGCACGCCAGGAAGAGCAACATCGTCGTCACCTCGAGGTCGATGAGGCGGGCCACCCCGTTGCGCCCGCCAAGGTCTCCACCCTAGGGCCGCCACGTCAACCGGCCGTCAACCGCCACCCGCCGCACCGGTCGGACCCCCGCAGGCCTCCGTCGTCGTCCACCAGGGGACACCCGCTGGACGAGGCGGTCGCAAGGGGACGCCCGCGCGCCCGTCAGTCGACCGGCGCCGCGATCTGCGCCGCCAGGTGCCCGCCGCCGTAGCCGTTGTCGATGTTGACGACGGCGACCCCGGGCGCGCACGCGTTGAGCATGGTCAGCAGCGGCGCCAGCCCGCCGAACGCGGCGCCGTAGCCCACCGACGTCGGGACGGCGACCACGGGGGCCGCCACCAGTCCGGCGACGACCCCCGGCAGGGCGCCGTCCATGCCCGCGACGACGACGACCGCGCGCGCGGACCGCAGCAGCTCGAGCTGGCCGAGCACGCGGTGCAGGCCCGCCACACCGACGTCCACGACGAGCCGGGCGTCGCGGCCCAGGTGCTGCGCGGTGAGCAGCGCCTCGCGGGCGACCGGCAGGTCCGACGTCCCGGCGGCGGCGACGACGACCAGCCCACCGGTCGGCGGCGGCGGCTCCCCCGGCCACGCGACCAACCGGGCGCCGGCGTCCGCGAGCGACCCGGGCAGCTCGGCGACCAGGGCGTCCAGCTGCTCGGGGCGCACGCGCGTGAAGAGCGTGCGCGCGTCGCGGTCGCGGACCTCGCGGGCGATCGCGACGACCTGCTCGACGGTCTTGCCCTCGCACAGGACCGCCTCGGGGAAGCCGCGCCGGACGGCCCGGTCGTGGTCGAGGCGGAAGTCGGTCAGCGCGGCGGGCGGCACCCAGGGCTCGCTCACGTCGGCGAGCCCGCGGCCGGCACGCTGACGAGCGGCAGCGTGAACGCGCCGGACTGCACGCCCGCCAGGTCGAGGGCGACGAAGCGGAAGCCGGCCGACCGCACCGCACGCACGACGTCGTCGCGCAGCGGCTCGGTCACCACGCGCACGAGGTCCGCGGCGGGGACCTCCAGGCGGGCGACGTCGCCGTGGTGCCGGACGCGCAGGTCCCCGAGCCCCAGCCGCCGCAGGCCGGACTCGGCGGTCTCGACCTGGCCGAGCTTCTCGGGGGTGACCTCCTCGAAGTGCGGGATGCGCGAGGCCAGGCACGGGGCGGCGGGCTTGTCGGCGCACGGCAGCGCGAGCGCGCGGGCCACCCGGCGCACGGCGGCCTTGTCCAACCCGGCGTCGGCGAGCGGCCGCAGCACCCGGTGCTCGGTCGCCGCGCGGGACCCGGGACGGTCCGGACGCCGGGCGTCGTCGGCGTTCTCGCCGTAGGCCACGGCGACCAGACCGTGCGCGTCGACGACCTCCTGGCCGATGCGGACGAACAGCTCCTGCTTGCAGAAGAAGCAGCGGTCCGGACCGTTGCGCCGGTACGCCGGGTCGTCCCCCTCGTGCGTGGTCACCTCCACGACCGGGACGCCGATGTGGGCGGCGACGTCGTGCGCGGCGGTCCGCTCGTCGTGGGCGAGGCTCGGTGAGACGCCGAGGACGGCCACGACCCGGGAGACGCCCAGGGCGTGCACGGCCAGGGCCGCGAGCGCCGAGGAGTCGACCCCGCCGGAGAAGGCGACCCCGAGCCGGCCGGACGGGACGGCGCGGCGCAGCCCCTCGGCCAGGGCGTCGACGGCGGCGCGGTCGGCGTCCGGCAGGGTCTGCAGCCAGACGGCGTCCGACGTGCCGGCCGCCGTCGCGGCGTGCGTGCTCATGCGTGTGTCCCCGTCCGCTCGTGGGGCAGGAGCGCCCCGGCGGTCCGCGGCGGACGCCCGGACCCGGGGTCCATCCTCACCCCTGCCGCCGCGGGGGGCCGCCACCCGCCGGGCCAGGGCGCGGCGGGTGTCGGCGTCGGGCCTGTCGGCGTCACGCCTGTCGGCGCCAGGCCTGTCGGCGTGGGACCTGCCGGCGTCAGGCGGCGTCGGCCACCGACAGGGCCACGGCGTTGCGCCACGGGTCGAGCGTGCGGACCGTGCGGCCGTCGTCGGCGTGGTCGACGCCGTGGTGCCGCAGGCGGGCGACCACCGCGTCCAGCTCCTCGCGGTCCGGCACCGTGATCGCCACCTCGCCGAGCCCGAGCGAGGAGGCACGCGGTCCTGCGCCGCGGCTGTTCCAGATGTTCATCGCGAGGTGGTGGTGGTAGCCGCCGGCGCTGACGAACAGCGCCCCGGTGTAGTTGAACGTCGTCTCGAAGCCCAGCGCGTCCACGTAGAACGCACGGGCGCCGTCGAGGTCGCCCACCTGCAGGTGCACGTGCCCGACGCCGGCCCGGGCTCCGGTCATGGCGTCGACCGCGTGCTCGGTCAGGTGCTCGCGCAGGTAGTCGTTCGGGTCCAGGGCGAGCGACGGCATCGGAATCTCGCCGTTGTGCCGCGGCCACAGGGAGCGGTCCCGGTCGGCGTACAGCTCGATGCCGTTGCCCTCGGGGTCGGTGAAGTAGAACGCCTCGCTGACCAGGTGGTCCGCGCTGCCGACGAAGTGCGAGCGGGGGTGCCGCGCCGCGGTCAGCACGGCCGCGGCCAGGTCGGCCTGGGTGGCGAACAGGACCGCCGTGTGGAACAGGCCGGCCTGGTCGCGGGCCGGTCGGGGCAGGCCGGGGGTGTGCCGCAGCACGAGCACCGGGGTGGCCCCACGGCCCAGGACGGTCACGCCGTCACCCTCGCTCAGGGTGGTCAGGCCCAGGGCCTGGCGGTAGTAGGCGGCCAGGCCGGCCAGGTCCTCGACGTGCAGGGTGACGGCGTCCATCGCCGTCGCGGCGGACAGGATCTCGGGCATGTCAGGCGACGACCCCGAAGCCGCCGGTCCAGGGCAGCTTCCCCCCGACGGCGAGCGTGAGCTGAAGGAAGCCCAGGGCCTCGAGCTCGCGGGCCCGGGACAGCGCGCCCGCGTCGACGGCCTTCAGGCCTCCGGCCTCGACGACGCCCGCGAGGAGCGCCTTGGCGTCGGCGTCGTCCCCGGCGATGAGGACGGTCGTGGGCAGCGAGCCGATCGTGCGGCCGGCCAGCGTCGCGGCGAAGGTGGTGTTGAACGCCTTGAGCACGTGGGACTGCGGCAGCGCGGCGGCGAGGGCGGCCGCCGCCGAGCTGTCGGCGGGCACGACGAGCGAGTCGAACGTCTCGAAGTCCAGCGGGTTGGTGATGTCGACGACGACCTTGCCGGCGAGGCCGTCGCCGTGGTCCGCGAGCACCTGCGCGAGCGCCGGGTACGGCACCGCCAGGACGACGACGTCCCCGCTCGGCGTGGTGCCGGCGTCGGCGCGACCCAGCGTCTCGACGGTGCTCCCCCCGGACGTCACGACGTCCGCGATGGCCTGGCCCATGGTGCCGGTCCCGATGATGCTGACGTGCGTCATGACGGTCCTCCGTGGCAGAAGTAGTTGAGACGACAACCATCACGCTAGCGGGTGATAGTTGTATCGTCAACTATCCGCTAGGATCGACGACGTGGGCACACGGTGGCTGGACGACGACGAGCGGGACGCCTGGGTGCGGTTCATCGCCGTCGTCGAGCGCCTGCCCGGCGTCCTGGACTCCCAGCTGCGACGGGACGCCGGCCTCACGCACTACGAGTACTTCGTCCTGGCCATGCTGTCCGAGGCGCCGGACCGGACGCTGCGGATGACGGCGCTCGCGGCGCGCACGAACGCCACGCTCCCCCGGCTCTCGCACGTCGTCAGCCGGATGGAGGAGCGGGACCTGGTGCGGCGCAGCCCGTGCCTGCAGGACCGCCGGGCCTTCAACGTCACGCTGACCGACACCGGATGGGCCACGCTCGTCGACGCCGCGCCGGGGCACGTGGCCACGGTCCGCGAGCACGTCATCGACCCGCTGTCCCCCGCCCAGGTGCGCGAGCTCGCCGGGATCGCGGACGCCATGCTGCGCCGGCTGGACCCGCAGGGGTCGGCCACGCCGCCTGCCCGTGCCCCGCGCACCGGGGAGCCGGACGGCGCCGGGGAGCCGGACGGCACCGGGGAGCCGGACGGCGCCGGCAGCACGGGCAGCACGGCCGCGACGGGCAGCGCTCCCGGCGGTCGGTAGCCTCGGGCGGTCACCCTCGCCCAGCAGAGCCGGAGCCGTCCCATGTCGCCAGACGCCCAGACCACGCCGCCCGTCGCACCCGGGACCGCGCGCGTCCTGGCGACCCACCTCTACACGGCGGACCCGTCCGCGCGCGTCTTCGACGGGACCCTGTACGTGTACCCGTCGCACGACATCGACGCCGGCGTCCCCGAGGACGACACCGGCGAGCACTTCGCGATGGAGGACTACCACGTCCTGTCCCTGACGGACCCGGACGGGCCGGTCACCGACCACGGTCCGGTGCTCCACGTGCGCGACGTCCCGTGGGCCGACCGCCAGATGTGGGCGCCCGACGCCGCACGCTCGGGCGACCGGTACGTCCTGTACTTCCCCGCCAAGACCGCCGAGGGCCTGTTCCGGATCGGCGCGGCCGTCGCGGACAGCCCGGTCGGGCCCTTCACCCCCGAGCCGGAGCCGATCGCGGGCGCCTACTCCATCGACCCCGCCGTGCTGGCCGACGACGACGGCGCGCACTACCTCTACTTCGGCGGCATCTGGGGCGGCCAGCTGCAGAAGTACCGCGACGACGTCTTCGGCGAGGCGCACGACGAGCCGGCGCCCGACCAGCCGGCGCTCGGACCGCGCGTGGCCCGGCTCGGCGCGGACCTGACCAGCCTCGCGGAGCCGAGCCGCGAGGTCGTCATCCTGGACGAGGACGGCGTGCCGCTGCGCGCGGGCGACCACGACCGGCGCTTCTTCGAGGGCGCCTGGGTGCACCGGCACGCCGGTCGGTACCACCTGTCCTGGTCCACCGGCGACACCCACCTGATCTGCTACGCGACCGGCGACAGCCCCTACGGGCCGTTCACCTACGCCGGGGTGGTGCTCACGCCGGTCCCCGGCTGGACGACGCAGCACTCGATCGTCGAGTTCGGGGGCCGGTGGCTGCTGTTCTTCCACGACGCGTCCCGGTCCGGCGGCCGGACGCACCTGCGCACGGTCAAGGTGACCGAGCTCGAGCACGACGACCAGGGGCGCATCCGCACCGTGACGCCCGGCTAGTCCTGCTGGTCGGACCGGCTGGTCGCCCCCGCAGACCCCGTCGCCACTCCCCGCCGCCGCAGTCCCCCGTCGCCCTTGTGGCGCCGGAGCCGCCCCTCCTACCGTTTCTTGGGGGGGCACTCTTCGAGCAGGGAGGACTCTCGTGAAGAGACGAGTGGGAGCGACGGTGCTGGCACTCATGGCGGCCTCGGTCCTCGCCGGACCGGTCGGCGCCGCCGCGGCGGTCGACGTCCCGGAGGACTGCGCCGTACCGCCGGAGATCGACCTGACGCAGTTCAACGTCGTCATCGGCAGCGAGCGGTCGGAGGTCCTGCACGGCACCGCCGGGCCGGACTTCATCTGCGGCCTGCTGGGCGACGACGTCGTCTTCGCCGGCGCCGGGGACGACCTCGTGCTCGGCGACACGTCGACGTTCTTCGGCGACGTGGGCGCGGCCGGCGGGCGCGACACCGTCTTCGCCGGCGCGGGCAGCGACACCGTCCTGCCCGGACCGGGTGACGACACGGTCTTCGGCCAGGCCGGTGACGACTTCCTCGCCCTGGCGGTGGGGAACGACGTCGGGCACGGCGGCCCGGGCGCCGACGGGATCAACGGCGGGTTCGGCCGTGACGTCGTCGCCGGTGACGCGGGCAACGACGAGCTCGTCGGGGGGTCCGACGACGACGTCGTCGACGGCGGCGCCGGGGACGACGTGCTCCTGGGTGAGCTGCCGCCCGGGAGCCAGCCGCCCCGCGACGTCCCCGTCCCCGCCCCGGCCACCCGTGACGTCTGCCTGGGCGGCCCGGGTACGGACGCGGCGCTCGACTGCGACACGGAGGTTGGCGTGGAGGGCGAGTTCGTGCCCCCGCCGCCGGAGGACGAGGGCTGACGGCACGTCCGCGGCAGCGCACGACCCGGGCGGGGCACCGGTCCACGAGCCGGTGCCCCGCCCGTGCGCCCGGGCTGCGCCGTCGCCCGAGGCGCGCCCGCCTCGGCCCGGGGCCGGCGCGCGGTTGCCGGGGAGCCGTGCCGGGGCGAGGGTGCGGGGGTGGCCGACGCACCGGCCGGCCGACCCGCACCCACCTGGAGACCGCATGCAGGCACTGACCGTCCGACCCGGCTCCGCGGGGTCCCTCGAGGTGCGGGACGTCGCCGACCCGGGCCCGGAGTACGGCGACCTGCTCGTCCAGGGCCTCGCCCTGGGGGTGTGCGGCACCGACCGCGAGATCGCCGACGGCGAGTTCGGGGCCGCACCACCCGGAGAGGACCACCTGGTGCTGGGGCACGAGTCGCTGGGGCGCGTGCTGGAGGCGCCGGAGGGCAGCGAGTTCTCCCCCGGCGACCTGGTGGCCGGTGTGGTGCGCCGTCCGGACCCCGAGCCGTGCGGCGCGTGCGCGCGCGGGCAGTTCGACATGTGCCGCAACGGCCGGTACACCGAGCGCGGCATCAAGGAGCTGCACGGGTACGGCAGCCGGCTGTGGCGGGTCGAGAGCGACTACGCGATCCGGCTCGACCCGTCGCTGGAGCAGGCCGGCGTCCTGATGGAGCCCACCAGCGTGGTCGCCAAGGCCTGGGACCAGATCGAGAAGGTCGGCAACCGATCGTGGTTCGACCCGCAGCGGGTGCTCATCACGGGCGCCGGACCGATCGGCCTGCTCGCCGCGATGCTGGGCGTCCAGCGCGGGATCGAGGTGCACGTGCTCGACCTCGCCACCGAGGGCGTCAAGCCGGACCTCGTCCGCGCCCTGGGCGGGGAGTACCACAGCGACCCGGTCGCGGACGTGCTCGAGCGGCTCAAGCCGGACATCGTCATCGAGGCGACCGGCGCCGCCCAGGTCGTGGTCCCCACCCTGGGCGGCACGTCGGCGTACGGCATCACCTGCCTGACCGGGGTCTCCGCGTCCGGGCGGCGCACGCCGGTCGACGCCGGCGCGCTCAACCGCGGGATCGTGCTGGAGAACGACGTGGTGATCGGGTCGGTCAACGCGAACTTCGAGCACTACCGGGCCGCGGCCGACGGGCTGGCGGCGGCGGACCTGGAGTGGCTGCACCGCCTCATCACCCGGACCGTCCCGCTCGAGCGCGCCGCGGAAGCGTTCGACCTCCACGACGACGACGTCAAGGTGGTCCTCGACCTCACGTGAGGTGACCGGAACGGCCGCTGCCCGGTGCGGGTGCACGGGCAGCGGCCGTGGCCGGTCCTGCGCCGGTCCGGTCCTGCGCCGGCCCGCGTCAGCCCGCGCTGACCCCGCTCGCGTCGACGACGGCGCCGTCGGGCACCTGCGACGGCGTGCCGGCGTCGGCGAGCTCGGCCTCGCCGCGCACGACGACGTCCCGGCCGAAGGTCCAGTCGCCGCGCACGCGCAGCGCCGTCGCCCCGGTGAGGTGCGGCGGGTTCGGGATCCGCTGGTCGAAGGCGTCGATCGTCGCGTAGTGGGCCGGGTCCAGGTCGACGAAGGGCTCGGCGACGACGGCGACGAGGCGGTGGCCCTCGGCCGACCGGTACACGTCCGAGCGCAGGACCAGCAGGTCGTTGGTGGTCTTCACCGGGACGAACCGCGAGCGGTCCACCTCGATGGCGACGGCTCCCTCGAACACCTCGATCGCGGCGCCCATCGCCGACTCGATCTGGATGACCTTCGTCGACGTCTTGTCGGTCGGGTCGACCGTCTTCTCGTTGCGGATCAGCGGCAGCTCCAGGACGCCGCCGGTGCGCTCCATCTCGGTCATGAGCGCCTGCAGGTCCAGCCACAGGTTGTTCGTCGTGACGAACGGGTGGACGGCGCCGTCGGTCGCCACGGCCTTGTCCTGCGGCAGCGTCTGCGCCGTCTCGCGCAGGATGGTGCGCCCGTCGGACGTCCGGCGCACGAGCTGCCCGCCCTTGCGGTCCGCCGGCGTGCGGCGCACGACCTCGGCCGCGAAGGGTGCACCGGTGGCGGCGAACCAGCCGGCGATGCGGGCGTCGGGCGTGGCCCCGAGGTTGTCGGAGTTGGAGACCATCGCGTAGCGGAAGCCCGCGTCGAGCAGCGTCCGCAGGGTCCCGGAGCCGTACAGCGCGGGGTAGAAGTCGCCGTGCCCCGGCGGGCACCACTCCAGGCCCGGGTCGGCCGGCCACTCGACCGGGGTGAGGTCGTCGGCCCGCAGCTTGGGCTCGCGGTTCTGCAGGAAGTCCAGCGGGACGCCGTCGACCGGCAGGTCGGGGTACTCCGCGAGCGCGGCGAGGGTGTCCGTGCGGGTGCGGAAGCTGTCCATGAGCACGAGCGGGAGCCGCGCGCCGGACTCGTCACGGGCGGCGAGCACCTGGCGGGCGATGACGTCGAGGAACGTGTCCTCGCCGCGGACCCGCAGCAGCGACTTCGCCTGGTCCAGGCCCATCGACGTCCCCAGACCGCCGTTGAGCTTGATCACGACCGTCTGCGCGAGCGCGGCGTGGCCCGCCGCCACGTCGACGTCGAGGTCGGCCAGCACCGGCAGGTCCTGCACGGGCGTCACGTCCGCCTCGGCGACGACGCCGGTCGCCCCGCTCTCCAGCAGGCCGTAGAACCGCTCGAACGCGGCGATCGCGGCCGGCGGGACGTCGGCCTGCTCCATCTTGGTCCGGGCGCGGGTCAGTCCCTCGGTTGTCATGGCGCCGATGGTAGGTGGCGGGGATGACGAGCACCCGGGGAGTCCGCGGTGCCGCGACCGCGCCGGCGGCAGCCGGCGGCCGCGCGCCGGCGGCAGCGCGACGGCGACCTCCACGCCTACCCTCGGGTCGACACCGACCATCCCGCACCGCCGCACACGCCGGGCACGCCGGCCCGTCGGTGGCACGCCGTAGGAGGCCCGCCCATGCCCGACCCCGGGGACGTCCCCACTCCGGACGCTGCTGCGCCGGATCTCCCGTGGCGCCGCGTCGCGCGCGCCTCCGGGCTGCTGGGCGCCGACGGGCTCGTCCGGTCGACCGTCTTCGCGGAGATGTCGGCGCTCGCGCTGAGCACGGGCGCGCTCAACCTCGGGCAGGGCTTCCCGGACGAGGACGGGCCCGAGCACCTGCGGCGGCTCGCCGCCGACGCCGTCCTGGCCGCGGGGGACGCACCGGCAGGCCTCAACCAGTACCCGCCCGGGCCGGGGCTGATCTCCCTGCGCCGGGCCGTGGCCGCCCACCAGCACCGGCACTACGGCCTGCGGGTCGACCCGGAGACCGAAATCCTGGTCACCGCCGGCGCCACCGAGGCGCTCGCGGCGACCCTGCTCGCGCTCGTGACGCCGGGGGACGAGGTCGTCACCCTCGAGCCGTACTACGACGCGTACGCCGCGGTCATCGGGCTGGCCGGCGGCGTCCACCGCACCGTCCCGCTGCGCCCCGGCCCGGACGGCTTCCGGCTGGACCGCGCCGACGTGGAGGCCGCGTTCACCGAGCGCACCCGGCTCGTGCTGCTCAACACCCCGCACAACCCGACCGGCACGGTGCTCACGCGCACCGAGCTGGGCTGGATCGCGGCGGCGGCGACCGCCCGCGACGCCGTCGTGGTGACCGACGAGGTCTACGAGCACCTCACCTACGACGGCGCGGAGCACGTCCCGCTCGCGACGCTGCCCGGCATGGCGGAGCGGACGCTGACGGTCTCCTCGGCGGGCAAGAGCCTGTCCATGACCGGCTGGAAGGTCGGCTGGGTGCACGGCCCGGCCGAGCTCGTGACAGCGGTGCGGACCGTCAAGCAGTTCCTCACCTACGTCGCGAGCGGCCCCTTCCAGCACGCCGTCGCGCACGCGCTGGTCGACGGCGACGGGCGCACCGGTGCCTACCTGGCGGACCTGCGGGCGTCGCTGACCCGCCGGCGCGACCTGCTCGCCGAGGGCCTCGTGCAGGCGGGCCTGCGACCGGTCCCGGCGCGGGGCACGTACTTCGTCGTCGCCGATGCCGCGCCGGCCGGGCACGAGGACGCCACCGAGCTGTGCCGACGGCTGCCGGAGCTGGCGGGGGTGGTGGCGATCCCCGTGACGGCGTTCTGCCGGCCCGGTGGCGCGACGGCCGACGCCCTGCGCTCGTACGTGCGCTTCACGTTCGTCAAGAGCGAGGCGACGGTGACCGAGGCGGTCCGCCGGCTGGCGGCCTCCGGCTCCTGACCGCCCGCCGGGCCGGCCCTCGCGCGGTTCGGGCTCAGCCCGTCAGGACCCGGGTCGCGGCCGCCGGCAGGTCTGCCCACCAGCGGTCGTAGCGCCGGTACGCGCGCGGCTCGCGCGCGGCCAGCAGCGGCACCAGGGCGCGCGCCTCCGCCGCGAGCCCGGCCCAGGCGTCGTCGGGCAAGGGGTGGAAGGCGGCCGCCTCGACGCCCCCGTCGACCGGCCGCCACACCCCGGCGACGCGGCCGTCCACGAGCAGGGTCGGCAGGACGTCGCCGTTGGACCGCGTCACCAGGCGCCGGTAGGGCTCGGGCACCACGCGGCCGGAGCCTGCGTACGCGAGCAGCACGCTGTCCCACATCGCCATCAGCCGCGGCGGCGCGGGCGTGTCCTCGTCGGGCAGCGGACCGCCGGGGACGTCGTACAGCGTCGTCCCGTCCGGTGCCCGGAGCTCCACCAGCTCGCCGGACATCGCCGCGAGCGCCGCCCGCAGCCCCGTCCGCGGCAGCAGCGTGAAGCGGGCGACGTCGGCGGCGGACGCCGGCCCGAAGCCCTCGAGGTAGCGACGGACCAGCGTGGGCAGGGCGGCCTCCGGCGTGCCGGGGGCGTCGGGGGCCCGGGGCGTGCCCGCCGCCAGGTACGACGGGCGCGGGCCGAACGACCACGGACCCCCGGTCGGGGCGTGCCGCAGCGGCGCGAAGCACCGCAGCGCCCACCACGCCGCCTCGCCGTCGCCGTTAACGTGCCTGCCCACCCAGGCGCGCAGCTCGGGGTTGGTGCGGGGCTCGCGGGCGAACCGCGCGACCCCGGGGACGAGCGCCTCCACCTCGGCGGGGTCCAGGCCACCCGCGCGGAACCGCGCCGCCACGAGGCGGGAGCCGCGCAGGGTGGGCTGCATCGCGGTGTGCAGCATGTTGTGGTCCTCGGCGTGCACCGCGTGCAGCGTGATCCGCATGAGGGACGCCTTGACCACCAGGGCGTCGGCGAACGCCCGGTCGAGCTGGGCGGGGTCGAACGGCTCGACCCGGTTCCACAGCGCCACGTACGGGGACGCCGGGTGCTGCGCCTGGATCGCCACCACCCGGCGGACCGCCTCGGCGACGTCCAGCGGCTCCCGGCGCAGCAGCAGCTGGCGGGCGAGGGTGGCGCGGTTGAGCCCGCCGGCGGTGAGGCGCACGCGCGCATTGTGCCGCCCCTCGGAAAGGCGTTGCTCCTCTGCGGCGACGCGGGCCAAGGTCGGAGCGACGACCCAGCCACGGGACGCGGTCGCGAGCGACGACTTCCGGCGGTCCCGCCGGTCTGCTCTGGGTCCGTACCGACGAACGACAGGGGTTCGACGTGATCCACGCACGAGGTCTCGTGCAGACCTTCCACTCCAGGCAGGGCCGCACCAGGACGGAGGTCAGGGCCGTCGACGGCGTCGACCTGGACGTCGCCGAGGGCGAGGTGGTCGGCTTCCTCGGGCCCAACGGGGCAGGCAAGACCACCACGCTGCGCATGCTGACCACGCTCCTGCGCCCCACGGCGGGGAGCGCCACCGTGGCCGGGTACGACGTCGTGACGCGGTCCGAGGACGTCCGGCGCAGCATCGGGTACGTGTCCCAGACCGGGGCGGCGTTCAGCGGCGCACGAGCCGGCGACGAGGTGGTCGACCACGGCATGCTCTACGGGCTGCCGCGGCGCGCCGTCGAGGAGCGCGGCAAGGAGCTGTTCGAGCGGATGGACCTGTCGGGTCTGTGGACCCGCATGCCGCGCAGCATGTCAGGCGGGCAGAAGCGCCGTCTCGACGTCGTCATGGGACTCATCCACGAGCCGCGGCTGATGTTCCTCGACGAGCCCACCACGGGCCTGGACCCGCAGGCGCGGGCGAACCTGTGGGACCACATCCGCGACCTGCGCGACCGGCTGGGCGTCACGGTCCTGCTCACCACGCACTACCTCGACGAGGCCGACGCGCTGTCGGACCGGATCGTCATCATCGACCACGGCCGCATCGTCGCCTCCGACACCGCCGACCACCTCAAGGACCGGGTCGCCGGGGACCTCGTCGACCTCGAGCTCGTCGACCGCTCCCGCATCCCCGACGCGGTCCAGGCGCTGGACCGCCTGGTGACCGACCGCAGCGGCGTCGACGTCACCGACCACCACGTCCGCGCCCGGGTCCCGCAGGCCGGCCGCTCCATCCAGGGCCTCATCCGGCACCTGGACACCGCCGGGATCGAGCTGCGGACCATCGAGGTGCACCGCCCGACCCTCGACGACGTCTTCCTCAGCCTCACCGGGCGCTCGCTCCGTGACGCCGAGACGGCCCCGGCGGGCACGCCGGGCTCCCCCGACGGCGTCCCCGCACCCCCCGTCCCCGCCGGGACGCCGACCGGCACCCCGACCGCGACCGAAGGAGCCCTCCGGTGAGGTTCTTCCGCGACAGCGTCATCGTCTTCCGCCGCCAGCTGCGGATGAACCTGCGCAACCCCGCGTGGGTGATCATCGGCATGCTGCAGCCGGTGCTCTACCTGCTCCTGTTCGGGCCGCTCCTCGAGCCGCTGATCGACCAGTTCGGGGCGCAGAACGCGTACACGTTCTTCGTCCCCGGCATGCTCGTGCAGCTCGGCGTCTTCGGAGCCTTCTTCGCCGGGTTCAGCCTCATCGGCGAGTGGCGCGAGGGCGTCATCGAGGCCGAGCGGGTGACCCCGGCCAGCCGCACCGCCCTGCTGGTGGGCCGCCTCTACCGCGACCTGCTCCAGCTGCTGGTGCAGGCCGGCATCCTCATCGGGCTCGGCTACCTGCTCGGGATGGAGGCATCCGGCGTCGGGCTCCTGCTGGGGGTCGCGCTGACGCTGCTGCTCGGCGGCGCGTGCGCGGCGGCCTCCAACGCGCTGGCCCTGACGACCAAGTCCGAGGACGTCATGGCGCCCGTCATCAACATGGTGATGATGCCGGTCCTGCTGCTCTCCGGGATCCTGCTGCCGATGACGATCGGCCCCGCGTGGCTGGAGCGGGCGAGCGACTTCATGCCGATCCGGCACGTGGTCGACGGCGTCCGGGCGTCCTTCGCCGGCGACTTCGCCTCCTCCGGGGTGACGTGGGGCGTCGTGTGGTCGCTCGTGCTGTTCACGCTCGCGGTCTGGTGGGGCACCTCGACGTTCCGCCGCGAGAACGCCTGACTGCTCGGCGCGGTCGGTCCGGTGCCGGTGGTTCGGTGCGCAGCGCGCCGCCCACCGGCACGTCGAGCACCGCCAGCGCGCTCCGCTCGTCCGGCATCGCCATCTCCGGACGCACCCGGCACTCGGCGGGGTCGACCTCGACGAGCACCACCGGTCGCCAGGCCCAGTGCGGCTGCGGGCTCGACGCCGCGAGCAGCCCGCGCGGCAGCGGGTCCGGCAGCCGGCACCACCACCGGCGCGCCAGCGCCGCCAGGCCGTGGACGTCGAGCAGCTCGGCCGCGTCCTCGGGCCCCTGCGGCGGGCCGAGCGGGGTGCCGACCAGCGTGGTCGGGACCACGAGCGCCGGTCCCCGCGGCGCGAGGTAGCCGACGACCTCGCCGTCGGACGGGCGGCGGTAGGGACGCCAGGTCGGGGGGATCACGGACACCTCCTGCGGGGCGGGGCGGGGCGGGGCGAGGCGGGGCGGGCGTCGGGACGACGCCGTCGGCCATCGTGACGGCGCACCCGCGAGCGCGGCCACGCCTTTTGCGCCGGCGGACGGCGACGGCCCCGAGGCCCCGGCATCGGCGGCCTCACGGTGCGGCCCCGCGTCACCCGAACGGCCAGCCGTTGCCACGTGTCGCCGTGGACCGTTCACCGCCGGGCGTGCGTGGTCGATGTGGTCCGTCGAGACAGCACGAGGCCTTCAGGACAGCACTGCCCAGGGGACGGGACCGGTCGGGTGACAGACGCAGCGGGGGGACGGCGCCAGCCGCCGGGCGCCGACCCGCACCCCCACGCCGGCGCGTCGACCGGCCCCGCCGCTCCCGTCATCCCGGCCGACCCCGCCGTCCCGGCCGACCCGCGGGACCTGCTGTGGGCGGTGGTCCAGGCGACCGACACCCTCGTCGTCGTGGTCGGCACCGACGGGCGTGCGCTGCTCGTCAGCCCCTCGATGACCCGCACGACGGGCTGGACGGAGGCGGACCTGCTGGCCCGGCCGCACTGGGAGGTCTTCGTCGCCCCGGAGGACCGGGAGAACGCCCGGGACGCGCACGACCGTGCCATCGGCCTGGGCTATGCCTTCCCCCAGGAGGGTGACTGGCTGGACCGTGAGGGCGGCCGCCGCCGGGTGTCCATGATCAGCACGGTGGTCCGGGACGCGACGGGCCGGCCGTTCGCGGTGGCGTTCGTCGCCCGGGACGTCACCGAGCAGCGTCGCGCGGAGGCGGCGCTGCGCCGGCGGGCGGACACCGACCCGCTGACCGGCCTGGACAACCGCGCGCGGCTGTTCGAGGCGCTCGGTGCCGTGCTCGCCGACCCGGCCGCCGGCGGCTGCGGACTGCTCTTCTGCGATCTCGACGGCTTCAAGCAGGTCAACGACGCGCACGGCCACCACGTCGGTGACGACCTGCTCGTCGAGGTCGCGACCCGGCTCCGGCGGATCGCCGGACCGGGGGACGCGGTGGCCCGGCTCGGGGGTGACGAGTTCGTCGTGCTGTCACCCGGGGCGGACCCCGCGAGCCTGGCCGTCCTGGCCGAGCGCGTGGAGCGCGAGCTCTCCCGTCCCGTCGCGCTGCCGACCGGCGTCGTCCGGGTCGGCGTGAGCGTCGGCACCGCCGTCGGGGCCCCCGGCTCGGACGCCGACGCGCTGGTCCGCAGCGCCGACCGCGGGATGTACCGCGTCAAGACCGCCCGGCGGTCCGCACGCTGAACCCCGCAGCGCCCGCGCGCACCGGTGCGTACTCGGGTCAGGCGCGCGGGTCCGAGCTCGCCATGCCGTGGCCGAGCACGTCCGGCCCGTCGTACGGGCTGACGTCGTCGGCGAAGACCTCCGCGTCGTCCCGGGGGACGTACCCCAGCGCGCGGGCCGAGGACAGGTCCCACCACGCCCGCGTGTTCGCCGAGATCCCGTACGCGACGGTGGGCTCGCTGACCGGGCCGCGCAGCGCGGCGTCCACGAGGCGGACGCTGTCCGCCGGGCTCAGCCAGATCCCCAGGTCGAACGTGGTCTTGGGACGGTCCGCGCACAGCCCGATCCGCAGCGAGACCACCTCCAGGCCGTACTTGTCCGCGTACAGGCTGCCCAGCGCCTCCATGGCGACCTTCGACACCCCGTAGTAGGAGTCGGGACGCGGCCTCTCGTCGGTCCGGGCGACCTCACCGGTCGGGTAGAAGCCGACGGCGTGGTTAGAGCTCGCCAGCACGACGCGGCGCACCCCCGCCCGCCGGGCGGCCTCCAGCACGCGATAGGTGCCGTCGATGTTCGCCCGCCGGATCCGCGTCCAGGAGTCCTCGCTCGGGATGCCGGCCATGTGCACGACGCCGTCCGCCCCCGCCATGGCACGGGCGAGGGTCTCGGTCGCCTCCTCGTCGCTGATGTCCGCGGCGGTGAACGTCTCGTCCGGCTCCACGCCGTCCGGCTCGGCGGTGTCCACCAGGTGCAGCCGCCACCCGCGGGCCGACAGCCCCCCGTCCTCACGGCGCAGGTACGTGCCGATGCGACCGGCCGCCCCGCTCAGGACGACGGTGCGCGCCTCACGGGCGTCGGTCATGGCTGCCTCCTCGCAGGTCGGGCGACCAGTGTGCGCACCCGGGTCCGGCGTCCGCACGTCGGCTCCGGCCGCCCCGGAGGACGTGGGCCGGACCGCCACCGGACCCGGTGCGAGCGCGATGGCCGCAGGTCGCGACCGGACGGGCGGCGCGTGCGGGTGCCCGGCGGCAGGATGGCCGCGTGCTGCTCGCCGACGTCGCCGCCACCTCCGAGGCCGTTGCCGCCACCCGCTCGCGCCTGGCCAAGCGGGCGCTCCTCGTCGACCTGCTGCGCCGTACCGGCCCGGACGAGGTCCCCGTGGTCGCCCGGTACCTCGGCGGCGAGCTGCGCCAGCGGCGGACGGGGCTGGGGTGGCGGTCGCTGGGCAGCATGCCTGGGCCGGCCGCGGAGCCGTCGCTCGAGGTGCTCGCCGTGGACGCCGCCTTCGAGCGGATGGCGGGGCTGTCCGGCCCGGGCTCGTCGGCGGCCCGCACCGCGCTGGCCACCGACCTGTTCGCCGCCGCCACCGCGACCGAGCAGCGCCTGCTGGGCGGCCTGGTCTCCGGGGACCTGCGCCAGGGCGCGCTCGACGCGCTGCTCCTGGACGCGGTCGCCGAGGCCGCCGGCGTCCCGCTGGACGCGGTCCGCCGCGCGGCGATGATGGCCGGCGCGACGGAGCCGGTCGCCTCCGCGGCGCTCGGGGCCGGGTCGCCCGAGGCGGCCCTGGCCGCGTTGGCCGGCTTCACCCTCACCGTAGGCCGGCCGGTCCGCCCCATGCTCGCCGCCTCCGCGCCGGACGTGGCGACCGCCGTGGCGGGCCTGGCGGGCCGTCCGGTCGTGGTCGACGCGAAGCTGGACGGGATCCGCGTCCAGGTGCACCGCGACGGGGACGACGTGCGGGTGTTCACCCGCAGCCTGGACGACATCACCGCCCGCGTGCCCGAGCTCGTCGCGGTCGTCCGCGCGCTGCCGGTGCGCACGGTCGTGCTCGACGGCGAGGCGCTCGCCCTGGACGCCTCGGGGCGCCCCCGGCCGTTCCAGGAGACCGCCTCGCGCAGCGCGACGCGCGACGCGGAGCTCGCCGCGGCGCTCGAGCTGCGGCCCTTCTTCTTCGACGTGCTGCACGTCGACGGGCGCGACCTCATGGGGCTGCCGCTGTCCGAGCGGCTGGCCGTCCTCGACGCGGTCGCGGCAGGGCACGTCGTCGACCGGGTCGTGACCGACGACCCCGCCACGGCCCAGGACGCCTTCACGGGCTGGGTGGCCGCCGGGCAGGAGGGCGTCATCGTCAAGGACGCCTCGGCACCGTACGAGGCGGGCCGCCGCGGCGGCGCCTGGGTCAAGGTCAAACCGCGGCACACCCTCGACCTCGTCGTGCTCGCGGTCGAGCGCGGGTCCGGCCGGCGCCAGGGACTGCTCTCGAACATCCACCTCGGCGCGCGCGATCCCGCGGGCGGCTTCGTGATGCTGGGAAAAACTTTCAAGGGCATGACGGACGAGATGCTGGCCTGGCAGACGGAGCGCTTCGGGCAGCTCGCCGTCGAGGACGACGGCTGGACCGTCTCCCTGCGACCCGAGCAGGTCGTCGAGGTCGCGTTCGACGGACTGCAGCGCTCGACCCGCTACCCGGGCGGCGTCGCCCTGCGGTTCGCCCGGGTGCTGCGCTACCGGGAGGACAAGGACGCCGCCGAGGCGGACACGATCGACACGGTCCGGGCGCTGGCGGGCCGGGGTGGTGACGGGACCGGGGGCTGACCCGCCAGTGCCGGGCCGGGGCTGCTGCCGCCTGGCGGCGCGGGCTGCTCGCGCGGGCCGGGGCGTCGCGGCGCCGTCGCGCCCGGGTCTACGGTGCGGGGATGCCGGACCCGGCGCTCGACGAGGTGGCGGACGAGGTCGACGAGGTCGTCGACGTCCTGGTGGTGGGTGCCGGGCCGACCGGGCTCGCACTGGCCGCGGAGCTGCACGCCCACGGGGTGCGCCCACGGGTCGTCGACCGGCACCAGGACCGGGTGCACGAGTCCCGCGCGCTGGCGCTGCAGCCCCGGACGCTCGAGGTGCTCGCAGGTCGGGGGATCAGCGACCGGCTCGTCGCCCGCGGCAACCGCGCCGTCCGGCTGCGGGTGCACACCGCGCGCCGCACCGTCGAGGTGCCGCTCTTCGACATCGGGCTGGACGACACCTCCTACCCGTACCTGCTGTTCCTCTCCCAGGCCGAGACCGAGTCCGTCCTCGGGGAGCACCTGCGGTCCGGCGGGGTCACGCTCGAGCGGGGGGTCGAGCTCGTCGGGCTCACCCAGGACGACGACGGCGTGACCTGCCGGGTCCGCGACGGGTCCGGCACCGACCGGACCGTGCGTGCGCGGTACGTCGTGGGCTGCGACGGGGCGCGCTCGACGGTCCGTCGGCTGACCGGGATCGCGTTCCGGGGCGCGGCGTACCCCCAGCACTTCGTGCTCGCGGACCTCGAGGCCGACGTGCTCGACCCCGGTGCCGCGCACGTGTTCCTCTCCGGTGACGGCCCGTTGCTCTTCTTCCCGCTCGGCCGCCCGACGATGTGGCGGCTCATCGCCATGCGCCCCCGCGGCGCCCCCCTCCCGCCGGACGGCGTGACCCTGGCGGACCTGCAGCGCGTCGTCGACGCCCGCACCGGTGGGACCGTCGGGCTGCGCGACCCGGAGTGGATGACGGACTTCCGCCTCCAGCACCGCGGCGCCGAGCGGTACCGCGCCGGGCGGGTCCTCCTCGCCGGCGACGCCGCCCACGTCCACAGCCCCGCCGGCGCGCAGGGCATGAACACCGGGATCCAGGACGCCGTCGACCTGGGCTGGAAGCTCGCGCTGGTGACGCAGGGCCGCGGCGTCGCTGCGCTGCTGGACACCTACGAGGCCGAGCGTGCACCGGTCGGGCGCGCGGTCCTCCGCCTCACCGACCGGGCGTTCGCGGCGGCCACCTCCTCCCACCCGCTCGTCCGGCTGGCGCGCACCCACGTCGCGCCGGTGGTCCTGGAGGCGCTCACGCACGCCCACGGCACCCGGGCGAGGGCGTTCCGGACGGTCGCCGAGCTGCGGATCCGGTACGCGCGCAGCCCGCTGTCCACGTCCGGCGGCCGCTCCCGGCGAGCACCACGGCCCGGCGACCGGCTGCCCGACGCCCTCGTGCTGGTCGCGGGCGGGACGTCGACGCTGCACCGACGGCTCCACCACCCCGGCTTCCACCTGCTGCTCTGGGATCCCGACGCCACGTGCCCGCCGCAGACCGTGCGCGCCGTCGAGACGCGCTACCCCGGTGTCGTGACCGTCCACCGCCTCGGCCCGCGCCGGTCCGGCAACCCGGTGCAGGACCTCACCGGCCACCTCGCGCGGCGGCTGGGGCTGCCGCGCACCCGGCCGGCGTACCTGCTGGTGCGCCCGGACGGTCACGTCGCGCACCGCGGCGACGGCGACCTGCGGCCGCTGCGCCGGTACCTCGAGACCTGGCTCGTCGCGGCGTCGTGACCCCCGGGGCACTTCGCCCGGGGCACTTCACCCGGCCCGCGACGCGCCGTCCACCTGCTCGGACCGGCCGACCCGTGCGACCATCGTCCCGTGGCGGACCAGGAGCCTCAGACTGTGACGGTGCGGTTGCTCGGCGTGCCCCTTGGCGTCCGTGCGCGCGCCCTCGAGCACGACCAGGACCTGCTCCGCGAGCTGGCCCTGGTGCGCGTGTCCGCCGAGACGAGCGGGACGACCGCGGCACCCGAGCGCCTGCTGGACCTCGCCGACGAGCTGCGGACGACCTACGGCGCGCTGGTCGCCGGCCCGAGTGCCGCGATGGACGAGGCGCAGGAGACCGGCCAGGAGTCCATGGACGTCTCGCTCACCGTCCCCACCGTGCTGCGCCCGTTCCTGCACCGGGTCACCGCGGCGCTCGAGGAGGTCGAGGAGTTCGCCCGGGACGGGCGGTACCTGCTGACCCTGACCGCACCCCCCGACGTAGCCGCCTACCGCCGGTGGATCTTCGGGGAGTTCGACCGTCAGATCGCCGGCGGCGAGCCCATCCCGTGGTCGCAGGCACCGGCTGCCGACGACCGCACCCTCGGACGGGTCCGCTGATGCTCGAGCTGGTCGGCGAGCCGCTGACCATCGACCCCAGGGCGCAGGGCGTCTCCGTGGCCCGGCGCTACGTCCGCGAGCAGCTGGAGCACTGCGACGCCACGCACGTCGAGGCGTCCGCCGAGCTCGGGGTGTCCGAGCTGGCCACGAACGCCGTGCTGCACGGGCGCACGCCGTTCACCGTCTCGGTCCTGCGCACCGCGGACGGCGTCCGCATCGAGGTCTCGGACGGGTCGCCGCTGCCTCCGCAGGTGCGTCGCCTGAGCACGTTCGCCTCGACCGGCCGCGGCCTGCGGCTGGTGGCGTCCGTCTCCTCGAGCTGGGGCGTCGTGCCCGTGCCGCCCGACGGGCGTGCGGGCAAGACCGTGTGGTTCGAGCCCGTCGAGGAGCCGGACGACTCGGGCTTCGCGCCCGAGCTCCTCCTGGACCTCGACGCGCACGCGTGGTGACGGGCGCGGACCTGCCGGTGCGGCGGTGCGCGGGCACGAGATGACCGGTCCGAGATGACCGGCACGGGATGACCGGTCCGGGTCCGGTGGAGAGCCGGACCGATCAGGGCACGCGCCGCGTCGACGTCGAGCTGGTCGAGGACGTCGAGGCCCCCGAGGTCGCGCCCGTCCCACCGCCGCCCCCGCTGCTGACCCGGGTCCCCCGCCGGGTCCGGTGGGTGGTCGCCTCGGCGGTGGTGCTCGCCGTCGCGGCCACCACGGTCACGGACCGGCTCGCGGACGCCGCGGTTGACGCCCGTCTGGACGGCGTCGCGGGTCTCAGCGTGCCGCTGGACCGTTCCCTCCCGGTGGCGTGGCAGCTGCCGGGCACCGCCGTCCTCGGCGCGATCGGCGGCACGCTGGTGGTGCGGGACAGCGCCCCGGACAGGACGCTCGGGGTGGACGCCGTGACGGGGACGGTGCGCTGGGAGCGCGACGGGCCCTGCGACGTGGTCCCGGTCGGCACCCGGCCACCGCCTGCGCTGGTCCAGGCGGTCCGCCTGGAGGACCGGCCCGACGACGTCCTGCTCTGCGTGGACCCCGCCGGGCCCCGCGACGCGGCGGGATCCGACGACGGGCGCCCCACGCGGACCGCCCGCGTGCTCGACCCCGCGACCGGGGACCTGCTGCGCAGCATCGACGTCGACGGCGGGGGGTCGCTGGCCACGGTGGGCGCCGACCTCGTCCGGGTCGACGTGGCGCCCGACAACCACGGCGAGGTGACGCGGTGGTCGCTCACGACCGGTCGGCCCCGGTGGAGCCACCGCACGCCGGACGTGCTGCCGCCGAGCGACAGCTGGGGCTCGTACGTCGACGACGAGGTGGTGCGCCTCGACATCGGCCCGTGGTCCCTGACGCTGGACGCGCGGACCGGGCGCCGCGTCGAGCGGGTCCCGCCGAGCCCCCTCGGCACCGGCGTGACCCTCGGCCCGGTGGCGCTCCCCGACGGTCTCCAGGCGACCAGCCGCCTGGACCGCGAGGGCGGCACCCGGACCACGGTGGCGGCCGCCGGCGGCCGCGTGCGCGCGACCTTCGCGGGCCTGGTGCTGAGCCCCTCGGTCGACGACGGCTCCGCGCCGGACCTCGTGGTGGTCACCCGCAGCGGCCGCGGCGACCCGCCGGCGCTCGTCGGCGTCGACCCCGCCGACGGCACCACCCGCTGGACCGCCGACGTGCCGCCCACCCAGGTCCTGGTCGTGGCGGGTCTGCTCGTCGTGCGGGACGACGCCGGAGCGCTCGCGCTGGACGCGCGCACCGGTCGCCCGCGCTGGAGGTCCACGGGCGGCGGTGGTGCGACGTTCGCCGAGGGCATGGTCACCGACGGCCGCCGCCTGCTGACCGTCGACGCCGGGCCGGACGGTCCGGTGCTCGTGGCGCGCGAGGTGGCGTCGGGCACCGTGGCCTGGACGCGCCCCGCCCCGGAGGGCACCGACGGGCTCACCCAGCTGCCGGACGGCACGGTGGTCCTGGTCGGCTCCGACGAGCTCGTGGCGCTGCGCCCCTGACGCGGGGCGCTGCCGCGCGTCCACCGGCGTGGGTACACCTCCCGGACGCCCCCGCCGCACCTCGCACGATCAGCCCATCCGCCATGCGAGATGCGTTGACAGCATGTGGACGCGCGCGCAGACTCGGCGCATGTCCTCGGCCCGGCCCGCGACCCCCACCACGCTCGTGGTGGGCTCTGACGCGATGTCGGCGCGCCGGTGCCTGTGTCGAATGTGTCGCTGACGACCCGCTCGTCCCGGTCCCCGCAGCCCGAGAGCAGCTCCCCGCAGGCGTGACGCCTGGTCCGGGGGTGCGGGACCCGTCCGTCGCACCGCGACGTACCCGGCACCGCAGCAGGGCTGCCGGCGCCGGCCCACCCGACACCGCACCACCGAACGCCGAGGAACCGACGTGTCCCAGCGCCCCCTGTTCGACGTCCTCCCCATCCAGGCAGCCGTCGCCACCGCCTCCCCGAGCGCGTGGCGCGACGGCCTGGTCGCCGCCTCCGACCGGGGGACGACGACCGTCGCCCTGCTCGACGGCGGCCTGCAGACGTTCGCGACGCGGGCAGCGCCCGCCGTGGGCGAGCCCGTCGCGGTGCACCCCGTCGCCGAGCTGGTCGCGGCCGCGGGCGCGTGGTACTCCGCGCGCCCGGTCCCCGACGACGCGGGCGGGTCGTCGGGCGTGGCCCCGGAGGGCTAGGCGCTGGGCATCATGGACATCGCGGTCCGGCAGGCGTCCACCATGGCGGTGCACGCGGACGCGCAGATCCGGCAGTGCTCGGACATCTCGGCGTGCCGGCCGCACTCCGCCGCGCAGGCCTCACCCATCGCCATGCAGGCCGTCATCATCGCGGTCATGGCCGTCATGTCGTAGCCGGCCGGCCGCAGCATCATCCGCATCATGGTCATCGCCATGTCGGCGGTGCTCATGCACAGGGACGCACATCGGCCCATCCCCTCGCCGCTGTCGGCGTCCGCACACATGGTCGCCGCCATCGACGCCGCCGAGCACGCCTCCACGCACGGCTGCATCATCGACATGTCCATGCCCGTGGTCTCCGGCATCGGCATGGACCTCATCATGTCCGCCATCATGCTCATCGCTGCTCACCCAGTCCCGTGTCGTCCGCGTGGTCACCGCGTGTGCGACGCTACGCCGCCCGACGTACCGGACGCCATGGCCCCCGGCGGGACCCGGCGCGGACGGGGCCCTGCGTCCGATCACACGGTGGACAGCACGAGCGAGACCGCCAGGGCGAGCATGACCACGGCGATCGCCGAGTCCAGCACGCGCCACGCGCGCGGCGTCGCGAACAGCGGGCGGAGCAGGGCGGCGCCGTAGCCCAGCGCGGTGAACCACACGACGCTGCCGACGGCAGCCCCGGCCGCGAACCACCACTGCCGACCCGGGTGGCTCTGCGCGATCGAGCCGAGCAGCACGACGGTGTCGAGGTAGACGTGCGGGTTCAGCCAGGTCAGCGCCAGCGCGGTGCCCACCGTCGCCGCGACGGACGCCGGTGCCGCGAGGCCGTCCCGCGCGTCGAGCGTCTGCGGGCGCATCGCGCGGCGGGCGGCCAGCACGCCGTACCCGGCGAGGAAGACCGCCCCGGCGAGCCGGACGGCGTCCAGCAGACCTGGCCTGCTCTGCACCACCGCGCCGGCACCAGCCACCCCGGCGGCGATGAGCACGACGTCGGAGACCACGCAGACCAGCACGACGGCGCCGACCCGCTGGCGCCGCAGGCCCTGCCGGAGCACGAACGCGTTCTGCGACCCGATGGCCACGATGAGGGAGAGGCCGAGGCCGAGGCCGGACAGGGCGGCGAGGAGATGGGGCACCCGGCGACCGTAGGCAGCTCGCAGCCCGAAGAGAAGCTCATCTTTCTGCACGGGCGTTAGCGTGGCTGTCCATGGACCTCGACCTGGCCCAGCTCCGGGCGCTGAGCGCCGCGGTCACCGAGGGCACCCTCGAGGCCGCCGCGCGAGCGCTGCACGTGACGCCGTCGGCCGTCAGCCAGCGTCTGCGCGCCCTGGAGGTGGCGACCGGGCGGGTGCTGCTCGTGCGCAGCAAGCCCGTGCGGCCCACCGAGTCCGGCGAGGCGCTGCTCCGCCTCGCCCGGCAGATCGACCTGCTGGCCGGGGACACGCTCGCCGAGCTCGACGCCGGTCCGGCGTCGACGGGCGCCCGGACGCTCCCCGTCGCCGTCAACGCCGACTCCCTGGCCACCTGGGTGCTGCCCGCGCTGGTGCCGCTGGCGGGGACGGTCGCCTTCGACCTCCACCGCGACGACGAAGAGCACACCGCCGCGCTGCTGCGGTCGGGGACCGTCGTGGCCGCGATCACCACCGACCCGGACCCGGTGGCCGGCTGCTCGGTCACCCGGCTCGGGACCATGCGGTACCGGCCGATGGCCGCCGCCACGAGCGCCGCACGCTGGTTCCCGCACGGCCCCACCGCCGACGCGCTGGCCGACGCGCCCGTGGTGGTGTTCGACCGCAAGGACGACCTGCAGCACCGGTACCTGCGCGGGCGCCTGCCCGGAGGACGACGGCCTCCGACGCACTACGTCCCGGCGTCGGCGGACTTCCTCACCGCCGTCCGCCTCGGGCTGGGGTGGGGGATGCTGCCCGACCTGCAGAGCGGCCGGCTCGAGGCCGACGGCGACCTGGTCGTCCTCGACCCGTCCGGCGCGATCGACGTCACCCTGCACTGGCAGCAGTGGAAGCTCAGGTCGCCGTCGCTGGACCGCGTGGCCGCCGCCGTGACCGCCGCCGCGCGCCGGCACCTGGCGCCCTGACGGCGGCCTGACGGGCGGCCCGCTCGCGGGCCCGGAGCCCGAGAGGTCGATCAGCTCGCGGAGCCGCCGGCCGCCAGCAGACGCACCGTCGCCTCGTCCTCGACGCCGTGGAAGTACCGGTCCAGCACGGCGACGAACAGCGCCCGGTCGTCGGCGTCCGCGTCGGCGGTGTCGGTGGTGTCGGCGTCCGTGTCGGCGGCGTGCGCGAACAGCGTCATCGACGAGCGCAGCTTCTGGGCGTCGACCCCGCCGAGCACCGCGACCGGGTCGTCACCGGGCAGGTCGAGCAGCGCGCGGGCGCACTCGCGCAGCCGCGGTCCCAGCACGGCGTCGTGCAGGTAGTCCCGCGCCTGCTCCCGGCCGTCGATGCCGTAGAGCTGCGCCGTCTGGCTGCGGCCGAGCCCGCGGAGCTGAGGGAAGACGAACCACATCCAGTGGCTGCGCTTGCGTCCCGCGCGCAGCTCCGCCAGCGCAGCCGCGAGGGTGCCGCCGTCGTCCTGGGCCGCGACGAAGCGCGTGAGATCCGGTGCCATGCGCTCGCTCACCGGCTCAGCCCTCGAGCAGCCGCGTGATCTGCGCCTGGATCGTCAGCACCGACAGCGTGCCGAACAGCAGGATCGCCCACACCAGCATGGCCAGCCGCAGGCCACGGATGCGGATCGGCGCCGGCAGGGTCCTGCGGTTGATGACGATGAGGAGCCCGGAGTAGATGAACATCATGAACCCGCCGACCACGGCGGCGATCACCAGCAGGACGATCGGCTGGTCGAAGCCCAGCAGCAGCACGACGATGCCGACCGCGATCAGGCCCCAGACCAGGACCGCGTACATCGCCGACTCGTTCCCGCTGCGCCGGTAGCTCGTCTTGATGACGTCGGCCGCCAGCCGGCTGGTGTAGTCCACGATGCCCAGCGCCGCCGCGAACAGCGAGAACGAGCCGATGACCCAGAAGAAGTACTTGAACCACGGCGCGACCCGCTCGGCCAGCACCTCGCCCTCGGTCTGGATGAAGCTGATGTCGCTGGCCAGCCCCTCGCGCCCGAACACCGTCGAGTAGGCCAGCAGCGAGGTGAACAGGATCGTCACGAACGTGATGAGGACGAACGTGACGGCCTGCTCGATGTTGGCGAACCTCCACCACCCGCGCCACGCCGACATGTTCGGCTCGGTCGGCTCGAACACGTAGCCGGTGGACGGCGCCGCCTCGGGCTGGCCGGTGATGGGGCTGACCAGGCGTGGGACGTAGGCGCCCATGCCGAAGCCCTTGTCCCGGATCCAGTTCGCCTGGACGAGGTTCTGCCCGCCGCCGGCACCGGCGAACGCGAGAGCACCGAGCAGCGTCGCGAACCCGAGCGCCTCGACCGGGATCCCGGGGCGGGTGACGATCTGCGGCGCGTCGGCCCAGGCGTCGGCGCCCACGGCGACGACGGCACCGACGCCGAACAGCAGCAGCACGGCGGCCACCTTCAGCATCTGCGCCCTCTCCAGGGCCACGTACACCACCGGGGCCAGCGTGAGGATCAGCCCGATGGCGAGCAGCATCCCGATCGCGATGTAGCGCGGCGTCCCGCCGAAGATGTAGGACGCCAGCGTCGCGCTGCTGGTCGCCCACCCCGGCCACAGGTTGGCGCAGTAAGTGAGGATCGCGAACACCAGGCCCCAGTGCCGCCAGTAGCGGCTGAACCCGGTCAGCGCCGTCTCCCCCGTCGCGAGCGTGTAGCGCTCGATCTCGAGGTTGATGAAGTACTGCGTGACCAGGCCGACCAGCGCCGCCCAGACGAAGACCAGCCCGACCTGGGAGGCGATGTAGGGGAACAGGATGAACTCGCCGGACGCCAGCCCGACGCCGGCGGCGACGATCCCGGGGCCGATGAGCTTGCGGTACCTCGCCGGAGCCTCCGGCAGGTCCCGTACCTCGGGTCGGGGCAGGACCCGGGTGGGGAAGGCGTCGGCGGCGGAGACGCCCGTGGACGAACCTGAGCGACCCTCGACGGCTGCCATGCGTCAGGACTACCACCGCGACGCCGCCGGTGGCAACGTTCCCGCAGGTCGCAGGGGTGCGCTGCGAGGTGGCCGCCCGGCTCGCGCGTGCCGGCCGCCGTCCGTCACCCCTGCAGGTGCCGCTCCGGTGGACCGCTGTAGGCCGACAGCGGCCGGATCAGCGAGTTCGCGGCGGCCTGCTCCATGACGTGGGCCGTCCACCCGGTGATGCGCGCCGCGACGAACAGAGGGGTGAAGGTCGGGGTGTCGAAGCCCATGAGGTGGTACGCGGGGCCGGACGGGTAGTCGAGATTCGGCTCGATGCCCTTCGCGGCGCGCATCGCCGCCTCCAGCCGGTCGTAGAGCGCGGCGAGGTCCGGCCGCCCGTAGTGGTCGACGAGCCGGTCGAGCGACGCCTTCATGGTGGGCACGCGGGAGTCCCCGTGCTTGTAGACGCGGTGCCCGAAGCCCATGATCGTGCGCCGGGCCGCGAGCGCGTCCCGCAGCCAGGCCTCCGCGTGGTCGGCGTCGCCGATCTCGGCGAACATCTGCATGACGGCCTCGTTGGCACCGCCGTGCAGCGGTCCCTTGAGCGCTCCGACGGCACCGACGACGGCTGAGTACAGGTCCGCCCTGGTCGAGGTGATGACCCGGGCGGTGAACGTCGAGGCGTTGAACGAGTGCTCGGCGTAGAGGATCAGCGAGACCCGGAAGGCGTCGACCACGACGTCGTCGGGCACCTCGCCGAAGGTCATGTGCAGGAAGTTCTCCACGTAGCCCAGGTCCGACCGCGGCTCGACCGGGTCCTGCCCGCGCCGGCGCCGCTGGTCGTAGGCGATCACCGCGGGGACCTGGGCGAGCAGCCGGACCGACTTCGCGAGGTCGGCCTCGGGGCGGGCGTCGGCGGCGGTCGGGTCGGACGCCCCGATGACGCTCACCGCGGTGCGCAGCACGTCCATCGGGTGGGCGGTGGTCGGCACGAGGTCGATCGCCGCCCGCACCTGGGGTGCGAGCGCCCGCTGCGCGCGGCCGGTCTCCTCGAGCTCGGTCAGCTGCGCGTCGGTGGGCAGCTCGCCGTGCCAGAGCAGGTACGCGACCTGCTCGAACGTGCAGCCGGCGGCCAGCTCCTGGACCGGGTAGCCGCGGTAGAGCAGGGAGTTGGTGTCGGGGTTCACCTTGGAGATCGCCGTGGTGTCGGCGACCACGCCGGCGAGGCCCTTGTGGATCTCGGGCGCCGCCGCTGCGGCGGACGACGTCGTCCGCTCCTGGGCCTGGCTCATGACGCTCCTTCGCGCCGGCCCTGCTGGGCCGAGAGGGTGAAGTCGAACACGGTGCTGTCGAAGCGGGTGTAGGCGGGGTAGTCGAGGAGCTCGTAGAGCCGTCCGCGGGTCTGCATGCCGGGGACCTGCGACTGCAGCGACCCCTCGGCCACGAGCGTGTCCAGCGCACGCTCGGCGGCCCCCATCGCGACCCGCAGGAGCGAGACGGGGTAGATGACGACGCGGACGCCGGCGGCAGCGAGCTCGTCGGTGGTGAACAGGTCGGACCTGCCGAACTCGGTCATGTTGGCGAGCACCGGCACGTCGACCGCGGAGGCGACCGCCTCGAACTCGGCCAGCAAGGACATCGCCTCGGGGAAGACGGCGTCCGCGCCGGCGTCGACCAGGGCCTTGATGCGGTCCACCGCGGCGTCGAGCCCGTGGATCCCACGGACGTCGGTGCGGGCCATGACGAGCAGGTCCGGGTCCCGGCGGGCGTCCACGGCGGCACGGATGCGCTGGACCGCCGTGGCGGTGTCGACGACCTGCTTGCCGTCGAGGTGGCCGCACCGCTTGGGGTTGACCTGGTCCTCGATGTGCAGGCCGGCCACCCCGGCGTCCTCGAGCTCCTGGACGGTGCGGGCCACGTTCATCGGCTCGCCGAAGCCCGTGTCCGCGTCCACCAGCGCCGGCAGGTCCGTCATGCGGGCGATCTGCCGGCTGCGGGTGGCGACCTCGGTCGCCGTGGTGAGCCCGACGTCGGGCAGCCCGAGGTCGGCGGAGATCACCGCCCCGGAGATGTACACGCCCTCGAAGCCCTTCTCCTCGATGAGCCGGGCGGACAGCGGGTTGAAGGCCCCCGGGAAGCGCAGCAGCCCGCCGCCGGCGAGCCCGGACCGCAGCGTGGCCCGCTTCTGGGCGGCGGTGGAGGTGGCGTACAGCATCAGAAGATCCCCTCGGGTGTGGTGACGCCGGTGAGCAGGGCGGGGGGTGCGACCACCGTGAGGTCGCCGAGCTCGTCCGGGCGCAGGTCGGGCAGCCGCTGGGCGACGTCGAGGAAGCGCTCGACCTCCTCCGGCGCCAGCACGCCGTCGGCCAGCGTCCGGAACTTCTCGACGTACTGCGCGCGACCGAACGGGCGGGCCCCGAGCGGGTGCGCGTCGGCGACCGCGATCTCCTCCACGACCCGGGTGCCGTCGACGAGGGTGATCTCGACGCGCCCGCCGAACGCCTGCTCGGCCTGGTCGGTCGAGTGGTAGCGCCGGGTCCACTCGGGGTCCTCCGCGGTGGTGATGGTGCGCCACAGCGCCACGGTGTCCGGCCGGGCCGCCCGGGCCGGCTCGTAGGACGCGACGTGGTGCCAGGCGCCGTCCTGCAGGGCGACCGCCATGATGTACGGGATCGAGTGGTCCAGGGTCTCCCGGGAGGCCGTCGGGTCGTACTTCTGCGGGTCACCCGCCCCGGACCCGATGACGTGGTGCGTGTGGTGGCTGGTGTGGAGGACGATCGAGGCGACGCGCGCGGGGTCGGCCACCTCGGGGCGGGTCCGGTGCAGCCGGCGCGCCAGGTCGATCAGGGCCTGCGACTGGTACTCGGCGGAGTGCTCCTTGGTGTACGTGGACAGGATGGCTCGCTTCCCTTCCCCCGGCCCCGGCAGCGGCACGTCGTAGGCGGCGTCGGGACCGTCCAGCAGCCGGGCGATGACGCCGTCCTCCCCCTCGTAGATCGGGGTGGGCGACGTCTGGCCGCGCATCGCCCGGTCCACGGCCTCGACGGCGACCTTGCCGGCGAACGCCGGGGCGTACGCCTTCCACGTCGAGATGGCGCCCTTGCGGGACTGCCGGGTGGCCGTGGTGGTGTGCAGCGCCTGGCCGACGGCGTGGAAGATCACCTCGGGGTCGAGCCCGAGGAGCGTGCCGATGCCGGCGGCGGCGGACGGCCCGAGGTGGGCGACGTGGTCGATCTTGTGGCGGTGCAGGCTGATCGCACGCGCCAGGTCCACCTGGATCTCGTACCCGGTGGCGATGCCGCGCACGACGTCCGCACCGGTCAGCGGGCGCGCGGCGCGGCGGACCGCGGCGTGCTGGGCGACGGCCAGCACGGGCGGGATGTTGTCGGCCGGGTGGGAGTACTCCGCAGCGAGGAAGGTGTCGTGGTAGTCGAGCTCGCGGACCGCGGTGCCGTTCGCCCACGCCGCCCACTCCGGGCTGACCCGGTCGGCGCCGGACGCCCCCAGGACGGCGGCGCCGGGTGACGCCCGGTGGGCCAGCGCCTGCGCGCGTGCCGCGACCACCGGCGCCCGGAGCAGCGACGCCGTCGCGACGGCGGCGTTGTCGATGACCCGGTTGACGACCATCTCCGTCACGTCGTCGTCGACCGGCACCGGGTCAGCCGCGACCTCGGCGATCCGCCACGCCAGCTGCTCCTCGCGCGGCAGCGGGCGGGCGCTGGGGTGGACGGTGACGCGGTGCGTTCTCACGGGTGGCTGCTCCTGCGGCGACGTCGGCGGTGACGGGGGTGCGGCGGTGACGGGGTGCGGGCTCATTGTGGTGGCCGCGCGCCCGGACCGGGCGGACGCGGGGTGGCGGGTCAGACGAAGGCGGAGTGGCCGGTGATGCCGCGCCCGATGATGAGCGCCTGCACCGTCTCGGTGCCCTCGTAGGTGTGCAGCGCCTCCACGTCGGCGAAGTGCCGGGCGACCTGGTCGCGGAGCAGGATCCCGTTCCCGCCGAGCAGGTCGCGGGCCTCGGCGGCGATGACCCGCGCCGCCCGGGTCGCGGTGTACTTGGCCAGCGACGCCTGGTCGGCGCGCAGGCCGGACGTCTGAGCCAGGTGGGTCAGCGCCATCAGCAGCGTCTGCACCCGGGTGAGCTCGCTGAGCATCCGGGCCAGGCGCTCCTGCACGACCTGGGACGCACCGAGCGGCCGGCCGAACTGGACCCGCTGACCGGTGTAGTGCACGGCGGTCTCGTAGCAGGCGGTCGCGTGCCCCAGGGCGCCCCACGCCACCGACAGCCGGGTGGCCTGCAGGACCCGGGCGGCGTCCTTGAAGGTCCGCGCCCCGGGCAGCCGGGCGTCGGCGGGCACGACGACGCCGTCCAGGCGGACCCGGGCCTGCCAGATCGCGCGGAGCGAGATCTTCCCCTCGATCGTCTCGCCGGTGTAGCCGGCGGTGGACTGCGGGACGAGGAAGCCGTGCACCGCGCCGTCGTCGTCCGCGCGGGCCCAGACGACGGTCAGGCCGCCGGCCGACCCGTTGCCGATCCACTTCTTCTCCCCGTCGAGCACCCAGCCGCCGTCGACGGCGGTCGCGGTGGTCTCCAGGCTCACCGAGTCCGAGCCGTGCGAGGGCTCGGTCAGCGCGAAGGCGCCGAGCTCGGTCCCGCGCGCGAGCGGGACCTGCCACCGCTCGCGCTGCTCGGGCGAGCCCAGCAGCGCGACCGACCGGAGCGTCAGGCCGCCCTGCATCGCGGCCATCGTCCCGACGGACCCGTCCCCGCGGTGCAGCTCGGCCTGGACCAGGCACGCCGCGAGCAGGCTCATCGGTGGGAAGCCGGGGACGTCGACGCCGTCGCGCAGCAGGTCGAGCTCGCCCATCCGGCGCACCAGGTGCACGGGGTGGTCCGCACGGTCCCAGTACCCGTCGATGACCGGCAGCACCTCGTCGCGGACGAACGCCCGCGCCCGGTCGCGGTAGGCGAGCGCCTCGGGGGGCAGATCCCGGAAGACCCCGGCCATGTCGGTGTCCAGGGGCTCGGTGAGCTGGTAGTCCGGCTCGCGCACCCCGACGCCGACGCGTGCGCGGGCCGGTGTGCCGGGGTCGGCGCCCCGGTCGGTGACGTCCCTTGCGGTCATGTCCGCTGCCCCTCGTCCTCGTGCCCCTGCCGCCCTGCCCGCGCGGTCATGCCTTCGGCCCCCCGGCCACGTACAGGACCTGGCCGGAGGTGAACGACGCCTCGTCCGAGGCGAAGAACGACGCGGCCGCCGCGATGTCCTGCGGTGTGCCGGCCCGCCCGACCGGGATGTCCTGCGAGACGCGGGCCAGGAAGTCCTCGAACGTCATCCCGAGGCGCTGCGCCGTGGCACGCGTCATCTCGGTGGCCACGAACCCCGGCGCGATCGCGTTCGCGGTGATCCCGAACGGGCCCAGCTCGATGGCCAGGGACTTGGTGAAGCCCTGCAGCCCGGCTTTCGCGGCGGCGTAGTTCGTCTGCCCGCGGTTGCCCAGCGCGCTGATCGACGACAGGTTCACGATCCGCCCCCAGCGGGCCTCGACCTGGTGCGCCTGCACCGCCCGGGTCATGAGGAACGCGCCCCTGAGGTGGACCGCGACGACCGAGTCCCAGTCGTCCTCGGTCATCCGGAACAGCAGGCTGTCCCGCAGGATCCCGGCGTTGTTCACCAGGATCGTCGGCGGGCCGAGCTCGGACACCACTCGCTCCACCGCCGCCTGCACCTGGTCGGCCCGGGTCACGTCGGCCCCGACGCCGACGGCCCGCCCGCCGGCCGCCCGGACGGCCCCCACGGTGTCGCCGGTGGACTCCTCGGTCAGGTCCAGGACGGCGACGTCGCGGCCGTCGGCGGCCAGGCGCCGGGCGACCGCGGCGCCGATGCCGCGCGCGCCGCCGGTCACGACCGCGACCCGTCGTCCGGCGCCTGGTCCGGTGCCTGGTCCGGTGCCTGGTGCTCGGAGTTCGCTCACGTGGACACCCCCTCGGTCTCGACGTCCTTCGGACCCTGCCACCCTCCACCCGCACAACGACCGCGGGCGCGTGACCGTGCCCGCGTGCCCGCGTGCCGGCCGACGGTCCACCTCGGACGGGTGGCCCGCGGCCGGGTCGTCAGGCGGGCAGCGGCCGGCCCGCGTCGTAGGGGACCGCGAAGACGGTCCGGACGCCGCGCGAGAAGAGCACCGAGTCCGGTGGCCGCGAGCTCACCCCGGGGAGCCCGGCGGCAGCCACGAGCGTCTCGTCGACCTCCAGCAGCTCCGCCCGCTGCAGCGGCCAGGGCTCGTGGTGGTTGGGGACGTACAGCGTCCGGCCGTACGCCCGGGTGTGCAGGCCCCACCGGGCGGTGAGGAAGTCGTGCAGCGGGTCACCCGCCGCGAGCGCGGCGTCCGGCCGCACGACGACGCGCGTGGCGGCCGTACGGGGGCCCGGCCAGCGCCGTCGCGACTCGTACGTCAGCACGCCGTCCCGCTCGGTGACCCTCATCCGGGCCCAGGTGTACGGCAGGGCGAACGCCGCCCGGGCGCCGAGCACGACGGCCAGGCGGGACGCCTCCAGCGTGCGGAACACCACGCCGCGGCGGCCGCGCTCGTCCACCGAGTACAGCCGGACGTTGGTCTCCGCGAAGGACCCCAGCCACGGGACGGCGGGCCCGCGTCCCACACCGGCGCCCACCATCCGGAACGGGATCAGCCCCACCCAGGTCGAGCCGTCGTGGACGTCGGGGCGGGTCCCGGGCGGCATCAGCGGGGCGACGGCGTCCGGGTCGACGCGCCAGTGCAGGAACGTCAGGTCCCGCCACTCCTGGCTCATGATCTGCCGGCCGGTCAGGTCGGGGGCCGTCGGGGACACGGGCGGCGGCGGCATGCCGTCACTGTGGCCCCCGCGCGGTGCGGGCGGCAACGCGGCGATGAGTTCCCGGCGCGCCACGGGTCGGTCCCCGTGTCGTACGACGCCGTACGACGCCTCGCGGCACCTGACACCCGGAGGACGCCATGACCACCGTGCGGAGCGACCCGACCACCCAGCTGCCCGGCCGTCCGCCGGTCGTCGACCTGTCCACCTGGCAGGCGGCCCGGGACAGGCTGCTGGTCCGCGAGAAGGCGCACACCCGCGAGGGCGACGCCATCGCGGCGGCCCGCCGCCGGCTGCCGATGGTCGAGGTCGACGGGACGGTCGAGGTCGTCGGCGCCGACGGTCCCGTCCCCTTCCTCGACCTGTTCCGGGGGCGTGAGGAGCTCGTCGCCTACCAGCACATGTGGCACGACGGCGCCCCCCACCAGGGCCAGTGCGAGGGCTGCACGACCACGGCCTGGAGCCTGCACGACGACGCCGTCTACCTCGAGGCCCGTGGGGTCACGTGCGCCGTCCTGACCACCGGCCGGTGGGAGGAGGTCGCCCCGTACGTGCAGTTCATGGGCTACACCCAGCCCTGGTACTCGGTGCGCGACGTCCCGCCGCCCGTCGGGGGCAGCATGGGCTCGCTGACCTGCTTCCTGCGGGACGGTGACCGCGTGTTCCTCACCTACACCACGACCGGCCGGGGCAACGAGGCGGCCGCCGGGTTCTTCGCCCTGCTGGACATGACGCCCTACGGCCGCCGCGAGGCGTGGCAGGACGTCCCGGAGGGCTGGCCCGAGGGGGCCGACCCCTGCTGGTACTGGCGCACGGACGTCGACGGCGTGCCCACCTGGGGCCCGACCAGCCGGCCCGTGCCGCAGTGGACCCGCCCCGGCGCGACCCCCGTGGACACGCTGGGCCGGGGGGGCCACCACCACTGAGGACCGCCGCCCGGGCCGCGCCGCGACCGGCGGACCCTCCCCCGCCGCACTCAGGTGGCGGGCTGGAGGACGACCTGGGACGTGCGCGGCTCGAGCCGGTTCTCCGTCGGGACCGGGAACGGCGCACCGAGCGACGCCAGCTGTCCCTGGACCTGGTTGTGGCCGCGGCACTGGTGGGTGCACAGCGTCGGCGGGTTGGCCACCTCGACGGCGTCGCCGCCGGACACGAAGCCCATCCGTCCGCCGCTCGCGACGTCCCAGACGGACACCCCGCCGCAGTGCTGCAGGCTCGACGGCAGCGGTGTCGCGGTGGTGCAGTCGGCCTGCGGCACCCGGGTGGCGAGCTGGGCGCTGTCCCGGGCCACGAACGCGGGCGACAGCCCGTTGCCGATGTTGGTCCGGGCGGTCACCTGGACGCAGTACTGGCCGGCCGGCCCGGTGGTGATGCTCGTGCAGCCGGCGCCGAGGAACTGGCCGACCCGGGACCGGAACGCGGGGTTGTCGAAGTAGAACGGCGTGAGGGCGGGGTCCGCGGGGTCGGCCAGCGTGTGGGTGATGCGGGTGACGCCTGCATCCGCGCGCTGGGGTTCCATCTGGAAGATGCCGCCCTGGGCGCAGTCCTTGGCCTGGATCTTCATCGACAGCCCGGCGCCGCGCCGGGTCAGCGCGAGCCCGTCCTCGCCGATCGAGACGGTGACGGCGCCGGAGAGCGCGAGGCCGCGGTGGTCGGGGGTCTTGCTCGCGAAGACCGGCGTCCGGCGACCGCCGGTCAGGTCCTGGGGGCTCGCCGCACCGGTGAGGGCGTAGTCGAGCACGGCGAAGTCGCTGAGCCGCACGTCGAACGTGACGTACCGCCCGCGCACGCCGAACGAGGTGGCTCCCAGGGCCGCCGGCTGCACCGTCTGCTGGACGTCGCCGCGGGCGACGACGGCCGAGGTGGCGGTGTTCACGAGGGAGAAGCCACCGCCGTCGCAGGTGTCGCCCCCCTTGGCCTGGGCGGGTGCGGCGACGGCGCCGAGAGCGACGAGCGGGGACAGCAGGGCGACGGCCGCGAGGGCGGCCCATCGGCGCTGGCGGCGTGCGGGGCGGACCATGGGGACCTCCATCGGTGGGTCGACGGGGCGTCGTCGTCGCCACCCCGCGTGGCGCGTGAGGACCACGGCCGACGGACGTATCGGCGCCGGTGCACGCGCGATGAGGCGTTGTCCCGGCCGGGCCGCGGACCAGGGGCGGGACCGCCGCGCGTCCCGGTCGGCACCGGGGGTGTCCGCAGGAGCTACCGGACCTGCACGGCGAGCAGTGCCACGTCGTCGTCGAAGGCGGGCTCGTCGGTGATCAGCATCTGCAGCAGCGCCTTCGGTCCCGCGTCGACGGCGCCGGCCGCGACGCGCTCGCGAAGCCGGTCGATGTCCTGGTCGATGTCTCCGCCGCGCGTCTCGACGAGCCCGTCGGTGTACAGCAGGACGACGTCGCCGCGGTCGAGGGTGATCTCGTGGTCGGTCCGCGGGCGCGTGGTCCCCAGACCGGCGAGCAGGTCCGGCACGCGGCTGAGCACCTCCGCGGCACCGCCGGCCCGGCGCACGACCGGAGGCGGGTGGCCCGCGTTGCACCAGCGCAGGGCACGGGTGCTCTCACCGGGGACCGGTGCGCTGATCTCGGCGACCACGATGCTGGCCATCACCGGGACGTCCAGCAGGTCCAGGGCGCGGTCGAGCGCGCTCAGCACGACCGAGGGCGGGCGCTCGAGGACCTGGGCGATGCCGCGGAGGATGTTGCGGACCTGCGCCATGGTGGCCGCGGCGTCCTGGTCGTGCCCGGCGACGTCGCCGATGACCACGACCGTCGCCCCAGAGCCGGTCGTGAACGCGTCGTACCAGTCGCCACCGACCTGGGCGACCTGCTGAGCGGGCTGGTACGTGACCGCGAACTCCAGGTCGGCGCTGGCGGGCGGGTCGCTCAGCAGGCTGCGCTGCAACGTCTCGGCGATCCGGGCGACCTCCTGGGCGGCCTGCCGTTCGCGGTCGCGGACCTGCAGCCGGTCGAGCACCTGGGCGCTCTGCGAGGCGAGCGCCCGCAGCAGCTCGACCTCCTCGTCGTGGAACTCCTGGGGGTCGGCGAAGCCGACCGCGATGGACCCCAGGAGCCGGGTGCCGACCTGCAGCGGGAGGACCGCCCACGCCTGGGTGGCGCTCATGGCCATGGCTTCCGGCAGGCCCTGGAAGCGGGCGGCGGCCTGCGCGTCGGGGACGAGCACGACCTGCCCCCGCCGCGCGGCGATCGACGTGGGGAGCGGTCCGTGCAGCGGGATCTCGGCATAGGTGCGCTGCATCGCCCCGCCCAGGGACGGCGTCACCGTGACCCGCAGGGTGTCGCTGTCCGGTACGCGCACCGCGATGGACGCGCCGGTGGCACCCAGCACCGGCAGGCCGGCGCGGATGATGATGTCGGCGAGCTGGCTCACCGAGTCGGCCGAGGCCAGCTGCATCGTGACGTCCGCCAGGCTGCTGAGCCGCCGGCTCGCGACCTGCTGGGCCCGCACCGCCACGGCCAGCTCCTGGGCGCGGGCATACAGGTCCGTCTCGACCTCCTGCGCGCGGCGCCGCCACAGCTCGGTGCGCTCGGCCTCCGCGTGACCCGGTCCTTGCTGCTGCATGAAGTCGGTGATGTTCTCCGCGCGCTGCACCAGCAGCATGACCCGACCCTCGGCGTCCAGGATGGGCACGCTGATCAAGGACCAGTAGCGCTCGACCATGCCGGTGCCGGAGGGATCGGCGACGTCGTACTTCTGCAGCGGCATCGTGTCCGGCTGGCCGGTGGCGACCGCGCGGTCGAACGACCGCCGGATCCACGGCACGCCGTGCTCGTCGAAGGTGTCCGGGCCGGGCGGGAACGCCTCGAAGACCGGTACCCCGACGATCTGCTCGCGGGAGCGCCCGACGTTGGCCAGGTAGGCGTCGTTGGCGTCGAGGATCAGGTAGTCCGGCGCCACCGGTGACATCACCAGGTACGACGTGGGGATCCCGGCGAAGAGGGCCGCGTAGTCCACGCCGGACGGTCGCGAGGGCGTCGCCTCCACCTGTCGCCTCTCCTCCTCGCTGAGCGCCCTCGTGGCGCCCGCCGATCGATTGTCCCCGATCTGCGGTGCCACGGCGCACCCGAGTCCCCCGCACCGCAGACCGCCCGGCTCGTCGTCGCCCCGACGAGCACGCCAGGATGTCGTCGGAGGGCAGAGGTCGAGACGAAGGAGTTCGGCGATGAGCGATCCCGCGATCGAGGTCGTGCACGTCCCGGCGAAGCGGCGCTACGAGCTGCACGAGGGGACCACCGTCGTCGGTGCTGCCCACTACAGGCGGCGGTCCGATCAGGTCGTGTTCACGCACACGACGGTCAGCGACGCCTACGCCGGACAAGGCCTCGGCGCCCGCCTGGCCGACGTCGCGCTGACCGACGTGCGGGACGCCGGGCTGAGGATCGTGCCCGAGTGCCCCTACATCGCTGCCTACCTGCGCCGCCACCACGAGTTCGACGACGTCGTGGACTGGCCCTCGCCGGGAGAGACGGGCCCGACGGGCCGACCCGGGCGGTGACACCGTCCGGCGAGCCGACGCCGTCCCGTGGCGTCGCCGGCTCCCGCACCGTCGTCCACCGGGGACCGACGTGTGCGCGGGTCAGAGCATGGCGCTCACCTGCGCCGCACCGACGGGCCTCGCGAGGTGGAAGCCCTGGCCCAGGTCGCATCCCAGGTCACGGAGGACGCGCTGCTGGTCGTCCGTCTCGATGCCTTCGCCGACGACGGCGGCGTGGAGGGAGTGGCTGAGGTCGATCACCGAGCGGACGACGTCCCGGTCCCGGTCCCGGTGCTCCAGGTGCTCGATGAACGACCCGTCGAGCTTGACGACGTCCACCGGCAGGCGCTGCAGCCGGGTCAGGGACGAGTAGCCGGTCCCGAAGTCGTCCAGCGCCACGCCGACGCCGAGTGCCCGCAGCGCGGACAGCGCGGTGTGCGCCTCGTCGAAGTCGGTGAGCACCTGCGACTCGGTGACCTCGACGACCACACGCCCGGGGTCCAGGCCGCTGCTGTCCAACGCTGCCTGCACGTGCGCGGTCATCTGCCCGTCCCCTAGGTGGCACGCCGCGTGGTTGAGGTGCAGCTTGAACCGGGGTCCGGCGGCAGGCACCCACCCGCGGGCCGCGGTGCACGCCGTGGCGAGGACCCACTCGCAGATGGGGACGATGAGCCCGGTCTCCTCGGCGACGTCGAGGAAGCTGCCGGGGAGGCGGACGGTGCCGGACGGGTGCCGCCACCGGATCAGCGCCTCCACGCCGGCGAGGGTGTCGCTGCTCAGGTCGAACAGCGGCTGGTACGCGAGCTCGAGCTCCTGCCTCTCGATCGCCTGGCGCAGGTCCGCCTCGAGGGTCAGCCGCCGGTCGACCTCCCGGCTCAGCGCCGTGTCGAAGGCCCGCGTCCGCCCGCGTCCCTGCCGCTTGGCGCGGTACAGCGCCGAGTCGGCTCGGCTCAGCACCTGCGCCGCCGTCATCGCCTCCGTCGCGACCGCGACCCCGATGGACACACCGGCGTGGAGGCTGACCGCATCGAGGGTCAGGTCACCGCGGACGGCGGCGAGCACCCGCTCGGCCAGCGCCGACACCGCCTCGAGGTCGGGCAGGTCCTGGACGACGACGACGAACTCGTCACCGCCGAACCTGGCGACGAAGTCCTCGTCGCGCACCGCGGCGCGGATCCTGCGGGCGACGTGCCGCAGCAGCCGGTCGCCCGCGGCGTGGCCGAGCCGGTCGTTGACCCACTTGAGGTTGTCCACGTCGCAGAACAGCACGCCGACGGGGTGCCGGTGCCGCGCGATCCGCGTCAGCGCCATACCGAGGTACTCGTCCAGGAGGCGCCGGTTGGGCAGATCCGTCAGGGGGTCGTGCAGGGCGTCGCGGGCCAGCGCGGACATCACGTGCGACGCGGCCCGCAGGTGCACGACGACGCCGTCGTCGGCGGGGAAGAAGGCCGCCGAGTAGAGCGAGCCGGTCGCGTCGTGGCCGGACGACCCGTGGACCCCGTTGGTCCACGACCGGCCCGGGCCGGTCACGGCCTTCTCGTACCGGGCGACCCACTGCGACACCACGTCGGGCGGCATCGCGTCGGACGCGCGGCACGGTGGGGCGACACGGGCGCCCAGGAGCCGCAGCGCGGTCGGGTTCGCCCAGGTGATCTCCACGTCCTGCGGCCGGCCCCCGGCTCCTCGTGCAGTCCGCAGGAGGAGGAAGCCGTCGTCGGGATGGGCCTGCAGAGCGACCTCGAGGGCGGCCCCCGGAGCGCGCACGTCGGCGCCCTCTCCCCCAGCAGTGCCCGGACCGTCGTGGCGGCCCGACAGACCTCGGTCGGTGCTCAGATCCACGGTTGCGTCTCGGGGTGGGACGGCCCGTGGCCTGGTTCGGCTGACAACCAGGTGGACAGGACGACGGTGGCGTCGTCCTGGAGCTGGCCGTGCTGGTGGTCCAGGACGGCAGCGGTGAGCCGCCGCACGGTCTCCGGCGCCGGGAACCCGGCTGCCATGGCACGTCGCAGGAAGTCCGAGAGCCGGTCCACCCCGAAGAACTGCCCGTGGTCGTCACGGGCCTCGGGGACCCCGTCGGTGTACAGCAGGAGGCTGTCACCGGGTTGCAGCCACTCCTCGGCGACGCCGACGTCCTCCGCGCCGACGCCGAGCATCGGCCGGCGGCCCCCGGTGAGCGCCTTGACGACCCTGCCGTCCCGGACGAGCAGGGGCGCGGGGTGGCCCGCGGCGACGTACCGCAGCCTGCCGCTGGTCAGGTCGAGATCGGTCAGGACGGCGGTGACGTACAGGCCCCGGTCGCGGAATCGCGTGCGGACGACCTGGTCGATGGCGGCGGCCTGCTGGGAGAGCCCGCCGCCGTCGCGCCGCACGCTGCGGGAGGCGGACAGCGCCGCGGCCGTCACCAGCCCGGAGGTCATCGAGTGGCCGGTGGAGTCGAAGATCGCGACGCTGGCGTGGTCCTCGGACAGTGCGTAGTCGAACGCGTCCCCGCCGACCCGGTCGGTCGGCTCGAACTGGCCCGCGACGATGAAGCGGTCGGTCGTGGCGGTCATCGCGGGGAGCAGGTTCCAGATCAGCTCCGCCGAGTCGCTCCGGGGGTGCAGGCGTCGCACCGCGTCCAGCGCGTCACCGTAGCTGGTGCTCGCAGTGATCAGGTGGCCGACCAGCCCCGAGAGCCACCGGCACTCCCACCGGAGGTTCGGGTCGTCCGGGTCGTCGACCCCGGCCAGACCGACCTCCAGCACACCGAGACGCTCCGCGCCGTCGAGCAGGGGCACCCACAGCTGGGCGCGCCCGTCGGTGTCACGCGCGGCCATGATCTGGACGTGCTGGAAGGCGCGCCCGGCCAGGGTCGACTCGATCGGGAGCGGGCGCCCTGGGATGAACGTGCGAGGCCGGGCGGCGGCGGTGCGCAAGGGGATCAGGGAGCGCTGGCCGTAGTCGACCAGGTAGACGGTCACGTCCACACCCAGCAGGGCCGCCGCGCTGTCCAGGACGCCGATCAACCGCTCGGGCGGCCCTCCCTCCATGCCCTCGAGCAACCCGATGAGTGCGGTCAGGAGGCCGCTCGAGGGCGGCGGTGACCTCAGCACGCGGCCGTACGGCACCCGCAGGCGGGTGGTCAGGTCGTCGAGGCGTTCGTTGACCGCGTGGGCGAGGATGTCCCGCTGGGCCCCGGGCAGCGCCATCAGCCCGGCCAGATACGCCTCCACCTCGACCAGGCCCGCGTCGCCGCCGAGCGTGAAGTAGCCCATCCACAGGTCGTCCAGGCTCAGGTCGGCCCGCCGGTACGCGATCTCGAGGGCGCGCCGTTGGGTCTCAGCGGTTGCGGCGTGCGGCATGGCAGCCGCCCTCAGCGCCGACGGCGCACAGCGGCGCGGACGACGGACTCCGCGACCTCACGCAGCTTCTTGCCGTCCCGCTGGGACAGGCTGACCAGGCGGGCGAAGGCCGTCTCCTCGTCCACGCCTTCACGCGCCACGATCACACCCTTGGCCGTGCTGATCATGTCGCGGCTGCGCAACGCCTCCTTCAGCTGGTCGCTGAGTCGGCGCGCCCTCTCGAGGGACTGGGCGTTCGCCACCAGGATCGCCGCCTGGGCGGCGAACAGCGACAGCACGCGCTCGGAGCGGGCGTCGTAGACCCCCGGCTCGCGCCCGTAGACCTTCATCGCCCCCAGCGCGACGTCACCAGCGACCAGCGGGGCGCTGAGCGTGGACTGGATGCCCATCGGCTGGACCGCGCGTGCCCACAGCGGCCAACGCTGCTCGTGCGCCATGTCGTCGATCCGCACCACCGACCGCTGCGCCCACGCCGTCAGGCAGGGACCCTCGTCCAGGTCGTACTGCAGCGTGTCGGCACGCTCGACGAGCTCGTCCGACGACGTGGCGGTGGTGCGGTCCCCACGCTCGTCCACGAGGGTCACCCCCGCACCGGAGGAGTCCGGCAGGGTCGACTGGGCGAGCTCGCAGATGAGGGTCAGCGACGTGTTCACCGTCTCCTGCGACAGCAGCACCCGCGACATCCGGGCGAACACCCCGGCCAGCTCATCGGCCAGCGGGAGGTTCACAGGCGAATCGGCAGTCACGTCCAAGCCTCCGATCTCAGAGGCGACGGGCATCCTGCTGCCGTGACCGCCTCCCGGTCAGGATCAGGTCCCCGACCGAAGCAGATGTCACCGATCCGAAGGATCGGGCGGCACACAGTGGCTGCTCACTCCGTACGACACCCACCCTAGCGTCAATGTCAGGTGCCGGACACACGGTCGTCCCCGGAAGATGCTCCCGAGGCCCCCGTACGGGGGGCGGGGCCCCGTGAGAGGGGCGGGGTACGCTGAGGTCGGCGCGCTCCGCGGCGTCGTCTGGGTATGTGCGCACCAGGCACGGCGAGGTGGCGCATCAGGCGCCGGTCCACCGCACAGCACCCTGAAGGCGGATCCCGTGTCGGACATCCTCGCCCTGACGTCCCGCAACGCCGTGCTCGGGGGGATCGCTCCCCCTGACCTCGAGGTGCTCGTCGCAGAGCTCCGCCACGAGTCGCTGGAGCTGGGGCGGGTCCTGCACGAGCCGGGACGTCCCGTGGACGCCGTGTACTTCCCCCTCGTCGGCGTGGTGTCCCTCGTCGCAGAGGTCGACGAGGACGACGTCGTGGAGGTCGGCACGGTGGGGCACGAGGGGATGGTGGGCCTGTCGCTCTTCTTCGGGGCCGAGTCCACCACCGAGCGCGCCGTGGTCCAGGTCGCGGGGGAAGCGCTGAGCGTCAGCGCCGAGGGCTTCCATCGCTGCTCGCAGGCCATCGACGGCCCGTTGCATGCGGCGTTGCGGCGGTTCAGCCAGTCGATGTTCACCCAGCTGGCACGCAACAGCGCCTGCAACCGCGTCCACCCCGTCCAGCAGCGCGCGGCGCGGTGGCTGCTCATGACCAGCGACCGGATGCTGAGCCCGAGCTTCGAGCTCACCCAGGGCTTCCTCGCGCAGATGCTCGCCGTCCGGCGGGCCACCGTGAACCAGGTCGCCAGGGCCCTCGCCGAGGACGGGTGCATCACCTACGTCCGGGGCTTCATCACCATCCTCGACCGTGACCGACTGCACTCCCACGCCTGCAGCTGCTACGACATCATCCGCGCCTCCACGTCCTGCCACGTCCGCGCCGCCTGACCCATGACGGCGGCCACCGCCCCGCGCTCGCACCGGTGACGCGGCACGTGCGCCGAGCTCCGGGGCGGCTCCGGCGGCTGTCGCTCACGCCGCGACCGGGCGCGCTCCGGTCCGCGCCCCGAGCTTCAGCCTGTACATCGCCGTGTCGGCGAGGTGCAGGACGTGGTCGAGCGGCGCGCCGGGGGACGCCATCGCCAGCCCGATGCTCGCCGAGACGCGGACCTGGCCGGACGGGACCGCGACCTGGTCGACCAGCGCGGTGTCGAGCTCGGCCCGCAGGTGACACGCAGCCTCCTCCTCCATCTCCGGCAGGACGACCGCGAACTCGTCGCCCCCCAGTCGCGCGACCACCGCTCCGGGCGCAGCCGCATGCACGGACGACGCCAGCTTCCCGGCCAGCACGGCGAGGACGCGGTCTCCCAGCGCATGCCCGCCCCGGTCGTTGACCTCCTTGAAGTGGTCCAGGTCGAGGAACAGCACGGCAGCACCGGAACGGGTCAGGTCGGGGCCGGCGTCCACGAGGTGGGCGCGGTTGGCCAGACCGGTCAAGGGGTCCTGCCGGGCGCGGCGCTCGTCAGCGAACCGTCGGTCGGCGGACGCGACCGCGATCTGGGTCAGCCGGCTCCTGGTACGGCTCAGCTGGGCGGACCGAGCACCGTCGCTGGTCTCGCGGAGCTCCGTCAGCCCCGCGTGCAGCTCCGCGAGCGTCTCGGGTAGCGGGCGGCCGGTCGCCACCGCCTCCAGCACGCTGGTCTGCAGCTCGAGCAGGCGCCCGTCCCATTCGTGGACGGCCACCCGCCGCCGCAGCGAGAGCAGGGTGCGGACCAGTCGTACCTGCGACTGCAGGGCCTCGACGTCGTCCTGGGTGAAGATCCGCGGCACGTCGTCGAACACGCTGAGCGCCCCGAGGACGACGCCGTCCTCGTCCACGAGCGGGACGCCCAGGTAGGACCGCACCGCGCCCGCGACGACCAGGGGGTTGTCCCGGAAGACGGTGTCGTCACGCGCGTCGGTGACCTCCAGCGGGGCCCCCTGCGCCACCACGTAGGCACAGAAGGAGAGCTCGTCGACGACGTGGGTGTCAGGCGCTCCGACACCACGCTCGGCGGGGTAGCACTGCCGGTCCGTGCTCACCAGGTTCACCACCGCGATCGGCGCCTTGATGACGCGAGCCATGTGGTCCACGACGGCGTCGAGATCGGCGTCCTGGGCGTGCCCGCTCAGTCGATAGCTCGCGACCGCAGCCAGACGCACAGGGTCCGCCACGGCACGTCGGGGGCTGCACAGGGTTGTCACACCCTCCCCATCGGCCGTCCCACCGCCGACGTGAGGCCCGACTCGCGGCACGACCCGACGCGCGGATCGGCCGCCTGTGCGCGACGACGCGGGGTCAGCGCTGCCGCGCCGAGCGCTGGACGTTCCCCGGGCAGCCGTCCCGTGGCACCGGGTCGACGAGACTGCGGCATCGATCAACCGCGGTCGAGGGCCGCTGTCATCGCGATGAGTTCGTCGACGACCCGACGCACGACGATTCGTTCGGCGCGGTCTCGGCGCATGAGGACGTCCACTCGCCGAGCGGCGCGAATCCCGCGGAGCGGGAGCAGTCGGATCGCGGGGTGTCTACCGAAGGTGTGACGCGGTAGGAGCGCGACTCCGTGACCGGCGGCGACGAGCGCGGCCACGACGTGGAAGTCGTTGATGCGCTGCGACACACGAGGTGCACGGTCCGTCCCGGACGAGACACCAGCGAGCACGCCAGCCACCGGGAACCCTTCGCGGACCGCGATCCAGTCCTCACCGACGACGTCCTCGGGCCGCACGGCGTCGCGCCCAGCAAGGGGGTGATCCAGCGGCACCGCGACGTCGAGCGGCTCGCGGAACAGTGGCACGACGACCAGGCCGCGGCCCGGCTCACTCTGGGCCCAGCCCGCAGAGGCGCTCTCGCCGTCCGGGCGATGTGCGATGACGACGTCGACACGGTCGGTGAGGGGGACGAAGTCGTCCTGGGCGACGTCCTCGTCCAGGAGTTCGAGATCGATGGTGCCGAGTGCCCGGACGCGAGTGAGCAGCTCCGGCAGCAGGAGCTCAGCCCCGCTCTGGAATGCCGAGACGCTCACCCGGCCGCCGGGGTGCTCGAGGAAGGTCTCGCAGGCCGCACGGGCCTTCTCCAGAGCGACTGCGACGTCAACGGCAGCATCAGCCAGCGCATCGCCGGCGGCGGTGAGCCGTAGCCCACGCCCCACCCGCTCGGTCAGCTGGACTCCGACGTCCCGCTGAAGCGTCGACAGCTGTTGGGAGACCGCCGACGGCGTCACGTGCAGCACAGCAGCGGCAGCCGTCACGCCCCGGTGAGTGCGCACTGCCCGCAGCGCCTCAAGTGCGCGGATGTCCATGCAGCAACACTACAGCGTGATGTAAGAAACGTTCGATTGTGCTCACGTGAAGTGGGCACCACGCTCGAGACCGTGCCGATCACAGACCGCGTGCTCGCCCTGGTCGTGGCTCTCGTCTGGGGCCTGAACTTCGTCGCCATCCATCTCTCGCTCCAGCAGTTCCCACCGTTCTTCCTCGTGGCGCTGCGTTTCGCCGTCATCGCAGTCCCGACGGTCGTGCTGGTCCGACGCCCCGCGGTGCCGTGGCCGTGGCTGCTGGCGTATGGATTCGGGTTCGGTGTGCTGCAGTTCGTCTTCCTCTATCTCGCGATGGACAACGGCATGCCCACCGGCCTGGCTTCGCTGGTGCTGCAGTCGTCCGCTCCGTTCACCGTGCTGCTCGCGGGGCTTGTCCTGCGCGAGCGGCTGACGGCACGCCAGTCGGCGGGCGTGGGCCTTGCCGTGCTCGGCCTGGCAACGATCGCCGCGTACCGGGCGGGCCTGGACGGCGGGGCCACGGTGCTACCCGTCCTGTTGACGCTGTGTGGAGGCGTGGGATGGGCCCTCGGCAACGTCGCCAACCGGCAGGCACGCAGTGACCGGCCCTTCGCGCTGATGCTCTGGATGACCGTCGTTCCCCCCGTACCGATGCTGGCGCTCTACCTGGCACTCGAGGGACCGGCCCGGATCGGCGCGTCCCTCACGACCCTGAACACGGTGCGCGGGAGCCTGGCCCTCGCAGGACTCGGATTCACCGTCATCGCGGCGACACTGGTCGGGTCGGGCCTGTGGACCGCCCTGATGAGCCGGCACCCCTCCAGCACCGTCGCCCCGTTCTCCATGCTCGTCCCCGTCGTGGGTATTGCCGCATCGGCGGCGCTGCTCCATGAGCCGACAACGGCCGTAGAGCTGGCAGCAGGCGCCGTCGTCGTGGCCGGGGTGCTCTTGTCCACACGGCCACAGCGACGACGTCAGCTCATGACCACCGGCGGGGACCAGCCGGCCACCGAAGTCATGGCCGACCGAGGTGAACGGGCTCGCCGTGCCCCTGCACCGAGGAGCTCGCGGCAGCAGGCCAGTGGCGCCGATTCGCCCAGGGCAGCGCGCACAGACTCCTCCGCTTGAGGGTGTGGAGCGGTGCCGACGGTGCGAGCCGCGGCGGCACTCCTCGGAGGCAACGACTCTCACCCGAGCTCGCCGATCTGGCCCGACTCATCCACTGGGACGGATTCAGCGTCACCGAGGCCGCCCAGGTCCTCGACCTCGACACCTTCATTGCCCGCACCCGCTACGCGAGAGCCCGACTCGACGTGCGCACCGCACTGATGGTCCCGGTCGACTGAAGCGCCCTCGCCACCTGAGCCGAGCCGGGGCACGCCGACCACGCACGCCGGCAGCAACAGTGTCGTCGTGAGCGGCGGTCATGTGTGAGAGCCGCTCGGGCGGCGCCTCGATGCGCCCCCACCGCAGACGGTTCGACGCACGGTCATGCCGCGGCGCGGTCGGTAGCGGGCGGGCGTCGCCTCAGGGTGCGATGCAGCTCGCGGTCGTACCGATCAATGAGCGCGCCGGGCACATGTGCTCAGTCGCTGTCGGTCGGCCTCCGCTTGCGCACCGCAATGCGGTAGGACGCGCGAGGCATCGTCGTGCCGTGCTTGTCGAGGAAGCCGGTGAGTGGCTCCGGCAGCCGGTCACCCGCGTGAGCGAGGTAGATCCCGACGGGCTTGTGGACCAGCGGGTCGGGATCGGCATGGAGCACTTCGGCGATCATGATGCCGGCCCTCACGTCGGTGTCGTCGCCGTACTTGACGAACCACAGAGGCGCGGTCATCGCCGTCCGGCGCCGATAGGGGTCCGGGGATTTGGCGAGCTCGTGCAGCACGTCGTAGGGACCGCCGATCACGGTGGCGCCGATGACGCGGGGCGCAGCACGGTCGACCATGCCCCAGTTGTCGATCCGGTCATGGTGGCGGAGATAGGTCTCCCGCAGCGCGAGGTCACCCAACCGATGACGCGCCTGGAAGTCGAGGATGCAGACCGCCGCCAAGCGGGCCTCGTAGGAGGGCTCGGCGAAGAGACGGTCAAGCTCGTCCGGCGCGATCCTGGTGGCGGCCTTCGCTGTGTCGAAGAGATCCCGCATCCGCATCCCGGGCGTCAGCTCGGCGAGTACCCGATCAGCCGTCCACTCCGTGCCGCCCATGTCCCGTCCTCGGCTCAGGTCCCCCGCCGTTCCTCGGTCCCTAGACCATCACTGCCGACAGGAATCATCGCGTCAACGCCGGTGGGTTCTGGGGACGTACGTTCATGACGGCACCCGAGCTGTTCGCGAACGTGGCGGGACTCTCCACCGTCCAACACTCGAAGCGTCGTGCCGCGCGGCTGCTTGGGCCCGCGCGCACGGTCAGCCTCCGGTGCACTGTCATGCCGCTGTGCGGGTAGCCCTGGCACATCGGCCCGGCTACTCCGACCGACGTCAGCAGAACGTCTCCAACACCAATAGCCGGTCGTTCTTGTGTCGGAAGACGTGGGCGCCCCACGTCCGCCCATGCTCGTCGGGCGTCGCCGCGGCGATCCCTGGCACCTCGAGATGCGGCGCGGCGTGGTCCCACAGTCTCAGCGCCTCATCAGGCTTCAGCCACTGCAGCTCCTCGCCCGGAGCGCGAACGCAGACGAGGTGGCCACGTCCGAGGAACTGACGCACCTGCTTCTCCGAGGCCCACGATGCCCAACGGGTCGTCCAGTGGCGACCGGCTTCGTCGACGAGCGTTCGCGGCACTCGGTCGGTTTCGTCAGCATTGTTCACGCGTCCTCCGTTCATCGGAGCGAGTAGCCGGTCATGCCGCGGATCGTGCGCATCTCCGAAGTCCGAGTCGGCCCGAGCGCTCGTGCCGCTCGTGACTAGCGGCTGTTCGGGGCGTCATCCCGTTCGGGCGCATCGCCGAGGTCGGGTGTCTCCACGGGTGAGCGCCCGCTATACGCGAGTATCGCAGGGGCTACTGCGGCCAGCCCTGTAAGGAGGAAGACGGACAGGTTGCCGCTCGCACCGGTCCAGTAGGAGATCAGCACGAGGGTGCCGGAAGCAGCCCAGAGCAAGACCACCAGGGCGAGGTGACGTGCATGATGCGTTCTTGTGGTCACGGCAACCCTCCACCAGTCGCTCTGGACCTCCGTCGAATCCTCATCGACCGCTCCGGGTTCACGTGCAAGGCGTCCAGTGGTAGCAGTTCGCGCTGCCTACAGGCTCACGACAGACGCGCGGTCATGCCGATGACCGCGATGTGGGGCAGACGCAGATGTAAGTCTGGCTTCCCAACCGATGTCCACCCAGACGCTCAGATCACACGTGGACACTGCCGCCGCCGGCGCCACTGCGACGACCGCTACGAGGGCCCGAGCTGTGGTCAACCACCGTCCGCCGTGGCACGTCGGGCGGATGGTCCGCCATGCGTCGCGCCCGGCCATCATTGGGCGATATCGACGACGCTGCGCACCGGGTCCTCGAGGACGGTCACGCGGAACGGCTCTCCTCGGTAGCGCCGAAGTACAGGTCTGGTGCAAACCGCACCCAGAACGATCGACATCCGAGTCTTCCCAGGGAGCGATGTGGTGCCCGATCATGACCGTTCAAGCCTTGTGTGCGAGTACGGGAGACCTGATGACGGAGCAGTGGGGACCAAGGCCGGGGGGACCTCAAGCCTCGAGACCGGAGGCGCAGAGAGAACCCCTGGGTTGTTTTTTTTATGCGGGCCAGGCCTTCTTGGTTTTTTCCGGCTTTCTTCTATTCTCGGACGGGGTATCGCAACGAAGCATCAGTCTTGCCATATTTGGGCTGATAGTGCTCGCGGCCCCAGCGACGTATTTTGCGTTGCGGTTCACAGCAGCGAAACGGTCGAGGCGCGCGACAGAGAATCGACTAGCTCGCAATGAGCGTCGCCTCGCGAATTGGCGGCGGACGTCACCTGCGGAGCAGGTTGCGAAGCACGATGATCCCCTAAGCACTGCGCAACGGCTCACCCGAGAGGCCGGAGGGTGCGCCTTCTTAGGTATCGACTCCAGTGGGTGCTGGATAGTGGCAGACCGTCAACAGGCTGTACTGGTCCTAGGACCACCGCGATCTGGTAAGACGAGCGCCCTCATCGTCCCATCGGTGCTGACTGCGTCCGGTCCGGTAGTGTCGACGTCCACCAAAGCGGAGGTTCTACGGGCGACTATGCACGCTCGCTCGCGAATGGGACGCGTGTGGCTGTTCGACCCGTCAGGTACCGAGGAAGTACCTGACGGTGTCCTCGAGCTCCATTGGTCACCAATCTGGAGCTCTCGGACTTGGGACGGAGCCAGAGCTATGGCTGACGCGATGGTGGGTGCTTCGTCGGCGGGTGAGGGGGTGGAGAACGGCACATATTGGTCAGAGTCTGCAAAAACTCTGCTCGCTCCTCTTCTGCATGCTGCCGCCCTATGCGGCAAGTCCATCTCGGATGTTAGGCGCTGGGTCGCGCGTGTAGACGTCGTGGAGGCAGGACGAGCTCTGGAGGCGGCAGGTGCCGATGCGGCGGCCGACGATCTCGATGCCATTGCGGCTCGTACGGAGGAGCGGGAAAGGTCCAGCATCTTCGCGTCGAGTCGCATTGTGCTGAATGCGTACGGCTCTGATCAAGCCGCCAAGCGCAGCAAGAAGCAAAATTTCGATGCGGACGAGTTTGTTAGGTCAGTTGACACGGTGTACATCACCGCACCGTCTCATCTGCAGAACATTCTTGCTCCCCTCGTAGCGGGACTGCTCGAGGAGATCCGCGATGCGACGTACCGCTTCGCACGCAGTTCGCAATACGCGGCCCAGCATAGCCCCGCAGTCCTCTGGGCGCTCGACGAGGTCGCGAACATTGCGCCGTTGAAAAGATTGCCTGGTATTGTCTCCGAGGCCGGAGGACAAGGATTACAAGTGATGGCATGTCTTCAGGACCTTTCGCAGGCCAGGACAAGGTGGGGAACCGCCGCTGAGGGGTTTCTAAGTCTTTTCGGTACGAAGGTCGTGTTTCCCGGCATCGGTGACCGAGCGACACTCGAGGCTCTCTCTACCATGGTCGGAGACTGGGACCGGCCCTATTTAGGCTATAGCGCGAATACCGGCACCACTACTACTTATGGCTATCCGACGGGAAGGTCCGAAGGGAGAACTACCGGCGAAGCTCGGAGTCACACGACGCAAAGGGAGGCAAAGATTTCCGCCGCCGAACTAGCAAACATTCCTTCGGATCACGCGCTGGTCGTAAGATCCGGACACTATAGCCTCGTAAGGACTACACCTTTTTATAGCGCTTCCCCCTGGCCTTCCGTCCTGGCGAAAGCGCCGGACCGAGTTGTCGACCATGGCGGCGCGGATGTCCTCCCCGATCCGCAGGTGCGTGCGAGTGCGCCGGGCGAAGGTCCACGAAGTTGAAGTCGAGTCGTTGGCGGCCTTCGCCGTTGGTTTGCGAGATTGCGCTTCTGTTCATGGTCATTCAACGCAGTTCTTGGTGGGTAAGGGTGAGTCGGCGGGAGATGAGAATTCGTCTGCGGCTTCACTCGCCCGGCTCTGAACCGTAGCGTCTCGCCCTAAAGCCACCGTCACGATGGGGTCGAGCGGGTCAGGAGCCCATGGACCCCGCGTGCTCGGGGCACAGCGACCCGGACGCGATGCCTACCAGGGACGCGATGTCCATCAGGTCGCCGGCCGTTGGCGCCTCGAGGATGACGTCGTACATCAAGCCCTTGATGTCCTTGCCGGTGTCCATCGCGTCGCAGGCGGCGTACCCGGCGGCGATCCGGCTGTCCTGGTCGACCGACGCCAGGACCGGGATCTCGGCCACGCCTTCGAGGAACACCCCGGCGGCGACCATGCCCTGCTCGGCGGTCATCGTCGCGCGCGTCGGCAGCTCGGCGGCGACGGCCTGCGCGTCCGGCCCCTCGGTCTCGGCAGGCTCCGGGGTCGGCTCGGTGGTGGGCTCGGGCTCCTTCTCGGTGGCCTTCTCCTCCACGGCGACGGCGGCCGCGGCGGGCTCCTCGGCAGCGGTCGGCTCCGCCCCGCCGCAGGCGGTCAGCAGGGCCAGGAGGACACCGGCGGTGCCGGCGAGGGCGGTGCGGGTGGTGCGGGTCATCAGGTCTCCGGTCGTGTGGTGCGGCCCCGGAGGGCCACGGCGATGGGAACCGTAACCAGGCGGGGCCTGGGCACCAGACCACCCGGCGCGAGGTTCACTCCCCCGCGCCGGGTGGATCACCTGACCGAGTCAGGCAGCGGCGAGCTCATGGTCGCGCAGGCCCAAGACGGCGGGCGCCGCAGCACGTGCGGCCGAGACAAGAGGAGGCCATCGCCTACGCCCTGGCGGCCACCCCCGCGCAGCCGTGCACCGTCGTGTCACGCAGGCGTGTTCGTTGATGGCAGCCGCCGGTGTGGCCGCCGTCGGAGCCGCCGTACTGCTGGCCCGGACCCTCCTGCGGCGCCTGACGGTTCCGCTAGGGGACCTAAACGAGACGGCCGAGGCGCTCGGCAGCGGCGACCTCGCCGTCACCGCCGCCGACGCATGCCCACGCCCGCCGGTCCGCGAGGGAACACGCGAACGTGGGTCCCTCTGGGAAGCGACGCCAGATCGAGTTGCGTTAGCGGCGTGGGTCTGGTTTCCCAGACATTTTTGGTGCACCGGGTTGCTTGTGGCGTACGCCAACTACGTACGCCAACCAGGCTCCGTCCGGCCGCGTTCGCCAGTAACCGCCCGCGTCCACGCCAGCGCCTGAACTGCACAAACGACCACAGGCATGCAGGCACGGACCCACTTCCGATCACTGACACGGAAGAGACCAGTGACGGGTCCCGGCCGCTCGGCAGCCCCTCAGCTTCGAGCGCGTCGCCCGTGCACGATCAATTCTGCCGACTATTTGCTTGGTGGACGCGGTGGGGTCGGCGGCGGAGGGGGAGGCGTTTCCGGCCGTCTGTCAGACCTCGTGTTGTCGCGGCCAGACCGGTTGGGCGCTTCGTTCGGCGGATTTTTCTCCCCGAAGGTCCGTCCAGGCTGGCCGGTCTCCGGCCCGGTCGCGGTCGGCTCCCCGAAGGTCCGTCCGGGCTCGCCGGTCTCCGGCCCGGTCGCGGTCGGCTCCCCGAAGGTCCGTCCGGGCTCGCCGGTCTCCGGCCCGGTCGCGGTCGGCTCCACGAAGGTCCGTCCGGGCTGGCCGGTCTCCGGCCCGGTGGCGGTCGGCTCCCCGTTCCGCAGGGCCTCTGCCTGGTCAGATTCCAGTGTTATCTGATGGCCGTCGACCGTACGCGTGCCGTCGCTCCAGATCCGTCCTTCTACGTGCGGTGCCGCGTCTTCACGGTACCGATCGCGTAGCGGGTGTGACGGATTGATCGGCTTGGATTCGTTGAGCAGGCGGACGTCCTGCACCGCACTGAACCGTTCATAATAGTACTGCTCGAGACCGCGTTGCGCGTTCAAGTCGTTCGTGCCGTGATAGGGCGTGAAAACTAGCCCTTGAAAGCGGTCGTCCAGCGCGTGCTCCCGCGCTCGCCGTCCGAAGTCTTCCGTCCTACCGATATATCGAACTGCGTGAGTTTCCGGGTCCCTCAACACGTATATGCCTCCGAACTCAAGGGCACTGTTGGGCGCCTGTGTCCGGGTGCCGGGCGACTGCTCGCGGCCGTCAGGCCCATGTCCATCCACGACAAACTGCGCAGGCCCGGTTCTACCTACATATGCTTCACTCAGCCGGAGGTAGCGTTCGCGATGTGATCGGCCTGTCGCTTCGTTCCTATTAAGCAGATCGGCATGCTGTGCCCTAAAAGCCTCCAAGTAGTGTTGCTCGAGCCCGCGCTGCAAGTTAAGATCGTCGGTCCCGTGCAAAGGAGTAAATACTAAGTCAGCAAATGCTTCATCGGTTTTAGCCCGCGCAGCATGCTGCTTCGCCCGCTGGGCGAAGTCCTCCGTACGGCCGACATACCGAACTTCGTGCGTAATTGCGTCGCGGAGCACATAGATCCCCCCGACGTCGACGCCACTATTCGCCTGTCGAGCCACGGGGCTCCTTACCGCTTACCAGTGGGATAGCTCGCGAGAACGCGTTCCACGGCGACTGGACCTAACAGCCCGTCGGTTGGAACATCGCCGCAGCCATCATCGACCACTTCCGCCTGCGTGCGAGTCACTAAGTCGTCATCGTCGTAGCGCACGATATACGTGCCCGTTGCTTCGCGGCTGCAGAAGGAAGGCACTGGCCACTCATCACGGTGCCAGTCCTGCTCAACTTCAAAAAGCTCCCAGTCGCCCGCTCGGACCTTGGTTGTTGCAAAACGCGCCCGGAGGCTGGCTGCCTCTGCAGAGGGCCTTTGGTCGACGCGCCCACGTTGATCGAAAGGACCGAAAAAGAAACCCATCGCAACCAAGCCGTCGGTTGATACGCGGCTGATCAGTCCCATGGCCTCTTTGCCGCCGGGTAGGGGCACCCAAAACCACGTTCCTTCGCGGAGCAGCACCTCGGCCACCACCCTTCCAGAGTCGCCCATCAGCACGGGCCCAGACTGGGATTCGCCGCATCAATAATGCACCCTGACTCTTCCGGGGCACAACTCGACTAGGCCTGTCTGTTGAGCCGATCGTAACCATGTTCAACCTTATGACCGTGCGACACACTGTGCCGCTGCTGTAGCCGCTGGAGCCCGACGTAGCGCTGCCGCGTGCACTGCTTCTCGATCGTGGCAGCCCGCTCGTCCTCGCTCGTCCACAAGCGGTCGTAAAGAAGCTCCTCGGCCAAGACCCGGTTGTACCCCTCCACCGTGCCTCGCCCAACTCGTCGTACCGCGACTTCCACTTCGTCAGGCACTGGCGCGACACACCGGCCTCGGCGGCGCCGGGGGTAGTCGGGCGGCGCTTGCACCGCTCGACCAGGCGCAGCCTGCCGGCAGCACAAACGGGGCACTAGCGATTGGTCATCGAGGCGTAGGTCTCTCTCGGTCAGTACTGTTGGTCGCACTTCAATCCTGCCCCCACGGGCTACCTCTCCCTCACACCGCCGGCGTCACCAACCTCATGAACCACAACATCTCGGCACCCGAGACCGTTTCAGACGGTGAGCATAGTCCCAGCCACCGGACCCTTCCAAGGTGTGCTGGCGAGGCCATCGAAACGTCAGACTGCATAGCGCTAGCGGGCTTGTTACTCCGTCGGCCGATCCGCGAAGGCTTGAGAACCCGGGCCGAAGTAGGGCAAATGGTCCGGTCCGCCATGAGGCTCGATATGGCGGGGGGCACGTTCCAACGCGGCGCGCCATGGTGCGGCGCTGTAATACGGCGTAGTCTCCACGAGGCTCCAGTGGCCCGAGCGAACGAGAAGGGCGTGCCCGGGCGGAATGTTGGAGATTTCCGCCGCCGACACGCGCGCCTCGCGTTGTGTCGAGTGTGTCCAACTGTCGTTGTTGCTCTGAGCCTGAGTCCTTCCAGTTGGAATCCCGTACGTGGTAGTGGTGCCCGTGCCGGTGTTGAACACAAGGTATGGACGATCCCAATCACCAACCATCATAGAAAGCGCCTCGAGCGTTGCGCGGTCGCCGATGCCTGGAAACACTACCTTGGTGCCGAATAGACTGAGGAATCCCTCCGCTGCGGTGCCCCACCGTGTTCGCGCCTGCGAAAGGTCTTGGAGGCAGGCCATCACTTGCAGTCCCTGGCCTCCCGCCTCAGAGACTATTCCCGGCAACTTCTTCAAGGGCGCTATATTCGCGACCTCGTCGAGCGCCCAGAGCACTGGGTTACTATCCCGGTCGGAATATTGCGGGCTACGGGCATAGCGGTACGTAGCATCACGGATTTCCTCGAGCAGCCCGGCGACAAGCGGTGCGAGATTGTTCTGCAGGTGCGAGGGGGCGGTGATGTACACCGTATCGGCCGAACGGACGAATTTGTCGGCGTCGAAATTCTGTCTCATACTACGTTTAGCTGCTTGTTCAGAGCCGTACGCCGTTAGGACGATTCGGGTCGAAGCGAAGATGCTCGACCTCTCCCGCTCTTCCGTCTGAGCCGCGACAGCATCAAGATCGTCAGCGGCGAGTTCAGCACCCGCCGCCTCCAACGTGCGCCCCGCTTCGACCACATCTGCGCGCGACACCCAGCGCCGAACATCCGATATCGTTTTTCCACTGAGAGCGGCCGCATGAAGAAGAGGCGCCAGCAGCGTTTTTGAGGACTCGGACCAATATGTTCCGTTTTCCACGCCCTCGCCCGCCGACGAAGCACCCACCATGGCGTCGGCCATTGCGCGGGCCCCATCCCAGGTCCTCGCGCTCCAGATCGGCGACCAATTCAGTTCGAGCACCCCGGCTGGCACCTCCTCGGTTCCCGATGGGTCATACAGCCAGATGCGCCCCACTTTTGCTCGCGCGCGCGCCGTCGCTCGCATTATTTCGGCTTTTGTTGATGTCGATACAACTGGTCCCGATGCGGTAAGAACAGACGGGATGATCAAACTACTCGTCTTTCCGGAACGCGGTGGCCCGAGCACGAGCACAGCCTGCTGGCGGTGAGCAACAACCCAATTCTTATCGTTTGCATCAAGCCCCAAGAACGCACAGCCAGCTGACTCGCGGGTCAGCCAGCGCGCTGCACCGAGGGGGTCGGCGTGTCGGTTAACCTGCTCGGCCGGCCGGGTCGCACGCCATTCTGCCAATCGACGCTGCTGCTCGGCACGGCGGACCTCCGCGGCCCGGCGCTCGCGGCCCGGGCGCCCGACCACGAACCAGAAGTACCAAACCGGTCCAGCGAGCAGGAGTAGACCGAAAATAACTAGTCCGATGTCTACTTGGCCGAAGCCAGAGGCTAGTGCAAGAGTCCCGAGCAAGCCTACGAAGGCGACACAGACGATGAGGCACCCGGGCTCACGGCCTGGCACCTGCTGCGGCATCGGCACCTGAGGCCCGCCCGGCCGCTGGCCCCATGGCTCTGTCATAACCCCTCCTCGCAGTTGGTGGAGCATCGCGGTTGGTGGAGCACGAAGCAGCATGATCGCCTGGGACGCGGAGCGGCGTAAGGGTTTCCTCCACGCTGGATCTCCGCCTGACGCTGTCGGCGACGGGGCAGCTTCCAGTGGACGTCGCAACACGTCCTGGATCTTGGGGGCCGTGTTGTCTTCGATGCGTCGTGTGAAGAAGGGGCCGGCTGGCGACCGCAGTTGGCCAAGCGGCAGCGGACAGGGAGCTACCTGCGCGCTGGGTCCGTCCATCCGGAGCTTTCGGCGCCCCGGGGACACGCAGTCACGCGCATCCAGTCGCGGCCGATTTCACCTACTGGCACCGTTGTCAAGTCTCGGTACCGTCTGACACTTCGGCCCCAGTAGGTGCCTGACACCTCGAACCCGTGGTCGGGGGCGTTGTTCGTCCGTGCCCCGCTGGGTGGTTGGCAGGTCGAGGGAGGTGTCGGAGTCAAGGCTCGCGCGTAGCGCGACCGCGCAGCGGCCGTAGGGCCTTGAGGCCGGTGCCGGTCGGCGCACGATGGTCACCACGGGCGGCTCAGGCGGCGTTGCTGCGGTGGGGTCGCCGGGCGGGGCTGGCCGCGGGCTGGTCGGCTACGCGCTCGGCGGCGCACCCGGCGCGGCGGCAGGCGCGGCAGTCACGCCCGCGATGCGGATGGCGTGGGACCTGGGCAGCCAGGCGCTGATGCGGCGCCTGACCCGCGGCAGCCGCGTGCTAGAGATCGCCGCCGATCAGCTCGAGATCACCACAGAGGCACTGGCCGCAGCCGCGAGCTCTGACCCGGCACGGCTGGAGCTGCTCGCGCGCGTTCTTGAGTCGGCTGGACGAACGACGTTGGACGAGAAGATCCAGGCGCTCGGCCGTGTGCTCGCCATAGGGCTACGCGAAGGGTCCCGGATTGACCACGCCCGGGTCATGGCAGGGATCATGATCCGCCGGCGGGTGCAGGCAGCGCACCGGCGGCACCACACGGCGGGCGGGGAGTGTCGTGATGTACCGCAACTCCACGCAGGTGACCGATCGAGAGGCCAAGCTCGACGCGCTGCACGCCACGCTGGCCGACGCCGTTGGCGCGCTTACCACGGAGGCGGACTGGCGCCGGGCGATCGAGTTCGCGGCGCAGTTTCGCTGGCGCAGCTTCGCCAACTCGCTGCTGATCTACGTCCAGCACGCGGCCGCGTTCGACGCCGGCCGCGTCACCGAGCCGGTACCGACCTACGTGGCCGGGTACCGCTAGTGGCAGTCGCTGGGACGCCAGGTCCTCAAGGTTCAGTCCGGGTACATGATCTTCGCCCCGGTGACCCAGCGAATGGTCGCCACCGACCCGGCCACCGGGCCGTGGCGCCCACTCCACACCGGCGAAGGACCCGCGCGCGGCGAGACGATGCGCTCTCGCCTAATCGCCACGCGGCCGGCGTACGTGTGGGACGTCACCCAGACCGAGGGCGACCCGCTGCCCGAGCCACCCGCGCCCCAGCTGCTGCGGGGCGCAGCACCGCACGGCCTGTGGGAAGGGCTCGCCGCGCAGGTCGTCGAGCGTGGTTACGCGCTGCGCCAGGCGCCGGACGCTGCCGCGATCGGTGGGGTGAACGGGCTGACCAGCTACCTCGATGCGACCGTGACCGTGCGCACCGACATGGACGACGCGGCCCAGGTCAAGACGCTCGCGCACGAGCTGGCCCACGTCATGCTCCACGGGCTCGCGAACGAGGAAGCCGCCGGCCACCGCGGCGTTTCGGAGGTGGAGGCCGAGTCGGTGGCGCTAATGGTCAACGCGGCCCACGGCCTGGACACCAGCCAGTACACGGTCCCGTACGTGTCCACCTGGGCCGCCTCGGTGTCGTTGGTGAGCCCGGTGCAGGTGGTCACCTCCACCTTCGACCGGGTGCGCCAGACGGCGCTGACCATCCTCGACCGGCTGGACACCGTGCAGGTCGGCGGCGGAGAACCACCCGGCCTGGACCGGGCCGCCCGGACGATGCCCGTCCCGGCCCCCGAACCCGAGCCCGTGCACGGAGTGCCGCTGTGAAGCGACCCGAACCCAGCCCGACAGTCCTGCCGAGGGCGAGCATTGTCATCGGCGAGGACGACCGACTGACCGTGCACATCGACGCCCAGCCGTTTCCCGTACCCGCCGAGTGGGCGACCATCGGCAGCGCGGCGATCGGGCAGATCATGGAGGCCATCAGCGTCCATGTCGGGCAGGTCGTGCGCGTCGACGTCGCCTGGCCCGACGGCACCCACCTCGCCGAGATCATCACCCCTGCCGATGCCGACGAGCTGCGCCTCGCTGAGCGCCCGCACGCGCCCGCCCCGACGCCGGTGCACCCTTCTACGGGTGGGTCTTTCCTCGGCGTCGCCGAATCCGGGTTCCAACCCGGGGAACGGGTCAGCATCGCCGTGGTCGTATACACCTCGCACGCCGGGGCCGACGGCGTCGCCGCACTGCGGATGCCGCCCGGCACAGTTGGCGGGCAGCGTGCACCCCTCGAACGCAGACCGAACAGCTGCCTTCCAGCGCCGCTCGTTCTCACCGGAGGAGTACCCCGTAGGCCTTCCGCGGACCACCCGGTCGAAGCTGCCGAGTGCCGGCGCGCTGGGGTGCTCAGCATCAGGTTCGGCGTGCTCGGGTCGATTGCTCACCAGTCGGAGGCCCTAACGCGTGGGTCCATCAGGATCGCCCATGTGTATGCGGAGCCCTGTCGGTCCTTGATTTCGCCGGGACCGGACGCAGGCATCTTCGCTGTTGCGCGCTCGAAGTTGGTCTTCGAGAGCGATCGATCGATGACGTGTCCCTCGCGCTCGACCCGAAGGTAGGCACCTGGGACCGCATAGGTGAACGGGAGACCGGTGATCGTCCGGAACTGTTCGCCCGCGTGTGCCTCGATGCGCAGCCAGACGTCTTCGAACACGGCCATGAAGGAAGTGTGGCGCGTCGGCCGCCGGTGTCCAACAGCATCGGTGGCCGAGCGACCCGACGCGCGCAGGACCTCACGCCCGACCGGTACGTCGCACCCGCGAGGGGCGTCTGAGGGGTGCGCGCTCATGCCGCGGAGCGGTGCGCGCCAGGGCACGGACGACAGCGGGGCCATGTTGGCTCGTGGGTCAGAAGGCTGAGAGCCCAGCTAGCACCATGCCCGTCAACCACAACGTGGTGATCACGTTGGAGACCACCCGCCAGGCAGTTCGGATGCGCTGGCGTAGGCGCCGGTGCTGCTGTGTTGAGTCCGTCGTCGAGTTGCTCGAAGCTCTAACACCCCGTCGCGCTTGGGGCAGCGATGGTCTCGGACTGTCCAGTGCGGCCGTCAAATGGCGCCCGATGTCAGCGACATCGTAAGGAGTGAGGCGCGGCGGCAGGGAATCCAAGTAAGGCACCAGCTGGCCAAGTCCCAACACGGTGACGCCCTGCGGTGTCTGGAAGGGCACGACGTCCTGTCCGGCAAGACACAACACCCCTCGCACGGCCATGCGGTGCCTAGGGTCAAGGAGCGCGGTAAGGGCTGAGGCGGCGTCCGCCACGCCTTCGACCTCCCGCGTGCGTCCGTAACCGTTCTGCCTCAACTGCGCGTTGGCGACCGTGACGGAACCGGTCCAATTCTTGGCGTCGATGACGACAACACCGCCGGGCCCGAGTGCAACGTGATCCAGATTGGCCTTTGGGCGCCCGGGCCAGCGAACGTCGTGCAGCGCAGTCCATCCGTGCCCACTGAGCTCCGGGAGGGCGCTCGCTACTCGACGCTCGCCTTCCGCTCCGGCAGACCATCGGCGAACCTGCTCCTCGGCGCGGTGCACCGCTTGAAGGGCCTCCGCGGACGTCGTGCGTGCGTACTCAGCCCGAAGTTCGTTGCGCCGACGTGCATGTCGATTCGCTTGATCTTCGGCGCCCCTGCCTGCTTTCACAGTTCCCCCTCGATTGCCCTTCGTGGAGGTAGTCGACGCACCGGGACTCGAAGTGAGCGAACTGGGCCGACTGGCGGACCAACGAGACGCATAGCGCTCCCCTCCTGCCGCCGACGTTCCGACGCCGAGGACGCAGCAGCCCGCGTCAGCACACGCGCTTGACCCACTACGCGGCGCTCCGCGGACGCACGGACATGCCGCGAAACGTTCGCCACATGCACTCGTTGCGGTAACCGGACTGGAGTGCGGGTGGGGGCTGCTCCTTGATCGAGGCACGCCGCACTGAAGATTCGTTCTGACGGTTCTTGCCGCTGGCTGGGGGTGGTCGCGGCAACGCAGGAGCTCTGGTGGACCGTTGCCGCGATGGTCTGCGTAGCCGGTAGCCAGGGCGCTTGGCTGTGGGAGCGACGACGGTCAGCTGCCGGCCAACGCACGGAGGAGCCGTAACCCGCGGTCATACCGCGCTGAGTGCGCGCCCCCTGACGGGGGCTGCGGGGTCCTCTGTCATCCCGGGTAGCCGCCGGTTCCCGATACGACGATGTACTGCGGCACAGCGGGTCCGTGCCAGCAGTACAGGCGGTCACCGCGGTCGCGGGCGGTGCGGGCCCAGGTGAGCCGGGCCAGGCGATTCTTCGTGGTCACGACCGACCGAGGCCAGCGGGCTACCCGCATCCATTCCCGGTCCAGCTCATCCATCACGGCCGTGAACTCGGTGAGGTCCTTGTCGCCCCGCACGTCATCGCGGCGAGCAGCAGCCTGCATTCGCTCGTTGGCGTCGGCCATTGCCTCGACGAACTCCGGGGCAGCCGTCCCTGTGAGCGCATTTCCTGAACGATTCGGTTTACTGGGCGAGTAAAAGCCGCGCATGCTCTTGCTTGGTTTCGGCATGCACATGGTCGACCAGCCGCTCAGCGTTGGCGTCGGCCCATCGCCCGCACGCGCCGACAGTGCCTTCCTCGACCGCTCGCCACAGCGTCATACGGACACCGCAGCTCCAGCACGCTCGTCGGGCCAGGACGACGCTCAGCATCCGTTCTCCACTGATCTGGGCCCTCAGGGCAACCCTGCCCGCGAGGAGGTCCGCCACCGCCTCCTCGAGCGAGGACACCCGATCGAGGAGCACGGTGAACTGCTGCCCTCCGGTCTCCACGAGCCGGGCCTGCGGCGCGCGCGGGTCCGGCACGGCGAGCGGGTCGGGCTCCCAGTCTTTGCGTGGCGGAAATGGGTAGCGGGTGAACCACAGAACGCGGCATCCGTCGGCGTTCCGTCGCATGCTCCGCGTTCGGTAGTCGGTGTCCTCTTCGCGAGAGAGCTGAATCTCGAAGTTCAGTCGCACCCCCGTGGGAGAGGTGGCCAAGACGTCCGCTTGGTAGCCGGGGCCAGGCACCTCGGGCTCCGCGTGCCAGCCGGCGGCGCGCGCTGCGGCGATGACGAGCGACTTGGCCTGCATGTGTGCGGCAGACTCGTTGCCGTGCGCAGTACAGCCGCCGGCGCCGGGCGCATGCGCGAAGTGTCGCAAGCCTCCGCGGGAGGTGCGCAGGTATGCGGCCGAAGCGCAGTCGCGGAATCGCAGAGCGCCGACGCGCGACTTGAGCCGCAGCGCGTCCCAGGCTTCATCGTCGAGGTCGATCGAAACTAGGCGCCTGCCATCCAGCTCAGCCGCCAACGGCATTGACGACCCCCCTCCCAGATAGAGGGTAGGTACCGCTCCGGCGTGTTGACAGGCTCTTCCCCTGGACGGCCTAATGCCTTCAGCACGTCTTGCGGGGACTCCACGAAGTTGTGACCGTCGCCCGCCGGACACCGGCCGGCGCCTGAACCACCGAGTGCTCACGTCCGACAGCCTTTGACACCGCGACGGCACGGTCATGCCGCGTTGAGGCATGGCGGAGTTCTGTGTCAGCGATGACGCCCTTCCCGCGCCAGGACTCCCATGTCAGACCCTCCTGGGACTCTCGACGCGAGTCCCGGGGGGGGGGTGATCACATGGGCAAGCCGTCGAAGGCTGCACTGTCGAAGGCAGGCAGCACCCTCGCGTCCGACTCCTCCAGCAAGGGCGCCAAGAGCAAGGCGGGATCGACCCTGGGCAAGGGCTGATCCGCGGCGGCTCCGGCACCGGCACCGGCTCGCCTGGTGTCGGAGCCGCCGTGCTTCCCACCGCGCAACACGCGTCCGCTCATGCCGCGATCCGGTGACTCTGCCTACGGCAGCTCCTGCCGATGTGCGACAGCTCCGGGCATCACGCTGCGCAACCCGCGGCGCCTGCCCGCGGTGCTCACGGCGCCGCCGGCACGCCGCCGGGCGACGCTTGGGCGGAGGCGTCGGCGACGGAGTGGTTGTAGCGGAACACGTTGTCGGGGTCGTACGTGGTCTTGACCGCGCGGAGGCGGGTCAGGGTGCGGTCGGGGAAGACGTCGGCGAGCCGCTCGGGGCGCAGGTCGGTCTCGAAGCTGGAGTAGAACCCGGAGTAGTGGTGGCTCATGGCGTCCCAACTGCGGTCGAGCCTCTCGCGCGAGGCGCCGAGCGCGACGACCTGGAAGTTGGCCGTGCGATGGGCGTAGGCGGTCGCGTCGACGGGGACGTCGTTGACCGCTGCGCCGGCGGAGCGGATCTGGAAGAAGTAAACCTCGCCGCTGCGCACCAGCTGCTCGGCGTCCTCGGCGAACTGCGGGGTGAGGTGCTCGAGGACCGCGGATCGGGTCACGGGCTCGCCTTGGGCGTCGTGCACGTCGTCGGTGCGGTGGACCACGCCGGTGTAGGGCATGACCTGGACGGACTGCTGGACCAAGGGGGCGAGCCGGGCGAAGGGCTGCAGGCGGTCGAGGATCGTCTCCGGGTCGTCGGAGTTGACCACCGCCATCACCTGGGCCATGACGCGACCGCCGCGGGGGCGGCCGACGATCAGGAACGGGGTCAGGTCGCGTGGTGCGGCTTCGACGAGGGCGCCGAAGTCCTGGAGGTAGCCGGCGAGGTCGTCGACCGCGAAGGCGAGCTGGGCGAAGCCGACGTCGCCGACCTGGTCGACCTCGAACTCGAACGCGGTGACGACGCCGAGGTTGCCGCCGGCGCCGCGGATTCCCCAGAACAGGTCGGGGTGGTGCTGCTCGTCGGCCCGGACGATGGTGCCGTCGGCGAGGACGACGTCGGCGGCCCGCAGGTGGTCGATCGTCAGCCCGTGCTGGCGGGCGAGGAACCCCAGGCCGCCTGCGGTGGCCAGGCCGCCGACTCCCACGCCGCCGTAGTCACCGGACGTCAGGGCCCACCCGTACGGCTCGAGCGCTTCCGCGACCCCACCCCAGCGGGCGCCGGCCCCGATGCGGACCCGGCGGGTGGCGGAGTCCAGGACCTCGATGTCGTCGAGGTGACGCAGGTCCACCACGATGCCGCCGTCGTTGGTGGAGCGGCCGCTGATCCCGTGCCCCCCGCTGCGGATCGCCAGCGGCACGGGCTGGGTCCGCGCCCAGATCAGGGCCTGGGCGACCTGGGCGGTGTCGCGTGGGAGCAGGACGAGGCCGGGTCGGCCGCCGCGCAGGTAGGTCGAACGCATGCCGGCATAGCGGGCGTCGCCCGGTTCCACGGTCTCCAGGCCGGCGGGGACGTCGTCGTAGTCGATGCCGTCGCGTCGGGCGGCGCGGACCCGAGCAGGTCGGCTGGGGCCGGATCGGGTGCCGCGGGCCGTGCGAGCGGCGGCGACGAGATCGCGGACGGCAGGGGCTACCTCGCTGGCCAGGCGCCGGATGTCGGCGGGTTCGGTGGTGGCCACCACGACCGTGTCGACGCCGTCCTCGACGACCCACCTGACGAGATCCGGCACCGCGGGGATGGTCGCCACGGTGAGCAGGCGGCGGATCTCTGCGGGGTCGCGGCGTGCCCGCCGGGCGGCGACGTCCAGCCGGAACTGCGCCGACGACACCGAGCTCGGGTCGACGCCCGATGCGGTGGCGTCCATCCACCACCCGTCGGCGCTGCGTCCGGCGACGTCGAGCAGCGTGTCGTCGGTGCCGCTGAGCCAGATCGGGACGTCGTGGGCCGGTGCGGGACCGGGGTCGGCGCCCGGCACCCGGTGAGCGGGTCCGGCGCCGCGCACCGGTTCGCCGTCGGCGGTCCACATGCTGCGCAGGATCGAGATGGTCTCGGCCAGTGCGCCCGCGTCAGGGTGGACACCCACGGCGGGCGACGCCGTGCCGTCGGCAGCTGCCGGGACGACGGTCAGGCCGAGCTCGAGGCGCCCGTCGGTCACCAGATCGAGGTTCGCGGCTGCGCGGGCCAGCACGGTGGCCGGACCGGTCGGTGCGAGGGCGTGGGTCGTCAGCGTGATCCGGCTGGTCGCACCGGCCACCCACGCCAGTGTCGTCCAAGGGTCCGGCCCGCTCGGCTCGGACACCTGCTCGATGGAGTGGGTGCTGTCGGTGACGGCCAGCAGGTCCAGGCCCGCCTCGTCCGCGACCTGGGCCAGGCCGGTCAGCGCGTGCGGCGGGAGCTGTGCGAGGTCGAGGGCGACGCCGAGCCGGACCGGGTGGCCGTGGTCGCGGCTCACCGGGTGACCGCCGCAGCGACGCGGTGCTCGGCGACCAGGGCTCGGACCGCGGGGGCGACCTCGCCGCCGAGGATGCGCAGGGACCGCTCGTCGTCGCCCATCACGATGTACCCGCTGAATCCGTGCTCGAGGGTGAGTGCGCCCAGCTGCTCGACCCACTGGGACACCGGTCCCTGCAGGAACCCGCGGTTGGTCCCGGTGGTGAAGGACCCTCCGACGTTGAGCAGGCGGCGGACCGCGGACGGCTCGCGTCCCGCGGCGGCGGCGGCGTCGTCGATGCGTGCGTTCGCGTCGGCGAGCTCCTGCTGGGACTTCAGGTAGCCCATGGACGGCAGCCACCCGTCCGCCTTCTGACCGGTCAGGGCGAGCATCCGCGGCTTGTACGCGCCCAGCCAGATCCCGACCGGATGCGCAGGGGCCGGTCCACGCTTCGCGCCGCGCACGCCGTAGTACGTGCCCTCGACCTTCAGGGGCTGGCGGGTGGAGGTGTCCCAGACGCCGCGGATGACGTCGATCGCCTCGCTCAGCGCGGTGACCGCCTGCCCGGCGGTGAGCCGGCGCCCGCCCATCGCCTCGATGGCGTCCCAGTACGCGCCGGCGCCCAGCCCCAGCTCCACCCGACCACCGCTGAGCAGGTCCAGGCTCGCGACCGCGCGCGCCAGGACCGCAGGCGGACGCAGCGGCAGGTTGAGCACGTTGCCGGACAGGCTGATCCGCTCGGTGCGCGCGGCGGCGTACGCCATCAGCGACCACGTGTCGTGGAACCGGGGCTGGTACGGGTGGTCCTGGAACGTGACCACGTCCAGGCCCGCCGCCTCGCTGCTCACCGCCAGCCGGACCGGCCCCTGCGGGTCCGCGTTCGTCGGGGTGATGAAGGAGCCGAAGAGGAGGTCGTGCCCGTAGTCGCTCATGGAGATCCTTGCCGATGGCCGCACCGCAGAACTCTGCGGCAATGCAGACCGTATGTCTGACAGACGATCTGCGCAAGCATGGTTTCGGCTACCATGGCGGCGTGGTGAAGGCGACGACGAGTGGTGGCCGGCTCGGGCACGAGGAGCTGGGGTGGACCCTGGGCGTGCTGCTGCGCCACTACCAGGACGAGGTCGGCCAGGTCCTGGCTGACGTGCCGCAGGGCCACCGGGGCTTCCAGGTGCTGGCCTCGGTCGTGCACGGCGACCAGCGCAGCCAGCTCGCGCTGGCCGGGCACCTGGGCATCGACCGGACCGTGATGACCTACGTCGTCGACGACCTCGTCACCGCCGGGCTGGTCGAGCGCCAGGTCGATCCCGACGATCGGCGCCAGCGCCGTCTTGTCGCCACCACCACAGGGCGCGACCGGCTCGCGCAGCTCGAGCGAGACGTCCGCGCCGCCGAGGACCGCGCGCTCTCCAGCCTGGCCGGCCCGGACCGCGCCACCCTGCGCCACCTCCTGGCCGCCGCCGCCTGCGCCATCCGGCAGATCGACCCGGTCAGCGACCCCTGCGACGCGGTGGAGCAGGCGCTCCGACCGAGGTAGTCGTGAGGCACCTCGTCGAGGGCCACCGGCGTGAGACCTCTTCGCTCGCGGCCGTCCCCCAGCGGCGGGCAGCCCTCGCGGCCGGGCCCGCGTTCATGGCACGGTCTTCCGGCTGAACGTGAGGTGCGTGACGCCGCTGGGCGACGAGACGGCCTCGATGTCGTAGGCCTCCTCGAGCGCCTCCAGGCCGTCCCAGAGCCGGACACCGCGGCCGAGCACGATGGGCACCTGGACCAGGTGCATGTGGTCGACGAGCCCGGCGGCGAGGAAGTCGCGGACCACGGTGGGGCCGCCGCCGATCCGCACGTCCCGGCCATCGGCAGCTGCGCGGGCCGCCTCGAGCGCGTCGGCCGGGCCGGCGTCGAGGAAGTGGAAGGTGGTGCCGCCCTCCATGGGCATCGCAGGCCGCGGGCGGTGGGTGAGCACGAAGGTCGGCGAGTGGAACGGCGGGTTCGGCCCCCACCAACCCGTCCAGTCCGGGTCGTCCTGCCAGCCCGGCGGGCCGAACTTGTGGGCGCCCATGATCTCGGCTCCGATGCCGACGCTGTGGCGCTCGGCGAACGCGTGGTCGACGCCCGACGACCCGCCCGCGTCCGCTCCGCTACCCGAGGCACCCTGCAGCGCCCAGAAATGCGTGGCGAACATCCACTCGTGCAGGCGCTCGCCCGCGTGGCCGAAGGGCGCCTCGGCGGACTGCGGCTCTCCGGTCGCGAAGCCGTCGAGCGAGATGGACAGGTTGTGGATCCGGGTCAGTGACATCGGTGCCTCCCAGGGTGCGGCCGGCTCAGTGCACGGGCGCATCCGGCTGACCCGCGTCGCCGGAGAATCTCATCGGGCATCCGGACGAGTGGTGTGGCGAGCGAGCGAGGGGGCGACGCGATGGAGCCGTGGACCTGCGGTGCGCCGCCCGGCCGCATGTGATCGACGCCCACCACCCGGCCGGTGGCGGGCGTCGGTCACCGCGGCCGCTCAGCCGACGCGACCGTGAGGTGAGTCCTGGTCCAGCGGCGGAGCATCGAGGAGCCGGCCGAACCGCGCTGAGCATCGTCCGCAGCTCCGCAGCTCCGCAGCTCCGCAGCACCGTGCCCTGGGCCGTAGGCCCACCATCGCTGGCACGGCTCATCCGCCAAGACGCGAGAGCACCTCTCGGAGGTCAGGCGTGTCGCTGTTGTCCAGCTCCATGACGGAGACGCCGACCCAGTCGATGGTGGACCGGCCCCACGTCGACCAGAACGTGTCCCACATGGCCAGCTTGGCGCGATCGCGGACGAGGCCTCGAGCTCGGAGTCGTCGACGTGTCTCTTCCTCGGAGGTGACGACGCGCAGCACGACGGTGTCGACGTCCGGCCAGGCGGCCGCTTCGGTGGCGGTCTCGAGGAAGTGTGGTTGGTTCAGGTACCCCGCGAAGGGCGCGTCGATGACCACCGACAGCCCGAGTCGCACGTTGTCGGCCGCGACGGACAGCAGCGAGGCGTACTCGGCCGGCATCACGGCCTCTCTGTAGAACGCGCTGTCTTCCCGCTCCTGGGGTGCGTGCCCGCCGGCGGACAGAGCCACCTCCACCAGCGGCCCTGCCAGCCGGTCCTTGTCGAGATAGACCGCCGTGCACCGCCGGGCGATCTCGCGGGCGACCGTCGACTTGCCGGAGCCTGCGGATCCGACCACCACGAGAGCGAAGGTCATCTCAGTCCCGGGCGGCGCGGACGGCGGCGAGGAAGGTCTCTGCCGCCGTGGTGACCCGGGTGTAGTCCCCGTCGGGCCGTGCGGCCTTCGTGATGGTGCTGCCCACGCCGACAGCGCAGACGCCGGCCTCGAACCACGCCCTGGCGTTGGCTGCGCTGACACCACCGGCGGGCATGAGCGGGACGTGCGAGAACGGGGCGAGAACCGCCGCTACGTACGCCGGTCCGATCTCGGCCGGGAACAGCTTCACGATGTCCGCGCCCTCCTCGACGGACTCCAGGATCTCGGTCGGCGAGTAGGCGCCGCTGACGGTGGGGACCTGGTAGCGGTTCGCCGTGCGGATCACCTCGCGGCTCAGGTGCGGGGTGACGAGGAAGGACGCGCCCGCCGAGATGGAGGCGTAGGCGCTCGGCGCGTCCAGGACCGTGCCGGCGCCGATCGACACGGAGGATCCGTGGGCCTCGACCAGGCGCTCGATGACCCGCAGTGCTCCGGGCGTCGACAGCGTGACCTCGATGGCGCGAACCCCGCCGGCAAGGGCTGCCTCGGACGCTCGGAACGCCTCGTCGGCGTCGTCGAGGCGGACGATCACCACCGTCCCGTCGTCGGTGATGCGCTGGAGGGTGCGGAGCTTGCGGTGCATGGGGAGGCAACTCTCTGTTGGGGACTGCACCACCGGCAGTCGAGGGGTTCACTTCTGGGCATCCGTGGCCGCCGCGTCGTCGGCGCCCGCCGGCCCGCTGCCGGGCTGTGCCCGATCCGTCCTAGGTGCCCATCCCGAGATGTGCGCCGCCGGCGACGTCGAGGCTGACGCCCGTGATGTACCGGTTGGCAGGGTCGGTGAGGAACACGGCCGCGCTCGCGACCTCGTCGGGCCGCGCGAAGCGTCTCATCGGCAGCTGTGCCGCTCGTTCGGCGCGAGCCCGGGCGGCCGAGTCGGCGGCGTTGCCGGAGGCCTCTGCCAGCTGGGCCCACATGTTGGTCTCCACGGGCCCCGGCGTGATGGCGTTGACCGAGATCCCGGAGGGTCCGAGGATCTGCGCCATCGACCACATGATGTGCAGGACCGCGATCTTGCTGGCGTTGTACGGGAGGTACGTCGAGCGTGCCTCCTTGGCGGCGACCGACGAGAAGAGGAGCATGGAGCCCCTCGTACCCTGATCGAGCATGGCGTGAGCGGTCTCGCGGACGATGGTGAAGGTCCCGGTCGCGTTGATCGTCATGATCCGCTCGAACTCGGCGGTGCTGGTCCGCAGCGGGTCGGGGGTCTCACCGAGGACTCCGGCCGCGTGCACGAGCACGTCGATCCGGCCGAAGGTGGCGACCACGTCGTTGACGGTCGCTGCGGTGGTGACCTCGTCCGTCACGTCCAGCGCGTAGTACCGCGCAGCGTCCGATGAGTTCTGCTCGCCTCGGTCGGCCCCGACCACCGTCGCGCCGAGATGCACGTACGCCTGCACCATCGCGGCGCCGATCCCGCCGTTGGACCCCGTGACCAGGACGACCTGGTCCGCTGCGGTCCTGGGAGCAGAGCCGTCGTCATCGTGTGGCATGGCTGGCCCACTCCCTTCCTTCGAGCTCCTCGGTGGGCAGTCCGGCGGCGGCCAGGATCTGGTCGAGCAGGAGCTGGGTCTTGGCGGCCTCGGCGCCTGAGGTCAGCGGTTGCTGCCGGTCGCGGACGCGGTCCAGGAAGTGGTGCACCGCTCCGGCGAAGCCGAAGGTCTGGGTGGCCGTGGCCCAGCCGAACGCCTCGGGTGACATCTCGCGGACCGTGGTCGCCCCGGCCTGCGTGATCGACACGCGATCGGGGGCCGTGATCGCCGCGGTGACACCGTCCCCGTAGGCGTCCAGCTTCTCGCCCCATCCGCCGGCGTTCCGGGCGGCCATGAGCACGCCGGTATGACCGTTGTCGAAGCGGACGAGCGCGGAGACGCCGTCCTCCTGCCAAGGGTCCTGCCCGGCCGCGTGACCGGCGACGTCGACCGGCTCCCCGCCGCAGTACCAGCGCAGGAGGTCCACCATGTGGATCGCGTTCTCGAAGGTGGCCCGGTACTCGGAGCCGGCCCGGTTCTTCTGCGCGACGCAGAAGCTCGCACCACTGTCCGAGAACGCTTGTCGGCCGGCCTCGTACACAGGCGCGAACCGTCGGTTGAACCCGACCATCAGCACCCTGCCCTGCTCCTCGGCCAGGCGGGCGAGGTCCTGCGCGTCCTGCGTGCTCGTGGCGAGCGGCTTCTCGCAGAAGACGTCGACGCCCGCGCGGAGCGCGCGTCGCGTCGCGTCGACGTGCTCCGACCGCGGCGTGAGGACGAACAGGGCGTCGAGGTCCCCGGCTTCCAGCATCGCCTCCACGGTCGGGTGGACGGTTCGGAAGCCCCACCGTCGGACCAGCGCGCTGGGGTCTGCCCGGCGTGTGACCAGGGCGCTCAGCTCGACGTCGTCCCGTCCGACGAGGGTGGGCAGCTGTGCGACGTGCGCGATGTTCCCGGCCCCGACCACGCCGACCCGGAGAGTCCGGTCGCTCATGGCGACACCCCGGTCCCCGCGAGGATGTCGCGGACCACGCGTGCCCCCTGCGCGAACCCCTGCGCCGGAGCCGGGAGGTCCTGCGGGTGCCAGCGGTACTCGTACTCGAGGGTGAGGACGTCGTCGTAGCCCCGCCGGGTGAGCTCACGGAGGATGTCCGGCCAGGGGACGACGCCGTCACCGACGACACGCGAGGCGACGGCGCGTTCCTCCTGCTCCACGCGCGCCGTGCCACTCGCCCGGAAGCGAGCCCCCGGGTCCTTGAAGACGAGGTCCTTCACGTGCACGTGGCCGATGAGGTCGCCCTGGACAGCGAAGGCGTCCTGCCACCCCTCGTCGTGGGTGAAGGTCAGGTTCGCCTGGTCGTACAGGACACGCACGGACGGTGAGTCGACCTCCCGGACGAGGCGGGCGGTGTCAGCCGCGGTCTGCGTCATCGTCCCGAAGTGGTTCTCGACGCAGAGCACGACGCCCGCCTGGTCCGCGTGGCCGGCGAGTGCACCGAGCGCGGACACCAGCTGAGCCCAGTGCGCCGGGTGGTCGGCGTCCCCCGGCTGCCAGGCACCCGCGTAGACCCGCACCCGGGTGGCGCCGAGCTCCTGCGCGGCGTCGATGCAGCCGCGGAACTCGTCGATGCCCGCCTGCCAGCTCCGCGTGTCGGTGCTGTTGATCGCGGTCGTGTAGGGGGTGAGCGCGACGATCGGCATGCCCTCGTCGGATGAGAAGGCCGCCGCCTCCTCGACCGCTCGCCGATCGGAGGGGCTGATCGCGGCCGGGTAGTCCTCCTGGTAGATGACCTCCGCGCCGTCGAGCCCGGCGTTGCGGAAGAGCCGAAGCGCCTCCAGGAGAGTGACTCCGGGCGTTCCCAAGGTGTGTCCGGCGATCTTCATGCGAGAGGGGTCCTTTCTGCTGAGTTGTTCCAGTCCGACGGACCCACCAACGCCGGCGCGTCCCGCACGCGGGAGCGGTCGACGAGCTCGAGGTGCAGCCCCCACGGGGTGACGAGATAGGTCCAGCGATTCCCCGCGACGGCGGGGCTGTCGCCGCCCACCTCCTTGCGTCCACCGAGGACGCGGACACCGGAGATGCCGCGCAGGTGCGTCACCGCGTCGTCGACGTCGTCGACGACGAGGCACAGGTGGTGCCCGCCGCGGTCGCTGAGCCGGGGGTGCTCGGTCCGCTGGTCGGCGGTGTGCCACTCGAACAGCTCGATGTTCAGGTTGGGCGGCAGACGCAGCATCGACAGCTCCAGGACGGCGTCGCCCGGCACCTCGAAGTGGGTCGTCATGAATGCGGCGTCGGGGCCGCGTCGGGAGCGGTAGAGCTCTTCTGCTCCCAGCACCTCGGTGAAGAAGGCCACCGCCTCGTCCAGGTCGGGCACCGCGTAGGCCGCGTGGTCCACGTGCCGGATGCCGGGCAGCCGGCGCCCGGTCATCGGACCGGTCCGGTCGACGACCGCAGGAGCAGATCCGGTTCGAGCACGACGTGGTCGACGTGCCCCTTCTGGGCTGCCCGCTCGGCAAGGGTGATCGCGAGGCGGCCCATCTCGTCGATGGGCTGGCGCACCGAAGTGAGCGGCGGGTTGCTGCTGGCACCGAGAGGCAGGCCGTCGAAGCCCACGACGGACACGTCGTGCGGGACGGCTATCCCTCGTGCACCGAGCGCGCTGATGAGACCGAAGGCGACCATGTCGTTCGCGGCGATCACAGCGGTGGGAGGCCCTGCCATGGCCGCGATCCGTTCGCCGGCGTGCCGGCCCGCCTCGGCGCCGATGTGCTCGTCGAACTCCGTCGCCTGGAGGCCGTGCGCCCGGGCGAGGGAGTGGTAGGCCCGCCGCCGGTCGCCGGCGGTGTGGGTCCCCGCGAGGCCCGACACGTAGGCGATGGCCGTGTGCCCGAGCGCGAGGAGGTGGTCGAACGCCAGCTCGATGCCCCTCGCGTGGTCGATGGTCACCGTCGAGATCGCGTGATCGGTCTCCACACGGTCGATGACGACGAGCCGCCCGCCGAACCCGAAGGACTCGAGCTCGGCCGGGTCGACGCGTACGGAGGGGGCGATCACGGCGAACGGGGCGTACATGCCCCCCATCGCCTGCAGGTACCGCCCGGTGGCCGCGGCGTCGTTCTCGGTCACGCACAGCACCAGCTGGTAGCCGCGCTCACCGGCCGCTGAGGTCATCATCTTCGCCAGCTCGGCGAAGAACGGGTTCGTGATGTCGGGGACGATCAGCGGCACCAGGGGGCTCGTCTTGGTCCGCAGCGCCTGTGCGAGCGGGCTCATCGTGTAACCCATCGCGGCCGCGACCTGCAGGATGTGCTCGCGGGTCTGCCGATTGACCGCCTCGGGCCGGGAGAAGGCCCGCGACACCGTGGACTTGTGCACCCCCGCCGCCGCAGCGACCTCGTCGATCCCAGGAACGGGCATCATGTCCTCTTTCCTCGTGCCTGCGCGTACCCGTCCCAGACGACCCTCATCGCCGCCTCGAGGTCATCGAGGCCCGGCAGGTCCTGCCAGCCGGTGGTCAGACCGTCCGCGACGGCGTCGACGAAGGGCCCGTACAAAGGGTCGCTGTCGACGTCGATGTTCGCCGTGTCGGTGGCGCCCTCCGTCGAGGTGAAGGAGGCCGTCCCGTCGGACCAGACCGTCGCGGTACCCCCACGGCCGATGCGCATGAAGGCGCAGTGCCGCTTCAGCGGGGAGCCCGGGAACGCGTAGCCGACCTCGATCACGGCGACGTGACCCTCCGGGGTGGTCAGGGTCAGTGACGCGAAGTCCTCGATCTCGCGGCCGTGGAGGGCCGAGGACAGGGCAGCGGTCACCGTGACGGAACCGGATCCGCTCGACCGGAGGAAGAGGTCGACGAAGTGCGGTGCGAGGTTCACCAGGCACCCGCCGCCGGCGCGCCGTGCCTCCACCATCCACGGGCTGCCGTTGCCCAGGTAGCGCTCGGGCGGCCCGGCGATGAACTGGACGCTCTCGTAGAGGGCAGCGCCCGAGCGTGCGAGCCAGCGCTCGGTCGGTCCGCCGCGTTGCACGAGCGGCACGGCGACGGGCACTCCGGCAGCGTCCGCCGCCTCCCTGATCTCCACCAGCTGCTGCAGCGAGACGCCCGCGGGCTTCTCGACCACGAGGGGGATGCCCCGCGCGATCAGGGCGAGACAGATCTCCCGCATGGTGTCGTGCGCGGCGAAGACGTACGCGAGCTCGGCATCCGCGTGCTCGTCGAGCAGGTGCTGCCAGCTCGGGACGAGCGGAGCGTCCCACCGCACGGCGAACGCGGTGGCGCCGGCCGTGTCCGGGTCGCTCACGCCGACGACGTCGTGGCGCGCGGCGATCCGGTCCGCGTAGAGCGGCACGTGCCAGTGAGTGGGGCTGATGACGAGGGTGCGGGCGCGGTTCATACGCGAGCACCCGCCAGTCCGACGACCTCGTCCGCCAGCCGGGTGGCCCGCAGCGCCTGGCGGTAGCCGACCGTCGGACTCTGGCCCCGGGCGAAGCGCAGCGCATCCTCCGCCTGGGCCAGGAAGAGATCGACCTCCGGCAGGTGCCTGGTGGTCTCCGATCCGAACCTGTCCCAGGCGTGGATCTCCCAGTTCGACCAGACCCGCCGGCCCTCGTGCGCGATCACCTCGACCTCGAGCGACCAGTCGTTCCGGTTCAGTCCGGAGCTGTGGTTCCACGGGTTCCAGTAGGTCTCCAGCCGGAACAGGGGACCGCCGGCGAACGCGAGAGTCGCCGCCGCGTAGTCGGGTACCGAGGCGCCGTGCAGCCCGTCGCTCGCGTAGCTGCTGACGACCTCGGCCTCGCCGGCGAAGAGCGACGAGACGAACTCGATCGCGTGGATGCCGTTGACGACGGCTACTCCGCCTTCCTCGGGCGCCACCCGCCAGGAGTCCAGGCTCAGCTTGCGCGCCGCCGAGCGGATGCTGACGCTGATGACCGTCGAGGACGAGACCCACTCGGCCAGCTCCTTCGCCGCGGGATGCTGGTGCAGCGTGTAGCCCACCATGAGCGACTCGTCGATGCCGTCGACCTCGGCAAGGATCGCGGCGTTGTCCGAGGACGAGCCGATCGGCTTCTCGACCAGGACCCGGAAGCCGCGACGCAGCAGCTCCGCCGTCACCTCGGGCTGCGCGCTGCTCGGCAGCGACACGACCACGAGGTCGACCGCGTCCGGGCTGAGGTCCGCGTGGGACCCGAGAACCACGGCTCCGACCGCGCGAGCGAGCTCGTGCACGCGGGGCGAAGGATCGATCAGGCAGACGACGTCCGCCCCCAGCTCGTGGAACGCCTCGGCGTGGCGACTCCCCGCCCACCCGGCGGCACCGACGACGGCGACCCGCGGCGGCTGCGTGGCGGTCATCCCTTCACCCCGCCGGAGGTCAGACCTGCGATGAACCACCGTTGGAACGCGGCGAAGATCCCCAGCACCGGCAGGAATGCGACGACGACGAACGCGGAGAACAAGGCCCAGAAGTTGCCGAAGCCCGTCGAGATGTAGCGCACGATGCCGTTCTGCACGGTCTTCATGTCTTCTGTGGTGGCGAGCACGGTGCCGACGAGGAAGTCGTTCCAGACGAACACGAAGATGAAGATCGCCACAGCGGCGATGCCCGGGCGGATCAGGGGGAGCACGATGCGCATGAGGATCTGCGGGCGGGAGCATCCGTCGATGGCGGCCGCCTCCTCGATCTCGACCGGGATGTTCTCGATGAAGTTGCGCAGGAAGAGGATCGTCTGGCCGCAGATGATGGCGGTGTACACGACGATGAGCATCGGGTACGTGTTGATCAGAGCGGTCTGCACGAACATGGAGTAGAGCGCGATGAACACGACGATGGCTGGGACCATCGACAGGACGAGGATCCCGGTCATCAGCGTCTCCATGCGACGGCTGCGGAACCGGGTGGCGACGTAGGCGGCCGGGATGCAGATCAGCAGCGCCAGGACGATGGATCCTCCGGCGTAGATGAGCGAGTTGACGAAGAACCTGATGTTCGTCGACGTCAGCAGCCCGGCGTAGCCTCCGGAGGAGAAGGGGTCCGGGATCCACGCCGGCGGGAAGTCGATGGTGTCGGCCTCCACCTTGAGCGAGGTGGACAGGACCCACGCCACGGGGGGGAGCACGAGAAGGGCTGAGACGAGCACGTAGATCCACGCGGGGATCGCGCGCAGCCCAGCGCCTTTCTTGCGGCGGGTGGCGACCACGGTTGTCACAGGCTTTCCTTCCGGCGGAAGCGGATCGCGACCAGCGTGAGGACCACGTTGACAGCGAAGAGGAGGATCGCGGTCGCGGACGCACCTGACAGGTCGAAGTCGTTGAACGTCTGGTTGAAGACCCGCATCGACAGGGTCTCGGTCGCACCCAACGGGCCGCCGCGGGTGGTCACCAGGATGATCGTCACCATCTGCACGTACAGCATCAGAAGCACGATGACGACGGAGACGATCGTGTTGCGCAGGTACGGCAGGGTGATGCTGATGAAGCCGCGCCAGACGCCACCGCCGTCCATCTTCAGCGATTCGCGCAGCTCCCCGGGGATCGTCTGCAGGGCGCCGAGGAAGAGCAGCATCGCCTGCGGGTACGACCACCAGGCGGTGATCAGCGTCACGCCGACCAGTGCACTGGTCGGCGACGAGAACACGTCCGTCGGCCCCATCCCGAGCGAGGTCGTGATCGCCGTCACCGGACCGAAGTTCGGGTTGAGGAACCAGAGCCAGATCACGCCGGCGGTGGCCTGCGACATCAGCCACGGCAGGAGGAAGAGGCCGCGGACGGTCCGCTTGAAGCGATGCAGGCTGTTCAGCACCGTGGCGGACAGCAGCCCCGCCGGCAGAGCGATCACCAGCGCACCCAACGAGAAGGCCAGGGTCGTGCCGATCTGCTTGGGCAGGTTCGGGTCGGCGAACAGCTCCGTGAACGAGGTGAGCCCGGAGAACTCCCCGATGGCGTAGAAGTTGGTCTCGTGCAGCGCGGTCCACGCCGTGTAGATGAGTGGCCCGACGAACACGAAGAGGAAGACCGCGGACACGGGGAGGACGTAGATCCAGACCCCCCGGTCCGGGCGACGGCGCCTGGACGCGACGGCGGGTGAGGACGACGGGGTGCGCGAATCGAGCGCACGGGCGGCACTGGTGGTGGACATCGTGATCCGCTTCCCCGGGGAGCCCGCTGGCGGGCTCCCCGGAAGTTGGGTCGAGCTACTCGTTGATGGCGTCCTGCGCCGCGGTGATGAACTCGCTGCCGGACGTCTTGTTCAGGTACAGGCTCTGGCCGGCCGCCGAGAGACCGGACGCGACGCCGATCCAGTCGTCGGAGTAGGTGTGCGGCTCGCTGTTGCTCTCGACGTAGTCGGCGACCGTCTTGACGGTCTCCGCCTCCGGTGTGGAGAAGTACTCCGCGTCGTACGTCGAGGCCCTGGTGGGGATCTCGCCGCCGGTCGCCATCACCGCTCCGGCTTCAGCGCCGGTCATGTACTCGATGAACTTCCACGCCGCGTCCGTGTGGTCGGTGCCGGCGCCGATGCCGAGCGTCCAGCCGAGGGTCGCGCCCGTGGTGCCCCCGGAGGTGGGCTCGGGCAGTGGTCCCCACTTGATGTCCGGGTTCGCACCGGTCAGCGTGATCACGCGCTCGCTGCCCAGTACCGCCATCGCGACGGTGCCGTTGGTCAGTCCGTCGGTGACCGTCGAGTAGCTGTCCGAGACCACGCTGGTCCCCAGCCCGCCGGAGTCGCGGAGGTCCGCGAGGATCTGGCCGAACTCGTCGGCTGCCGTTCCGGCGAACTCCGCCTCGCCGTCGTCGTTCCAGATCGGCTCTCCGACCTGACTCATGAAGCAGTCGAAGAAGGTGCTGATGATGGCGGAGTTGTCCGTGTCGGAGAAGCCGGTGCCGAACCCCGTGAACCCGGCAGCGCCGGCCTTGCCGGCGACGTCGACCACGTCCTCGTAGGTGGTGGGGACCTCCGCGCCGATCTGGTCGAGGATCTTCTGGTTGTAGTAGAAGGCGCAGGTCCGGTACTCGTACGGGACCGCGACCTGCTGGCCGTCCGGCCCGACGAGGTTGCTCGGCGGCCGGAGCCAGTCGGTGATCTCCGAGGCGGCTTCCGGCAACGGCGAGTAGGCGCCGGCAGCCGCCATCTGGGGGACGGTGGGGGTGAACATCTTGAAGACGTCGGGCGCCTGGCCCGCGGCCGCCGACTGCGGCAGCCGGTTGAGCATGTCGCCGAGGGAGACCACCGACAGGTCGATCGTGATGTCCGGGTTCGCCGCCTCGAAGTTGGCGATGTTCTCCTCCAGCGCGTTCGACCTCGGGTTGTCCTGGCTCGGGTCGAGGAAGTCCCAGTAGGTCAGGGTCACCGGGCCGTCCGAGGCCGAGGGCTCGGACGACGACGAGGCCGAGCATCCGGCCAGCACTACCGCCGTTGCCGCAGCCACGGCGGTCGCGTAGCTCCATCGCTTCGTGATCATGTATCTCTCCAGTGAGATCGGTTGCTGCGATCGGTTGCTGAGATCGGTTGCAGCGTGGCAGAACCCGTGGGCGCCTGTCAACGGTCAGTCCTCTGGCCGTCGCCCCGAGCCAGGTCGTCGCCGAGGCGCTAGCCGATCCCGGAGGCGGCTGCGCGCAGCCGCCTCCGGGTGAAGTCGTCAACTTGGCGGCCGGCTTCGCCCGACACCGGGCCGAGCGAGGTCCCGACGAGGGCTCCTGGCACGTGCGTGCCAGAGGTGTCCGGGTCCGTCAGAGGTGGCACGCCCAACCGCGGGCCTGGAGCGAACAGATGGACGACGCCCAGGCGTCTGGCGCACCTCGGTGGCGGGAAGCAGGCGACAGTGCTCGGGTGAGCCCGAGGACGAGGCAGATCACGGGGACCGAGGAGGACAGCGGGGCGACGATGTCACCGAGTAGCCCGGCAGCAAGGCCCACCGGTACTCGCACGCCCCAACCGATCCGTCCCCGATCGGCCGCCACACCGACGGTGGCGACGAAGCAGACGCAGCCTACAGTGACGGCAGACCAGGCCAGGCAGCGGGCAGGCCCGTCGACGTTGCACGAGTCGATCGAGCCCGACACGACCGCCGCAGAGCCGGGAGGAGCACGCGGACCACTCGCCGCTCAGACGACGGACGGGCTCGTGATCACCGTCGAGAGGGCGGCTCAGCGCCTGGACATCGGCCGGATGATGTTCCTCGAGCTCATCCGCTCCGGTCAGACCCGGACCATCCGGATCGGTCGGCTGCGGAAGGTCCCGGTGGAGTCGCTCCGCGAGCTCGTCCGGCGACAGGGCGTGGGCGATCCGGCCCAACCACTCCGATCCCGTCGTCGGTGGTTCGACATCGCGCAGCACCTCGACGCGGCCTGCGCGTGGCCGCCCTCCGACCGCAGTCGGCTGGGCCGGTCCGCCGCCGTCTCGGCGGGCCTGGACCTCGTTCCCGCTCCGCAAGGCGCATGTCCTCTTCCATGCCCTCGAGACGTGCCGGGCCCGGGATACCGGGTACGTGTACCGCCCTGTGCCACACCCCCGGCGCTGACTACGTGAGCGCGTACCCGCCGTCGACGGCGAGGATCTGGCCCGTGATGAACCCCGCGTCCTCCGAGAGCAGGAACAGGGCAGCGCGCGCCACGTCGTCCGGGACACCGATCGCGGCCAGAGGGGTGCGATCCAGGATCCGTCGCCGGTTGGACTCGTCGGCGAGGACCGGGGCCGTCATCTCGGTCTCGATGTAGCCGGGCGCTATGCCGTTGAGACGGATCCCTTCGGCGCCGAGCTCGACAGCGAGCCCACGCAGGAGGTGCGACAGCCCGGCCTTGACGGCGCCGTAGGGCGCGATGCCGGGCACGGCACGGTTCGCGGACATCGACGAGATCGCGACGACCGACCCCGGCGTCCCGGCGGTGCCCGCGGCCAGGTGGTCGTGGAACGCGCGGATCAGCCGATACACGCTCGACAGGTTCACGTCCAGGAGTCGCTGCCAGTCGTGCTCGGCGATGTCGATCGCTGCGGTGCGCACCTTGGACACCGGCGGAGGTGACGAGGCCGAGTGGTCGAACTCCGAGAGGTCCCGCGCGGCTGCCGTCGCCGACCTCACCGGCCGCTCGAGCACCATCGAGCACGTCGGCAACTTCCAGCCGTTCGCCGCCGGCGGCTTCTCCGCAGCCGACCCTGTCCTTTCCACCGGAGCGACGGCGGCCATCGCGTTCAACGACCTCATGGCCTTGGGGCTCGTGGCCCGCTCGCGCGACCGGGGGCTGTCCGTGCTGGCAGACCCGAGCGTGACCGGGTTCGACGACGTCTTGTTCGCCGACTCAGTCTCGCCGCCCCTGACCACGATCTCCATGCCGCTCGTCCGCCTCGGGACGCAGTCGTTCGAGGTCCTTCTCGAGTACCTCACGACGGGTGTCGCACCCGATTCACCCTCCCCGCACACGGCCCAGCTCGTCGTCCGCGGATCCACCGGAGTTCCCCGGGTCCCCGGCCGAGCCTGAGCATCGTGCTCTGGCCTCGAACACCGCGGCCCCCCGTATGGGAGCCACTCCCCGAGGCGCGACCTGGTGACCGTCCGTCGACCACAACGCCAGAGGCCCTCTCGCTGTGCTGAGCGAAAGGGCCTCTGACGTCTACCTACTGTGTAGCGGGGGCAGGATTTGAACCTGCGACCTCTGGGTTATGAGCCCAGCGAGCTACCGAGCTGCTCCACCCCGCGTCGGTGATCACCACTCTACGTCACCGGGTGGGGCCGTCCAAATCGGATGACCCCACCCGGTGCGTGAGCCGCCTCACGATGGCGTCGTGAGCTACTGCCCGAGCGCCTGCTCGGCGGCGATCGCTGCGGCGATCGCGTCCTGCAGCCGCTGCTGCGCGGCGCCGTACGCCGCGAAGTCGCCGGCGGCCAGGGCCGCCTCGCCCTCGGTGTACGCGGCGTTCGCGTCGGCGAGTGCCTGGTCCAGCTGCTGCCGGGCCGTGCCTGCGTCCGGCGCCACGACCGGCGGCGTGCCGCCCGCGCTCTCCGTCGGCGTGGGCGTGGGCGTGGTGGTGGGCGCCGTGGTGGGCGTGGGCTCGGGCGTCGCGGGCGCGCCGTCCGTCCCGGCGTCCGGCGCCACCGGACCCACGTCCGTGGTGGTGCCGTCGACGTCGGCGCCCGAGTCACCGCCGAACACCTGGTCCAGCGCCTCGCCCAGGGTGTCGGCGAAGCCGATCGTGTCACCGAACGCCACGAGCACCTTGCGCAGCAGCGGGTACTGCGTCCCGCTGGAGGACTGCACGTAGACCGGCTGCACGTACATCAGGCCGCCGCCCACCGGGAGCGTGAGCAGGTTGCCGTTGAGGACGCTCGAGTCACCCTGCGCGAGCAGGTTCAGCTCACGCGAGACGTCCGGGTCGGACCGGAACTGGTTCTGCACCTGCCCGGGTCCGGCGACCGTGGAGTTGCGGGGCAGCTCCAGGAGCCGGAGCTTGCCGTAGCCCTCGGCCTTCTGCCCGGCCTGGTCGCCGGCCTCGGCGTCGGCCGCGAGAAATCCCGTGAGGACCTCACGGGTCCCACCGAACGGGATGAACGTCGAGGTCAGCGAGAACGACGACTCCTCCTGCCCCGGCATCTGCAGGGTCAGGTAGTAGGGCGGCTGCGCGACCGGGGCGTTGGACGTCGGGTCGTTCGGGGACGTCCAGAAGTCCTGGCCGGAGAAGAACTCGCCGGCGTCCTCGACGTGGTACTCGGCGAGGAGCGTCCGCTGCACCTTGAACAGGTCCTCGGGGTAGCGGATGTGGCTCATGAGCTCACCGCTGATCTCGGCCAGCGGCTGCACCGTGTTGGGGAAGATCCCCGTCCAGGCCTGGAGCAGCGGGTCCTCGGTGTCCCACGCGTAGAGCGTCACGTCACCCGTGTACGCGTCGACCGTCGCCTTGACCGAGTTGCGGATGTAGTTCGCGCGCTGCGGCTGCAGCTCGACGACGGCACCCCCGCGGGCGGTCAGCGAGTCCGCCGTCGCGTCCTCCAGCTGCTCGGACGCCGAGTACGGGTACGCGTCCGTGGTGGTGTAGCCGTCCACGATCCACACCACACGGCCGTCGACCACCGCGGGGTACACGCGGCCGTCGATCGTCAGGTACGGGGCGACCTTCTCCACCCGCTGGCGGGGGTCGCGGTCGTAGAGGATCTGCGACTCGTCGGTGACCCGCTCGGAGAACAGCAGCTGCTGGTCGCCGAACTTCAGCGCGTAGAGCATCTTGTTGAGCAGGTTGCCCACGCTCGGGCCGGCGTCGAACTCGTCGGTCGGGTAGGTCGTGTTGACCTGGCCACCGGCTTCGTCGTCGGGGTAGTCCAGCTCCCAGGGCTCGGCGTCGTCGGGGGCGCCGACGATGGAGTAGGTCGGCGACTCCTGACCGAAGTAGATGCGCGGCTGGTACTCGCCCAGCTCCCCGACCGGCGGGATGCCCCCCTCGTAGAACGCGGGCTGACCCTCCTCGCTCGTGGTGTTGCCGTACGCGGCGACCACGCCGAAGCCGTGCGTGTACACGGTGTGGTCGTTGACCCAGTTCCGCTGCCCGGCACCCAGGCCGCCGAGGTCGAGCTCGCGGACGGCGATCACGGTGTCGCGGCTCTCGCCCCCGACGTCGTAGCGGTCGACCGAGAGGGTGTTCTGGAAGGAGTAGTACTGCTTGTTCTGCTGCAGCTGGCGGAACGACGGGCTGACGATCGTCGGGTCGAGCAGCCGGATGCTGGCGGCCGTCTCGGCGTCCTCGCGCAGGGCGCCGGGCGAGGCGTCGGTCGTCGCGGAGTACGGGGTGACCTCGACGTCGTCCAGCCCGAACGCCGTCTTGGTGGCGTCGATGTTGCGCTGGATGTACTCGGCCTCGAGGGTCTGGGCGTTCGGCTCGACCCGGAACTGCTGGACGACGGCGGGGTAGATGCCGCCGATCGCGACCGCCGCGACGATCATCAGACCAACGCCGATCGCCGGGAAGCGCCAGTTGCCGCGCACCGCGGTCGCCAGGAACACCAGCGCGACCACGACGGCGATCGCCGCGAGGATCGCCTTGGACGGGATGACGGCGTTGACGTCGGAGTAGGACGCGCCCTGGAACCGGTCGCCGGTCCGGGTGAGCAGGGAGTACCGGTCCAGCCAGTAGTTGGCCGCGATGAGCAGCAGCAGCAGCGCCGCGAGCACCGAGACCTGGATCCGGGCGGCCCGCGTGGTGTGCGGCCCCGTGCCGCCCACCCGCAGCCCGCCGTACAGGTACTGGGTCGCGATGGCGCCGATGGCGCTCAGCACGACGACCGCCATGAGGAACGAGACGACGAAGCGCAGGCCGGGCAGCGTGAACACGAAGAACGACAGGTCGATGCCGTACTGCGGGTCGCGGCGCCCGAACGGCACGCCGTTGAGCCAGAGCTGGACGGTCGACCACTGCTGGGACGCCGCAGCGCCGGCGAAGAAGCCGAGCAGCGCCGGGCCGGCCACCATGACGACCTTGCGCAGCGGCTCGACGGCCTCGCGGTACTGGTCGAGGCTCGCCTGCTCCGGGGTGGTCGGGGCGTAGACCGGGCGCGAGCTGTAGGCCAGCCGCAGGGCGAGCGCCACCGCGCCGCCCATCACGAGGAACCCGGCGACGAAGAGCAGCGCCCGGGTCACCCACTCGGTGCGCAGCACCCCGAGGAACCCGAGCTGGTCGTACCAGAGGACCTCGGTCCAGATCTGCGCGAGGAACAGCAGCAGGACGGCGAGCACGGCCAGCACGACGAGGGTCGGCACGAGGGGGCCGCGGCGGCGGCGGGCGCTGGGTGGCCCGGTGGGCCGGCGGGGTGGTGCGGTGAAGCTCACGGCGTGGGGGTCCTGATCGTCGTCGGTCGCGGGGCCGGTCTTCGCACCCGTCAGCGGGTGAACGGCTGCACCCGGGCCCAGGTTCCCACACGGGTGCGACGATGAGGCACATGACCGAACGGACCGTCCCCTCCGCCGAACCCGCAGACCGGCCCGCCGACGCGCCCGCCGACCAGCCGCCCGTGACGACGTTCCTGGCCCCCGCGCAGCACTCCCTCGCGGAGGCGGTGCACGAGATCGAGCGGCACGTCGCGTCCGCCGGGTGGGACGGCCCGGTCCGGGTGTTCGCACTGGTGCGGACGGCGGCCGCCCTGGACGCCTCCCCCGAGCTCGCCGGTCAGCTCCCGGCCGACGTGGTCGCGGCGGCCCGCGCGGACGGCACGCACCTGACGTCGGTCGAGCAGGAGGACCTGCCCCCGGCCGGTGACCTCGAGGAGCTGCTGGGCGGGATCACCTGGCCGCCCACGGTGGACGGCGCCGCCGTCGTGGTCGAGCGCATCATCCTGCCGCCGGCCGCGGAGGAGGGGATGCCCGCGGACGACGACGCCGCCCTCGCCTACCTCATGTCCCACCCGGACCGGCAGGACGTGCGCATCGCCGTCGGCGCCCTGCGCACCGGCGAGTCGTGGTCGGCCCTGCGCACCCGCGCCAACGACACCCACGACGACGTCGCCAAGGGGCCGGACCTCGTCCCTGGTCTGGTCGAGGCGCTGCGCGCGACGTTCGGCTGAGGTCCCGCCGCCTCAGCCGGCGGTGCAGGTCGGCCGCCTCAGCCGGCGGTGCAGGTCGGCAGGGCGTCGCCGTCCCCGGCTCCGATCGCCTCGATGGCGGCGCGTCCCTCGGCGAGGGTCGCCACCCGGACCACCCGCAGGCCGTCCGGCACGTGGCCGACGACCGCGTCGCAGTTGCCGGCGGGGGCCAGGAACCAGTCCGCCCCGTCACGCCGTGCCCCCAGCAGCTTCTGCTGGATCCCGCCGATCGGGCCGACCGACCCGTCCACGTCCATCGTCCCGGTGCCGGCGACCACCTCGCCGTCGACCTCGTCCTGCGGCGTGAGCCGGTCGACGATCCCGAGGGCGAACATGAGCCCGGCGCTCGGGCCGCCGATGTCCTCGATCCGGATCGTGACGTCGACGGGCAGGTCGAACTGCGGGTCGATGAACACGCCGAGCTGCGTGCCGCCGCCCTCGCGCTCGCCGGTCACGACCTCCACGTCCAGCGGGTCCCCGTCGCGCCGGAGCCCCAGGCGCACGGTCGCCCCCGGCTCCGTCGCGTCCAGCGCCTCGACGAGCTGGGTGTACGACGTCACCGAGGCCCCCTCGAAGGTGAGCACGACGTCGTCCTCCTCCAGCACGCCCTCCGCGCCCGTGCCCTCCACCGTGCCGGCGACGAGCAGATCGGCCGGGACGTCGTAGCCGAGCTCCTCGAGCGCGGCGACCGTCGCGCTCTCCTGCGACGACGTCATCTCGGCCTGGTTGCGCTCGTCCAGCTGGTCCTGCGTGACGTCCGGCGGGAAGACCACCTCCACCGGCCGCGCGGTGCGCTCCCCCGAGATCCAGGCGGCGACGGCCTGCGGGACCGTGATGGGGAAGCCCGGTCCCCCGGCGACGGACACGGTGGTGAGCCGGAGCTCGCCGGTGGAGGGATAGGTCTGCGTGCCGTCCACCTCGATCAGCGGCACGCCGTCGTGCTCCCCGAGGGTGTCGCGCGTCGGGCCGGGCGAGCTCACCGCGTAGGGCACCCGGAGGAAGACCATCGCGGTCAGCAGCAGCAGGGTCACCAGCAGGGACGCGCTCGTCGTGACCGAGCGCGGTCCGAGCGGGGCGGCCTCCCCGAGGGGCCGGGCCGCGGCCTCTGGGCCGTGACCGTCCGGGACGAGAGCGGGCTCCGCGACGTCCGGCGGGGCGTTGGTGGGCTCGGGCACGTCCCGATCATCCCTCACGGCCGGGCCGGTGCGCCGTGAGCGAACCGGCCGGGGTGGCGGGGGCGGCGCCTGGCCGCGCGGCGCACGCATGTGGTTACCGTGGAGCGTCCGCCGCCATCACCTCCGGAGGCCCCGATGACCAGCGAACCCCCCGCCGCACCGGGCGGTGGCCAGCCCCCGCAGTGGGAAGAGCTCCTGCGGTCGATGTTCGGCGAGGACGCGGACGAGGCGCTGCGCGAGCTGCGCGCCCGCGGCATGGACCCCGCCTCGATGGCGGCCGCCGCAGGTCTGCCGAGCGACCCGCAGACCCTGGGGCACGTGCTCGCGCAGGTGCAGCGGATGCTCGCCGCGTCCGGGGACGGGCCCGTGAACTGGGACGTCGCGCACGACGTGGCCCGCCAGGCCGCCGTCGCCGAGGGTGACCCGTCGCTGACCCGTTCCCAGGTCCGCGCCGCGACCGAGGCGCTGTCGGTGGCCGAGCTGTGGCTGGACGCAGCGACCGACCTTCCCCCGTCGGGCGGCGGGTCCCGGGCGTGGAGCCGCTCGGAGTGGGTCGAGCACACGCTCCCGACCTGGCGGCTGCTCGCGGAGCCGGTGGCGGGCTCCCTGGCGGACGCGCTGGCCAGCGCGCTCGGCAGCCAGCTGCCGGAGGGCCTGACGGGGCCCGGCGACGGCGTCGGGTTCGCCGGGATCCCCGGCATGGCGGGCCTCCCCGGCATGCCGGGCGCCGGCCTGGACCCGCTGCAGCTGCTGCGCCAGCTCGGGTCGGCGGTGTTCGGCATGCAGGTCGGCCAGGCGGCGGGGGCGCTGTCCCGCGAGGTGTTCGGCGCGACAGACCTCGGTCTGCCGCTGCTCCGGGAGCCCGCGACCGTGCTGCTGCCGACGAACGTCGCCGAGTTCGCCGACGGCCTGGACGCCCCGGTCGAGGAGGTCCGGCTGTTCCTCGCGCTGCGCGAGGCGGCGCACGCACGGCTGTTCACGCACGTCACGTGGCTGCGCGGGCACCTGCTCGGCATCGTCGACGCGTACGCGCGCGGCATCACGATCGACGTCGACAGCCTCGAGGACGCGGTGCGGTCGATCGACCCCACGGACCCGGCCGCCCTGCAGGCGGCGCTGTCCGGCGGGGTGTTCGCCCCGCACAGCACCCCGGCTCAGGAGGCGGCGCTCTCCCGGCTGGAGACCGCGCTCGCGCTCGTCGAGGGCTGGGTCGACGAGGTCACCACGACCGCCGCGCTCCCCCACCTGCCGCACGCCGTCGCGCTGCGCGAGATGATCCAGCGCCGCCGCGCGGCCGGGGGTCCGGCCGAGCAGACGTTCGCCACGCTCGTCGGGCTCGAGCTGCGCCCGCGCCGCTCCCGTGACGCCGCGGCGCTGTGGGCGCAGATCGCGCGGGCCGGCGGACCCGGCGCCCGGGACGCCGTCTGGGACCACCCGGACCTGCTGCCCACCGCCCAGGACCTCGACGACCCGTCCGGCTACGCGGCCCGGCGCGCGGAGAGCGAGGACGCGCACGCCGACGTCGACCGGGCCCTGGACGAGATCTTCGGCCGGGCGCCGGGGTCGGGGCCGGAGGGCGACGGCGGGACCGGGGATGGGACAGGGACCGGGGACGGCACGGACGACACCGGCGGCGCCGCGCCGGGGACGGTGCGCTAGAGGTCCTCGTCCGCGAGGTCGTCCCGGGCGACGACGTCGTCCCCGTCCAGGTCGTCGCCGTCCGTGTCGTCGTCGTCCGGGTGGCCGTCGTCCCGGGCGGCGTCGTCCGGGCGGGCACCGCCGCGCTCCTCGCCGAACGACACCCCCTCCAGGAACCCGCGGGCGCGCTCCGTGCGCGGGTACGCGCTCAGGAGCGCCCAGAACTCGGCACCGTGCCCCGGCTGGAGCAGGTGCGCGAGCTCGTGCAGCAGCACGTAGTCCAGGACGAAGCTCGGCATGCCGCGCACGCGCGTGGAGATCCGGATGGTGCCGTCGACCGGGGTGCACGACCCCCACCGGCGGCCCTGCTTGCTGGACCAGGTCACGCTCGTGGGCGAGGCGGTCCCCCCCAGGTAGCGGGCGGACAGCTCCGCCGCGCGGGTGGCCAGCTGCTCGTCGGACGGCCGACGGCGGCGCTCCTGCGCGGCCAGCCGCGTCACCATCCGGTGCACCCACTCGCGCTCCTGGGCGCGCGTGAATCGCGCCGGGATCGACACCACGGTGGTGTCGCCGTCGCGGAAGGCGGTCACGGTCCGGACCCGCTTGCGGCTCCGGCGCACCTCGATGGGTCCGGGCGGGTTCTGCTGCACGCCCTGACGCTAACCGCCCCGCCGGACAGGGCGTGGCAGATCACCCCCGGTGTCCCCCGGGTGGCTGCAGACGAAGTCACCCGTGCGTGCATGGCCGCCCGCCGCCACGCGGCGCCGGCGTGCGTGCCGAGCAGGACCGGCCACTACTGTGTCCGTGCACGGCAGTGCGGCCGACCGGCCGCTGCGACCTTGCCGCCGACCGCCGGACGTGCGCGACGGCGAGCACAGACATCGAACGGAGAGTCATCCATGGCTGACGAGACCTACAAGGGCGAGTTCTACTGCGTGAAGTGCAAGGAGAAGCGCGAGACCGAGGGCAACGTCGTCGTCTCCGAGTCCGGCCGCAAGATGGCCAAGGGCATCTGCCCGGTGTGCGGCACCAAGCTGAACCGGATCCTCGGCAAGGCCTGACGCCCCACCGCACGCCGCTCGAGGGGCGGCCCGCGCGCCACACGGCGCAGCGGGCCGCCCCTCGGCATGTCCGGCCACGGACCCGACAGGCCGGCGTCCTCCCGTTCCTGTGGACGACGGAGCGCGGTGCCGCGCGGGTGCCAGGCTGGCGGAGGTCACGTGCGCACGTGCGGGTGACCGCTGTGTCGGCCGGCGGTGCTGGAGGTGGTGGCGGTGCGGCTGCGTCCCGGGCTGCGCGTGCTGCGGCGCGCCACCGACGAGGTGCAGATCGGCACCGACCCGCGCTGGGCGGTGCGGCTGACCGGTCTGACGGTGCCGGAGGTGCGGGCCCTGACGGCGCTCGACGGCGGTGGCGTCCTGCCCCGCATGGAGCGCCTGACCGCACGGGTCGACGAGGACGGCCGTCCCTGCGACGCCGTGGTGGACCTGCTCCGCCAGGCCGGCCTGGTGCTCGACGCCGCACCGCAGCGCTCGGCCGCCTCCGTCCCGCCGCTGCCCTCCGGTGCGCTCGCCGACGCCGCGGCCTGGTCGCTGGTCCTCGACGACCACGACGGCGGGGGCGGCGCGCTGGTGCGTGCCCGCGCAGACCGGGTGGTGGGGTTCCTCGGCGCCGGACGGCTCGCGCTGACCGCGGCGACGACGCTCGCCTCCGCGGGCGTGGGCACCGTGCTGCTCGACGACCCGTCCCCGGTCACCACCCGCGACCTGGGCGCCGGGGGGCTCAGCGCCCGGGACGTCGGCTCACCGCGGGCCGAGGCGGCCGCGCGTCTGCTGCGGGACCTGGTGCCGGAGGTCCGCACGTCCGCGGCGGAGCGGACCCGGCCCGACGTCGTGGTCAGCGTGGAGCACGCCGTCGCCGACGCGGCCCGCGCGCGGGCGATGATGGCCGCCGAGGTCGTCCACCTGTCGGTGGTCGTCCGGGAGGGCGACGTCCTGGTCGGCCCGCTGGTCCGGCCCGGCAGCTCCCCGTGCCTGCGCTGCCTGGACCTGCACCGGACCGCGGCCGACCCGGCCTGGCCGGTCGTCGCTGCTCAGCTCGCCGCGTCGCCGCGGCAGCGCGCGGTGGCCGAGGAGTCCGTGCTCGCCGTCGTCGGCGGAGGGCTGGCGGCCGCCGCCGTGCTCGCCCAGCTCGACGGCCGGCCTCCCGCGGTCGTCGCGGCGAGCCTGGAGATCGCCCTGCCCGACGTCGTCCCGCGCCTGCGCCGGTGGCCGGTGCACCCGGACTGCGGGTGCACCGGCCTGCCGGCTGCGGGGGTGGGCCGGCCGGCGGCCGGACCGACGGGGTCCTGACCGTCCACGGGCCGTCCGGGGCGCGACCGTCCGCGGGCCGTGCGCCGTCGGGGCCGACCGGGACGGCGTCCGGCCGTCAGGCGGTCGCCGCGGCGTCCTTGCGCGGACGACCCCGCCCCCGCTTGGTCGCCACGACCGTGCCGCCGACGAACACCTCGCCGCCCCAGACGCCCCACGGCTCCTCGCGCTCGAGAGCCCCCGCGAGGCAGGAGGCGATCAGCGGGCAGTCCCGGCACAGCGCCTTGGCTCGCTCCACCCGCGCGGTCTGCTCGGCGAACCACAGCTCGGGGTCGTTGTTCCGGCACGGGACGAGTCCGGCCACCACCTGGTCGAAGTCCCGACGGTCGTCCGCGAGCTCGACGGTGGTCGCCGACGGCCAGGGTCCCGACCCGCCCTGGTTCACGCTCTCGAGCAGCATGCTGCGCCGCACGATGTCCTCCTGGTGTCCGAGCTGTCCTACGCGATGGGTGATGCGGTCCGGCGTGGGATCCGCGGCCCCATCCCGAGAGCTCGGGACAAAGAGAAAGGCCGCGGTCCTGGTGGGGACTCCGCGGCCTGGGCGTGATGATCGGCTGTCAGATCATCGTGTTCCAGGGACACGCGGGGTCACGGGCGAACGGGAAGCCGTCGATGGACACAGCTCCGCCCCGGAGACCGTCCGGGGTGGGCGCGATCGTGTACCGACGGCGCGACTGGGTCGCCGGACGGGTGACGTCGACGTGGGTGTTCATGGTGTTCATGACGGCACCTCCTCACGGTGACCGGCTCCGCGCGTGTGACGCGGATCTCTCTCAGGGACGGGGTCCACCGTAGGGGTGCTCCCAGGACGCACACAAGGGTATTTACCCGCGGGTCGCAGCGATCGCGTCGCCGCAGGTCAGCGGCATGTCGGAGGCGGTCGCACCGGGGCCGCCACCGGAGTGCGGAGGCCGGTCAGGGCCGGCCCGGAACGCTCTCGGAGACCAGCGCGAGCAGGGCGGGTCCGTACGCGTCGAGCTTCATCGGGCCGATGCCGTTGACCCGCGCCAGGTCCGCCATGGACGCCGGCCGCATCTCCGCGATCGCGGCGAGCTCGGAGTCGCGCAGCACGGTGTACGCGGGCTTGTCGGTCTGAGTCGCGACCCGGGCGCGCCAGTCCTTGAGCCGCTGGTAGAGGCCCTCGTCGTACTCGCCGATGAGCACGGGGCGCGCCGTCGCGGTCCCCACCGAGCGCCGGCGGCCGTCCTCGGGCCACAGCCCGTCCAGGAAGCGCGACCGTCGACGGGACGCCCGTCCGCCGGGGGTGCGCGAGCGCGCGAACGACAGCTCGAGGTGCTCCCGGGCCCGGGTCACCCCGACGTAGAGCAGCCGGCGCTCCTCGGCCACCGCCTCGTCGGTCTCCGCGAGCGAGATGGGCATGAGGCCCTCGCTCATCCCGGCGAGGAACACCGCGTCCCACTCCAGGCCCTTGGCGGCGTGCAGCGAGGCGAGCGTGACGCCCTCCACCGTCGGTGCGTGCTGGGCGGCCGCGCGCTCGTCCAGCTCGGCGAGCAGGTCCGCGAAGGACGCCCCGCCGCGGGACGCGAGGTCGTCGGCGAGGCCCACCAGGGCCTGCATGGACTCCCACCGCTCGCGGGCCGCACCCCGGGCCGCGGGCGGGTCGGGCGCCCACCCGGCCGAGAGCAGGACGTCACGCACGACCTCCGGCATGGGCGCGTCGGCGTCGGCCGAGCGCCCCGCGCCGCGCAGCAGGACGATCGCGTCGCGCACCTCGCGCCGCGCGAAGAACCGCTCACCGCCCCGCACGAGGTAGCCGATCCCCGCTGCGGCGAGGGCCTGCTCGAACGCCTCGGACTGCGCGTTGGTCCGGTAGAGCACCGCGATCTCGCTGGCGCGCGTGCCGGACCTGACCAGCCGGGCGATCCGCGCCGCGATGCCGGTGGCCTCGGACTCGTCGTCGTCGTAGGCGGTGAACGCGACCGGCGGGCCGGCCGGACGCTGCGCGACCAGCTCCAGGGCCGTCGTCGAGCGCCGGCCGCGCTGGGCGATGAGCCGGTTCGCCAGGCCCACCACCTGCGGCGTCGAGCGGTAGTCGCGGACCAGGCGGACGACCTGGGCGCCGGGGTGCGCGGTCGGGAAGGTCAGCAGGTGGTGGGGCGTGGCACCGGTGAAGGAGTAGATGGTCTGGCTCGGGTCGCCGACCACGCACAGCTCGTCCCGGCCACCGAGCCACTGGTCGAGGAGGAACTGCTGCAGCGGGGACACGTCCTGGTACTCGTCGACGACGAAGTGCCGGTACTGGCCGCGGACCGTCTCCGCGACGTCGCCGCGGGTGCCGAGCATGTCGGCCAGCATGAGCAGGACGTCCTCGAAGTCGATGACCCCGCGGTCGGTCTTGACGTCCTCGTACGTCGTCAGGAGCCGGGCGACGGTGTGCCGGTCGAAGCCCGACGGTGCCGGCCGATCGATGGCCGCGGTCGCGCGCGGGTAGTCGTCCGGCGTGACCAGGGAGACCTTGGCCCACTCCACCTCGCCGGCGAGGTCACGGATCGCGATCCGGTCGACCGACAGCGACAGCCGCCCGGCGGCATCGGCGACGGCGGGCGCCTTGTGCTCCAGGATCCGCGGCGGCGCCCCGCCGACGACCTTGGGCCAGAAGTAGCCGAGCTGGCGCAGCGCCGCGGCGTGGAAGGTCCGGGCCTGCACGCCGGCGACGCCGAGCTCGCGCAGCCGGGTGCGCATCTCCCCCGCGGCGCGGGCGGTGAAGGTGACCGCGAGCACGGTGGTGGGCGTGTAGACCCCGGTCCGCACGCCGTAGGCGATGCGGTGCGTGATGGCACGGGTCTTGCCGGTGCCCGCGCCGGCGAGCACGCAGACGGGACCGCGCAGCGCCAGGGCGACGGCGCGCTGCTCCGGGTCGAGGGCCTCGAGGATCTGGTCGGCTGACATCACCTCGATCCTCCCAGCCCGCACCCACACGTCCCGCCGGTGCACCGCCGGTGGGGACAGGAGCGGCCCGGGAAGGAACTTCCCCTCGTCGTCGTTGTGGGAGCGCGACCGTGGAGCGATCCGCGGCCGCGCACCGATGTCGCACCCGACCTGCCGACGAGAGGCTTCCCATGTCGCTGACCACGCCCGCCGCGGGCACCATCACGATGTACTCGACCACCTGGTGCGGCTACTGCCGCCGGCTCAAGACGCAGCTCGGGTCCGCGGGAATCGAGTACACCGAGGTCAACATCGAGGAGCACCCGGACGCCGCGGCGTTCGTCGAGCAGGTCAACGGCGGCAACCAGACGGTCCCGACGATCGTGTTCCCCGACGGCTCGGCGGCCACGAACCCGTCCCTGGCGGAGGTCACCGCTCGCCTCGCGAGCTGACCCAGCGGCCACGCCGGGCGTGGCGGTCCGGAGCCGACGACGACCCGTCGTCGGCTCCGTCAGGCCCCGGGGAGCTCGGTCCCGGCCCACTCCTCGATGAGGGCGCGGGCGATGGACGCCCGCATGGGCAGCAGCACGTCGCCCGCGGCGGCGGCGTCGGCGAGCTCGGCGCGCGTGAACCACCGCGCCTCGGTGACCTCGACGCCGTCGGGCCGCAGGTCCGTCGACGTGGCGGTGCCGCGGAAGGCGAGCATGAGCGAGGCCGGGAACGGCCAGGGCTGGCTGCCGCGGTAGGCCACCTCGCCGACCGTGACGCCGACCTCCTCGTCCACCTCCCGGCGGACCGCCTGCTCGAGGCTCTCGCCCGGCTCCACGTAGCCGGCGAGCGTGGAGAACCGGCGCTCGGGCCAGTGCGCGGCGTGGCCCAGCAGGAGCCGGTCGTCGGCGTCGACGATCGCCATGATGACCGCCGGGTCCGTGCGCGGGTACTGGTCCGTGCCGTCCGTCGGGCAGTGCCGGACCCACCCGGCGTGCGCGACGACCGTCGGCGTCCCGCAGCGCGGGCAGCACCGGTGCGTGCGGTGCCAGGCGGCCAGCGCCACCGCCGTCACGCCCAGGCCCGCGTCCCGCCCGGGCATCGCCGCCCCGACCTGACGCAGGTGCGACCACTGGCGGCCCGCGACGAGCTCCCCCTGCAGCGCGGCGGCCCGCTCGGCCGCAGCCCGCCCGGCCCCGTCGCCGCCGGCGAACCCCTCGAGGTCGGCGGGCGGCACGGACGGGTCCGCCTCGGTGCCGGCGTCCGCGTCGGCATCGGCGAGCACCAGGGCGAGGTAGCCGCGGGCGTCGTCGGCGCCGAGGAACAGCCAGCCGTCGGCCGACGGCGCCGCGTCGGCGACGTCCGCCGGGGCCAGCAGGTCCAGCGCGGAGCCGTCTGCGTCCGCCACCGTCGCGACCAGCCCGCGGTGGACGAGCACGACGCCGGTCGAGTCCAGCGCACGCAGGCCCGCCACGAGCTCGGGGTCGGCACGCCGCTCGGCCGCACGGTCGACGGTCGCACGAGCCAGAGGGAGATCGGTCCAGTCCACGCCGTCACGCTAACGGGATGCGGACACGCCCACCCGGCGGCCCGGGATCGCACGGGGCTCGCCCTACCCTGGCGGTGTGCCTCGCTCACCTCTCTCGCTCGCGGCCCTGGCCACCGTGGCCATCCCCGGGCTGGACGCGTTCGACGTGCGCCGGCCCGCGAATGCCGGCGGCGACGTCGACACGGCCGTCGTCATCGACGCCCAGGGCCGTCGCTGGGTCGTCCGTGCCCCGGTGAGCCCCGGCGCCGGAGCGGCCCTCGAGGCCGAGACCGCGCTGCTCGAGCTGCTCGCCGAGCACGTCGCCGGCGGCCGCGTCCCCTTCACCGCGCCACGTCCGGCCGGGTTCGCGCACCTGCCGGAGGGCGGCCGGGCCGTCGTGCACCGCGAGGTGCCCGGTCAGCCGCTGCACATCGAGGCGCTGCGGGCGGGCCCGGGGCTGGCGGCGTCCCTCGGCCGGGCGCTGGCCGCCCTGCACGAGCTGCCGGTCGAGCTGGTGGAGAACGCCGGGCTGCCCACCTACGACGCGGCCGCGTACCGCGCCCGCCGGCTCGCCGAGGTCGACGAGGCGGCCCGCACCGGCAAGGTCCCGCCCGCACTGCTGCGGCGCTGGGAGGAGCGGCTGGAGGACGTCACGCTGTGGCGCTTCCGCCCCACGGTCGTGCACGGCGACCTCAGCGCGGAGCACGTGCTGACCGACGGCGACACGGTGACCGGCATCCTCGCCTGGGGCGACACCCAGGTCGCGGACCCCGCCGACGACCTGGCGTGGCTGGTCGTGGCGGCCCCGGAGGACGCCGTGGAGTCGATCCTCGAGGCCTACCAGCTGCGCCGGACCGAGATGGTGGACCCGCACCTGCTCGACCGCGCCCTGCTCGCCGGCGAGCTGGCGCTCGCCCGATGGCTGCTCTACGGGGTGCGCTCGCGCGACGAGTCGGTCGTGGCGGACGCGGTGGAGATGCTCCAGGAGCTCGACGAGCACACCCGCGAGCCGGTCAGCGAGCCGTCACTCGCCTGAGCGCACGCCTGCCCGGGCGCGTGCCCTTCTGAGCGTGCCCGCCGGAGCGCGTGCCTGCCGGAGCGCGTGCCCGCCGGAGCGCGTGCCTGCCTGAGCGGGGGACGGCTCACCCGGCCGCCGCCTCGTCCAGCAGCGCCTCGATCTCGGACTCGTCCAGCAGTCGCCGGGGCGTGACCGTGACCCCCGCCCCCACGTAGCAGAACGCGGCGTCGACCCGGTCGACCGGGGTGCCGGACCAGCGGGCCCACGCCAGCCGGTACACCGCCAGCTGGACCTCGCGCGCGCGGGCGGCCGCGTCGTCGGCGGGCGGGCGACCGGTTTTCCAGTCGACCACCACGACCCGACCGTCGGGCAGGTCGAACACCGCGTCGACCCGGCAGCGCAGGACGTACCCGGCGACGGGCGTCTCGATGTCGACCTCCACCGCCCGGGGCCGCAGCGCCGCCCAGGGGGTCGCCAGGAACGCCTGGCGCAGGGCCGCCTGGTCGGCGTCCACGGCGACCGAGTCGTCGTCGGCGCCAGGCAGGGCGTCGACGTCCACGAGCGAGGCCGCGCCGTAGTACCGCTCGACCCACGCGTGGAACTCCGTGCCGCGGCGCGCCTGCACGGACGGCTCGAGCGGGACCGGACGGCGCAGCGCCTCGGCGAACGCGTCACGGTCGGCCGCGAGCCGCACGAGCGCCGACGCCGACAGGTGCGCCGGCAGCGGCACGTCGACCGACGGGTCGCGCAGGCGGTCGCGCTCGGCGAGCAGCAGCTCCGCGGTCCGGGCGAGCGGCACCTCCAGACCGAGCGCGAGCCCGGTGGCCGGTGCGGTGCGCCCCCCGGTGGCGCCGTCCGGCTCCTCGAGTGCGCCCATCGCGGTCCGCACCGCAGCGGCCGCCGCACCGACGTGCGCGCGACGCGGCCCCGTCCCGAAGGGGTCGGACGGCCAAGGGTGGCTGACCGGCTCGGCGGTCCGCGGGTTGGCCTGGCCGTCGGCCGGCTCCGGGGCCCAGTCGTCGGTGGTCACGAGCCCGGCGCGGACCAGCTCGCCGAGGAACAGCGACGGCGGCTGCGGGTCCTTGCGGTCCCGCCACCACGACCCGCTGAGCAGCAGCGCGGACCGGGCGCGGGTCAGCGCCACGTACGCCAGCCGCCGCTCCTCGGCGACCAGGTGCGCGCCGACGTCGCGGCGGAACTCCCGGCGCAGCGCCTCGAGCTCCTTGTGGCCGGCCTGCTCGACCGGGAAGTCCGGGAGCTCCGCCGCGTCCCCGCGCAGCGGGTACGGCAGCACACCCAGGCCGGTCAGCCACCCGCTGTCGACGGGACCGTCCTTGCCGGAGGTCGCGGTGGCGGGCAGCACGCCGTCGGCCAGGCCGGCGACCGCGACGACGTCCCACTCCAGGCCCTTGGCCCCGTGGATGGTGATGACCTGCACGGCGTCGGGGTCCGGCTCGGTGACGGGCCGGTCGAGGCCGTCCTCCTGGGCCTCCGCGGCGCCGAGCCAGGCGAGGAACGCCCCGAGCGTCGGGGTGTCGGCCCCGTCGCTGAACTGGACGGCGACGTCCCGGAACGCGTCCAGGTGCGCCCGGGCGCGGCCGTGGCTGGTGCCCGGCCGCGCGGCGACCTCGATGTCCAGGCCCAGGAGCCGCTCCGCCTCGGCGACGAGCTCGGGCAGGGACAGGTAGGTGTGCGAGCGCAGCACGCGCAGCAGCGACGCGAGGCGCTCGAGCCGGTCGTGGGCGTCCGGTGTCAGGGTCCGGCCGGTCCGGCTGCGCCACCCGCGCGGAGGCAGGTCGTCCAGCGCGTCGACGATGCTGCGGTCGTCGACGACGTCGCCCTCGACGACCGGGGCGTCGTCCTCCGCGGCGCCGGCCCGCACACCCCGTCGCGCCCGCGCGTCGTGGGCGCCCGCGAGCTCGGCAGCCCACTGCGCCAGGGCGTGCATGTCCGCGATGCCCAGGCGAACCCGCGCGCCGGTGAGCAGCCGGACCAGCGCGTCCCCCCGCGACGGGTCGTGCGCCGCGCGCAGGACCGACACCAGGTCGACGACCTCGGGGGTGTGCAGCAGCCCGCCGAGGCCCACGACCTCCACCGGCAGGCCCGCGGCGCGCAGCGCGACCTCCAGCGCGTCGAACTGCGAGCGCTTGCGGCACAGGACGGCGGCGGTCACCCGCGACCCGCCCGGGCCACGACCGGCGGGGCGCCAGTGCTGCAGCACGAAGCCCGCGACCGCCGCGGCCTCCTCCTCCACCGTCGCCGGGTAGGTCGCCACGACGGTGCCGCGCCCGGCCCGGGGTGCGGCCTCCAGGCGCGGGACGGCGACGGTGCCGGTGGGGCTGCCGGTGGGGCTGCCCGTCGGGTCGTCCCCCCGTGCGCCGGTCCGACCGGCTGCGCGCAGCGGTCCGGCGACGTGGTTGGCGGCATCCAGGACGGCGTGGTCGTTGCGCCACGACGTGGACAGGTACCGGACCGGCGCGGGCGCCGTGCGGTCGCCCACGGTGGTCGGGAAGCGCTCCGGGAAGCGCTCCAGCCCCCCGGCGCTCGCCCCGCGCCAGCCGTAGATGGACTGGTGCGGGTCGCCGACCGCGGTGACGGGGTGGCCGCCGCCGAACAGGCAGGACAGCAGCTCGAGCTGGGCGTGCGACGTGTCCTGGTACTCGTCCAGCAGCACGACCCGGAACCGGGCGCGCTCGATCTCCCCCACCGCGGGGACCTCGCGCGCGAGCCGGGCGGCGATCGCCACCTGATCACCGAAGTCGATCGCGTCCGCGGCGCGCTTGCGGCGCCGGTAGGCCTCGACCACCTCCAGCACGCGCGCGCGCTCACCGAGCGAGCGCACCAGCTTCTCCACGTCCGCGTACGGGCCCTTGCGGGGCGCGGCGTCGGGGACCTCGAGGATGCGCTCGACGAGGTGCTCCATCTCCCGCCGGGCGTCCGCCGGGTCGAGCAGGTGCTCGCTGAGCGCGCCGGACAGCGACAGCACGGCGTTGACCAGCGTGGACGTCGCCGCGTCGGTGTCCAGGTCCCCGGCCCAGGAGTCGACCACCTCGTGGGCGAGCTGCCACTGGCCCGCTTCCCCCAGGAGGCTAGAGGAGGGCTCGATCCCCAGCCGCAGCGCGTGGTCGGTGACCAGGGACGCCGCGTAGGAGTTGTACGTCGACACGGTGGGACGGGCCAGGTCCAGACCGCCACCGGCGCCGGCGCCTGCGCCCGCGGGCGTGGGCGTGCTCCCGGGCCCGGCGCCCCCGGCCGCGAAGGTGGGCGGCAGCGGGATGCCGGCCTCGGGCATCGCCCGCAGCAGCCGGCGCAGCCGCAGCCGCACCCGGTCGCCGAGCTCACCGGCGGCCTTGCGCGTGAACGTCAGCCCGAGCACCTCGTGCGGGGCCACGAGCCCGTTGGCGATGAGCCACACGACCCGCGCGGCCATCGTCTCGGTCTTGCCGGACCCCGCGCCGGCGACCACCAGCATGGGCTCCAGGGGCGCCTCGATGATGCGCACCTGCTCCGGGGTCGGCTCGTCGCGACCGAGCAGCCGGGCGATCGCGACGGCGGACAGCCCGCTCACTCGACCACCTGCCGACCCTCGGGCCGCACCGGGCAGCTCGTGCGCACGGGGCACATGGTGCACAGGTCGTTGACGCACGCGGTGAACGCCGACGCCGCCATCGTGGTCGCGACGCCGTCGACCATGGCGTGCGCCCACGTCGACCCGTCCTCGGTCACCTCGAGCCCCGCCTGCCGGCGCACGGTCGGCCTGCTGCCCAGGGCGACGAAGACGAGCTGCGCCCCGGCGCTGCGGGACCCCGCCGGGAGCCCGTCGAAGGCGCCCTCGGTGACCGCGAGCTGGTAGCTCGCGAGCTGCGGGTTGTCCTCGGCCCGGCCGGCGGTCGGCGCCCGCTTGCCCGTCTTGAGGTCGACGACCTGGACGAGCCCGTCGCCCACGTCCTCGACGCGGTCGACGACCCCGCGCAGGACCGCGCGGTCCAGCTCGACGCTGAACGGCGCCTCCAGCAGCACCGGCTCACCGGCCGACGCGACGTACGCGGCGAGGCGGCGGACCATCGCCTCGGCCCGCCGGCGCTCGGCGAGGGACGGCCACCCCGGACGCAGCCCCAGCTCGAGCCAGCGCCGGTCCAGCTCGGCGAGCAGCTCGCTCTCGGTGCCCCGCGGCAGGGTCTGCGCGATCGCGTGGATCAGCGTCCCGAGCGTCTGGCTCGTGCCGTCCGCGACGGTCCCGCCGGCCGTCTCCAGCGCCCAGCGCAGCGCGCACGTGGTCACCGTCTCGGCCTTCGAGGGCGAGACCGGCACCTTCTCGTTCTCGGGCCACAACGGCTCGGTGGTGGTCAACGGCGCGAGGCCGTGCCACTGGGCCGGGTCCGCGCCCTCGACGCCCCGGCGCGCCAGGTGGGCCAGCAGCTGCACGGCCTGCGGGTCGGGCCGCCCGCCGGGCCGGGCCACGCTCTCCTCCAGGCGTGCGCGCAGGACCCCGACCAGCCCACGCAGGTCCAGCGGGGCCGGAGCGGTGGCCAGCCGCTCGTCACGCTCGTCGCTGCCGTCCCCCGCCTCACCGGACCCGTCGGGCGGCTGGACCAGGTCGACGAACGGCGACGGCTGCTGGTCGGCGTCGGCGACCGCGGTGACGAGCAGCGCACGCCGCGCGCGCGAGGTGGCCACCGCGAAGGACCGCAGCTCGTCGGCCAGGACGGCGGCCCGGGCCTCGCCGCCGGCCACCTCCCCGTCGGCGGACCGGCCCGCCAGCAGCTCCACGAGCGCCTGCGCGCCCAGCAGCGAGTCGCGCAGGCGCAGGTCCGGCCAGGTGCCGTCCTGCACGCCGGCCACCACGACGACGTCCCACTCGCGCCCGGCCGCCCCCGCGGGGGTGAGCACCGCCACGGTGTCGGCGTCGGCCGAGCGGGCGGCGAGGCTGTCCGACGGCAGGTCCTGGGACTCCAGGTACTCGACGAACGCCAGCGGCGCCGCCTGCGGCAGCCGGTCGACGAACGTCTCGGCGGCGCGGAACAGCGCCAGGACGGCGTCCAGGTCCCGGTCGGCGCGCGCCCCGGCTGCGCCGCCCGCGAGCGCCGCCCGTCGCCACGGCTCGGCCAGCCCGGCGGCGGACCACACCGCCCACAGCACCGTCTGGGCGGTGGCGCCCGGCTCGAGGCCGGCCAGGCGGCCCGCGGCGAGCAGCTCGGCCAGCCGGCGGGGCCCGCGCCGGACGGTCGACGGCAGCGTCGCGGTCCGCGCCGGGTCCTGCAGCATCTCCACGAGCAGCGCGTCGCTGGCCCGGCCGCCGCCACCGGCGAGCTCCTCGGCCCGCAGCGCGCGACGGACCCGGCGCAGCCCGACCGCGTCCGCCCCGCCGTACGGGGAGGTCAGCAGGGTCGTCGCGGCCTCCGCGTCGAGCGTCACCGGGTCCAGGGCGCACCGCAGCGCCAGCAGCAGCGGGCGGACGGCGGGCTCCTCGCGCAGCGGCACGTCGCTGCCCAGCACCGAGACCGGGACCGACCCGCCGGCCAGGGCGCGGCGCAGCGCGGTGACCTGGCCGCCGGACCGGGCGACGACCGCCATCCGCCCCCACGGGACACCGCGCTCCAGGTGCGCGCTGCGCAGCGCGTGCACGACGTACGCGGCCTCCTGGGCGGGGCTGGGCAGGATCGCGACCCGTGCCGTCGCGCCCGTGGTGGCGCCGTCCGGACGGCCGACCGCGCGGCGGTGCCGGACCCCGGCGACCGACCCGATCCCCTGCGTGACGGCCGTGGTGACCGCCCGCAGGGCCGCCGGCTGCCGCCAGGCCGTGCCGAGCAGGAGGCTCTCGGCGCCCAGCTCGCCGAGCCCGCGGCCGGCCGCCGTCGCCCGACCGACCAGCGCGGGGAACGCCCCGCGGAAGGTCTGAACGGCCTCGTCGGGGTCGGCGAGCAGCAGCAGCCGCGCGCCGTCGTCGGCCAGCACGCGCAGCAGCCGCGCCGTGGCGGCCGTGCTCTCCTGGTGGTCGTCGACGACGACGAGCCGCCAGCGAGGGCGGGCCGCACCGGGCACCTCGTCGTCCCAGGCCAGCAGCGCCTCGGCGGCCTCGTCGACGACGACGGCCGGGTCGAACCGGTCGCCCGCGTCCGGGGTGGACTGCCGCAGCCGTGTGACGTCCAGGTACTCCCCGTACAGCTGCGCCGCGGCGACCCACTCCGCGCGGCCGTGGCGCCGGCCCAGCAGGGCCAGGTCGTCCGGTGCCAGACCGCGCTCGGCGGCGCGCATGAGCAGGTCGCGCAGCTCGTCGCGGAAGGACCGCACGCCGATCACGTCGGCGGGGACCGCCGCGGGCCAGCTCAGCGGCACCCCGTCGCCCGCGGCGTGCCCGGCGAGCAGCTCACCGAGCAGCAGGTCCTGCTCGGGGCCGGAGATGAGCGTGGGCGGCGGCTCGCCGAGGTGTGCGGCCCGCGCCCGCAGGACGGAGAACGCGGCCGACGCGGCGGTCCGGACCATCGGCTGCCCGGCGGTGCGGCTCAGGCGCGCGGAGAGGCGGTCGCGCAGGTCCGCCGCGGCGCGGCGGGTCGGCACGAGCACCAGGACGTCGTCGGGCGTCAGGCCCAGCGCGTCGGTGGCGGCGACGACCGCCTCGATCGCCGTGGTCGTCTTGCCGGTGCCCGGGGCGCCGAGGGCCAGCAGGGCGCGCAGGTCCGGCGCGCAGACCCGGTCGACGACGCGGCGCTGGTCGGCGTCCAGGGCGACGGCGCCGCCGCCCACGACGGACGGACGGACGAGTCGCACCCCGGTCGGCTCGAGGAGCAGGGAGGCGGTCACGGCACGGATCACATCACGCGCCACCGACATGCCCGTGCCCGCGACGCGCGGGACGTGGGACACCCCGCCCGCACCGGCCCACCCGGCCCCGCGTTGACCTACGGGAAGGGCCACCCGTTGGGGGTGCAGGGCGCCACGCGGTAGGACTGCTGCTGCATGATCGGCGCCGGCTGCCCGGCGCCGGGGCACTCCTCGTGCGTGTGCCCGAGCAGGTGCCCGACCTCGTGGTTCACCAGGTACTGGCGGTACAGGTGCCGGTCGGCGAACTCGCCGGTGGCCTCCACCCATCGGCGCAGGTTCAGCACGGCGTGGCCGTCGCGGCCGCAGGAGACCTGGCCGGCGGTGGGCAGCGGCGCGCACATCGCGTCCACCGTCGCGGGGGACGCGAGCACCACGCGCACGTCGGCCGGCCCGTCGGTCCGGGCGAAGGTCACCGCCCCCTGCGCGCCCCAGCCGCGCGGGTCGTTGAGGGTAGCCATCACGACGCCCGCGAACGCCGCACCGTCGACCGCCAGCCCCTGCTCGACCTCGACGCGCACGGACGTCACCGGCGCGGTCCCGGGCGCCGGGGACGACCCGGGGACGACGTCCAGGACGCCGGACCCCGACTCGAGCACCTCGACGGACAGCAGCCCGTCGGCCCGGTCCGTCGGCGACAGCCACACCGGCCCCACCGTGTCCCGGGGGACGACCGTGGGCAGCGGCAGCGGCCGCACGTCACCGGGCAGCCCCCCGGCCGCGGCCTCGAGCCGCTCCGCGAGCGCCGCCAGCTCCGCCGCCGCCCCCACCTCCGCCACGCTCGCGGCCGCCGGCTCGCCGGACGCCGCGGGGACGGGCCCGGGGGCTCGCTCGGTCGAGGGCCGCGTCAACGCCGCCCGCGCCGTCGCCACGTCGGTGGCGCCGGAGGCGGCGCCGACCTCGCCCGCGACCCGGGACCCGGCCACGCCCGGGTCCGCGCCACCGGGCAGCCCCTGCACCGCCGCGCCGGTGCCCAGGCCCGCGGCCAGCCCCAGGGCGGCGACCGCCACCGCGAGCGCACCGGGGCGTGCGCCGCCGGCCACGGGCGCCCCCGCGGGGCGCGCACCACCGGCCACCGGGACGACCGTCCGGACCGCTCCGGGGGCGGCAGCGCCGCGCGCACCCAGGCCCGCCCGGACGCCCGCCCGGACCCCGCCGAGCACTCCGCGCCGCGTCCGCGGGCCCCGCGCGTGCCGGGCGGAGGTCCCCGGCAGCACGGCGGGGGACCTCCGGCTGGGGCGCACCGGCATATCGTCCCCCCGGTCAGGGGTGCTGGCTACCATTCGCCGGGTGACCCCAGCCGAGCGACCGCGCAGCCCCCGCATGCCGCGCGACGCCCGTCGGGCCCAGGTCCTCCTGGTCGCGCGCGACCTGTTCTCCGGCGACGGCTTCCACCACGTCTCCATGGACGACATCGCCGAGCGCGCCCAGGTGTCCAAGCCCGTCCTGTACCGGCACTTCCCCTCCAAGCTGGACCTGTACCTCGCCGTCGTCGAGGAGCAGGGGGTCGAGCTGCTGCGCGCGGTCGACCAGGCGCTGGAGCCGATCGAGCAGGGTCCGGTCCACCGCGGCGACGGCCGCGGCGTCGTCCAGGCGCTGGTACGGGCGTACTTCGACTTCGTGGAGGTCGCCGGGGAGTCCTCGTCGCTGCTCTTCGAGTCCGACGTCACGCACGACGCCGCCGTCCGGGCACGAGTGGAAGGCGCCGGATCGGAGGCCGCCCGCGGGATCGCCCGGGTGCTCGGGGACGTCACCGGGCTCCCCACCGACCACACCGCACTGCTCGCGGCGACGCTCGTCGGCATGGCGCAGACCGGCGCCACCAGCCGCTTCCGCGGCGGGGGCGGCCTCGAGGTGGACGACGCCGTCGACCTCGTCGCGCGCCTGGCGTGGCACGGGGTGGCGGGCCTGATCCGCGAGGACTACGAGTACGGCACGACCGCCTAGGATTGACGGCGGCTCGCGCACCGGCTCAGGCGGTGCCGGCACGACGCGACCGGATGACAGGCCGCGGGGACACGACGGAGAAGAGGCACCGTGGACATCACGATCGGCGTGCAGCACCTGGCCCGCGAGCTGGTGGTCGAGTCCGACCAGACGTCGGAGGAGGTCGCCGGCGCCGTGCAGGCGGCGCTGGACGGCAAGCCGTTCCTCGAACTGCGCGACAGCCGGGGCCGTCGGCTCATCGTCCCGACGCGCTCGATCGGGTACGTCGAGATCGGCTCGGAGGAGACGCGCCGGGTGGGCTTCGGCTCGCTCTGAGCGCAGCGGCGGGACACCCGCCGCACGACCGCAGGGCACCGAACGGGCGCCGTCCGCAGCTGCGGACGGCGCCCGTCGTCGCGTGCGTCAGGCGGTGAGCCCGAGCCGTCCCATCCGGCGGGTGTGCTCGGCGGTCAGTCGGCCGAACAGCCGGGCGGTGAGCTCCGCGGTGTCCGCCGGGGTCGACCCGGTCGGGGCCGTCCCGGTCGGGGCCGTGCGGTCCGCACCGGCGTCCCCGCCGTCCAGCGCTAGACGGGCCAGCGCCGGCTGGCTGACCAGCAGCGTCTGCACGACACCGAGCGCCTCGCCGACCAGCCGCCGGCCCCACAGCGCGAGCCGCGACGCCAGGACGTCGTCGCGCGCCGCGGCCTCGGAGAGGGTGGCGACCGTCAGGTCGGCGTGGCTGGCGCCGTCGAGCACGTCCATGACCAGCTCGCGGGTCCGGGGGTCCAGGCCGGCGGCGGCGGCCTTGCAGAAGTCGTCGGCGACGCCGTACCCGACGTAGGCGTTGAGCATCCGCTCCCACCAGGACCCGGGGGTCGTGCGGGCGTCGAAGTCCTCCAGGACGCGGGCGTACCGCTCGAGCTCGGCGTCCGGTCGACCGCCCAGCTCCTCGATGTGCTCGAAGATCCGCTCCAGGCGCGCGACCGCGCCCGCCGAGAACCGCATCAGACGCAGCCGCTGGTCGGTGGTGGGCGCGAGCGCGGAGTCGGCGGCGAGACGCGTGAAGGCCACGAGCTCGAGGTGGGCGACCAGGCCGAGCAGCGCCAGGACGTCGGTCCGGTCGGCGCTCTCGGGTGGCGCCGTCGTGGCTGAGGTCATCCTCCAGACCCTACCGATGCGCCCGGACCGGCGTCAGATAGCATGGACGCGTACATCGGTTGCCCGGTCGTCCCGACCGCATCGCCCCGCAGACGCCCCGCGCCTGGCTCGGTGACACTTCCACGATCGGCTGCCGGCCACTCCTCAGCGATGAGGCCCGCTCCCGACCCGGCACCCGCGTCAGCGCCCGCCGTCTCCCGGGCCAGCGCCCGGCCCTCTCGCTGACCAGCACGTGAGGCACCTGACGTGACCACGACCGACCACACCTTCGAGCCCTCCGCGGGCCCCGCCGAGCACAGCAGCGTGCAGGCGCACAACCCGACCTTCGCGGACTTCGACGTCCGCCCCGAGATCGTCCAGGCGCTCGCCGACGCCGGCATCCTCAGCCCGTTCCCCATCCAGGCGATGACCCTGCCGGTCGCGCTGTCCGGGCACGACATCATCGGCCAGGCGAAGACGGGGACCGGCAAGACCCTCGGCTTCGGCATCCCGCTGCTGCACCGCGTGGTGGCACCGGGCGAGGAGGGCCACGAGACCCTGCGCGCCCCGGGCAAGCCGCAGGCGCTCGTCGTCGTCCCCACCCGTGAGCTCGCGGTCCAGGTCGCCGGTGACCTGCAGACGGCGTCCGCGCGCCGCTCGGTCCGCATCGTCCAGCTGTACGGGGGCCGCGCCTACGAGCCGCAGGTCAGCGCGCTGCAGTCCGGCGTCGACGTGGTGGTCGGGACCCCGGGCCGGATGATCGACCTGCTCAACCAGGGCTACCTGGACCTGACCGCGGTGGGCTGCGTCGTCCTGGACGAGGCCGACGAGATGCTCGACCTGGGCTTCCTGCCGGACGTCGAGAAGCTGCTGTCCCGCACGCCCGCCTCGCGCCACACCATGCTGTTCTCGGCGACCATGCCGGGCGCGGTCGTGGCCATGGCCCGGCGCTACATGACCCAGCCGACGCACATCCGCGCCAACGACCCGGACGACGGCGGCCAGACGGTCAAGAACATCAAGCAGGTCGTCTACCGGGCGCACGCCCTCGACAAGGTCGAGGTGCTCGCCCGGCTGCTGCAGGCGGAGGGCCGCGGCCTGACGATCGTCTTCGCCCGGACGAAGCGGACCGCCGCCAAGGTCGCCGACGAGCTCGTGGCCCGCGGGTTCGCCGCGGGCGCCATCCACGGCGACCTGGGCCAGGGCGCGCGCGAGCAGGCGCTCCGGGCGTTCCGCAACGGCAAGGTCGACGTCCTGGTCGCGACCGACGTCGCGGCCCGCGGCATCGACGTGGACGACGTCACGCACGTCGTCAACTACCAGTGCCCCGAGGACGAGAAGACCTACCTGCACCGCACCGGCCGCACGGGTCGCGCAGGCAACAAGGGCACCGCGGTGACGTTCGTCGACTGGGACGACCTGCCGCGCTGGGGGCTCATCAACAAGGTGCTCGACCTGGGCATCCCCGAGCCGGTCGAGACGTACTCCAGCTCCCCGCACCTGTACTCCGACCTCGGCATCCCGGCCGGGACCAAGGGCACGCTGCCGCAGGCAGCCCGGACCCGCGAGGGTCTGGAGGGCGAGAGGCTCGAGGACCTCGGGGAGACCGGCAAGCGGCACTCGCCGGCCGGTGGCGCCGGCGGTGGGCGCGGGCACGACGGCGGACGTGACGGCGGGTCCCGCTCCGGCGGGCGCGAGGGCGGCCTTCGTTCCGGCGGCCGCCGCGAGGGCGGGCGCGGTGACGGCGCACGCAGCGACGGCGCACGCAGTGGCTCCGGCCGCAGCGGGTCCGGCTCGCGCGACGGCGCCGACGGGCGCCCGGCGACCCCGCGCACCTCCGACGGGACCGGCCAGGCCGACCGGAGCCGCGCGACGGCGGCCGAGCCGGTCGAGGCCGGCGTCGGCCCGGCCGCGTCCGGTGGCGACCAGCCGCGCCGCAGCCGCAGCCGCCGCCGCACGCGCAGCGGTGGTGGGTCCGGCCCGGCCACCGAGGCGTCGTCCGGCACCGACGGCTGACCCGGTCGCACGCGACCACCGGTCGGCTCCCCCCGACCGACGCTCGGCCCGAGGGCCGCGGACGACACCGTCCGCGGCCCTCGGCACGTCACGGGCACGGGCACGGGCACGGGCACGGGCAACCCGGACGCCTCAGCGGGGGCGACCCACCGGCGCGGCCGCCCGGACCGCGCGGACCGCGGCGTCGACACCGGCGGTCCACGGGGTGCCGTGCCCGGGCAGGACCCACGCCGCCTCGAGCCCGGCGAGCTGTTCCAGCGAGGCCAGCGCACCGTCGGGGTCGTCGGTGAACGGGGCCGGCTGCGCGCCGCGGTGCCCGGTCAGCACGTGCCGGGTCGTCAGCGCGTCGCCGACGAACAGCGCCCCGACCGACGAGACGTGCACGGCGACGCTCCCCGGCGAGTGGCCCGGCAGCCCGATGACGCGCGGCGCGCCGGGCAGGTCGAGCACCTGGCCGTCGTCGACCTCGACCACCTCGGTGAGGTAGGTGGTCCGCAGGCCGCCCCTGCGGGCCGCGTACGCCAGGAACCGCGCGGTCGCGACCGGGTTGACGCGACCCCACGTCGCCGCCGCCTTGACCCGGCCCCGGGCACGGTCGGCGTCGGCGCGGTGCACGTGCACCGGCACCCCGTGGTCCCGGCGCAGCCGCTCGGCGAAGCCGAGGTGGTCGGTGTCGCCGTGCGTGAGGACGACGCCGCGCACGTCCGCCGGCGTCCGGCCGACGGTCGCGAGCTCCGCGACCAGCTCGCGCCAGTGGCCGGCCAGCGCGGCGTCGACGACGGTGACGCCGTCCGGCGTCACCACGAGGTAGGCGGCGACGAGGTCGTTGCCGATGCGGTGCAGACCGGGTGCCAGCCTCATGGTGCGTCCTCACGTCGTCGACAAGGCTACGGTCGTTAGCCTTCGTCGGAGACGATAGGCTCCGGTGAAGGCTACGGTCAATAGCCTTCCGTCCCGCCGCGGTGACCCGACCCGGCGGCCGGCACGTCGTCGAAGCCCGGAGGGAGCGTCATGCCGGCACCGGAGCGCACCTCGCTGGAGGCCGTCGTCACCGCCGGACGGGCCGTGCTCGAGGCGGACGGCGTCGCCGGGCTGACCATGCAGGCCGTGGCCGCGCGCGTCGGGGTCCGGGCCCCGTCCCTGTACAAGCGGGTGGCGGACCGTGACCACCTGGTCCGGCTGGTGGCCGCGGCGACCGTCGAGGCCCTGGGTGAGCGGCTCGCCGCGGTGCCGGACTCGGGCGACGCGGTCCGGGACCTCGCGGCGCTGGCCGGGGCGCTGCGCGCGTTCGCCCGCAGCGCCCCGGCCGGCTACGGGCTGATCTTCGTGCCCGGCCCGGCCGCTGCGCGACCCGACCGCGAGGCGCTCGCCCGCGCCAGCGCTCCCGTGCTGCGCGTCGCGGCGGCCCTCGCCGGACCGGCCGACGCCCTGCCGGCGGCGCGGACCGTGACCGCCTGGGCGCACGGGTTCATCACCATGGAGCTCGCCGGTGCGTTCGCGCTCGGCGGGGACGTCGACGAGGCCTTCGCGTTCGGCGTCCGACGGCTCGCTGCGGCGCTCGCGGGTCCGGACGCCGGCGCCGGGGCGGGAGGGGTCAGCCGGCCTCGATGAACGCCCGGACCGCGTCCGCCACGAGCTGCACGGCGATGGCGGCCAGGAGCAGGCCGGCGATGCGGCTGACCAGGATCACGCCGCTGTCCTTGAGGACCCGGTGGATGAGGTTCGCGAACCGCATCGACAGGTACAGGCACACGTGCACGGCCAGCAGCGCCGTGCCGATGGACACCCAGTCGGACAGGGACTCGTCCGACCCGCTGACGAAGACCATCGTGGCCACGATCGCGCCGGGGCCGGCCAGCAGCGGCGTGCCCAGCGGCACGAGGGCGACGTTGACGCCGGTGTTGCCGGACGGTGCCGGCTCCTCCATCTTGCCGGTCAGGAGCTCCATCGCCACGAGCAGCAGCAGCAGACCCCCGGACGCCTGCAGCGCCGGCAGGGAGATGTGCATGTAGTCGAGGAGGTTCTGCCCGAACAGGGCGAACGCGGCGATGACGCCGAACGCGACGAGGATCGCCTGGCGGGCGGCGCGGGTGCGCTGGCGGCCGGTCATCGCCCCGGTCAGACCGAGGAAGATCGGGACGGTCCCCGGCGGGTCCATGATGACGAAGAGCGTGATGAAGACCTCGGAGAACAGTCGCGGGTCGAACAGCTCCATCACGGGCGGACCACCGCCGTCGTGCCCTGCTCCGCGATGCGGTCGAGCACGTCCGGTGCGGTGGTGTTCTCCCCCAGCAGGTTCGGCTTGCCGGTCCCGTGGTAGTCGCTGGACCCCGTGACCAGCAGCCCGAGCCGGTCCGCGAGCGCTGCGAGCCGCGCCCGCTGCCGCGGGTCGTGGTCGCGGTGGTGCACCTCGAGCCCGGCCAGGCCGGCGTCGGCGAGCTGCTCGACGGCGACGTCCGGCACGACCCGCCCGCGGGCGTCCGCGCCCGGGTGCGCGAACACCGGCACCCCGCCGGACGCACGGATCGCGGCGACGGCGTCGACCGCGTCGGGGGCGTAGTGCGGGACGTAGTAGCGCGAGGACGGCACGAGCATCGTGGCGAAGGCCGCGCTGCGGTCCGCGACGACGCCGCGGGCGACGAGCGCGTCGGCGATGTGCGGACGGCCCACCGTCGCGTCGGCGCCGGTGTGCGCCATGACGTCCTCCCACGTCAGCCCGAAGTCCTCGGCGAGGTGGTCGACCATCGTGCGCGCGCGGTCCAGGCGGGCGGCGCGCGTGCGCGACGACTCCGCCAGCAGGGCCGGGTGGGTCGGGTCGTGCAGGTAGCTGAGCAGGTGGACGCTGATGCCGTCCCAGCGCGCCGAGATCTCGCTGCCGAGCACGACGGTGACGCCCGTGACCGAGGCCTGCGCGGCGGCGTCCGCCCAGCCGGCGGTCGTGTCGTGGTCGGTGAGCGCGACGACGTCGAGGCCGGCCGCGGCCGCCGCGAGGACCACCCCGGCCGGTGCGTCGGTCCCGTCCGACGCGGTGGAGTGGGCATGGAGGTCGATCAGCACGGTGCTCAGGGTAGGCGCTGGCCGGTGGCGTCCCGTGCGCCCGCCGTCCCGTCGCGTCGCCGTCGCGCCGGACGGACGGCGCCCGCCGGCACGGTGGGACGATGGGGCGCATGACCGAGCCGACCACGCCCACCGCCGCGCCCGACCGCTCCCCCGAGGCCGCTCTCGAGGCCGCCCCCGAGACGCTGCCCGAGGCGGGCACGGAGGAGCAGCCGCTGGAGTCCCGCGGCGACAACCGCTCCCAGCGCCCGTCCTCCGCGGCGTTCAAGGCGTTCATCACCTCCGGGTGGGGCGAGCGGCCCGACCTCGCGGTCCGGCCGGGTCCCGCGGCGCCGTACACCGCGCGACGTCGGGAGCGGCTGTCGGCGCAGTTCCCCGGTGCGCGCCTGGTCGTCCCGGCCGGCGGCTTCAAGGTGCGCAGCAACGACACGGACTACCGGTTCCGGCCGCACTCCGCGTTCGCGCACCTGACCGGGCTGGGCACCGAGCAGGAGCCCGACGCCGTCCTCGTCCTGCACCCCGTCGGCACGGACGGCAGCGCGGACGGCGCCGACGGCCCGGCGCACGAGGCCGTGCTCTACCTGCGCCCGCTCGCCGGCCGGGACAGCGAGGAGTTCTACGCCGACTCGCGCATCGGGGAGTTCTGGGTCGGCGCCCGCCCCACGCTGGACGACGTCGCCACCCTCACCGGCATCCGGACCGCCGACCTGGACTCGCTGCGCGACGCGCTGGCCAAGGACGTCGGCCCGGACGGCGTCCGGCTGCTCGTGGTGCCCGGCGCGGACGAGGCGGTGGAGGCGGTCGTGGAGGAGATCCGCGCCGCCGAGGACGCCGGGCTGGACGACGCCCGCCTGGCCGAGGCGCTCTCCGAGCTGCGGCTGGTCAAGGACGAGCACGAGATCGCCGAGCTGCGCGGCGCCGTCGACTCCACGGTCGCCGGCTTCGCGAAGGTCGTCCGGGACCTGCCGGTCGCCGCGGAGCACCCCCGCGGCGAGCGGGTCATCGAGGGGACCTTCGCCGCCCACGCGCGGCTGGAGGGCAACGCCGTCGGGTACGAGACGATCGCGGCCGCCGGCGAGCACGCCACCACGCTGCACTGGACGCAGAACGACGGGCCGGTGCGCCCCGGCGACCTGGTGCTCGTCGACGCCGGCGTGGAGGCCGACTCGCTCTACACCGCGGACGTGACGCGCACCCTGCCGGTCGACGGGACGTTCACCGACGTCCAGCGCCGGGTCTACACCGCCGTCCTGGACGCCGCCGACGCCGCCTTCGCGGTCGCCGTCCCGGGCGCACGCTTCCGCGACGTGCACGCCGCGGCGATGGTCGTCATCGCGGAGCGGCTCGCCGAGTGGGGGCTGCTCCCGGGGACGGCGCAGGAGTCGCTGGACCCCGAGGGCCAGCACCACCGGCGCTGGATGGTGCACGGCACGAGCCACCACCTGGGGCTCGACGTGCACGACTGCGCGCAGGCCCGCCGGGAGATGTACCTGGACGCCGTCCTGGAGCCCGGCATGGTGTTCACCATCGAGCCCGGCCTGTACTTCAAGTCCGACGACCTGGCGGTGCCCGAGGAGTACCGCGGCATCGGCGTGCGGATCGAGGACGACGTCCTGGTCACCGCGGAGGGCAACGAGAACCTGTCGGCCGCGCTCCCTCGGCGCCCGGAGGACGTCGAGGCCTGGATGGCCACGATCCTCGAGGACTGACCGCCCAGCGCCTCGGACGGGCGGACGGCCGATCGACGCGAGGAGGGGCGGTGCCGGTCCGGCACCGCCCCTCCTCGCGTCGTCCCGTCGCCGGCATCCCACCGGCGGCTCACAGGCGGCTCACAGGCGCGGCGGCGCCGGCGGGTGGGTGGGCTGGGCGGGCGGGGTGGTCGGCGAGCCGGACGGCGGTCCCTGCGGTCCGGCCGGGTAGGTCGCGGACGGGTCCGACGGGCGGCCGGCGGGTGCCGCGGGCACGGGCGGCGTGGGCCACCCCGACGTCGTCCCGCCGATCTCCTGCAGGAGGGCGCGGGCCTTGTGCGCCTGCTCGGCCTCGCAGAGCAGGGCGTAGCTCGACGCGACGATCTGGCTCTGGGACGTGAAGTCCCGCTTGCCGCCGGTCAGCGAGTAGGTGATGACCGAGAACAGCATCCCGAACGCCGCACCGATGAGGATCGCGGCCACGAACGGGAACGCCTGGGCTCCCGACGGGCTGAACATCCACAGCAGCAGCGCGACGAACGTCCCGAACCACGCGCCGGACAGCGCACCGGCGAGCGCGACCCGGGGGTAGGACAGCCGCCCCGTGACCCGCTCGACCATCCGCAGGTCCAGCCCGACGATCGTCACGATCTGCACGGGGAAGTTCTTGTCGGCGAGGTGGTCGACGCCGCGCTGGGCCTCCAGGTACGTGCCGTACACGGCGACCTGCTCGCCCTTGGGCAGGGTGGGGGTGCGGGGGACGCGGGCCTGGTTCGAGAACGCCATGGGGCGATCCTCCCGCACGAACCTGGGAGGGGCCAAGGAGTCGGCTGCGGGGCAGGGTGCCCCCCGGGCCCCGGCGGCGGACCGCCGCCTCGACCGCCGCCTCGACCGCCGCCTCGACCGCGCGGCACTAGGCTGGCCGCCGTGAGCAGCGCCGGGATCCGCGTCTTCGTCGCGCGCCTCGCGGGCACCAGCGTCTTCGACCCCCTCGGGGACCAGGTGGGACGGGTGCGCGACGTCGTCGTGCTGGTCCGGCCCAAGGGCCTGCCGCGTGCCGTCGGCCTGGTCGTCGAGGTCCCCGGACGCCGGCGCGTGTTCCTGCCGCTGACCCGGGTGACCAGCATGGACAGCGGCCAGGTGATCTCGACCGGGCTCGTGAACATGCGGCGCTTCGAGCAGCGGTCGATGGAGACGCTCGCCGTCGGGGAGCTGCTCGACCGGTCCGTCGAGCTCACCGACGGCTCGGGCGCCGCCACCGTCGAGGACCTGGCGATCGAGCGCCAGCGCAACGGCGACTGGCTCGTCACCCAGCTGTTCGTCCGACGCCACGCCCGCGCCCGGGGCGGGCTGCTGCGCCGCCGGGGCGAGACGCTCCTGGTGCCCGTCACCGGGGTCACCGGGCTCGCCCGGGCGTCCGCCGCCCAGGGGGCGGAGCTCCTGCTCGCGGCGTACGAGGACCTCAAGCCCGCGGACCTGGCCGACGTCCTGCACGGGCTGGGCACCCAGCGCCGGCTGGAGGTCGCCGCCGCGCTGAGCAACGACCGGCTCGCGGACGTCCTGGAGGAGCTGCCCGAGGACGACCAGGTCACCATCCTGTCCGGGCTCGCGCAGGGCCGGGCGGCCGACGTCCTGGAGGCCATGGAGCCCGACGACGCCGCCGACCTGCTCGGCGAGCTGCCGCAGGAGCAGGCGGCCGAGCTGCTCGGGCTGATGGAGCCGGGCGAGGCCAAGGACGTGCGCCGCCTGCTCGCCTACGAGGAGAACACCGCCGGCGGCCTGATGACGACCGAGCCGGTCGTCCTGCCGCCCGAGACCCCCATCGCCGCCGCCCTCGCCCACGTGCGCCGTCAGGACCTGACGCCGGCCCTGGCGTCCATGGTGTTCGTCGCCCGGCCGCCCGCCGAGACGCCCACGGGCCGGTTCCTCGGGGTGGTCCACCTGCAGCGGATGCTGCGCGAGCCGCCGCACGAGTCGATCGGCACCCTGGTCGACTCCGGGATCGACGCCGTGACGGCCGATGCGCCGCTCATGCAGATCACCCGGCTGCTGGCCACCTACGACCTGCTGGCCGTGCCGGTCCTGGACGACGAGCGCCGGCTCCTCGGGGTCGTGAGCGTGGACGACGTCCTCGACCACCTGCTGCCCGAGGACTGGCGCGAGTCCGACGACGGGACGTCCGAGGGCATCGTGCGTTTGGGCACGGGGCAGTCCGGGGCCGGTCGTGGCTGAGCGCCTCGACACCCCCAAGGCCGTCCGCCGCTCCTGGGTCCCGCGGATCCGGCGCGACCCCGACCGGGTCGGGCGCCTCGCGGAGGCGTTCGCCCGCTTCATGGGCACCGGCCGGTTCCTCCTGTACATGACCGCGTTCGTGATCGTGTGGGTGACGATCAACGTGGTGGGCCTGTGGGGCCTGCAGTGGGACCCGTACCCCTTCATCCTGCTCAACCTGTTCTTCTCGACCCAGGCCTCCTACGCCGCGCCGCTGATCCTGCTGGCGCAGAACCGGCAGGACGACCGGGACCGGGTGGCGCTCGAGCAGGACCGGCAGCGCGCGGAGCGGAACCTCGCGGACACCGAGTTCCTGGCCCGGGAGATGGCGGCCCTGCGGATCGGCCTCAACGAGGTGGCCACCCGCGACTTCGTCCGCTCCGAGCTCCGCAACCTGCTCGAGGAGCTCACCACCGACCGCGACGGGAGCGACCGCGAGCCGCACGAGGGGCGGCACACCGGTCACTCGGCCCACGGCAGCCGCGAGGGCCGCGAGCGCCGCGAGCCGGTCAGCCCCCGCCGGGACTGACCCTCAGGGGCGCGTCGCCACCGGGTCCGGCCACCCGGTGCGCGCCCGCACGGGCGGACACGGCCGCAGCCGCGAGCATCAGCGCGGACGGCGCGAGGAAGGACCCACCCAGGCCGAGCGCCGTCACCAGGCTCCAGCCGAGCATGACCACGGCGGCCGCCCACCGGACAGCGGGGGCACGGCGCCCCGCCCGCCCCGCCGCGGCCGCCGCTGTCGCGCCAGGCGGGACGCCGACGAGGACGGCCGCGAACCCGCCGCTGTCGCGCCAGGCGGGTGCCCAGATCGCCGCGGCGACGACGACGGTCGCCACGGCGGCGGCGACGCGCAGCGCCGTGGCCGTCCGGCGCAGGGGACGGCCCCGCAGCGCGATCGCCACGGCCGCGGCGGCGGCCACCGTCACGACCACCACGACGCCCACCGAGAGCATCCCGCCAGCATGCCACCGGCCCGGCTCGGCCCGGCTGGGCCCGGCTGGGCGCGGCCCCGCTCTGCTCGGCCGCCCGTCCCGGCTGGGCTCGGCCCAGCTGGGCTCGGAGCGGAGCGGTGCGTGCCCGGCTGCGGCGGGGCGGCTGCGCGCCCGACCTACCATGGGGCCATGCCTCCGGTCGCCGATCCCACCGCCCTGGTCGCCGCGGTCCGCGCCGCCCTGGCCGCGGTCCAGGACCCCGAGATCCACCGACCGATCACCGAGCTGGGCATGGTGCGGTCCGTCGACGTCGGGCCGGACGGCTCGGGCGGGACCCTCGCCACGGTCGGCCTGGACCTCACCACGCCCGGCTGCCCGCTCAAGGACACCCTGACGCGCGACATCACCGCCGCCGCCTCCGGCGTGCCCGGCATCACCGCCGTGCGGGTCGCGATGGGCGTCATGAGCGCCGAGCAGCGCACGGAGCTGCGGTCCATGCTGCGGGGCGGCTCCCCCGAGCCCGTCATCCCGTTCGCGCAGCCGACGTCGCTCACCACGGTCCTGGCGATCGCGTCCGGCAAGGGGGGCGTCGGCAAGTCGTCGGTCACGGCGAACCTCGCCGCCGCGATGGCCGCCGACGGGCTGCGCGTCGGCGTGCTCGACGCCGACGTCTACGGGTTCTCGATCCCCCGCATGCTGGGCGTCTCGCGGCCGCCGACCCGGGTGGACGACATGCTGCTGCCGCCGATCGCGCACGGCGTCAAGGTCGTCTCCATCGGCATGTTCGTCCCGGCAGGCCAGCCCGTCGTGTGGCGCGGGCCGATGCTGCACCGGGCCCTGCAGCAGTTCCTCGCCGACGTGTTCTGGGGCGACCTGGACGTGCTGCTGCTCGACCTGCCGCCGGGCACCGGGGACATCGCGATCTCGGTGGCCCAGCTGCTGCCGAGCTCCGAGATCGTCGTGGTGACCACCCCGCAGGTGGCGGCGGCCGAGGTCGCCGAGCGTGCCGGTGCGGTGGCCCAGCAGACCCGCCAGCGCGTCGTCGGGGTGGTGGAGAACATGTCCTGGCTGGAGCAGCCGGACGGCTCCCGGCTGGAGGTCTTCGGCGCCGGCGGCGGGGCGACCGTGGCCGCGAACCTCAGCCGGACGACCGGCACGCAGGTCCCGCTGCTGGGGCAGGTCCCCCTCGACGTGAGCCTGCGCGAGGCGGGGGACTCCGGCCTGCCGGTCGTGCTGGCCGCGCCGGAGTCGCCGGCCGCCGTCGTGCTGCGCGACGTCGCCCGCCGTCTCGCCTCGCGCGGCCGTGGTCTGGCCGGGAGGCCGCTGGGGCTCGCCCCGGTTGCGCGGTGATCCCCGGCGGCGCCGCACCGGCCGACGGCGGGCCGTCGGACCTCCCCCGCGACGACGCGCGCACGCAGCGCCTGGTGCGCCTGCTGGACCGGGTCCCGCTCGCCGCCGTCTGCGTCGACCGCGAGCTGCGCGTGGTGCACGCGAACCCGGTGGCACGGGCCGCGCTCGGCCTGACCGACGCCGACCTGCAGGGCGACGACCCGTGGCAGGGGCGGGAGGGGACCGTGGCGGCGGACGTCGTCGCGGCGTGCCGGCAGTCGCTGACGACTGGGAAGCCGTCGCGGCTGGTCCAGTACGACCCGTCGCTCGACGGCTGGTACGAGGTGCACGTCCACCCCGGCCCCGACGGGGTGGACGTGGTCCTGGAGGACGTCACGGCCACGCGCCGGCCGTCCCCGTCCCCCGGCGGCGCCGCGGGGGCCCCCGACGGGGTCTCGGTCTGGGGCGTCGGCCTGCTCACCGAGGTCACCGAGGCGCTCACCGCGACCCTGGACGCCGAGGAGGGCGTGCGCCGGCTGGCACGCCTCGTGGTGCCCCTGCTCGGTCACTGGGGCATCGTCAGCCTGGTCGAGGACGGGCGGCTCAACGACATGGCCGTGGTGCACCACGACACGGCCCGGCAGGAGTGGGCCGAGGCGTACGCCCGCGCCCGGATCTCGGTGCTGACCCCGCAGGCGCCGGCACGGCGCTCGCTGGCCACGGGCCAGCTCGTCCAGCTCGGCACCGGGGACGAGCCGTCGGTCGACCTCATCGCCGACACGATCGTCGACGACGTCACGGCGTCCGACCTGCTGCGTCGGCTCCGGACCGGCTCGATGGTGACCGTCCCGCTGCGCGCCCGCGGGCGGGTGGCGGGCCTGCTGAGCCTGTACCGGGACGCCGGGACCGCCCCGTGGACCGGCGAGGAGCTCGACGTCGTGGAGGAGGTCGCCGCGCGGGCGGGGGTCGCGCTCGACAACGCCCGCCTGTACGCCGAGCGCCGGCACGCGGCCCTGGTGCTCCAGGAGGCGTTGCTGACGCCCCTGCCGGAGCCGGACCACCTCGAGATCCGAGCCCGCTACCTGCCCGCCGCGCGGGACGAGAAGGTCGGCGGCGACTGGTACGACGCGCTCCTGCTGCCCACGGGCGTCACCGCCCTGGTGATCGGCGACCTGACCGGTCACGACATCGGCGCCGCGGCCGCCATGGGCCAGTTCCGGACCGTGCTGCGCACGCTGGCGTGGGAGCACGCCGGCTCCCCGGCCGACGTGCTCGCCCGCCTCGACCGGACGCTCGACGGGCTCGGCGTCCACGCCCTGGCCACCTGCCTGCTGATGACCGTGGAGCAGACCCCCGAGGACGCACGCCGGGGCCTGCGGCGGCTGCGCTGGTCGAGCGCGGGGCACCTGTTCCCGGCCCTGCTCCACCCCGACGGGACCGCCGAGCTGCTCGAGGTCGGGAACGACCCCCTGCTCGGGCTGTTCCCGGACACCGCCCGGCACGACCACGGGCGCGTCGTGCCGCCCGGGTCGACGCTCGTGCTCTACACCGACGGGCTCGTCGAGCGACGTGGGAGCGACATCGGCGTGGGGATGGAGGCGCTGCGCGAGGCGCTCGTCCGCCACCGCGACGAGCCGCTGGACGGGCTGCTCGACGTCCTCGTGCGCGAGGTCGGCGGTACGAGGCGGTCGGACGACATCGCCATGCTCGCCGTGCGCTTCCACGCCGAGGACGGTCCCCGGCCCCCCGAGGCGGGCCCCAACCGCGGGAACGCCACCGACGCCTGACTCGGGCCGCTCAGCCGCCGAGCAGCAGACCGGTCCCCACCAGCACGAGGGCCGCGACGGGCGACAGCAGTGCCGGCCCGTACCGCAGGGCGGCGGCCGTGACGCCGGCGCGCGGTCGCGCCGGCGCGAGCGGGGTGGTCACCGGGTCGTCCGCCAGGTCGACTCGGCGCAGGGCGGCCAGCACGGCGACCGTCCCGGCCACGAGCACGACCGCGCTCACCGCCATCGCCCCGGCGGCCGGGACCTGCGCGACGACGCCGTCGAGCAGCAGGAACACCGCGACCATCACCCCGAGCTGCGCCATGAGGGCCAGCCAGGCCAGCACCGGGTGCCGGACGACGAGCCGCAGCACCTGCGCGCCCCACCGCTGGAGCGCCACGAGTCCGGCGGTGAGCAGGACGACGGCCGCGACGTGCCCGGTCGTCACGTCGACCGGGTCCCCCGCCACCAGCGACGGCGCCGCGGTCGCCAGGCCGAGCAGCCCGAGCGTCTGCACGACCCACGGCACCGCGGTGACGGGCGACGGCGGCGCGGGCGGCGGCGTCGTGGGCAGCGTCAGGCTGCGGGCGTAGGCGACCGGCTCCCCGAACGCGTCCTCGGGCGTCTCACCGCTCTCGGCGCAGTGCGACGCCACCTCGGCGAGCGCCGCACCGATCGCGCTGCCCGGGACGTCGGCGAGCCGCAGCTCGAGCACGAACGCCTCGGCCCAGGCGGGGTCGAGCCCGGGCGCGACGTCGGACGGGACCGTGCCCCGCAGGGTGAGGCGGGAGCGGCGGGCGGACGGGCTGGGGGGGCCGGACGGCGAGGCGGTCATGGTCGTGCTCCGTTCCGGACCGGCTGGGGTCCGTTCGAGGGGCTGGTCGACGAGCCGGTGGGCCGGCCGGTCGGCCGGGCCGGTGGACGTGCCGGTGCACCGGCGGGTGCGGCCGGGTCGGCGGGTGGTGCCGGGACGGCAGGTGGTGCCGGGACGGCAGGTGGTGCCGGGACGGCGGGAGGGGCGGGGTCGGCGGGTGCGCTGGTGCCGTCGGGACCTGAGGTGACGAGCTCGGAGGTGAGCCGCGCGAAGTCGGCCCAGCGCTGCGCCCCGTCGCGCCAGGCCCGCACGCCGTCCGTAGTGAGGGCGTAGTACTTGCGCCCCGGTCCGCCGTCCCCCGCGCGCCACTCGACGGCGACGAGCCCGGCGGACTCGAAGCGGGCCAGCAGCGGGTAGAGCGTCCCGCCCTTGAGCGCCCCGAGGCCGGCGTCGGCGAGCCGGGTGGCGATGGCGTACCCGTAGGTCGGCCCGTCGGCGAGGACCCGGAGCACGCAGACCTCCAGGACGCCGCGCAGCCAGTCCCCCGGCCATCCCGGTGCCGTCGGCGTCGTCGTCACCCGTTAAACAGTACGGCTACCTAGTCAGGCTGTCTACACACCGGTGCCGTCCGCCAGCGGTGCCGGCGGACGGCCGGAGGGAGCCCCGGCGGCCGGTGGGGGATACTGCCCAGATGCTCGCGACACATCGCACGGCTGCCTGCTGCCTCCGCGGCACCACCGCCGCACCCGGGGCGGAGGTGGCCCGATGAGCCGTCACGCCGCCCGGACGATCACCTGGGTCGACGCCTGGGAGCCGGCCGCGGGCGCCGAGCGTGCCGTGGCCGCGTTCCGCGAGCGCTTCGGTGCCGAGCCGGACGGCGTGTGGTCCGCTCCCGGCCGGGTCAACCTCATCGGCGAGCACACGGACTACAACGGCGGTCTGTGCCTGCCCATCGACCTGCCGCACCGCACGTACGTCGCGCTGCGACGGGCGCAGGGCGAGGGGTCGGACGCGACCCTCGTCCGGCTGGCCTCCGCGCAGGAGCAGGGCGCCGGGGTGTGGACGTCGCCGCTCGCCGACGTGCTGCCCGGGCGGGTGCAGGGCTGGCCGTCCTACGCAGCCGGTGTGGCGTGGGCGCTCGCCGGGGACGGCCACGTCGTCGGCGGGTTCGACGCGGTCGTCGACTCGTGCGTCCCCTACGGCGCCGGCCTGTCGTCGTCCGCGGCGCTGGAGTGCGCCGTCGCCGTCGCGCTCGACGACGTGTTCGGGCTGGGCCTGGCCGCCGACGACGCCGGCCGCGCCCGGCTGGCCGCGGCATGCATCCGGGCGGAGAACGACATCGCCGGCGCGCCGACCGGCGGCATGGACCAGTCCTCCTCCCTGCGTGCCCGGTCCGGTCACGCCCTGCTGCTGGACTGCCTGGACCAGTCCGTCCGGCACGTGCCGTTCGACCTGGCCGCCGCCGGCCTGGCGCTGCTGGTGGTCGACACCCGCGCCGAGCACGCGCTCGTCGACGGCCAGTACGCCGCCCGTCGCACCGCGTGCGAGGCGGCCGCCGCCCAGCTGGGCGTCGGCACGCTGCGGGAGATCACACCCGACGCTCTGCCGGACGCGCTGGCCCGGCTCACCGACGGCGACCAGCCCGCCGAGGTCACCCGGCGCCGCGTCCGCCACGTCGTGACCGAGATCGCCCGGGTGCAGGAGTTCGTCGCGCTGCTCGACGCGGGGCGGGTCCGCGACGTCGGTCCGCTCATGGACGCCTCGCACGCGTCGCTCCGCGACGACTACGAGGTCAGTGCCCCCGAGCTGGACCGCGTCGTCGAGTCCGCGCGCTCCGCGGGCGCGCTCGGCGCGCGGATGACCGGTGGCGGGTTCGGCGGGTCGGCGATCGCGCTCGTCGAGGTCGGGTCGATCGACGCGGTGGCCGCCGCGGTGGCGCGGGCCTTCGACGAGGCGGGGTTCACGCCGCCGGCCTTCCTCGTGGCCGAGGCGTCCGCGCCGGCGGGCCGCACCGCCTGACCACGCGCCGTCCGACCACCGCACCGTCGACCACCGCGGCGCACCGGCCCGACCACCGCGAGGCACGCGGCACGCGGTCGAATCCTGCCGGGACCGCGCGGCGCTGGGCTAGGTTGCGGGAGGCACGCAGGGGTTGCGGCACGCCGACCGGCACGGTCGGCCGGCCCCGGGGTGGGGTCCACCCCGCCCGCTGCCGATCGAGGCAAGGAGCTCGGCGTGGGCGTCACGCGCAGGATCGTCTTCCCCGTCATCCGTCTGATCCTGCTGGCGGTGATCGCCGTCGCCCTGGTGAAGATGGCGTTCGCCGGCACGGACGTCACCGCGCCGGAGGACCCGCTGCAGCCGTCCGCGCAGATCGTCGAGCCGACGGTCCCGGTGTCGACCGGCACGATCACCAACACCGTCACCGTGCAGGGCTCGGTCGTCGCCGACCCCGCGGTCCCGGCCCGGGCCACGCTGGCCGGCACGGTCACCAAGGTGATCGCGACCAACGGCCAGGCCGTCGCCGCCGGCGCACCGCTGCTCGAGATCACCCAGGAGACACCGGTCGAGCCGACCGTGACGACGGACCCGGAGACCGGCGAGCAGACCGTCCGGGAGAACAAGCCGAAGATCAAGCGGGAGACCGTCACCGCGCCGATCGCCGGCACGCTGGCGATGACCACGCTGAGGGACCAGGTGCTGGCCGTCGGCGACACGATCGGCACCGTGGCGCCCGGGACGCTGTCGGTGACCGGCACGCTGACCCCGGACCAGCAGTACCGCCTGGTGTCCGCGCCCGCGCAGGCGGACGTCACGCTGCGCGGCGGCCCGGCCCCGTTCACCTGCACCGGGCTGCGGGTCGGTCCGCCGCCGACCGCGACCGGCGGTGCCGACGCCCCCGAGACGGTCGACCCCGTGACGGGCCAGCCCGTGACCACGTCGGGCACCGTGTCGTGCGCCGTCCCCCCGGGGATCACCGCGTTCCCGGGCCTCGGCGCCGACCTGGCGATCACCAACGGCTCGGCCGAGGGCGCGCTCGTGGTGCCGGTGACCGCCGTGCAGGGGTCGGTGCAGACCGGCAAGGTGTGGGTGGTCCTGCCGGACGGCACCCAGGAGGAGCGGACCGTCGGCCTGGGCCTGAACGACGGCGAGCAGGTGCAGATCACCGAGGGGCTCGCCGAGGGCGACCAGATCCTGCAGTTCATCCCGGTCGGCGACGTCGTCGCGCCGCAGCCGGGGACCGACGGCGGCGCCGTGTTCGGGTTCGGTGGCTGATGGCCCTGCTCGAGCTGACCGACGTCACCCGCTCGGTCCGGCTGCCGGACGACTCGATGCTGCACATCCTCACCGGGGTGACGCTGTCCGTCGACGCCGGTGAGCACGTCTCGGTCGTCGGGCGCTCGGGCACCGGCAAGTCGACGCTGCTGAACATCCTCGGCCTGCTGGACGCCCCCACCTCGGGCGAGTACGCGCTGGACGGCACCCCGATCGGCCGGCTGTCCGGACGGGCGCGCGCCCGGCGCCGCGGGGACGACTTCGGCTTCGTCTTCCAGCAGTTCAACCTGCTGCCCGGCCGGACGGCGCTGGAGAACGTCGCCGCCCCGCTGCTGTACGCCCGGGGGCGGGCGTTCTGGTCCCGGTCCCGGCTCGCCGCCGAGATGCTCGACCGCGTGGGACTGGGTGCCCGGCTGGACGCCATGCCCGAGAAGCTGTCCGGGGGCGAGCAGCAGCGCGTCGCCATCGCCCGCGCGCTGGTGCGCCGCCCGCGGGTGATCCTCGCCGACGAGCCGACCGGCGCCCTGGACGTCGACACCGGCGGGGAGGTGATGTCGCTGCTCGACGAGATCGCGTCCGACACCGGTGCCGCGCTCATCGCCATCACGCACGACCTCGCGGTCGCCGCCCGCGCGCAGCGGCACTACCGGCTGGCCGACGGCGTGCTGGTGCCGCTCACCCTCGACTCCCCCGGGCACGTCACGGAGTGGGTGGGCGACCTGCCCGTCTCCCGCCCGCACGGCGCCGTCACGCTCCCGTCCGGGACGCCGGCCGTCGCCGCCCCGCCCGCCCCGCAGCACGTGCGGGGCCCCGCATGACCGGCCTCGTCGGCGCCGTCGTCGAGGCCTGGGACGAGCTGCGCATCCACAAGCTGCGGGTGCTCCTGGCACTGGTCGGCGTCGCCGTCGCGGTGTGCGCGATCACCGGCATCACCGCCGCCGCCCAGATGATGAACCAGGTGCTGCGCGAGCAGGTCGAGCGGGACATCGGCCGCCCGACCACCCTGGTGGTCAACGCGTTCCCGCTCGGGGAGAGCGGACCGGGGACCGCCGCGCAGTACGACGCCGAGTTCGCCCGCGTCGTGGAGCGCTACGGCATCGAGTACGCGAGCCGGGAGATGTTCACCCAGCTCCGGTTCCGGTTCCCGACCGGTGCGCAGGACGTCCAGGTGCAGGTGGTCGACCCCGAGTACGGCGTCATGCGCCGCGTGCAGCCGGCGCAGGGGACGTGGTTCAGCGAGTCCGACGTCGACCGGCTCGCCCCGCCGCTCGTCGTCAACGAGTCCTTCCTGGCCCAGCTGGGCGCGGTGGACCTGAGCAGCCACCCGACCGTCGTGCTGGGGGGGAAGAGCCCCGTCCGGGCGACCGTCATCGGGGTGGTCGAGGACCGGTTCCCGGAGGAGGGCCCGACGGCGTTCCTCCTCTACGACCACTTCTCGCGCTGGGCCACGCCGGACCCCAGCTTCGGGCCGATGATCCCGAGCCTGCAGCTGTGGGTGCCGCCGGAGATGGCGGACGAGCTCACCGAGGTGGTCCGCCGGGACCTGCAGGCGGCGCTGCCGAACAGCCAGGCGGACGTCTTCCAGCAGGGCGAGGGCTTCGACGTCCTGGACGGCGGCGTCCAGTGGGTCATCACCGGCATCGGCGCGGTCGCGCTGCTGCTCGGCGGGCTGGGGCTGGTCAACATCTCCCTGGTGACCGTGCGCTACCGGATCCGCGAGATCGGCATCCGGCGCAGCTTCGGGGCGACGTCCGGCCGGGTGTTCTTCGGCGTGCTCATGGAGTCCGTGGTGGCGACGTCCGTCGCCGGTGTCGTCGGGGTCATCGCCGCGGTCGTGGTCATCAAGAACATCCCGGTCGAGTCGATCTTCGGGGTCGCCCTGGACGACACCCCGCCGTTCCCGCGGTCGGCCGCCCTGCTCGGCATGGTGTGCGCGACCGGGGTTGGGGCGCTGGCCGGGCTGATCCCGGCGATCGTGGCGGTGCGCGTGAAGGTCATCGACGCGATCCGGTACTGACGGCCGGGCGCAGGCCCGCGTCGGACCCGACGACCTCGCCGCCGGGTGGCACGCCGCCGCCGCCGGCCACGGGCGCGGCCCCTGGACCCGATGGCCCGGGGACCGACGGCCCTGGACCGATGGCCCCAAAGCCATGGCCTCCGCCGAGGCAGGTTGGGCACAGTGGGTCCATGGACCAGAAGCAGACCCTCCACCGTTACCTGCGGCAGGGCCGGGCCGCGCTGCTGCTCAAGCTCGAGGGACTCGACGAGTACGACGCCCGGCGACCGTTGACGCCCACCGGCACGAACGTGCTCGGCATCGTCAAGCACGTCGCGAGCGTCGAGCTGGGCTACTTCGCCGAGGTGTTCGGCCGGCCCAGCGGGCGCGACCTGCCCTGGTTCGCCGACGACGCCGAGCCCGACTCCGACCTGTGGGTGCCGGCCGACGAGTCACGGGAGAGCGTGCTGGAGCTGCACCGGTTCTCCGCGCAGCACAGCGACGCGACCATCGACGCGCTGCCCCTGGACGCCCGCGGCGTGGTGCCGTGGTGGCGCCCCGAGACGCGGGACGTCACGCTCGGCCAGATCCTCGTGCACATGTGCGTCGAGACGGCCCGGCACGCCGGGCACCTGGACATCCTGCGCGAGCAGCTCGACGGGGCGGTCGGGATCCGCCGGGACGACCCGAACATCACCTCGCGCACGGCCGCGCAGTGGCGCGCGCGCCGCAAGCTGCTGGAGTCGCAGGCGCACGAGGCGCAGCGGCGCGCCGGTCAGGCGCTGAGCAGCGCGACGGCGGCGCACGACGCCCCGTAGGCGCCGTCGTCCACCGCGGCCGCAGGCGGGCGCGGGGAGGCGGCGCGGGGGCGGCACGGACGGCGGGAGCGGCACGGACGCGACCGCCGGACGGTGCCGAGCGGTCGCCTACACCGGCCCGAGCGGGCGGTGCGGACCGTCCGGGAGCGACACCGTGACCGGGTCTCCCGGCCGGACGACGCCGCCGGTCCGGACGACCGCCATCACGCCCGCGCGGCGGACGACGTCCCCCCGGGCGTCCCGGCCGACCATCTCGCGCATGAGGCCGGGGGCGAGCCCGTCGATCTGCCGGCACGGGTTGCGCAGGCCGGTGAGCTCGACCGACGCGTCCGGCCCCAGCCCGAGGACGGTGCCGACCGGCAGCGCGAGCAGCAGCACGCCGCGGGTCGTCACGTTCTCGCCCATCTCGCCCGGCGCGACCCGGAAGCCCCGTCCGGCGACGTCGTCCAGGACCTCCTCGTGGAGCAGGTGGACCTGGCGCAGGTTGGGCAGCTCGGGCTCGCGTGCGCGGCGGGACCGGTGCCGGACCGTGCGACCGGCGTGCACGTCGCCCTCCACGCCCCAGCCCTCCACGAGCGTGATGGCGTCGACCACCGGCTTGCTGAAGCGGTGCGCGTCGTCGCGGCTGACCGACACGACGCAGGCGGGGATGTCCGGGGGTGGCACGGCGGCGCGGGGCGGGCGTCGCTAGAGCGCGTACTCGACGACCAGCGGCGCGTGGTCGCTCCACCGGCGGTCGTAGGACTCGGCACGCTCGACGACCGCGGTGCGCGCCAGGTCCGCCAGCGCCGGGGTGGCGAGCTGGTAGTCGATGCGCCAGCCGGAGTCGTTGTCGAACGCCTTGCCGCGCCACGACCACCACGTGTACGGCCCCGGTCCCTCGCCGCCGAGCTCGCGACCCAGGTCGTGCCAGCCCTGGCCCAGCCAGCGGTCGACGTACGCCCGCTCCTCGGGCAGGAAGCCGGCCTTCTTCAGGTTGCCCTTCCAGTTCTTGATGTCCACCTCGCGGTGGGCGATGTTGAGGTCGCCGGCGACGATCGCGAGGCCGCCGTCCGCCGCGAGGGTCGCCATGCGCGCCGTCACCAGGTCGAGGAACGCGTACTTCTCGTCCATCGACGGGGTGTTCTCCGTGCCCGAGTGCAGGTAGCCGGAGGCGACCGTCAGGGTGCGGGCGGGCGCCTCGTCGGTGGCCGCCAGCTCCAGGTCGGCCTCGACCCAGCGCCCGGTGTTGGTCTCCACGCCCTGGTCGAGGTTGATCCGCACGGCGCTCATCGGCAGCCGCGACGCGATCGCGACGCCCGACCGGCCCTTGGACTCGCTCTCGGCGTGCGCGAGGTCCCACCCGTCCGCGGGGAAGAACTCGGCGAGCAGCCCGTCCGGCGCCCGGACCTCCTGCAGCAGCAGCACGTCGGGCTTGCGGGTGTCGACCCACTCCCCCATGCCGCGCTTGTGGGCGGCTCGGATCCCGTTGACGTTGGCGGTGGCGACTGTCAGCACCACCCCATCCAACCCCACGCCTCCGACACCGCCCACCGAGGCGCCGGGTCCCCGGTGCGCCGGTCGACCGGCGCACCGGGGACCCGGCGCCGGACGTACGAGACCGGCGGCCACCAGTCGATGGCGGCCGCCGGTCTCCGTGCGTCAGGGCTGACGCGTCACGCGCCCTGGGGTGCTACCCCGTGGTCACCGCCGCAGCGACAGCCTGCTCACCGTCAGGGTCGCGGTGTCCTCGGACGGCTCCGTGGAGTCGCTGCCCAGGTAGCGGACCGTGACGTCGTGCCGGCCGACCGCCAGCGTGGACGAGCGCAGGACGACGGCGACGACGCCGTCCTGGACCTGCCGGGTGGCCACCACCGCGCCGTCGACCAGCACCTCGACCCGGCCCTGCGCCGGGCGACCCTCGCTGCGGACGCGCGCGACCGCCACGGAGGGCAGGCCCTGGAACACGCTGCGCGGCGCGAGGGTGAGGTCCACGGACGAGGACCGGCCCACCACGGTGAGCGTGACCGGTGCGGACGTGCTCGGCGCCGCCTCGGCGGTGCCGAGGAACTCCGCCACGACCGGGTGGGCGCCGCGGGCCAGGCCGGCCGGCAGCGTGGTCGTCGCGACGCCGTCCGCGAGCGGCACGGTGACGCTGGTGCCGTCCCAGGTGAACCGCACGTCCCCGCTCGTCGCACCGGTGACGGTCGCCGTGGCGGTGGCCGCGGTGCCGTACCGGACCGACGCCGCCGACAGGGTCAGCGCCGTGGACGTCGGCACGACGGACCGCTCCACCGTCAGCGGCAGCCGGACCGTGGTGCCGGACGGCTGGGCCCGCAGCACGAGCGTCGCCTCGCCGACGACGTCGTCGGGCACGGTGAGCGTGAGCCGCGCCGCGCCGGCGGTGACCGGGACGGTCGCCACGACCGGCCCGTCGCCCCACGAGGCCGTCAGTGTGGTGTTCGCCGGGGCACCCAGCGACGTCAGGTCGAGGCGCTCGACGCCCAGGGTCAGCCTGTCGCCCGTCCGGGCCTGCGTCGGGTAGCCGGTGACCAGCACGGAGCGCCGGTCGAAGCTCGGCGTCAGCGGGCTGTTCGCGGTCAGGTAGGCGATCCACGCGTCCCGGTCGATGAGGCCGGAGTCGCGCGTCCGGGTTCCCTGCGTGAACGCGCGGAAGTTGTCGCCGCCCTGGGCGAGGAAGCTGAAGGTCCCGATGCGGTACTCCGCGTCCGGGTCGATCGGCCGGCCGTCCACCGTGATGCTGGTGATCCGGTCACCCTCGGCCCGCGCCGGGTCGAACGTGTAGGACACGTTGTCCGACAGGCCGAGCTGCAGGTAGGCCCGTGACGGGACGTTGCCCGCGGCGTCGCGCTGCCACTGCTGCTCGAGCAGCGTCCTGAACTGCGCCCCGGTCAGCGTCGTCGTCCAGAGGTTGTTGACGAACGGCAGGACCGCATTCGCCTCGGCGAACGTGATGACGCCGTCGCCGGCGGCGAGCAGCTCGGCCCGCAGCCCGCCGGGGTTCACGACGCCGATCTGCGCGCCGCCGCGGTCCGCGTCGGCCAGCGTCTCGCGGAGCGAGTCGGCCACCAGGTTGCCGAGCGTCGACTCCGACGCGCGGTCGTCGCGTGAGCCGCCGACGTACGTGCCGCCGGGGCCCGTCCAGGTCCCGCCCGCGAACGCCGTCGTGATGTCCGCCGTGACGGAGCCGACCGGCCGGTTGCCCACGACCTCGGCCGCGGCGACCGCCGCGTCGACGATGCCGGCGACCTCGGCCACCCGGGGGTAGGTGGCGATCAGCTCGGCGTCGGGCACCGCGGTGCGGGCGACGTTGCGCTCCGTGTGCGACACGACGTCCCCGGTCGCGGGGTCCACCGTGAGCACGATCTGGCCGACGTGCTCGCCATAGTTTCCGGTCTGCACGACCGGCCGGGTCGCGCCGTCGACGCCGGGGACCGGCGCCGAGAACGCGTACCTCTGGTGGGTGTGACCGGTGAAGATCGCGTCGACCTCGGCCGACGTCTCCCCGACGATCTCGGCGAAGACCCCACCGGCGGCCAGCGCCTCCTCGAGGGTCGGGTCGGCGTCCACCGACGCGGCGCCCTCGTGGTACTCCGCGACCAGGACGTCGGCCTCCCCGTTGGCCGCGTCGCCGTCGCTCAGCTGCGCCGCGACACGGTTGACGGCCTCGACCGGGTCCCCGAACTCGAGGGTCGCGATGCCGGCGGGCGAGACCAGCGTCGGGGTCTCCTGGGTGACGGCCCCGACGACGCCCACGGTCACGCCGCTCACCTCGAACAGCGCGTACTCGTCCAGCACCGGGTCGGTCGTGCCGACCGCGTAGACGTTGGCGGCCAGGTAGGTCCAGTCTGCGTTCCCGCCGCCGATGACCCGGTCGCGCAGGTCGGCGAACCCCTGGTCGAACTCGTGGTTGCCGACGGCCGACGCCTGCACGTCGAGGGCGTTCAGGACGTCGATCGTGGGCTGGTCCTGCGCGGAGGACGAGGCGAACAGCGAGGCGCCGATGTTGTCGCCGGCGGAGAGGAAGAGCGTGCTCTCCTCGCCGTGCTCCGCGCGGAGCTGCTCGACCGTCCCGGCGAACGGCACCGTGCTGGCCAGGTTGGGGCCGGTGCGGCCGATCCGGCCGTGGAAGTCGTTGATGTTGAGGAGGTTGAGGTCGACCGTCGCCGCCGCCTCCACCTCCGCTGCCCCGGCCGGTGCCGCACCGGCGAAGACCACGGCGAGAGCAGAGAGGGCCGTCGCCGTGACGGCGCCTGCCCTTCGTGCTCGACCCGTCACTGCGTGCATGTGTCGATCCCCTGTCCGCGCCCCACGTGCGGGTCGCGAGAGTGAGTGAGGTGGCGTGGATGTGCGCCGGGGACAACCTGGTGGCAGATCACCCGCGGGTCAAGCAACGGCGGGCGTCCCGCACGTGACCGGGCGGCGTCGGCCCGGGGACGGGTCGCCGACCGGGTCGGGCGACCGTGGCGCGGCGCAGCAGCCGGGGGCACGATGGCCCGATGATCGGCCGACTCGGAACCGTGGTCCTGGACTGCCCCGACCCCCGCGCCGCCGCGGACTTCTACGCCGCCGTCCTCGGCCTGGAGGTGATCGGGGTGGAGCCGGACTGGGTGGACATCGGCCCCGCGCCCGGCGGGGACGGGCCCCGGCTGTCCTTCCAGCTGGCGCCCGACAACCCGGCCCCGACCTGGCCGGACCCCACTGTGCCGCAGCAGCTCCACCTCGACATCGCGGTGGACGACATCGCGGTCGCGCAGGAGAAGGTCCTGGCCCTGGGGGCGCGGCTCGTCTCCGACGACCACGGCACGTGGCGCGTGTACGCCGACCCCGCCGGCCACCCGTTCTGCCTGACCTTCGAGTGACCTCCGCGGGGCGCCGAGGGACGCGCGACGGCGCCTGCGGCACACGGGTCAGCCGGTCGACCACACCGGGAGCCCGGCCCGCTCCGCAGGGTCGTCCGGCTCGGTGAGGCGCAGCGTGTTGCCGAACGGGTCCGCGAGCGTGAGGGTGCGCGCTCCCCACGGCGCCTGCTCCAGGTCCGGCACCCACACCGCCGGGCCCCACACCGGGACCGTGGTGCGCCGCTCGTCCAGCTCCGCACGCAAGGCGTCCAGGCCCGACATCCACACGTGCGTCGTCGCGCCCGGCCGGGGGTCGTAGGGCTGCTCGGTCAGGTGCAGCGTCGTGGTGCAGCGGGTGACCTGGCCGTAGAACGCCGTGCCGGGGCCGCCGGCCGGGCCGCCGAAGTCCAGCCGGAAGCCGAGGAAGTCGACGTAGAACTGCGTGGCCGCCGCCACCGAGAAGATGCGCAGCACCGGGATGGTCGTCGCGGCACCACCCCAGGGGAACCCATCGGTCGCGGCGGCCGGGGGGGCGGCGGCCGCGGGGGCGGTGGGTGCGCCGTCGGCCTCGGGTCCGACGGCGTCGCGCAGGCGCGCGGCCAGCACGTTCCAGCTCCCGGCGCCGAGCTGGTGGGCGACGATCTCCAGGCACTGGCTGTGCGTGAGCTCGACCCCGTACCGGTCGTGGACGTCGGCGCGCAGCACGCGCGCCATGGCCTTGGGGTCCGCCGGGTGGATGAGGGCGGTCATGGACGCATCCTCCGCTCGGGCGTCGGCGGGAACGGGTCGGTGCGTGCGTTCCGGCCGGCCCGCCTGCGTCGTCGCGGGGGGATCGGTCAGCGAAGGACCTGCCTGCGATGCGTTCACCACACCCCGGCAGGGCGCACGCGGCCGGCCGCATCAGCCACGTCGAGCCTAGGGACGCCCGCGGGCGGTGGTCAACGGTCGCTCACGGCGTCAGGCGCCGGCTCAGCGTGTCCACCAGCACGGCGCGGTCACCGGTGACGGCCAGGGACGGGTCGTCGGCCGGCGCGCGGCCCCACAGGAGCAGGGCGAGTCCTTGCGCCGGTCCGGTGACCTGCGCCCCGGCCGGCATCCCGGCCCGCACCCCGGCCTGGTCACCGCCGCCGGGGCCCAGCGTCCACGTCCGGTCACCGGCGTCGGTGGCGACCAGGGCCACCGGCGCGGGCAGCGGGTCCATCCGGCCCATCCGCACCTGCCGCGGCTGCATGACCGTCACCACCTCGTCGACCGTGTCGGCCCACAGCGCCGGGTCGACGTCGAGCGGGAGGCCGCCCGCGGTCCGCAGGTCCCAGAGGTGGACGAGCGCCTCGTGCAGCTGGCGGCGCCGCCAGAACGACGCCGGACCGGGGCCGAGCAGCGTGGAGCCGACCGCGTCCGGGCCGAGCTCGACGAGCGTGTCACGCAGCTCCGCGGCGCAGCGCCGGTAGAACGGCTCGAGCTCGAACGGCCCACGCCCGAGCGGGACCTCGCAGGTCCGGCGCGCCTGGGCGGCCGCCCAGTGGTGGATCCGCGCGAGGTGGACGACGAGGTGGTGCACCCGCCATCGCCCGCACCACGGCACGCGCGCCTGCGGGTCGACGGCGGGGACCGTGCGCGCGAACGCCCTCTGCAGCTCTGCCAGGTGCACGAGGTGGTCGAGCGGTGCGGTCGGCCGGGGCGTCGTCATCCGCGCATCCTGACCGACCGGCCGCGCCGCCGGAAGGGCGCCGGTCCGCCGCTGCGCGCGGCGGGATCGGACGGCGGCGGCGCGGCCCGCGGTCAGCCGGCCTGCGCCTCGGCGCTGTCGACCACGTTGGCGAGGAGCATCGCCCGCGTCATCGGACCGACCCCACCGGGGTTCGGCGAGACCCAGGCGGCCACCTCGGCGACGCCGGGGTCGACGTCGCCCGCGAGCCGGGTCCTGCCGGTCCCGCCGTCGACGACGCGGGTGACGCCGACGTCCAGCACGATCGCGCCCGGCCGGACCAGGTCCGCGGTGATGATCCCGGGCACCCCGGCCGCCGCGACGACCACGTCGGCGTGCCGGGTGTGCTCGGCCAGGTCGAGCGTGCCGGTGTGGGTGAGCGTGACGGTCGCGTTGTGCTCGCGCCGGGTGAGCAGCAGCCCGATGCTGCGCCCGACCGTGGTCCCGCGGCCGACCACGACGACGTGCTTGCCGGCCAGCGTGATCCCGTGCCGCAGGAGCAGCTCGATGATCCCCCGCGGGGTGCACGGCAGCGGCGAGGTGACCGGCTCGGTGACCCGCAGGACGAGGCGCCCGAGGTTGGTGGGGTGCAGGCCGTCGGCGTCCTTGTCGGGGTCGACGAGCTCGAGCACGCGGTTGGTGTCGATGCCCTTCGGCAGCGGGAGCTGGACGATGTAGCCGGTGCAGGCAGGGTCGGCGTTGAGCCGCTCGACCGCCGCCTCGATGTCCGCCTGGGTGGCGTCGGCGGGCAGGTCCTCCCGGATCGAGGCGATGCCGACCTCGGCGCAGTCGCGGTGCTTGCCCCCGACGTACGCCTTGCTGCCCGGGTCGTCCCCGACCAGGACGGTGCCCAGCCCGGGTACCACCCCTCGCTCGCGCAGGACCGCGACCCGCTCGGCGAGCTCGGCCTTGATGGCCTTGGCGGTGGCGGTGCCGTCGAGCACCTGCGCCCGCGGGGAGCCCTCGGCGGCGCTCACTGCTGCAGGCCGGGGTAGAGCGGGAACGCGTCGGCGAGCGTGGCGACGCGGGCGCGCAGCGCCTCGACGTCGGCCGAGGCACCGGCGATTAGGGCCGTGGCGATGATGTCCGCGACCTCGGTGAACTCCGTGTCACCGAAGCCGCGGGTCGCCAGCGCCGGGGTACCGATCCGCAGGCCGGACGTGACGCGCGGCGGGCGCGGGTCGAAGGGCACCGCGTTGCGGTTCACGGTGATCCCGGCGGCGTGCAGCAGGTCCTCGGCCTGCTGGCCGTCGAGGTCCGAGTCACGCAGGTCCACCAGCACGAGGTGGACGTCCGTGCCGCCGGTCAGGACCGAGACGCCGGCCCGGGCGACGTCCGGCGCGGACAGCCGCTCGGCGATGATCCGCGCGCCGTCGAGCGTGCGCTGCTGGCGGGCGGCGAAGTCCTCGCTCGCAGCGATCTTGAAGGACACCGCCTTGGCGGCGATCACGTGCATGAGCGGCCCGCCCTGCTGACCCGGGAACACCGCGGAGTCGATCTTCCGGGCGTACTCCTGGCGGGACAGGATGAAGCCGGAGCGCGGGCCGCCGATGGTCTTGTGGACCGTGGAGGAGACGACGTCGGCGTGCGGGACGGGCGTCGGGTGCAGCCCCGCCGCGACCAGCCCGGCGAAGTGCGCCATGTCCACCCAGAGCTTGGCGCCGACCTCGTCGGCGATGGACCGGAACGCGGCGAAGTCGAGCTGCCGCGGGTAGGCCGACCAGCCGGCGATGATGACGTCCGGGCGGTGCTCCAGGGCACGCTGCCGGACGGTGTCCATGTCGATGAGGAACGTGTCCGGGTCCACGCCGTACGCGCCGACGTCGTAGAGCCGCCCGGAGAAGTTGATCTTCATGCCGTGCGTGAGGTGCCCGCCGTGCGCGAGCTCCAGGCCGAGGATCTTGTCCCCGGCGTTGATCAGCGCGTGCAGCACGGCCGCGTTGGCCTGCGCACCGGAGTGCGGCTGGACGTTGGCGTGCTCGGCGCCGAACAGGTCCTTGGCGCGGGTGATGGCGAGGTTCTCGGCGACGTCGACCTGCTCGCAGCCGCCGTAGTACCGCTTGCCCGGGTACCCCTCGGCGTACTTGTTCGTCAGCACGGAGCCCTGCGCCTGCAGGACGGCGCGCGGGACGAAGTTCTCGCTGGCGATCATCTCCAGGGTGCCGCGCTGGCGGTCCAGCTCCCCCTCGAGGACGGCGGCGATCTCGGGGTCGACCTGGGCGAGCGACTGGTCGAGGACGCTGCCGGTCAGGGTGTCGGTCGAGCTGCCGGTCGAGCTGCCGGGCTGGGAGGGCATGGGAGTTCTCCTCGCGCTGTGAGCAGTGTGGTGGCGACCGGCGTGGTTCGTCCGGCCACCCGCACGCGGGCGTGGTGACCGCGGGCCCAGGCGGACGACCCAAGAGTCTGCTGCTGCTCGCCGCTCCCCGGTGGTGACCCACCTTCGCCAGTCGCGACCCGGTCAGCCTACCAAGGCGGCTGCCGCACGCCCGCGCCGCCACCGGCCGACGGCGTCGCGGGGGTGCCCAGCGGCACTCCTGGTGGTCGCCGCCGTGTTCGTGCTGGTCCGGGCTCCGCGCGCCGGAGAGGTGGTCGCCGAGGGGTAGGCCTGACAGCCGGCGCGGGCCGTCAGGACGGCCGGGACGACGTCGCCCGGTCCGGCGCGCCCTGCGGGGCGTCGGCATCGGCGTCGTCCTCGGCGTCGTCGCCCAGGAACTTGCGCAGGTAGGCGTACGTCAGGTCACCCGCGGTCTGGTCGTACTGGTGCTCGTAGCCGTGCTTCTCGTAGAGCGCGATGTTGTGGGCGGAGTCCTGACCGGTGAACACCCAGATCTCCTGGGTCCCCTCCGGCAGGTAGGGCAGCACCGCGAAGAGCAGCTGCGTGCCGATCCCCTGACCCTGCAGGTCCGGGGCGACGGCGAGCCGGCCGAGCGTGGCGCGCTGGTCCTCCAGGCTGACGCGGATCGACCCGACCAGCCGGTGGCCGGCGCGGGCACCGAGCGTGACGACGCCGTCCGCCGCCAGGTCGGCGCGCAGCTCCTCGAGGGTCTGGGTCAGCGGCGGGATGTTCGGGTCCCCGTACACCTGGGCCTCGCTCACGAAGGCCGCCCGCCGCAGGGTCAGCAGCTCGCCCGCCTCCTCGTCGGTGACGGGCTGGATCGTGACGTCCGGTGCACTCATGGACTCATCGTGTCAGCCCTGCCGGAGCCCCACTACCCTGGGCACCCGTGTCCCCCGCATCCCCGCCCACGGTCCCCCCGAACGGCGCACCGGCCGGCTCCCCGGAGCCCCCGCCGGCCTCGGCCCTCACGCACTGGGTCCTGACGCTGTCCTGCCCGGACCGGCCCGGCATCGTCCACGCGGTCGCCGGCCTGCTCGCCGCGCACGGCGGGAACATCACCGAGTCGCAGCAGTTCGGGGACCCGCTGTCCGGGCTGTTCTTCATGCGCGTCCAGGTGGAGTCCGCCTCGCCCCGCGGGGAGCTCGAGGAGGCGCTCGCCGAGCTCGCGGGCCGGTTCTCGATGACCTGGGCGCTGGACGTCGCCGGCCGGCCGATGCGGACGCTGATCATGGGCTCGACGGCGGCGCACTGCCTCAACGACCTCGCGTTCCGCCAGCGGTCGGAGAAGCTGCCGGTCGAGCTCGTGGCGGTCGTCTCCAACCACACCGCGCTGGCCGACCTCGCCGCCTTCTACGGCATCCCGTTCCACCACGTCCCGGTCCGCAGGGACACCAAGGCGCAGGCGGAGGGGCGGCTGCTCGAGCTGGTGGCCGAGCTCGACGTCGAGCTGGTCGTGCTGGCGCGCTACATGCAGATCCTGTCCGACGACCTGTGCCGGGCGCTGGCCGGGCGGGTCATCAACATCCACCACTCGTTCCTGCCGTCGTTCAAGGGCGCCCGCCCCTACGCCCAGGCGCACGACCGCGGCGTCAAGCTCATCGGTGCCACCGCGCACTACGTCACCGGCGAGCTCGACGAGGGTCCGATCATCGAGCAGGACGTCGAGCGCGTGGACCACACCCGGACGGTCGACGACCTGGTCGCCCTGGGGCAGGACGTCGAGCGGCGCGCCCTGGCGCGCGCCGTGCGCTGGCACGCCGAGCACCGGGTCCTGCTCAACGCGCACCGCACCATCGTCTTCCGCTGATCGTCCGTCCCGCTCGTCCCGGACGCCGGGCCGAGCGGGACGACGGCGCCCCGTCTGGCGTCCGCGTCACACGGAGTTCACGTCCGCGCGCCCCGCCGGAAACACGGGTCGGGGACCGTTCACACCCGTGAGCACAGTGAGCCAGGCGTCGCCCGCGGTCCGCGCCGACGCCCACGACGGACGGGACGCCCGATGACGACCACCACCCCGCACCCGCCCGCCGTCGTCGCAGCCGTGAGCCCGACCCAGCGCGTGCTCGACGCCTACCGGCGGATCGCCGCGGCGGACCGGCCCGAGATCTGGATCACGCTGCGCCCGGAGGCCCACGTGCTGGCCGACGCCGCTGCCGTCGAGCGACGCCTGGCCGCCGGCGAGGACCTGCCGCTGGCGGGGACGGTGCTGGCCGTCAAGGACAACGTCGACGTGGCCGGGCTGCCGACCACCGCCGGGCACCCCGACTTCCCCCGCCTGCCGGACCGCACCGCGACGGCCGTCCAGCGCCTGCTCGACGCCGGGACGATCGTGCTCGGCAAGACCAACATGGACCAGTTCGCCACCGGGCTGACCGGTGCCCGCAGCCCCTACGGGGTGGTGCGCAGCGCCGAGCACCCGGACCGGGTGTCCGGCGGGTCCAGCGCCGGGTCCGGCGCCGCGGTCGGCCTCGGGCTCGTCGACCTGGCCGTCGCCACCGACACCGCCGGGTCCGGGCGCGTGCCGGCGGCCTTCAACGGCGTCGTCGGGATCAAGTCGACCCTCGGGCTGGTGCCCACCGACGGCGTCGTGCCCGCGTGCCCCTCGTACGACTGCGTGACCGTCCTGGCCCCGACGCTCGCCCTGGCGACCCTCGCCACCCGGCTGATGACCGGCCGCGGCGAGCTCGACCCGTCGTCGCGCACCTGGCCGGCCGACGTCCGGCTCGCCGCTCCCGCGCGACCGCGGGTGGCCGTCCCGCGCGACGCCGACCTGGCCCTCCTCTCCCCCGCGGCCCGGGCCCGGTTCGACGAGGCGCGGTCGGGGCTGGTCGCGCACGGGGCCGTGACCGCCGAGGTCGACCTGACCCCGTTCCTCGCAGGGGCGCGGCTGCTCTACGACGGCGCCCTGGTCGCCGAGCGGTACGCCGCGTTCGGCGAGTTCCTCACCGCCCACCCCGACGGCGCCGACCCGTCCGTCGCGGCGATCACGCGGGGCGCGGCGACGGTCACCGGTCCGGACGTCATCCGCGACCAGCACCGGCTGCGGTCGCTGCGCGCCCAGGCGCTGGCGGCGCTGGAGGGCTTCGACGCGCTGCTGGTGCCCACGGCTCCGGAGCACCCGACGATCGCGCAGGTGGCCGCCGACCCGCTCGGGGTCAACGCCCGCCTGGGCACGTACACGAACTTCGTCAACCTGTTCGACCTGGCGGCGGTCGCGGTCCCGGCGGGCACGGCCGACGGCGGACGGTTCGGGGTCACGGTGGTGACCCGCGGCTTCGAGGACCAGGTGGGGCTCGACATCGCCGCGATGCTGGTCGGCGAGCCTCCGGCGGCCGTGCCGTACCCGACCGGCGGCGTGCCGCTCGTGGCCTTCGGCGCTCACCTGCGCGGCGAGCCCCGCAACGGTCAGCTCGAGGCGCTCGGCGCCCGGTTCGTCCGCGAGGTCGCGACCGCGCCGCACTACGCGATGCACCTGGCGGCGGACGGGCTGCGCCCGGTCGTCGTCCGGACCGCCGAGGGCGCCGGCGCGGCGCTGCCGGGCGAGGAGTGGCTGCTGTCCGCGGCGGCGCTCGGGACCCTGCTCACCACCGTCGACGCGCCGCTCGCGCTGGGCAAGGTCGTGCTGGACGACGGGCGCGAGGTCGTCGGCTTCACCGGCGCGCTGACCGGCGCCGAGCCGGACATCACGTCGCCCGGCGGCTGGCGCGCCTACCGCCACGGCTGAGCAGGGCCCACCGGGCCCCTCCGGACGCGCCGACGGCGCCGCACCCGGATGGGTGCGGCGCCGTCGGGCACCGTGGCGTCCGGCCGGGCGGGCCGGACCCGCTCAGATGAGGCCGAGCTCGCGGACCGCGTCGCGCTCCTCGACGAGCTCGGCGACCGAGGCGTCGATGCGGGCGCGGGAGAACTCGTCGACGTCCAGGCCCTGGACGATCTCCCAGCGGCCGCCGACCGAGCGGACCGGGAAGGACGAGATGAGCCCCTCCGGGACGCCGTAGGACCCGTCGGACACGATGCCCGCGGAGGTCCAGTCACCCTCGGGCGTGCCGTTCACCCAGTCGAAGACGTGGTCGACGGCCGCGTTGGCCGCTGACGCCGCCGACGACGCGCCGCGGGCCGCGATGATCGCCGCGCCGCGCTTGGCCACGGTCGGGATGAAGTCCCCCTCCAGCCACGCCTGGTCCGCGACGACGTCCGACGCCGGACGGCCGGCGATCTCCGCGTGGAAGATGTCCGGGTACTGGGTGGCCGAGTGGTTGCCCCAGATCGTCAGCCGCGTGATCTCCGCGACCGGGACACCCGCCTTCTTCGCGAGCTGCGACAGCGCGCGGTTGTGGTCCAGGCGGGTCATCGCGGTGAACCGCTCCGCGGGGACGTCCGGCGCGTGCTGCTGGGCGATGAGCGCGTTGGTGTTGGCCGGGTTGCCGACCACGAGGACACGGATGTCGTCCGCCGCACCGGCGTTGATCGCGGCACCCTGCGGCTTGAAGATGCCGCCGTTGGCGGACAGCAGGTCCCCGCGCTCCATGCCCGCGGTGCGCGGGCGGGCACCGACGAGCAGCGCCACGTTGGCACCCTCGAAGCCGGCGTTCGGCTCGTCGAAGATGTCGATGCCCGCGAGCAGGGGGAACGCGCAGTCGTCGAGCTCCATCGCGGTGCCCTCGGCCGCCTTGACGCCCTGCGGGATCTCGAGCAGGCGCAGCTTGACGGGCGTGTCCGGGCCGAGCAGCTGGCCGGACGCGATCCGGAACAGCAGCGCGTAGCCGATCTGGCCGGCGGCGCCGGTGACGGTGACGTTGACCGGGGTGTTCGAGGCCATGGGAGGACTTCCTTGTCTGGTCAGGAGAGGCGGGCGGCGAGGTTCTCGTCGAGCGAGGCGAGGAAGTCCTCGGTCGTCTGCCAGGCCTGGTCGGGCCCGACGAGCGACGCGAGGTCCTTGGTCATCTTGCCGCTCTCCACGGTCTCGATGACGACCTGCTCGAGCGTCTCCGCGAACTGCGTGACCTCGGGCGTGCCGTCCAGCTTGCCGCGGTGCTTGAGCCCGCCGGTCCAGGCGAAGATCGACGCGATCGGGTTGGTCGACGTCGGCTTGCCCTGCTGGTGCATGCGGTAGTGGCGGGTGACCGTGCCGTGCGCCGCCTCGGCCTCGACCGTCTTGCCGTCCGGGGTCATGAGGACCGACGTCATCAGGCCCAGCGAGCCGAACCCCTGCGCGACGGTGTCGGACTGCACGTCGCCGTCGTAGTTCTTGCAGGCCCAGACGTAGCCGCCCTCCCACTTCATGGCCGCGGCGACCATGTCGTCGATGAGGCGGTGCTCGTAGGTGAGCCCGGCGGCGTCGAACTGCTCCTTGAACTCGGCGTCGAACACCTCCTGGAAGATGTCCTTGAAGGCACCGTCGTAGGCCTTGAGGATCGTGTTCTTCGTCGACAGGTACACCGGGTAGCTGCGCTGCAGGCCGTAGGCGAACGAGGCGCGCGCGAAGTCCCGGATCGACTCGTTGAAGTTGTACATGCCCATCGCGACGCCGCCGGCCTCGGGGTAGGTCACGACGGTCTGCTTGATCTCCTCGCCACCGTCCGCGGGCGTGAAGGTCAGCGTCAGGGTACCGGCGCCGGCCACCTTGAAGTTGGTCGCCTTGTACTGGTCCCCGTGGGCGTGGCGGCCGATGATGATCGGCTTGTTCCAGCCCGGCACCAGGCGCGGGATGTTGGAGATGATGATCGGCTCACGGAAGACGACGCCACCGAGGATGTTGCGGATGGTCCCGTTGGGCGAGACCCACATCTTCTTCAGGCCGAACTCCTCGACGCGCGCCTCGTCGGGGGTGATGGTGGCGCACTTGACGCCCACCCCGTGCTCCTTGATGGCGTGCGCGGCGTCGATGGTGACCTGGTCGTCGGTCGCGTCGCGGTTCTCGATCGACAGGTCGTAGTAGCGCAGGTCGATGTCCAGGTAGGGGTGGATCAGACGGTCCTTGATGAACTGCCAGATGATCCGCGTCATCTCGTCGCCGTCGAGCTCGACGACGGGGCCGACTACCTTGATCTTGGCCATGCGGGACTCCCTCGGTGCTGTCGTGGTACGTGCGCTGTCGCGAGGTGCCGCCGGCGTGCCGGGTGCTCCGTCGCCCCTGAGGCCACTCAGGTGGCCACCGCGGGCCAGATTACTCGACGTCAAGAGATCGCACGGCGGGCGGACGCCCCCCGACGGCGACCGCGTTGGGCCTGCGGCGCATCGCCTGCCATGCTGGTACCCGACACCGAGAGCGGCCGTGCACGCGCCGGCACGCTCCGTCGCCGGCGCCGTCGGCGCCCACCCACCCCACGATGACGGGATCCACCATGTCGCAGGACACCTCCGACCTGACGCCGGACGGCGGCTCGACCGCCGTGCCCGGCTCGACCACCGGTGCCACGGCCGTGACGCCGTCGGGCACGGCCACCTCGACCGCCTCGACCTACGCGGGCGACACGGACGACCTCGTCGTCCTCGAGTCGTCGCGTCCCTCCCTGGCCGCCCGTGCGGCCGGTGAGGCGCTGGGCACCTTCCTGCTCGTGCTGATCGGCCTCGGCGTGACGCTCTACTCGCCGCTGTCCAACGCCGGGTCGCTCGGCATCGCGCTGGCCTTCGGGTTCGCGCTGGTCGCCGGGACGATCGCGCTCGGCCACGTCTCGGGCGGGCACTTCAACCCGGCCGTCACGCTCGGTGCCGTCATCGCGGGCCGCACCCCGGTCCGCGACCTCGTCCCGTACTGGCTGGCCCAGCTCGTCGGGGGCGCGCTGGCCGCTGCCGCGCTGTTCGCCACCATCCCCTCGGCGCTGCCGGGTCTGGTGGCCGAGGGCGGCACGAGCCGCACCTTCTTCTCCGGCGCCGCCAACGGCTACGCCTCGCACTCCCCGCTGTCCACGCAGTCCAACGGGCAGGTCACCTTCGACCTCCTCCCCGCGCTGCTCATCGAGGTCGTCTTGACCGCGGTGCTGGTCGCCGTCGTGCTCGGCGCGACGAGCCGGCGCAACTGGCACGTCGCCGCGCCGTTCGCCTTCGGCCTGAGCTACGCCGGTCTGCTGCTGGTCGCCATCCCGATCACGAACGGCTCCCTGAACCCGGCCCGCTCCACCGCGGCCGCCGTGTTCTCCGAGGGCTGGGCCCTCAGCCAGCTCTGGGTCTTTTGGGCCGCCCCGCTCGTGGGTGCCGCGATCGCCGGGCTGGCGCACCGCGCCTTCGCCGTCGACGCCGACTCGGACAACCTGCTCGAGGAGGACCACCTCGTCGTGGACGACGACTCCCTGCTCGACGACGACGTCGCGGTCAGCCCGCGCGTCTGACCGCTCCGCGCCACCGACGACGGCCGTCCGCCCTCCGGGGTGGGCGGCCGTCGTCGTCGGTGCCGATCCCTGGGAAGGGGGCTCAGCGGGTCGGCATCACCTGGGACAGGATGCCGACGCCGAGCGCGAGCGCGAGCAGCACCGCCGTGTCCAGCCACCGGGACCGCACCGTCAGCGCCACGGGACCACGGCGCAGCACCGCGCGGGCCACGGCCGAGACCGCGAGCAGGACCGCGAGCAGGAGCGCCGCCGGCACCGCACCGGCCGTCCCGGCGACCACGAGGGCGAGCACGAGCCCACCGCACACCCACCACAGCGACGGGCTGCGACCGGCGGCCAACGACGCCCGGGCGGCGGCACGCACGTCGGCCGGTGTCGGGGGGGTCGGGACCGGCGGCGCGGGCTCGACGGGCACCCCGGACGCCGCCGACGGCACGACCGGCTCCTCGTCGGCAGCGGGGACGTCCGTTGCGGGGACGATCGCAGCGGGGACCTCGGCAGCGGGGACGGCGTCGGGAACGTAGGCGACGCCGAGATCGGCAGCGGGGACATCGGCAGCGGGGATGTCCCTCGCCAGCCCCGGCGCGGAGAGCCGGGTCGAGGGTCCGCGTCCGGTGGCGGCGGGTGCCGACGACGCGGTCGGGGCCGCCGGTACGGGTGCGCCGGCGGGGCGGGTGGTCACGACCGGGGACGTGGCGGGCTCGGAGGGTTCCGCCGGGGCTCCGCCGGTGACCTGGTGCCAGACCGGACGCAGACCAGGCACCGGGGTGGGCTGCGCGTCGACGCCCGTCGTCGTGGCCGCGACCGGGGTCCGCGGGGGCTCGGCGGACACGGTGGCCGCAGCGGGCACGCTGGGCGCGCCCGGTCGCTGCGCGCGCTGGTCCTGGTGCATCGGCTGGCCTCCCCGACCGGCCAGACTACCGTTGGCCGGGTGCCCGACGACCTCCGCCTCGCCACGGAGGTGCGCGCTCTCACCGGCACCTCGACCGTCGCGGCTCCCGCGCCGATCCCGCCGCCCGCGCACCCCCTGCGCTCCGTCGTGGTCGTCGGAGCGGGCCTGGCGGGCACCCAGACCGTGGCGGCGCTGCGCGCCCAGGGGTTCGACGGCCGGGTCACGCTCGTCGGACGGGAGGCCCTGGACCCCTACGACCGCCCGCCGCTGTCCAAGCACCTCTTCGACCACCCCGAACCGACGTGGCTCGCGGACGAGCTCGGTGCCGACGTGCACGCCCTGGCCGACGACGTGCTGCGCCCGGTCACCGCGCAGCGGCTGACCGTCGAGGCCGCGGGCGCCGTCGTGGCGACGTCGTCCGGGGAGGTCCGCGCGGACGCCGTCGTGCTGGCGACCGGCTCGCACGCCGTCCGTCCCGCCGGCTGGGGCGCCGCCGTCACGCTGCACACCGCCGACGACGCCGCCCGGCTGCGCGACCGCCTGCGGCGCGGTCGTCGGCTCGTCGTGGTCGGCGCGGGATGGATCGGCGCCGAGGTCGCCGGCGTCGCCGCGGCCGAGGGCGTCCACGTCACGGTGGTCGAGGCCGCCACCACGCCGCTCGGCGTCGCGCTCGGCGCGAGGGTCGGCGACCTGACCACCGGGTGGTACGCCGCCGCGGGGGTGGAGCTGGTGACGGGCGGTCAGGTGGTCGCCGTGGCGCAGGACGGCGTGCGGCTCGCGGACGGACGGCACCTCGCCGCGGACGTGGTGCTCGCCGCCGTGGGCGCGCGCCCCGAAACGGCGTGGCTGGACGGCGTGCTTCCCCGCGACCCGGACGGCTCGCTGCGGGTGGACACCGGCCACGGCGTCGTCGGCGCGCCGGGTCACCTGCGGGCGGTCGGCGACATCGCGCGCCGGTGGTCGCCGCGGCACGGCTGGGTCGGCGGCGGGCACTGGGACGGGGCGCTGCGCGGCCCGGCCGTCGCCGTCACGGCGCTGCTCGGCGGGGGGCCGCCCGCCGACCCCGCGCCGTACGTGTTCTCGACCCAGCTCGGCCACGACCTGACCCTGTACGGGCAGGCCGGCGCGGGCGACGAGCTCGTCCTGCGCGGCGACCCGGACGCCGGCGACGGCTGGGGGGCGCTGTGGTTCTCCGCCCCGGACCCCGGTGACGCCGCGGTAGCAGCGTCCGGCGGGGGGGCCGACGGGCGGGCCCTCACCGCGGTGCTGGCCGTCGACCGTCCGCGGGACGTCGCCGCGGCCCGGCGCCTGTTTACCGGCCCGCACCTGCCGCGCCTGCACCCTGAGGTGGCGGCCGACGGTGCGCGCTCCCTGCGGGACGCCGTCGTGGCGTGACCGTCCAGGGCACGGGTCACCCGTCCGGCCCAGCGTCCGCTCCGAACACCTCCTGACGCGCGACGACGCGCGCCGGACGTGGCACCAGAAGGAGCACACCATGCTGAGGACGGCCATGCACGGACGGTCGATGAGGACCGCGAGCACGACGGCGCTGGCGCTGTGCGCCGTGGGGGTGCTGGGCGTCGGCCCCGCCGCCGCCCACGACGACCACGGGCGGTCGGGCGACCGCGACAAGGTGGTGACGAAGCAGGCGGACCTGGCGGCGCTCAACGGCTCGGGCGCGTCCGGCAAGGCGACCGTCGTGGTCCGCGGCGACGAGATCCTCCGGGTCCGGGTCCGCGCCGAGGGTCTGACCCCGGACGCCCCGCACGCCCAGCACATCCACTACGGGCAGCAGGCCCTCAACGAGTGCCCGGGCGTGGCCCAGGACCTCGACGCGGACGGCCGGCTGACCACGGTGGAGGGCATCCCGGCCTACGGCCCGGTCGCCGTGTCGCTCACCACCACGGGGGACACCTCCCCGGCCAGCGTCCTGGCCGTCCCCCGCTACCCGTTCGCCGAGAAGGGGCGGATCAACTACCGGCGAACCCACGTCCCGTTCTCCGACGTGGCCGGTGCCGGAGCAGGCGGCGGGACCGCCTCCGCGGCCCAGGTGGCCGACGCGGTGCGCCGCGGTGAGGGCGTCGTCGTCGTCCACGGCGTGGACTACGACGGCGACGGGACCTACAGCTTCAGCCGGGGCGGCGCCAGCGAGCTCGACCCGAGCCTGCCCGCCGAGGCCACCGACCCGGCGATCTGCGGTCTGCTGAGGTAGCGGCGCGCGCACCGCGGCTGGTCCGGTGGTCCGCTGGGGGGCGGACCGGCCGACCAGCCGCGGACGCGTGCGCAGCGCGCCGGGCCCGACCGGACCGCCGGTCAGTGCGCGAAGTGCCGGGTGCCCGTCAGGTACAGCGTCACACCCGCCGCCTGCGCCGCCTCGATCACCTCGGGGTCGCGCACGGAGCCGCCGGGCTGGACGACCGCGCGGACGCCGCCGTCGACGAGGACCTGCAGGCCGTCCGGGAACGGGAAGAACGCGTCGGACGCGGCGACGGACCCGCGCGCCCGCCCGTCCGCCCCCGACCCCGCCCGCTCGACGGCGAGCCGGCACGAGTCCACCCGGTTGACCTGGCCCATGCCCACCCCGACGGACGCCCCGCCGGACGCCAGCAGGATCGCGTTGGACTTGACCGCCCGCACCGCGCGCCACGCGAACACGAGGTCGGCCATCGTCGCCTCGTCGGCGGGCTCGCCGGCGGCCAGCGTCCAGGTGGTCGGGTCGTCCCCGGGCGCGTCGACCCGGTCGAGGTGCTGCATGAGCATCCCGCCGCTGATCGGCCGGAACTCCGCGCCGGCGTGCGGCGTGCCGGAGACCTGCAGCAGCCGGATGTTCTTCTTGGCGGTGAGGATCTCCAGCGCCTGCGGCTCGAAGCCGGGTGCGACGACGACCTCGGTGAACACGGGCGCGACCTGCTCGGCCATCGCCGCGGTGACGACCTGGTTGGCGGCGATGACGCCCCCGAAGGCGGACAGCGGGTCGCACGCGTGCGCCCGGGCGTGCGCTTGCGCGATGTCCGCGCCCACCGCGATCCCGCACGGGTTCGCGTGCTTGATGATCGCCACCGCCGGGCCCTGGTGGTCGTGCGCGGCGCGCCAGGCGGCGTCCGCGTCGACGTAGTTGTTGTAGCTCATCTCCTTGCCGTGCAGCTGCTCCGCCTGCGCGAGGCCCGCTGCGCCGAAGCCGGAGGTGTACAGGGCCGCCGGCTGGTGCGGGTTCTCCCCGTAGCGCAGCACCGCGCTGCGGTCCCAGGTGGCGCCGACCCACGCCGGGAACGGCGTCGCGGGCTCCTCGCCCCGGGCGGACCCCTCGGGCGCCAGGACGTTGCCCATCCAGCTCGCGACGTGCACGTCGTAGGTGGCGGTGTGCACGAAGGCCGCGGCCGCCAGCGCCCGGCGCTCGGCCAGGGTGAAGCCGCCCGCCCCGGCCGCGGCGACGACGTCCTCGTACCGGGCGGGGTCGACGACGACCGCGACGCTGGGGTGGTTCTTCGCGGCGGCGCGCACCATCGACGGCCCGCCGATGTCGATCTGCTCGACGCACTCGTCCGGGCTGGCGCCGGACGCCACCGTGGCGGTGAACGGGTAGAGGTTGACGACGACGAGGTCGAACGCCGCGATGCCGAGCTCGGCGAGCTGGGCCACGTGCTCGGGGCGGCGGGTGTCGGCGAGGATGCCGGCGTGCACGCGCGGGTGCAGCGTCTTGACCCGGCCGTCCAGGCACTCGGGGAACCCGGTGAGCCTCTCCACGGGGACCACGGGGATGCCGGCGTCGGCGATGGTCGCCGCGGTCGACCCGGTGGAGACGATCTCGACCCCGGCGGCGTGCAGTGCGGACGCCAGGTCGGTCAGGCCGGTCTTGTCGTAGACGCTGACCAGCGCGCGGCGCAGCGGCCGGCGCGTGTCGGTCGCGGTGGGGTCGGCAGGCGTGGGAAGCGGGGCCGGTGCGGGGGACATGGCACTCCTGTGGTGGGCAGCGGGTCGGCGCGGCATCGAGGACGATGGTCGGACCCAGGCACCCAGGCGGGCGGTGCACCAGCGGGATGTCTCGGCCGCTCCCCGGTGGTTGCGCCCACCTCAGGTACGCCAGTCACGGCCGGACCCAGGGTAGCGGAACCGACGTGGCCGCCCTCTACCGGACCGTCACCCGGCGCCCGTCGACCTCCAGCGTGCCGCGGGCGATCCGGCCGACCCAGTCCACGAGCAGGGCGCGCTCGGCGACCTTGATGCGCTCGTGCAGCGTCGCCTCGTCGTCGTCGGGCTCCACCGGCACGGCGGCCTGGGCGATGATCGGGCCGGTGTCCACCCCCGCGTCGACGACGTGGAGCGTGCAGCCGGTGACCGCCACCCCGTAGGCGAGGGCGTCGCGGACCCCGTGCGCGCCCGGGAAGGACGGCAGCAGCGCCGGGTGGGTGTTGACGACGCGGGACGGGAAGGCGTCCAGGAACGCCGCCCCGAGGATGCGCATGAAGCCGGCGCTGACGACGAGCTCGGCCCCGAAGACCTCGACGGTCTGCGCCAGCGCCCGGTCCCACGCGGCGCGGTCGGGGAAGTCGCGGGGGGCGACGACGGCGGTCGGGACGCCGGCCGCGCGGGCCATGTCCAGCCCGCCGGCAGCGGGGTTGTCGCTGACGACGCCGACGACGCGCGCGCCGTAGCGTCGGTCCGTGTGCGCCGCGAGCAGGGCCGCGAGGTTGCTGCCCGCCCCGGACACCAGGACGACGACCCGGCGGCCGTGCGACGACGCGACCGGCTCCCCCGCCGGGGTGGCGGCGCGGCGGTCCCGGGTCTGCGGGCGCGGTCCCGGCCCGGCGCCCGGCGAACCGCTGGATGACGTCACGCGGACGACCCTAACGGCGTGCGGGACAATGGACCGGCGCGCGGACCGGCGCGCCGACCGACCGCCTGGAGGCCGCCCCGTGGGCAACCCGTACGCGCCGCCCTCCCCCGACCGTCACGACCCCGTCGTCGTGCCGCCGGGCGGGGACCCCGCGCCCGGAGCGGGGACGCCGCCGCCGCCCGGTCCGCCCGCTCACGGCAGCGGCGACCGCGCCGGGGGCTCGCACGTGGCGCCACCCGCGTGGCGCGGGTCCGGCGCACCGCCGGCACCGGGCGATCGGCAGCCTGCGCCGCCCGGGACGCCCGACGGTCGACCCCCGCGACCCGAGCCCGACCCCGCCGCCGTGCGCGCCACCTCGCGACGCCTCCTGCACTTCGGGGTCCTGCTGCTGGCCGCGGTGCTGACCAGCACGCTCCCGCTGCCCTGGCAGGCCGGGTCGCTGGCCTTCGTCGTCGCGGCGATCGTGGTCGGCATCCGCGCGTTCGTGCAGGCGTGGCGGGGCGGCATCCGCGGCGCGATCCTGCCGATGCTGGCCCTCGGCGTCGCGTCCGCCGGGCTCGTGGCGCTGACGGTCCTGAGCCTGCTGGTCGTCTGGCCGCAGCAGATGCAGCGGCAGGACTGCCTCGCCGGGGCGGTGACGATCGCCGCGACCGAGCGTTGCGAGGCAGACTTCCGCCGCGCGGTGGAGAGCCGTCTCGACCCCGGCCGGTCGCCCGCCGGGTCCTGACGGGCCCGCCCCGCGAATCCCCGCGAGCCCTGCGCCGGCCCTCCGGCCGGACGTGCGGGCGCCTGACCTAGCCGCGCGGCTCGGCGTCGTCGCCGACCGGCAGCCGGACCTGGTCGGTGACGGCCGGGAGCTGGTCGGTCTCCGGCTCCGCGCCCGGCGCCGCGGCCGGCGTCCACCGCCCGGCGTCCCGCGTCAGGACCCGGTTCCACCGGCGCGAGGCCTCCCGCCGGACCTCCGGGTTGACCGGCAGCGCCACGACCGCCGCGCCGATCAGCGTCCCGACCGCGACGGCGGCGCCCACCAGAGGTCCGGACGCACCGACCTGCTCCATCCGGCCCGGGCCTGCGGACCCGCGCGCGAGCGCGGCCAGGACGCCGGCGCCGATCCCGGCCACGGCCGCCGTCGTCAGGCACGCCACGAGCGGGTGCCACCACTCCCCGTGCCGCAGCCGCCGGTGCAGCCACCAGCCCACGGCGGCACCGACGAGCACGGTGACGAGCGGCCACCAGGCCTCCCAGGGCTGGACGGTGCCCGGCTCCGGGAGCGCGCCGAGAAGCGGGACCGCGGGCAGCGGTCCGGCCACCACCTCGGCCGGCGTCAGGTGCGTGCCGGTGCCCACCTGGAAGCCCGGCCCGACGACGTACGACAGCGCCCACACGACGACGTCGGGCACGATCGCCGCCTGCGCGAGTACCAGGACGGTGCCGCCGACGGCGTCGACGCCCAGGCTCGTCCAGACCTCCGTGATGGCGTCGCGTCGCCCGACCACCCACGCCGCGACCACGCCGGCGGAGACCAGCAGGAGGGCGCCGAGCGCCATGGCCCCGGCCACCGCGCCGGTGCGCGCCGGGGCGGGCACGCGCGTCCACAGCGGGCGGCTGAGCCGACGCAGCGGCGGAGCGCCCGGCTGCGCGAGCAGGCCGGCGCCGAGGCCGAGGGCGCTGACGCAGGCGCTGCCCAGGACCGCGGGCAGCACCCCGCTGCTGCCGCTGAGCAGCGCGACCACGAGGGCCACCGCGACGTACGCGCCCACCCCCGCGGCGTAGCCGGACCGGGTCGCGCGGCCGGACCGCCGGGCGGACGCGTAGCAGCAGAAGGCGGCGAGCACGGTCAGCCCCAGCGGCACCAGCGACACGGTGACACCGCCGACCGTCAGCGGCGACCCGTGGCCCAGCAGCCAGAACCCGGACCCCACGCCGACCGCCGCCAGCCAGGAGACGTCGGCGTTGGACGGGTCCGCGGACGTCGCGACGTAGGCGGCGACGGTCGGGACCACCACGACGAGCAGGGAGAGGATCGCCGCCTGGAGCCCCGCGGCAAGGCCCGCGACCCAGCGAGGGGCGCCGTCGATCGAGCCGGTCAGCGAGCGACGGGACCCGTCCTCGGTGGTCAGCAGCCGATGCCCCCATCGGGACAGCGTTTGCGTGGGCCCCCTGCTGTCACTCACCGCCCCATGGTCACCGACGGCCGCGGGTGCACCGGCCCCGCCGCGCCGGGTGGGCCCCGATCGGCGCGCTGTGACGTGCCCGACGCCGCCGCCCCGCGCGGCCGGACACGGCCGCCCGGCGCCCACGCAGCGCCCACGCGACGCCCACGCGGCACGAGCACCCGGGACGACGACGGCGCCGGTCCGTGGTGGACCGGCGCCGTCGGGACGCGGTGGGCGGCGGCCCGCGCCGCCCTCGCCCGGGTCAGGCGGAGAGGATCTCCCGCATGAGCGCCGCGGTCTCGCTCGGCGTCTTGCCGACCTTGACGCCGGCGGCCTCGAGGGCCTCCTTCTTCGCCTGCGCCGTGCCGGACGAGCCGGACACGATCGCGCCGGCGTGGCCCATCGTCTTGCCCTCGGGGGCGGTGAAGCCGGCGACGTAGCCGACGACCGGCTTGGTCACGTTGTCCTTGATGAACGCCGCTGCGCGCTCCTCGGCGTCGCCGCCGATCTCGCCGATCATGACGATCGCGGCGGTCTCCGGGTCGGCCTCGAACGCCTCGAGGGCGTCGATGTGCGTGGTGCCGATGATCGGGTCGCCGCCGATGCCGATGGCGGTGGAGAACCCGAAGTCCCGCAGCTCGTACATCATCTGGTAGGTCAGCGTGCCGGACTTCGACACCAGGCCGATCTTGCCGGCGGCGGCGATGTCGGCGGGGATGATGCCGACGTTGGACTTCCCGGGGCTGATCAGCCCGGGGCAGTTCGGGCCGATCAGGCGCACGCCCTTGGACTGCGCGTAGCTGAAGAACTCGGCGGTGTCGGCGACCGGGACGCCCTCGGTGATGATGACGACGAGCGGCACACCGGCGTCGACGGCCTCGACCACGGCGCCCTTGGTGTGGGCCGGCGGCACGAAGATGACCGACACGTCGGCGCCGGTCTCGGCGACGGCGTCCTTCACCGAGCCGAACACCGGCACGGAGACGGAGCCGTCGGCGGTGGCGAAGTCCACGGACGTGCCCGCCTTGCGCGGGTTCACGCCGCCGACGACGGCGGTGCCGGACGCGAGCATCCGGGTCGTGTGCTTCTGGCCCTCGGACCCGGTCATGCCCTGGACGATGACCTTGGACTTCTCGGTCAGGAAGATTGCCATGGGGGGAGTCAGTTCCTTGTCTTGTCGGGCCGGGGTCAGGCGTTGGCCAGCTCGGCGGCCTTGGCCGCGGCGCCGTCCATCGTGTCGGCCAGGGTCACGAGCGGGTGCGCGGCGGCCTCGAGGATCGCTCGTCCCTCGACCACGCTGTTGCCGTCGAGGCGGACGACCAGCGGCTTGGTCTCCTTGTCGCCGAGCATCTCCAGCGCCTGCACGATGCCGTTCGCGACCGCGTCGCACGCGGTGATGCCGCCGAAGACGTTGACGAAGACGGACTTGACCTGCGGGTCGGACAGGATGATCTCCAGCCCGTTCGCCATCACCTCGGCCGAGGCGCCGCCGCCGATGTCGAGGAAGTTGGCCGGCTTGACCCCGCCGTGCTCCTCGCCGGCGTACGCGACGACGTCGAGCGTGCTCATGACCAGGCCGGCGCCGTTGCCGATGATGCCGACCGCGCCGTCGAGCTTGACGTAGTTGAGGCCCTTCTCCTTGGCGCGCGCCTCCAGCGGGTCGGCCGCGGCGGCGTCCTCGAGGCCGCCGTGCTCGGCGTGCCGGAACTCGGCGTTCTCGTCGAGGGTGACCTTGCCGTCCAGGGCGACGATCTGCCCGTCCTCAGTGCGCACCAGCGGGTTCACCTCGACGAGCGTGGCGTCCTCGCCCTTGTACACGCCCCACAGCTTGACGAAGACGTCGGCCACGGCGTCGGTGATCTCGGCCGGGAAGCCGGCGGTCTGGGCGATCTCCCGGGCCTTGGCGTCGTCGATCCCGACCTGCGGGTCGACGGCGACCCGGGCGAGGGCCTCGGGACGCTCGACGGCGAGCTGCTCGATGTCCATGCCGCCCTCGACGGACGCCATCGCCAGGTACCGGCGCTCGGCGCGGTCGAGCAGGAGCGAGAAGTAGAACTCCTCGGCGATCTTCGCCCCCGCGGCGATCATCACGCGGTGGACCGTGTGGCCCTTGATGTCCATCCCGAGGATCTGCCCGGCCTTCTCGGCCGCCTCGTCGGGGTTGTGGGCGAGCTTCACGCCACCGGCCTTGCCGCGGCCCCCGGTCTTGACCTGCGCCTTGACGACGACCGTGCCACCGCCCAGCTGCTCCGCTGCGGCCCGCGCCTCGTCGGGCGTGGTGGCCACGATGCCGCCGAGCACGGGGACACCGTGCTTCTCGAAGATGTCACGTGCCTGGTACTCGAACAGGTCCACCTGGCTGGGTCCTTCCGTCGCCGCTGACGTGTCGTCGGATGACCACGCCGCCGGAGGTGATGGTAGCCGCGGGCCTCTGTGCTGTTCACCTCGGCCACCGGCCGGCAGCGCGCACCCGAGCGCCGGGGGCTGAACCGGATCGGCGTCCCGTCCGTAGACATACGACCAGGGGTGCCCGTGCGGACGGGCTCACCCGCGTTCGTCGTAGGAGGCCGGATCGCACGAGCACCCGCTGCCGGACCGCCACCGCGGGACGGCCGGGAGCAGCTGGGGGGAGCCCAATGGGCCCTGCGGGGGGACAGCGTCGTCTCCGCGAGGAGCACGTCGAGCAGCGGGTGGCCGCGGTCGGCTCACGGCTGAGGATCCTGTTCGCGAGCGCGGAAATGCACCCGTTCGCGAAGGTCGGCGGCCTGGCGGACGTCAGCGGCGCGCTGCCCAAGCAGCTGGCCGCGATGGGGCACGACGTCACCGTGGTGATCCCGGCGTACCGCGGGCTGGGCGGCGAGCCGGTCCTGGAGCTCGACCTGCCGTTCGGGCGCGTGACCGAGCACGTGGTGGTGCGTCGCCTGGCCGTCCACGGCGGCGTCAAGGTGCTGACCATCGGCGCCCCGGGCTGGTTCGACCGCAGCACCCCGTACGGCTACCAGGACCACGACGTCCTGCCGTTCGTCCTCTTCAGCCTCGCCGTCAGCACGCTCGCCGCCCGCTCACCGCGCCGCCCCGACGTCATCCACGCGAACGACTGGCACACCGGTCTGGTCGCCCAGGACGTGCGCGAGGGCCCGCACCGGGACCTGCTGGCGGACGTCGGCCTGGTCTTCACGATCCACAACATGGCCTACCAGGGACCGGTGGGCGCCTCCACCGACGAGCTCATCGGCCTGTCCCGCACCGGCAGCCTCCTGGCGCGGGGCATCACCTTCGCCGACCAGGTCACCACGGTCAGCCGCACGCACCTGCAGGAGCTGCTCACGCCGGCGTACGGCGCAGGCCTGCACGACGTCCTGCGCGCCCGGCGCGACGACGCCCACGGCATCCTCAACGGCGTCGACTACACCGACTTCAGCCCGGAGTCGGACCCCTGGCTCCCGAGCCGGTACGACGGCACGTTCATCGTGGGGAAGGCGCTGAACAAGGCGGCGCTGCAGAGCGCCGGCGCCCTGGACCCGCAGCCGGGACGCCCGCTCCTGGCCATGGTCGCGCGGCTCGTGCCCCAGAAGGGCGTGGGACTGGTGTGCCGAGCGGTCGACGCGCTGGTCGACCGTGGTGCCCAGCTGGTCGTCGTGGGCACCGGGGAGCAGCGGTACACCCGGGACCTGCGCGCGGCCGCCGCCCGCCATCCCGGTGCTGTGGCGTTCCACGAGGCGTCCGACGAGGGCCTGGCCCGGCTCGTCTACGCCGGCTCCGACCTCTTCCTGGCGCCGTCGGCGTACGAGCCGTGCGGCCTGACCCCGTTGATCGCGCTGCGCTACGGCACCGTGCCCGTCGTCCGGCGCACCGGGGGCATGGCCGAGACCATCGTCGACCGCACCCAGGACCCGGACGCGGGGGTGGGGTTCACGTTCGGGCCCCGGCGGGTGTCCGCGCTGCTCGGGGCCGTCGACCGTGCGCTGACGGTCTACCGGGAGCCCTCGCAGTGGCAGGCCCTGCAGCGGCGTGCCATGGCCACCGACTTCTCCTGGGAGCGCCCCGCGCGCGAGTACGCGGCGCTGTACGCCGCCGCGGCCGCGGGCCGGCGGCGCCCGGCCGCGGTGACCACGCGACGTCCGGAGGAACCGGCGGCGCCGCGGCGGCTGCCGGTGCCGATCGCGCTCGTGCACCACGCGAACCAGTACCTGATCACCGACGGGTACCCGGACCGGGAGGGGCTGACGGAGCTGGTGCGCGGGTACACCTCGGTGCTGCGCCTGCACGAGCGGTACCAGGTCCCCACCCACCTGCACCTGTCCGGGACGCTGCTGGAGGCGGCGGCCTGGGGAGCCCCGCAGCTCCTGGACCTCGTCCGGGACCTGCGTGAGCGCGGGCTGGTCACCCTCGTCGGCGGCGCGTACTCCGAGAGCGTCCTGCCGGAGTTCGACGAGGACTTCGCCCGCCGGCAGCTGCGCGAGGTCTTCGCGCTGCACGAGCGCCATCTGGGGTGCCCACCGCAGGAGCTGTCGATCTTCTGGGTCCCCGAGCGGGTGTGGCGCACCGGCGCGCTCGCCCCGGTGCTCACCGACCCCACCCTCCCCAACGGCGGGTTCCGCCACGTCCTGCTGGACGACCGGCTGCTCTACCCGACCGACGGCCGGTACGCCGGCAGCCACCGCGAGATGTTCGACGTCTCCGACGTCGGCGCGCCGCCCCCCGCGGACGCCTCCCGGCTGTACCGCATCGCCGGGGGCCACGGCCTGCACGCGGTGCCGATCTCGACGCGACTGCGCTACTGGGTGCCCCCGTCGGAGCGGACGCACTGGGAGAGCCTGGCCCGGCTGACCCGCATGCCGATCGCGCCGGGCGACGACACGGTGGTCGTCTACGCCGACGACATGGAGAAGACCGCCGGCGTCGGGCCGTGGGACCCGGCGCACCTGGACGGCTACGAGGCGTTCCTGCGCTGGCTGTCCGCCCAGCCGGACGTCGTGCCCGTGTCGCTGCCGACCTGGCTGGCGCAGCGACGGCACCCGGCCGCGGTCCGCGAGGTCCAGGACGGCACGTTCCTCGAGCTGGCCCGCGGCTGGGGCGCCGACGAGGACTACTCCGGCTGGTCGGCGGACCCGGCCTGGGCGCCGTACCGGTCGCACCTCGCCGCCTCCCAGGCCGCGGTGCAGGCGGTCGAGCACGCCGGTGCGCGCGGCTCCCTGCTGGACCTGGCGTGGAACCACCTGCTCGCGTCCGGCTACGAGACCGGCTGGCGGGACACGACCCGGCCGGACCGCCCACCGGCGCCGTGGGCCAAGGCGCTGGCCAGCCACGCGCGCAGCTCGCGGGTGCTCGCGGACGCGGCCCGGTGGTTCGCCGGCTCGACGGACCCCTCGCAGCGGGCCGAGCTCGTCGACATCGACGACGACGGCGAGGACGAGGTCGTCCTGGCCAACCACCACCTCTACGCCGTGCTCACCCCGCAGCACGGCGGTCGGCTCGTGTACCTCGCCTGCCGGACCGACCACGGCGGCGCGCTGCTCGTCGGCAACCCCACCGACGACTGGAACTGGCAGGAGTCCCTCAACCGGTACATGGACCAGCCGGCCAACCATCCCGGCGCCCTCGCCGACCACGGCGCCTTCGACGACCGGTACCGGGCCCGGGTCGAGACGACGCCCGCGGGCGTCGTCGTCGACCTGGTCGACGAGGAGGCCACCGGGCCGATGCGCGGGGCGCGCAAGCGGGTCTTCCTGGGTCGGGAGGCCGCCCTCGGCGTCCGCTACGACCGGGGCGACGGCAGGGACGAGCCCGCAGCGCCCACGACGCTGCACACCTGCCTGTCCCCGGACTACGCGACGCTGCTGCGCCACGGGCGCTCCGCGCTCCAGCCCTACGACGGACCGGGGTGGCGCGGGGCGCGCACCGGTGACGTCTGCGTGTGGCTGGCGGTCGACGAGGCGGAGGGCGTCGCCTGGACGTCACCGGACCGCCCGGACCCCGGGCACGGGGTGACGGTGGCCGTGACCGGGTGCGGCCCGACGTTCCACCTCGTCCTCGGCGCCGGCCCCACCGACGCGGCGACCGTCCGGCGCCGCCTCGAGGAGACCCGGAGCGCCCTCGCCGGGGACCCGACCGACCGGACCGCTCCGACCGACCCGACCGGTGGACCGAGGAGGACCGCGTGACCGCACTGGACCAGACCCGCACCGAGCAGCGCGACGCCCGCCGGGCCGAGCGCCTCGCCGCCGCGACCGCGCTCCTGCAGGCACCGCCACCGCTGGACCGGCTCGCGGTGCGGCAGGTCACCGTGCTGGGCGGGGAGGTCGTCCACGCCTCGCGGAGCAGGCCGGTGGTGCGATGGCACCTGAGCGTGGACCGGGGACCCGACGGGGCCGAGCCCCTGACGGTCATCGGCAAGGCGTTCCTCCGGGGCGGCGGCGAGGACGCGGGCCGGCTGCTCGCGGACCTTCGGGCGGCCGGCTTCGACGGCCCGACCTCCGGCGTCCCCCGCCCCCTCGGCTGGGACCCCGACCGGCAGCTGCTCGCGCAGGAGGAGGCCCCCGCCGAGACCCTCCACGCGCTGCTGGTCGACGGCGCGCTCGGGACCGCGGAGCCGGCGCGACGGGTCGGGACCTGGCTGGCCCGGCTGCACGCCGTGCGGACGCTGCACCTGCCCTCCCTGCCGGCCGACTTCGAGACGCACGCGCTCGAGCGCTACGGCGTGGCCCTCGAGGCCGAGCTGCCGGAGCTGGCCGGCCGGATCGGCGCCCTGCGGTCCGCGACCGGGAGGGCGCTGTCGGCGGTGCGGCTGCCCCACGTGCCCACCCACGGCGACTTCCAGCCCAAGAACGTCCACCTCGACGACCGGCGGGTGGTGGTCATCGACTTCGACCGGGCCGCCGCGGCGCCCGGGGCCCGCGACCTCGGTCACTTCGTCGGGCAGACCCGCACCATGGTGGCCGCCCACCACGGGTCCCCCGCCCTGGCCGACACGTGGGTCGGGGCCTTCCTCGACGGGTACCTCGACGAGGGCGGCTCCCCCGACGCCGTGTCCGCCGCCGGCCCGTATGTCGCGCGCACCTACGCGGAGGTCCTCTACTACCGGCTCGTGGTCCGGCCGGTCGGCCGGACGGACTTCGTGCCCGGGTGGCTGGACGCCTGGGAGCGCTGCCTGGACGGAGGTGGCGCGGCACTGTGAGCACCCCAGCGGCAGGCGGTCCACGGGACGACGCCCTGGGTCCCCGGGCGATGGTGCGGACCTTCGCGCCGTACCTGCGCCCGCAGTGGCCCGGGTACGCCCTGGCCGGTGTCCTCGCGCTCGCCGGGACCTGCACCGGGCTGCTCAAGCCGTGGCCGCTGAAGTACCTCTTCGACGAGGTCCTGGTGCCGGCGGACGGCGGCGCGCGGGCCGACGCCGGGACGGTCCTGGTGCTGCTGGTCCTGGCGCTGCTGCTCATCACGGTCGCGGACTCCCTCGTCGGGCTGCTGCGCGGCTACGTGCTGAGCGCGCTCGGCGAGCGGGTCGCCGCCGGGGTGCGGTCCGACCTCTTCGCCCGTCTCCAGCGGCTGCCGATGCGCTACCACGAGGGCGTCCCGGTCGGTGAGCTGACCAACCGGATCACGTCCGACGTCGACCGCGTCCGGGGGGTGCTGACCTCCACCGTGGTGGACGCGACCACCGACGCCCTCACCCTGATCGGCATGGCCGGGGTGCTGCTCGTCCTGGACTGGCAGCTGAGCCTGGGCCTGGTCCTGGTGGTCCCGCTCCTGGCTGTCGTCGTGGTGGGCTCGCGCCGCCGGATCAAGGCGGCGGAGGAGCACGCCCGGGTGGTGGAGGGCGATCTCGCCGCCGCCGCGGCCGAGTCCCTGGTCGCGATCAAGCTCGTGAAGTCGCTGGGCCGCGAGGACGCGGAGTCGGAGCGGTTCGCCGAGCGGTCGTCGACCTCGATGCGCGCGATCCTGCGGACCGAGCGGACCTCGGCGGGCTTCGCGTACGCCGTCGACGTCCTCGTCGCGGTCGCCACCGCCGGCCTGATCTGGCTCGGCGCCTCCCGCGTGGTCTCCGGTGCACTCACCCCCGGCGACCTGCTCATCTTCACCTCCTACCTCAGCAGCTTCTTCGGCCCGACCCAGTCGCTGTCCAAGCTGCCGGCGCAGCTCACCAAGGCCGGGGTGCGGGCGGAGCGGATCGCCCGGGTGCTGCGTCGCCGGCCGGACATCGTCGACCTCCCCGGGGCGGTCCCGGCCCCGGTCCCCCGGGTCGGCATGGGGCTGACGGGGGTGTCGTTCGCGTACGTCGAGGGTCGGCCCGTCCTGCGCGGCGTGGACCTGGAGGTCCCCATCGGCCGGACCCTGGCCGTGGTCGGACCGACCGGCGCGGGCAAGTCCACCATCGCCTCGCTGCTGTGTCGCCTGCAGGACCCGGTGGAGGGGACCGTCACGCTCGACGGGACGGACCTGCGCGACCTGACGCTCGACAGCGTCCACCGGCACGTGGGGCTGGTCCTGCAGGAGGCGACGCTGTTCCGCGCCACCGTGCGGGAGAACATCGCCTACGGACGGCCCGAGGCGTCGATGGAGGAGGTGGTCGAGGCCGCGAAGGTCGCCGACGCGCACGAGTTCATCCAGACCTTGCCGCAGGGGTACGACACCCTGCTGGCCGAGCGGGGCGCCTCGCTGTCCGGTGGCCAGCGGCAGCGGCTCGCGCTGGCGCGGGCGGTGGTCCGCGGCTCCCCCGTCCTCATCCTCGACGAGCCGACCACGGGTCTGGACGCGCGCTCCGAGCGCGCGGTGCTCGCGGCGATCCGCCGGGTGAGCGAGCAGCGGACCACGGTGATGATCACGCACCGGATGGCGGCGGCGATGACCGCCGACCACATCGTCGTCCTCGACCACGGCGTCGTCGTGGAGCGAGGCGACCACCAGACCCTGCTCGCCGCGGACGGCGTCTACGCGGAGATGTGCCGGTTGCAGCACGTCGACGCCCGGACCGGGAACGGCCACGGTGCGGCCGACCGCCGCACCGTGCTCTCGCCCCACCCCACATCCACGCCCCACCCCACGTCCACGCCCGCCGGGGCCGACGGGCAGCAGACCGACGGACGCACGACCCACGGAGCACGGGAGCCGTCATGAGCCCTACCGCCGCAGTGATGATCCGGATCGCCCCAGGGAGGGCAGAGTCGTGACCCTCGACCTCGAGACCGCCGTCGACCGGCTGGGTGGGCCCCTGCCGGTCGGGGAGCTGATGGAGCACTGGCCGCTGGGCGGCTGGCGCCGGCTCGCCCCGGCGACCGTCAGCCTGAACGAGCACTTCCGCCTGACGACCGCGCAGGGGGACTTCTTCGCCCGCCGCTCGCACCGGTCGAAGTCGGTCGGCGACCTCCTGCAGCAGCTGGACCTGATGTCCCTGCTGGCCCGGCGCGGGCTGCCCGTGCCCCGGGTCGTGCCCACCGCCACCGGCGCCCGGCACGCCGTGATCGGCGGCCGGCTCTGGGTCGTGACCGAGGCGATGAGCGGTGCGCCCTACGACCCCGGGCGTCCGGCGCACCTGCAGCAGCTGGGGCGCGTGCTGGCCTGGTACCACCAGACGGTCGCCGACCTCGACGCCGGCGCCGGTGAGCCGTCGCCGCTGGTGGAGCTGCGCCTGCGGGCGGCGCGCGGGCCGTTCGACCCGTACCTGCACCAGCGGGCGACGCAGGTGATGGAGGAGCTCGGACGCCTGACCCCCGACCTGCCCCGGCTGATCACCCACGGTGGTGCCCGGCGCGGCAACGTCCTGTTCGACGGCGACCGGCTCTCGGCGCTGCTCGACCTGGACAGCGCGGGGCCCGACGCCCGCGTGGTGGACCTGGCCATCGCGACGCACGACCTCGGGATGGTCTACACGGCGTCCGGCGCGCAGGACCACAAGGTCGCCCTCGACCTCGACCGCGTGGCCGCCCTCCTCGAGGCCTACGTCGACCAGTCGGGCCGGCTCACGCCCGCGGAGGCGATCGCCCTGCCGCTGATGGTCGAGTGCCGGGACCTCAAGCGCACCTTCGGGCGCCTGGGCCGCCTGCACGACGGCGAGCCGCTGTCGGTCAACGACCACGTGAAGATCGGCATGGAGCGCAACCGCGTGCGGTGGCTGCACGAGCACCGCGAGGAGCTGTCCCGGGTTTGCGCCGCCGCGGCACGGCGGGCAGCACCGGCCCGGCCGGTCACCCAGCCCGTCGACCCGGTGGACCTCGTGGTGGTGGGCCTGGGGTACGTCGGCCTGCCGGTGGCCGCGCACGCCACCTGGGCCGGGATGTCCGTCGCCGGGCTGGACCTGGACCGGGACGTCGTCCGCGCCCTCAACGACGGCCGGTCGCACGTCCACGACCTGTCCGACGACGACGTCGCCGGTCTGGTCCGGCGCGGCTTCCGCGCCACCGCGGACGTCTCCGTGGTCGAGCGGGCCGGCACCGTGGTGATCTGCGTGCCGACGATGCTCGGGTCCGGCGGGGTGCCCGACCTCGGCCCGGTGAGCCGGGCGAGCGCGGCGGTCGCCCGGCACCTGCGGCCCGGGACGCTCGTCGTGCTGGAGTCCACGAGCTACCCGGGCACCACGGAGGAGGTGGTGCAGCCCATCCTCGAGCAGGGGTCGGGGCTCCGGGCGGGCACGGACTTCCACCTCGCGTTCTCCCCGGAGCGGATCGACCCGGGCAACGAGCAGTTCGGGCTGCGCAACACCCCCAAGATCGTCGGCGGGGTGACGCCCGAGAGCACGGAGGCGGCGCGGCAGCTCTACGCACGGTTCGTGGACACGGTGCTGGTGGCGCGCGGGACCCGCGAGGCCGAGGCCGCCAAGCTGCTCGAGAACACCTACCGCCACGTCAACATCGCCCTGGTCAACGAGCTGGCGCAGTGCTTCCACGACATGGGCGTCGACTTCTGGGACGTCATCCGCCTCGCGGCGACCAAGCCGTTCGGGTTCCAGTCGTTCGTGCCGGGACCCGGCGTCGGCGGCAGCTGCATCCCCATCGACCCCAACTACCTGACCTACCGGGTCCGGACCCAGCTCGGGCGGGCGCTGCGCCTCGTCGAGCTCGCGCAGGAAGTCAACGAGTCCATGCCGGCGTACGTGGTCCGCCGCGCGCAGGAGCTGCTCAACGAGGACGGGATCGCGCTGCGGGGCAGCACCGTGCTGCTGCTCGGCGTGACCTACAAGGCGGACGTCGCCGACCACCGCGAGTCACCGGCGCGCGAGGTGGCCACCCGGTTGCTGCGGCTCGGGGCGCGGGTGCGGTACCACGACCCGTACGTGCCGCACTGGCCGGTCGACGGCGTCGAGAAGGCGCCCGACAGCCTGCCCGCGGCGGCGGCGGAGGCCGACCTGGTCATGGTGCTGCAGGCGCACGCCGTCTACGACCTGCGGGAGCTGGCGACCTCGGCCGTCCGGGTCTTCGACACCCGCGGGGTGTCGTCCGGCGACAACGTCGAGCGCCTGTAGCGACCGGGCGCGACGTGGACGAGGGACGGGGCACCGTGCCGCGGAGCCGGGTGCGCACGCCGCGGGGACGGCGTCCGGGGCGCGTGCCGCCGCGCCGCGTCCTGGTCGTGCTCGACGCCAAGGGGATCGGGGACGCCGCCGAGGCGCTCGGTGTGTTCGAGCTGATCCACCGCCACTGGCCCCGGACGCAGGTCGCCGCCGCCGTCGGCCGGGACACCCAGGCGGCGGTCCTGGACCGGTCGCCGCACGTGGCGCGGGTGGTCCGGCTCCCCGGGGGCATCCGGGACGCCGGCACCACGCTGCGCCGGCTGCCCCGGGACCTGTCCCTGCTGCGGGGGGTCGACGACGTCCTCGTCCTGGCGCGGCGGGAGCGGGTGGCCTGGCCCTTCGCCCTGGCGGTGCGGCTGGCCGGCGCGCGCCTGCACCACCGGCACGGCTACCGCTACCGGGACCGGCGCAAGAGCCCCTTCGCGGACTTCCCCGCCCACGTCTTCTTCGAGCTGATGACCTCCGAGCTGCTCCTGGGGCAGCCGCTCGCCGAGGTCGTCCGCCCGCACCTGGAGCCGGCGGAGGAGGACCGGCGGTACGCGGCGGACTTCTTCGCCCGCCACCGGCTGGACGAGGCACCGGTCGCGCTGCTGAACACCCGCGGCCCCCAGTACGGGGTCGGGATGGGCCGGTGGGGCATCGAGCGCTACCTCGCGACGGCCGACGTCCTGCTCCGCCACGGCGTCCGGGTCGTGGTCAACGGGGGCAGCGCGGCCCAGATGGAGGAGTTCCGCGGGGCGCAAGACCGGGCCGACCCGCGGGTGGTCCTCCTGGAGCGGCCGACGGTGGGGCAGCTCAGCGCGGTCCTGGAGCGCTGCACCGTGGTGGTCGGCGAGCCCGCGGGCCCGGTGTGCGTGGCGATGGCGGTGGGCACGCCCACCGTCTCCGTCCAGGGCCCCGGGGAGCGTGACTACCCCGGCCACAACCGGTCGGGGCCCCTGTGGTGGCCGGCGGACCCGCGTCACGTCAGCGCCTCCCGGGTCGCCTGGTGCCAGCACACCACCCGCGGGGCGTGCCTGTGCTCACGGGACACCAAGCCGCGCACCAAGCAGCGCCTGGAGCCGCTGCACCTGTGGAAGCCCTACAAGCGGGTGCTGACCCGCCTCGGGGTGTTCGACCGCCTGCACCCGTCCCGCTGGACGGACCGGACCTTCACCTGCCTGGAGGGGCTGTCGCCGCAGGAGGTGGCCCAGGTGGTGCTCACCCACCTGGCCACCGTCTCGTTCGGCACCCCCGCGGCCGGGGGGATCAGATGAGGGTCCGCAGCACCTGGTAGGCCTCGGCGTGGGGCACCCCGACCTCCGCTCCCCGGACGACCGCGAGCGCGGCGACCGACTCGGGGCTGCGGATGTGCGGGCTCACCCGGGCCTGGGTCCGGTAGAGGGCGATCGCGCGCTGCTTGGTCTCCAGGTCCTCCCCCGTGAGCTCGTGGTAGGCCGTGGACCGGGGCAACGGCTCGGCCGCCCACTGGATCTTGGTCATCTCGTAGGCCAGCACGTGCGGGACCAGCCGCTTGCCGAACTGCTCCGGGATGGGCCGTGCCGCGGCGAAGCCGGCGAGGAAGACCGTGACGTGGTCGTGGTCGTAGTCGGCCCCGGACGGCAGCAGCACGACGTCCGGGCGCCGCTCGTCCATCGCGTGCTGGTAGAGGTCGACCAGCTCGCGCCGCGGCAGGGTGTCCAGCTCCATCATCAGGCCCTTCTCGGGGTAGGCGATCTCGTAGGTGAAGCCGAGCAGCCGGCTCACCTCCTCGATCTCCGCGACCCGCTCGGCGAAGGTCGTCGTCCCCGCCAGGCCGTAGTGGCGCGAGCCGTCCACCGACGCGTAGAGGACGTGCACCCCGACGCCCCGTCGTGCCAGGGACGCCATGAGCCCACCGCAGCCCAGCACCTCGTCGTCGGCGTGCGGCGCGAGCACCAGGACGGTGCCGCCCTCAGACAGCAGCACGGTCGGCCCGCACGTCGCTGCGGCGCCGGTAGTAGTCGGCGGTCTGCAGGATGAGGTCGTCGAGGTCGAGCTGCGGGCGCCAGCCCAGGGCAGCCGCCGCCCCCAGGACCGGGACCTTGTGGAACGACTCGGCCTCCTCGTACAGCGGACCGTGGATCGTCTTGGCGTCCACCCGCACGATCGGGGAGGAGCTGCCCATGAGCTCCTTGACCCGCTCCGCCAGGGCCATGACGGTGACGGCGTTCCCCGGGTTCCCCACGTTGATCACCGTGTGCCCCGCCGCCAGCGCGGCATCCATGTGGTCGGTGAGGAAGCGGGCGAGGTCGGTGGCGGCCAGGAACGCGCGCACCTGCTGCCCCGTGGCGAACACGGTGATCGGCGTCCCGGCCAGGGCCTGCTGCACGAAGGTCGGCATGACGAACCCGCCCGCGCGGGACTGCCGCGCCCCGCCGACGTTGAACGGGCGGATCACGATGGCACGCAGGCCCCGGTGGCGGCTGTTGACCGTCATCACCTCGGTCAGCGTCTTGGCGACGGCGTACTCGATCCGCGCGTTGTAGTCGCGCGGCACCCGGATGTCGTCCCCTTCGGCGAGCTGACCGCTGCGGCCGTACACCTCCGCGGAGCTGAAGACGCACAGCGGCACGTCGGCCGCCAGGCACGCCTCGAGGACCGGGCTGGTGCTCATGACGATGTCGACGCCCAGGGTCCCCACGTGGTGGAGGATCCCGGCCGGACCGACGTGCGCTGCGGCGTGCACGACCCGGTCGACGCCGGCGAAGTCCCCGCCGCCGCGGAGGTAGTCCTCCACCGACGCCCGGACCACCGTGCATCGCGGGTCGGTGTCGTAGTCCTCCCCGTCGACGACGGCGCCGACCTCGGAGTCGATGATGCGCACGGTGTCGCCCCGTGCCAGATACGCGTCGGCGACGTGCGAGCCGATGAACCCGAGTCCTCCGGTGACGACGACCTGCCCCATGGTCAACCCCCCGCGTGGTCCGTGGGCCCCGCTGCGCTGCGGGGCCTGCGGCGGTCACGGCGGACCGTGAGCGCCGGCTGACACCCGGACAACGGCCTGCTGCGAGGATCGGTTCAGCGTCGGGTGGAGCGCGGGCGACCGTCAGTCCCCGCGCACGGGGACGTCCGTGAGCCGGAACGGCGGGCCGCCCGCGTCCGGGCCGCCGGCGTGCGGGGTGGCCGCGGAGTCCACGGTGACCGTGTCCCCCGGCGCCGCCGGCCAGACGACGGTGACGGTCTGCACCTGCCCCACACCGACGGGCGAGGTGAGGAACCGGTCGGCGAGCGGATGGCGGTCGCCGTCGTCGTTGCGGACGTAGTCGAACGGGAACACGCGCGTGCCGCCGTCCAGCAGGGTGAGGTTCGTGGCCGCGGACTGGGTGGTCGCGTCGAACTCGCCCCGGCCGTCCCACACCCCCGACGAGAGCAGCGAGCCGATGTCGGCCGCCCGGTCGCCCGCGGTCTGCTCGACCTCGACCTCGCCGACCAGCACCTCGCCGACGCGGCGCACCTCGGGGAGCCGCACCTCGAACTCCACCCCGTCGCGGACGCCGACGCGCACCCCCTCGGCACCGGTCGCGACCGGTCCGTCGGCGGCCGGCTCCGTCCCCATCCCGGTGGGGGCGGCGCTCGCGGTGGCCGGCTCGGGGTCGGCGTCCGGCGCCGGGATGAAGCGCAGCTCCACGCGGCGGTTCGCCGCCCGTGCCGCGTCGTCCCTGCCCGGCGCCGCCGGCTCGCTCTCCCCGCGGCCCTCCACCGTCACCCCGTACGCGCCGAGGTCGACCAGCGACCCGAGGCGGTCCCGGGCTGCCTGCGCGCGACGGACCGACAGGTCCACGTTGTAGGCGTCCGAGGCGACGTCGTCGGTGTGCCCGACGACGACCAGGGTCCCGCCCGGGTAGGCGGCGATCTGCGCACCGGCGGCGGCCAGGGCGGCGTCCGCGTCCGCGCCGAGGTCCGCGGAGTCCGGTGCGAACAGGACGTCGGCGGCGATGTCGACCGTCACCTGCTCCGCCTGGGTCCGCGTCCGGACCGTCCGGCCCACCTGCTCGGTGTAGGTGTCCAGCGTGGCGACCCGGGCCGTCAGGTCCTCCGCCGGGGCGTCCGTGATGTCCGCGAGGACCGCGGGGCCGGTGCCCGACGGGTCCGCGGCGCTGACCACCGGCACGTCGGCGACGTAGCCGGCCAGCGGGACAAGCACGTCGACCGTGTCACCGCTCGGCGCTGCGAAGGCGACCGCCATCGGCACCGGCTCGTCGGCGAAGACGTCGCCCATGGTGAACACCGGCCGGTCGTCCGGGCCGCGCGCCGGCAGGGAGACGGTCCGCTCCCGCGGGTCGACGAGGCGCACCGCGCTCGGGCCCGGCTTGGGGTCGAGCAGCGCGTTGCCGAGCCGGACGCCCAGTGCGAACGCCACGTCCCGGGACGTGCCCTCGGACGCCCGCAGCGTGAGGACCCCGATCCCGCCGTCGCCATCGCTGTCGCCCGGACCCTCCACGACGAGGGGGCCGACCTCGAGGTCGACCGTCTCCTTCCCCATGACGAACGACCGGACGACGGGCGCCGTCGGGCGCTCGGTCGCTGTGGGGGTTGGGGCCTCGCTGCTGGTGTCGCCGGTCGCGGCGTCCGTGGCGTCTGTGGCGTCCTGCCCGGTGCAGCCGACGAGGCTCACGAGGGTGGCGGCCACGGCCAGCGCGGTGACGGGTCGGCGGACGGGCATGGGGGCTCCTGCTCGACGAGATCGGGTGGCGCCTGCCTGGTGAGGCACCGGGCGGCGCGGGAAGCGCGGCGGAAGTCTCCCCCACCGCGTCGGTCCGGGACGAACCGACGCGGAGCGGCAGGACCGTTCGGGTCACCGTCCGGTGCAGACGCCGTGTGACCGGCCCGCTGCGGTCCCCTCGGCGAGCAGCCCGTGCGGCTTTCCACACCGTCTGCCGCCCCGGGCCTCGTGTGGGCGCCCGGCGATAGGCTTCGAACATCAGTTCGACGAGGAGGTGAGCGGTCGTGCCGTCGATGGAGACGTCAGGCGTCGCCCCCTTGGCTCCGGTCGACCCGGTCACGGAGATGGACGTCATCGCCCGGTCGCTGGAGCGGCTCGCCGGCGCTGCGGACGAAGCGGGCCACTGGCCGAGCGCGACGCGCCGGTCGGTGCTGCGACGGCTCGACCGCGCCGTCGACGGGCTGGCGACCGTCCGGGGCGCTGTCCTGGTCGCCGAGCGTGATTCGGGCGCGTGGCAGGGTGCGGGCGACCGGTCGTTCGAGGCGTGGCGTGGACGCACCGGCCGGACCGGGCTGCGGTCCGCGGCGGCGCAGGTCCGGCAGGCCGACCAGCTGCAGGCGGTGCCGACGGTCGCTGCTGCGGTGGCCTCCGGGCGGATCCGGCTCGAGCACGCCGTGGCCATCGGCAAGGTGGCCGGCACAGGTACCCCGGCGCAACGCGACGCCGTCACCTCGCCGGCCGGCCAGGAGCGCCTGCTCGCGATGGCGGACGGGATGGACGCCGGCACCTTCGCCACCGGCGTGACGCGATGGGCCGCGACCCTCGACCCCGCCGCCCTGGACCGCGACCACGAGAACCAACGCGCCCAGCGGTTCCTGCACGTGGCCCGGACGCCCGCCGGGACCTTCCTCAAGGGGCGCCTGGACGCCATGGCCGGCCACCGCCTGACCCTCGCCCTGGAGGCCCTCTCCCCCCGTCCGGCGGCCGACGACGACCGCGACCACGGGCAGCGCTGTGCCGACGCGCTGGATGCCATGGCGGGTCGGATCCTCGCGCTGGCCGACTCCAGGCCCGGCGGGCACGTGCCACCCCAGGTGTCGATGATCCTGACGGCCGACACCTGGATCGCCGCCCGAGCCGAACGCGACCGCCGGCGAGCCCGCGCGGCCACCACCGGGCCCGAGGCCGGGGTCGGTCCGTCGGCCGTGGACGGTGCCAGCCCGGTCGACGCTCGGGGTGTCCCCAGCCAGATCGCCGACGGAGGCGCATGCGCGCCCTACGAGCCTGCGACGCTCGAGGACGGCACACCGGTCCCGGCCTACGAGCTCGCCGTGGCGATGTGCGACTGCGAGATCACCCGGATCGTCATCGACGCCGACGGCGTCCCGATCGACCTCGGCCGGAGCCGGCGCGTCTTCACAGGTCAGCAACGGCGCGCGGTCATCGCCCGCGACCGCGAGTGCGCCTGGCCCCACTGCCACGCCCATGCACGGTGGTGCGAGGTCCACCACATCCGCTGGTGGGAGCGGGACACCGGACCCACCAGCGTCGACAACGGCGTCCTGCTGTGCAGCTTCCACCACCACGAGGTCCACCGCCGTGACCTGTTGATCACGCGCGTCGGCGTGGCAACCGCCGAGGCTAGGGGCAAGGCAGGCGCCGACGATCCGTCTGCCGTGCACGGCGGGTCGTCGGGGGGCTTCGCCCCGATGGGCTACCGGTTCCGCGATTCCGAGGGCCGCGTCATCGGTGGATCACCGCCGACCGGGCCGCCCGGCACCACCAGTTCGCCCCTCGCACCCGGGTCACCCCAGCCACCCGGGCGACCCGCGCCGCCGCCGGTCGCCTCAGGCACGGGAGTGACACCGGGTCAGCCAGGAACCAGCGCGCGGGACCTCAATCCCCCGGCCGGAAGCACGCGCGCGGCCGGTCCGCCGCCACCTCGCGCCCCCGCGGCTGGTCTCACTCGACCCGGCGAGTCACCACCGCCCCACTCGCCGACGGTCCCGCAACCGTCAGCGGGTTCCGGGGGCGACGGGGCGACCCACGACGGGTCGGACCTCGTCTGGACGACGGACCCGTTCACCGGCATGCGGGTGCCCGACTTCTTCCTCGTCCCGTGAGGCGAACCGTCCGGTGAGGCGACCCGCGTGCTCGGCCGCCCGGCGGGCCGTCAGAGCTTGGTGACGGGCGAGTACCGCAGGAGCAGGCGCTTGGTGCCCTCGGTGCCGAAGTCGATCTTCGCCACGGCGTTGGGGCCGGAGCCCTCCACGACGACGACGGTGCCCAGACCGTAGGTGTCGTGTGTGACGCGGTCGCCGACCGACAGGCTCGGGGCGTCCCCGGTCGGGCGGGACTTCGCCGAGCCGAAGGTCGGGCTGGGCGGCGACGGCGGGACGCGCGTGGACGGCGCCCCGGTGCGGGGCGTCCCCGAGCCGTACACGCTGCCGCCGAAGCCGGACCCGTACCCGAGGCCCGACCGCAGCGTCGCCATGCTCGACTCCCGCCGGCGCCAGTCGAGCAGGTCGTCGGGCAGGTCGTCGAGGAACCGGCTGGGCGGGAACTCGTTCGGCACGCCCCACGACGTGCGGACCGCCGCGCGGGAGATGTACAGCCGCTGGCGCGCTCGGGTCAGGCCGACGTAGGCGAGTCGCCGCTCCTCGGCGAGCTGCTCGGTGTCAGCGAGCGTCCGCATGTGCGGGAAGGTGCCGTCCTCGAGCCCGGTGAGGAACACCACCGGGAACTCCAGGCCCTTGGCGGTGTGCAGGGTCATCAGCGTGACGACGCCCTGGTCCACCTTCGGAGCACCGTCGGCGTCGTCGGCGCTGGGGATCTGGTCGGAGTCGGCGACGAGCGAGATGCGCTCGAGGAAGTCCGCGAGGTCGGCCTCGGGGTCGCTCTGCTCGAACTCGGTCGCGACGGCGTGCAGCTCGGCGAGGTTCTCGACGCGGGACGCGTCCTGCGGGTCGTCGCTCGCTCGCAGCTCGGAGAGGTACCCGCTGCGGTCCAGGACCGCGCCGAGCACCTCCGCCGGCCCGCCGCCCTTGGCCGCGAGGTCGCGCAGGTCGGTCATCATCTGCGCGAACGACCGCAGCCCGTTGAGGGACCGCGTGGCGAGCCCGGGGACCTCGTCGACCCGGTCGAGCGCGGCACCGAACGAGATCCGCTCGCGGTCGGCGAAGGCCGCGACCATGGCCTCGGACCGGTCCCCGAGCCCGCGCTTGGGGACGTTGAGGATGCGGCGCAGGTTGACGTCGTCGTCGGGGTTGTCGACCGCGCGCAGGTAGGCGACGGCGTCCTTGATCTCCTTGCGCTCGTAGAAGCGCGTCCCGCCGACCACCTTGTACGGCAGGCCGACGCGGATGAGCACCTCCTCCAGCGCGCGGGCCTGCGCGTTCGCCCGGTAGAAGATCGCCACGTCGCCCGGACGGACGCCGTCGGAGTCGGCCAGCCGGTCGATCTCCTCGGCGACGAAGCGGGCCTCCTCGTGCTCGTTGTCCGCGACGTACCCCACGATCTGCGCGCCGGCACCGGAGTCCGTCCACAGCCGCTTGGGCCGCCGCCCGGGGTTGCGGGAGATCACCGCGTTGGCGGCCGAGAGGATGGTCTGGGTGGAGCGGTAGTTCTGCTCGAGCAGGATCGTGCGGGCGCTGGGGTAGTCGGCCTCGAACTCGAGGATGTTGCGGATCGTCGCGCCGCGGAAGGCGTAGATGGACTGGTCCGCGTCCCCGACGACCGTCAGCTCCCCGGGCCCGACGGCGTCGGGGACCGGGGAGTCGTCGGTCTCGTCGGTGTCCATCGCCGGGTCGTGGCCGGCGAGCTCGCGCACGAGCGTGTACTGCGCGTGGTTGGTGTCCTGGTACTCGTCGACCAGCACGTGGCGGAAGCGGCGGCGGTAGTGCTCGGCGACGGCCGGGAACGCCTGCAGCAGGTGCACCGTCGTCATGATCAGGTCGTCGAAGTCGAGGGCGTGCGCGGCGCGGAGCCGGTCCTGGTAGCGCGTGTACGCCTGGGCGAGGACCGCGTCGAAGTCGTTGGCCGTCCCCGCGGACGCGCCGCTCTCGCGACCGAAGGTCTCGGGGTCGACGAGCTCGTCCTTGAGCGCCGAGATGCGCGACGACAACGCCTTCGGCGGGTACTTCTTGGGGTCGAGCTCCAGCTCCCGGCACACCATGGTCATCAGCCGCTGGGAGTCCGCGGCGTCGTAGATGGAGAAGGTCGTCCGCAGGCCCAGCGTCGACGCCTCCTTGCGCAGGATGCGCACGCAGGCGGAGTGGAACGTCGAGACCCACATCATCCGGGCGGCCGGGCCGACCAGGGACTCCACCCGCTCGCGCATCTCGCCGGCGGCCTTGTTGGTGAACGTGATCGCCAGGATCTCCCCCGGACGCGCCCGTCCGGTCGCCAGCAGGTACGCGATGCGGTGGGTCAGCACCCGAGTCTTGCCCGACCCGGCGCCGGCGACGATGAGCAGCGGGCTCCCGCTGTGCAGCACCGCCTCGCGCTGCTGGGGGTTGAGCCCGGTGAGCAGGCTCTCCGGGTCCTTCGTCGACGGGCCGCCGCGCCGCTCGCGCGCGCCGCCCACGGGGACGCCGGTCGCTCCCGCGGCGACCGGCGTGCCGTCCGCGTCGCCGGCGGCCGCGGATGCCCCGGACCCGCGCGACGCGAGGTCGGCGGGACCGAAGCCGGGCAGCGGGAGGTTCTCGAAGAGAGAGGTCATGGCGGTACCAGCGTAGGCACGCTCACCCACACGCACGACGAGCGACTCGTCACACCGGCGCCCGCGAGGGCGCGGGCGTGTGCCGGGCCGCCTGCTGTCGGGAGCCCCGGCGCTCGGGCGACGGGCACGCCGGGCGCTCGGGCCTCGAGCGGGCCGCCTGCTGTCGGGAGCCCCGGCGCTCGGGCGACGGGCACGCCGGGCCCTCGGGCTTCGAGCGGGCCGCCGCTCGGGCGACGGGGCGCGCCGGGCGCTCGGGCGTCGGGGCGGTCGGCGCTCGGGCGTCGAGCGGCCGAGCGGCGCCTGGCCTGCTCACGTCGTCCCACCGCCGCCGTCGTCGGACCGCGGCTCCGCGGGGTCGTCCGGTGGGCTCTGGCAGCCCGGGTGCGGCCGGACCGGTGCGTGGCAAGGTGACCGGGTGAGCGATGATCCGGCGCCTCAGGACCCGCTCGCCGCCCTCGCCCGGCAGGTCGACCAGCTCAGGGAGGCCGGCGCGAGCGTCGTGCTGTCCCCCGAGCCCATGGCTGGGGACGTGCTGGGCACGCTGGCCCAGCAGATGCCCAACGGCCCGCTCATGGTTCAGGTCGACGCGACCAAGTCGCTGGCGCAGCAGGCGGACATGCTGGTGCAGGCCTTCGAGCTCGTGTTCAACGAGCCCCCGACCCTGCGGTGGGCGTACCGCAGCATCAGCACGGGCCACGGGCAGGTGCTGACCTTCCGCACCTACACCGTCCGCCCCAGCTGACCCGCCTCCCTGGGACTCACCCTGCGGCGGGACCTGCACCGGGGAGCACGCCCGTGGCGCCGACCGGCACGCGCGTGCCGTGACGGGGCGCCGTCGGGTCCGACGGCTCGACCGTGGCGCCGGCGAGCGCACCGCGCGCCGCCTCGGCGGCGGCGAGCCGGTAGAGGTCGATCTCCTCGGCGGGCACCGTCCGTGACGGCCGGTTGAGGACGGCGCGGATGCGGGCGGGGTCGACCTTGTGCCGGCGGTCCTCGGTGAGCAGGCCGTTCCTCTCCTGCTCGGTGTCGGTCAGCTGCGTGTAGCAGAAGCCGGCGACCTCCGTGCTGTCCAGGAGGGCACCCACCAGGTCGCCGAAGCGCTCGACCAGCTCCTCGGCGGACCCGACCGTGGCGTATCCCGCCCACCGCTCACCCGTCGCCGGGGTGAAGGACAGCCCGCCGAACTCCGTGATCACCACCGGTCGTCCCGCACGCGTCAGGTCACCGAGCACCACCCGGCGCCGGTACGGCCGACCCTGCCGGAGGGAGTGCTCCATGCTCGCGGCGTCGCCGTACCGCTCGCGCAGGCCGGTGCTGCTCCCGCCGTAGTCGTGGACCCCCCAGATGTCGCCGTCGGTGTGCTCCCACCCGTCGTTGCCGACGGCCGGCCGCGAGGGGTCCAGGGCCTTGGTCAGGTGGTACAGCGCCGACACGTAGTGCCGCTGCGCCGCGACGTGCTCCAGGTCGGCGACCCCCCAGCTCTCGTTCAGGGGGACCCAGGTGACGATGCACGGATGGCTGCGGTCGCGGCGGACGACGTCGACCCACTCGCGGGTGACCCGCTCGATGGCCGCGGTGGAGAAGCTGTAGGCGCTCGGCATCTCGCTCCACACCACGAGCCCGAGCCGGTCGCACCAGTAGAGGTAGCGAGGGTCCTCCACCTTCTGGTGGATCCGCACGCCGTTGAAGCCGAGCTCCTTGGTGAGCTCGACCTCCCGGCGCAGCGCGTCCGCACTCGGGGCGGCGAGGTGCGACGCGGGCCAGTAGCCCTGCTCGAGCACGAGCCGCAGGAAGTACGGGCGACCGTTGAGCAGGAACTTGCCGTCCGCGAACCCCACGCTGCGCAGCCCGAGGTAGCTGCCCACGGTGTCGACCGTCCGGCCGTCCTCGATCACCGACACCTCCGCGTCGATCAGCACGGGCGACTCGGGGGACCAGGTCAGGCGGGTGCGGTCCAGACCGTTGCGGGCGGCCGGGATGGTGATGGTCTGGTGCAGGACGTCGTCCGTCAGCGCCGTGGTCTGGTCGGCGAGCAGCTCCTCACCGAGGGCGAGCCGGATCCGCACCGCCGACGGCCGCTCCGGCAGCCGGGAGAGCCGGACCTCCACCTCGACGCTCGCCCGTGCCAGGTCGGGGACCCAGTGCACCGCGGTGACGTGCCTCGCAGGCACCGGCTCGAGCCACACCGGCTGCCAGATGCCCGTCGTGCGGTGGTACCAGAACGCGTGCGGCTCGAGCTGCCAGTCCTGCTTGCCGCGCGGCTGCGTGACGTCGTGGGGCCGGTCCTCCGCCCGGACCACCACGACCTGGTCCACCTGGTCGTCCAGGAGCGCGCCGGTCACGTCCGCCGTGAAGGGCGTGTGGCCCCCCTCGTGGCGACCCACGTGCTGGCCGTTCACCCAGACGTCGGCCCGGTAGTCCACGGCTCCGAAGTGGAGCAGCAGCCTCTCCCCGGCGGCACGCACGGGCTCGGCGAACGTGCGCCGGTACCACACGACGGGGTGGTAGCCCCGCTCGTGGACGCCGGACAGCCGGGACTCGGGCGGGAACGGGACGAGGATCTCGCGGTCGAAGGCGGCACCCGCGGCATCCGCCCGGTACCAGCGCTCCGCGACGCCGGTGTCGGTGTCGTCGAAGGCGAACTGCCACGTCCCGCACAGGTCCCACCAGCGCTCGCGGGCCAGCTGGGGGCGGGGATGAACGGTCGTCTGGGGCACGGCTCGGCTCCGGTGGTAGGTCGAGAGGCAGGGTCGGTGCGCGCTGCGAGCGACGCTGGGGCGCCGGGACTGGCTCGGGCGCTGACGGGACGGCACCGGCGGCGCCGGGTCATGGGGTCGAGGCATGGGGGCACGGCGGATGCGGGGCAGGGCGGGCGGCGGGCACGGCGGACGGAGGACACGGCCGACTCAGGGCATGGCGGAGCGGAGGCAGGGCGGAGCCGGCGCATGGCCGGGTCCATCCAGGTGGCTCGTCGTGCTGCCCGGGCTCGGCCCGGGTGCACGGCGTCCCGCACGAGCCGGGAGCGGTCTCAGCCCTTGACGCCGGTCTGCGAGACCCCCTCGATGATGTGGCGCTGCGCCAGGACGTACAGGATCAGCACCGGGACGCTCGCGATCACCGCACCGGCCATCACCACCGGGTAGTTCTGGGTGAACGCGCCCTGCAGGGTCGCGAGTCCCGGCGGCAGCGTCTCGCGGGTCCGGGTGAAGATGACGTAGACCGGCCAGAGGAACTCGTTCCAGTTCGACAGGAAGCTCAGCACCGCCAGGGTCGCCAGTGCCGGCTTGGACAGCGGCAGGACGATGCGCGTGAACACGACGAACCGGTTGGCGCCGTCCAGGTAGGCCGCCTCCTCCAGCTCCACGGGCACCGCCAGGAACAGCTGGCGCAGGAAGAAGACGCCGAACGCACCGGCGGCCCCCGGCACGATGAGGGCGATCAGGGTGTCGATCCATCCCAGGCGGTCGACGATGAGGAACGTCGGCGTCAGGAAGATGATGTTGGGGATGAACAGCGTCGAGATGATGGCCGCGAGGATCGAGCGCTTGAACCGGAACTGCATGCGGGCCATGGCGTAGGCGGCCGGCGCCGCGGTCGCGACGACCAGGACGGCGTGGGCGGTGGCCGCGACCATGCTGTTGAGGAACCAGCGCAGCACGGGGGTGTCGCTGCCCGCCTGCAGGATGGTGCTGTACGCCTCGGTCGTGGGGTTCTCCGGGATCCACGTCAGCGGCAGGTCGGTGGCGTCCGACGCCGTCTTCAACGAGGTCGACAGCATCCAGACCAGCGGGGCGAGGAAGACGACCGCGAGCACCACCATGCCGGCGTAGAAGCCGACGGAGCGGCCCAGGGGCCTGCGGCGCCGCGCCGGCGGCACGGCGGGGGCGGACGTCGGTGTGGCGACCGTGGTGGCCATGTCAGTCCTCCCACCGGCGGAACATCGCGAACATCCCGGTCGCGAGCACGACGAGGAAGAACATCAGCACGTAGCTCATCGCCGCGGCGCTGCCCATCCGGAAGTTGCCCAGCCCCTCCTCGGCGATGAACATGATCGCGACCCGGGTCTCCGAGCCCGGGCCACCGTGGGTGATGAGGTAGCTCTGGCCGAACATGTTGGCCGAGGCCAGCACGGTGATCGTGATGACGAAGACCAGGACCCGCCGCAGTCCGGGGAGCGTGATGTGCCAGAAGCGCTGCCACGAGTTCGCGCCGTCCACCGACGCCGCCTCGTAGAGCTCCCGCGGGATGTCCTGCAGACCGGCGAGGTAGATGACGGCGTTGAAGCCGAGAGTCCACCACACGGTCACGCTCACCAGGGAGATCCACGCCTCCGGCACCGACGTCGTCCAGGGGATGTTCCGGGCGATGCCCAGGCGCCCCAGGTAGTCGTTGAGCAGGCCGATGTTCGGGTCGAGGATGAAGCCGAACAGCACGCCGATGACGGCGATCCCCAGGACGTACGGGGCGAAGAAGACCGCCCGGAAGAAGGTGCGTCCGCGGAAGCTGCGGTTGAGCAGCACGGCCACGGCCAGCGGGATCGCCACCAGCGGCGGCACGCTGTACAGGGTGAAGATCCCGGTGGCCCGCATGCTCTGCCAGAAGTCGCCGGCGGCGAGCGAGTCGCGGTCGAACAGCCGCGTGTAGTTCTCCAGCCCGACGAAGGGGCTGTTGTCGATGAGGTAGTCCCAGTTGTGCAGGCTGATCCACAGCCCGAACACCGCCGGGACGGCCACGAAGACGACGAAGAGCAGCAGGTACGGCGCGAGGAACGCGTACGGCGTCCACGGCGCCCCGCGCCGGACCGGTCGCGCCGGTGCGGCGGCTGCGGCCCGCGAGGTCGCGCTGCTCGTCTGCACGCTCATGGCCGTACCTCCTGGCTCAGGGCTCGGTCGACGGGTCGCCCCGGCCGGCCCGGGAGGCGTTGCGGAGCCGGGGGGACCGGCTCGGCAGCGGCCGACCCGTCGGATGTGTCGTGCTGGCGGGGCTTCCCCGTGGTGGCCACGTCCGCGCCGCGGGCTGCTGCGCGGCGCGGCCGTCGGGGCTACTCCGCGGTGGCGAACTGCTCGCGGCTGCGCTCGAGCGCCTCGTTGGCCGCTCGCGCGGACTCCTCCAGGGCCTCCTGCGGGTCCCGGTCCCCGAGCAGCACCTCGTTCAGCGCGGTCCACAGGATCGTCTGCGACTCGGCGATGCCGGGCAGGCTCGGCGGGAAGAAGGTGTCCTCGAGCTCGGAGGCGAACACCGGGACGTGCGGCAGCGCGGCGAACTCCGGCGACTCGCGGACCTCCGCGGCGGCGGGCACCTGACCGCCCTCCGCCCACCCGAGGGAGTTGTCGACGACCCAGTCGATGAAGACGGCGGACGCCTGACGCTCGTCCGGGGTCCACTCCTGACGCTCCAGGAGCACCAGCTGGTGCGAGCCGGCGAAGACGGCCTGCTCCTCGCCGATCACCGGCAGCGGCGCCACGCCCCAGTCCAGGTCCGTCTCGGGGGCGAAGGTGTTGATCATCCAGATGCCGCCCCAGTAGAACGGGTTCTCGCCGTTCTGGAACGCGATCGCCTCTGCCGGGTTCGCGACGTCGGGGGGGCTGTGGCCCTCCTCGACGAGGCCGAGCATCCACTCCAGCGCCTCGAGCGCCTCGGGCGAGTCCCAGGTGGCCTGCTCGCCGTCCTCGGAGTAGAGCTCCGCGCCGAACTGCTTGGCGAGCGACTCGAACATGCGGGCGCCCGGTGCGTACGGGGAGACCCAGTGCCCCTGGATGCCCGCCTCCTGGAAGGCGTCGAGGGCGGCCTCGTAGGACTCGCGGTCCTGCGGGGGGTTCTCCGGGTCGAGGCCCGCCTGCTCCATGAGCGTGCGGTTGTAGAAGAAGCCGATCGGGTGCACGTCCAGCGGGACGCTGTACCGGCGGTCGTCGTAGAGCCCCGCCTGCCACACGGCGGGCGCGAAGGCGTCCTCCTCGAGGGCGAGCACCTCCGCCACGTCGTCCACCGACGACAGCACGTTCCGCGCGGCGTAGGTCGCGACCTGGTCGACGTGCATCGCACCGATGTGCGGGCCGTTGCCCGTCGAGACGGCCGCGGGCACGGACTCGTAGTACTCCGCCCAGGCCTGCGACTCCATGGCGACCGTGATGTTGTCGTGCTCGGTGTTGAACTCGTCGACGAGGGACTGCATGAAGGGGCCGTCGGCACCGGTGAAGCCGTTCCAGAACTGGAGGGTGACCTCCGGGCCCTCGTAGGTGGCTGCCAGCGGCGCGGCGGACTCCTCGGCCTCCTGGGCGGCCCTCGGGCCACCGCCGCCGCTGCACGCCGCCACGAGCAGGACGGCGGACAGCGCGGCCACGCCCCCTCGGGCTGCGCGACCGGTGCGGGACCCTGTCCCGGGGTTGGTGGCCATGGTCTTTCGCCGTCCTTCGAGTTCGCGTCGACCCGGAGGCCGACAGTGACGTGGAGCCTGGAGGAGCGGCGCGCCGCAGCAGCCGAGCTGTGGGCTCACGCTACTGCTCGGGGCCGCGGCCAGCCCGGCGAGCCGGTGCTGCCCGGTCCGCCGTGCTCCGCGCCGCCACCGTAGGGTCCCGACGTTGATGAGCGGTGGCTCCGCGGCGTCCGGCCGATGAACGCCCGGAGCCGCCCCGGACCCCGGCTCCCGGCCCTCCCCACCCCGCGCCGGCGCCCGCCCCGGCCCCGTTCAGGCGATGGGTCGGTGCCCCAGGTCCACGCGCCCGTCCCGCGCCGGGACGGCGTCCTGGCCCGCGAGCCGCGCCCGGAACGGCACGGGCGGCTCCGCCGTCACCCGCACGCCGTCGGTCTGCCGCGCGACGGTGAACGCGGTGGCGTCGCCGGTGGTCGGGTGGGTCACCTCGACCGTCCGGTCCCCTTCCCCGGGGTACACGGTCACGAGCGCGTCGTGCGCGTAGTCGTAGTCCGGGCGGTCGGCGTCGACGCCGGTCACCAGGACGGCGCCGGGCCGCACCCACAGCGGCATGCTGGTGAAGTCGTGCCGCTCCCGGCGCCACCGGCCGCCGTCGGCGACCTCCTCGGTGAGCAGGTTCGTCCACGCACCCGCGGGCAGGTAGTACTCGACGTCGCCGGCCTCGCTGAAGACCGGTGCCACCAGCAGGTCCGGCCCGAGCATGTACTGCCGGTCGAGGTACTCCACCGCCGGGTCGCCGGGGAACTCCAGGGCCATCGCGCGCATCACCGGGGTGCCCCGCCGGTGGGCCTCGAGCCCGGCGGCGTACAGGTACGGCATGAGCCCGAGCTTGAGGCGGGTGAACCGCCGGGTGACCTCGACGGCGCTCTGCGCCGGGTCGGCGTCGGCGGCGTCGAAGGCCCACGGCACCCGGTAGCTCTCCGACCCGTGCAGGCGCGAGTGGCTCGACATGAGGCCGAAGGCGACCCACCGCTTGAACACCGCAGGGTCCGGGCTGCCCTCGAAGCCGCCGATGTCGTGGCTCCAGAACCCGAACCCGCTCAGCGTCAGGGACAGCCCGCCGCGCAGGGTCTCGGCCATGGACACGTAGGACGAGGAGTTGTCGCCGCCCCAGTGCACCGGCAGCCGCTGGCCGCCGGTCGTGGCGGAGCGCGCGAACAGCACGGCGTCCCCCGGGGCGCGGACCTCCTCCAGCACGTCGAAGACCGCCTGGTTGTACAGCTGGGCGTAGCGGTTGTGCATGGCCTCGGGCTGGGACCCGTCGTGCCAGACGACGTCGGTCGGGATGCGCTCGCCGAAGTCCGTCTTGACGGCGTCGACGCCCTGACCGAGGAGCGTCCTGAGCTTGCCCTGGAACCACGCGACCGCGGCCGGGTTGGTGAAGTCCACCAGTCCCATGCCGGCCTGCCACAGGTCCCACTGCCAGACGCTGCCGTCGGCCCGGCGGACGAGGTACCCGGCGTCGGCCGCCTCGTCGAACAGGGCCGACAGCTGCGCGATGTACGGGTTGATCCACGCGCTCACCCGCAGGTCCCGCTCGTGGAGCCGCTTCAGCATGCCCTCGGGGTCGGGGAAGACGGCGGGGTCCCACTCGAAGTCGGTCCAGTGGAACCCGCGCATCCAGAAGCAGTCGAAGTGCACGACGCTCAGCGGGAGACCGCGCTCGGCCATCCCGTCGACGAACCGGTTGACGGTCTCCTCGTCGTAGTCGGTGGTGAACGACGTCGACAGCCACAGGCCGTACGACCACGCGGGCACCTGCGCCGGGCGCCCGGTCAGCCGGGTGTACCGCTCGAGCACCTCGGCGGGTGTCGGCCCGGCGATCACCAGGTACTCCAGCGTCTGCCCGGGGACGGAGAACTGGACCTGCTCGACCGCCTCGCTGGCGACCTCGAAGGACACGTGCTCGGGGTGGTTGACGAGCACGCCGTACCCGCGGTTGGTCAGGTAGAAGGGCACGCTCTTGTACGACTGCTCGCTGGACGTCCCGCCGTCGGAGTTCCAGATGTCGACGCTCTGCCCGTTCTTCACCAGCGCGCCGAACCGCTCACCGAGCCCGTAGACGAGCTCGCCGACGCCGAGCGAGAGCTGGGAGTGCAGGTACGTGGCCGCCGGCGCGAGGCCGGTCGTGGTGACCCCGGTGACGCCGGCCGGCTGGGCGGACACCGGGGCGTCCGGGGCGAGCCCCATGAGCCCGATCGACTTGTGCCCGCTGCGGGTCAGCACCTCGCCGTCGGCGGTCTCGAAGGTGAGGTCCCACGGGGCGCCGCGCCGGATGCGGGCGCGCAGGGACCCCGAGGCGAGCACACCGTCCTGCTCCCCGATCTCGACGACCCCGTGCCCGGCCTCGGAGCCGAGCAGGTCGAAGCCGCCGCTCCACGGCGTGCCGCGGTGGTGCTCGACGCGGACCTTGACCACGCCCTCGAGCGGGCTGGACAGGGTCACGGTGAGCAGCGGCCGGTTGAGCGTGTCGCCCCGGCGCCCGATGACCTTGGTGGGTGCCCAGACGACGAGGTGGTCGCCGTCGTCGTCGTGGCGCGCATGGATGGCGTGGGCCTCCTGGGCGTACTGGGCGTCGACGCCCGGACGTGCGTGCCAGAAACCGTCGGTGAACTTCATTACTTGACTGCTCCTGCGGTGATGCCCCGGGTGAGGGTGCGTTGGAAGAGGAGGAAGAACACGAGCGTCGGGATCAGGCCGAGCAGGGCCGACGCGCTGGTCGTGGTGACGTCCATGAGACGGTCGCCCTGCAGCACGGTGATCGCGACCGGGACGGTCTGGGTGGCGTTGCTGACCAGGAACGTCAGCGGGATGAGGAACTCGTTCCAGGTCCAGATGAAGAAGAAGATCAGCAGCACGCTCAGCGTGGGACGCGAGATCGGGTAGACGACCCGCAGCAGGATCTGCAGCCGGCTCGCGCCGTCCAGCGACGCCGCCTCCAGCAGCTCCTTGGGGAACGTGCTGTAGACCGATGCCAGCAGGTAGGTGCCGAAGGCGCTCTGGATGACCGTGAAGATGATGATCACCGACCACACGTTGTCGTAGAGGCCGACCGCCTTGAACATGAAGTAGAGCGGGTACAGCAGCACCTCCTGCGGGAGCATGTTCGCCAGCAGGATCACCACGACGATCCAGGTGCGCCCCTTGACCCGCCCGATCCCGAGCGCGAACGCGTTCAGCATGGAGATCGCGACCGCCAGCACCGCGACGCTGCCGGAGATGAGGAAGCTGTTCCACAGCTTGCGCGGGAAGTCGACCCGGTTCCAGAACGCCTGCAGGCCGTCGGTGTACAGCTGCGTGGGCAGGCTCAGCGGACCGCTGCTGCTGTACTCCGCCGGGGACTTGAACGAGTTGACCAGGATCATCAGGAACGGCACGGCGATGAGCAGCCCGATGAGGACGGCGATCGCCAGGACCGACCAGTCGCCGGCGGTGCGCCGCCGTCCGGCGCGCCTGACGGGGTCCGGCCGGCGCGACGTCGCCGCGGGCCGGTGGGTGAGCTCCGTGACGGCCATCAGCCCTGCTCCTCCTTGCGCTCGAGCCTCGTCTGGGCCGCGATGAACACCACGGCGACGACGGCGATGACGGCGGTGAGCGCGGTCGCGATGGTCGCGCCGTACCCGACCTGCTGGGACTGGAAGAACTCGCTGTAGGCGTAGTAGGCGGGCACCATCGTGGAGGTGCCCGGCCCGCCGCCGGTCAGCGCGTACACCGGCCCGAACACCTTCAGCGCGGCAATCGTGCAGGTGAGGACGACGACGAAGATCTCCGGCCGGATGATGCCCACGGTGATCGCGCGGAACCGCTGGAACCAGCCGGCGCCGTCGAGCTCGGCCGCCTCGTACAGCTCGGGGTCCACGCGCTGCAGCGCGGCCATGAAGATCACCACGGGGTAGCCGATCTGCACCCAGACCAGCACGACCATGATGCTGGGCAGCGCGGTGGCGGGGTCGCCGAGCCAGTTGCGCGCGAGACCGTCGAGCCCCACGCCACCGAGCACCTGGTTCAGCGCGCCGTTCTGGGGGCGCAGGATCCACCCGATGACGATCGCCGCGATCACCGAGGGCAGGATCTGCGGCAGGTAGTAGGTGGCCCGCAGGAAGCTCGCCACCTTCCCGCCGAACTTCTTGCCGATCAGGTCGAACAGCATCGCGGCGAGCAGCAGGCCCAGCAGCGTCGGGACGATCACCATCGCCAGGACCATGGCGATCGAGTTGCGGAACGACGTCCAGAAGGTGGCGTCCGCGAGGAGCTCGGTCCAGTTCTCCAGCCCGATCCACTCGGGCGGACGGATGCCGCGGTAGGACGTGAAGCTGAGGTAGACGTTCCACACCAGCGGCACGAGCACGACGAGCACGAGCAGGGCCAGGCCCGGCACGAGGTAGATCCAGAAGCCGTTGCGGCCCGAGCCGGGGATGAGGCTCGAGCTCCGGGCGCCACGCGCGGCGCGTGGCCGGACGGGCAGGGTGGGGGCCGCCATGAGCGTGCCTCTCTCGCTGGGGTCGGACGGGGTCGGGGCGGTGACGCCGCGCGCGCGGGGCGGTGACGCCGCGCGCGCGGGGCGCGGGAGCCGGCCGCGGGCGACGACGGTCGCCGCCCGCGCCCGGAGCCGGTCAGCCGACGATGTCGTCCACGCCGGACTGGTACTGCTCGCCGAGCTGCTGCTGCACCTCGGCCGGGGACTTCGACCCGTTGACGAGCTCCTGCAGGCCCGCGTTCAGCTCGTCGTAGAACGTCGACGTGGGCCAGTCCGGGTAGAACGCGATGCCGTCACGCTCGTTGAGCGTGTTGAAGTTCGCGATGAGCTCGGCGCTCTTCTCGTCGGTGATGTCGGACGGCTCGGCCGCCACCGGGACGCCGCCGTTGTTGCCGATGAGCGCCTGGATCTCCGGTCGCATCGTGACGTCGATGAACTGCTCGGCCAGGTCGGCGTTCTGCGCGCGCTCGGGGATGACCCACATGTTTCCCGCCGAGCCGGGCGACATCTCTGCCTCGGGGAACAGGAACGTCCCCCACTCGAAGCCGCTGATCTCGGTGGTGAAGCGGTTGTGCCACCAGCTGCCCGAGAAGAAGATCGGGTAGCTGCCGTCGATGAAGGACACGCCGGCGTCCTCGGCCTTGAGCCCCGTCGCGTCCGTGGAGATGTACCCCTTCCGGGTCCAGTCCGCGATGGTCTCGGTGGCGTAGGTGACCTCCTCGCCCTCCCAGTCGACGTCGTCGGTGTAGAGCTGGTACGCGTCGACCCAGTCGCGGTCCGCCTTCGTGAGCGCGAGCTGGTACCAGAGCTGCCCGAGCGGGTACTCGGCCGCCGCCTCGGCCAGCGGCGTGACGCCCTGGTCCGTGAACGCCTGCAGGACGGACTCGAACTCGGCCACCGTGGTCGGGATCTCGAGCCCGGCCTGCGCGAACATGTCCTTGTTGTAGTAGACCTCGACGAACTCGCCGTAGTTGGGGACGCCGTACCAGCTGCCCGACCCCATGATCCCGTTCTCGTCGTAGCGGGCGGTGGTCTGCAGGGCGGGGGCGAGCTGGTCGTCCCAGCCGTACTCCTCGACGGCGTCGTCGAGGTTGCTCAGCAGGCCCTGACTGGCCAGGAGACCGGCGGTGGCGTTGCCCTTGTTGTACTCGAGGATGTCCGGCGCCTCGTCGGAGTTGAGCACCTGGCTCGCCGTCGACCGGATCTGCTCGAAGCTCTTCTCCTCGAACTCGACGGTGGCGCCGGTCTCCTCCTCGAAGACCCGGATCGCCTCGTCCCAGGCGACGCCCATGGCGCTGGTCTCGCTCTCGAAGTGCCACAGGCGCAGCGTCTGGTCGCCGCCACCGCCGTCGCCGGCCGCGTCGGTGCTGCCCCCTGCGCTGCACGCCGTCAGGGCGAGCGCGCCGATGGTGCCGATGGCGGTCGCGACGACCGATGTCCTGGTCCTCTTCATGGGTCTACCTCCTCGTAGGCCGCGCCGGGGCGCGGGTGGTGCAGCTGATGTGGTGCGGGCTCGTCCCTGGGCCGGACAAAACCGTCGAAGCGCTTCGATAAAAATTAGGTCCCTTCGTCGTACGTGTCGGTGAGGTCAGGTCAGGCGGACCAGTCGGCCACGGAGCCGAGGTCGAGGTAGTGCGGCGGGAGGAGCTCGACGGTGGGACGGACGGTCCCGTCGAGCTGCGCCAGGGCGAGCTCGACGGCGAGCTCGCAGCTCTCGTCGGCCACGAGCGGGATCGAGTCCAGCGGCGGGGTGAACATGGAGGTGTCGAACGTCGACGCGGCGGAGATCACCGAGACGTCCTGCGGGACCCGCAGCCCTCGCGCCCGCAGCGCCGCGAGCGCCCGGACCTGCAGCGGCTCCTCGCAGTGCATCACCAGCCCGGTGAGGTCGGCGTCCGGCCCGAGCAGCTCGTCGACCGCCGACCCCACCTGGCCGGGGTCGCGCTCGGGCATGGCGAAGCGCCCGACGACGCCGCGCTCGGCGGCATGGGCGAGGAACGCGTCGCGCAGGCGCGGGGGGAAGTTCGACCCGCCGTCGTAGGCCGACGACTGGTGCCCGAGCAGGCCGACGGTGGTGTGGCCGGCCTCCACGAGCCGGTCGACCGCCATCCGCGCCACCTGAGCGAAGTCGAGGTCCACGCACACCAGGCCGCTGGTGTCGGCCGGCACCCCGACCAGGACGGCGGGGATGTCCAGCGCGCGCACGATGTCGGCGCGCTCGTCGTGGGTCAGCACGTCGAGCACGACGATCGCGTCCACGAGGCGGCTGGACGTCACGCGCTGCAGACCACCGGAGGCCTCGTCCTGGGTGAGCAGGAGGACGTCGTAGTCGTGGCGTCGCGCCGCCCGGGTGACGGCGAGGACGAACGCCATGTGGGCCGGGGCGTAGGTGTCGGCGCGCAGGGGCTCCGTCACGGCGAGGATGTACGTCCGCCGTCCGGCCAGCATCCGGGCACCGGCGTTCGGCCGGTAGTCCAGCTCGCGGACGGCGTCCTGGATCCGCTGGCGCGTGCTCGCGGACACCGAGCGCTTGCCGCTCAACGCGTAGGAGACGGTGCTGATCGACACACCGGCGACGCGGGCCACGTCGTGGATGGTCGTCATGCGGGAGCCGCCCTCTCGTCGTCGAGTGTCTAAACGCTTCGAATCGAAACGCTTAGCCGAGACCGTAGCGGCACCGGGCGCGCCCGCACAAGACCCTGCGGCCGGCGCCCTCAGGTGAGCCAGACCGCCAGTGCCCAGGTGCCCGCGGCCACCAGCGCCCCCGCGAGCTCGACCAGGATGGTGATCCCGGTGGCCTGCAGGGCCACGACGGTCGCCCGCCAGGCGCGCCGCCGGTCGCGCAGCCGGGCGGACTCGGCCAGGTAGACGGCGAGCACGAACCCCAGCGGCAGCCCGACCACGGGCACGACGAAGAACCCCACGATGCCGGCCAGCCCGCCCCACACCAGGGTCCGGTTGGGCACGCCGCCGCTCTTGAGGTGCCGCCCCGCGAGCAGGTACTTCGCCACGGCCGCGGCGACGGTCGCGACCGCGGCCAGCACCGCGACCGCCCACGCCACCCCGGTCCCCTCGACCGCGGCCCACACCACCACCGCACCCAGGACGAGCAGTGCGCCGGGCAGGACCTGCACCACGACGCCGAGCAGCCCGACCGCGATCACCAGGCCGACGAGGACCTCTCCACCGCCGCTCACCGACGCCTCAGTGCCACAGGACCGCGATGGCGACGTTGAGCGCCGTCAGCCCGGCGACGGCGCCGAGCAGCCCGCGGGTGGCCTTCTCCGGCCGGTTGTTCCCGACCACGACCAGCGCCGTGACGGCGACGGCGACGACCAGCTTCACGCCGATCTTGACGTTGTCCGGCTCGTCCGCGGCCAGGCCCGAGGACGCCAGCCCCACCATCGCGATGCCGGTCACCAGGGCGGTGAGGATGCCGTGCAGCATGCCGGGGGCGATCCGGGGGGCGCGCAGCGAGGTGAGCGCCCCACCCAGGACGATGGCCCAGCCGATCAGGTGCAGGACGAGCAGGAGGTCGTAGAGCGTTTCCATGGGCGTCAGGGTAGGTCGCGTCACAGGAGGCGACGTGCGGCCGCCCAGCGGGTCAGCTCGTGCCGGGACGACAGCTGCAGCTTGCGCAGCACCGCCGAGACGTGGGTCTCCACGGTCTTGATCGAGATGAACAGCTCCGAGGCGACCTCGCGGTAGCTGTACCCGCGCGCGATGAGCCGCATGACCTCCCGCTCGCGCGCCGAGAGCCGGTCCATCTCGTCGTCGGCGATCGCGACGTCCCCGGCGGACGTGCCGAACGCGTCGAGCACGAAGCCGGCCAGCCGCGGGGAGAAGACGGCGTCGCCCTCGGCGACCCGGACGACGGCGTCGGACAGGTCCGGCCCGGAGATCGCCTTGGTGACGTAGCCGCGGGCGCCCGCGCGGATGACGGCGACGACGTCCTCGGCGGCGTCGGACACCGACAGCGCCAGGAACCGGGTCGTGGCCAGCAGGTCGGCGCAGGCGGTGATGACCTCCGCTCCGCCGCCGCCGTCGCCCCCGGGCAGGTGGACGTCGAGCAGCACCACCGGCGGCGCCAGCGTGCGGACCTGGGCGATCGCGGACGGGACGTCGTCGGCCTCCCCGACGACCGTCACCCGGCCGTCGAGCGAGGCGCGCACGCCGGTGCGGAACATCAGGTGGTCGTCGACGAGGACGACGTCCACCGCGGTGGGCTGGCTCATGCCTCCGCGTCCTTCCTGTGGCCGTGACCGGCGTGGTGGGTGGGGTGGTGCCGCACGGGGACCCGCAGGTGCACCTCGGTCCCCCGCTCGGGACGGGACGTGACGGTGGCCGTCCCGCCCCGCCGCCGGACCCGACCCATGATGGACTCGCGCACCCCGAACCGGTCGGACGGCACGGCGTCCAGGTCGAAGCCGTCGCCGCGGTCGCGGACGAACACCTCGACGCCGTCGTCGGCGACCTCGAGGTACAGCGACACCGGCGGCCGCCCGTGCACGACGGCGTTCACCAGCGCCTCCCGGGTGGCCTGCAGCAGCGCCTCGGTGTCGGCGTCCGGGACACGGTCGCCGACGACGACGGCGTCGATCGCGACCGCGCGCCCGTCCTCGACCTCGCCGATCACCTCGCGCAGCGCGGCGGCGAGCGACGTCCCGGGGGCGGACCGGTCGTCGTAGAGCCACTCGCGCAGCTCGCGCTCCTGGGCGCGGGCCATGCGGGCGACCTCGGCGGGCTGGTCGGCGCGGGTCCGGATGAGCGCGAGCGTCTGCAGGACCGAGTCGTGCAGGTGCGCGGCGATGTCGGCGCGCTCGGCCTCGCGGGCCCGCGCCGCCCGCTCGTCCCCGAGCTCCCGGACCAGCCGCAGACCCCACGGCGCGAGGACCAGCGCCGCCCCGGCGAGCACCGCGAGCGCGGCAACCCCGGACCGGACCAGGACGCCGACCGGCTCGTCCTGCCCGATCAGCAGCAGGACGCCGATCCCGACCAGCACGATCCCGCCGACGAGGCGTACGAGGCTCACGGGTGTCCGGCCGCCGGCGCGCGACAGCCAGCGCTCGCGCTGCACGCGGTCGAGCTGGCTCCAGACCAGCCCGGTGCCGGCCAGCAGGATGAGCGTCGGCACGACCCACGACAGCTGGACGTCCACGCCGTTGCGGACGGCGACGAGCAGCCCGGCGCCGGCGAGCAGCAGCATCCCCACGGCGATGTCGGTCACCGGCAGCGCGCCGGCGCGGGTGGTCAGCCGCGGGGCCAGACGGGTCAGGGCGGCCGGACGCTCCTCGACCGCAGCCCTCTGCGGGTCGCCGGAGGGCACGGTGACCCACAGGAACACGTAGAGCACGAAGCCCGCGCCCGCCGCGAGGACGCCGATCAGCAGCAGCAGCCGGACGACGCCCACCGGCAGTCCGAGGTGCGCCGCGAGCCCGGCCCCGACCCCGGCCAGCCACCGGCCCTGCGGTGGGCGGCGCAGCGGCAGCCGCCCGCTCGGGGCGGACCACGGTGCCGGCCCGGGGTACGCCGGCGGGCCGGGGTACGGCAGCGAGCCGGAGGACGCCGGCGGCGCCGAGGACGGCGGCGGCGCGGGGTAGGGCAGCGGCGTGGAGGACGCCGGCGGCCCCGGGTACGGCCCCGGCGGCACCGGCGCCGGAAGCACCGAGGTGGGGGCGGGCCCGGCGGGGGCGGCCGGTGCAGGCGACCCCGCAGCGGCGGGAGCGGCGACCGCAGCAGTGGTGACGTGCGGGCTCACGCGCGCATCGAGGGGCGCAGCGGCCGGGGGCTGACCGGCGGGCACCGACGGCCCGCCGGACGACCGGCCTCCGTCCGGCGTCACCGGCTCCGCAGGGGTGTGCACCCCCCGATCGTCACACGTCCCACCCCTGATCAGGGGCACCGTCAGCCCGGGACCAGGGGTCCGAGGTCACCCTTTCAGGGTGGCGTCAGGGGGGTTCCCGATTCCGGGGCGGCCCGCCCCGGCACGACGATCGACCCATGGAACAGACGACAGCTCCGGGCGCGGACCAGCCGTTCCCCCCGGCACCTGGACCGCGGCCCGCTGCGCGCGGCGACGACGGCTTCTTCACCTCGATCCGGCGCACGGGCCTGGTCCGCACGCAGGACCGCTGGATCGGCGGCGTGGCCGGCGGCATCGCCCGCCGGTTCGGCATCGACCCGCTCCTCGTGCGGGGCATCCTCGGCGTCACCGTGCTGCTGGGCGGCGCGGGGCTCGTCGTCTACGGCTTGGGATGGGCGCTGCTCCCGGAGGAGCGGGACGGCCGGATCCACCTGCAGGAGACCATCCAGGGCCGGTTCGACGCCGCGCTGCTGGGTGCGGTCGCCGCGGTGGTCGTCGGCCTCAGCCGCGGCGACGGCTGGCTCGGGTGGTGGGACGAGCGCGGCTTCGGCTGGGTCAACGGCCTGCTGTGGCTCGCCGCGGTGGCCGCGGTCGTCGCCATGATCGTGACCGCGGTCAACAACCGGCGTCCGCAGGGAGGCCAGGCGACCACGACGTGGGCGCCCGCACCCGGGACGACGGCGACCGGCACCGACGTCCCGCCCGGGGCGCCGCCGTGGGCCGGCGGTACCGGCGGGGCGACCGCGATGACGCCCGGCACGACGCCCGGCACCTCGCCCGGTCGCACCGGCCGCACGGTCCCGCACCCCGGCTACGGGGCGGTCCCGCTCACCGCGCCGGTCGGCGGGGCACCCGTCCCGCCGCCGCCCGCCGGCTACCCGCCGCCGCCCGCGGGCACCGCGTCCTGGGGCAGCGCGCCCGGCGACCCGTCCGCCGGGGGCCCGTCCGCCGGCGGACCGGGTGGCTGGTCCGGCTGGACGCCCACTCCGCCACCGCCGCCCAAGCCGCGCGTGCAGGGCCCGGGCGTCGGCGCCGTCGGGGCGGTCGTGGGCCTGACCCTGCTGGCGCTGGCCGGCCTGCTGGTGGCCGACCGCGAGGGCGTGCTCGCCGTCCCGGTGGCCCTCACGGCACTCGGGATCGGCATCGTGCTCGCCGGCCTGGCGATCATCGTCTCGGGACTGCGCGGCCGGTCGAGCGGGACCCTCGGGTTCCTCGCGATCGTCGGGATCGTCGCGGCCGTCCCGACCTCCGTGCTGACCACGCAGGACGAGGGCATCTTCTTCGGTGACGGCGACCGCATCGACGTCGCGTCGGGCAGCACGTGGCGTCCCACGACGGTCGAGGAGGCCGCCCGCGGCATCTCGGTCTCGTTCGGGGACGTGGACGTGGACCTCACCGACGTGCCGCTGGACGGCGGGACGGTCCGGGTCCCGATCAGTCTCGGCGCCGGCGACCTGACGGTCACCGTGCCCGAGGGCATCGCGGTCACCGGCGACATCGGCGTGACCGCCGGGCAGGCGGTGTGGGACGTGGACGGCGAGTCGCGGACCGCCGGGTTCTCCGGGGGCACGTCCGAGCAGTACGGCAGCGACGAGGCGGCCTCGGGCCCCGTGGAGCTCGCCCTCGAGATCCGAGCAGGCGCGGGCGACGTCCGCGTCGTGGAGGAGGACTGATGAGCAACGACCAGACGGACGCCGGCGACCAGCCGACGACGCCGATCCCCCGCGCCGGCCGCAGCGAGGACCCGACGCAGGTGGTCGAGACGTCCGGCGCCCGGCCCGGGCCGGGACCGGGCGCTGCGGCCACCGAGGCGCTGCCGACCGGGGCGCCGACCCGGCCGGTGCCGACGACGGGGCCCCGCACGCAGGCGCTGCCGACCGGCGGGCCCGCCACCACGGCGCTGCCGACCGGCTCTGCCGCGCCGGTGGCGGCCGGCGGTGCCGGCGAGGCCCGCGCCACCGACCCGGCCGGTGGCGTCGCCCGCGACGCCGAGGCCGCCGGTGGGCCGACCGCCGGCGCCACGACGGCCACGACGGCCACGCCGACTACGCCGACCACGGCGGCGGACCGGCCGGTCGACCGGTCGCTGCGCGTCGGCACGGTCGTGTGGGGCCTGATCATCGCCATCATCGGGGTGGGCTTCATCGCGGTCGCCGCGGGTGCCCGGTTCGACGTCGAGCTCGTCCTCATCGGGCTGCTTGCCCTGGCGGGCGTCGCGCTCGTCGCGGGGTCGATGGCGGTCAGCCTGCGCCGGCGGCACTGACCCGCCCTGAGGCGTCCGAGCACCGACGACGGCCGCACCGCCAGCCACGCTGGGGTGCGGCCGTCCTCGTGCGTGCCGAGGCTCGCCCGGCCGGATCAGCCCGGCGGGACGAGCCCGCGCAGGGCACGCGCGCGGTCGTACTGCTCCCCCGCCTCCCGCAGCACCCGGTCCCACCCCTGGTCGGGCAGCACCGCCGCGTTGTGCGCGCGGATGTTGTCGAGCAGCGCACGGTCGGTCGTCAGGCGGACGACGGCGCCGGCCATCGCGGCGTCGTCGGCCACCAGCAGCCCGTCCACGCCGTCGGTGACGAACTCCTCGATGCCGGTGCCGCGCCGGGCGACCACCGCCAGACCGGCTGCGCGGGCCTCGAGCGCCGCGATGCCGAACGCCTCCAGCTCGGCGGGGGCGAGGAAGACGTCGGCGTCCGCGTACGCGGCGCGGACCTCGTCGCGGGCGAGCCGCCCGCGGAGCCGGACGACGGAGCCCAGGCCGTGCCGCTCGACCCGTGCGCCGACGCGCGCCCGGTCCGGGCCGGCGCCGATGACGTCGAGCCGGACGCTGCCCGGCGGCAGGGCGTCGACCGCGCGCGCCACGAGCTCGACCAGAGGCACGGCGCGCTTGCGCGGCGCGAGCCGCATGGTGGCCACCAGCCGCACCGGCCCCGGCTCGTCCCCGGCGGACGGACCGGCCGGACCGGACGGACCGGACGGTGGGCCGGCCGGCGCCCACCCGGCGAGGTCGAGCCCGTTGGGCACCACGGCGACCGGCGCGCCGAACGCGTCCCGCACCCGGGAGGCCGCGACCCCGCTCACCGCGCTCAGCGCGACCGGCGCACCCGCCCACCCCGTGACGCGCGCGCCCAGCCGCAGCGCCGGGACGACCCCGTCCAGCATGCAGTGCCAGGTGATCGCCAGCGGCAGCCCGCGGCGCAGCGCGACCCGCGCGCCGTCGAACGCGAACGGCGACAGCACCCCGGCGTGGACGTGCACGACGTCCGGCCGGACCCGGGCGAGCGCGGCGTCCACGAGCCGCGCCTGCACCGGGTTGACCGGCAGGTCGAACGGCATCCGCGCCCCGAGGCGGTGGACGTGGACGCCGCGCTCGACGTCCACGACCCCGCCCCGCTCGCCGCCGGCGCCCAGCGTCGCGGTCAGCACGTGCACCTCGTGCCCGGCGGCGGCCTGCCGCGCCGCCAGGTCGCTGACCTGCGACTCGATCCCCCCGGTCCGGGGCAGGTAACAGTCCGAGACGTGGGCGATCAGCACCGGGCCAGGCTAGCCACGCCCCAGCCGCCGGACGGTCACGTCGACGACGCGGCGGTCGTCGGGCCCGACCTCGTGCACGTCCCCGGTCAGGGAGACGGCCTCGGTCGCGGCGAGGTCCGCGCAGGACGCCCCGACGGACACCAGCACCTCGCCGGGCTCGACGACGCGGACCAGCCGGCGGTCGCTGAACGCGAGCCGGGTGGTCGGCACGTCGAAGGTGACCTCGGCGCTCTCCCCCGCCGCGAGCTCCACCCGGGCGTAGCCCAGCAGCTGGATGACGGGCCGGGTCACCGAGGCGACGACGTCCTGCCCGTAGAGCTGGACCACGTCCGCGCCGTCGCGCGTGCCGGTGTTGCGCACGGTGACCGTGGCGGTGATCGCCCCGGACGTCGGCACCGAGGCGCTCCCCAGCCGCAGGTCGGTGTGCTCGAAGGTGGTGTACGACAGGCCGTGCCCGAACGGCAGGACCGGCGCGGTGTCGAGGTTGCTCACCGAGCTCGCCCCGCCGAGGCGCGGGTGCAGGTAGCTGTACGGCTGCGCACCCACGGACCGCGGCATGGTGACGGGCAGGTGGCCGGACGGGTTCACCCGGCCGCTCAGCACGCCGGCCACCGCCTGGGCGCCCTCCTGACCCGGGAAGAACGCCTGCACGACGGCGGCGCACCGCTCGACCGCCCAGTCGACGGCGTACGGGCGACCGGTGAGCAGCACCAGGACGACCGGCGTGCCCGTCCCGAGCAGCGCCTCGACGAGCCCGCGCTGCACGCCGGGCAGCTCCAGGGAGTCGGCGTCGCAGCCCTCGCCGGACGTCCCCCGCCCGAACAGGCCGGCCAGGTCGCCCATGACGGCCACGACGACGTCGGCGTCGTCCGCGGCGGCCACGGCGGCCGCGAATCCGGACGTGTCGTCGCCCAGCACGTCGCAGCCCTTCGCGTAGGTCACCTCGCCGAGCTCGGTGCCCAGCGCCTCGCGCAGCGTCGCCACCTCGAGCCCGAGCTCGAAGGACGGGTGCTGCGCCAGCACGTGGTTGGCGAAGCTGTAGCACCCGAACAGCGCGTTGGTGACGTCGGCGTTGGGCCCGACGACGGCGACCTTCCGCCCCGCCGCCAGGGGCAGCGAACCGTCGTTCGTCAGCAGGATCACCGACTCCTCGGCGATGCGGGCAGCGAGCTCGCGGTGCGGCTGCGGGTCCAGGTCGACGTCGCCGACGGCGTCGGGGTCGAAGGTGGCGTCCAGCAGGCCCAGGCGCTCCTTCTGCGCGAGGACGCGGTGCAGCGCGCGGTCCACGACCGACTCGGCCACGACGCCGGAGCGCACGAGGTCGGCCAGCGGCTCGAGGTAGGCGGTGCCGGTCGGCAGCTCGACGTCGATGCCCGCGACCAGCGCCTGCGCGGCCGCCTCGCCGAGATCGCCGGCGACCCCGTGCAGCGTGTGCAGGAACGCGACCGAGAAGTAGTCGGCGACGACCGTGCCGGTGAACCCCCAGCGGTCCCGCAGCAGGGTGGTGAGCAGCTCGGCGTCCGCCGCGACCGGGATGCCGTCGACCTCGGCGTAGGAGTTCATGACGGAGTCGACGCCGCCGTCGCGGACCGCCATCTCGAACGGCGGCAGGAAGACGTCGGCGATCTCGCGCTGCCCGGCGTGCACCGGGGCGAGGTTGCGCCCGGCGCGCGAGTTCGAGTACCCGACGAAGTGCTTGAGGGTCGCGACGACGCCCGCGCTCTGCACCCCGCGCACGTAGGCGGTGGCGACGGTGCCGACGAGGTAGGGGTCCTCCGAGATGCACTCCTCCACCCGCCCCCACCGGGCGTCGCGGACGACGTCGAGCACGGGGGCGAGCCCCTGGTGCACGCCCAGGCTCCGCATGGAGTCGCCGATCGCGCGGCCCATCTCCTCCACGAGCTCGGGGTGGAACGAGGCGCCCCACGACGGCGGCGCGGGGAAGGTGGTCGCCTTCCAGGCGGCGAGGCCGGTCAGGCACTCCTCGTGCACGAGGGCCGGGATGCCCAGCCGGGTGTTCTGCTGCAGCCACTGCTGCTTGCGGGCCAGGGCGCGGGCCTGGTCGGCCGGCTCCACCGGGGTGGTCCCGAACACGCGGGTCAGCTGCCCCAGGCCGTGGGTGGCGTACCCCTCGAGCTCGTCGACCTCGGCCTGCATGGCGTCCTGCATCGGGGCGACGTCGCCGCCCTCGCCGGACCCGCCGCGGCCCTCCCAGAGGCCCACGAGCTGGGCGAGCTTCTCCTCGAGCGTCATCTCCCCCATGAGGGCACGCACGCGCTCCTCGCCCTGGGCGGTGAGCTGCGTCGTGAGGGACTGGTCGTCGACCGTCATGGCATGGACCTCGCGTCGTCGTCGGGCTCGGTGCTCGTCCGGTGGAGGGTACGCGCACGCCGGTCCCGGCTCAGCGCACCCGGAAGGCCGCGCTCCGGGCCGTGCGGTCGGACGACCCGCCGACGTGGACCGAGAAGGTGCCGCGCGGCGTGACCCAGTCGCCCGCGGACTGGCTCCAGTACTGCAGCAGGTGACGGTCACGCAGCTCGTCCGCGCTCAACGTGAGGTGCACGTACTCGCGCTCACCGGGCTCGAGCTGCACGCGCTGCCACGCGACCAGGCGCCGGGACGGCTGCCCGGCCTCGGCCGGCAGGTCCAGGTACACCTGCGCGATCTCGGTGCCGGCACGCTCGCCGGTGTTCGTGACGCGGACGTGCACCTGCATCTTGCGCTCGCCGTCGACGATCTTCGGGGTCACGTGCAGGCTGTCGTAGCCGAACGTCGTGTACGACAGGCCGTGGCCGAACGCGAACAGCGGGTCGATGCCCTGCGCCTCGTACCAGCGGTACCCGACCTGCCGGCCCTCGCTGAAGCGGACCTGCCGGATCGCGGCGGCGTCGGTCCGGGTGGTCGTGCCGTCGGCGAAGACGCCCGGATACTGCTCGGGCGTGCGGGTCGGCGTGTCCGCCAGGGACCGCGGGAACGTCATCGGCAGCTTGCCGGACGGGTTCGTGTCGCCCCACAGGACGTCGGCCAGCGCCGGCCCCTGCTGCTCGCCCGGGTACCAGGTCTGCAGGACGGCAGAGACGTCGTCGAGCCACGGCATGTCCGTCGCGCTGCCGGTCTGCAGGACGACGACGGTGCTCGGGTTGGCGGCCGCGACGGCGGAGACCAGCGCGTCGCCGCCGTTCTCCAGCGAAAGGTCGGCTAGGTCGGCGAACTCCCCCATCGTCCGGTAGCCCACGACGACGGCGACGTCGGCCGCGGCGGCGGTGCGCGCGGCGGCCGCCGGGTCCGAGCCGTCGTCGAAGGTGAGCGTCCCGCCCAGCTCGGCCAGCCTCGCCGCGAGCGCCGTCTCGGCGGAGACGACGTCCTCGCAGAGCAGCGTGTTGCCGCCGAACCGCCAGGTCATGCTGCACGCGGTCCGGGCGTCGACGCCGTTCGTCGGCGTGCTCGACGCGGTCGGGCCGATGAGGGCGACGTCCAGGCCGTCCCCGGCGAGCGGGAGCACGCCGTCGTTCTTCAGCAGCACGGTGCCCTCGGCCGCCATGCGGCGGGCGATCGCCTTGTGCTCGGGGGTGGAGGCGTCGGCCACCGGGGTGGCCGGCAGCGGACGGTCGAACAGGCCGCCGCGGATGTACGAGCGCACCACCCGGAAGGCCGCCTCGTCGATGCGCTGCGCGGTGATGGTGCCGGCGGCGAGCGCCTCCTCCAGCGCGGCCGGGGTGAAGAAGACCGGACGGTTCAGCTCCTGGTCCAGCCCGGCGTTCAGCGACGGCGCCGTGGAGTGCACCGCCCGGAAGTCCGACATGACGTACCCGTCGAACCCGAGCTCGTCCTTGAGCACCTCACGCAGGATCGTGTTCTCGCACCCGTAGGCGCCGTTGACCTGGTTGTAGGAGCACATGATGCTCTCGGGCTCGCCCTCGGCGACGATGATCTCGAACGGCAGGTCGTAGAGCTCGCGCAGCGTGCGCTGGTCGATGACGGAGTTGCTGGTCTGCCGGTCGAGCTCCTGCTCGTTGCCGACGTAGTGCTTGATGTTGGCCAGCACCGGCCGCGCCGGGTCGCCCTGCTGGATACCCCGCGTGACCGCGGCGCCCAGGGCGCCCATGAGCACCGGGTCCTCCCCCAGGTACTCCGGGGTGCGGCCGGACAGCGGGGTGCGCCCGGCGGCGATGCCCGGGCCGAGCACGACGTTCTTCCCCTTGTCGAACGCCTCGGCCGCCTGGGCGGCGCCCTTGTCGTAGGCCAGCTCGGTGTCCCAGGTCGCCGCCAGCGCGATCGGCGCGGGGAACGCGGTGACGCCCTCGGTGAAGCGGACGCCGTCCGGGCCGTCGGTGTAGACGACCGTCGGTGTGCAGGGCAGCTGCGCGGGGTAGCTCACGCCCGAGAAGTCCGTCTGCGTCGGGCTGTTCGCCGGCTGCTCGACGAGCCAGCGCATCTTCTGCTGGAGGCTGGACGCGTCCAGCAGCAGCCGGGCCCGCTCGTCCGGGGACAGGCGCGTGTCCATCCACGGGCAGCCGGCCGGGACGGCGGCATGGGAGCCACGATCCGGGCTCGCCGCGGCACCCAGGGCGGTCAGCGTCACGGCGGCCGGCACGAGGAGCGTCAGCGCGAGGACGGGCGCGACGGCCCGGGCGCGGCGGCGTGGCCGAGGGTCCGTCGCGCCCGGGGCGGGGGTGGAGGGGTGAGAGGTCGTCATCCGTGTCTGCCTTTCGGTGGGCCGCACCGTCGCGGCCGTGGTGAGGCGACGCCCCGTGTCCCGGGCGCCGTCAGGCTCGCCGCGGTCGGGCGCCGTCGCGCGACCGCGTGTGCATGCTGTGCCGGAGCGCCTTGTTCTGAAGCGCTTCAAGCAGTCCTGCCACTCCCTTTCTCGTCGGGGGTCGATGGGGTCCCCGGGCCGGCGTCGACGACGCCGGCCCGGACGGTCAGGCTGCGAGCGAGGCCGCGGTGACGAACCGGTGCGTCCCGGAGCCCACATGCTCGGTCCGGTCACCGGGCAGGACCACGCGGCCCGTCGCCCCGGTCGGGACCTCCACGGTCACGTCCAGGGCACCGTCCCGGACCTGCCAGCTGATCGAGGCCGTCCCGTACGGGGTGTCGTGGCGCGCCGACGCCGACGTCAGCCCGCCCCCTGGACGCGGCTGGAAGACGACCGAGCGGTACCCGGGCTCGCCCGGCGCGAGGCCCGCGACGACGCGGTGCAGCCAGTCCGCCACGGAGCCCAGCGCGTAGTGGTTGAACGACGTCATCCCGCCGGGGTTGACGGTGCCGTCCGGCTGCAGGCTGTCCCACCGCTCCCAGATCGTCGTCCCGCCGGACAGCACCGTGTAGAGCCACGACGGGCACTCACGCTGCAGCAGGAGCGCGTAGGCCTCGTCCAGGTGGCCGGTGCGGGTGAGCGCGTCGCAGATCACCGGCGTGCCCGCGAACCCGGTCGCGATGCGGCTGCCCGCGGCCCGGACCAGCTCGGCGAGGCGCCGCCCGGCACCGGCGACCGCGCCCGGGGGCAGCAGGTCGAACTCGATGGCCAGCGCGTACGCGGTCTGGGCGTCGCTGGTCATCCGTCCGTCGGACATGAGGTACGCGCCCTGGAACGCCGCCCGGACCTCGTCCGCGAGGCGCCCGTACCGCTCGGCGTCCTCGTCGTGGCCGAGCACCCCGGCCGTCATCGCCAGGTGCCGGGCGGACCGGGCGAAGTACGCGGTGGCCACCAGGTAGCGGTCGGTGCGCGCGCCCGCCGGGTCGTCCGGCGGGGCGGCCGGGTCGAGCCAGTCACCGAGCTGGAAGCCGGTGTCCCAGAGCCGATCGTGCCCGGCGAGGCGCTCGACGAGGTCGACCCACGCGCGGGCGCTGTCGTACTGCGCGTCGAGCACGCCGCGGTCGCCGGTCCGCTCGTACAGCGTCCAGGGGGTCAGCACGGCGGCGTCGCCCCAGCCCGCGCCGGGCCGGATCGGCGTCCACGAGGAGCCACCGGGGATGACCGGCACGTACCAGGGCACCGTGCCGTCGGGCAGCTGGGCGACCGCCACGTCCCGCAGCCAGGACGAGAGCATGCCGGTGGTGTCGTAGAGGAACGCCGCGGTCGGGGCGAAGACCTGGATGTCCCCGGTCCAGCCCAGCCGCTCGTCACGCTGCGGGCAGTCGGTCGGGATGTCGACGAAGTTGCTCCGCATGGACCACAGGACGTTCTCGTGCAGGCGCTCGACGAGCGGGTCGGAGCAGCCGAACCAGCCCGTGCGCTCGAGGTCGGTGTGGTGCACGCGCGCCACCACGTCACCGGGGCGCAGCTCGGCCGGCCAGCCGTCCACCTGGACGTACCGGAAGCCGTGCATCGTAAAGCGTGGCTCCCACTCCTCGACCTCCCGGCCGGCGAGCGTGTAGGTGTCGCGCGACTCGGCCCCGCGCAGCGGGCGGGTGCCCAGCTCGCCGTGCTCGAGCACCTCGGCGTGCCGGACGGTGACCGTCGTGCCGGCCGGTCCGCTCACCCGCAGCCGCACGCGCCCGGAGAAGTTCTGCCCGAAGTCGAGCACCGTCGCGCCGGACGGCGTGGTGATCACGGCGACCGGCTCGATCTCCTGCGTGCACCGCACAGGTGGGCCCTGGGGGGCCACGAGCACGGACGCCTCGACCGACCGGGCCCGGACGGCGCTCCAGGCGCAGTCGTCGAAGCCCGGCCGGGACCATCCGGGGACCTCCTCGCGGGCGTCGTACCGCTCGCCCTCGTAGAGGCCGGAGAAGAGGACCGGTCCGCGTCCGGCACGCCACCGGCCGTCGGTGGCCACGACCTGCTCGGTGCCGTCGTCGAAGGTGACGTGCAGCTGTGCGACGAGCGCGAGGTCGTCCCCGTACAGGTCGCGGTAGCCGCCGTCGAAGCCGATCCGCCCGCGGTACCAGCCGTCGCCCAGCCAGGCGCCGACCGCGTTCGCGCCCGGCTGCAGGAGGTCGGTCACGTCGTACGTGTAGTAGCGCAGGCGCTCGGCGTACTCGGTCCACCCGGGCGACAGCACGTCGTCCCCGACCCGCCTGCCGTTGATCTCCACTTCGTAGAGCCCGTGCGCCGTGGCGTACAGCCGTGCCCGCACCACGGGCCGGGGCAGCGTGAACTCGTGACGGACGAGCGGAGGCCGGCGCTCGTCGCCCGCGTCGTCGTCGCCCCACCCCGACGGCGCACCGACGGCGAGCGCCACCCACTGCGAGGGGTCCAGGAGCCCCGCTTCGACATCGGACATCGGCGACCACCCGGACGGAGCCGCCTCCCCCTCTCCCCACACCCGGACGCGCACGCGGGCGACCTCCCGGGAGGCGAGCGGCTCACCTGGCCAGGGCACCAGGACCGAGTCCGCCGAGGCGAGTCGACCGGTTCGCGCCGAGGCCCCCCGACGGGTCACCTCGAGCTCGTACGCGGCGGGGGCCCAGCCCTGCCGAGCCACGGTCTTCCAGGAGATCCGCGGACGGGGCTCACCGATCCCGAGCGGGCACCGGTGATGCTCGAACGTCACGGCCGAGGGGACGACTGGCACAGAGCGCCTTTCTGAGGACGGACCGCGACGCGGCCGCGGACAGCGGTGTGGGGAGGAGGTCGGCAGCAGGCCCGAGGTCCGGGCGTCAGCCCTTCACGGCCCCGCCGGCGAGGCCGGTCATGATGCGCTGGTTCAGCACGAGGTAGATGACGAACAGGGGGAAGACGTTGAGGCAGATCGCGGCGAACAGGGGTCCGTACTGAGTGGCCCCGAACTGCCCTGTGAAGTTGAGCAGCCCCACCTGGACCGTGCGCAGCTCGTCCGAGCTGGTGAACGTCAGGGCGATGAGCAGGTCATTCCACATGAAGAAGAACTGCACGAGAGCGACCGTGAAGACGGCGTTGCGCACCATCGGGAACCCCACCGCCGTGAACGAGCGCAGGACCGAGGCGCCGTCGATCGAGGCCGCCTCGAAGATCTCGCGCGGCACCGCCCGGAAGTAGGTGGCCATCATGAAGACGGTCAGCGGCAGCGCCGTGGCCGTGTAGGTGATGATCAGCGGCCACAGCGTGCCGGTCAGGCCGAGCTCGAAGTAGGCGCTGAACAGTGGCAGCAGGATCATCTGCCCGGGCACCATGATCCCGGCCAGGAACAGCAGCAGCACCGTGCCGCGGCCCTTCCACACCAGGATCTCCAGCGCGAAGCCGGCCGCGACGCCGATCACGATGACCAGCGCCAGGGACGGGAGCACGACGACGAGGCTGTTGCGCAGGTAGAGCGCGATGTTGCCGGTGGTCCAGGCGTCGACGTAGTTGCCGAGGGCCAAGGACGACGGCAGCGACCAGAACGGCTCGTTGAGGAACTCCTGCTGGGTCTTGAACGACCCCAGCAGCAGCCACAGCAGCGGGTAGCACACCACGACGACGAGCACCGCGACGAGCAGCCAGGTGGTGACCTTGCCGACGAGGCCGGCGGCGCGCTTCCGGGCGGGGCGCCGCCGGGCGGGCCGGGTGCCGGGGACGAGGGTGACGCCGGCGGTGCGCTGTGCGCCGGAGAGGGTGGAGGACATCAGGACTCCGACAGGTCGCGGCGGGTGGACCGGAAGATGAACACGGTGACCAGCAGGCAGATCAGCGTCAGCAGCAGCGCGATGGCGCTGCCGAAGCCGTAGTCGCCGAACCGGAACGCGGTGTTGTACATGTACAGGGTCAGTGGCGTCGTGGCGTCGCCGGGGCCGCCGTTGGTGAGCGCGACGATGGAGTCGAAGACCTTCAGCGTGCCGTTGATGCTGAAGATCAACGACGACAGCAGGACGGGCAACGACAGCGGCAGCACGATGCGGGCGACCATCGTCGCCCCGGTCGCTCCGTCGATGCGGGCTGCTTCGAGGACCTCCTCCGGGATGTCCAGGAGGCCGGTGAACAGCAGCACGGCGTAGAAGCCCATGGATCGCCACAGGTCCAGCAGCACCAGGACGAGGAACGACGTGTTGGCGCCACCGAACCAGTCGACCGCCTGACCGCCGGTCAGCTCGATCAGCGAGTTGACCAGGCCGTTCTGCGGGGCGATCTCGAACATCTTCTGGAAGAGCAGAGCCACCGCGACGGTCGGGACCACGACCGGGAAGAACACGAGCGTGCGCACGAGCCCCGACCTGTTCTTCAGCACGAACACGTACAGCAGCGAGAGCCCGTATCCCAGAGCCACCTGCCCGATCGTGACGACCACCGCGTACTTGAGCGTGAAGCCCAGCGCCTGGCGCACGTTCTCGTCCGTGAACAGACGAGCCAGGTTGTCGGTACCGATGAAGGTGAAGCCGCTGATGGCGTTGCCGTCGAAGAAGGTGTAGCCCAGCGACCACACGATCGGCAGCAGCATGACCAGCGAGTAGATCAGCAGCGCCGGCCCGATGAGCACGGCGATGGCCTTCTTGTCGCCCAGGACGTCGTTCATGTCAGGTCCAGCCCTCCCTAGGCCGCGGGGTGCCCGGCATCGCGCCGGGCCCCCCGCGAACGGTCACGCAGCGTCGATGGCTGCCTGGAGCTGGCTCATGAAGTCCTCCGGTGTGACCCCACCGGTGACCAACGGAGCGGCGTTGGTGGTGCTGACCGTCTGGAACTGCGGCGAGAAGGGGGCCTCCAGCCACAGCACGCTCTGCTCGGTCGCCGCGATCGCCTCCTGGACGGTCGCGGTCAGCTCGCCGACCTCGACCTCCTCGTTGACCGTGAAGCCGGTGATCTGGTTGGCCTCGGTCAGCGCCTGGGTGCCGTAGTTCTCGGCGATGCAGTCGAGCCAGGCCTGCGCGTCGTCGCTGGTGGCCTTGGCGGACACCGCGAAAGGCAGCCCGACGTTGGCCGGGTACTGGTCCGCGCTGCCCGAGCCGCCCTCGACGTCCGGGAACGGCATGAACCCGATGTTGTCCTCCCCGATCTGGTTCTGCTCCGGGTTGGCGAAGTTCGACAGCGCCCAGCTGCCCATGTACAGCATCGCGGCGTCACCGGTCAGGAAGGTGTTCAGCGCGGTGTCGTAGTCGATGCTCCCCACGCCTTGGCCGAACCAGCCCTCCGCACCGAGATCGGCGACCGCCTGGGCGCCCGCGACGTACTCCGGATCGGTGAGCTTCGCGTCGCCGTCGACGACGGCCTGCAGCGCCTCCGGGCCGAGGTCGCGGTAGAGGTAGCCGCTGATGAGACGGGTCAGCGGCCAACCCTGCTCGCCGGAGGCGGAGAACGGCTGCACGCCGGCGGCGGAGAGGGTCTCTGCGGCGGCGACCAGGTCGTCCCAGGTCGCGGGGACCTCGACGCCGTTGTCCGCGAAGACCTGCTCGTTGTACCAGATGCCCTCGATGTTGAACTCGGTCGGCAGCACCCACAGGCCGTCGTACAGGTTCTCGATCGTGGCGACCGCGGCCGGCTCGAAGTTGTCGGCGGCGCCGGTCCCCTCGAGGTCCAGCACCTGCCCGGCCTCCGCCAGCTCCTTCGTCAGCGTCGGGTTGTCCGCGCCGAACATCATGGGGAGCGCGTCCTGACCGGCCAGCAGCTGGAGCTGCTGACCGAGCTGGGCCTGCGGGAGATTCTCCACCGCAAGCGGCATCGCCTCGTTCTGGGTCGCGCACTGGTCGGCGGCCAGGGCTTCGAGGACCGCCGACACCGTCGTGTTCTCGTTCACCGACAGGACGGAGAACTCCGAGCCACCGCCCGAGTCACCGCCGGCGTCGTCACCGCCGCCGCTGCAGGCCGTGAGCGCGAGGGCAGTGACGCCCACGACCGCGGGCAGGGACATCGCACGACGAATCGAGCGCGGGTATCCGGCCATCACATCCTCCTTGACATGGTGTGCGCCTTTGAAGCGCTTCAACATCCACCGTACGGACGCCGCCGACAGCGGTCAACCGCTTGGAGGTCACGATTTTGAATCGCATCAAATGTTTGCGCTCACACATCCGCTACGAGCGCCGGTGGCCCGGGCAGGCTCGACTACAGTCGCGCCATGTCGTCCACGCACCGGCGCGCGCCGCGGCGCGTGAGCGCCAGCATGGCGGACGTCGCCCGGACCGCCGGGGTCTCGGTCGGGACCGTCTCGCACGTGCTCAACCACCCCGACCGGGTGCGCGAGGCGACCCGCCTGCGGGTGCTGGGCGCCATCGACCAGCTCGGCTTCGTGCGCAACTCCAACGCGAGCTTCCTGGCAGCTGGGGAGAACCGGACGATCGGCCTGATCGTCATCGACATCGGCAACAGCCTGTTCGTCGACATCGCCCGCGGCGCGCAGCACCGGGTGGGCCACGAGACCATGAGCCTGCTCCTGGCCAACAGCGACAACGACGACGCGCTGCAGGACCGTCACCTCGACTTCTTCAACTCCGCCCGGCTCGCGGGCGTGCTGCTGGCGCCCATGCGCGACCCCCACCTCGCCCTGGACCGGGCCCGGCGGCTGGGGACCGCCGTCGTCGTCCTGAACTACCGCTCCCAGCACGACGACCACTGCTCCGTGCTGATCGACAACGAGGAGGCGGGCTACCTCGCCGGGCGCCACCTCATCGAGCTGGGCCGTCGGCGCCTGGCCTTCGTCGGCGGCCGGGACGAGCTGCAGCCGGTCCACGACCGGCGCACCGGCGTGCGTCGCGCCGTCGCCGAGAGCCCGGGCACCACGCTGGTCGAGCTCGCGACCGAGAACCTCGAGGCTCCGGACGGCGACCAGGCCGGCGAGCAGATCGCCGACCAGCCCGCCGCCACCCGGCCCGACGGCGTCATCGCCGTCACCGACCTGCTCGGGATGGCGATCATCCAGGCGATCGGGCGGCACGGGCTGTCCGTGCCCGGCGACGTCGCCGTCATGGGGTGCGACTACAACTCCAACGCCTGGGGCGGGACCATCCCGCTGACCAGCGTCCGGATGCGCGGGCAGGACATGGGCCGGGCGGGCGTCGACCTGCTGCTGGAGGAGCTGTCCGCGGGCGACGACCACGAGCACCGCGACGTCGTCCTCCGCCCGTCGTTGGTCGCGCGGGAGAGCACGGTGGGGCGGTCCGGGACCTAGGTCGGACGGCGTCTCGCCTTGACACACGCCGGATCTCGGGTGACGGTGTGCCCCGACCGGCGCGTCCTGCGGGGCGTCGAGGCGACGAGGCCTGCTGGTCACCAACCACGGCTGCATCGGAGCGCACGCGGTGCAGCCTCGAGATGGGAGCGCTTCCATGCATTCCACGTCCCGCCGGCTGTCGCGGTCGATCACCGCCGCAGCCTGTCTCGGCCTCGCCGGGTCGGTGCTCGCCGCCCTCCCGGCGTCCGCCGCCAACGACGTCGTCGACCCCACGTCGCGCCTGTTCGTCGACTGGCAGAGCTCCACGCTGGAGCACGCCGCCGGGCTCGAGGGGGCGGCGCGCGACGACGCCCTGCTGCTCGCGAGCTTCCCGGCGGCCACCTGGATCACCTCGGGCACGCCGGCCGAGGCCCAGGCCGAGGCCGACCGCGTCGCCACGGCGGCGGCCGCCGAGGGCGCGATCCCCACGATCGTCGTCTACAACCTGCCGTTCCGGGACTGCGCGCAGTACTCGTCCGGCGGTGCGGCGAACACCGCCGAGTACAACGCCTGGGTCGACGGCGTCGCGGCCGGCATCGGCGACCGCGAGGCGATCGTCGTCCTGGAGCCGGACGGCCTGGGGATCATCCCCTGGTACACCCCCGCCGGGGGCTCCGCACCGGAGTGGTGCCAGCCCGCCGAGCTCGACTCCGCCACGGCGGCCGCCGACCGGTTCACCCAGCTCAACCACGCGGTCGACGCCCTGACCACCCTGCCCTCGACGTCCGTGTACCTGGACGGCACCCACACCGGCTGGCTCGGCGTCGGCGACATCACCGACCGGCTGATCAAGGCCGGCGTGGAGCGTGCCGACGGCTTCTTCCTCAACGTGTCCAACTACGAGGAGACCGCCAAGCTCGAGTACTACGCCGGCTGGGTCTCGGACTGCCTCGCGCTGTCCACGTCGACCGCGGCGTCCGCGGCGTGGTGGGACCCGAGCTTCTGCGCCAGCCAGTACTTCCCGGCCACGCCCGGTGACATCAGCACCTGGCCGCTGACCGACGCGGCGTACGACAAGGCCTTCGCCGACACGGGCCTGGTCCGCGACCGCGCGAACCAGAAGCACGCCGTCCTGGACACCAGCCGCAACGGCCAGGGCCCGTGGACCGCGCCGGCCGGCAAGTACAGCGACCCCGAGGTCTGGTGCAACCCGCCCCAGCGCGGCCTGGGCCGGACCCCCACCACCGCCAGCACCAACCCGGTGATCGACGCGTACCTGTGGATCAAGGTGCCCGGCGAGTCCGACGGCCAGTGCTACCGCGGCACCGGCGGGCCGCTCGACCCCGAGCGCGGCATGCAGGACCCGCCCGCCGGCCAGTGGTTCGCCGAGCAGGCGGCCGAGCTGATCGCTCTCGCCCAGCCCCCGATCAGCCGTCCCACCTGCGAGGTCACGCAGACCGTCAAGACCTGGCAGGGCGGCTACCTGACCCGGGTCAAGGTCCGCAACACCGGCACCACGACGCTGCCGGACTGGTCCCTGCGGTTCGCGCTGTCGGGCGACCAGGCGGTGACCAGCAGCTGGAGCGCGGACCTGTCCCGCACCGGGGACGTGGTGACCGCGAGCAGCCCGTCCTACAGGTCGGACCTGCGTCCGGGCAGGACGGCCTCGTTCGGGTTCCTCGGCACCGGGGCCCCGCAGAGCGAGTCGCTGCTGTTCCTCCTGGACGGCAAGCCCTGCACCGTGCGGTGACGCACGCCTGACCCGCAGCCCGGAGGGCCGGGTCACGACGGACCACCGGCCGGTCACCTCACCAGGTGGCCGGCCGGTGTCGTCCGCGCGGGAGGCGTGGCGTGAGGGACGCGGTGGCCGCGGTCACTCCCACTCGATGGTGCCCGGCGGCTTGCTCGTCACGTCGAGCACGACGCGGTTGACCTCGCGGACCTCGTTGGTGATGCGCGTCGAGATGGTCGCCAGCACCTCGTACGGCAGGCGCGTCCAGTCCGCCGTCATGGCGTCCTCGGAGGACACCGGGCGCAGCACGACCGGGTGGCCGTAGGTGCGCCCGTCCCCCTGGACGCCGACCGACCGGACGTCGCCGAGCAGCACCACCGGGCACTGCCAGATCTCCCGGTCCAGACCGGCGCGGGTGAGCTCCTCGCGGGCGATGGCGTCGGCGGCGCGGAGCACCTCCAGGCGCTCGGCGGTCACCTCCCCGATGATGCGGATGCCCAGGCCGGGGCCCGGGAACGGCTGGCGCCAGACGATGGCCTCCGGCACGCCGAGCTCGAGGCCGACCGCGCGGACCTCGTCCTTGAACAGGGTCCGCAGCGGCTCGACGAGGCTGAACTGCAGGTCGTCGGGGAGGCCGCCGACGTTGTGGTGGCTCTTGATGCTGGCCGCGCCCTCGCCGCCGCCGGACTCCACCACGTCGGGGTACAGGGTGCCCTGGACCAGGAACCTGACCTCCTCACCGTGCGCGCCGGCGTCGGCGACGACCTCGCGGGCGGCGTCCTCGAAGACCCGGATGAACTCGCGGCCGATGATCTTGCGCTTGGTCTCGGGGTCGGTGACGCCCGCCAGCGCGCCGAGGAACCGCTCGCGCGCGTCCACGACCTTCAGCTGCACGCCGGTCGCGGCGACGAAGTCCTCCTCGACCTGCTCAGCCTCGCCCGCGCGCAGCAGCCCGTGGTCGACGAACACGCAGGTCAGCTGGTCCCCGACGGCCTGCTGCACAAGCGCCGCGGCGACCGAGGAGTCCACCCCGCCGGACAGCCCGCAGATCACGCGGGCGTCGCCGACCTGCGCCCGGATCGCGGCGACCTGCTCCGCGACCACGTTGCCGGGGTTCCAGTCGGGCGCCAGGCGCGCGCCCTCGTACAGGAAGTTCTCCAGCGCCCGCTGCCCCATCGGGGAGTGCCTGACCTCCGGGTGCCACTGCACCCCGTACAGGCGACGCTCGCGGTCCTCGAACGCGGCCACCGGGGACCCGGGCGACGTCGCGAGGACCTCGAAGCCCTCGGGTGCCTCGTGCACGGCGTCGCCGTGGCTCATCCACACGGCCTGCTGCGCGGGTGAGCCCTGCAGCAGGTCGCCGGAGTGCTCGACGGCGACGGACGTGCCGCCGAACTCGCTGCGGCCGGTCCGCGCGACCGTCCCGCCGAGCGCCTGCGCCATCGCCTGGAAGCCGTAGCAGATGCCGAGCACCGGGACACCCGCCTCGAACAGTGCGGGGTCGACGCCGGGGGCGTCCTCGGCGTACACGCTGGCCGGCCCGCCGGACAGGATGATCGCCGCCGGCTCCCTCGCCAGCATCGACTCGACCGTGGCGGTGTGCGGCACGATCTCGGAGTACACGTTCGCCTCGCGCACCCGCCGGGCGATCAGCTGGGCGTACTGGGCGCCGAAGTCCACGACCAGGACGGGCCGGTGCGGCGGCTGGGCAGGGGTGGAGGTCACGGCCCCAGGGTAGTAGCCGGTGCGTGCCGGCTCGTGCGGCGGCCGAGCAGCGGAGTCTGCTCCCGCGACGTCACGCCGTCAGCGGCCCAGGCGCGCCTCGGCGTCGGCGTGCACGCGCCGCTCGACCACGAAGGACAGCACCGGCACGACGCCGGCGAGCACCATGCCGACCAGCCGCCCGAAGCCCCAGCGCATCTTCGACCAGAGGTCCAGCACGGTGACGAGGTAGACGACGTAGACCCAGCCGTGCGCGAACGGGACCCACTCCATCCACCGCAGGACGCTGTCCGGCGCCCCCACGACGTACTTGAGGACGATCTCCACGGTCAGGACCAGCAGCATCACACCGGTCACCCACGCCATCACGCGGTAGCGCCAGAGGGCGGCGCGCGCCTTGCGCGGCTCGCGCACGGAGGGGACGGTGCCCGCGGGCACGCGGGAGGCGGAGCTGGTCACGAGCGGTCCTGTCGTCGTCCGGGTCGCCGGCCAGGTGCGCCGGTCGCTGCGCCGATCATCCCCCACACCGGCGTGCGGCCCGAACCCGCGGGCGGACCCGGCCGCACCCGCGGAAAACGGTTCGGCCGGCGCCCCACCCTGCGCCTAGCGTGGGTCCCTGTGCGTCCCCTCCCCCTCGCCGATCCCGGCACCCCGCCGCTGACCTCGCCGCACGCCTTCCTGTGGTGGCTCGGTCGACGCCAGCGCGGGATCGCGCTCGCCGCCGTGCTGGTCGCCGTCGCCGGCAACGTCGCCGGTGCCCTGCTGCCCTACATGCTCGGGCGGATCGTCGACGGCGGCCTGGACGACGGCGTGTCGCGGTCCCTCCTGGCGGGGTGCGCCGCGCTGCTCGGCGTCGGCATGGTGCAGGTGCTCGCGAACGTGGTCGGCCACCGCCTGGAGGTCGAGAACTGGCTGCGGTCGGCGTTCACCTCGTCGCAGCTGATCGGCCGCCACGTGACGCGCACCGGCGACGCGGTGACCGCCGAGCTGCCCACCGGCGAGGTGGTCGCCACGGTCGCGAGCGACGCGCTGCGCACCGGCGAGGTGTACGTGATCGCGCCGCGGTTCCTGGGCGGGGTGGCGGCGTACGCGACCATCGCCGTCGTCCTCATGCGCACCTCCGCCGTGCTCGGCGCGCTCGTCCTGGTCGGCCTGCCGGTGGTGGTGGCGGTGCTGTCGCTGCTGGTCAAGCCGCTGCAGGGACGCCAGGCGGCCCAGCGCGAGGCGGCCGGGCGGCTCACCACGCTCGGTGCGGACACCGTCTCGGGGCTGCGGATCCTGCGCGGGATCGGCGGTGAGGACGTCTTCGCCGGCCGCTACCGGGCGCAGTCCCGGGTCGTCCGGGAGACCGGCGTGCGGGTGGCGCAGACCCAGTCGCTGCTGGACGCGCTGCAGACGCTGCTGCCCGGCCTGTTCCTGGCCGCGGTGGTGTGGGTCGGAGCGCGCCTGGCGGTGGCCGGCGACATCACGCCGGGACAGCTCGTCGCCTTCTACGGGTTCGCCGCGTTCCTCACCGAGCCGCTGTGGACGGCCACCGAGGCGCTGCGCATCACCACCCGGGCCGCGGTGGGCGCCCGCAAGATCCTGCAGGTGCTGCGCGTGCCCACCACGGACGCCGCGGACCCCGCGACGCCCGCCGTCGTCGAGCCGGGTGAGCCGCTGGTCGACGAGGTGAGCGGTCTGGTGGTGCGGCCCGGCCGCATGCTGGCGCTGGTCAGCGCGGACCCGGACGAGACGGCCGGGCTGGCGCTGCGCCTGGGCCGGTTCGGCGGCGAGAGCGTCGCCGGCGTGCGCTGGGGTCGCACGCTGCTGTCCGAGCTGCGGCTGTCCGACGTCCGCGAGCGCGTGGTGGTCGCGGAGTCGACCCCGAGCCTGTTCACCGGGCGGCTGGCGGACGAGCTGGACGTGCGTGGCCGCGCGACACCGGACGACCTGAGCCGGGCGCTGCACACGGCCGACGCCGGGGACGTCCTGGACTCACTGCCCGGTGGTCTGGAGGGTGAGCTCGCCGAGAAGGGCCGGTCGCTGTCCGGCGGGCAGCGGCAGCGGGTCGCCCTGGCCCGGGCGCTGCTCACCGACGCGGAGGTCCTGGTGCTCGTCGAGCCGACGAGCGCGGTCGACGCCCACACCGAGGCCCGCATCGCGACCCGGCTCGCCGACCTGCGCCGCGGCCGGACCACCGTCGTGGTGACGGCCAGCCCGCTCGTGCTCGACGTCGTCGACGAGGTCGCCCTCGTGGTGGACGGACGCGTGCGGGTCACCGGCCGGCACCGCGACCTCATGGACCGCGACGACGAGGCCGCGACCGCCTACCGGGCAGTCGTGTCCCGCGCCGCCGCCGAGAACGAGGAGGAGGAGAGCCGTGCAGCTGCCGGTCGCTGACCCGACGGCCCTGCGCCGCCACACCCGGGCGCTGCTGCGCCGGTACCGGGGCGGGCTCACGGTGTCCGTCGTGCTGCACGGCCTCGCGGCGCTCGCCGGGCTGGCCGGTCCGTGGCTGCTCGGCCGCCTGGTCGACGGGGTGACCACGGGGTCGGCCACCCGCGGCGGGATCGACCGCGCGGTGCTGATGCTCACCGTCGCCGTCCTCGCCCAGGCGGTGCTGACCCGGTTCGCCCGGCGCCAGGCGATGGTGCTGGGCGAGACCGTGTTCGCCCGCCTGCGCGAGGAGTTCGTGGCGACGGTGACGCGGCTGCCCCTGTCCACCGTCGAGCGGGCGGGCACCGGGGACCTGGTCGCGCGGATGACCAACGACGTCGACCGCGTGCAGTACACGGTCCGGTTCGGGGTCCCGCGGCTCCTGGTGACCACCGCCACGGTCGCGCTCACCCTGGTGGCGGCGGCGCTCACCGACCCCGCGGTGGCGCTCGGGCTGCTCGCCGGGACGCCGCTGCTGGTGACGATCACCCGCTGGTACCTGCGCCGGGCGACCCCGGCCTACCTGCGCGAGTCCGCCGCGTACTCCACGCTCAACGGGACGATCACCGAGTCGGTCGAGGGTGCACGCACGGTGGACGCCCTGGGGCTGGGTGCGCGCCGCCGCGAGCGCGTCGACGCGGACCTGCGCGAGGCGTTCGACGCCGAGCGGTACACGCTGGCGCTGCGGACCATCCTGTTCCCCGGCGTGGACGTCGCGTTCCTCATGCCGGTCGTCGGGGTGCTGATCTGGGGCGCCTACCTGATCTCCACCGGCTCCGCGACGGTCGGCGCGGTCACCACCGTGACCCTGTACGCCGTCCAGGTCATCCCGGTCATCGGCGAGCTGATCTTCTGGCTGGACGAGATCCAGGTCGGCGGCAGCGCGCTGGCGCGGATCGTCGGCGTCCAGGACGTCCCGGCCGACCGCACGGCCGGCGACCGGCGCCCCGCGCACGAGCAGGTGGTGGCCCACGGCGTGCGGTACGCGTACCGCACGGGCCACGACGTGCTGCACGGGATCGACCTGGAGCTCCGGGTCGGCGAGCGGCTCGCCGTCGTCGGCCCGTCCGGGGCCGGCAAGTCCACGCTCGGGCGGATGCTCGCCGGCATCCACCCGCCCACCGGCGGCACGGTCACCGTCGGCGGCGTCCCGCTGGTCGACCTGCCGCTGGACGACCTGCGCGGTCACGTCGCCCTGGTCACCCAGGAGCACCACGTGTTCGTGGGCACGATCGCGGACAACCTGCGCCTGGCCAAGGTGGGCGCGGACGACGCCGAGCTGGTCCGGGCGCTGGAGGCGGTCGACGCCTGGGGCTGGGTCGGAGCGCTGCCGGACGGGCTCGCGACCCCGGTCGGCTCCGGCGGGACCGCGCTCACCCCGGCGCAGGCCCAGCAGCTCGCCCTGGCCCGGCTGGTGCTGCTGGACCCGCACACCCTCGTGCTGGACGAGGCGACGTCGCTGCTCGACCCGCGGGCCGCCCGGCACCTGGAACGGTCGCTGTCCGCGGTGCTCGAGGGGCGCACGGTCGTCGCGATCGCGCACCGGCTGCACACCGCGCACGACGCCGACCGCGTCGCAGTGGTCGACGCCGGGCGGATCACCGAGATCGGCGCGCACGACGAGCTGGTCACGGCGGGCGGCGACTACGCCGCGCTGTGGCGCTCGTGGCAGCGGGAGTGACCTCGGTCAGCGCCCCGCCGGGCCCAGCAGCGCGCGCTCGACGTCGTCCGGCAGACCGACCGGCGGGCGGGCCCGGCCGGCGCCGGCCACGTCGGCGCCGGCCGGTCGCTCGCGCAGCCACGCCCACAGGTCCCTGACGGACCTCTCGACGGGGCGACTGGGCAGCCCGGCCGCCCGGGCGGTCGTGGTGTCGACCCGCCAGAGGGTCCGGGCCTGGGCGACCGGCAGCCAGAACGGCAGGTCGGTCCACTCCTGGACGCCCGCGGCCAGCAGGGCGGCGTCGTCCCGCTCGACGAACCGCACCGGCTCCGCGGCGTCGTCCCCGACGACGTCGCGGCACAGGTCGAGCAGCCCCCCGTACGTCGTCATCCCGGCGTCGCCGGTCGCGTTGACGGCGCCGGAGCGGCCGGCCTCGACCGACCCGACCAGCCACCCGGCCAGGTCCCGGACGTCGACGAACGCGACCGGCACGTCGCGCGACTCGGCGGGCACCACGACCCGCCCGCCGCGCTGCATCCGGCGCAGCCACCACCCCAGCCGTCCGGTCGGGTCGCCCGGTCCGATGATCAGGCCCGCGCGGGCGACCAGCAGCCGTCCGTCCAGGGCCGCGCCGAGCACCCGCTCGGACGCCGCCTTCATCGGCCCGTACTCGTCGGACTCCTCGTCCCAGGTCGGGCCGTCCGTCCCGGTGACCGGGCCCGGCGGGAAGTCGCGGTAGGCGTTGAGGCTGCTGACGTAGGCGTACGCGCCGACGTCGGCCAGGTGCTCGGCCGTCGAGCGGGCACCCGCGACCGTGTAGCCGGACGTGTCCACGACCGCGTCGAACCGCCGTCCCGCGAGCGCACGACCCAGGTCCTCGGCGTGATCCCGGTCCGCGGTGAGCGCCACGACGCCGTCCGCGGGCCGCCCGCTGCGCCCCCGGCTCAGGGCCGCGACCTCGTGGCCGCGCTCCAGCGCCGCCCGCACCACCGTCCCACCGAGCCAGCCGGTGCCGCCCACCACGAGGATTTGCATGGGGGCGACCCTGCCCGGTCGGCGGCCGGGATGTCACCCTGGTGCCATGGTCGGCCCGGTGACGCTGCGCGGTGGGCTCGTCGTCCCGGACGACGAGCTCGTCTGGCGCTTCTCCCGGTCGAGCGGCCCGGGCGGTCAGTCCGTGAACACCGCCGACTCCCGCGCCGAGCTGTCCTGGGACGTCGCCGCGACCACGGTGCTCGCGCCGGAGCAGCGCGAGCTCGTCGTCCGGCGCCTGGGCGGCCGGCTCGTCCGCGGCGTCCTGACCATCGCGGCGTCGGAGCACCGGTCCCAGCTGCGCAACCGGCAGGCGGCGGTCGACCGGCTCGTCGCGACGCTGGACGACGCCCTCGCTCCCTCGCCGCCCCCACGTCGCGCCGCGCGGCCCAGCCGGGCGTCCCGCGTGCGCCGCGCCGACACCGAGCGCCGGCGGCGCGCGGTCAAGGAGATGCGTCGGCGCCCGTCGGCGTCGTGACGACCGGCTCGTCCTGCACGTCGCCCCGCGCCTCGTCCCGCACCATCCGGACCCACAGGCCCAGGGCGAACAGCCCGAAGATCCACCACTGCGCCGCGTAGCCGAGGTTCCGCAGGTCCCAGCCGCCCTCGTCCGCGACCGGCGGCGGCAGCGGCGTGGGGCCGGACGGCTGCGCGGGCTGCGCGTCCGTCAGCGCCAGGTACCCCGAGTAGATCGGCCCGCCCCAGACGTTGACGAGCTGGGCCGAGCTGATCGCGTCGGTCGTGCCGGCGCCCGGGTCGAGCGTGCCCGACTGCTCCGACGCCCGCAGGTACCCGGTCACCACCACCTCGCCGTCGGGCACCGCGAGCGCGGCGTCGTCGTCGGGCGAGGACACCCAGCCGCGGACGACGGGCAGCACCGCCCCGTCGACCCGCAGCGGGGTCAGCACGAGGTACGCCGGACGCCCGTCGACCACCCGCCCCTCCACCACGAGCTGCCGGTCCGCCTCGTAGGTCCCGGTGGCGGTGACCGGGCGGGTCTGGACGCCGCCGTCGAACGTCGTCTGCGGCGCCAGCACCTCGTCGAGCGGGACGGGTCCCGGCGCCTCCTGACCGGCCGCCTGCCCGGCCTGCGCCCGCACGTGCGCGCGGTCCAGCTGCCACACGCCCAGCCGCGCGCAGAGCGCGGCGGCGACCAGCAGCACCACGAGCAGCACGAGCATGCGTGGCCGGACGGCGGCACGCAGCAACGACGTCGGCTCCCGGTCCTCCACCCCGTCGACGCTACCCGGAGCACCGCCGCGCCCCGTCCCGGCGGCCCGACGGCCTGGGTGCACGCCCGCACGGGATGTGATGAGAATGACGGGCAGCGGCGCACGGAAGCCGGCGGCCCACCTGTGCCGTCGACCGAGCCACGTCCCCGAGGGGTGTCGATTGAGCACGCAGACGACCGGTACGGCAGCACCTGCGGCCTGGGCCCGACGACCCGACGAGGCCCTCAGCGACGAGACGCTCACCCGCGTCGACGCCTGGTGGCGCGCGGCCAACTACCTGTCGGTGGGGCAGATCTACCTCCTCGACAACCCCCTGCTGCGCGAGCCGCTGACGACCGAGCACGTCAAGCCGCGCCTGCTCGGCCACTGGGGCACCACGCCGGGCCTCAACTTCCTGTACGCCCACCTCAACCGGACGATCGCCGAGCGCGGGCAGTCGACCATCTACCTCACCGGCCCGGGGCACGGCGGTCCGGGCCTGGTGGCCAACGCCTACCTGGACGGCACGTACTCGGAGACCTACTCCGACATCACGACGGACGCCGAGGGCATCCGGCGGCTGTTCCGGCAGTTCTCCTTCCCCGGCGGGATCCCCAGCCACGTCGCGCCGGAGACCCCCGGGTCCATCCACGAGGGCGGCGAGCTCGGCTACGTGCTGTCGCACGCGTACGGGGCCGCCTTCGACAACCCGGACCTGCTCGTCGCAGCCGTCGTCGGCGACGGCGAGGCGGAGACCGGGCCGCTGGCCACGAGCTGGCACTCCAACAAGTTCGTCGACCCGACCAGGGACGGGGTCGTGCTGCCGATCCTGCACCTCAACGGGTACAAGATCGCCAACCCCACCCTGCTGGCGCGCATCGGCGAGGACGAGCTGCTCGACCTCATGCGGGGGTACGGCCACCACCCGTACCTGTTCAGCGGCGGCTTCGACGGCGAGGACCACGCGGCGGTGCACCGCCGCTTCGCCGAGCTGCTGGACACGGTGCTGGACGAGATCGCCGACATCAAGGCGCGCGCCGCCGCCGGGGACGACAGCCGCCCGCGCTGGCCGATGATCGTCCTGCGCACCCCGAAGGGGTGGACCTGCCCGCCGGTCATCGACGGCAAGCAGGTGGAGAACTCCTGGCGCTCGCACCAGGTGCCGCTGTCCAGCGCACGGGACACCGAGGAGCACCTGCGGGTCCTGGAGGGCTGGCTGCGGTCCTACCGCGCCGAGGAGCTGTTCACCGCCGACGGCGCCCTGGACCCCGACGTGGCGACCCTGGCACCGGCCGGACCGCTGCGGATGAGCGACAACCCGCACACCAACGGCGGCCTGCTGCTGCGGGACCTGCGCCTGCCGGACTTCCGCGAGTTCGCGGTCGACGTGCCGCGACCCGCCGGGTCCATGAGCGAGTCCACCCGTGTGCTCGGCCAGTGGCTCACCGAGGTCATCCGCCGCAACCCCGACAACTTCCGCATCTTCGGCCCCGACGAGACCGCCTCCAACCGCCTGCAGGCCGTCTTCGAGGCGACCGACAAGCAGTGGAACGCCGAGCTCCTCGGCCCGGAGGTGGACGAGCACCTGGCCCGCGCCGGCCGCGTCATGGAGATGCTGTCCGAGCACCAGTGCCAGGGCTGGCTCGAGGGCTACCTGCTGACCGGACGCCACGGGATGTTCAACTGCTACGAGGCGTTCATCCACATCATCGACTCGATGTTCAACCAGCACGCCAAGTGGCTCAAGGTCACCCGCCACATCCCCTGGCGGCGGCCGGTCGCGTCGCTCAACTACCTGCTGTCGAGCCACGTCTGGCGCCAGGACCACAACGGCTTCAGCCACCAGGACCCGGGGTTCATCGACCACGTCGTCAACAAGAAGGCCGAGATCGTCCGCGTCTACCTGCCGCCGGACGCCAACACGCTCCTGTCGACCTACGACCACTGCCTGCGCAGCCGCGACTACGTCAACGTGGTGGTCGCCGGCAAGCAGCCGTCCCCGAACTTCCTCACGATGGACGAGGCCGTCGCGCACTGCACGCGCGGGCTCGGGATCTGGGAGTGGGCCGGCTCGGAGACCACGGACGACGACCCCGACGTCGTCCTGGCGTGCGCCGGTGACGTCCCCACCCTCGAGGCGCTGGCGGCGGCGGACATCCTCAAGCGCGAGCTGCCCGACCTGCGGGTCCGCTTCGTCAACGTCGTCGACCTCATGCGCCTGCAGGACGCGGCCGAGCACCCGCACGGGCTCAGCGACCGCGACTTCGACACCCTGTTCACCACGACGAAGCCCGTCGTGTTCGCCTACCACGGCTACCCGTGGCTGATCCACCGCCTCACCTACCGCCGCACGGGCCACGCCAACCTGCACGTGCGCGGGTACAAGGAGGAGGGGACGACGACGACACCGTTCGACATGGTCATGCTCAACGACCTCGACCGCTTCCACCTGGTCATCGACGTCATCGACCGCGTCCCGCACCTCGGCTCCAGGGCCGCGCGCCTGCGGCAGCGGATGGTCGACGCCCGCATCCACGCCCGCGAGTACACCCGCCTGCACGGGGAGGACGTCCCCGAGGTGCGCGACTGGGTGTGGCCGGACGTCGGGGAGACCGGGACCGAGGGCTCCGGGCCCGCGTACAGCGGGCAGACCGCCGGCGCGACGGCCACCGGGGGTGACAACGAGTGAGCGCCACGACGCAGCCCGTGACGAGCGTGTACGTCACCTCCCCCGAGGGTGAGACAGGCAAGTCCACCGTCGCGCTCGGTGTGCTGGAGCTGCTCACCCGCCGTGCGCAGCGGGTGGGGGTGTTCCGGCCGATCGCCCGGTCCACGCACGACCCGGACTACGTGCTCGAGCTCCTCCTCGCCCAGGACGGCGTCGACCTCGACTACGACCTGTGCCTGGGCGTGACCTACGAGCAGGTGCACGCCGATCCCGAGGCGGCGCTCGCCCGGATCGTGGCCCGGTACCACGAGGTCGCGCGCCGCTGCGACGTCGTCGTGGTGGTCGGCAGCGACTACACCGACGTCGCGGGACCGACCGAGCTGGCCTACAACGCCCGGATCGCGGCGAACCTGGGGGCTCCCGTCCTGCTCGTGGTGAGCGGCAACGGGCGCACCCCGGCCGAGGTCCGGCAGGTCGCCGAGGTGTCCATCGGGGAGCTCACGACCAATCACGCCCAGGTCATCGGCGTGGTCGCGAACCGGTGCACCGGGGACCTCGCCGAGGTCCGGGAGGCGCTCGCAGGAGGCGGCGGCGGTGACATACCCGCCTGGACCATGCCGGAGGAGCCGTTCCTCGTCGCGCCGACCGTGCGGGCGCTCATGGAGGCGGTCGGCGGACGTCTCGTCGTCGGCGACGAGGAGCTGCTCGCGCGCGAGGCCCTGGACGTGCTGGTCGGGGCGATGTCCTTCGAGCACCTGCTGGACCGGCTCTCCGACGGCGCCGTCGTGATCACCCCCGGGGACCGCATCGACGTCCTGCTCGGGCTGCTCACCGCGCACGCGGCGCAGGGCTTCCCGTCGCTGGCGGGCATCATCCTCAACGGCGGCTTCTACCCGCAGGGGTCGCTGGGCCGGCTCGTCGAGGGCCTCGGACCGCGGGTGCCCATCATCCGCACCGACCTGGGCACGTTCCGCAGCGCCAGCGCCGCAGCCGCCACCCGCGGCCGGCTGTCCACGGACTCCCAGCGCAAGATCGACACCGCGCTGGGGCTGTTCGAGCAGCACGTCGACGTCGACGCGCTCTCCTCGCGCCTGGAGCTCCCCCGGCCGCACGTCGTCACGCCGCTGATGTTCGAGTACGACCTGCTCGACCGCGCCCGCGCGGACCGCCGGCACATCGTCCTGCCCGAGGGCGCGGACGACCGGATCCTGCGCGCGGCCAGCACGCTGCTGCAGCGCGGCGTCGCCGAGCTGACCATCCTCGGCGACGAGGCGGCCATCCGGGCCCGCGCCACCGAGCTCGGTCTCGCCCTGGACGACGCGCACGTGGTCGACCCGACCGGTGGCGAGCTGCACGAGCGGTTCGCGCACGAGTACACCGCCCTGCGGGCGCACAAGGGGATGACCGTCGAGCAGGCCCGGGAGATCGTCTCCTCGGTGTCGTACTTCGGCACGATGATGGTCCACCTCGGCCTGGCGGACGGGATGGTCTCCGGGGCCATGCACACCACGGCGCACACCATCAAGCCGTCGTTCGAGATCATCAAGACCGTCCCCGGGGTCTCGATCGTCTCCAGCGTGTTCCTCATGTGCCTCGACGACCGCGTGCTCGTCTACGGCGACTGCGCCGTCAACCCCGACCCGACCGCGGAGCAGCTCGCGGACATCGCGATCTCGTCGGCGGCGACCGCGGCGCAGTTCGCCATCGAGCCGCGGGTCGCGATGCTGTCCTACTCGACCGGGGAGTCGGGGTCCGGGGCCGACGTCGACAAGGTCCGCACCGCGACCGAGCTCGTCCGCAGCCGTCGTCCCGAGCTGAGCGTCGAGGGTCCGATCCAGTACGACGCCGCCGTCGACGCGTCCGTCGCCCGGACCAAGCTGCCCGGCTCGGAGGTCGCCGGACGCGCGACGGTGTTCGTCTTCCCGGACCTCAACACCGGCAACAACACCTACAAGGCCGTGCAGCGGTCCGCCGGGGCGGTCGCGGTCGGTCCCGTGCTGCAGGGCCTGCGCAAGCCGGTCAACGACCTGTCGCGCGGCGCGCTCGTGCAGGACATCGTCAACACCGTCGCGATCACCGCCATCCAGGCGCAGGCCCTCGGGCCCGCCGCGGCCGCCGCCGCCACCGACACCGCCGCCACGAGCACGACCGACCAGAAGGGCCACGCATGACCCTCACCCCCGGCGCCGGCGACCGGCCGAGCCCGCACAGCGCGTTCGGCGCCCACGGCAGCGTGCTCGTCATCAACTCCGGTTCCTCGTCCCTGAAGTACCAGCTCGTCAACCCGGTCGGCGGGGAGGCGATCGCCTCGGGGCTCGTGGAGCGGATCGGCGAGGCCGACGGGGCGTTCAAGCACACCTTCGGGGGCAACACCACGCGGCGTACCGGCCGGGTCGCGGACCACGGCGACGCGCTGCGCACGGCGCTCGACTTGTTCGGCGAGGTGGGGCCGGACCTCGCCGAGGCGCAGGTGATCGCCGTCGGGCACCGCGTGGTGCACGGCGGGTCACTGTTCTCCGCCCCGGCCCTGGTGGACGACGACGTCCTGCGCGCGATCGCGGAGCTCGCACCGCTGGCCCCGCTGCACAACCCGGCGAACCTGCGCGGGATCGAGGTCGCCCGGTCGCTGCTGCCCGACGTCCCGCACGTCGCCGTCTTCGACACCGCGTTCTTCCAGACGCTGCCCGACGCCGCGTCGACGTACGCCCTGGACCGCGAGGTCGCCGAAGAGCACGCGATCCGCCGGTACGGGTTCCACGGCACGTCGCACCAGTACGTGTCCGGGAAGGTCGCCCGCGTCCTGGGGCGCCGCCTGGCGGACCTGAACCAGATCGTCCTGCACCTGGGCAACGGCGCCTCGGCCTCGGCCGTCCGCGGCGGGGTCGCGGTGGAGACGTCGATGGGGCTCACCCCGCTCGAGGGCCTGGTGATGGGCACCCGGACCGGGGACATCGACCCGGCCGTCGTCTTCCACCTGCACCGCAACGCCGGGATGTCCGTCGACGAGATCGACGAGCTGTTCAACCGCCGGTCCGGGGTCAAGGGCCTGTCCGGGGAGAACGACTTCCGCGAGCTCGGCCGCCTCGTGGCCGAGGGTGACGCCGGCGCCCGGCTCGCGATGGACGTCTACCTCCACCGGCTGCGCAAGTACATCGGCGCCTACCTCGCCGTGCTCGGCCGCCTCGACGTGCTGTCGTTCACGGCCGGGGTCGGGGAGAACAACGCCGCGGTCCGGGCGCAGGCGGTCGCCGGGCTCGAGGGGCTGGGGATCGCAATCGACCCCGAGCGCAACGAGAACGCGGGCGACGGGCCGACGATCATCTCCCCGCCGTGGACGTCGACGGTGGTCATGGTCGTCCCGACCAACGAGGAGCTCGCCATCGCGCGGCAGTCGGTCGCGGCGGTGCGGGGCGAGGACCCCGACGCCGCGGTCTCCGCAGGCGAGGACGACGGCCTGGCGTGACCTCACCCGCCGCGAGCGTCACGCCCGGTGGACGGCCTTGCTGACCCGCAGCATCGTGGTCAGCAGGCGCGCGGTGCGCTCGCCGGGCCCCGCGTACATCCGCCCGAACCCGAGCCCGCCTCCACCGGCGAGCCCTGCTGCCCACCGCGGCCCGTGGACGGCGCGCTGGACCCCGATCGTCTGCGTCCGGGTCACCGCGGCGATGCTCGCGGCGCCGTGCCGGGCACCGATGCCGGAGTCCTTCACGCCGCCCTGCGGCGCGCCACCCGCCGCCCACGCGGTCACGTAGCCGTCGTTGACGTTGACCGTCCCCGCCTCGACCCGGGCCGCGAGCGCACGGCCTCGGGCGACGGACCGCGTCCAGACGCTGGCGTTGAGGCCGTACCGGGTGTCGTTCATCGCGGCCACCGCCTCGTCGTCCGAGCGCACCGTGCGGATCGACACGACCGGGCCGAACGTCTCCTCCCGGGCGACCGCCGCCTCGTCCGGGACGTCGGCCAGCACGGTCGGCTCGAAGAACAGCGGCCCGAGGTCGGGTCGCGCGCGCCCACCGGCGAGCACCGTCGCCCCGCGCGCGACCGCGTCGGTGACGTGACCGGTGACCTTGGCGAGCTGAGCCGGTGAGGTGAGGGTGCCGACGTCGGCGCTGAAGTCGAGGGCGGGTCCGAGGGTGAGCGCCCGCGTGCGGCGGACGAACGCGGCCTGGAAGTCGTCCGCGACCCGCTCGTGCACGTACAGCCGCTCGACCGACACGCACAGCTGACCGGTCCCGGCGAAGCACGCGCGTACCGCACCCTCGGCCGCGACCTCCACGTCGACGTCGTCGGCGACGTAGAGCGGGTTCTTGCCGCCGAGCTCCAGCGTGGCGCCGATCAGCCGTCGCCCCGCCTGCGCCGCGACCTCCCGCCCGGTGGCCGTGGAGCCGGTGAAGACGACGTGGTCGACGGCGGCGACCACGGCCGCGCCCACCTCGGCCTCGCCGACGACGACCTGGACGAGCCCGCGGGGCAGACCCGCGGCCTCGAGCTGCGCGACGCCCCACAGGGCGCTGAGCACCGTGCGGGTGTCCGGCTTGACCAGGACCGCGTTGCCGGCGACCAGGGCCGGCAGCGCGTCGCCGACCGAGAGCGTGAACGGGTAGTTGAACGGCGCCACGACGCCGATCAGCCCGAGCGGGTGACGCCGCACCTCGGCCGTGGTCAGCACGGGCACGAGCGACGGCACGCGCCGCGGCGCGAGGTACCGGGCGGCGCGGCGCGCGTGGTGCCGGGCGATCTGCGCGACGTCGCCCACCTCCTCGACGGCACTGAGGCGCGCCTTGCCGCACTCGAGCTGGACGAGGTCGAGGATCTCGTCCATCGAGCCGAGCACCCGGTCGTGGAAGGCGAGCAGGACGGCGGCTCGCCGCGCGACCGGCATCGCCGCCCACCCGACCTGCGCGGCGCGGGCCCGGGACGCCGCCTCGGCGACGTCGTCCGTGGTGGACAGCGGCACGTCGACGAGGGGCAGCCCGGTGAACGGTGCGAGCACGGTGACCGACCCGCCGCGCCCGCCCGCGACGACGCGCGGCAGGAGTGCCTCGGCGAGCCCCTGCGGCAGGGCGGACCGGGACGCTCCCCCGGGCGCCCCGGTGGCGGGCGCGCCGCCGAGGGAGGAACTCGTCGGGCCCGTCACCGTGGGCCTGCGGTCCGGCACGGCGTCCGCCACGGCGTCCGGGACACGTCAGCGCGGCTGGTACGGCGAGACGACGACCTCGACGCGCTGGAACTCCTTCACGTCCGAGTACCCGGTGGTCGCCATGGCGCGCTTGAGCGCGCCGATGAGGTTCAGGCTGCCGTCGGCGGTGCGACCGGGCCCGAAGAAGATCTCCTGCAGGGTGCCCGCCGTGCCGACGTGGACGCGCTCGCCCCGCGGCAGCTGCGGGTGGTGCGCCTCCGGACCCCAGTGCCACCCGCGCCCGGGCGCCTCGGACGCGCGGGCGAGCGCGGCGCCGAGCATGACGGCGTCGGCGCCGCAGCCGATCGCCTTGACCAGGTCGCCGGACCGGCCCACACCGCCGTCGGCGATGACGTGCACGTACCGGCCGCCGGACTCGTCCAGGTAGTCCCGCCGGGCCGCGGCGACGTCCGCCACCGCGGTCGCCATGGGGGCGTGGATGCCGAGCGAGACGCGGGTGGTGTGCGCGGCGCCACCGCCGAAGCCGACCAGCACGCCGGCCGCTCCGGTGCGCATGAGGTGCAGCGCGGCGCTATAGGTCGCGGCCCCACCGACCACGACCGGGACGTCGAGCTCGTAGATGAACCGCTTGAGGTTCAGCGGCTCCGCGCGTCCCGACACGTGCTCGGCGGAGACGGTGGTGCCGCGGATGAGGAACAGGTCCACGCCGGCGTCCACGACGACCTGCGAGAACTCCTTGGTGCGCTGCGGGGAGAGCGCGCCGGCGACGGTCACACCGGCCGCGCGCACCTCCTTGAGGCGCTGGGTGATGAGCTCGGGCTGGATAGGCGCGCCGTAGAGCTCCTGCATGCGCGCGGTCGCGCCCGCGTCCTCGAGCTGCGCGATCTCCTCGAGCAGCGGCTCGGGGTCCTCGTAGCGCGTCCACAGACCCTCGAGGTCCAGGACCCCGACCCCGCCGAGCTGCCCGAGCGCGACGGCGGTGGCCGGGCTGACCACGGAGTCCATCGGCGCCGCCAGCACGGGCAGGTCGAAGTGGTAGGCGTCGATCTGCCAGCCGACCGAGACCTCCTCGGGGTCGCGGGTGCGGCGCGAGGGCACCACGGCGACGTCGTCGAAGGAGAAGGCGCGCCGTCCGCGCTTGCCACGACCGATCTCGATCTCGTTGCTCACGCCCTCAGGCTACCGGCGAGCACCGACACGACCGTCGTGCTGGTCCGTGCCCGGCCCCGTGGGCGGTGTCGCCCACCGCCCACGGGGACCGTGCGGGCGACGTCAGGAGAGCGCCTCCACGAGGGCCTTGCTGAAGGCCGGCAGGTCGCCGGGGTTGCGGGACGTGATCAGCGTCCAGTCCTGGGACGAGTCGACCACGACCTCCTCGTCGACCCACTCCGCGCGGGCGTTGCGCAGGTCGGTGGCCAGGCTCGGGTACGACGTCGTGCGCTTGTGCGCGATGACGTCCGCCTCGATGAGCGTCCACGGGGCGTGGCAGATCGCCGCGACCGGCTTGCGCTGCTCGACGAACGCGCGGACCAGGTTCTGCGCCTGGACGTTGATCCGCAGGGTGTCGGCGTTGACCGTGCCGCCCGGCAGGACCAGGGCGGCGAACTCGCCGGCGCTGACGTCGGCCAGCGTCCGGTCGACCGGGTAGGTGCTCGCCGGGTTGAGGTCACCGACGACGGTCTCGACCTGGCCTGGCTCCGGCGCGATCAGGACGGGGGTGCCGCCCGCGTCGATCACGGCCTGCCACGGCTCGGTCAGCTCGGGCTGCTCGACGCCCTTGTTGCTGGTCAGAAAGGCGACGGTGGTACCGGACAGCTGCGCCATGGTGCTCCTTGGAAGGTCGGTTGGGCGGCGATCGGCCGCCTGGACACGGCTTCCACCCTCGCCCGCGTCCGGCCGGTCCGCATCCCGAGGCGCGGACCGGCGACAGCGCGCTGCCCGTCACGGCACCCGGGCCCCGAACGCGCGTCACCGTCACCGATCCGGGAAGGACGCCGGCACCCTCATCCCGGTCACCGGGTGCTCCCCCACTCCAGCGGTGGCGGATCGGTCGTCCCCACCGCGTGGCGCTCTCCGGCCCCGCCCGCGGACGGGGCACGAGCCGACCGCCGGTGCCAGGCGTTCCCCGCCGGTCGCCCCGCTGGCGGCGCGGGGGCAAGGCCGAGAGCACCGGCTGTGCAACCGTCGTGAGGCGCGGGTCTGCGGGAGCGTCGGTGCGACCGCCGGCAGGACCGCCCGCCGGTCCGTGTCAGCACCTCGTGCCAGGGTGGGCCCACCGCCGGAGGGAGGCGCGATGTCCTGGGTCACCGGACCGCTGCTGGGGCTCGACACCGAGACCACCGGTGTCGACATCGCCACGGACCGGGTCGTCACCGCCGCCCTCGTGCGACGCCACGCGGGGACGACCCACGCGCGCACGTGGCTCCTCGCTCCGGACGTCGACATCCCGCCGCAGGCCACCGCCATCCACGGCATCAGCACGGAGCACGCACGAGGCCACGGTCGTCCGCCGTCCGAGGCGCTGGAGGAGATCGCCACCGAGCTGGCCGACGCCGTCACGGCCGGCGTGCCGGTGGTCGCCTACAACGCCTCCTTCGACCTGGGGCTGCTCGAGGCCGAGCTGGCACGGCACGGCCTGCCGACCCTCCGCGAGCGCCTGGGCCGTGACGTGGCGCCGGTGCTGGACCCGCTGGTGCTGGACCGGGCGGAGGACGGCGCCCGGGACGGCCCCCGCCGGCTCGGCGACCTCTGCGCGCACTACGGCGTGGCCAGCGCCGGGCCCCTGCACACGGCGGAGGTCGACGTCGTCGCGACCCTGGACCTGCTGGAGGCGATCGTCCGGCGGTACCCGCACCTCGGCGACGCCGACCTGGCGACCGTGCACCAGCACCAGATCGCCGCAGTCCGGGCCTGGGTCGAGGGCGCGGCCGCCCGGCGGGCGGCGCGGGCACTGGCGAAGGAGCGGGCGGACCGGGCACGACTGGCGAGCGCTCCGCTGCTCACCCGTCTGGCGAGCCGCCTGCGGTCGCTGGTCGCGCGGCTCCGGCTGCGGTCGCGGGCCGCGCGCGGCCGGACCTACCGGCCGCCGCCGTAGTTCGGGGCCTCGACCGTCATCCGGATGTCGTGCGGGTGGGACTCCTTGAGCCCGGCCGGCGTGATCCGGACGAACTGGCCGCGCGCCTGCAGCTCGGGGATGGTCCGCGCGCCGACGTAGAACATCGACTGGTGCAGGCCCCCGACCAGCTGGTACGCGACCGCACGCAGCGGCCCGCGGTACGGCACCTGGCCCTCGATGCCCTCGGGGACGATGTTGTCGTCGCTGGCGACGTCGGCCTGGAAGTAGCGGTCCTTGGAGTACGAGACGCGCCCACGGGAGGCCATGGCACCCATCGACCCCATGCCGCGGTAGTTCTTGTACTGCTTGCCGTTGACGAACACCAGGTCGCCGGGGCTCTCCTCGCAGCCCGCGAGCAGGGAGCCCAGCATCACGGTGTCCGCGCCGGCGACGAGCGCCTTGGCGATGTCACCGGAGTACTGCAGGCCGCCGTCGCCGATCACCGGCACGCCGGCGGGGCGCGCCGCCTTGGACGCCTCGTAGATGGCGGTGATCTGCGGGACGCCCACGCCGGCCACGACGCGGGTGGTGCAGATGGAGCCCGGGCCGACGCCGACCTTGACGGCGTCCACCCCGGCGTCGACGAGCGCCTGCGCGCCCGCCCGGGTGGCGATGTTGCCGCCGATCACCTGGACGCCGCGGGCGGCGGGGTCGGTCTTCAGCCGGTGGATCATTGCCAGCATCGCCTGGGCGTGCCCGTGCGCGGTGTCCACGACGATGATGTCCACGCCCGCGTCGACCAGCGACATGGCCCGGTCCCAGGCGTCACCGAAGAAGCCGACACCGGCGGCGACCCGCAGGCGGCCCTCGTCGTCCTTCGTGGCCTTGGGGTACTGCTCGGTCTTGACGAAGTCCTTGACCGTGATGAGCCCGGACAGCCGGCCCTCGTCGTCGACGATGGGCAGCTTCTCGATCTTGTGCTTGGCGAGCAGCGCCGCCGCGTCGTCGCGCTGGATGCCGACCGGCGCGGTGACGAGCGGCATCGGCGTCATGACTTCGTGCACCCGGCGGACCGTGAAGTCTCCCGGGGACACGAACCGCAGGTCGCGATTGGTGATGATGCCCAGCAGCCGGTTGTCGCCGTCGACGACGGGCAGCCCGGACACCCGGTACGTGCCGCACAGCTCGTCGAGCTCGGCCAGCGTCGCCTCGGGGCCGACCGTCACCGGGTCGGTCACCATGCCGGACTCGGACCGCTTGACGAGCTCGACCTGGTGGGCCTGGTCGTCGATGGAGAGGTTGCGGTGCAGGACGCCGATCCCGCCCTGGCGCGCCATCGCGATCGCCATCCGCGCCTCGGTGACGGTGTCCATCGCCGCGGAGAGCAGCGGCACGGCGACGGTGATGCCCTTGGTCAGCCGCGCGGTCGTGTCGACCTCGGACGGCACGACGTCGCTCTCCCCCGGCAGGAGGAGGACGTCGTCATAGGTGAGCCCGGTGAACCCGAACGGGTCGTGGGGCACGTCGGCCGGAGCTGCGACAGGCACAGCGAGCACAGCGGGACCAGGGTTTCCGAGGTCGGTGGTCATCCACCGATTCTACGCCCGGGCCCCGCTGCGCCCTGTGTGACGTTCAGCGGATCAGCCCCCGCCGCAACCCGATGGCGACGGCCTGCGCGCGGTCGGACGCCCCGAGCTTGCGGAACAGCCGACGGGCGTGGGTCTTGACGGTGTCCTCGGAGAGGAAGAGGTCGGCACCGATCTGCGCGTTGGACCGGCCGTTGCTCATCCCGGTCAGCACCTCGATCTCGCGCTTGGTGAGCTCGGGCTTGGGCAGCTGGACGGTCGCCTGCTCGACGTCGCGCTCGGCCGCGGCCGGCACGGCCCGCGCCGGCATCAGAGGGCGACGGCTCGCCGCGACCGACGGCACCGGGACCCCGGGCAGCCGGTTCCCCAGCGAGGTGCGTCCGGCCAGCGGGGCCGCGAGCACGTGCGCCGCGACCGCGGCGAGCTCGGCACGACCGACGTCAGGGGCGACGAAGCCGCGGGCGCCGAGGGCGATCGCCCGGTCCAGCGCGATCTCGTCGCCCGGCTGCGCCAGCATGACGACAGCGGCGCCGATGTTCATCAGGCGGAGCCGGCGGATCGCCTCGACCGGCCCGGTCCCGGGCAGGTGGGCGTCCAGCAGGACGACGCTCGGCGGCTGGCGACGCGCCAGGATCAGCAGCTCCTCGCCGGACGCCGCGGGGCGCACCGGCGTGAGCGCGGGAACTCCCTGTGCGGCCACGACCAGCCGCTCGCGCACGACCGGCGAGCCGTGGCAGACCACGACTCCTGTCATCGGACATCCTCTCCGTCTACCCTCGCCATCCTGGCTCGGGGGCCCGCGCCTCATGGCACTGACTCGTTCGAGGACCAATATCGACGCCGGGGTGCTCCGGATGAGTGCTAGTCACCGGGTGAAACGTCGCCGATGCTCACTCGTCCGTGTGTCATCCGGCGCTGACGGCCAGGACCTCGTGCAGAAGCCCGGTGAAGCTGCGCGCCCGGTGCACCGAGCGGTCCAGGGGCAGCGTCGCAGCCGAGTCGTCGTCGACCAGCCCGACGAAGATGGGCAGGTCGGGCTCGGCCTCGTGCAGCTCGCGGACGATCGTCAGGTCCGGGGCGGCCTGCTGCCCGACGAGCACCACGGCCACCGGCCGGACCATCACGGCCAGCTCGAGCACGCGGTGCCGTCCGACCGGCCCGGCCAGCACGCGCGCGTCCACGCCGCGGTCGGTCAGGGCGGCGGCGAGCGCGTGCAGGGCGAGCGGTCGCGGCTGCGCCGGGGGGCTGATGAGCAGCACCACGCGCTGGCCGACGGCGGCGAGCACCTCGGCCGGGATCGGGCGCTCCCGCAGGACCGCCAGGACCGCCGTCTCCAGGACCGCCTCGGCGTCCTCGCCCGCTCGGGCGAGGACCGTCCGGGCGGCGAGGCTCTCGCGCGCGGGCTCCACCAGCCCCGTCCACCAGAGGGCGACGTCGCCCGCCGCGGACGCGAGCAGGCTCCGGCAGCCGGGCTCGTCGTGGCGCAGGGCGGCGTCGACCACCAGCGCCGGGGTCGCGACCTCCGGGACGCCGTCCTCCGAGCGGGGGATCTGCACGATGCCGGCGCCGCCGTCGGAGACGAGGGCGGGATCGGCGTCCCGCGCGGCACGTGCCGCCTCGACCGGCGCCACGCCCTCCAGGGTCAGGCGGCGCATGACCAGCAGGCGCGCGACGTCGTCCCCGGTGTAGCGCCGGTGCGACCCCGCCGAGTGCTCCGACGGGCCGAGCCCGTAGCGCCGGTCCCAGGTCCGCAGGGTCGCGGGAGCGACGCCGAGGCGACGTGCCACCGCGGCGACCGTCAGGGCGGGGCCCTCCGTCGCCGGCACGAGGCTGCGCAGCGTCCGCGTGGCGGCGGCGCCGTCCTCACGGCCACGGGCGGGGGTCATGGATCGATTGTGCCGACCACCTGAAGCGATCACCACCGGTCCGACGCGCAGCAGCCCCGCGGCACCGCCCGGGCACCTACCACAGGTTTGACCCGGGTTTCGCCCGTCCGACCTGCGACGACGTCACCCTGAACTGGTGGCGAACAGGGGCTTGAACAACTTCTGGCGCGGTTGTAGCGTTCCGACTTACCAGCGCATCACCGGCTGGTCCTGTATCGGCAAGAAGGCGGACCGCAGCCCCGGATCACCAGGGCCGGCCGTGCATCGTCTAGGAGGACCTCGTGACCGAGATCTCGCGTCTGCCCGGCCCGGTAATGGATCTGTGGGAGTGGCAGTTCGAGGGTGCGTGCCGCGAAGCGGACGACACGCTCTTCTTCCACCCCGAGGGCGAGCGAGGCTCGGCGCGCCGTCGTCGCGCCGAGGCGGCCAAGGCGATCTGCGCCAGCTGCCCCGTCATCAAGGAGTGCCGCGAGCAGTCGCTCAAGGTCCGCGAGCCGTACGGCGTGTGGGGCGGGCTGTCCGAGGACGAGCGCGCCGCGATCCTCGCCAAGCCGGCCAGCGCCCGCGAAGCGGTCTGACCCCCAGCACCCAGCCTCTGCGCCCCCGCCCCTCGGACCTCCGAGGCGCGGGGGCGCCGCTGTCTCCAGGCAGTGCACGCAGGGACCACGGCACGCCTGGGCAACAGCACGCACGGACCAGCGCACACGGCAGCGACAGCACGCGGGGAGACGACGGCACGCGCGGACGGCAGCACGCGGGAACGACGACGCCCCCGCGCCCGGCGGACCGGGTGCGGGGGCGTCGTCGTGCGAGCCGGCCGTCGTGGGCCGGCGGTCGCGGAGCTGTCAGCCGATGACGGCGAGGATGTCGCGCGCCGAGAGGATCAGGTAGTCCTCGCCGGAGTACTTGACCTCGGTGCCGCCGTACTTGCTGTAGATGACCTTGTCGCCCACGGCCACGTCCAGCGGGACGCGGTTGCCGTTGTCGTCGATGCGACCGGGGCCGACCGCCAGGACCTCGCCCTCCTGGGGCTTCTCCTTGGCGCTGTCCGGGATGACCAGGCCGGAAGCCGTGGTCGTCTCCGCCTCCAGGGTCTTGACGACGATGCGGTCCTCGAGCGGCTTGATGGAGACCGACACTGCGGACCTCCCCTTCGCGTTGTGGTTCTGATGTCGGTGGAGCATCGCCAGGGCGGTCCGTCGTCGCGGGTGCCGGTCGCCCTGCCGTTGCGTGGCCCTGCTGCGCGAGCGCCGCAGTGCCACCGGTCACTCTAGGAACGGGTTAGCACTCGGTCAAGGCGAGTGCTAAGCCCGCACCGCGTCCGGGCCCTGCCCGCGTGGCAGGATCGGCGCATGGACGCCGCCGGGCTCACGAAGCTGCTCAGCCCCGAGGGGTGGGCGCTGCTGTCGGCTCTGCCGCCGTACGACGAGGGCCGGACGATGGCGCTGTCCGAGCGCCTGCGCCGCGACGGCGTCGACCCAGAGCTGGTCGCGGCGGCGCTGACCCAGTCCCGGCTGCGGGCCCGGGCCCACGCGAAGTTCGACTCCTTCGCCGACGGCATGCTGTTCACCCCCTCGGGCCTGGAGCAGGCGACCCGGCTCACCGTGGCGGCGCACCACGCCCGCCGGTACGTCTCCGCCGGTGTCACCCGGATCGCCGACCTGACCTGCGGGATCGGCGCGGACTCCCTCGCGTTCGCGGGCGTCGGGCTGTCGGTGCTCGCGACCGACACCGACGAGCTGACCGCGGCACTGGCGACGGTGAACCTGCGCCACTTCCCGGAGGCCGAGGTGCGCCAGGCGGACGGCCTGGCCGTCGACTTCGCCGCGGAGGGCGTCGACGGCCTGTACGCGGACCCGGCGCGGCGGGTGTCGTCCGGCAAGCGGGTCTTCGACCCCGCCGCCTACGAGCCGCCGCTGGACGCCGTCCAGGCGCTGCGCGAGCGCGTGCCGGCGCTGGGCATCAAGGTCGGCCCCGGCATCCCGCACAGCGCGCTGCCCGCCGACGCCGAGACCCAGTGGGTCTCCATGGACGGCGACGTGGTGGAGGCCGGGCTGTGGTTCGGGCCGCTGCGGGTCGACGGTCCGGGGCGCAGCGCCCTGGTGCTGCGCGACCGCTCCGCCGTGGCCGTGCAGGACGAGCACGTCGGCCCACCCGCGGTCGGCCGGGTCGGCGCCTACCTCCTCGAGCCGGACGGCGCCGTCATCCGGGCCGGCCTCGTCGCGCAGGTCGCGGCCGAGGTGGACGGCCGCCTGATCGACCCGACGATCGCGTACGTGACGTCCGACGCCCTGCACCTCACCCCGCTGGCGACGACGTACCGCGTGCTGGACACGCTGCCGTTCGGGCTCAAGCGCCTGCGCACGTACCTGCGCGAGCGCGGCGTCGGCCGGCTGACGATCAAGAAGCGTGGGACCGCCGTCGTCCCCGAGCAGCTGCGCAAGCAGCTCGACCTGCGCGGCGACGCGGAGGGCACGATCGTGCTGACCAGGGTCGGCGGGGCCCAGCAGGTCCTCGTCGTGGAGCCGGTGGACCCGCCGACGACCAACCCGGAGGTGCCGTGATGCAGATCCCGTTCGCCCACTCCGAGCGCTCGAGCGTCGGGATCGAGTGGGAGCTCGCCCTCGTCGACTCCGACTCCGGTGACCTGCGCCAGGTCGCCGCGACGGTGCTGGACGCGCTGCGCCCGGCCGACGGCGGGGAGCACCCCAATGTCCGGCAGGAGCTGCTGCTCAACACCGTCGAGATCGTCTCCAAGGTCTGCCGGACGGTCGGCGAGGCCGGCGCGGACCTGCAGCGGGCCATCGAGGAGGTCCGCGCCGTCACCGACCCGCTCCGGGTGGAGCTCATGTGCGCGGGCACGCACCCGTTCGCGCAGTGGTCCCACCAGAAGGTCACCGACAAGCAGCGGTACCAGACCCTCATCGACCGCACGCAGTGGTGGGGCCGGCAGATGCTCATCTACGGCGTGCACGTGCACGTGGGCATCGAGGACCGCGACAAGGTCCTGCCGATCTCCCGGGCGATCCTGACCGCGCTGCCGTACCTGCAGTCGCTGTCCGCCTCCAGCCCGTTCTGGGGCGGCAAGGACACCGGCTACGCGTCCAACCGTGCGCTGATGTTCCAGCAGCTGCCGACGGCCGGGCTCCCGTTCCAGTTCGAGCGCTGGGAGCAGCTCGAGGGCTACGTCGCCGACATGATGCACACCGGCGTCATCGACCAGTTCGACGAGATCCGGTGGGACGTGCGGCCCTCGCCCCGGTTCGGGACGCTGGAGATGCGGATCTGCGACGGCGCGACGAACCAGCACGAGCTGATGGCGTTGGCCGCTCTCATGCACTGCCTGGTCGAGCACTTCTCCACCATGCTCGACGAGGGCCGCGAGCTGCCCGTCATGCCGCCGTGGTTCGTGCAGGAGAACAAGTGGCGCTCGGCGCGCTACGGCATGGACGCGATCATCATCCTGGACGAGGCCGGCGAGGAGCAGCTCGTCACCGACGCCGTCGGCAAGCTGCTCGCCGACCTGGAGCCGACGGCCGCGCGCCTGGGCTGCACGGACGAGCTCGACGGCGTCCACACGATCCTCGACCGCGGCGCGTCCTACCAGCGCCAGCGGGCGGTCGCGCGGCGTCACGGCGGCGAGCTCGACGCCGTGGTGGCGTCGCTCGTCGCGGAGATGCGTGCCGGGAAGCCCCTGTAGACGCCGTCGCGCCGGCACGGGCGCGGACCGCTCGGCTCCGGCCGCACCCCTGCACCGGCCATCCCGGCACCCGGCCCGCGCCTGGGCCGGGCCCGACTGCCATGATCCCGGCATGACGTCGACGCTGCGCACGGGCGAGAAGGTCGTCGTGCGGGGACGGACGGTCACCGTCACCGAGCTCGCGTCCGCGTGCCTGCCGCGGGTGCGTGACCGGCTGGTCGAGGCGGCCCGGGCAGGGGAGACCGTCACGTACGGGGAGCTGCGCGAGGAGCTCGGCCTGCCGTACCTCGTGCAGGGGATGGGCCGGCTGCTGGACCTGCTCTCCGAGGACTGCGCCCGCCGCGGGGAGCCGTCCCTGTCGAGTCTCGTCGTCAACGCGTCGACCGGAGAGGTCGGCGGCGACGTGGCGGGTGAGGCGGCAGCGGAGCGCCGGCTGGTCCACGCGCACCGGCACTGGACGTGACGGGCGGCGGCCCCGACCGGGCCTGCGTGACGAGCCGTCCCGGCGGTCCGTGGCCCGGCGTCCGCGAGCGCGGTCCCGGACGGTCCCCCGGGACGCGTGCCGCCCCGGTCAGCGGGAGTCGCGGCGACGGCGGAAGTCGTCGGCGATCTGCTGCGCCTGGGCGTTGACCAGTCGCTCGTACCCGTCGAAGAGCCGCTGGACGCGGTCCTCGGGTGCGCCACCGTCGCGGGCCGCGAGCCAGGCCCGCTTGGCGGTACGGATGTCGGCGTCCGTGATCTCGACCCGCAGCTCGTCGTCCGCCATGCAGCACCTCGTCGCGTTCGTCCGTCGCGCCGGCCCCCTAAGCCCGCATGTCGTCCACGGGACAGGGCCGCGCGTGGTTCACCGCGGACCTGCCGCGCCCCGCCGCCGGGCACGGCCGGCGTCCGACGGGCCCGGGGGTCCGCCGGGACGGCGTCGGGTCGGACCTCAGACGGTGATGCGGGTCAGCGGCATCGACGAGTCCACCGGCAGGTCGAGCTCCGACGGCGGCAGCCCCCGCCGCACCACCGCGGCGCCGAGCGCGGCGATCATCGCGCCGTTGTCCGTGCAGTAGCGGATCGGCGGGATCCGCAGCTCGATCCCCGCCTCGGCGCAGCGCACGGCCATGAGGTCGCGCAGCTGGGAGTTGGCGGAGAAGCCGCCGCCCACCACGAGCGTGCCGACGTCGTGCCGGCGGCACGCGGCGATCGTCTTGGCGGTCAGGACGTCGGCGACCGCGAACGCGAACGACGCGGCGACGTCGTGGACGGGGATCTGCTGGCCGAGGTCCTGCCGCGCCTCGACCCACCGCGCGACCGCCGTCTTCAGGCCCGAGAACGAGAAGTCGTCGGCGTGCCTGCCCTGGTCCTTGGCGGCGGTCAGGCCGCGCGGGAACCGGATCGCCTCGGGGTCCCCCTCGCGCGCGAGCCGGTCGATGTGCGGACCGCCGGGGTACGGGAGCCCCAGCAGGCGCCCGACCTTGTCGAACGCCTCCCCCGCGGCGTCGTCGAGCGTCGAGCCGAGCTCGGTCACCGAGGTGGCGATGTCGTCGACCAGCAGCAGCGAGGAGTGCCCGCCGGACACCACCAGCGCCATCACGCGGTCGGGGAACCGGCCGTGCACGAGCTCGTCGACCGCGGCGTGCCCGATCACGTGGTTCACCCCGTACAGCGGCACGCCCAGACCGATCGACAGCGCCTTCGCGGCCGCGGTCCCGACCGTCAGCGGGCCCACGAGACCCGGGCCCGCGGTCACGGCGATCGCGTCCACCTGCCCCAGGTCGACGTCGGCCACCTCCAGCGCGCGGCGCAGGGTGGGGACCATGGCCTCGAGGTGGGCGCGGGAGGCGACCTCGGGGATGATCCCGCCGTACCTGGCGTGCTCGTCCATGGAGCTGGCCACCGAGTCGACCAGCAGCTCCTCGCCGCGCACGAGTGCGACGCCCGTCTCGTCGCACGAGGTCTCGATACCGAGGACGAGCGGGGAAGTCATGCGGACAGGGTAGTCACGGGCGGCGACGCGCCACGGACGCCGGCGGCCGCCGCCCAGAGCCCTGCGGGCCGGTGTGACCCACCCCACGCCGCCGACCGGACGCGCGGGAGGTCGTTGCGTGTTCGACCAGCCATGAGCACCGACACCACGTCCCTGGACGACCTGGACTTCTCCCCCGGCGGGCTCGCGATCGGCGACGACGTCGCCGACCTGCTCTTCCGTGAGGCTCGCAGCGTCAACACCTTCGCCGACGGCGACGTCAGCGACGAGCAGGTCGGCACGGTCTACGACCTGGTGCGCTGGGGCCCGACCATGATGAACACCGTCCCGCTGCGCCTGCTGCTGGTCCGCACTCGCGAGGGCCGCGAGCGCCTGGCCGCGCACATGGCGGAGGGCAACCGCGACCGCGTGCTCGCCGCCCCCCTGACGGTCGTCGCGGCCGCCGACCCGAACTTCCACGAGCACCTCGACGTGCTCGTGCCGCACCTGCCCGGGGTGCGCGACCGGTTCCCGGACCCGGCCGCGCGCGAGGCGCTCGCCCGGTCCTCGGCCATGCTGCAGATCGGCTACCTGATCGTGGGTCTGCGCGCGGCGGGCCTGCACGTCGGACCGATGGGCGGCATGGACGCGGCGGGCATCGATGCCGAGTTCTTCGCCGGGAACGGCTGGAAGTCGCTCATGGTGCTCAACCTGGGTACGCCCGCCGGACCGGAGTCCGCCCGGCCGCGCGCGCCGCGCCTGGAGTTCGACCAGGTGTCCGCGACGGTCTGAGCGGCCGGCACGGACGGGAGGGCACCGCGGTCGTCGGACCGCGGTGCCCTCCCGCAGGTCCGGGTCAGCCCGGCTCGGCGCCCGTGGCGGCCGGTCGCGCCGGGTCCGAGGACCACTGCGACCACGACCCGGGGTAGAGCGCGGCGTCGACGCCGATCGACGCCAGGGCCGCGACCTCGTGCGCGGCGGTGACCCCCGACCCGCAGTAGACGCCGACCGTGCCGTCGCCGGTCACGCCGAGGGCGGTGAACCGGGACCGCAGCGTGTCGGCCGGAAGGTACCGCCCGTCGGACCCCAGGTTCGCCGTGGTCGGCGCGCTCACCGCACCCGGCACGTGCCCGGCGCGGGGGTCCACCGGCTCCACCTCGCCGCGGTACCGCTCGGTCGCACGCGCGTCCAGCAGCACGCCCTCCCCCGAGCCCGCGAGCGCCGCGGCCGCGTCGGCGTCCAGGGTGGGCAGCGCGCCGGGGTGCAGGACGACGTCCCCCGGCGGGGGCCGCACGTCGCCGGTCTGCAGCTCACCGCCGGCGCGGACCCAGGCGGCCAGGCCGCCGTCGAGGATCCGGACGTCGGGCACCCCCGCCCACCGCAGCAGCCACCAGACCCGCGCCGCCGACGTGCCGCCCACCGCGTCGAGCGCGACCACCGGCACCCCGGCGCGCACGCCCCACCGGCGCGCCGCGGCCTGCAGGTCCAGGGCGTCGGGCAGCGGGTGCCGGCCCGCGGCGGGCGTCGGCGGCGCGGCGAGCTCGGTGTCGAGGTCGACGTACACCGACCCGGGGACGTGCCCCGCGGTGTGCTGCTCCCGGCCGTCCGTCCGGCCCAGCGCCCACCGCACGTCGAGGACCACGACCGGGTCGCCGCCGTCGAGCCGGGCGGCGAGCTCGTGGGCGTCGACCAGGACGGCGTCGCGACGCGAGTCGTTCACGCGGTCACCGCCGTCCCGCCGGCAGCGTCCGCCGTCCCGCCGGCGCCCACGGACGAGGCAGGACCGGCGGCGAGGTCCAGCCGCATGGTCCAGGCGTCGACGTTCTCCGGCTGGTAGTACCCGCGACGCCGCCCCATCCGCGTGAACCCGGACCGCTCGTACAGCGCGAGCGCGGGGACGTTGTCGACCCGCACCTCGAGCAGCACCGACCGTGCGCCGACCGCCCGGGCCCGGTCCACGAGCCAGGACATCAGCAGCCGCCCCAGGCCCGTGCCCTGGTGCTGCCGCGCGACGCCGATCGTCATCACCTGGCCGTCCTCGCCGTCGAACCACAGCCCGGCGTAGCCGACGACGTCCGCCCGGCGCCCCTCGATCGCGGCGTCGACGGCGACGTAGGACCGCCCGTCGGCCGCGAGCTCCTCGGCGAGCATCGCCGGCGACCACGCCGACGTCCCGAACAGCTCCCGCTCCAGGTCGGCGACGCGGGGCAGGTCCCCGGCCGTCAGCGGGCGCAGCCGGGCCGACGCCGGGGTCGGGCCCGTCATCCGCTCGCCCGCTTGCGGGCGGCCGGCTCCATCACGTCCGGCCGGCGCAGGTAGAGCGGCTCCGACGGCTGCTCCCGGCCCCGGGCCCGGCGCAGCAGCGCGAGCTGGGCGAGCACGGCCGGGTCGGGGTCGAGGGGGGCGCCGTGGGCGACGGTCAGGACGTCCGGGTACAGCGTCGCGCCGCGACCGACGACGACGGCGCCGTCCGCCGTCCCGTCCGCGGCGAGCTGCGCCGGACGCTCGACCCCCGGCCCCCCGAGCGGCTCCACGTCCGGGCCGTCGGGCCCAGCCGCCGGGTCCCCGGCGTCCGCGGACGCCCCGGCGCTGCCGGTCACGCGGTACCGCGCCCAGTAGACCTCGCGGCGTCGGGCGTCGCCGAGGGCGAGCACCTCCGTCCCCGCCGCGAGGTGCAGGTCCCGGGCGGCCTGCAGCGCGAGCGCGTCGAGGCACGGGACCCCCAGCACCGGCAGGCCCAGCGCGAGCGCGAGCGTGCGTGCGGTGACCAGCCCGACGCGCAGCCCGGTGAAGGGCGCAGGCCCGGTGCCGGCGACCACCGCGGTGAGGTCCTGACGCCCCACGCCGGCGTCGGACAGCACGCCGGTGATCATCGGGCCGAGGAGCTCCGCGTGCCGCCGGTCCTCGCTCGCGCAGCGTGCGGCGAGCAGGACGCCGTCGTCGGTGACGAGCGAGACGGCGACGGCCGCGGACGTGTCGAGGGCGAGGACGGGCACGGCGGTCAGCCTACGACCGGCCACCCTGCGGCTCGACCGGCCCCTCGACCGGCTCCCCGACCTGCTGCTCGACCGGCACTCCCGGCAGGACGACGCGCGCCCAGCGCTCCCCGACCGCGCGGACCTCGACGACCCGGGTCCCCGCGGACGGGTCGTCCGGGTCCGGCTCCCCGCCCCGCGGACGGCGCATCGTCACCTCGAGCCGGTCCTGCGCCAGGCCCTCCACCAGGCCCTCGCCCCACTCCACGACCGTCACCGACTCGTCCAGGCCGGTGTCCAGGTCGAGGGCGTCGACCTCGTCGAGCGAGCCCAGCCGGTAGGCGTCCACGTGCACGAGCGGGGTCCCGCCGGACACCGACGGGTGCACGCGGGCGATGATGAACGTCGGCGACGCGACCTGGCCGCGCACCCCGAGCCCCGCGCCGATCCCCTGGGTCAGCGTGGTCTTGCCCGCGCCGAGGTCACCGGTCAGGACGACCAGGTCCCCGGCGCGCAGCACCGCGGCGAGCGCACGGCCGAGGTCCCGCGTCGCGGCGGCGTCCGGCAGCTCGACCCGGCTCACCGTCCCCGCGGTCACGCGGCACCACCCGCCGACTGCGCGGCGACCGCGCCGGCCCGGTCGTCGGCGGGTCCGCCGTCCCGCTCCCCCACGTACACCCGTGGCACCCGCGCCCCGACCCGGGTGACGATCTCGTAGGAGATCGTGCCCGCCGCCTGCGCCCACTCCTCCGCGGTCGGGCCGCCGTCGGCGCCGGTGCCGAACAGCTCCACCCGGTCGCCCGCGGCGTCCCGCGCGTCCGGCCCGAGGTCCACGACGAACTGGTCCATGCACACCCGGCCGGCCACCGCGGTCCGCCGGCCGCCCACCCGCACCGGTCCGCCCGGTCGCTGGGGCAGGGAGCCCGACGCGTGCCGCGGGACTCCGTCGGCGTAGCCGATCGGCACCACCCCGAGCACCGTGTCGGTGGGGGTCGTGTAGGCGTGCGCGTAGGAGACGCCGTGCCCGCCGGGGACGCGCTTGACGGTCGCCAGGTCGGCCTCGAGCGTCATCGCGGGGGTGAGCCCGTACGCCCCCGGACCGCCGAGCTGCGGCACGGGCGACAGCCCGTAGATCGCGAGCCCCGGGCGCACCAGGTCGTAGTGCACGGACGGGTTGGTCAGCGTCGCCGCCGAGTTGGCCAGGTGCCGCACCTCCAGCGTCGCCCCGGCGCCCTCGACCAGCCGGACGGCGTCGGCGAAGACCTCCGCCTGCCGCCGCACCGTCGGGTGCTCCGGCTCGTCGGCGAACGCGAAGTGCGACCACACGCCGGTCACCTGCAGCGCCCCCTCGGCCTGCGCGCGCAGCGCCGCGTCCAGCACCGCGGGCAGCTGGTCGGGCATCAGCCCGTTGCGTCCGAGGCCGGTGTCCACCTTGAGGTGCACGCGCGCCGTCCGGCCGGTCGCCCGGGCCGCCGCGACGACCGCGTCCAGCGCCCACGGCGCGGCGACGGCGACGTCCACGTCCGCGTGCAGCAGCGCCTCCATCGGCACGCCGGGCGCGTGCAGCCAGGTCAGCACCCGGCAGGTCAGACCGTCGGCGCGCAGGGCCAGCGCCTCGTCGGCCTGCGCGGCGCCCAGCCACGTCGCCCCGCCGTCGACCGCGGCCCGCGCGACGGGCAGCAGGCCGTGCCCGTACCCGTCCGCCTTGACGACGGCCATCACCTGCGCCGTGGGCGCGTGCGCCGCGAGCGCACGGACGTTGGACCGGATCGCGCCGAGGTCGACGACGGCGCGGGCGGGGTAGCGGCTCACGGGCGCCAGTCTCGCACCGGGTCGGCAGCGCTTCACCAGCGACGCCTGCCGCCGCGCGCCACCCTGCACCCCGCCCCGCGGTCAGCCCGGGGTCCGCGCCGCGCCCGGACGGTCAGCCGCGCAGCAGATCGGCGACGGTCCCCGGCAGCGCGTGCGCGACGCCCAGGGCGTGCACCGGACCGCCCGGGTTCGACCGGTGCGCCGCCCGCCCGTGGACGAGCGCGGCCGCGGCGGCGAGGGCCGCGACGAGCGGCGGGTCCTCCAGCACCTCGTCGGCGCACCCCGCGAGCAGCGTGCCGAGCAGCCCGGCGAGCACGTCCCCCGAGCCCGCCGTCGCCAGCCATGCCGGTCCGTCGGACTGCGCCCACACCGCCCCACCGGCGCCCACGACGACCGTGGTCGGGCCCTTGAGCAGCACCGTGGCCCCGGTCACCCTCTGCGCACGGCGGGCCCACAGGACCGGGTCGACCTCGACGCGCTCCCGGTCGACCTCTTCGCCGCGCACGGACAGCAGGGTGGCGAGCTCACCGGCGTGCGGGGTGAGGACCACCCACGGGCTCAGGTGGTCCGGCAGGTGCCCCAGCGCACCGGCGTCCGCCACGACCGGCAGGCCGGCCGCGAGCGCCTCCGCGAGGACGTCCCGCACCCGCCCGGTCTGCTCCGCGTCCGCGGGGTCGACGCCGGGGCCGGCGACCCACGCCTGCACCCGGCCGTGCCCCACGACGACCTCCGGGCGCGCCGCCAGGACCGCGTGCCCGACGGCGGCGGGTCCCACGTACCGCACCATCCCGGCGCCGGAGAGCACCGCCGCGGTCGTCGCGAGCACCGCCGCCCCGGGGTACAGCGCCGTCCCGGCCACCACGCCGACGACCCCCCGGGTGTACTTGTGCGACGCGGCGGCCGGGACCGGCCACAGGTCCGCGACGTCGGACACCTCCAGCCGGGCCGCCGCCGGTGTGGAGCCCGTGAGGTCCAGGCCGAGGTCGACGAGCTCCACGTCACCGGCCAGCCCCGCCGCGGGCGGCAGCAGGAGGCCCGCCTTCACCGCGCCGAACGTGACGGTGAGGTCCGCGGGCAGCACCGGCCCGGGCAGGTCGCCGTCGTCGACGCCGATGCCGCTGGGGACGTCGACCGCCACGACGTCCGGCACCGCCGGAGCGACGTCCTGCGCCAGCAGCTCGGCGAGGAGCGTGACCAGCTCGGCCGCCTCCGCGCGGACTGCGCCCCGGGCGCCGATGCCGAGCAGCCCGTCCACCACGACGTCGGCGCTGACCGCCTCCGCGAGCGCGTCACCCACCCACACGCGCCGGCCCGGACCGCCGTCGACCACGGTCAGGAGGGTGCCACCGGCGGCGCGCAGCGCGGCCAGGCCCCCGTCGTGCACGGCCGCGGACGTCGCCACCACGGTCACGCCCGCACCGCGACGGGCGAGCTCGGCCCCGGCGAGGAGCGCGTCGCCGCCGTTGTTCCCGGGCCCGACCAGGGCGACGACGTCCGCCCCCCGCACGCCGCCGCGCCGGTCGGTGAGCAGCCGGGCGACCCGGACGGCCAGCCCGAACGCGGCCTGGTGCATCAGGGCACCCGGCGGACCCGCGTCCAGCAGCGGCTGCTCGGCGGCCCGGACCTGCGCGGCGGTGTACCCGACGATCACGCGGCCATCATGCCGGGTGCCGTCCGTCGCGACCTCCCGGCCGGCGGGCGGACGCCGCCCGGCGCGCGCCCCGGGCCGCGGGTAGGTTCCGGCGCATGCGATTCGGACTCTTCATCCCCCAGGGCTGGCGCCAGGACCTCACCGGCATCGACGCCGCGGACCACTGGGACGTCATGCACGGCCTCGCGAAGCACGCCGACGACGGCGACGCCTTCGAGTCCATCTGGGTCTACGACCACTTCCACTCCGTCCCGGAGCCGAACGGCGAGGCCGTGCACGAGGCCTGGACCCTCATGGCGGCCTACGCGGCGAGCACCCGGCGGGTCCGGCTCGGCCAGATGTGCACCTGCATGGCGTACCGGAACCCCGCCTACCTCGCCAAGGTCGCCGCCACGGTTGACGTGATCAGCGGCGGCCGGGTCGAGATGGGCATCGGCGCCGGCTGGTACGAGCACGAGTGGCGCGCGTACGGGTACGGCTTCCCCACCGCCGGCGAGCGCCTCGCCATGCTGGACGAGGGCGTGCAGATCTTCCGCCAGCTCTGGGAGAAGGGGACGGCCACGTTCGAGGGTCGCCACTACCAGGTGCAGGACGCCCAGCTGGCGCCGCTGCCCCTGCAGGCCGGTGGCCCCCCGCTGTGGATCGCCGGTGGCGGGGAGAAGAAGACCCTGCGGATCGCGGCCCAGCACGCCGCCTACACGAACTTCACCGGCACCCCGGACGTGTTCACGCACAAGTCCGAGGTGCTGCGCGGGCACTGCGAGGCCGTCGGCCGCGACTTCTCCCAGATCGTCCGCTCGGCCAACTACAACGTCGTCATCGGAGCGGACCAGGCCGCCGTCGACGACAAGCTGGCATGGATCCACGACCACTACCGCCGCACCGTCCCGGACAAGGCGGACGAGGTGATCCAGGACATCCGCAACGGGCCGCTCGTGGGCACCCCGGAGCAGGTCGTCGAGACGCTCACCGAGCTCGAGGGCCTGGGGATGACGTACGCGATCTCGTACTTCGCCGACGCCGCGTACGACCGGTCCGGCATCGAGCTGTACGAGCGCGAGGTGATCCCCGCCCTGCGCGGCTGATTCCCGCTCGGGCCCCGCGGGCCCGGGACCGGACCCGCTGCGCCCCAGCCGTCCCTGCTGTGCGTGAAGGAGACGGCAGCAGGGGGCGGCCCCGCGTCGCTACGCGGGGTCGCCCTCCGCGATCGCCACCGCCGACGCGATCCCGGCGTCGTGGGATATCGACAGGTGGAACCGGGCGACCCCCAGCTCCTGCGCGCGGGCCGCGACCGTGCGGACCACCTCGACCACCGGCTGGGCGCCCGCGGTGCGCCGCACGGTCGCGTCCTGCCAGCTCATGCCGGCCGGGGCGCCGAGCGCCTTGGCGATCGCCTCCTTGGCCGCGAACCGCGCCGCGAGCGACGCCGGCGGCAGGTGCCGCTCGTCCGGCGTGAACAGCCGCGTGCGCAGCCCCGGCGCGCGCTCCAAGGTGGCGATGAAGCGCGCGACGTCCACGACGTCGATGCCGACCCCGATGATCACCGGTCCTCGCCGGCCGCTACTCGACCGTGACGGACTTGGCGAGGTTGCGGGGCTGGTCGACGTCCAGCCCGCGCGCCGTCGCCAGCTCGCACGCGAACACCTGCAGCGGCACGGTGGCCAGCAGCGGCGACAGCAGCGTGGGGCACTGCGGGACCCAGAACACCTCGTCCGCGAACGGCTCGACCGCGGTGTCACCGTCCTCGGCGATCACCAGCGTCCGCGCGCCGCGGGCCCGGATCTCCTGGATGTTGGAGATGACCTTCGAGTGCAGGGAGTCGCGCCCGCGCGGGGACGGCACGATGACGAACACCGGCTGCCCCTCCTCGATCAGCGCGATCGGCCCGTGCTTGAGCTCGCCGGCCGCGAAGCCCTCGGCGTGGATGTACGCCAGCTCCTTGAGCTTCAGCGCGCCCTCGAGCGCGACCGGGAACCCGACGTGCCGGCCGAGGAACAGCACCGACGGGACGTCGGACATCTCGCGGGCCGCCTTGCGGACGTGGTCGGCGCGGTCCAGGACCTGCTGGATCCGGCCCGGCATCTCGCGCAGCTGGTCGAAGATCTCGACGATCTCGTCGGGGAACTTGTTGCCCCGCAGCTGCGCGAGGTACAGGCCGAGCAGGTACGCCGCGGTGATCTGGGACAGGAACGCCTTGGTGGACGCGACGGCGATCTCCGGTCCGGCGTGGGTGTAGAGCACCGCGTCGGACTCGCGCGGGATCGTGGACCCGTACGTGTTGCAGATGGCGAGCACCTTGGCGCCCTGCTCGCGCGCGTGCCGGACCGCCATGAGGGTGTCCATCGTCTCCCCGGACTGGGAGACCGCGACGACGAGGGTCCGCGGGCCGACGACCGGGTCGCGGTAGCGGAACTCGTGCGCGAGCTCCACCTCGACCGGGATCCGGCACCAGTGCTCGATGGCGTACTTGGCGACGTGGCCCGCGTAGGCGGCGGTCCCGCACGCGACCACGACGATCTTGTCGATCGACCGCAGGACGGCCTCGTCGATGCGCAGGTCGTCGAGCACGAGCCGGCCGTCCACGTCCGTCCGGCCGAGCAGGGTGTCGCCCACGGCCTGGGGCTGGTCGTGGATCTCCTTGTCCATGAAGGAGTCGAAGCCGCCCTTCTCGGCGGCCGCGGCGTCCCAGTCGACGGTGAACCGGCGCGGCTGCACCGGGGCGCCGTCGAAGTCGGTGACCGTCACCTCGTCGGGGCCGAGCGTGACGACCTGGTCCTGGCCGAGCTCCAGGGCGTCGCGGGTGTGGGCGATGAACGCGGCCACGTCGCTGCCGAGGAAGTTCTCGCCGTCCCCCAGGCCCACCACGAGCGGCGAGTCGTGCCGCGCGCCGACGACGACGTCGGGCACGTCGGCGTGCACGGCGAGCAGCGTGAAGGTGCCCTCGAGCCGCCGCGCCACGGTGCGCATCGCGGACGGGAGGTCGCCGCTGTCGGCGTAGGCGCGGGCGAGCAGGTGGGCCGCGACCTCGGTGTCCGTCTGGGACAGGAACTCCACGCCGTCGGCGAGCAGCTCGGCCTTGAGGGTCGCGAAGTTCTCCACGATGCCGTTGTGGATGACCGCGAGGGACCCCGCGACGTGCGGGTGCGCGTTGAGGTCGTTCGGCACGCCGTGCGTGGCCCACCGGGTGTGCCCGATCGCCGCGGTTGCGTCCGGCAGCGGGCGCTCCTGCAGCTCCCCGACCAGGTTGGCGAGCTTGCCGGCCTTCTTGGCCGTCACCAGCCCGGCGCCGCCCTCCGGCGACACCAGCGCGACGCCCGCGGAGTCGTACCCGCGGTACTCCAGGCGCCGCAGCCCCTCGAGCACGACCTCGAGCGGACGCCCGCCCGCCCGACGACTTCCCACGTACCCGACGATTCCGCACATGGGACCCGAGTCTACCGGCGCCCCCGACGGCCCCTGCCGCGACACCGGCCGCCGTCGGGCAGGATTGCCCACGTGCCCGTCCCCGCCTCACCGAGCCTCGACCTGACCCCGTCCACCCCGTACGTCGAGCTCGACCGGCAGGCGTGGACCCGGCTGTCCGGCTCGACGCCGCTGCCGCTGACGGACGGCGACGTGGAGCACCTGCGCGGGCTGGGCGACCCCATCGACCTGGCGGAGGTCGACGCGGTCTACCGCCCGCTGTCCCGGCTCCTCAACCTGTACGTCGAGGCGACGCACCACCTGCACGAGGCGTCCAGCACGTTCCTCGGCGAGGACTCCGGCGGCACCCCGTTCGTCATCGGCGTGGCGGGGTCGGTCGCGGTGGGCAAGTCGACGACGGCGCGGCTCCTGCGCGAGCTGCTCGCCCGCTGGCCGCAGACCCCGCGCGTGGAGCTCATCACCACCGACGGGTTCCTCTACCCGAACGCCGAGCTCGAGCGCCGCGGCCTCATGCAGCGCAAGGGGTTCCCCGAGTCCTACGACCGCAGGGCGCTGGTCCGGTTCCTGTCGAAGGTCAAGGCGGGCCGTCCCGAGGTCCGCGCCCCCGTCTACGACCACCTGACCTACGACATCGTCCCCGGCGGGGAGGTCGTCGTCCGGCGGCCGCACGTGCTGATCGTCGAGGGCCTCAACGTCCTGCAGCCGGCCCGTCCGGCCGGCGAGGGGTCGTCCGAGCTCGCGGTCAGCGACTTCTTCGACTTCTCGATCTACGTCGACGCGCGCACGTCGGACGTGCGGCAGTGGTACGTGGACCGGTTCCTGTCCCTGCGGCGCACGGCGTTCGCCCGGCCCGAGTCGTACTTCCGGCGGTACGCGGACCTGTCCGACGACGAGGCGGTCGAGCGGGCGGAGCGCATCTGGGACACCATCAACGCGCCCAACCTCCTGCAGAACATCCTGCCGACCCGGAGCCGCGCGACCCTCGTGCTCACCAAGGGCGCGGACCACTCCGTCCAGCGGGCGCGGCTGCGCAAGCTCTGACGGGTACCGCGCCCGGTCCGCACATCGTGCGGGGCGTCGGTCCCGGTGTGGGTGGCGTCCGGCGCTACGGGAGCTCGGGCAGGACGGCGAGCGGCGCCGGCTCCCGGCGGACGGCGGCCGTCCGGTCGTCCTCGAGCAGGTCCCGGGGCAGGTCGCCGTCCGGCAGCAGGCCCTCGCGCAGGACGTCGTCCGGCAGGACGTCGGCGCGCACGACGCCGTCCGGCAGGGCGTCGGCGCGCAGG
>NZ_BJYY01000001.1 GCF_007991755.1 Cellulomonas aerilata | reverse complement strand
ACGGGCAGGACGCCGTCGCGCACGTGCCGGTCGCGCGCGGCCTGCGGCTGTGCGGGTACGGCGACGGGCTCGGGGTCCGGCTCGGGCTCCCGCTCGGGGGCGGGTGCGGGTGCGGCGCCCAGGTCCCGCGCCCGCGGGCGGCCCTGCACCCGGCTCAGCACCGCGTCGACACCGAAGCCGATGAGCGTCCCGGCCACGACGCCGACGGCGACGGCGACCAGCGGCCGGTCGTGCAGCCAGAAGCCCGCTCCGACGCCGATCACGACGGAGTAGACCGCCCAGGACGCCGCCGCGAGCGCGGTCAGCCCCACGAACCGCCGCCGCGAGAACCCGACGGCACCGGCGGTCATGTTGACCGCCACCCGACCCACCGGGATGTACCGGGCGCCGATGATGAAGGAAGCCCCGCGGTTCGCCAGCGCCCGCTCCGCCCAGTCCAGGGTCCGCTGCGCCCGCGGGCGGCGTAGCAGGCGGGTCCGGCGCACGGGGACCCGCCGCCCGATCGCGTAGGCGATCTGGTCACCGGTGAACGCCCCGGCCGCGGCGACCGCGAGCAGCAGCCAGAGGTCCGGGGCGCCGGTCGACATCGCCACGGCGGCGAGCGCGATGACCACGGACTCGCTGGGGATCGGGGGGAAGAACCCGTCGATCGTCGCGAACAGGTAGAGGGCCGCATAGACCAGGGGCGACGCCGCGAGCGCGAGGACCCAATCCTCCAGCACGTGTCATCAGCTCCTGTGGTCGTGGGGCCCGGTCGCCGCCGGCAGCAGGGGCGTGTCCCCCTGCGCCGTCCGACCAGCCTAGGGAGGCGGGCATCCCCGAGTCATCAGGGTTTTCCCTGGTTGGTCCCCGGTACCCGAGAAGTTCATCCACCGGGTCCCGACCCCACGATCCTGTCCCGCGCGACGGCGGCCGTCGTCCGTCTGCGGGTGGAGGCACGAGGACCCGCCGTGGTCCCCACGGACGAGGCACCTCGTCCTCGCGCGGCCGGGACCGAGCCGCCTCAGGCGGGCGGGAAGCCCAGCACGCGGGCCGCCGTCGTCGGCGCCGGCTCGGACGCCAGCGCCGCACCGAGGCCCGTGTCGGTCACGAGCGAGCGGGTGACCGCGCGGTCGACGTACAGCGTGCCGTCCAGGTGGTCGGTCTCGTGCTGCACGATGCGGGCAGGCCAGCCGGACACCACCTCGTCGAGCTCGCGTCCCGTCTCGTCCTGGCCGGTCAGCCGCACCCGGCGGTACCGCGGGACGACCGCCTGCCAGCCGCGCACGCTCAGGCAGCCCTCGTAGAAGGACACCCGCTCGTCGTCGACCGGGGCGTAGCGCGGGTTCACGAGCACCCGGTACGCCAGCGGCGGGCGCTCGCGCACGCGCAGCACGTCCGGGTCCAGGGCCCCGGGGTCCTCCACGACGGCGATCGCGAGCGGGATCCCGATCTGCGGCGCCGCCAGCCCGACACCCGGGGCCGCGTGCATCGTCCGGCGCATGAGGGCCAGCAGCTCGCCGAACGTCTCGTCGTCCAGCCCGCCGTCGTAGCGCTGGGCCGGTGTGCGCAGCACGGGGTGACCGGCCTGCACGATCCGCGCGGGGTCGGGCCCGTCCAGGACCCGCTCGACCAGCTCCGCGACGGTCGGGGCCGGCACGTCCTCCGAGCCGGGGCCGCCGCTCACAGCGCCATCGGTTCGCCGGCGGTGCCCTGCTCGCTGCGCTCGCAGCGCCTCCCCCGGCTCACAGCGCCGTCGGTTCGCCGGCGGTGCCCTGCTCGCTGCGCTCGCAGCGCCTCCCCCGGCTCACAGCGCCAGCTGCCGGCGCACCACCCCGGCCAGGTCGCCGGCGATCCGCTCGGCGTCCTCCAGGCTGGTCGCCTCGACCATCACCCGCACGAGCGGCTCGGTGCCGGACGAGCGCAGCAGCACCCGGCCGCCGTCCCCGAGCTCCCGCTCGGCGCTCGCGACCGCCGCGAGCAGGCCCTCGTCGGTGGAGGAGCGGGACTTGTCCACGTCCGGCACGTTGAGCAGGACCTGCGGCAGACGCTGCACGACGCCCGCGAGCTCGGACAGCTTCTGCCCGGTGCCCGCGACACGGGAGGCGAGCTGCAGCGCCGTCAGCACGCCGTCACCGGTCGTCGCGTGCGCCGCCATGATCACGTGACCGGACTGCTCGCCACCGAGGCTGTAGCCGCCCGCGCGCATCTCCTCCAGCACGTAGCGGTCACCGACCCCGGTCTCCCGGACCGTGATCCCGGCGGAGGTCATCGCGATCTTCAGCCCGAGGTTGCTCATCACGGTGGCGACGAGGGTGTCCTGGGCGAGCAGCCCGGCGTCGCGCATCGCGATCGCCAGGACGCCCATGATCTGGTCCCCGTCGACCAGCGCACCGGTGTGGTCCACGGCCAGGCACCGGTCGGCGTCGCCGTCGAACGCGACGCCGAGGTCGGCGCCGGACGCGACCGTCACGGCCTGGAGCTGCTCGGGGTGCGTCGAGCCGCACTTCTCGTTGATGTTGCGGCCGTCCGGCGAGCCGTTGATGACGACGACGTCCGCGCCGGCCGCCCGCAGCGCCTGCGGCCCGACCTCGCTGGCGGCCCCGTTCGCGCAGTCGACGGCGATGCGCAGACCGTCGAGGGGGGCGGCGATCGTGGCGACGAGGTGGTCGACGTACTCGTCCCCGGCCCGGCCGGTGTCCATCTTGACGCGGCCGACGGCAGCACCGGTGGGCCGGTCCCACGGCTCGCGCAGGCGGGACTCGATCGCGTCCTCGATGACGTCGTCGAGCTTGACCCCGCCGCGCGTGAAGAACTTGATGCCGTTGTCCGGCATGGGGTTGTGCGACGCGGAGAGCACCACGCCGAGGTCGGCCCCCAGCTTGCCGGTGAGGTAGGCCACGGCCGGCGTGGGCAGCACGCCCACGTTGATCACGTCGACGCCGGCGCTCGCCAGCCCCGCGATGGTCGCCGCGGACAGGAACTCCCCCGACGCGCGCGGGTCGCGGCCGATGACGGCGCGGGGCCGGTGGTCGTCGAACGCGCCGATGGAGGCGAGCACGTGCGCCGCCGCGACGGACAGGTCCAGGGCGAGCTCGGCGGTCAGGTCACGGTTGGCGAGCCCCCGGACGCCGTCGGTGCCGAACAGGCGGGCCATGTGTGCTCCTCGAGTGCTGTGGCGGTGCGGTGCGATGGAGGTCAGGTCGGTCGCGCGCCGGGCCGACCCGGCGCCTCACCCGCAGCCGCAGGGTACGACGACGGCCCCGATGGTCATGCCATCGGGGCCGTCGGTCAGCGCGGACGGATCAGCGCTTGGAGTACTGCGGGGCCTTGCGAGCCTTCTTCAGACCGGCCTTCTTGCGCTCGACGACGCGGGCGTCGCGGGTCAGGAAGCCGGCCTTCTTCAGCGCCGGGCGGTTGTGCTCCTCGTCGATCAGGTTGAGGGCGCGGGCGATGCCCAGGCGCAGTGCACCGGCCTGGCCGGACACGCCGCCACCGGTGATGCGGGCGATGACGTCGAAGCGGCCCTCGACGTCGACCAGCTTCAGCGGGGAGTTCACCAGCTGCTGGTGCACCTTGTTCGGGAAGTAGTCCTCGAGCGTGCGCCCGTTGACCTTCCAGGTGCCGGTGCCGGGGACGAGGCGCACGCGCGCCACGGCCTCCTTGCGGCGACCCAGGGCGTTGCCCGGGGCGGTGATGCTCTGGCCGCGGCCGGTGGGGGCCGCCGTCTCGGAGGTGTAGCTGGTGGGCGTGTCGTCGCCCTCGAAGTCGATGTCGACCGTGGTCTCGGCCACTGGTGGTGTCCTCGCGTCCTGTGTGTGCGGTGCTGGTGGGGTGCCCGTGGAGCTCAGCAGCGGCTCAGGCCTGCTGCGAGACCTGGGTGATCTCGAAGGGCTGCGGCTGCTGGGCCGTGTGCGGGTGCTCGGACCCGGTGTAGACCTTGAGCTTGCTCAGCTGCTGGGCGGCGAGCGAGTTCTTCGGGAGCATGCCGCGCACGGCCTTCTCGATGGCGCGCTCCGGGCGCTTCTCGAGGAGCTCGGCGTACGTCACGGAGCGCAGACCGCCCGGGTAGCCGGAGTGCCGGTAGGCGAGCTTCGTCTGCCGCTTGTTGCCGGTCAGCGCGACCTTCTCCGCGTTGATGACGATGACGAAGTCACCGTTGTCCATGTGCGGGGCGAAGGTCGCCTTGTGCTTGCCGCGCAGCAGGGTGGCGACCTGCGTGGCCAGCCGGCCGAGGACGACATCGGTTGCATCGATGACGTGCCAGGTCCGCTCGACGTCGCCAGGCTTCGGGGTGTACGTGCGCACGGTCGTAGGCCTTCGTTCCTGTAGCTGAATGGAGTCTCCGGCGCGCTCGCATGGGCGAGCGACCGATGATGGCTGGTGCGTGCGCATCCGCTCCAGGGAGCCGGCAAGTGGGAGCACCGGTCCGCGACGGGACGCACAACGACACACCAGAGTAGCCGCACGCCGCCGGGAGGGTCAAAACGCGGTGCGTCACACCCGTCCGGTCAACGCGACGCGCCGAGGAGGGGCGGTCGGTCAGCGGCTCCGGCGGACGCGGGTGGCGTCCCACACCGGCTCCGGCGTCTCCACGACCTCCCCGTCCGCGCCGAACAGCAGGAACCGGTCGAAGCCGCGCGCGAACCAGCGGTCGTGCGTCACGGCCAGGACCGTCCCCTCGAACGCCGCGAGCCCGGCCTCCAGCGCCTCGGCCGAGTGCAGGTCGAGGTTGTCGGTCGGCTCGTCGAGCAGCAGCAGGGTGGCACCGCCGAGCTCGAGCAGGAGGATCTGGAACCGCGCCTGCTGGCCGCCGGACAGCGTGTCGTACGCCTGCTCGGCGGCCGCAACCAGCTCGTAGCGGTCCAGCGCCTTGCTCGCGGCCTCGCGCCCGATGCCGGAGCGACGGGCGTCGCCGCGGTGCAGGATCTCCAGCAGCGTGCGCCCGGCCAGCTCGGGGTGGGTGTGGTTCTGCGCGAACCACCCCGGCCGCACCCGGGACCCCAGGACGACCCGACCGGTGTGCGCCACCGGCGCCACGACGACGTCGTCCACCGGCTCGTGCTCCCGGTCCGGGTCCGAGCCGCCCGCGGCGAGCAGCCGCAGGAAGTGCGACTTGCCCGACCCGTTGGACCCCAGGACGGCGACCCGCTCGCCGAACCACACCTCGAGGTCGAACGGCTTCATGAGCCCGGTGAGCTCCAGCCCCGTGGCGACGACCGCCCGCTTCGCCGTGCGGCCGCCGGTGAGCCGGACCCGCACGTTCTGCTCGCGCGCGAGCACCTGCGGAGGTCCGGCCTCCTCGAACTTGCGCAGCCGGGTCTGGGCGGCCTGGTAGCGCGAGGCGAGCCCGTCGTTGAACGCCGCCTTGTTCTTCAGGGTGAACACGAGCTCCTTGAGCTTGGTGTGCTGCTCCTCCCAGCGCCGCAGCAGCTCCTCGAGGCGGTCGCGCCGGTCCTCGCGCGCCTGGTGGTAGGTGGCGAACCCCGCGCCGTGCACCCAGACCGTCGACCCGGCCGGCGTCGGCTCGACGCTGGCGATCTGGGTGGCGGTCCGCGACAGCAGCTCGCGGTCGTGGCTGACGAACAGGACGGTCTTGGCCGTGCCCGCGAGCTCGCCCTCGAGCCACCGCTTGGTCGGCACGTCGAGGTAGTTGTCCGGCTCGTCGAGCAGCAGCACCTCCTCCGGGCCGCGCAGCAGCGCCTCCAGGACGAGCCGCTTCTGCTCCCCGCCGGAGAGCGTGCGGACCTCGCGGAACTGCGCACGGTCGAACGGCACGGACAGCACGGTGTCGGTCACCTGGTCCCAGCCGGCCTCGGCCTCGTAGCCGCCGACGTCGGCCCAGTCCACCAGCGCGGTCGCGTACCGCATCTGGGCGGGCTCGTCGTCGACCTCCATGATCGCCAGCTCCGCGGCGGCGAGCTCGGCGGCGGCGTCACGGACCGCCCGGGGGGCCAGGGACGCGAGCAGGTCGCGGACGGAGCGGTCGTCGTCGATGCGGCCGACGAACTGGCGCATGACCGCCAGCCCGCCGCTGCGCGCGACCGTGCCCCCGTGCGGCTCGGTGTCCCCGGCGACGATCCGCAGCAGGGTCGTCTTGCCGGCGCCGTTCGGCCCGACGAGCGCGACCTTGGCCCCGTCCCCGACGCGCAGGTCCACCTCGTCGAGCAGCGGACGCCCGTCGGGGAGGTAGTAGCTGACGGAGCTGATGTCGACGTGTCCCACCCCGACAGTCTGCGCGACCGGCCGCGGACCGGACCACACCATTGCGCCGGGTCACCGCCCGGTGGAGCACGAGCGCGCGCCGTCGCTCCCGTGGCGAAGTGCCGGGCCCGGTGGAACGGTGGAGCCCATGAGCACCATGGACGACACCCCAGCGACCAGCACCGACGCCGCCCTCGGCAGCGAGGGCGACAGCAACCAGATCCAGGGCGAGGACTCGATGTCGGGGGCCGACGTCGACGAGATGCTCGACGCCGCGTTCATCCCGCCGGACCGCGACCCGAGCGGCCACTTCGGGGAGACCGCCTGGGAGGAGTCGCGCGGGGAGACCCTCGACCAGCGCATCGCCCAGGAGGAGCCGGAGATCTGGGACGCCCCGGAGAAGGGCGCCACCCAGCTCGACCGCGCCGGCCGGCTCGTGGCGGACGGCGACGCCGTCGAGAGCGGCGGGACGGACATGTTCGCGACCGACGCCGGGATCGCCGGTGGTGGCGCGAGCGCCGAGGAGGCCGCCGTCCGGATCGTCGAGGACCCCACGCTCTGATGGGCGGTGGCACAGACCCGCACCGGCCCGCCGCCGCGACGACCCGCTCCCGCACGGCGCACGCCACCCGGCGCGCCGGAACGCGACGCGCGGTGACGGCCGTGGCGGGCGCCGCCGCGGTGGTCGGCCTGCTGGTGGGGTGCTCGCGGGACGACGCCGCACCGGGCTCGCCGTCCACCTCGGCGGCGGTCCCGACCGCGTCGGCCCCCGCCACGCCGACCGCGACCCCGAGCGCCACCCCGACCCCGACCCCCGCCCCCACCGCGACGCCCACGGCGACAGCGGCGCCCCCGGCGGCACCGACCCCGCCACCACTCGCCGAGCCGACCCACGGCGGCACGGCATGGGGCGTCTACCTGGCGGTGCAGTCGTCACCGGACGACCCCGCGTGGGTGCAGTCCGGCACGCGCCTGGAGGAGATGGGGTACGTCGCGAGCGAGGGGAACCTGGCCTGCGACGTCGAGGCGCCGGACGCGCTGGGCCTCCCGCCCGAGGCCGTGGTGCGGTCCGTGCACTTCACGACCCGTGCCGACGCCGACCTGTTCGCCAGCCTCTACGGGGCTCAGGTCCTCGGCATCGTGGAGGTCACGACCCTCTGCCTCGACTGACCGGGCGGACCGCCGGCCGGACCCTCAGCGGGGCCCCGGCGCGACCCGGACGGCGCGCGTCTGGCGCGCACGCGCCTCGAGCTCGGCGTCGTCGGGGTAGGCGACCTCCTCGAGCGTGAGGCCGTGCGGCGGCACGACCGCACCGCCCGGGTCGCGCCGGCGTCCGGCGAGCAGACCCGCGGGCCAGTCCACGGGGCGCCGGCCCTCCCCCACCGCGATCGAGGCGCCCACCAGGGCGCGGACCATGCTGTGGCAGAACGCGTCGGCCTGGACCGTGGCGACCACGAGCCCGGCGTCCGGCCCCCCGGTCGGCCGCTCCCAGTCGAACACCTCCAGCGTCCGGATCGTCGTCGCACCCTCGCGCGGCTTGCAGTACGCCGCGAAGTCGTGGTGCCCGACGAGGTCGACGGCCGCGGCGTGCATCGCGGCGGCGTCCAGCGCCCGGGCGTGCCACAGCACGTGGTGGCGGCGCAGCGGGTCGCGCAGGTCCGGCCGGTCCGCGACCCGGTAGGCGTAGCGCCGGCGCAGCGCGGAGAACCGGGCGTCGAAGCCGGGCGCCGCGACCCGCGTGCGGTGCACGACGACGTCGCGCGGCAGCACCCCGGTCAACCGGGCGAGGAGCGCGTCCTCGGGCGGGCGCGTGGACCGGCCCGGCACCGCAGCCCACGCGTCCTCGGGCAGGTCCACGTGCGCCACCTGCCCGCGCGCGTGCACGCCGGCGTCGGTGCGCCCGGCGACGGTCACCCGCGGGGCGGGGTCCAGCCGCAGCACCCGGGCCAGCGCGTCCTCGAGCGTCCCCTGGACGGTCCGCAGACCAGGCTGCCGGGCCCAGCCGGCGAAGTCCGTGCCGTCGTAGGCGAGGTCGAGGCGGATCCGGGGCACCGCGCCAACCTATCCGCGCGTCCCGGGTACCGTCGGCGCGTGCCCGACGCCCCCCCTCCCTCGACCACCGACCCGGCGACCGGTGCCGACCGGGCCGCCGGCACCGAGCCGGCGCCGGCCGCCCCGCACCTCGCCCACGTCGCGGCGTACACGCTGGCCGTGGACTGCGGCGGCGGGGGGATCAAGGCCTCCGTGCTCGACGCCGCCGGCACGCTGCGCGCACCGGCGGTCCGGGTGCCCACGCCGTACCCCCTGCCGCCCGAACGGCTGCTGAGCACGATCGCCGACATCGCCGCGGGCCTGCCGCCGGCCGACCGGGTCACCGTCGGCATGCCCGGGATGATCCGCCACGGCGTCGTGGTCGCCACCCCGCACTACGTGACCCGGTCCGGTCCGCACAGCCGTGTGCTGCCCGAGCTCGTCGAGGCCTGGGCCGGCTTCGACATGGAGGCCGCGGTGGAGCGCACGATCGGCGTGCCGGCGCTCGTCCTCAACGACGCGGAGGTGCACGGGGCGGGCGTCGTCGCCGGCAGCGGGCTGGAGCTCGTGCTGACCGTGGGCACCGGACTGGGGTCGGCGCTCTTCGACGGCGGCAGCCTCGCGCCCCACCTCGAGCTCTCCCACGCGCCGGTGCGCTGGGGCACGAGCTACGACACCTACATCGGCGAGGTGGAGCGCGCCCGGCTCGGGGACGCGCTCTGGTCGCGCCGGATGCGGCGGGTCGTGGACGGCCTGCGCCCGGTGTTCCTGTGGGACCGGCTGTACCTCGGCGGCGGCAACGCCCGCCGGCTCACGCCGCAGGTCCTCGCCCGGCTCGGTGACGACGTCGTCGTCGTGCCCAACTCCGCCGGCATCGTCGGAGGGGTCCGGGCCTGGGCGCTGCGCGCGCCGCGCTGACCGGCCACCGGGCCGCGCCTCGCTCCGACCAGTGCGCGGCGGGGGGACCTCAGGGCGCGGTGAGGACGTCGGCCGGTGGCCGGGCCCCGCCGGCCCGGCGCCCCTCGTCCGCGGCCGCTCCGGGGCCACCGGCCTCGAGCGTCGCCACGTGGTCCAGCGCCTCCAGCAGCACACGGCTGAAGGCCACCGGCGCGTCCAGGCTGACGAGGTGCCGCGCGCCGCGCAGGACCACGAGCCGCCCGTCGCGGCACGCCCGCAGGAACCGTCGCTCCTCGGTCCGGAAGTGGTCCCACCGCCCGTTGACGAGCCACACCGGCGCCTGCACCCGCGCCAGGTCCTCGACGGGGCGCAGCGTGCCCACCTCGCGCAGCACGTCGTCCATGACGTCCAGCGCGAAGCCGCCTGCCGCCACGTCGGCGGCCGCCTCGGCGGCGAGGGTGAGGTCGACCATGAGCTGGTTGAGCCCGGCGCCCGCGTCCGGCAGGAGGCCGATGCCGCGCGCGAGCAGCGCCCATCCGCCGACGGCGACCCGGCGCGGCCGCGTGCAGCACGCGGCGGCGACCAGGCCGGCGACCTGCTCGGGGCGGCGTGCGGCGTGCGCGACCGCGACGTATCCGCCGAGCGACAGCCCGACGACCAGCGCCCGCCCGCCGAGGTCGTCGATCGTCGCGCCGAGCGCGTCGACCGCACCGTCCAGCGTGAACCGCTGGCCGCGGCGCGCGCCGTGCCCGGGCAGGTCGACGGCCACGGCCCGGTGGCCGGCCGCCTCGAGCGCGCCGACCTGCGCGCGCCACATGGTCCCCGAGGAGCGCACCCCGTGAGCCAGGACGACCGGGAGGGCTTCCATGGCGGCGACCTTACGACGCTGCCCGCCGTCGGGCTCGTCGTCGGTGGTGCTCGCGGTACCCGGCCGTCGCACCCGTCCCGGGTATGACGAAGGGCCCGGTACCGAGAGGTGGTCTCGGTACCGGGCCCTCCAGATCGCTCCCGGTCAGGCCTTGTCGGCCTCGGGGGCAGCGGCAGCCTCGTCGGCTGCCGCGGTCTCGTCGGCGGCCGGGGCCGCCTCGGCGTCGACGGTCTCGACCTCGGCCGCGGTCTCGGCGACGACGACGTCCTCGACCACCTCGGCGTCACCGGCGACGACGGTCTCGTCGGTGGTGGCGTCGGCAGCGGGGACCTCGACCGGCGCGGCGGCGGCCGGAGCGGCGGCCCGGCGGGTCGCCCCCTCGGCCTCGCGCACGGTGGCCTGCTTCGGGCTGAGCGGCTCGAGGACCAGCTCGATGACGGCCATCGGCGCGTTGTCACCCTTGCGGGGGCCGATCTTCGTGATGCGGGTGTACCCGCCCTGACGCTCCGTGACCGACGGCGCGATCTCGGTGAAGAGGGTGTGCACGACACCCTTGTCCCGGACCACGGTCAGCACCCGGCGACGGGCCGCGAGGTCGCCGCGCTTGGCGAACGTGATGAGGCGCTCGGCCAGCGGACGCAGGCGCTTGGCCTTGGCCTCGGTGGTGGTGATCCGCTTGTGCTCGAACAGGCTGGTGGCCAGGTTGGCCAGGATCAGCCGCTCGTGCGCCGGACCGCCACCGAGCCGGGGACCCTTGGTGGGCGTGGGCATTGTTGTGACTCCTCAGTTGCAAAGTGATGGGTGGACCGGCCGCCGGCGAGCGGCGGCCGTCACCGCGCCGTCAGTACTGCTCGTCCTCGGTGAACTCGACCTCTTCGCCGTCGTAGTAGCCGGCGGCCTGCGTCGGGTCGAAGTCCAGCGGGCTGTCCTTGAGGGACAGGCCCAGCTCGGCCAGCTTCTCCTTGACCTCGGTGATGGACTTCGCACCGAAGTTGCGGATGTCCAGGAGGTCGGCCTCGCTGCGGGCCACGAGCTCACCCACGGTGTGGATGCCCTCACGCTTGAGGCAGTTGTAGGAGCGGATCGTCAGCTGCAGGTCCTCGACCGGCAGCGCGAGGTCCGCCGCGAGAGCGGCGTCCGTCGGGGACGGGCCGATCTCGATGCCCTCGGCCTCGACGTTGAGCTCACGGGCCAGGCCGAACAGCTCGACGAGCGTCTTGCCGGCCGAGGCGAGCGCGTCGCGCGGGGCGATGGCGTTCTTCGTCTCGACGTCGACGATCAGCTTGTCGAAGTCCGTGCGCTGCTCGACACGCGTCGCCTCGACCTTGTAGGTCACCTTGAGGACGGGCGAGTAGATCGAGTCGACCGGGACGCGGCCGATCTCGGCGTCGTAGGACTTGTTCTGCTGCGCGGAGACGTACCCGCGGCCGCGCTCGACGGTCAGCTCGATCTCGAGCTTGCCCTTCTCGTTCAGCGTGGCGATGTGCAGCTCGGGGTTGTGCACCTCGACGCCGGCCGGCGGGACGATGTCCGCGCCGGTGACGACACCGGAGCCCTGCTTGCGCAGGTACATCACGACGGGCTCGTCGTTCTCCGAGGAGACGACCAGGTTCTTGACGTTGAGGATGATCTCGGTGACGTCCTCCTTCACGCCCGGCACGGTGGTGAACTCGTGCAGGACGCCGTCGATCCGGATGGACGTGACGGCGGCACCCGGGATCGAGGACAGCAGGGTGCGGCGCAGCGAGTTGCCGAGCGTGTAGCCGAAGCCCGGCTCGAGCGGCTCGATGGAGAACCGCGAGCGTCGCTCGTTGACGACCTCTTCGGTCAGGGTGGGGCGCTGTGCGATGAGCACTTCGGGGGTTCCTCTCAGCGGGCGTCCGCCATATGACGCGTCCGCGGTACTACGGGCCCGCCGGGTCTCGGTCTACCGGGGCGAGCGTGGTTCGTCCTGCCTGCTGTGGTCCTGCGTGCGCACGCACCGGGCCGGACGACCGGTGAGGTCCGCACGCGGGTGCACCGGGCCGGGTCGTGCCCGGCCCGGTGCGCCTGCGAGGCAGAGGTCAGACGCGGCGGCGCTTGGGCGGGCGGCAGCCGTTGTGCGCCTGGGGCGTGACGTCCTGGATGGAGCCGACCTCGAGGCCGGTCGCCTGCAGCGACCGGATCGCGGTCTCCCGGCCGGAGCCGGGGCCCTTGACGAAGACGTCGACCTTCTTCATGCCGTGCTCCTGCGCCCGGCGGGCCGCGGCCTCGGCGGCGAGCTGCGCGGCGAACGGGGTCGACTTGCGCGACCCCTTGAAGCCGACCTGGCCGGAGGAGGCCCAGGCGATCACGGCGCCGGACGGGTCCGTGATCGAGACGATCGTGTTGTTGAACGTGCTCTTGATGTGCGCCTGGCCGTGGGAGACGTTCTTCTTCTCCTTGCGGCGCGGCTTGCGCACGGCGGTACGGGACTTGGGGGGCATGTCTGTTCTCTCTCGGGTCGTGGACGATCGGCGATCACCGGCCGCAGCAGGTGGGTGACTCTCAGGTCACCGGCACCCGGCGTGCGCGGCGACGTGCGGCTACTTGCGACCGGCCTTCTTCTTGCCGGCGACGGTGCGCTTGGGGCCCTTGCGGGTACGCGCGTTGGTCTTGGTGCGCTGGCCGCGCACCGGGAGGCCACGGCGGTGGCGGATGCCCTCGTAGCTGCCGATCTCGACCTTGCGGCGGATGTCCGCGGCGACCTCGCGTCGCAGGTCACCCTCGAGCTTGTAGTTGCCCTCGAGGTAGTCGCGGAGCGCGACCAGCTCGGCGTCGCCCAGGTCGCGGACCCGGACGTCGGGGCTGATGCCGGTGGCGGTCAGCGTCTGCTGGGCGCGCGTGCGGCCGACCCCGTAGATGTAGGTGAGTGCGATCTCCAGCCGCTTCTCGCGGGGGAGGTCTACTCCGACAAGACGTGCCATGTTCGGTAGGACTCCTGGACTGCGTCGGAGGTCTTCCGCACCGCCTTCCCGCGTGGTCCGCGGGCCCCGGCCTCCGACCGGGGGTTCACCGCCCGCTCCCCGTGGTGGGGATCGGGCGGGGTGGCTGTGCGCTGGTGGCAGGTGCCCCGGGACGGGGCGGCTGCCGGGTGCTCGGGCGAGGCTGCTCGAGCGTCAGGGGCTCAGCCCTGGCGCTGCTTGTGACGCAGGTTCTCGCAGATCACCATGACGCGACCGTGCCGGCGGATGACCTTGCACTTGTCGCAGATCTTCTTGACGCTGGGCTTGACCTTCATGCGGGTTCCTTCGCCGCCGCGACCGTTCGGCGCACCGGGGGCGGCGCGAGCGAAGGCGGCATGATCGAGTGGTGGTTACTTGTAGCGGTAGACGATCCGGCCGCGGGACAGGTCGTACGGGCTCAGCTCAACGACCACCCGGTCCTCGGGGAGGATCCGGATGTAGTGCTGACGCATCTTGCCCGAGATGTGAGCGAGCACCTTGTGGCCGTTGGCCAGCTCCACGCGGAACATCGCGTTCGGCAGAGCCTCGACAACGCTGCCCTCGATCTCGATGACACCGTCCTTCTTTGCCATATCCTCCGCTAACTCCTGGTTGCATCGACGCCCACCGGCGGCCGGGCACGGCATGGTGCCCCGCGCTGACCGACAGTGGATTTGGCGTGTCCTGACGTCAGGCGCACACCCAACGTCCTACCCTACGCTACGCGGCCCGTCCGCGGTACCACGGTGACCGACGGCACACGCACGGGCCTGCGGACCGCACGGGCCCGTCGCGCACCGCCGACGGTGCCTCTCAGACGTCCAGCGCGACGACGCCGACGCCGAGCTCGCCCAGACGCCGGGCGCCGCCGTCGTGCGCGGTCAGCACGACGATCCCGTCGGCCAGCACCGCGACCGAGTGCTCCCAGTGGGAGGCCCGCGAGCCGTCGGCGGTCACCACGGTCCAGTCGTCCTCGAGCACGCGCGTGCCGCGGTCCCCGCGCACGAGCATCGGCTCGACCGCCACGCACAGGCCGGGCCGCAGCCGGGCGCCACGGTCGCGGGTGCGGTAGTTGAGCACCTCGGGCGGCTGGTGCATCGCGCTGCCGATCCCGTGGCCGACGTACTCCTGGATCACGCCGTAGCGGACGCCACCGTTCGACCCGGCGGACTCGGCGGCGTCGACGACGTCCTCGACCGCCTCCCCCACCGCACCCAGCCGGTCCGCGCCGGCGAGCGCGGCGATGCCGGCCCACATGGCGCTCTCGGTCGTGCGCGACAGCTCGACGTCGCCCGGGTCGGCGCCGTCGAGCACCACGGTCATCGCCGAGTCGCCGTGCCACCCCTCGACGATCGCGCCGCAGTCGACGGACACCACGTCACCGGGCTCGAGCACCCGCGGGCCGGGGATGCCGTGCACGATCTCGTCGTTCACCGACACGCACAGCGTCGCCGGGAACCCGTGGTAGCCCAGGAACGACGGCGTCGCGCCCGCGCCGCGGATGACCTGCGCGGCGACGGCGTCCAGGTCCGCGGTGGTCAGCCCGGGGCGGACCTCGGCGCGGACGGCGGCCAGGGCGTCGGCGACCACCAGGCCGGCGCGGCGCATGAGCCGCACCTGCTCCGGGGTCTTGTACTCGATCCGCTCGCGTCCGAACATCACGCGTCAGCCGGCAGCCGGGTCAGCCGACACGGGCGCCGAGAGCGGCCACGAGCCGCTCGGTGACCTCGTCGACCTGCCCGATGCCGTCGACGGTGACCAGCAGCCCCCGCGCGGCGTAGCCGGCGGTGAGGGGCGCGGTCTGCTGCTCGTAGATCGCCAGGCGCCGTTCGATCGCCTCCGCGGTGTCGTCCGTCCGTCCCTCGAGAGCCGCGCGGCGACCGAGGCGGGCGAGCAGCTCGTCCCGGTCGGCGGTCAGCTCCAGCACGGCGTCGAGCCCGACGCCGTGCCCGGCCAGGACGCCGTCCAGCGCCTCCACCTGGGCGGCGTTGCGGGGGTAGCCGTCGAGGATGAAGCCCTCGGCCGCGTCCGGCTCCGCGAGCCGGTCGCGGACCATCGCGTTGGTGATCTCGTCCGGGACGAGGTCGCCGGCGTCCATGATCGCCTTGGCCTGGTTGCCCAGGTCGGTGCCGCCCTTGACGTTCGCGCGGAAGATGTCGCCGGTCGAGATGGCCGGCACCCCCAGGCGCGTCGCCAGGAGCGCCGCCTGCGTGCCCTTGCCCGAGCCCTGGGGGCCCATGATCACCAGACGTGCGCTCACCGCAGGAACCCTTCGTAGTGCCGCTGCTGGAGCTGCGACTCGATCTGCTTGACCGTCTCCAGGCCGACGCCCACGACGATGAGGATCGACGTGCCGCCGAACGGGATGTTGGTGCTGATGTCCATCAGGATGAACGCGATCGTCGGGATGAGCGCCACCAGGGCGAGGTAGATCGAGCCCGCCGACGTGATGCGGGAGATCACGTAGCCCAGGTACTCGGCGGTCGGCCGACCGGCACGGATGCCGGGGATGAAGCCGCCGTACTTCTTCATGTTGTCCGCGACCTCGTCCGGGTTGAACGTGATGGCCGTGTAGAAGTAGCAGAAGAAGATGATGAGGAAGACGTAGATCGCCAGGTGCAGCGGGGCGGCCGGGTCGACGAGGTTGACCGAGACCCACTGCACCCAGCCCGCCGTCTGGTCGCCGAACTGCGCGATCAGGCCGGGTACCGCGAGCAGCGACGACGCGAAGATCACCGGGATGACGCCGGCCATGTTGATCTTGATCGGGATGTAGGTGCTCGAGCCGCCGTACATCTTGCGGCCGACCATGCGCTTGGCGTACTGCACCGGGATGCGGCGCTGGGACTGCTCGACGAAGACGACCAGCGCGACCACCAGCACGGTGACCGCCAGCACGATGACGAACTTCGTGAGGCCGTTGTCGCCACCGGCGATCGACCACAGGGCGGTCGGGAAGCTCGCGGCGATGGACGTGAAGATGAGCAGCGACATGCCGTTGCCGACGCCGCGCTCGGAGATGAGCTCGCCGAGCCACATGATCAGGCCGGTGCCGGCGGTCATGGTGAGGATCATCAGCAGGGTCGTCACCACGCTGGGGTTGGGGATGACGTCGACCGTGCAGCCCTGGAACAGCCCGCCCGAGCGCGCGACCGTGATGATGGTCGTCGACTGGAGGATCGCCAGCGCGATCGTGAGGTAGCGCGTGTACTGCGTCAGCTTCGCGGTCCCGGACTGGCCCTCCTGGTGCAGGGCCTCGAACCGGGGGATCACCACACGCAGCAGCTGGATGATGATGCTCGCCGTGATGTACGGCATGATCCCGAGCGCGAACACCGACAGCTGCAGCAGCGCACCGCCGCTGAACAGGTTGACCAGCCCGAGCAGGTCGTTGTTCCCGGCCGTCTCGGCGATGCAGGTCTGGACGTTCGGGTAGGAGACGCCCGGCGTCGGCAGGAACGAGCCCACCCGGAAGATCGCCATGATCGCGATCGTGAAGAGCAGCTTGCGCCGCAGGTCGGGCGTCCTGAACGCCCGAGCGAATGCGCTGAGCACCTATCCTCCAGCTCCGCCGAGGCGGGTGTGTCGTGGTCCCGGCGGACCGGGAGTCCTCACGGTGCGTCCGTCGAACGCACCGCGCACCCTAACGGATCACCGTCCGGGTGCGAGAACGGGGTCGGTGGGAGCACTTCCCCACCGACCCCGTCCCCTGGCGATCAGTCCTGCTCGACGGACCCGCCGGCAGCGACGATCTTGTCCTTGGCCGACGCGGAGTACGCGTCCACCGCGATCGTCAGCGCGACCGTGACCTCGCCCGTGCCGAGCACCTTGACCGGCTGGCCCTTGCGGACCGCGCCCTTGGCCACGAGGTCCTCGACGGTGACGGAGCCACCGGCCGGGTACAGCGCGGACAGCTTGTCGAGGTTCACGACCTGGTACTCGGTGCGGAACGGGTTCTTGAACCCGCGCAGCTTCGGCAGGCGCATGTGCAGGGGCATCTGCCCACCCTCGAAGCTCTCCGGCACCTGGTAGCGGGCCTTGGAGCCCTTGGTCCCACGACCGGCCGTCTTGCCCTTCGACGCCTCACCACGACCCACGCGGGTCTTGGCGGTCTTGGCGCCGGGGGCCGGACGCAGGTGGTGCACCTTGAGGGTGCCGCCGGCGCCGACCTGGGCCGCAGCCGCGGTCGCCGCGGCGGTGGCCGTGGCGGCCGCGGAGGTGCCCGCCGCGGTCGCGTCCGCCTTCTTCGCGCGCGGGGCCCTGGCCTTGGCCGGGGCCTGCGCGTCTTCGGTGTTCTCGCTCATCACTCGACCTCCTCGACCGCGACGAGGTGGTTGACCGTCGTGACCATGCCACGGATCTCCGGGCGGTCCTCCTTCACGACGACGTCACCGATGCGCTTGAGACCGAGGGTCCGCAGCGTGTCGCGCTGGTTCTGCTTGCCGCCGATGGCGGACTTCGTCTGGGTCACCTTGAGGCGGGCCATCAGGCACCCACCTTCGCAGCCGACCCGGCCGCGATCCCCGCCGCCTGCGCCCGCAGGAGCGAGGCCGGCGCGACGTGCTCGAGCGACAGGCCACGGCGAGCCGCCACGGCCTCCGGACGCTCCAGCCCACGCAGCGCCTCGACCGTGGCGTGCACGATGTTGATGGCGTTGGAGGACCCGAGCGACTTGCTCAGGACGTCGTGGATGCCGGCGCACTCCAGGACGGCGCGGACCGGACCACCGGCGATGACGCCGGTACCGGGGGACGCCGGACGCAGGAAGACGACGCCGGCCGCGGCCTCACCCTGGATGGGGTGCGGGATGGTGCCCTGGATGCGCGGGACCTTGAAGAAGTTCTTCTTGGCCTCCTCGACACCCTTGGCGATCGCCGCGGGCACCTCCTTGGCCTTGCCGTAGCCCACGCCGACCGTGCCGTCGCCGTCGCCCACCACGACCAGCGCGGTGAAGCTGAAGCGCCGGCCGCCCTTGACGACCTTGGCGACACGGTTGATGGTCACGACGCGCTCGAGGAACTGGCTCTTCTCGGGGGCGTCCCGGCGTCCGCCGTCACGGCGACCGCCGTCACGACGGTCGCCGCCGCCGCCGCCCGCGCCACCCGCAGGGGCGCCGGTGTTGCTGCGCTGAGGAGCAGCCATCAGTGGATCCTTGTCTTCAGTGCGGAGATGGTCGTCGTCACAGGGCCAGACCGCCTTCGCGGGCCCCGTCGGCGACGGCTGCCACCCGGCCGTGGTACTTGTTGCCGCCGCGGTCGAACACGACCGCGTCGACGCCGGCGGCCTTGGCGCGCTCGGCGACGAGCTCACCGACGCGACGCGCCTTGGCCGTCTTGTCGGCGCCCAGGGCGCGCATGTCGGCCTCGAGCGTGGAGGCCGACGCGACGGTCCGGCCGACGGTGTCGTCCACGACCTGCGCGGTCATGTGACGCGCGGAGCGGGTCACGACCAGACGCGGGCGGACGGCCGTGCCGGTGACCTTCTTGCGGACCCGGAGGTGGCGACGGGCCCGGCTGATCGCCTTGCCCTTGCCCAGGATCTTGAGTGCCATCGCTTACTTACCAGCCTTTCCGACCTTGCGGCGGACGACCTCGCCGGCGTACCGCACACCCTTGCCCTTGTACGGCTCGGGCTTGCGGATCTTGCGGATGTTCGCGGCGACCTCGCCGACCTGCTGCTTGTCGATGCCGCTGACCGAGAAGCGGGTCGGCGCCTCGACGGCGAACGTGATGCCGGCGGGCGGCGCGATGTTCACCGGGTGGCTGAAGCCGAGGGCGAACTCGAGCGTGTCGCCCTTGGCCGTCACGCGGTACCCGGTGCCGACGATCTCGAGGCGCTTGGTGTAGCCCTCGGTGACACCGGTGACGAGGTTCGCGAGCAGCGTGCGGGTCAGGCCGTGCAGCGAGCGCGAGGAGCGCTCGTCGTTGGGACGGGTCACCACGAGGGCGCCGTCCTCCTGCGCGACCGAGATGGGCGACGGGATCGTGTGGGTCAGGGTGCCCTTGGGCCCCGCGACCGTCACGACCGCGCCGTCGATGGTGACGTCCACGCCGGTGGGGACCGGGACGGGGACTCTGCCGATTCGAGACATGGCTAGCTCCTTTCCGTCTCGGACTTACCAGACGTAGGCGAGGACTTCCCCACCCACGCCCTTCTTGGCGGCCTGCTTGTCGGTGAGGAGACCGGAGGACGTGGACAGGATCGCCACGCCCAGGCCGCCGAGCACCTTGGGCAGGTTGGTGGACTTGGCGTACACGCGCAGGCCCGGCTTGGACACGCGCCGCACACCGGCGAGCGAGCGCTCGCGGTTCGGGCCGTACTTCAGCTCGATGGTCAGGTACTGCCCCACGGGGGCGTCCTGCACCGTCCAGCCGGCGATGTAGCCCTCCGCCTGGAGGATCTCGGCGATGTGCGACTTCAGCTTCGAGAACGGCATGGTCACCGTGTCGTGGTGCGCCGAGTTCGCATTCCGCAGACGCGTGAGCATGTCTGCGATCGGGTCGGTCATGGTCATGTGGGCTCAGGCCCTTCCTCGCCGGGGTATCCGGGTCGCACAGGTGCGACCCGGACCAGCGGCGTAGTTGTTACCAGCTGCTCTTGGTGACGCCGGGGAGCTCGCCGGCGTGCGCCATCTGGCGCACGCAGATCCGGCACAGCCCGAACTTGCGGTACACGGAGTGCGGACGTCCGCACCGCTGGCACCGGGTGTAGGCGCGCACCTTGAACTTCGGCGTCCTGGCGGCCTTCTGGATCAGGGCGGTCTTCGCCATGGTCAGTCCTCCTTGAAGGGGAAGCCGAGACGCTTCAGCAGCGAGCGGCCCTCTGCGTCGGTGGTCGCGGTCGTGACGACGGTGATGTCCATGCCACGCACGCGGTCGATCTTGTCCTGGTCAATCTCGTGGAACATGGACTGCTCCGTGAGACCGAAGGTGTAGTTGCCGTGACCGTCGAACTGCTTGGCCGACAGGCCGCGGAAGTCGCGGATGCGGGGCAGGGCGGTCGACAGCAGGCGGTCGAGGAACTCCCACATGCGGTCGCCGCGCAGCGTCACGTGGGCGCCGATCGGCATGCCCTCACGCAGCTTGAACTGGGCGATCGACTTGCGGGCCTTAGTGACCTGCGGCTTCTGACCGGTGATCGCGGTGAGGTCGCGGATGGCGCCGTCGATCAGCTTGGAGTCCTTGGCGGCCTCGCCGACACCCATGTTCACGACCACCTTGGTGAGGCGTGCGACCTGGTTGACGTTGGCGTGGCCGAACTCGCCGAGCAGCTCGCCGGCGATCGCGTCGTTGTAGCGCGCCTTCAGGCGCGGCACGGGACGGGCGAACTGGTCGCGGTCCGTGTCGGCACCCGTGGTCACGGTGCTCTCGGTGCTCATCAGATGTCCTTCCCGGAGCGCTTGGCGACGCGCACCCGCACGGTCTTGGTGCGACCGTCACGCTCGACTTCCTCGGACCGGTACCCGACCCGGGTGCCCTTCTTGGTCTCCGGGTCCACGAGCATCACGTTGCTGATGTGGATCGGGGCCTCGACGGTCTCGATCCCACCGGTCCGCGTGCCGCGGGCGGTCTGGCCGGCCTTGACGTGCTTGGTGACGCGCTGGACACCCTCGACGACGACGCGCTGCGTCTCGGTGAGGACCTCCAGGACACGACCCTCCTTGCCCTTGTCGCGGCCGGAGATGACGATCACGAGATCGCCCTTCTTGATCTTCGCCATGGTCAGAGCACCTCCGGAGCCAGCGAGATGATCCGCATGAACTTCTTGTCGCGCAGCTCGCGGCCCACCGGGCCGAAGATGCGCGTGCCACGGGGGTCGCCGTCGTTCTTGAGGATCACTGCGGCGTTCTCGTCGAACTTGATGTACGAGCCGTCGGGACGCCGACGCTCCTTGCGGGTACGGACGATGACGGCCTTGACCACGTCGCCCTTCTTGACGTTGCCGCCGGGGATCGCGTCCTTGACGGTGGCGACGATGACGTCACCGATTCCGGCGTAGCGACGTCCCGAACCACCGAGAACGCGGATGCAGAGGATCTCCTTGGCACCCGTGTTGTCGGCGACCCGAAGTCGCGACTCCTGCTGGATCATGTGTTGAACTCCTGTCGTCTGCTGGTTCTCGCGGAGCGAGCCTGGCCGAACGGATCGTTGCCGTCATGCACCCGGGACCGGTGGTGGAACCGCTGGTCCCACCACCGCATTCCCCCGGGGGCAACTGAGCTGTCGTGCGGGGTGAGAGGGCCTACTTGGCCTTCTCGAGGACCTCGACCACGCGCCACCGCTTGGTGGCGGACAGCGGCCGCGTCTCCATGATCAGGACCAGGTCGCCGATGCCGGCGGCGCCGACCTCGTCGTGCGCCTTGACCTTGCTCGTGCGCCGGATGACCTTGCCGTAGAGCGGGTGCTTGACCCGGTCCTCGACCTCCACCACGACGGTCTTCTGCATCTTGTCGCTGACCACGTAGCCGCGCCGCGTCTTGCGGTACGGCCGGTGCTCGGCGGTCTGGCCGGCCGTGCTGTCGCCGACCTCGTTCTCGATCGCACTCATCTGCTGTACCTCACTCGCTCGCGCTCGGGGCCGTGCGGATGCCGAGCTCGCGCTCGCGCAGGATCGTGTAGATCCGCGCGATGTCGCGGCGCACGGCCTTGAGCCGCCCGTGGCTCTCGAGCTGACCGGTGGCCGACTGGAAGCGCAGGTTGAACAGCTCTTCCTTGGCCTTCTTCAGCTCCGCGACGAGTCGCTCGTCGTCGAAGCCGTCCAGCTCGTCGGCGGCGAGCTCCTTGGTTCCGATAGCCATCAGTTGCCACCACCCTCGCGGACCACGAAACGGGTCTTCATCGGGAGCTTGTGCTGCGCGCGGCGCATGGCCTCGCGAGCCAGCGGCTCCGGGACGCCGGCGAGCTCGAAGAGAACCCGACCCGGCTTGACGTTGGCGATCCACCACTCGGGCGAACCCTTACCCGACCCCATGCGGGTCTCCGCCGGCTTCTTGGTGAGCGGGCGGTCCGGGTAGATGTTGATCCAGACCTTGCCACCACGCTTGATGTGGCGGGTCATGGCGATACGAGCAGCCTCGATCTGGCGGTTCGTGACGTAGGCGGGCTCGAGAGCCTGGATGCCGAAGTCGCCGAACGAGATCGCGGTGCCACCGGTCGCGGCGCCGGAGCGCCCCGGGTGGTGCTGCTTGCGGTGCTTCAGCCTGCGCGGGATGAGCATGGCTCAGGCCTCCGTTCCGGTCTCGGTGGTGGTCGCGGCACCGGCGTCCGCCGTGGCGGCCGGGGCGTCGCCGGCCGGGGCGTCGGAACGCTCGCGGCGCGGCGCACCGGCACGGGCCGGACGGTCCGCGCGCGGTCCACGCGGCGCACGCGGGGCCTGGGTCGCCTGCTGCTGGGCGAACTCCCGCTCCGTCATGTCGCCCTTGTAGATCCAGACCTTGACGCCGATGCGGCCGAAGGTGGTCCGGGCCTCGTAGAAGCCGTAGTCGATGTTCGCGCGCAGCGTGTGCAGCGGCACACGACCCTCGCGGTAGAACTCGCTGCGGCTCATCTCCGCGCCGCCGAGGCGACCGGCGCACTGCACACGGATGCCCTTGGCGCCGGCGCGCTGCGCGGACTGCATGCCCTTGCGCATCGCACGACGGAACGAGACACGGCTCGCCAGCTGCTCAGCGATCCCCTGGGCGACCAGCTGGGCGTCGATCTCGGCGTTCTTGACCTCGAGGATGTTCAGCTGCACCTGCTTGCCGGTGAGCTTCTCCAGCTCGCCGCGGATGCGGTCGGCCTCCGCGCCACGACGCCCGATGACGATGCCCGGGCGGGCGGTGTGGATGTCGACGCGCACACGGTCACGGGTGCGCTCGATCTCGACCTTGGAGATGCCGGCGCGCTCGAGGCCCGTCGACATGAGCTTGCGGATCTGCACGTCCTCGCGGACGTAGTCGCGGTACCGCTGGCCGGGCTTGGTGCTGTCGGCGAACCACCGCGAGCGGTGGTCGGTCGTGATGCCGAGGCGGTACCCGTGCGGGTTGACCTTCTGTCCCACTATCGGGCCCTCTCCTTCTTCTCGACGGGGGCCACGACCACGGTGATGTGGCTGGTCCGCTTGAGGATCTGGCTCGCCCGGCCCTGTGCACGCGGGCGGAACCGCTTGAGGGTCGGACCCTCGTCGACGTACGCCTCACGGACGACGAGCGCCGTGGCGTCGAACGCCTCGCCGGCCCGGTCCGCCTTGACCCGGGCGTTCGCGATCGCGCTCTCGACGACCTTGAGCACGGTCTCCCCCGCGGCCTGCGGCGCGAACCTCAGCGTCGCCACGGCCTGCTCGGCCTGCTTGCCACGGATGAGGTCCACGACGCGCCGGGCCTTCTGGGGCGTGACGCGGACGAACCGCGCCTGCGCCTTGGCTTCCATTGCTGTCCTGCCTTCTTCAATCGTCATCAGCGGCGACGGCCCTTGCGGTCGTCCTTCTCGTGGCCGCGGAAGGTGCGCGTCGGGGCGAACTCGCCCAGCTTGTGCCCGACCATCGACTCGGTGACGAACACCGGGGTGTGCTTGCGGCCGTCGTGCACCGCGAACGTGTGGCCGAGGAAGTCCGGCGTGATGAGCGACCGGCGGGACCAGGTCTTGATGACCGCCTTGGTCCCCTTCTCGTTCTGGACGTCGACCTTCTTCTGCAGGTGACCGTCGACGAACGGGCCCTTCTTCAGGCTGCGTGGCATCTCAGGCTCCTTCAGCGCTTGTTCTTGCCGGTGCGCCGACGGCGCACGATGAGCTTGTCGCTCGGCTTGTTCGGACGGCGGGTCCGGCCCTCGGGCTGGCCCCACGGGCTCACGGGGTGACGCCCACCGGACGTCTTGCCCTCACCACCACCGTGCGGGTGGTCGATCGGGTTCATGGCGACACCGCGGACGGACGGGCGCTTGCCCTTCCAGCGCATGCGGCCGGCCTTGCCCCAGTTGATGTTCGACTGCTCGGCGTTGCCGACCTCGCCGACCGTGGCGCGGCAGCGCAGGTCGACGTTGCGGATCTCGCCGGACGGCATGCGCAGCTGCGCGTACGGCCCGTCCTTCGCGACGAGCTGCACCGACGCACCGGCCGAGCGGGCGATCTTCGCGCCGCCACCGGGCTTGAGCTCGATGGCGTGGATGACCGTACCGGTCGGGATGTTGCGCAGCGGCAGGTTGTTGCCGGGCTTGATGTCCGCGCCGGCACCGTTCTCGACCACGTCGCCCTGGCGGAGCTTGTTCGGCGCCACGATGTAGCGCTTCTCGCCGTCCGCGTAGTGCAGGAGCGCGATGCGCGCCGTGCGGTTGGGGTCGTACTCGATGTGAGCGACCTTGGCCGGCACGCCGTCCTTGTCGTGGCGACGGAAGTCGATGACGCGGTAGGCACGCTTGTGGCCACCGCCCTGGTGGCGCATGGTCACGCGACCGGTGGAGTTGCGCCCACCCGTCTTGTGCAGCGGGCGGACCAGCGACTTCTCCGGCGTGGAGCGCGTGATCTCGACGAAGTCGGCGACGGAGGCGCCGCGGCGCCCCGGCGTCGTCGGCTTGTACTTACGGATTCCCATGGGGATCTGTCCCTAATCTGTAGCTCGTGGCGGTCGGCCTCAGCCGACCGGTCCGCCGAAGATGTCGATCGTGCCCTCGCGGAGGGTGACGATCGCGCGCTTCGTGTCCTTGCGCTTGCCCATCCCGAACTTCGTCCGCCGCGTCTTGCCCTTGCGGTTGATCGTGTTCACGGACTCGACCTTGACCGAGAAGACCTGCTCGATCGCGATCTTGATCTCGGTCTTGTTCGCACGGGGGTCCACGACGAACGTGTACTTGCCCTCGTCGAGCAGGCCGTAGCTCTTCTCGGAGACGACCGGCGCGATCAGGATGTCGCGCGGGTCCTTGGTCACGGCGGTCACTTCTCGCCCTCCTGGGTGAGTGCTGCCTCGGACTCGGTCGCGGCAGCCGTGACCGAGCGACCCGTGGACGGGCCGGCCAGGAACGCGTCGAGCGCGCCCTGCGTGAAGACGACGTCGTCGGAGATGAGCACGTCGTAGGTGTTGAGCTGGTCCGCGACGAGCAGGTGGACGCGCTCGACGTTGCGCAGCGACTTCCACGTGATCTCGTCCGTGCGCTCCACGACGACCAGGACGTTCTTGCGTCCGGACAGCGTGTTCAGCACGGCGACGGCCGACCGGGTCGAGGGCGCCTCGCCCGGGGCGAACCCGGTGACGACGTGCACGCGGCCGGCACGGGCGCGGTCCGAGAGAGCACCGCGGAGCGCCGCGGCCTTCATCTTCTTCGGGGTCCGCTGGGAGTAGTCGCGCGGCGTCGGGCCGTGAACGGTTCCACCACCGGTGAACTGCGGAGCGCGGATCGAGCCCTGACGGGCGCGACCGGTGCCCTTCTGCTTCCACGGCTTCTTGCCGCCACCACGGACCTCGCCACGGTTCTTCGTGTCGTGGGTGCCCTGGCGGGCCGCCGCGAGCTGCGCGACGACGACCTGGTGGATCAGCGGGATGTTCGTCTGGGCGTCGAAGACCTCGGCGGGCAGGTCGGCGGTGCCGGCCTTGTTGCCCTCGGGGTCGACCACGTCGACGGTCAGGGTGAGTGCGGTGTCGGCCACGTCGCTCATGCCCCCTTCACTGCGCTACGCACGAGGACGACGCCGCCCTTGGGGCCGGGGACGGCACCCTTGACGAGCAGGAGGCCCCGCTCGGCGTCGACCGCGTGGACGGTCAGGTTCTGCGTGGTCTGCTGGGCGTGGCCCATGCGACCGGCCATCCGCACGCCCTTGAACACGCGCGACGGGGTGGAGGCCCCACCGATCGAGCCCGGCTTGCGGTGGTTGCGGTGGGCACCGTGGGAGGCGCCGACGCCGTGGAAGCCGTGACGCTTCATGACACCGGCGGTGCCCTTGCCCTTGGTGGTGCCCGTGACGTCGACCGTCGCGCCGGCCTCGAAGGCCGCCGCGGTGATCTCCTGGCCGAGCGTGTACTCGGCCGCGTCGACGGTGCGGATCTCGGCCACGTGCCGGCGGGGGGTGACCCCGGCCTTCTCGAAGTGGCCCTTCAGCGGCTGGGTCACCTTGCGCGGGTCGATCTGGCCGTGGGCCAGCTGGACCGCGGAGTACCCGTCCGTGTCAGCGGAGCGCACCTGCGTGACGACGTTCGTGCCGACCTGCACGACGGTGACCGGGACGAGACGACCGTTGTCGTCCCACACCTGGGTCATGCCGAGCTTGGTGCCGAGCACGGCCGTGACGGCGCGCGCATTCTGCTGGGTGGTCATGATGATCAGTTCCTTCCCAGCTTCAGAGCTTGATCTCGATGTTCACGTCGGCCGGCAGGTCGAGACGCATGAGCGAGTCGACCGCCTTCGGCGTGGGATCGATGATGTCGATGAGCCGCTTGTGCGTGCGCATCTCGAAGTGCTCGCGGCTGTCCTTGTACTTGTGGGGCGACCGGATGACGACGAAGACGTTCTTCTCCGTCGGGAGCGGCACCGGGCCCACGACCGTCGCACCAGCGCGCGTCACCGTGTCGACGATCTTGCGCGCCGAGCTGTCGATGACCTCGTGGTCGTAGGACTTGAGCCGGATGCGGATCTTCTGTCCCGCCATGGCGTCGTCTGACTCTCTCTCTCGAACCGCTAGCTGTCCGACCCACGCACTCGGGCGTGTCGCTTATCGCGGCACACCCTCGCACTGCGCACCGTTCGAGGTGCGTGGTCGTTGGATGCTGTCTGAGCCCCGCGGCGAGCGACTTCCTCGGCAGGGCTCCAACGTGTACTGGCCCCGGGCGAGGTGCGCATGCGCGCACGACCGCCCCCGGGCAACCTGGCTAGTCTGCCAGACGATCGTCGCTGGGCCAACCCGACGGGGGCCGGCGTGAGCGACGCCACTGCGCACGCCCACCGGGGCGCACGCTCGGGTGCCGGACGGCGAAGGGCCCGGGTGCACGCACCCGGGCCCTTCGCGTCAGGTCACTTGATGATCTTGGTGACCCGGCCCGAGCCGACGGTCCGGCCACCCTCACGGATGGCGAAGCCGAGGCCCTCCTCCATGGCGATCGGCTGGATCAGCGCGACCGTCATCTCGGTGTTGTCGCCGGGCATGACCATCTCGGTGCCCTCGGGCAGCGTGATGACGCCGGTGACGTCGGTGGTGCGGAAGTAGAACTGCGGACGGTAGTTCGCGTAGAACGGGTTGTGACGGCCGCCCTCGTCCTTGGCCAGGATGTAGACCTGGGCCTCGAAGTCGGTGTGCGGGGTGATCGAACCCGGCTTGACGACGACCTGGCCGCGCTCGACGTCCTCGCGCTTGGTGCCGCGCAGGAGCAGACCGACGTTCTCGCCGGCCTCGGCGTAGTCGAGCAGCTTGCGGAACATCTCGACGCCGGTGACCGTGGTCTTGATCGCCTTCTCCTTGATGCCGACGATCTCCACCTCCTCGTTCACCTTGAGCGCGCCGCGCTCGACGCGACCGGTGACGACGGTGCCACGACCGGTGATCGTGAAGACGTCCTCGATCGGCATGAGGAACGGCTTGTCGATCTCGCGGATCGGGTCCGGGACGTTCTCGTCCACGGCGTCCATGAGGTCGGAGACGGACTGGACCCACTGCGGGTCGCCCTCGAGCGCCTTCAGGCCGGAGACGCGCACCACGGGGGCGTCGTCGCCGTCGAAGCCCTGCGAGCTGAGCAGCTCACGGACCTCCATCTCGACGAGCTCGAGGATCTCCTCGTCGTCGACCATGTCGGACTTGTTCAGCGCGACGAGCAGGTACGGCACGCCGACCTGGCGGGCGAGCAGGACGTGCTCGCGCGTCTGGGCCATGGGGCCGTCCGTCGCGGCGACCACGAGGATGGCGCCGTCCATCTGCGCCGCACCCGTGATCATGTTCTTGATGTAGTCGGCGTGCCCGGGGGCGTCGACGTGCGCGTAGTGGCGCTTCTCGGTCTGGTACTCGACGTGCGCGATGTTGATCGTGATACCGCGCTGCTTCTCCTCGGGCGCCTTGTCGATCTCGTCGAACGGCGTGAAGGGGTTCAGGTCGGGGAACTTGTCGTGCAGGACCTTCGAGATCGCCGCGGTCAGCGTCGTCTTCCCGTGGTCGACGTGACCGATGGTCCCGATGTTGACGTGCGGCTTAGTCCGCTCGAACTTGGCCTTACCCACTGTGTCCTCCTCGGACTCACGGTAGTGAACTGCTCATGCGATGCAGGGGTCATGGTGACACCTGCCGGGCGTTCGGTCCTGCCGGTCTCTGCCCCTGGTGGGACAGGCCGGCGCGACCGGTGGGACCTACTCGCCCCGGGTCTTCTTGATGATCTCCTCGGCGACGTTCCGAGGAACCTCGGCGTAGCTGTCGAAGGACATCGAGTACACGGCACGACCCTGGGTCTTGGACCGCAGGTCGCCGACGTAGCCGAACATCTCCGACAGCGGCACCTGGGCCGTGATGACCTTGACGCCGGTCGCGTCCTCCATCGCCTGGATCATGCCGCGACGGGAGTTCAGGTCACCGATGACGTCGCCCATGTACTCCTCGGGCGTGCGGACCTCGACGGCCATGACCGGCTCCAGGAGCACGGGGTCGGCCTTGCGGACGGCCTCCTTGAGGATCATCGAGCCGGCGATCTTGAACGCCATCTCCGAGGAGTCGACGTCGTGCGCCGCACCGTCGAGCAGCGTCGCCTTGACGCCCACGAGCGGGAAGCCCGCCAGGACGCCGAGCTGCATCGCGCTCTGGATGCCGGCGTCGACGGACGGGATGTACTCGCGCGGGACACGGCCACCGGTGACCTTGTTCTCGAACTCGTACAGCTCGCCCTCGGAGGGGTCGAGCGGGGCGAAGGTCATCTGCACCTTCGCGTACTGGCCCGAGCCACCGGTCTGCTTCTTGTGCGTGTAGTCGATCTTCTCGACCGCACGGCGGATCGTCTCGCGGTAGGCGACCTGCGGCTTGCCGACGTTGGCCTCGACCTTGAACTCGCGGCGCATGCGGTCCACCAGGATGTCCAGGTGGAGCTCGCCCATGCCGGCGATCTCGGTCTGACCGGTGTCCTCGTTGAGGTTGACCCGGAACGTCGGGTCCTCCTCGGCGAGCTTCTGGATGGCCGTGGAGAGCTTCTCCTGGTCCGCCTTGGTCTTCGGCTCGATCGCGACCGTGATGACGGGCTCGGGGAAGCTCATCGACTCGAGCACGATCTTGTTCGCCGGGTCGCACAGGGTGTCACCGGTGGTGACGTCCTTGAGCCCGATGAACGCGTAGATGTGCCCGGCGGTGGCGTCCTCGACCGGGTTCTCCTTGTTGGAGTGCATCTGGAAGAGCTTCCCGATGCGCTCCTTCTTGTCCTTGGTGGCGTTGTACACCTGCGCGCCGGACGCGACGTGGCCCGAGTACACCCGGACGTACGTCAGCTTGCCGAAGAACGGGTGCGAGGCGACCTTGAACGCCAGGGCGGCGAACGGCTCGTTCGCGTCCGGGTGGCGGACCAGCATGGTCTCCTCGTCGCCGATCACGTGGCCCTCGATGGCCGGCACGTCCAGCGGGGACGGCAGGTAGTCGATGACGGCGTCGAGCATGGGCTGGACGCCCTTGTTCTTGAACGCCGAGCCGCACAGGATCGGGAAGGCGTCGCCGGAGAGCACGAGGGCACGGATGCCCTTCTTGATCTCCGGGATCGTCAGCTCCTCGCCGCCGAGGTACTTCTCGAGGAGCTCCTCGTCGGTCTCGGCCACGGCCTCGACGATCGAGGCGCGGTACTCCTCGGCCTGCTCGCGCATGTCGGCCGGGATCTCCTCGACCTCGTACTTCTCGCCCATCGCCGTCTCGCCGCGCCACACCAGCGCGCGCATCTCGATGAGGTCGACGACGCCGATGAAGTCGTTCTCGGAGCCGATGGGGAGCTGGATCGGCAGCGGCTTGGCCTTCAGGCGGTCGACGATCGTCTTGACCGTGAAGTAGAAGTCGGCGCCGAGCTTGTCCATCTTGTTGACGAAGCAGATGCGCGGGACGTTGTACTTGTCGGCCTGGCGCCACACCGTCTCGGACTGCGGCTCCACACCCTCCTTGCCGTCGAAGACGGCGACGGCGCCGTCGAGCACCCGCAGGGAGCGCTCGACCTCGACCGTGAAGTCGACGTGACCGGGGGTGTCGATGATGTTGATCTGGTTGTCCTTCCAGTAGCAGGTCGTCGCGGCGGACGTGATCGTGATGCCGCGCTCCTGCTCCTGCTCCATCCAGTCCATCGTCGACGCACCGTCGTGCGTCTCACCGATCTTGTAGTTGACCCCGGTGTAGAACAGGATCCGCTCGGTGGTGGTGGTCTTGCCGGCATCGATGTGCGCCATGATGCCGATGTTGCGGACCTTGTTGAGGTCCGTCAGCACGTCGAGTGCCACGTTGTCGCCCTTCTGAGCAGTTGGTTCGCACCGAGGGACCCGGCGCAGCTGGGTTCACCAGCGGGTCTCGCCGAGGTCCCCCGGCGCGAGGCTGGGGTCACCAGCGGTAGTGCGCGAAGGCCTTGTTCGACTCGGCCATCTTGTGCATGTCCTCGCGACGCTTCACCGCGGCACCGAGGCCGTTGCTCGCGTCGAGGATCTCGTTCATGAGCCGCTCGGTCATCGTCTTCTCGCGACGGGCGCGGGAGTAGTCGGTGAGCCAGCGCAGCGCCAGCGTCGTAGAGCGCACGGGGCGGACCTCGACGGGCACCTGGTAGGTCGCGCCACCGACGCGGCGCGAGCGGACCTCGAGCGCCGGGCGGACGTTCTCCAGCGCGCGCTTGAGGACGACGACGGGGTCGCCGCTGGTCTTCTCGCGCACGCCCTCGAGGGCGCCGTAGACGATGGACTCGGCGACGGACTTCTTGCCGTCGAGCAGCACCTTGTTGATGAGCTGCGTGACGACCGGGGACCCGTAGACCGGGTCGACGATGAGCGGCCGCTTGGGGGCCGGACCCTTGCGAGGCATGTCGGTCAGCCCTTCTTCGCGCCGTAGCGGCTGCGAGCCTGCTTGCGGTTCTTGACACCCTGGGTGTCGAGAGCCCCACGGACGATCTTGTAGCGGACACCCGGCAGGTCCTTCACACGACCACCGCGCACCAGCACGATGGAGTGCTCCTGCAGGTTGTGGCCGACACCGGGGATGTAGGCGGTGACCTCGACCTGGCTCGAGAGGCGGACGCGCGCGACCTTGCGGAGAGCCGAGTTCGGCTTCTTCGGGGTGGTCGTGTAGACGCGGGTGCACACACCGCGGCGCTGCGGGGAGCCCTTGAGCGCGGGGGTCTTGGACTTGGTCACCTTGGGCGACCGGCCCTTGCGGACCAGCTGCTGGATCGTAGGCACTACGTCTCCGTGTCTGTTCGATGTGGATCTCTGATCGACCGGAGCCTTGTCCGATCTGGTGGGACCGACCTGACGGCCGGCCCGGAAGGCCTTGAGTCCCGCCCCGCCCCCGCAGCCGGGCGTGTCGCCCGGTTCCGGCGCACCGTCCACCGACCGAGATCAGCGATGGTGGGTGCGTGTGTGCGGTGGATCTGACCACCCGCACCCGTCCGGGCCGCCGTGGGACGGCCTCGGACGCAGGTGCATGCACGCAGGGCCCGACGGTGCGGGCACGGTGGACCACATTACCCGGCCCCGTACAAGGGGTCAAAGGCATGTGACCAGCCCGACACGGCCCGGCCCCCGCGCCACAGGGGCGCCGGGACCGGGCCGGTCGGGTGCGTCACCCGGACAGGACGGTCAGCGGAAGTCGCCGAAGTCCAGGTCCTCGAGCGGGATCGCCTCGCCCGAGCCGAGGCCCAGGGCGGGGAAGTCGATCTCGTCGTACCCGAAGCTCGGGTACAGCTCGGCCTTCGCGGCCTCGGTCGGCTCGACCGAGACGTTGCGGTACCGGGCCAGGCCCGTGCCGGCCGGGATGAGCTTGCCGAGGATGACGTTCTCCTTCAGGCCGAGCAGCGGGTCGCTGCGGCCGCTCATCGCCGCCTCGGTCAGCACCCGGGTCGTCTCCTGGAAGGAGGCGGCCGAGAGCCACGAGTCGGTGGCGAGCGAGGCCTTCGTGATGCCCATCAGCTCCGGACGACCCGAGGCCGGCTGGCCACCCTCGGCGACCGCACGCCGGTTGGCGTCCTCGAACCGGCCACGCTCGGCCAGCTCACCGGGGAGCAGGTCGGTGTCACCCGAGTCCAGCACGGTCACGCGACGCAGCATCTGCCGCACGATGACCTCGATGTGCTTGTCGTGGATGTCCACACCCTGCGAGCGGTAGACCTGGTGGACCTCGTCCACCAGGTGCTTCTGCGTCGCGCGCGGGCCGAGGATGCGCAGCACCTTCTTCGGGTCGACGGCGCCCTGGACGAGCTGGGTGCCGACCTCGACGTGCTGGCCGTCCGCGACGAGCAGACGCGACCGCTTGGTGATCGGGTAGGCGATCTCCTCCGAGCCGTCGTCCGGCGTCAGGACGATCCGGCGCGTGCGCTCGGCCTCGTCGATCGTGATCCGGCCCGTGAACTCCGCGATCGGTCCCTCACCCTTGGGGGTGCGGGCCTCGAAGAGCTCCTGGATACGGGGCAGACCCTGGGTGATGTCGTCCGCCGAGGCCACACCACCGGTGTGGAAGGTCCGCATCGTCAGCTGCGTGCCGGGCTCACCGATCGACTGGGCCGCGATGATGCCGACGGCCTCGCCGATGTCGACGAGCTTGCCGGTGGCCAGCGAGCGGCCGTAGCACTTGGCGCAGGTGCCGACCCGGGACTCGCAGGTCAGCACGGAGCGGACCTTGAGCTCGGTGACGCCGGCCTCGAGCAGGGCGTCGATGAGCACGTCACCGATGTCCTCGCCCGCCACGCCCAGCTGGGCGCCGTCGACGTCGACCGTCGTGGCCAGCGTCCGGGAGTAGACGCTCGTCTCGACCTTGTCGTGGCGACGCAGCGCCCCGTCGGGACCCGCGACGCCGACCGGCATGACCAGCCCGCGCTCGGTCCCGCAGTCCTCCTCGCGGACGATGACGTCCTGGGAGACGTCCACCAGACGACGCGTGAGGTACCCGGAGTCGGCGGTCCGCAGAGCGGTGTCCGCCAGACCCTTGCGGGCACCGTGCGAGGCGATGAAGTACTCCAGGACCGACAGGCCCTCGCGGTAGTTGGACTTGATCGGGCGCGGGATGATCTCGCCCTTCGGGTTCGCCACGAGGCCGCGCATGCCGGCGATCTGACGGACCTGCATCCAGTTCCCACGGGCACCCGAGCCGACCATCCGGTAGACGGTGTTGCGGGCCGGGAAGTTCTCCCGCATGGCCTCGGCGACCTTGTCGGTGGCCTGGGTCCAGATCTCGATGAGCTCCTGACGGCGCTCGTCGTCGGTGATCAGGCCCTTCTCGTACTGGGACTGGATCTTCGCCGCGCGCCCCTCGTGGTCCTCGAGGATCTGCGCCTTGGCCGCCGGCGTGGCGACGTCGGAGATGGCGATCGTGACGCCCGAGCGGGTGGCCCAGCGGAAGCCGGCCTCCTTCAGGGCGTCCAGGCTCGCCGCGACCTCGACCTTGGGGTACCGCTCGGCCAGGTCGTTGACGATGACCGAGAGGCGCTTCTTGTCGACGACGCCGTTCTCGTACGGGTAGTCCACGGGCAGCAGCTCGTTGAACAGGGCACGGCCCAGGGTCGTCTCGAAGACGATCGCGTCGCCCTCGCTCCAGCCCTCGGGGAGGGTCTCCGCCGTCGGGGCGACGAGGTCCTCCATGCGGATCCGCACGACCGCGTTGAGGTCCAGGTCACCGGCGTCGAAGGCCATGATCGCCTCGGAGACCGAGCTGAACAGGCGACCGGAGCCCTTGGCGTCCTCGGCCGGCTTGTCCGACGTCAGGTGGTACAGGCCGATGATCATGTCCTGCGACGGCATGGTCACCGGTCGGCCGTCGGACGGCTTGAGGATGTTGTTGCTCGAGAGCATGAGGATCCGGGCCTCGGCCTGGGCCTCCGCGCTCAGCGGCAGGTGGACGGCCATCTGGTCGCCGTCGAAGTCCGCGTTGAACGCGGCGCAGACGAGCGGGTGCAGGTGGATCGCCTTGCCCTCGACCAGCTGGGGCTCGAAGGCCTGGATGCCCAGGCGGTGCAGCGTGGGCGCACGGTTGAGCAGCACGGGGTGCTCGGTGATGACCTCTTCGAGGACGTCCCAGACCACCGGACGGGCGCGCTCGACCATGCGCTTGGCCGACTTGATGTTCTGCGCGTGGTTGAGGTCCACGAGCCGCTTCATGACGAACGGCTTGAAGAGCTCGAGCGCCATCTGCTTGGGCAGACCGCACTGGTGCAGCTTGAGCTGCGGGCCCACGACGATGACGGAACGACCCGAGTAGTCCACGCGCTTGCCGAGCAGGTTCTGGCGGAACCGGCCCTGCTTGCCCTTGAGCATGTCGGAGATCGACTTCAGCGGGCGGTTGCCCGGGCCGGTCACCGGACGCCCACGGCGGCCGTTGTCGAACAGCGCGTCGACGGCCTCCTGGAGCATGCGCTTCTCGTTGTTGACGATGATCTCCGGAGCACCCAGGTCGAGCAGGCGCTTGAGGCGGTTGTTCCGGTTGATCACGCGGCGGTACAGGTCGTTCAGGTCCGAGGTGGCGAAGCGGCCACCGTCGAGCTGGACCATCGGGCGCAGGTCCGGCGGGATGACCGGGACGGCGTCCAGGACCATGCCCTCGGGCGAGTTGCTCGTGGTGAGGAACGCGTTGACGACCTTGAGCCGCTTGAGCGCACGCGTCTTGCGCTGGCCCTTGCCGTTCTTGATCGTGTCCCGCAGCGAGTCGGACTCCGCCTCGAGGTCGAAGGCCTGCAGGCGCTTCTGGATCGCCGCGGCGCCCATCGAGCCCTCGAAGTAGTTGCCGTACCGGTCGTTGAGCTGGCGGTACAGCATCTCGTCGCCCTCGAGGTCGGCGACCTTGAGGTTCTTGAAGCGGTCCCACACCGTGTCCAGGCGCTCGAGCTCGGCGTCGGCACGCTTGCGGATCTGCGCCATCTCGCGCTCGGCGGAGTCGCGCACCTTGCGGCGCGCGTCGGACCGGGCACCCTCGGCCTCGAGCTCGGCCAGGTCGGCCTCGAGCTTCTGGGCGCGGGTGTTGATCTCGTTGTCGCGGCGGTCCGCGATCTCCTTCTTCTCCAGGTCGATCTCGTTCTGGAGGTTGGGCAGGTCCTCCTGGCGACCGGCGTCGTCGACCGACGTGATCATGTACGCGGCGAAGTAGATGACCTTCTCGAGGTCCTTCGGCGCGAGGTCCAGCAGGTAGCCCAGGCGCGAGGGCACGCCCTTGAAGAACCAGATGTGGGTCACCGGGGCGGCGAGCTCGATGTGGCCCATGCGCTCACGGCGGACCTTGGAGCGGGTCACCTCGACGCCGCAGCGCTCGCAGATGATGCCCTTGAAGCGCACGCGCTTGTACTTGCCGCAGTAGCACTCCCAGTCCCGGGTGGGGCCGAAGATCTTCTCGCAGAAGAGCCCGTCCTTCTCCGGCTTGAGGGTGCGGTAGTTGATGGTCTCGGGCTTCTTGACCTCGCCGTGCGACCAGGCGCGGATGTCCTCAGCCGTGGCGAGTCCGATACGCAGCTCATCGAAGACGTTGACGTCGAGCAAGGGGGTCCTACTTCCTTCGCTTGCCGGGCACCCGACGGGCGCCCAGCGGTGATGGAGGAACTACAGAAGGGGTGCCGGCCCCGGCCCGCTCCGCGAGGCGGTGGCGGGCCGGGGGCGCGACGTCAGATCTCTTCGATGCTGCTGGCGTTGGGCCGGCGCGAGAGGTCGATGCCGAGCTCTTCCGCGGCGCGGTAGACCTCGTCGTCGTTCTCCTTCATGTCGATGGAGACGCCGTCCGAGGACAGCACCTCCACGTTCAGGCAGAGCGACTGCATCTCCTTGAGGAGCACCTTGAACGACTCCGGGATTCCCGAGTCGGGGATGTTCTCGCCCTTGACGATGGCCTCGTACACCTTGACGCGCCCGGGGACGTCGTCGGACTTGATGGTGAGGAGCTCCTGCAGCGTGTAGGCGGCGCCGTACGCCTCCAGGGCCCACACCTCCATCTCGCCGAACCGCTGACCACCGAACTGCGCCTTACCACCCAGCGGCTGCTGCGTGATCATCGAGTACGGGCCGGTCGAGCGGGCGTGGATCTTGTCGTCGACCAGGTGGTGCAGCTTGAGGATGTACATGTAGCCAACCGCGACCGGGTCCGGGAACGGCTCCCCCGAGCGACCGTCGAACAGGCGCGCCTTGCCGGTGCCGTCGACCATGCGGTCCCCGTCCCGGTTCGGGTGCGTCGCGTCCAGCAGGCCGGTGAGGACCTGCTCGGGCACGCCGTCGAACACGGGGGTGGCGACCGGCGTGCCGGGCGCGCTGCGCTCGGCCGCGGACGGGACGTCGGAGACCCACGACGCGGAGGCGTCGGCGAGCTCGATGTCCCAGCCCTGCTTGGCGACCCAGCCCAGGTGCGTCTCGAGGACCTGGCCGACGTTCATGCGGCCGGGCACGCCGAGCGGGTTGAGCACGACGTCGACCGCGGTGCCGTCGGGCAGGAAGGGCATGTCCTCGACCGGGAGGATCTTGGAGATGACGCCCTTGTTGCCGTGACGGCCGGCGAGCTTGTCGCCGTCGGTGATCTTGCGTCGCTGCGCGATGTACACGCGGACCAGCTCGTTCACGCCGGCGGGCAGCTCGTCGCCGTCCTCGCGGTTGAACGTGCGGACCTCGATGACCGTGCCGGACTCGCCGTGCGGCACCTTGAGCGACGTGTCGCGGACCTCGCGGGCCTTCTCGCCGAAGATCGCGCGGAGCAGGCGCTCCTCCGGGGTGAGCTCGGTCTCGCCCTTGGGCGTGACCTTGCCGACCAGGATGTCGCCGGCCGCGACCTCGGCACCGATGCGGATGATGCCGCGCTCGTCGAGGTCGGCCAGGACCTCCTCGGAGACGTTCGGGATGTCCCGGGTGATCTCCTCCGGCCCGAGCTTGGTGTCGCGCGCGTCGACCTCGTGCTCCTCGATGTGGATCGAGGACAGGACGTCGTCCTGCACCAGGCGCTGGCTGAGGATGATCGCGTCCTCGTAGTTGTGGCCCTCCCACGACATGAACGCCACGAGCAGGTTGCGGCCGAGCGCGAGCTCGCCCTCGTCCGTCGCGGGGCCGTCGGCGAGCACCGAGCCGACCTCGACCCGGGCGCCCTCGTCGACCAGCACGCGCTGGTTGTAGGACGTGCCCTGGTTGGAGCGGCGGAACTTCGCGACGCGGTAGGTCTGCGTCGTGGCGTCGTCGGCCGAGACCACGATGAGGTCGGCGGAGACCTCGGTGACCACACCGGGCTTGGTCGCCACGATGACGTCGCCGGCGTCGACCGCCGCACGGCGCTCCATGCCGGTCCCGACCAGCGGGGCCTCGGACCGCACCAGCGGCACGGCCTGACGCTGCATGTTCGCGCCCATGAGCGCGCGGTTGGCGTCGTCGTGCTCGAGGAACGGGATGAGGGCCGTCGCGACCGACACCATCTGGCGCGGGGAGACGTCCATGTAGTCCACGTCGGCGCCGGGGACGAGGTCGACCTCGCCACCCTTGGTGCGCACCAGGACGCGGTCCTCGGTGAACCGGCCGCGGTCGTCCAGCACGGCGTTCGCCTGGGCGATGACGTAGCGGTCCTCGTCGTCGGCGGTCAGGTAGTGGACGTCCTCGGTGACGGCGCCGGCCACGACCTTGCGGTACGGGGTCTCGACGAAGCCGAACGGGTTGATCCGCCCGTACGTCGCGAGCGAGCCGATGAGGCCGATGTTCGGGCCCTCGGGGGTCTCGATCGGGCACATGCGGCCGTAGTGTGAGTGGTGGACGTCGCGGACCTCCATGCCGGCGCGGTCACGGGACAGACCACCCGGGCCCAGCGCGGACAGGCGACGCTTGTGCGTCAGGCCCGCGAGCGGGTTGTTCTGGTCCATGAACTGCGAGAGCTGCGACGTGCCGAAGAACTCCTTGATCGACGCCACCACGGGGCGGATGTTGATCAGGGTCTGCGGGGTGATCGCCTCGACGTCCTGCGTCGTCATGCGCTCGCGCACGACGCGCTCCATCCGGGACAGGCCCGTGCGGACCTGGTTCTGAATGAGCTCGCCGACCGCGCGGATGCGACGGTTGCCGAAGTGGTCGATGTCGTCGGTCTCGACGCGGACCTCGACGGCCTCCCCGTTGCGGTTCCCCGGGATGGTCGCGACGTCGGCGTGCAGGGCCGCCATGTACTTGATGGTGGCGACGATGTCCGTCACGGACAGGACGCTCTCGCCCAGCGGGGCGTCGATGCCGAGCTTCTTGTTGACCTTGTAGCGGCCGACCTTGGCGAGGTCGTAGCGCTTGGGGTTGAAGTAGAAGTTCTCCAGAAGCGCACGGCCGGCCTCGACCGTGGGCGGCTCGCCCGGGCGGATCTTGCGGTACAGGTCGAGCAGGGCCTCGTCCTCGGTGTGGACGTGGTCCTTCTCCAGCGTGTCCAGCACGGCCGGGAACTGCGCGAACTCCTCGCGGATCTGCGCCTCGGACAGGCCCAAGGCCTTGAGCAGCACCGTGACGGACTGCTTGCGCTTGCGGTCGACGCGCACGCCGACGGCGTCGCGCTTGTCGATCTCGAACTCGAGCCAGGCACCGCGGCTGGGGATGATCTTCGAGGTGAAGATGTCCTTGTCCGACGTCTTGTCCGCGACGCGCTCGAAGTAGACGCCCGGCGAGCGGACGAGCTGGGAGACGACGACGCGCTCGGTGCCGTTGATGATGAAGGTGCCGCGCTCGGTCATCAGGGGGAAGTCCCCCATGAAGACCGTCTGGCTCTTGATCTCACCGGTCGTGTAGTTGACGAACTCGGCCGTGACGAACAGCGGCGCGGCGTACGTGAAGTCCTTCTCCTTGCACTCCTCGGCCGAGTACTTCGGCGGCTCGAAGCGGTGCTCGCGGAAGGACAGCGACATGGTGCCGCCGAAGTCCTCGATCGGGGAGATCTCCTCGAAGATCTCCTCCAGGCCGGCGGTCTCCGGCACGTCGGTCCGGCCCGCCTCGACGGCGGCGGCCACGCGGGCCTGCCACTTCTCGTTGCCGAGCAGCCAGTCGAAGTTCTCGGTCTGCAGGCCCAGGAGGTCGGGGACCTCGAGCGGCTCGTGGATCTTGGCGAAGGAGATGCGGCGAGACGCGGTGCGATTTGCGATAGCGTCGGCGGACGGAGCGGACGGGGTGCGCGAGGCAGCCAAGAGGGGTCCTTCCCTGCGGATCGTGTGCACGCTGCGCTGCCCGGCGGTTCGCGACCCCCCGGCCGCAGGCCGTCGCACGTCGCACTTGCGACGATGGACGGTCGGGTTATACGGGGTAGCGGGCACAGGCCTGCGCAAAGCGCTAGCCTAGACCACCCGGTGGACCCTGTCCACCATCCTGGGCACGGGGGCTTCCCTCGCAGGCCCTGCGTCCCGTACCCTGCCCCGCCGCAGTGATGGGGGCCACAGCCGGCGCCGCGACGTCGTCGCCGCCGGCCGCCGTCGTCCCCCTGTCGGGCCGGCCCCTCTCCCCCGTCGCCCGCTCGCCACGGTGGCCCGCCCGGGCCCGGCGCGCAGCCCGCCCGCCGCAGTACACGGCCCGACGCACGCACGAGTCGCGCCGGACGCACGAGGCCCGCACCCCGTGACGGGGTGCGGGCCTCGAGATCCGTGGACTCCGCGTCAGACGCGGGGCGACGGGGTGCCCCGAAGGGCAGGGGTCACTTGACGGTGACGGTGGCGCCGGCACCCTCGAGCGCGGCGACGGCCTTGTCAGCGGCCTCCTTGTTGACACCCTCCAGGACGGCCTTGGGGGCACCGTCGACCAGGTCCTTGGCCTCCTTGAGGCCCAGGGACGTGAGCGCGCGCACCTCCTTGATGACCTGGATCTTCTTCTCGCCGGCGGCCTCGAGGACGACGTCGAACTCCGTCTTCTCCTCGACCTCGGGCTCGGCCGCACCGCCACCGGCGGCGGGGCCGGCGGCCACGGCGACGGGGGCGGCGGCGGTGACCTCGAAGGTCTCCTCGAACGCCTTCACGAACTCGGAGAGCTCGATGAGCGTGAGCTCCTTGAAAGCGCTGATGAGCTCGTCGGTGCTGAGCTTCGCCATGGTGGCGTTCCTTCCGTTCTGTCCCGCGGGCCCGGACGGGTCACGCGGATGCTGGGGTGGGGTGTGCGCGAGCCGGGTCGGCTCAGGCAGCGGTCTCGGCAGAGGCCTGCTTCTCGCGCAGGGCCTCGACGGTGCGCACGGCCTGGGCCGCGGGCGCCGTGAACAGGTACGCCGCCTGGAACAGCGTCGCCTTGAGCACGCCGGCCGTCTTGGCCAGCAGGACCTCACGGGACTCGAGGTCCGCGAGCTTGGTGATGTCCTCGGCGGTCAGGGCACGTCCCTCGAGGACGCCCCCCTTGATGACCAGCGCGGGGTTCGCCCTGGCGAAGTCACGCAGACCCTTGGCAGCCTCGACCGGGTCACCGGTGACGAAGGCAATCGCGGAGGGGCCGGCCAGGTGCGCGTCGTCGACGGGCACCCCTGCCTGCTTGGCCGCGATGGAGGTCAGCGTGTTCTTCACCACGGCGTAGGTTGCGTTGCCGCTGAGCGCGCGCCGCAGCTGCTTGAGCTGGGCGACGGTGAGCCCGCGGTACTCGGTCAGCACGGCAGCGTTGGAGTCGCGGAACTGGTCCGTGAGCTCGGCGACTGCGGCTGCCTTGTCCGGCCTCGCCATGGCAATCCTTCCGGTGGTGGTGCCACCGGTCGTCCGGGCCCCGGAACGACGAAGAGCCCCGCGCAGGCGCGGGGCTCGGACGCACGCGATGCATGCGGAGGAAGAGCTCACACCTGCGCTGGCCTCCGCTGCTGCGGGACTTCGGTGAGCCACCCGGTGAGGGGCAGCCGACGACCGGCGGTCTTGGGCAGGGACGACTGTACGTGACGCCGGCCGGGCGACCAAATCCGTCGTGGCCGCACCGGCGCACGTCACACCCGGCCCGCGCCGCGGCGTGCCGCGGCCCCGCCGTTCCACCGCGTCCCGCGTCCGGTCCCACCGAGTGCGACGTCGTGGACGCGTCGTGGGCCGGGAACGGTACGGAAGGTCGCACTCGACGGGAGGGGGCGGTGCGGGAGCGGGACGGCGGACGGAAGGCGAAGGGCCCGGCAGCCGAAGCTGCCGGGCCCTGCGGACCGTGCCGGGTGGAGCGGACGTCAGGCGGCGTCCGCGTCCTCCTCGGTGAGGTTCCGGGTCTTGCTCTGGTCGAGCAGGATCCCGGGGCCGTTCGTCGTGGTCACGACGGCCTTGCTGATGTAGCGGCCCTTGGAGGCGGCCGGCTTCAGACGCAGGACCTCGTCGAGCGCCGCGGCGTAGTTCTCCACGAGCTGGACGTCGGAGAACGACGTCTTGCCGATGATGAAGTGGAGGTTGGAGTGCTTGTCGACGCGGAACTCGATCTTGCCGCCCTTGATGTCGGACACGGCCTTGGCCACGTCCATCGTCACGGTCCCGGTCTTCGGGTTCGGCATGAGACCGCGCGGGCCCAGCACCTTGCCCAGGCGACCGACCTTGCCCATGAGGTCCGGGGTCGCGACCGCGGCGTCGAAGTCGGTGTACCCGCCCGCGACCTTCTCGATCAGCTCGTCGCCGCCGACCTCGTCGGCGCCCGCGGCGATGGCCTGCTCCGCGCGCGGACCGGTCGCGAAGACCAGGACGCGGGCGGTCTTGCCGGTGCCGTGCGGGAGGTTGACCGTGCCACGGACCATCTGGTCCGCCTTGCGCGGGTCGACACCCAGGCGGAAGGCGACCTCGACGGTGGCGTCGAACTTCGCCACGGAGGTGTCCTTCGCCAGCCGGATGGCCTCCAGCGGGGCGTACTGGTGGTCCTTCTCGATCTTCTCGGCGGCGGCCGTGTAGGCCTTGCTGCGCTTCGTCATCTGCTTGCTCTCTCTCGTGTGTCAGCAGTCGTGGTGCGGGCCAGCGCGGCCCTCCCACTGCGGTCGGGCTGGGTCAGCCCTCGACCTTGATGCCCATGGAGCGGGCGGTGCCGGCGATGATCTTCTCAGCGGCGGCGAGGTCGTTCGCGTTGAGGTCCTCGAGCTTGGTCGAGGCGATCGTGCGCACCTGGTCGGCGGACAGCGTCCCGACCTTGGTGGTGTGCGGGGTCGGCGAGCCCTTGGCGACGCCGGCGGCCTTCTTGATGAGCTCCGCAGCCGGCGGGGTCTTCGTGATGAAGGTGAAGGAGCGGTCCTCGTAGACCGTGATCTCCACCGGGATCACGTCGCCACGCTGGGCCTCGGTGGCCGCGTTGTACGCCTTGCAGAACTCCATGATGTTGACGCCGTGCTGGCCCAGGGCAGGACCGATCGGCGGCGCCGGCGTGGCGGCCCCGGCCTTGATCTGGAGCTTGATCAGGCCGGTGACCTTCTTCTTGGGGGGCATGATGCCTTCCGTTTCTGTGTGGTGGGCCTACGCCGTGGGCGATGACCCGGTTGCAGTGCTGCTGCCGCCGGTGGGGCGAGGTCAGATCTTGGCGACCTGGCCGAACGACAGCTCGACCGGGGTCTCCCGGCCGAAGATGGAGACGAGGACCTTGAGCTTCTGGCTCTCGGCGTTGATCTCGGAGATCGTGGCCGGCAGCGTGTCGAACGGCCCGTCGGTGACCGTGACGGACTCGCCCACGGTGAAGTCGACCTTGATCTCGGCCGCCGGACGCTGACCGCCACCGGCCGCGGGGGCCTTGGGCGCGAGCGTCGGGGCGAGCATCGAGAACACCTCGTCGAGGGTCAGCGGCACGGGCTGGTGGGTGTGGCCCACGAAGCCGGTGACGCCCGGGGTGTGCCGGACGGCGCCCCACGACTCGTCGGTCAGGTCCATGCGCACCAGGACGTAGCCGGGGATCCGGACGCGGCGCACGATCTTGCGCTGCGCGTTCTTGATCTCCGTGACCTCCTCCATGGGGACCTCCACCTGGTGGATGTAGTCCTCCATGTTCAGGCTCTGGATCCGGTTCTCCAGGTTGGTCTTCACCCGGTTCTCGTACCCCGCGTACGAGTGGATGACGAACCAGTCGCCGGGCTGGCGGCGCAGGTCGGCCTTGAACTGGTCGATGGGGTCGACCTCGGCAGGCTCCTCCTCGACGGTGTCGTCGTCGGCCGGCACGTCCACCGCGTCGGTGGACGGCGCGACGTCGTCCGTGGCGTCGGCGGACGGCGTCGCGTCGTCGGCGTCCACCTCGTCGGTGGTGTGGGCCTGCTCGATGGCACCGACCGAGGCGAGGGCGTCCTCGAGCTCCACCTCGGCCGGGGTGCCGACGGTCTGCTCCTGCGACTCCTGGGACACGTCCTGACCTGCTTTCTCAGATGACCATCACTGGCGTACTCGTGCGCGGCTCGACCGCGCGACCGCATCGGCGGACGACCGCCGGTGGCGTCAGTCGCCGAAGACCCACAGCGTGACCTGGCCGATGCCCAGGTCCAGCACCGTGACGAAGGCCATCACCACGAGCACGAAGACCAGCACCACCGAGGTGTAGGTGATCAGCTCGGACCGGGTGGGCCGGACGACCTTCTTGAGCTCCGCGACGACCTGACGGACGAACAGCGCGATCCGGGCGAACAGGCCGCGCTTGGGCGCGTCCTGGTCCGACGCGCTGCGGGCAGGCCGCGGACCGTCGGCGGCCGCGCCGCCGGCGCCGGATGCCGCAGCGGGTGCGGAATCGCTCACAGTCTGTCCCTACGTCTCGAGAGGTCGGTCGGTGCTGCCCGACGGTGCTGCCCGACCGGGCTGCTCGGGCGCCGGCCACCCGGGCCGACCCCGGAGAGGGTCGGCCCGGCGGCCGGTGTGCGCAGGGCAGGCGAGACTCGAACTCGCAACCGCCGGTTTTGGAGACCGGTGCGCTACCAATTGCGCCACTGCCCTTCGGTGACTCCGCCCGCCGCCTGCGGCCGGACCCGGACTGGAGCGTCGGGGCACGACCGATCATGGCGGACGTCAACCACCGGGGATCCACTGTACGCGAGGGACCGGCGTGGGTCGAACAGACCGACGTGCCAAGATGGCCGACGTGACCGTGAACACACCCGCCACCGCCCCCGTGCCCCCGTCCAGCCGGCGGGTCTCCGCACGGCTCGCCGCGATCGCCGAGTCCGCGACGCTCGCCGTCGACGCCCAGGCGAAGGCCCTCAAGGCGGCCGGCCGGCCGGTCATCGGCTTCGGCGCGGGCGAGCCGGACTTCCCGACCCCGGAGTACATCGTGGAGGCCGCCGCCGCGGCCACCCGGGACCCCGCGAACCACCGCTACTCCCCCGCGGCCGGCCTGCCCGCGCTGCGCGAGGCGATCGCCGCCAAGACGCTGCGCGACTCGGGCTACGAGGTCTCGCCGGGCCAGGTGCTGGTGACCAACGGCGGCAAGCAGGCCGTCTACCAGGCGTTCGCCGCGGTGGTGGACCCCGGCGACGAGGTGCTGCTGCCCGCGCCCTACTGGACCACCTACCCCGAGGCCATCCGGCTGGCCGGCGGAGTGCCGGTCGAGGTGTTCGCCGGCGTCGACCAGGGCTACCTGGTGACCGTGGAGCAGCTGGAGGCGGCCCGGACCGAGCGCACGAAGGCGCTCCTGTTCTGCTCGCCGTCCAACCCGACCGGCGCGGTGTACTCCCCGGAGCAGACGGCGGAGATCGGCCGGTGGGCGCACGAGCACGGCATCTGGGTCCTCACCGACGAGATCTACGAGCACCTGACCTACGACGACACGGTGTTCACCCCGATCCTGCGTGCGGTCCCCGAGCTCGCCGACACCACGATCGTGCTCAACGGCGTCGCCAAGACGTACGCGATGACCGGGTGGCGGGTGGGCTGGATGATCTCGCCGGCCGACGTCACCAAGGCCGCCACCAACCTCCAGTCGCACCTGACGTCGAACGTCGCCAACGTCTCCCAGCGCGCCGCGATCGCGGCGCTGACCGGCGACCTGTCGGCGGTGGACGCCATGCGCGCCGCCTTCGACCGGCGGCGGCGCACCATGGTCGAGATGCTGTCGGCGATCGACGGCGTCGTGTGCCCCACCCCGCAGGGCGCGTTCTACGCCTACCCGAGCGTCGAGGGCGTGCTGGGCCGCACGATCCGCGGGACCACGCCCACGACGTCCGCCGAGCTGGCGGCGCTGGTGCTCGAGCACGCCGAGGTCGCCGTCGTCCCCGGCGAGGCGTTCGGGCCGAGCGGGTTCCTGCGACTGTCCTACGCCCTGGGCGACGAGGACCTCGCCGAGGGCGTCGGCCGCATCCAGCGGCTGCTGGGCGAGGCCTCCTAGCCCCGTCGCGCACGCGCCGGCCCCACCTGCGAGCGGCCTCCCGGGCGGCTGGCAGACTGACCGCGTGCGTGACCTCGCCGCGCTGCCCAAGGCGCACCTGCACCTGCACTTCACCGGGTCGATGCGCACGTCGACCCTCGCCGAGCTGGCCGGGGACGCGGGCGTGCGGCTGCCGGTCGCCCTGCTCGAGCCCGACGTGCTGCAGCTCGCCGCGGGCCCGCGCGGCTGGTTCCGGTTCCAGCGGCTCTACGACGCCGCCCGCGCCTGCGTGCGGTCGGAGGCGTCGATGCGGCGCATCGTGCGCGAGGCCGCCGAGGACGACGCCGCCGAGGGGTCCGGCCGCCTGGAGATGCAGGTGGACCCGACGTCGTACGGGCCCTTCGTCGGCGGGGTGACCCCGGCGCTGGAGATCGTGCTCGACGAGGCCCGGGAGGCGAGCGCGGCGACCGGCGTGGAGGTGGCGGTCGTCGTGGCGTCGTCGCGCCTGCGTCACCCGCTGGAGGCGCGCACGCTCGCCCGGCTCGCGGCCCGCTACGCCGGGGACGGTCCCGGCCAGGTCGTGGGCTTCGGGCTGAGCAACGACGAGCGGCGCGGGGACACGGCGGAGTTCGGCCCGGCGTTCGCGATCGCCCGCCGGGCCGGGCTCGCGTCGGTCCCGCACGGCGGCGAGCTGCTCGGTCCGGCGCACCTGACCGACGTGCTGGACCACCTGCACCCGGACCGGGTCGGGCACGGCGTCCGGGCCGCGGAGGACCCGCGGGTGCTCGAGCGCCTCGCGGCCGAGGGGGTGGCGCTCGAGCTGTGCCCGGCGTCCAACGTCTCCCTCGGGGTCTTCGACGAGGCCCACCAGGTCCCGCTGCGGGCGCTCGTCGACGCGGGGGCGACCGTGGCGCTCGGCGCCGACGACCCGCTGCTGTTCGGGTCCCGCCTGGTCGCGCAGTACGAGACGGCCCGCTCCGTGCACGGCTTCACCGACGCCGAGCTGGCCGACCTCGCCCGCGCGTCGATCCGTGCCTCGACGGCGTCGGACGTCACCCGCGCCCGGCTGCTGGCCGGCGTCGACCGGTGGTGCGACAGGGCCGTCGCCGCCTGAGCCCGCGGGCTCCCCGTCACGCCGACGGGTGTTGACCTCAGTGACCGGCTCCGTCATTGTGTCAATCACTCGACACATTGACGCACATCTGCGAGGTCTGGCATGGCGACGTCCCTCGGTCTGGTCCTCCTCGCGCTGCTCGTCGCGGCCACGGTCGCCATCGGGCTGCTGACGGTGCTCCTGGCCGCCGCGCGAGGTCCGGCCCCCCTGCCGTCGCAGGCGGCGCGCGCGGCGGTCCGGCACGGCGGGACGGTGCACGCGATCGCCCTGGCGTCCCTGCTGGCCGCCGTCGTCCTCGTCCCGCCCGCGATCGCCCGGCTCGTCGCCGGCCCGGCGCAGGGCGTGGCCCTGGGACTCGCGCCGGCCACGGCCGGCCTCGCGTTCGCCGCGGTCCAGGCGGCCGGCGAGGTGACGTGGCCGCGCCCGTCCGGCACGCTGCGGCGTGCGCCGCTGACCCGACGCACCGTGCGCGACGTCGCGCCACGGCGGCTTCGGGCGGCGGCGTGGGGGTGGGCCGCGCTCGCGCTCGTCACGCTGGTGGCGTGCGGCTGGGCGTCGCAGGACGGGCGTGCGATCTCCCGCACCTTCGCCGACGGCGCCGCGTCGTCCGGTCCCTTCCCCGGCTGGTACTTCGGGGTGCCGCTGGTGGCGGCGGTCCTGGTGGTGCTGCTCGCCGCCGAGGGCGTCCTGCGCCTGGTGGCGCGCCGCCCGTCGGTGGCCGACGCGGACCCGGCCTGGGACATGGCGCTGCGCCGCCTGTCCGCGCACCGGGTGCTGCGCGGCACGCAGCTCGTGCTGGCGTGGACGGCTGCCGGGGTGCTGCTGGTGGCGGGCGCGGCGCTGCGCAGCGTCGGCCATGCGGTCGTGCCCGGGGTGGCGTCTGAGTCGGCCCTGCACACCGGCCTCGGGTCCGGTGCCCTCACCCTCGGCCTGGCGGTCGCGCTGACCGGGACCGTCCTCGCGCTCGTGCCGGCGACCCCGGTCGCAGCGCCGACCGGCCTCGCCACCGCCGGGCTCGACGCGCCGGCATGAGCCTGCAGCTCGAGGTCGACCTGGCGGCGGGCGTCCCCCCGTTCGAGCAGATCCGGTCCCAGGTCCTCGCGCACGTCGCCGCCGGCCGGCTGCGCGCGGGCGACCGGCTGCCGACGATCCGGGCCCTCGCCGCCGACCTGGGCGTGGCCGCGGGGACCGTCGCGCGGGCCTACCGCGAGCTCGAGGCGTCCGGGGTCGTGGTCACCCGGCGCCGCACGGGCACCGTCGTGGCCGCCGGCCGGGACGCGCCGGACGACGCCGTGGCGCGCGCCGCGCACGCCCTGGTTCGCAGCGCCCGGGCGTCCGGCCTCACCGACGCCGAGGTGCTCGACGTCGTCCGCGGCGCGCTGCTGGCACCCGCGGCCGGCACATCGGGGACGGCGGGCACGGCGGGCACGGCGGGCACGGACGACTCGGACGCCGCGCGCACGCCGGCCCGCGGGACGCTCAGAGCGTCAGACCCACCAGGACCGGCTCCGGCTCCAGCGTGATGCCGAAGCGCTCCCGGACGCCGTCGCGGATCGTCCGGGCCAGCGCGACGAGCTCCGTGGCGGTGCCCCCGCCGCGGTTGGTCAGGGCGAGGGTGTGCTTGGTGGACAGCGACACCTGCGCCGGCAGCCCGAAGCCGCGACCGAACCCGGCGTGCTCGATCAGCCACGCGGCGCTCGTCTTGACCAGGTCCGGGTCGACCCGTCCCAGGCTCGGGCCCGTGGTCCGCTCGGGGACCGCCGTCCGGACCGGGAACCGGGGCGCACCCGGCGGCAGCCCCTCGGCCTGCGCGGTGGTCAGCACGGGGTTGGTGAAGAAGGACCCCGCGCTCCAGGTGTCCGGGTCGGCGTCGTCGAGCACCATGCCCTTGCCGCCGCGCAGCTCCAGGACGGCGTCGCGCACGGCACGGGTGCTCGTGCGCTCCCCGACCGCGATCCCCAGCCGCCGGGCGAGCTCGGGGTAGACCACGGGGGCGGACTGGTCGCCGCGGCGCAGCTGCATGCCGACGTCCAGCACGACGTAGCGCGGCGTGGGCCCCCACGGGGAGCCGGGCTCGAGGAGTGACTGCTTGAGCAGCGACGTGCGGTACCCGAACCTCAGGTCGACGAGCGGCAGGGTGCGCACGCGGGAGCGCTCGCGGTCCCAGACGCGGACCGTGGAGACGACCCCGGAGACCTCCTGGCCGTAGGCGCCGATGTTCTGCACCGGCGCCGCACCCGTCGACCCGGGGATGCCGGACAGCGCCTCGACGCCGACCCACCCCTCCTGGACCGCACGGGCGACCAGGTCGTCCCACACCTCGCCGGCCGGGACCGTGATGCTGGCCCCGCCGCAGGAGTCGGCGGAGTCGACGTGGACGCCGCGCCGGGTGTCGCGCACGACGACGCCCGGGAAGCCGTCGTCGGACACCACCAGGTTGGAGCCGCCGCCCAGCACCAGCAGGGGCTCACCGGCGGCGTCCGCCGCGCGGACCGCCTCGACGAGCGCGTCGGCCGAGTCGGTCTCGACGAGCCGGCCCACCGGGCCACCCAGCCGCAGGGTCGTCAGGTCGGCCAGGACGGGAGCGGGCCGGGAGACCGCGCGGTCCGCGGTGGTCGTGCCGGTCGTCGTGCCGGTCGTCGTGGCGGTGGGGAGGGCGGCGGACATGGGGACGAGGCTACGCCGGGCGTCCGGCCCGCTCCTGCGCAGGGTCGCCGGTGCCCGTGGACGTCAGCGGGGCGGCCGCCCGCACGACGAGCAGCCCGATGACGACGGGGACCGCGATCGCGAGCAGCGCCTGGCGGTACCCGACGTGCTCCGCGAGCAGCCCGAGCAGCGGGGGGCCGGCCAGGAACGCGCTGTACCCGATGGTCGACACGACGCTGACCCGCGCGGGCGCACGGACCGGGTCGTCGCTCGCGGCGCTCATGCCGACCGGGAAGCCCAGCGCGGCGCCCAGGCCCCACAGGACGACGCCGACCATCGCGAGCGGGAGCCACGGAGACAGCCCGAAGACGAGCAGGCCGACCATCGCCAGCGCGCCGCACAGCCGCAGGACCGCGATGCGGCCGTAGCGGTCGAGCAGGTGGGTGCCGAGCAGGCGCATGGCGGTCATCGCGGTGACGAACACGCCGAACGTGAGGGCGCCCACGGCGTGGCTCTGGTCGAACCCGTCCACCACGGCCAGGCCGACCCAGTCGTTCGCGGACCCCTCGGTGAGGGCCGCGGCCAGCACGACGAGGCCGATGAGCAGGGTGCGGGGCTCCAGCCACGCCCCGAACGCGCGTCTGACGCCGGCCTCCGCAGCGGCGGTCGTCCGCGAGGCGGTCGCCGGTGAGGCGCCGTCGGCGTCCGCACCGCCGGACGCCGACCCCCCGTGGACCTCGGCGTCGAAGTGCCCCGCGGGCAGGAAGGACCGCACCGCCCACAGGGTCCCGGCGAGGCTCAGCCCCAGGACGACGAGCAGGTGCGCGAGGACCGACGTGCCGAGCTGCGCGGCGAGCGCACCGACCCCGGCGCCGATCATGGTGCCCACCGAGAACCCCGCGTGGTAGCGCGGCATGACCGTGCGGCCCAGGCGCTGCTCGACGAGCGCTCCCTCGAGGTTCATCGCCGCGTCCCAGACCCCGGTGCCGACGCCGAACAGCACGAGGCCGGCGCCGACCAGGACCACCTGGCCGGTCGCCACACCGGCAGCCGCCACGAGCAGCCCGGCGACGTTGGCGGTGGCGAACGCCCCCACCGTTCGGCGGGCGCCGAGCCGCTGCACGACGAGCCCGGACACCGGCAGCGCGGCCAGGGACCCGATGGACCCGATGAGCAGCAGCACGCCGACCTGCGCCGCGGACAGCGACAGGGCGTCGCGGACGGCGGGGAGGCGGGACGCCCAGCTGGCGAAGTTGAAGCCGTTGAGGACGAACACCGCGAACACGGCGGTGGACGCCGTGGTGACGGCGCGCTCGACGGTCGGACGGTCTGCGGTCATGCGGGTGCTCCACGACGAGTGGGGACGAGGACTCCCTCGGCGGGCAGGACGTCAGTCTCCCCCACGCCGACCGGGACCGGCTCGCCGGCGTCGGCCGACGGGCTCCCGGGCCGGGCACCGCCGGGGGCGGCGTCCGGCCGGTCGAGCGGCTGGTCGACCGGCCGCTCGACCTCCCGGGACAGCAGGACGCTGACGACCATGGCGGCGGTGATGAGGAGCAGCGCGTGGCGGGCGCCCACGTGCTCGGCGGCCAGGCCCAGCAGCGGCGGCGCCGCCAGGTGCGCGATCGAGGAGAACGCGGAGACGACCGACACCCGCCCGGCCGCGCGGAGCGGGTCGTCCGACGCCGCCGCCAGGCCGATCGGGACCGCCAGCGCCGCGCCCAGGCCCCAGGCGACGACCCCGGCGACGGCGATCGCCAGGCTCGGCGCGAACCCGAACACGAGCAGCCCGGCCATCGACACCAGCCCCGAGACGCGCAGGACGAGCACGCGCCCGAACCGGTCGATGAGGCGGGTGCCGAGGATGCGCACGAGCGTCATGGCGCTGACGAACACCCCGAACACGATGGCGCCGACCGCCTCGGTCCGGCCGAAGCCGTCCACGACCGCCAGGGCGAGCCAGTCGTTCGCCGACCCCTCGGACAGGGCGGCGGACATGATGACGAAGCCGATGAGGACGGTGCGGCGCTCCCGCCACGCGCCGAGGGCCGTCCGCAGGCCGCCGCCGCGCGGCCCGACCGCCACGACGTCGTCCGACGTGCCGCCGTGCGGGGCGGACCGCACGACCGGCGCGGTGTCGAGGACGACGTGCGGGACGGACGCGAGGCGCCACACCAGCCCGACCACGCCCGTGCCGACGAACTGCGCGAGCAGGCCGACCTCGAGCTGCGCCATCGCGGCCCCCAGCAGGGACCCGAGGACCGCGCCCACCGAGAAGGCGGCGTGGAAGTGCGGCAGGACCGTCCGGCCCAGGCGGCGCTCGACGCCGGCGGACTCGACGTTGAGCGGCACGTTGCCGATCGCGAACGACACGCCGTTGAGGAAGACGCCGACGGCCAGGATCGGGACGGACCCGACCGCGGGCCCCAGCCCCAGCAGCACGAACGCCACCGCGAACCCGACCGAGGACAGGACCAGCGACACCCGGCCGCCCCAGCGGGTGACGACCGCACCCGCGACGGTGACGGCCAGCAGAGCGCCGACGGCCCCGGCCAGCAGGACCGCGCCGAGCTCGCTCGGGCTCATCCCGAGGGCGTCCCGCACGGACGGCAGGCGGGCGAGCCAGCTGGAGAACATCAGACCGCTGAGCATGAACAGACCCATGAGGGCCCATCGCGCCCGCGCCAGGCGGGGTCCGTCGACGACCTCGAGGACGGTCCGGTCGTGGCGCACGGGGCTCTCCTGGCAGGCGGTCGTCATGGTCGAATCGATTCGACCACCAGCGCAGCGACGACGCGACCATCGTCGGTCGAATCGATTCGGGGAGTGCGTCCAGTCTGTGGGTACGCTGACCGCGCCGTCAAACGGGCAGGCAGCCGGCGCCTGACCCCCGGCCCCAGAGCGGAGGTGCGCCCGGTGACCCACCCCCGACCGACCCTGGCGGACGTCGCCGCGGAGGCCGGCGTCTCGGTGTCGACGGCGTCCCTCGCGTTCTCCGGTGCGGGCCCCATCGCCTCCGCGACCCGCGACCGGGTGCTGGCCGCGGCGACCCGCCTGGCGTACGCCGGTCCGAACCCGCTCGGGCAGCAGCTGCGCAGCGGACGGTCCGGCATCGTCGGGGTCGTGGTGGGCGACCGGCTGCGACGCAGCTTCCGCGACCCGGTCTCCACCCAGATGCTCGACGGCCTCGCCCAGGCGCTGAGCGAGCAGAGCCTCGGGCTGCTGCTCGTGCCGTCCGAGGCCGGTGAGGTGCCGCCGCTGCTGCGCCACACCGCGATGGACGCCGCGGTGGTCGTGCTCGCCAACGGCCCCGACGACGGCGTCGTCCTCGCGCTGACCCGCCGCGGCATCCCGGTCGTCTCCGTCGAGGGGGAGATCGGCGACGACCCCGCCCGGCCCGGCTCGGCCACGGTGAACGTCGGCATCGACGACCGGGGTGGCACCGAGCTGCTGGTCCGCGAGCTGACCCTCCTCGGCCACCGCCGGTTCGGCGTCGTGTCGCTGCCGTGGGGGCACGACCGGCGGCTGGGGCAGCCGGACGCCGACGCCGGCACCCGTGCCGGCTACGCGCACACCCGTCGCCGGCTGGCCGGGATCGCCGATGCCGGAGTCGTGCCGGACCTGGTCGTCGAGACGCCGGCGTCCCTGGTCGAGCACGGGCGCAGCGCGGGCCACCAGATCCTCGACCGGCCGGACCGGCCGACGGCGGTCGTCGCGCTCAGCGACCTGCTGGCGTCCGGGGTGGTGCTCGCCGCCCGCGAGCTGGGGCTGCGTGTCCCGCAGGACGTGTCGGTCGCCGGGTTCGACGGCATCGAGCTGCCGTGGCTCGCGCCGGACGTGCTGACCAGCGTCCGCCAGCCCCTGGCCGACAAGGGCCGCCTGGCGGGCGAGGCCGCCGTCGAGCTCGCCGCCGGACGTCCGGTCACCGGGACGGTGCTGCCGGTCGAGCTCCAGCTCGGCACGACGACGGGCCCGCCGCCGGCGGGGTGACGCCGCGCGGTGGGAGGGGCTCAGCCGAGCCGGACGACCGCCTGCGCCTTGCCGAGCACACGGGCGCCGTCGCACGTGACCGTGAGGTCGATCCGGGCGGTGCCGGCCTCGGCGTCCAGCGCACCGACCGTCCCGGTCACCTCGACGACGGCGGCACCGGGGTCCGGGACCGGGACCGGGCGGGTGAAGCGCACGCCGTAGTCCACGACCGCACCGGGGTCCCCGGCCCAGTCCGCCACCAGGGAGACGGCGGCGCCCATCGTCCACATGCCGTGCGCGATGACGCCGGGCAGGCCGACCTCCCGGGCGACCCGGTCGTTCCAGTGGATGAGGTTGAAGTCGCCGCTGGCGCCGGCGTAGCGCACCAGCCGGCTCCGGTCCACCTCGAGGGTGCGGGTGCCGACGACGTCGCCGACCGCGAGGTCGACCAGCGAGGGCCGGGCCGGGCCGGGCGCGCCGGCGCTCATGCGGACTCCCCGCGGACGGCGAGGGTGGAGACCACCGTGGCGACCGGGGCGCCGTCGGCGGCGGCGATCTCCGCGCGCGTGGTGACCATCGCCAGGCCCGCGCGCTCGGTGATCGAGTCGACGTGCAGGACGGTCACCAGGCTGTCCCCGGCACGGATCGGGCGGTGGTGGGTGAACCGCTCCTCGGCGTGCACCACGCGGCTGAAGTCGATCCCGGCGTCGGGGTCGGCGATCAGCTGCTGCTCCGCGCGCTGGGCGACCACGACGGCGAACGTGGGCGGGGCGATGACGTCCGGGTACCCCAGGGAACGAGCGACGCCGACGTCCCGGTGCGCCCCGTGGGCGGCACCGACGGCGTCGGCGAAGTCTCGGATCCTCTCCCGGCCGACCTCGTAGGGGTCGTTCGCCGGGTACTCGCGTCCCGCGTACGTCAGGTTCACACCCATGTCAGCGCGGCGCGAGGGCGGGTCAGCGGGTCTCGCGGTGCACGGTGTGCTTGCCGTCGCGCGGGCAGAACTTCTTCATCTCGAGCCGGTCGGGGTTGTTCCGACGGTTCTTCTTCGTGATGTAGTTCCGCTCCTTGCAGTCCACGCACGCGAGCGTGATCTTCGGGCGGACGTCCTGGGACTTGCTGGCCACTTGGAGCCTTCTTCCACGTCACACGCCGCTCGCACGACGCTCTGTCTGTCTCATCGCGCCGCCGGCCGGTCGACACGCGTTCGCCACCTGTGTAGCGGGGGCGGGACTCGAACCCGCGACACCACGATTATGAGCCGTGTGCTCTAACCACCTGAGCTACCCCGCCATGTCGTCACAAGGGGGGCCGACGCCTGCGCGTCGACCCCCGCCATGACCACAGAGCCCCGAAAGGGAATCGAACCCTTGACCTTCTCCTTACCATGGAGACGCTCTGCCGACTGAGCTATCGGGGCAGCGCGGACCAGGCTACACGGACCCGGCCGCGGCTGGAAATCGGCCGCCCGCGACGTCCGCCACACCGGGCGGCACGCCGCCGAGGCGGCCCGAGCACCCACCGGCCCCCCGACCGACCGGGACCCGGCACGACGACGGGGCGCCCTCCGGTGGAGGACGCCCCGTGGCGGTGGCGGGTGAGGGATTCGAACCCCCGTAGGCGTTGCCAGCTGATTTACAGTCAGCCCCCTTTGGCCACTCGGGTAACCCGCCGCGCACCTGGCCGCAGCGCTCCGCGTGGAGCACCGTGACCGTGGCGGATGGAAGGATAGCAACACATCCGGGGGTCCGAAGAACCGGGGCAGCGGAGCGGGTGCGCCCGCCCGGCTGCCGGCAGACGAGCAGCAGACGAGCACTGGAGGGGTCATGGCGAGCGAGTCCTCGTTCGACGTCGTGAGCAAGGTCGACCGGCAGGAGGTCGACAACGCGCTGAACCAGGCCACGAAGGAGATCGCGCAGCGGTACGACTTCAAGAACGTCGGCGCTTCGATCGCCTGGAGCGGGGAGTCGATCGTCATGACGGCGAACTCCGCCGAGCGGGTCATGGCGGTCCTGGACGTCTTCCAGACCAAGCTGATCAAGCGCGGCATCTCCCTGAAGTCCCTGGACACCGACGACCGGGAGCCGCAGCTGTCCGGCAAGGAGTACCGGCTGGCGGCCACCATCAAGGAGGGCCTGAGCCAGGAGATCGCCAAGAAGATCGGCAAGATCGTCCGCGACGAGGGACCCAAGGGCGTCAAGACCCAGGTCACCGGGGACGAGATGCGGGTCACCGCCAAGAGCCGCGACGACCTGCAGGCGGTCATCGCGCTGCTCAAGGGCGCGGACCTGGACGTCGCGCTGCAGTTCACGAACTACCGCTAGGCCCGGGGGGCCGGCGCCGGCGGGCCTGGCGCCGGCCACCGGCGCCGGCGGGTCAGTACAGCGGCGGGCTGACCTGCGGACCGCCGGGGGCGCCGCCGTACGCCCCGCCGCCGTACGGCCCGGCCATGGCCTCCAGGCGGGCGATCCGGTCTCCCATCGGCGGGTGCGTGGCGAACATGCGCCCCATGCCGGCGCCGCGGAACGGGTTGGCGATCATCAGGTGCGACACGTCGACCAGGTCCCGGTCCTGCGGCAGCGGCGCGCGCTGCGTGCCGGCCTCGAGCTTGCGCAGCGCGGACGCCAGCGCGAGCGGGTCCCCGGTGAGCCGGGCGCCGTCCTCGTCCGCGTCGTACTCGCGGGTGCGGCTGATCGCGAGCTGGACCAGCATCGCCGCGACCGGGGCCAGCAGGGCCAGCGCGAGCGCCGCCAGCGGGTTCCCGCCGCGGTCCCGGTCGCCGCCGCCGCCGAAGAACATGAGGAACTGCGCGAACGACGTGATGAGGCCCGCGACCGCGGCCGCCACGGACGACGTGAGGATGTCGCGGTTGTAGACGTGCATGAGCTCGTGGCCCAGCACGCCGCGCAGCTCGCGCTCGGTGAGCAGGTCGAGGATGCCCTCGGTGCAGCAGACGGCGGCGTTGCGGGGGTTGCGACCGGTGGCGAAGGCGTTCGGTGCGTCCGTCGGGGACAGGTACAGGCGCGGCATCGGCTGCCGGGCGGCCGTCGACAGCTCCCGGACGATCCGGTACATGGCCGGCGCCTCGAGCTCGCTGACCGGGTAGGCGCGCATGGAGCGGATCGCGATCTTGTCCGAGTTCCAGTACCCGTACGCCGTCCCGAGCAGGCCGAGGGCGGCGAACACGACGAACAGGCTGCGGTTGCCCCCGCCGACCACGGCGTACAGGCCGAGCAGCACCGCCCACATGGCGCCGAACAGGGCCGCGGTCTTCAGACCGTTGTAGTGCCGACGGGGCATGGCGCCTCCGACCTCCTCGCGTGTGGTCCGGCGACGACGGTGTACCGCGTCGCGCTGCCCGGAGCAACGCGTCGGCCGCCGGGACGGTTCCCCTACGCTGTGCCTCGGTCCGCCCCACGGCGGCTCCCACCTCGACGTCGACCCCTCCGGAGACCCCCGTGCGCCCGTCCCGTGTGCTCGTCCTGGCCGCCGTGAGCACCCTGGCCCTGGGGGCCTGCTCGCCCGTCGAGGAGGCGGCCGACACGCCGTCGGCCCAGGCGTCCGCGGACGACGGCGCCCTGCCGACGCTGACCGACGGCGTCCTGACGGTGGGCACGTCCGACCCGGCGTTCGAGCCCTGGGTGGTGGACAACGACCCCACCTCGGGCGAGGGCTTCGAGTCGGCGGTCGCGTACGCCGTCGCCGAGGAGCTCGGCTTCGCCCGCGACCAGGTCGAGTGGGTGCGCGTGACGTTCGACCAGATCATCGCCCCGGGCGCCAAGGACTTCGACGTGGCGATCAACCAGGTGTCGATCACCGAGGAGCGCCGCGCCAGCCTCGACTTCTCCTCCAGCTACTACGACACCGCCCAGGCCGTGGTGACCGTCGAGGGGTCGCCGGTCGCGGGCGCGACGTCGCTCGCCGAGCTCGCCGGCGCGCGGGTCGGGGCCATGGTCGGCACCACGAGCGCGCAGATCGCCACGGAGTCGATCGCGCCGACCACCCCGGTCCAGCAGTTCAACGACAACGACCAGGTCAAGCAGGCGCTGACCGCGGGCCTCGTCGACGCGATCGTCGTCGACCTTCCGACCGCGCTGTTCCTCGTGGCCGCGGACCTCGACGCCGGTGTGCTGGTCGGCCAGCTGCCGGCCGGGGACTCCCCCGACCAGCTCGGGCTCGTGCTGGACAAGGACAGCCCGCTGACGGAGCCGGTCACCGCGGCGGTCGACGCGCTGCGCGAGGACGGCACGCTGGCGGACCTCGAGGCCCGGTGGCTCACCGAGTCCGCCGGCGCCCCGGTCCTCGAGTGACCGCCCGTCCGGGCGTCGCGTGACCGGCTGGACCCCGTCCCCGCGCCAGCAGGACCGGCTCGCGTACCGGCGCCGGCAGGCGCGACGCTCCGTCGGCGTGGCCCTGGCCAGCACGGTCGCCGTCGCCGGCCTGGCGGTGCTGGCGCTGACGAGCTCACCGGGGTGGCCCCGGGTGCGGGCGTCGTTCTTCGACCCGGACGTCGCGCTGGCCTCGCTCCCCCGGGTGCTCGAGGGCCTGTGGCTCAACGTGCGCGTGATGGCGGTCGCCGCCGTCGTCATCCTCGTCGTCGCGCTCGCCCTGGCGATCGCCCGGACGCTGCGCGGTCCGGTGTTCTTCCCGCTGCGCGCGGCCGCGGCCGCCTACGTGGACGTGTTCCGCGGGCTGCCCCTCATCCTCGTGCTGCTGCTCGTCGGCTTCGGGCTGCCGGGGCTGCGGCTGCAGGGGATCCCGTCGTCGGCGGTCGTCCTGGGCGGCCTGGCGCTCGTGCTGACGTACTCCGCGTACGTGGCCGAGGTGTTCCGCGCCGGCATCGAGTCCGTGCACCCGTCCCAGGTCGCCGCCGCCCGGTCGCTGGGCCTGAGCCGCTCCCAGGCGATGCGCACGGTGGTGCTGCCCCAGGCCGTGCGGCGCGTGGTGCCGGCGCTGCTGAACGACCTCGTCGCGCTGCAGAAGGACTCCGGGCTCATCTCGATCCTCGGCGCGATCGACGCCGTCCGCGCCGCGCAGATCCAGACCTCCCAGTACGCCAACTTCACCCCCTACGTCGTGGCCGGCGTCCTGTTCGTGCTGCTCACGATCCCGCTGACCCGCTTCACCGACGCCCTGGCCCGCCGCGGCGGCTGGGCGGGCGCGACCGGCGGGCTCGCCGGCGCGGGGGCCCTGCGGTGAGCGCACCCGCACCGACGCCCCCCTCGACGTCGCCCTCGACGTCGCCGCTGCTGAGCGTGCAGGGCGTCCGCAAGGCGTTCGGGACGAACGTCGTGCTGGACGGCGTCGACCTCGACGTCGACGCCCACCGGTGCGTCGTCCTGATCGGCGCGTCCGGGTCGGGCAAGTCGACGCTGCTGCGGACGGTCGACCTGCTCGAGGACGTCGACGACGGCGTGATCCTGCTCGACGGCGAGGACATCACCGACCCGCGACGGGACGCCGACGCGGTCCGGGCCCGGATGGGGATGGTGTTCCAGGCCTTCAACCTGTTCCCGCACATGCGCGTCCTGGACAACGTCACGCTCGCGTCGCGGCTGGTGCACCGGGTCCCGCGCCGGGAGGCGCAGGAGCGTGCGCACGCGATGCTCGAGCGGGTGGGCCTGGGTGCGCGGGCCGACGCCTTCCCGGACGAGCTGTCCGGCGGGCAGCAGCAGCGCGTCGCGATCGCACGGGCGCTGGTGACCTCCCCGCGGCTGATGCTGCTCGACGAGGTCACCAGCGCCCTGGACCCCGAGCTGGTCGGGGAGGTGCTGGACCTGCTCGGCGAGCTCAAGGCCGAGGGCATGACCATGGTGGTGGCGACCCATGAGATGGGGTTCGCCCGGCACGTCGCGGACGAGGTCTGCTACCTGCACGCCGGCACGGTGCACGAGCGCGGGACGCCGGAGCAGGTGCTCGGCGACCCGCAGCAGCCGCGCACGCGGGAGTTCCTGCGGCGGATCATCGAGGCCGGACGCGCCTGACGGAGCCCGGGGTGGGCCCCGACGTGCCGTCGCCGGCCGGTCAGCCCTGGACGCGCCGCGCGCGGGCGATGAGCGTCATCTCGTCGCGCGGGACGACCTTGATGCGCTCGCGTCCGGCCGCCTCGCCGAGCGCCCGCTCGTGCGCGTCGAGCAGCTCCCAGTCGGACCACTCGACGACGGGCACCGCGCGGGAGCGCAGGAACTCGGTGACGGCGTCCGGCTCGGTCTCCACGGCGGTGCGGACCGACGGACCCTGCTCGGAGTCGCCGGCGACCACGTCCTCCACGAGGTGGCGGATGGTCTCGGTGGCGTCGGACTTCGTGTGCCCGATGAGGCCGACCGGTCCGCGCTTGATCCAGCCCGTGGCGTAGACGCCGGGGACGACGTCGCCGTCCACGTCCACGACGCGACCGCCGCGGTTCGGGATCACGCCGGCCAGGTCGTCGAACGGGATGTCCACGAGCGGGGAGCCGAAGTACCCGACCGCCCGGTAGACCGCCTGCACGGGCCAGTCGTGGTGCTCGCCGGTGCCGCTGGCCGTGCCGTCGCCGTTCAGCGCGGTGCGCTCGGTGCGCAGGCCGACGACGCGACCGTCCTCGCCGAGCACCTCCACCGGCCGGTGCAGGAAGTGCAGGTGGATGCGGCGGCTGGCGGTCATCTCCGCCGGGTCCTTGAGCGTCCAGTCGGTGAGGGTCTTGACGACCTGCTTGGTCTGGTTGGAGGAGTGGATCGCCGCCATCGACCCCTCGTCGAAGTCGAAGTCCTCCGGGTACACGACGACGTCGACGTCCGGCACGTGGCCGAGCTCGCGCAGCTCCAGCGGGGAGAACTTCACCTGCGCGGGGCCGCGGCGGGCGAAGACGTGCACGTCCGTCACCGGGGACGCCTTCAGCGCGTCGTACACGTTGGCCGGGATCTCGGTGGGCAGCAGGTCGTCGGCGTGCTTGGCCAGGATGCGCGCGACGTCGAGCGCGACGTTCCCCGCGCCCAGGACCGCGACCTCACGGGCCTCCAGGGGCCACGTGCGCGGGACGTCGGGGTGCCCGTCGTACCAGGAGACGAAGTCCGCGGCGCCGTAGGACCCGGTCAGCTCGATCCCGGGGATCGGCAGGGCGGCGTCGCGGATGGAGCCGGTCGAGAAGATCACCGCGTCGTAGAACTGGCGCATGTCCTCGAGCTTGAGGTCGACGCCGTACTCCACGTTGGCGAGCAGCCGGACGTCGCCGCGCTCGAGCACCTTGTGCAGCGCGACGATGATCTGCTTGATCCGGGGGTGGTCGGGCGCGACCCCGTAGCGGACGAGGCCGAAGGGCGCGGGCAGCCGCTCGAAGAGGTCGATGCTGACGTCGAGGTCGGTCTTGGACAGGATGTCCGAGGCGTAGATGCCGGCGGGGCCGGCGCCGACGACGGCGACGCGCAGGGGTCGTGTGCTCACGAGCGGGACCTTCCGGTTCGGGGACGCCCGCCGCTCCCGGGCGGACCACGTCGGGGACGGGTCGCGCGCTGCCGGGCGGCGGGGTTCTCCCCTCGAGTGTACGGCGCGGGGTGAGGGTCGCCTTATGTGGTGCGTCACGCCGGGCGTGGACGGTCGGGGCGGATCGGCGTGACGGCGCCGCGTGCGGGCTGCCCCGCGACGGCGTGAACCGCACCGCGCCGTCGGCGGGGCTAGGTTCACCCGGTGAGCAGCACGCGCCCCACCGCGACCGTCCCCACCTCGCCGGCCACGGCGGCTCCCGACCGCACCGGCCTGGCCCTCGGCGCGGGGGCGTACCTCCTGTGGGGCGTGCTGCCGGTGTACTTCCCGCTGCTGCAGCCGGCCGGCGCGGTGGAGATCATCGGTCACCGGGTGGTGTGGTCGCTGGGGTTCTGCCTGCTGCTGCTCGTGGTGACCCGGACGTGGGGCACGTTCGTCTCGGTCCTGCGCACCCCCCGGACGCTGGGTCTGCTCGCGGTCGCCGCGGCGCTCGTCGCGGTCAACTGGACGACCTACGTGTACGGCGTGCTGTCCGACCAGGTGGTCGACACGGCGCTCGGTTACTTCGTCAACCCGCTGGTGACCGTGCTGCTCGCGGTGTTCGTCCTGGGCGAGCGGCTGCGCCGGGCGCAGTGGGTGGCGCTCGGGTTCGGTGCCCTGGCCGTCGTCGTCATCACGGTCGGGTACGGCCGCCTGCCGTGGATCGCCCTGGCGCTCGCGTTCAGCTTCGGCGGGTACGGGCTGCTGAAGAACCGGGTCGGCCGGACCGTGCCGGCGGTCGCCAGCCTGGCGGTCGAGACGCTCGTCCTGATGCCGCTCGCCGCGGGCTACCTGCTGGTGCTCGCCGCGCAGGGCACCGGCGGGTTCGGGGCGCACGGCCCGTGGCACGTCGTCGCGCTGGTCTCCAGCGGCGTGGTGACCGCGGTGCCGCTGCTGCTGTTCGGGTCCGCGGCCCGCCGGCTGCCGCTGTCGGTCGTCGGGATGCTGCAGTACATCGCGCCCACTCTGCAGTTCCTGCTCGGCGTCCTGGTCTTCGGCGAGCACATGCCGCCCGCGCGGTGGTTCGGCTTCGCGCTGGTGTGGGTCGCGCTCGTGGTGCTCACCACCGACGGGCTGCGGGCGGGGCGGGCCGAGGCACTGGCACGCCGGTCGGCGCCGGCCACGCCCGCCGCGGCCTGACGACCCGAGCCCGAGCGCGGCCGGGACTCAGCCCAGGCGGGCCGACGCCTGGATGGAGCGGATCTCGTCCAGGGTGCCCTTGGCCTGCACGGCGGTGCACGTGCCGGTGATCTGCACGAAGTCCACCGCCGACCCGTGGTCGACGACCGTGATCCGGGCGGCCTGCACGAGCCCGCCGACCTGCGGGTGGACGAACGCTCCCTCGATCCGGAACCCGGGCAGCCCGAGCACGTCCAGGTCGGCGCGGCCCAGCTCGGAGTACTGCGCGAGGGGGGCGACGCTGGCCAGCACCGTGTCGATCGCGTCCTGCAGGGTGTAGCCGGGCGCGAACCGCGCGACCGAGACCCCGACGAGGGGCTGGAACGTGCGCGGCGCGACCCGCTTGGTCACCGCGAGCACGACCCCGACGCCGGCGCCGGGTGCCCACCCCTGCGGGTGGTCGAGCTCGATGGCGGGGAACGCGGGGAAGGCGTCGCTGGGGAACCGCACGGTGCGGGTCATCGAGGCGGCTCCTGGTCGGTGGTCGTCGGGTGGCTGGTCGGGTCGGTCGTCCGTCCGGTGGCCGTCGGGTCGACGACCGTCACGGTGAACGTGTGCTCCCCGAAGGACACGCACGCCCCGGGCGTCAGCCGGACGCGGCGCTCGGGGACGCAGAGGATCTGCTGACCGTCCGGCAGGGTCACGACCGTACCGTTCGTCGACTGCCGGTCGACGACCCAGGCGCCCCCGGCGTCGACGCCCACGCCGAGGTGCGTCTTGGAGACGGACCTGCGGGCGTCGGGGACGGCGACCAGCCGGCCGGGCCGCTCGCCGACCCGGGGCGCGGGGTCCCGCCCGACCAGCACCGTCCCGGTGAGGGTCAGCGTCCGGCCGTCGGAGAGCTCGAGCCGCGCCCAGGGTCCGTCCACCGGGACCGCCGGGACCGCCGGGACGTCGAGGTGGCCGGTGGGCCGGTCCGTGGTGTCTCCGGCCGGGACCCCGAGGTCCCGGGCGACGCGGGGCACCGGCACGGAGGCCTCCCGGGCGGGGGCCTCCCGGGCGGGGGCCTCCCGGGCGGGGGCCTCCCGGGCGGGAACCTGCCAGGCGGGCGCGGGGGCGTCCCAGCCGCGCTCCGCCTCGATCGCCGCCCAGGCCACGTCGATCGCCGGATCGACGGACGAGGCCGGCCGCACCTCCGGCGCGCTCCACGCCTCCCGGGCGGCCCGTGCCTCCCGTGCCTCCCGTGCCTCCCGTGCCTCCCGTGCCTCGCGGGCCTCCCGGGCCTGCTCCCGGGCCGCCCGTGCGCCGTCGGGCGAGAGCGGTGCGAACGGGGCGTCGGCGTCCCGCGCGGTGGGCCATGCGGCCGTCACGGCAGCACCGGCCGGCACGCCACTCGACGGCACGGCACCCCGCGGCGCGAGATCCCACGCCGTGGCACCCCACGGCGCGGCGGCCTCCCGGCGGGCGCGGAGGCGACCGAGCGGGTCGAACCGGCTCGGCCGGCGGTGCCGGCCGGAGGTCGGGGAGGGCGTCCCGGGAGAGGTCGGGGGGGTCATGACGCTCCGTCCCGGCGTGCGGACGCCCGGGCTCGTGGGGATGGGTGGGCTGTGGTGGATGCGGGTGCGGTGGACGGGCGGCGACGCAGCGGGCGGGACCGACGACGGCGCAGGGACGCGGTGGACCACCGTGCCCGCAGGCGCTGACCGCGCGTGACGGCGGCGTGCATGGTCGCCACCGTCCGGGACACCTGGTCCCAGTACGCGTCGACCTCCGCGGGCTGCGGCTGGCCGGGGGCGAACACCGCGGCGTCGGCCTGGGTGGCCAGCCGGGTGAGCGGCGACGCGCTCGCGGGGCCGAGCTCGGCGACGAGCAGGGCGGCGGTCTCCCGCCGGGTGCCGCCGTCGGGGACGGGGACGGCCAGGTCCGTGGCGGCGTCGAGGACCTCGTCCCACCCGCCCGCGACCCGCGCCACGCCGTCGCCGCGCGTGCGGCGGCGGCGTCGACGGCGGTGGCGCAGGGCGCTGACCAGCAGCGGCGGTCCGAGCACCAGCAGCAGCGGCACCGCACCCACGGCGGCGACCAGCGCGACGCGGCGCCAGACCGACGCGGCGCCGTCGTCCGTGCCGGGGTCCTCGGTGCGCACCTGCTCGGTGTCGTCCTCGGGCGGCGTGACCGGCTCGGGGGCGGGCGGGGGCGACTGCACGACCTGCGGCTGCGGGTCGGCCCGGTCCTGCGGGGTGTCCTGGCTGGGGGTCTTGCTCTCGTCCGGGGTCGGGTGGAACGGCACCCACCCGTGACCGGCGAAGGCGATCTCGACCCAGGCCTCGGCGTCGTCGCCGGTCAGCGTGACCTCGCCGGCGGCTCCGGTCGCGGTGTCCCCCGCAGCGGCGTCCTCCTCCGCCCGCTCACCGGCGCCCGGACGGAAGCCGAGCACGACCCTCGCGGGCAGCCCCAGCTCGCGGGCCATGAGCGCCATCGCGGACGCGTACTGCTCGCTGTCGCCGACCATGAGGTCGCCGCCGAGCAGGGACGTCATCCGGTCGGCGCCGTGCCCGGACAGGGACGGGTGGTCGCCGGAGTCGGTGAGGCCGTGGCTGAACCAGCCGCGCTCGACGAGACCGGCCTCGAGGGTGCGTGCCGTGCCGACCGGGCCCGACGCGGTCGCCGCGAGCTCGGTGGCGACCAGGGGGACGACGTCGGGCACGGCGAGCGGCTGCGGCAGGCTCACCGCGGCCGCCGGCACGTCGGCCAGCTCGGCGTCCTCGGGCACCGGCGGGACGACGGCCCGCAGCGTGTACGACAGGCCGTCGGTGAGCCCGCCGGTCAGCACGGCCGCGCCGGTCGCGTCGTTGACGCGCAGCTCGTCGCGCACGTCCGCGGAGTCGGGGCCGGCGGCCTGCAGGTCGACGACCTGGCCGACCGTGGGCAGCCACACCCCGGGCAGGGCGTGCACGTCCACCTCGACCTCGACGGGCCGGCCGGCGCCCGCGGCGGGCACGGCGAGGGGGGCACCCGGCCGCCGGAACGAGCCGGACCCGTCCGGGGCACCCTGACCCGACACGTTCCACACCACCCCGTCGTAGAGGTCCATGGTGGCCAGCCGGACGGGCACGCCGTCCGGCAGGCCCCGGACGGTCAGCAGCTCGGTGTCCTTCCACTCCTTGACGAAGCGGCGGTACCCGGCCAGCGGGCTGGGGTGGTCACGGGGGTCGAACGGCGGCACGAGGTGCTCGCGCAGGACGAAACGCGGGCTGCCCTCGGCCAGCACGGGCCCCGCGACGGCGCCCCCGACGGCGACGACGGCGGTCCCCACGGCCAGCGCGACGACGCGGCGGACCGCGAGCAGCCCCTGCCGCCAGGACGCCCAGGTCACCAGCGTCACGCCGGCCACCACGGCCGCCACGACGGGCAGGACGGTCTGCCGGGTGCCGAGCAGCACCGCGACCAGGCCGACGACGACCGGGACCACGGCCGCGGCCGACGCGACGCGACCGCTCCGGGCACGCAGCGCGACGCTCGTGGCGGTGACGGCGCCGGTGAACGCGAGCGCGTACGGCGCGACGAGAGCGGTTCCGGTGACCGCGAGCGGCGGTTCGAGGGTCAGCACCTCCTTCCACGACGTCACCGCACCGCGCAGCAGCGTCGTGACGGTGGTGAGCGTGGGCGCGGCACCGGCGACGGTGGTGCCCGGTGCGGCGAGCGGCCCGCCCGCCAGCAGCCACACGAGCACCGCGGTGGCGGCCGTGCCGACCGCGGACCAGGCGCGGTGCGCGGCGACGGCGGCCACGACGACGCCGAGGACCAGCCCGCCCGCCAGGGCGGGCACGACCCGCGACCCGGGTCCGCCGAACACCGGCAGCACCGGCAGCACCGCGAGCACGAGCGTGAGGAGCAGGACCGTGACGTCGACGACGGGCCGGCGGCGGCCGGCGTCGTCGGGCGCCGGGGTGCGACCGCGGGGGCGACGGCGGACGGCGGTGCCGGCGCCGGTGGGCGCGGTCAGGCGGCTCATGCGGCCACCGCCGCCCGCAGCGTGCGCGGCAGGTCGCCGAGCGCCGCGACCCGGGCGAGGGTCGTCGTGCCGGCGGTGCGCACGCCGGTCGGCGCCGACCGGTCGCACGCCAGGACGAGGGTGCGCGTCCCGGCCGGGACCGCGGACGCGTACGCGCGCAGCTCCGCGGGAGTCGGGACGGACCCGACCACGAGGATCGCGACCGAGGCGTGCGGGACCTGCCGCCGGACCCACGCGGCGAGGTCGGCCGGACCGGGCTGGCCGGGCGCCGGCGCGAGGGACGCGCAGTCGTCGAGCAGCCGCTGCGGGGTGCCCGCGCGCAGCGGCTCGCCCCCGGCCAGGACCGTCACCTCGCGCTCGTCGCGCAGGGCGGCGACGCCCAGCGACGCGACCACGGAGATCGCGAGCTCGAGCTCGTCGGCGTCGGCGTACCCGTCCGGGTCGGTGGCGAGCGCGACGGCGGTGTGGCTGCGGCGGGTGTCCTCGAACTGACGGACCATGAGGTCGCCGTGCCGGGCGGTCGCCTTCCAGTGGATGGTGCGGCGGTCGTCCCCGGGGACGTACTCGCGCAGCGCGTGGAACGCCAGGTCGCTGTCGGACACGACCCGGGTCGCCTGACCCTCCAGGTCCCGCAGGGCGCCCTGGGCGGCGCCGGGCAGCGGATGGGTCAGGGGGTGGACGTAGAGGTCGACCGGGTCGGTCCAGTCCAGGCGCCGGCGGACCAGGCCCCACGGGTCACCGCGCACGGACCGCACCGGCCCGACGACGACGACGCCGCGGCGCGAGGTCGGCACCGCGAAGACGTCCTCGTGGCGGTCGCCCGGGCCCAGCGACGGCAGCGGGAAGTCCGCGGACCCGCGGCCCACCGGCAGCTCCACCCGGGCCGGCAGCAGCCGCCGCCCGGAGGTGTTGCGCACCGCGATCCGGCCGACGGCACGCTCGCCGACCCGCACCCGGCGCCCGGAGAGCTCCAGCTCGACGGCGTAGGTGGAGCGTCCGACGGTCAGGGCGGCGGCGACCGCGAGCGCGGCGAGCAGCACGGCGCCGGCCGAGGCCGCCTCCACCCACCCGAGGCGCACCCCGAGCACCGCCAGCCCGAGGCCGGCCGCGGCCACCGTCCAGCCGAGCCCGGACACGGGACGGTCGCTCATGGCTGCTCCTCCTGGTCCGGGACCGGGACGCCGGTCACCTCGACCGCCTCGCTCCACCCGCCGAGGCTGCGGACCTGCACCAGGACGCGCACCGGCTCCCCCGGCCCCGGTCGGTGGTCGGCGGTCACCGCGCCGTGGTCACGGCCGTCCCCGACCGTGACCCAGTCGCCGTGGTCCACCACCCGGTAGCGCGCCGCCTCGACCGGGGCGCCGCCCGGGTCGCGGGACTGCCACTCGATCACGAGCCGTCCGTCGACGTCGGCGCGGACGGTGGCCGTGGGCGCCTGCGGGACGGTGACGACCGTGGTCGACGCGACGGGCGCCCACTCGCTGACCTCGCCGGCCGAGCTGACCGCGCGGACCCGGGTGGGCGGGGTCGGACCGCCCGTCAGCCCGGTAGCGGTGTACGACGTGCCGCCGACGAGCGCCGCGACGCCCTCGAGCTGGTACCCGGTGATCGTCAGTCCGGCGCCGCCGGCGTCCGCGGGCGGCTCCCAGCTGTAGGTCACCGAGCCCTGCCCGTACGCCGCGTCGGCGGGGCCGGCCTGGGCCGACGCCCCGCGCGGGGCGGACGGCGCGCTCCACGTACCACCGGTGACCGTCCCCCACGCCGACCAGCCGGACCGGTTGCGGGCGCGGACGCCGAACGTGTAGGTCACCCCGCGCTCGGCGGCGGTGAACGCCCACGTCGTGGCGCTGCCCGGCAGGGTCTGGACGGTCCCGCCGTCCACCGCGACCTCGTACGCGCTGACCGGGTCGCCGTTGCCGGCCGGGGTCGTCCAGGCGAGGTCGACGCGGCCGGCGCCGTCGAACCAGCCCGACCCCTGCCGGGTCGCCGTCGGGGACGGGCTCGCCGGGGGTCCGGCCGGCACCTGCCCCGCGGACGGCGCGCTCCAGTCGCTGGGCTCGGTGGCGGCGTTGTGCGCCCGCACGCGGACGGTGTACGCCACGCCGTTGGTCAGGCCGCCCACGGTGACGGACGTGCCGGCGGTGGTGAGCGTCGCGCCCCCGGCCGGCGCGGGGCTGACCTCGACGGTGTACCGCGACACCGGCGAGCCGGTCGTCGCGGCGGCGGCCCAGGTGGCCGTGAGCGAGGCGTCCCCGGCGACGACGGTCGGAGCCGCGGGCGTCTCCGGGCGCCGGTCCGGCCGCGCCGGGGCGGACGCGCCGCTCTCGGGCGACCAGTCGACGGCGTTGCGTGCCGCGACGGTGAACGTGTAGGTCGTGTCGTTGGCCAGCCCCTCGACGGTGCAGGTGGTGCCGGCGCACTCCTGCGCGAGGTCGCCGGGCTGGGCGGTGACCCGGTAGGCGCTGATCGGCTCGCCGTTGATCGCGGGCGCGTCCCAGGCCAGGACGACGGCGCGGTCGCGCACCTCCACGACGCGGGGCGGCGTGGGCGCGCCGGGCCGGCCGCGGACCACGACCGAGACGCGTCCGTCCACCTGCCGGGCCGGGTCGCCGGTGGCGTCGCGGACCGAGAACCGGGTGACCATCGTGCCGATGAAGCCCTCGGCGGGGCGCACGGAGACCTGGGAGCCGCTCACCTGGGCGGAGCCCGGGAACGGGTTGAACGCGCCGGCGAGCACGTCGACCGTGGTGGCGCGGCCCTCGACGCCGTCCGGCACGGTCGCGTCCACGACCCGGGCCAGGGGCCGGGTGCTCGCGACGACCCGCAGCTCGACGCGGGCGCCCACCTCCGCCGCGCCGTAGCCGATGCTCAGACCCAGGCTCCCGGAGGTCCCCCGCGCGGCGTCGGCGGACGCCGCGACCCGCAGGACGGTCCGGTCCAGCGTCGCGGTGAACCCCTCGGGGACGGCCGAGGTGACCGTGTACCGGTACGCGGCGTCGTCCCCGGCGCCGACGGGGTCGGACGTGAAGGCGGTGAGGTCCACCGCGACCGGCGCCTCGCCCGGGGCCACGTCGACGACGGCCGGCGCGAACGTCGGGGGGTGGTCCTCGGCGGCGAGCACGGTGATCGGCAGGGTCAGCGTCCGGACCCGGGCGCCCGGGTCGCCCGGGCCGGTGGCGTCGGTGACCTCGACGGAGACGGAGGCGGGGCCGGCGTAGGAGCGCGGGGCGCGGAACACGACCGTGGTGCGGTCGTCACCGCGCACGAGCGGCGAGCCGTCCGCACGCGTGGCCTGCACGCGCGCCGGGTCGGTGATCCGGGCGGTGCGGCCGGGGGCGACCTGGACCTGCTCGGCGAGCCGGACGGTCAGCTCCGCGCCGGCGAGCACCTGCAGGGCCGGCGCCCTGGGGCGCGGGACCGGCGGGAAGTCCCCGAGCGCGGGCACGGTGATGAACGCGGTGCTGCGGGCGCCGCCGGCGTCGGCGGTGTTCGTGAGCACGTAGGGGACGGTCTGGGCCTCGGCGACGAGCGTGACGACGACCGAGCCGGCCGGGGTGGCGGTCGCGACGGCGGCGGCCGACGGGTCGACGGAGACGGCGAGGTCGCCGATCGGGCCGCTCGGGTTCGTCGCCAGGGCCAGCACGTCGACCTCCACCTGCGTCCGGCCGATGGTCTGCGTGGCGGGCACGACGACGTCACGGGCGACCGGGGGCAGGACGGCCGCGTCCGCGCTGACGTCGACCGTCAGGACGGCCCGGTCCCGGCCGCCGCGCGCGTTGCTCGCGGTGTACGCGACCTGCAGCACCCCGGTCCGGTGGGGGGCTCGCACCACGATGCGTCGCCCGGTCACCCGCGCGTCCACGCCGGGCTGCAGCTCGAGCCCGGGCTCCAGCCGCAGCTCGTCGCCGCCCGGGTCGACGTCGTTGTCGAGCACGCGCACCTCGACGAGCTGGCCCGGCCGGACGCTCACCTGGTCGTCGCGCGCCACGACCGGGTCGGCGTCGGCGGGGCGCTCGGCGATCCCCACCCGGACGGTGGCGACGGCGCGCTGACCCACCCAGTCCTCGACCGCGTAGGTGAACTCGTCGGTCCCGCTCTGGTCGGCGTAGGCCTCGTACTCCAGCCAGTCCGCGCCCATGCCGACGACCCGGCCCTTGTCCGGCGCCCGGTCCTGGCCGAGCAGCGTGACGCCGTCGCCGTCGGCGTCGATGCCCACCAGGGGCACCGCGATGCGCGTGGTCTCCCCGGCGAACACGCGGGCGGTGACGGGCCTCGGGCGCGGCGGCGCCTTCGTGGCGGCGTCGGACGCGTGGACGGTGACGGTGAGCCGGGCGGTGGTCACGTTCCCGGCGCGGTCGCGCACGTCGAACGCCGCGACGGCGGTCGTCGGCCCGGCCGGGGCGCGGTAGCGCAGGACGTCGCCGGAGACGAACAGCAGCCCCTGCCCGGCGGGCAGCGGCTCGGCGAGCTCGGGGACCAGGGTGAGCGGGTCCCCGTCGGGGTCGACGGCGTGCTCGAGCACCGGCACGGTGACGACGCCGCCGGTCCGCACCGCGGCGGTGACGTCCTCGACGACCGGCGGCTGCTGGGTGGCGCCGGCCGGGACGGGTCGCACCACGACCTGACCGCGGGCCTCGGCGACGCCGTTGGACACGACGTAGTCGAACGTGGCCGGCCCCTGCAGGGCCCGGACGGCGGTGATGGTCAGCAGCTCGTGCCCGACGGCGGCGACCCGCAGCCCGGACTCGGGGGGCACGTCGACCGACCGCAGGACAAGCACCCCGCCGGCCGGGTCGACGTCGTTGGCGAGCGGGTCGACGGTGACCTCCCCACCCGCCGGCAGCAGCGCGCGGTCCCCCACGGCCAGCGGGCCGCCGGGCTGCGCCGGACGGTCGCGCACGTCGACCCGGGCCACCCCGGCCGTCTGCTGCGGTCCGGCGGCGACCGCGAACGTCACGTAGTAGGTGCCCGCGCGCGGGGCGACGAAGCGGAACGTGCCGGCATCCAGGTCCGGCTCGACCGTGACGCCCGTCAGCGGGTCGACGGCGGCCAGGCGCGCCGGCTCGCGGGAGCCGCCGCGCACGGCGTCCAGCGCGCGCACGGTCACCGGGACGTCCACCTCGGTGACGGCGTGCACCGGGTCGACCTGCGGCGCTGCGGACCCGGCCGGGCGCACGTCGAGGGTCAGCAGCCCCTCGACCGTGTCGGTGCCGTCCGAGACGAGCAGGCGGACGTCGACCCGGCCCAGGGCCCCGCCGTCGGCGGTGACCGTGACCTGGCCGTCCGGGCGCGCGCGCACGGTGGCGGCGCCGGCGGTGGCGCCGACCAGCACGAGGTCGTCGCCGTCGGGGTCGAGGAAGCCGGGCAGCACCTCCAGGGACGCGCGCGCGTCCTGCTCGACGACGAGGGAGGGCACCCGGACCTGGACCGGCGCGCCGTTGGTGCCGTCGGCCCGGATGCCGAGCCGGACGGTGGCGGTCGACGGCGCGGAGCTGCCGCGGCCGTCGGTCACGGTGTAGGTGAAGGACGCGGACCCGCTCGCCCCGTCGGCGAGGTCCACCTGCAGCGCGCGGCCGCCGTGCACCGGCACGAGCGTGCCGAACGCGGCCGGCAGCGGGTCGAACTCGGAGACCACGAGGACGCCGCAGTCGGAGGACGCGTCGTTGTCGACGACCGGCAGGACCGTGGTCCGGCCCGGACGCAGGCCGAACTCGTCGTCGGCCGCCGTGGGCGGGGCCGACTGCGGCGTGCACTCGGTCAGCAGGTCCTGGGTGCTCTGCCGGGCGTCGGAGTCGTCGTCGGAGTCCTGCTCGCGGCGCTCCGGCTCGACGTCCTGCCAGTTGGGCTCGCGCAGCTCGGGGTCCCGGGTCGGGACCCAGACCCGGCCGCGCCCGGTGTCGTTGAGCACGACCACGCCGCGGTTGACCCGGAACACCAGCGCGTCCTGCGCGCTCATGCCGGCCAGGTCCAGGCGGTGCTCGTCCTCGCCGTCGCAGGCGACGAGGTAGCTGCCGGTCGCGGCCGCCCACGCGCCGTGCGAGCAGGTCCCGACCCGGACGGGCGCCGCCGGCGCGCCGGTGCCACCGGAGCGGTGCTCGCGGACGGTCCCGCCGTCGAGCGGCACCTCGAGCAGGGCGATCGGGCTGGCGACCAGGACCGACCCGGACGCCGGGCCCGGCTGCTGCAGCGCCAGCGGGCTGCCGTAGCGTGACAGGTCGACGGCGGCGGACCCGGTGCGCAGGCTCGCCCCGGCCAGCGCGACGGCCTCGTCGCCGACCGCGGTCACCGCGTCCCAGCCGGCCACGGGGTCACCGGCGAGCCGGTCCCCCGCGGCGACCGTGGTGCCCGCGCCGTCGACCGCCAGGGTGCTGAGCGCGCCGTCGGCGGCCGCGGCGAGCACGGTGCCGGACGTCGTCACCACGGCCCGGCCCCCGTCGCCGAGGTCGAGGTCGGCGGTGCCCGCGTCGGTGCGCAGGTCGCGCAGGGAGTCCGTGGTCGCGGCCCACAGGGACCCGTCGGCCGGGTCGAGGACGGCGACGGTGCCGGCGGCCATGGTGACCTCGGCGGCGGCGGGCACCGCCGCCTCGGCACGCGGGGTGACGCTCGCGGGATCGACGACGGCGATGCTGCCGGGCTCGACGAGGACGACGTCGGCGCCGTCCTGCAGGACGTCCAGGTCCGCCGCCGTCGCGACCAGGCCGCCGTTGAGCTCGTCGACGGTGGAGCTGTACCGGCCGAGCTTGAGCTCGGCGGAGTTCGTCAGCCAGACGCCGCCGTCGTGCAGGTCCAGCTGGGACACGGCCTGCCCGGGGTGGACCAGGGCGAGCACGGCCAGCAGCAGCGGTGCGGTGGCGAGCGCGCCGGTGCGCGTCCACGACCGGGGGCCGCGGCGCGACCCGTCCGCGGGCGGCGTCGGGGTGCTCGCGGTCGCCGGGGCGGCCGCGCTCACCGGGCGCACCCCACCGCGGGCCGGGTGGACGCGCGGCGGTCGGCCCGGACGATCGACACCTCGACGCACAGCGGCGCAGCGGCGCCGGCCTCGAGCGCGACGGGTGCGGCGGCCTCGGGCGCGAGGACGACCGTCGGCTCGTCGACCGTCCGCATCCGGGTCGGCTCGCCGGCGCGGGTGACGCCCCACAGGTAGCGGTCACCGTCCTGCGGCTGCGGGTTGGTCCAGGTGAACACGACCGATCCGTCGGGCTGCGTCGCCCCGGCGACGCCCTGCGGGCTCGGCACGGCGGTGACCACGGCGGGGACCGGGTGGTCCGACGCCACGGCACCGGCCGCGGGCGCCCGGTCCGGCTCGGCCAGCGCGGCGGCGCCGGCGAGCGTGCCGACGACGACGAGCGCCGCCAGCCCGGCCCGCATGCGGGTCCGGCGGCGGCGTCCGCCGGCGGGCGCGGCCGGGTCCGTCGTGCCCTCGGTGCTGCCCCCCGTGCTGCCCCTGGTCCCGTCCGCGGGTGCCGGGGCGTCGCGGGCGGCCTCGGGAGCGGGTCCGGCGGCGAGGGGCATCCGGGCGTGCGGCTCGGGGGCCGCGACGGCGGCACCCTCCGGACGGATGGTGCTGACCGGCCGGACGCGGGTCGCCTCGGCGGCCTCGTCGGCCGTGGAGCGGGCGGGCGGGCGGTGCGCGACGGGCGGCGTCGCGTCCGGGCCCTCGGGGTCGATGGTGACGACCGGGCGGAGCCGGGTGACGGCGTCGTCGACCGCGTGCGACGGCTCGACCGCGGACGCCCCGGTCCCCTCGGCCAGCTCGACGGGCGTGCCGGGCAGCATGAGCTCGTGCTCGACCGCCTGCAGCGCGCGGGCCAGCGCGAGCGCGGAGTGGAACCGGCGGACCGGGTCCTTCTCCATCGCGCGGGCGAACGCGGCCTGCAGGCTCGCCGGCACGTCGGCGCGGCCGGTCGCGGGCAGGGGGGACCGCTCGATGCGCGCGATCAGGTCCGCGGGGCCGTTCTCGCCGCCCGGTACCTCGAACGGGGAGCGACCGGCGAGCAGCGCGTACACGGTGGCGCCCAGGGAGTACACGTCCGCCCGCACGTCGCCGGTGGGGTGCTCGGCGAGCAGCTCGGGCGGGGACCACGGGATGGACATGCCGACGGCCGAGCCGCGGCTCCACCCGGTGGTCGCCGCGATGCCGAAGTCGGTCAGCGCCGGCCAGCCGAAGTCCGTGGTCAGCACGTTGGCGGGCTTGATGTCGCGGTGCAGGATGCCGGCGCGGTGCGCGGTCTCCACCGCGGACGCGAGCCGGATGCCGATCCGCAGCGCCTCGGCGACCGGGATGCGCTCGGTGCGGTACCGGGCGCCCAGGCCCGGTCGCGAGCAGTGCTCCATCACCAGGTACGGGCGCCCGTCGGCGGCCACCGCGGCCTGGTGGATGGTGACGATGGACGGGTGGTGGGACAGCCGCGCCATGAGGTCGGCCTCGGTCCCGAAGCGGGCGAGCACCTCCGGGTCCAGCGTGTCCGCGAGCAGCACCTTGACCGCGACCGGGCGGCGCGGCAGCTGCTGCTCGTAGAGGAAGACGTCGGCGAAGCCACCCATGCCGAGCAGGCGACCCACGCTGTAGCCCGCGATGACCGGGGGCGTCGACGGCCGGCGACCGGTCGTCACGCGCCCCGCTCCACGGTGAAGGTGATGCCCTCCCCGAGGTCCACGAGCACCCCCGGCTGCAGCACCGTCGCCTCACCGGGCTGCAGACGCTGCGGGCCGGCGTCGCTGCGCACGACGAGCACGCCGTTCGTCGAGTGCAGGTCGGTGAGCACGACGTCGTCTCCGTCCATCCGGACCTCGGCGTGCGTGCGGGAGATGTCCTGCAGCGGGCTCGGGACGGTCACCAGCCGCGGGACCTGGGTGCTGTGCACGCGGGCCGCCTGCGGGGCCCGGCCGATGAGAACGGGACGGTTGAGCGGCACGTGGTCGCCGGTGGACATGGCCAGCCGGGCCGGCGACCGGACCGGGGCCGGCGCCTGGGCTGGTGCAAGGGCCGGAGCCGGGGCGGCGGACGCGGCGGCCGCCGTGCGGGCTGCGAGCACCGAGTGACCGGCCCAGTCGGGCAGGCGGCGGCGCAGCGCGACGACGTCGGCAGACAGGACCGTGGTGCCGTCGTGGTCCGCGGAGGCGTCCGCGAGCGCACGGTCGACGGGAGCGGGGAGGGCAGGGCCGCCACGGGCGACGGCGGACGCGACGGGCGGGACCGCGGCCACGACCTCGGGGGGCACGGCCCGGCTGACCGACTCCGCCGCGTGCGGCGGGCGCAGGAGCGTGTGGTCGAACGGCTCGGCCTCGAGCGGGAGGTCGGCCGGGACGGCCGGCGACGGCACCTGCGGCCGCAGCGCCGGCACGGCGGGCGCCAGCACGAGCCCGCCCTGGGGACGGCGGCCGTGCGGCGCCGGCGCGGCGACGGGCGCGGCCACGACGGGCTCGACCACGGGTTCGATGACGACCGGCTCGACCACGACCGGCTCGACGCCGGGCTCGTCCTCGCCCACGCCGGCCGGCGTCCGGCGCAGCTCGACCCGGACCGCGGCCACGTGCGCGACTCCGGACAGCAGCGGGAACGACGGTGCGGCGGCGACGGCGTCCGCGCCCGGGGCGTGCACGGCGACGGCCAGGACGTCCTCGACCACCTGCTCGCACCAGGTGGCCACGTCGGGCGCGGTGAGCACCCGCGAGCCGTCGGCGACGGTGACCGCGACGCGCACGTCGCCGCGCACGACGGCGTGCAGCCGCCCGGCGGCGACCGAGAGGAGCGCGAACGGCGGCAGGGACGTGAGGCCGTCCCGGGTGATCTCCTGCAGGTGCCGCACGAGGGCGGTGCCGGGGCCGTCGCCGCGCATGGAGGTCCACAGCCGCCGCACGGTCGCCCCGTCGGTGCCCGGGGGCAGCACGGCGACGCCGCCGTCCGTCACGACGGCGACCCAGTCGCCGGGGGTGTACTCGGGGACGATCACGCGGTCACGGCTCCGTCCGGGTCGCGGGGCCGGTCGGCCGAGGTGCCGGGGCGCTCGACGGTGGCGTCGTCGACCGCGCGGCAGCCGCCGTCGGTGACGTCGACCACGACGGCCGTCACGTTGTCCCGGCCGCCGGCCTCGACCGCGGCGCGCACGAGCGCCTGCGCGGCCTCCTGCGCGTCCGGCTGGTCCATGAGCAGGAAGCGGATCGCCTCGTCGTCGAGCTCCTGGGTGAGGCCGTCGGTGCAGCACAGCATGCGGTCGGCCGGCGCTGCCGGGAGGAGCCAGTAGTCCGGGCTCGGGGCCGGACCGGTCCCGATCGCCCGGGTGATGATGTGCCGTTCGGGGTGGCGCTCGGCGTCCTGGGGGCTGAGCCGTCCGGCGTCGACGAGCTCCTGGACGACGGAGTGGTCGACGCTGATCTGCTCCAGCGCGCCGTCGGCGAGCCGGTACACGCGCGAGTCGCCCACGTTGAACACGAGCCAGTACGGCTCGCCGTCGTGGGACGTGACCGCGACACCGGCGACCGTCGTGCCGGCCGTCCGGCCGCTGCCGACGGTCACCCGCACCCGTGCGGCGGCGCGCTCCACGCACCGCTGGATGTCCTCGTGCGTGGTCACCGGACGCCCGGCGAGCTGGAAGAACTCCTCGACGGCCACCCGGCTGGCGACGTCACCCGCGGAGTGCCCGCCCATGCCGTCCGCGACGAGGAAGACCGGGGCGTGGACGAGCGCGGTGTCCTCGTTGAGACGGCGCACGCGCCCGATGTCGGTGGCCGAGCCCGCGGTCGTGTGCACGGCTCTCCTCTCGCGGTCGCGCCCGGCGGGGCCGGGCGCAGGGTCAGGTCTGCCCTCCCCATCGGGTGGGGGCGCGAGGGTATGAGTGATCCCGGTGGGACGACCTTCGCTCCGGCGGACATCCCGGCCGTACCGGGCACCCGGCGGCCGGACGTCGGCGGTCAGACGGCGGCGCGGCGCTCCAGCGGCGCGGCGACGTCCGCCAGGACGCGCTGCACGACGTCGCCGGACGTCGTCCCGGTGAACTCGGCCTCCGGGTCCAGCACGAGGCGGTGGGTCCACACCGGCCCGACGAGCTCCTTGACGTCGTCGGGGAGCACGTAGTGGCGCCCGTGCGCGGCGGCCCACACCTTGGCGGTGCGCACCAGCGCCAGGGACCCGCGCACGCTGACGCCCAGCCGGGTCTCGGGCGCGTCCCGGGTCGCCTCGGCGAGCAGCGACACGTACTCCAGCACGGCCCCGTCGACGTGCGTCGTCGTCGCGAGCTCGATGAGCTCGGCGACCCCGGCGGACGTGATCAGCGGCCGCAGGTGCCCCGAGCGGTCCCGCTCGGACGCCCCGGCCAGGATCTGCACGGTGGAGGCGTGGTCGGGGTACCCGATCGACGTCTTCATGAGGAACCGGTCCAGCTGCGCCTCGGGCAGCCGGTAGGTCCCCGCCTGCTCGACGGGGTTCTGCGTGGCGATCACCATGAACGGACGCGGCGCCGCGTGCGTGACGCCGTCGACGGTGACCTGGGCCTCCTCCATGACCTCCAGCAGCGCGGACTGCGTCTTGGGCGAGGCCCGGTTGATCTCGTCGGCGAGCACGATCGAGGCGAACACGGGGCCGGGGTGGAACTCGAAGGTCCGGGTGGCCTGGTCGTACACGGTCACGCCGGTGACGTCGCTCGGCAGCAGGTCCGGGGTGAACTGGATGCGGTGGTGGCTGCCCTGGACGGTCCCGGCCATCGCCCGCGCCAGCGACGTCTTGCCGGTGCCGGGTGCGTCCTCCAGCAGCAGGTGGCCCTCGGTGAGCATGCACGCGAACGCCAGCCGGACCACGTGCGGCTTGCCCAGCAGCGCCTCGCCGACGTTGCCCACCAGGCGGTCGAACGTCGCGGCGAAGCCGGCCGCCTGGTCGGCCGTCATGGTGCCCGCCGCGCTCGGGCGCCGGACGTCGGCGGCGGGCTGGTCGGGGTGCAGCGTCATGACGGTCAGTCTCCTCGCCGGGCCGTCAGGACGCCCGGTCGACCAGGGCGTCGGCGAACGCGACGAGGGCGTCCTTGGCGGGGCTGGGCTCCAGGGTGAGCAGCTCGTCGACGGCGGCCTGCGCCCAGGTCACCGCGAGCGCGCGGGTCTCGGCGACCACGGCGTGCGCGCGCAGGGCGGAGACCGCCTCGGACAGCGCCGCGTCGTCGGACAGGTCCGAGTCCAGCAGGTCCAGCAGGGCCCGGTCGTCCGCGCCGCCGGAGTCGCCGGCGGCCTCCACCCGCGCCCGCAGGAGCAGCACCGGCATCGTGGGCACCTGCTCGCGCAGGTCGGTGCCCGGCGTCTTGCCGGTGCGGGCGCCGTCCGCGGACAGGTCGATGACGTCGTCGGCCAGCTGGAACGCGACGCCGACCTTCTCCCCGTAGCGGGTCACGGGCCCGACGATCTCCGGCGGGCAGCCGGCGAACATCGCGCCGAACCGGGCCGACGTCGCGATGAGCGAGCCGGTCTTGTCGGCGAGCACGCGCAGGTAGTGCTCGACCGGGTCGTCCCCGTCCTGCGGGCCGACGGTCTCGTGCAGCTGGCCCAGGCACAGCCGCTCGAACGTCGTCGACTGCAGCCGCACGGCCTCGGGGCCCAGGCCGGCCACGGTGGTCGACGCGCGAGCGAACAGCAGGTCGCCGGTGAGGATCGCCACGGAGTTGCCCCACACCTCGTGCGCGGCCGGTGCCCCGCGGCGCAGGGGGGCGCTGTCCATCACGTCGTCGTGGTACAGGGTCGCGAGGTGGGTGAGCTCCACGACGACGGCGGCGTCGACCACCTCCGGCCGCTGGCCGTCCCCGAGCTGCGCGGCGAGCAGGGTGAGCATGGGGCGCAGGCGCTTGCCGCCCGCGTTGACCAGGTGCCGCGCGGTGGTGTCGGCGAGCGCGTCCGCGTGCGCGACCGCGTCCCGCAGGCGCTCCTCGACCACGGCGAGCCGGGCGGTGAGCACCTCGGCGAGCGCAGGATCGGGCAGCGGGAACGCTGTCGTGGGGGTCACGGGATGAACCTAGCCGCCTCGCCGACCAGATCCAGAACCGGGGAGGGCAGCACCCCGAGGCCGATGGTGGCCACCACGGCGAGCCCGATCGCGACCGTCGTGAGCCCCTCGGAGCGCACGACGGTCACGGCGCCGTGCACGCGGTCCGCCTCCGGCGAGCGGCTCGAGAAGAACAGCACCATGACGATGCGGATGTAGAAGAAGACGGCGACGGCCGACCCGACGACGCCCGCGACAGCGAGCGGGGTCGCCCCGCCGTCGACCGCGGCGGTGAACACCGCGAACTTGCCGATGAAGCCGGCGGTCAGCGGGATCCCGGCGAACGACAGCATGAACAGGCAGAACGCCCCGGCCAGCCACGGGCTGCGCCGGCCGAGACCGGCCCACTGGTTGAGGTGCGTCGCCTCGCCGGTGACCCGGCCCTGGGCGTCGACGGACCGCACGAGGGTCACCACGGCGAACGCCCCGATGACCGCGGCGCCGTACGCCAGCAGGTAGAACAGGACGCCGGAGACGCCGTCGACGTCGAGCGCGACGACGCCGGTGAGGATGAACCCGGTGTGCGCGATCGCCGAGTAGCCCAGGATCCGCTTCATGTCCTGCTGCGCCAGGGACGCCAGCGTGCCGACCGCGATCGTGAGGATCACCACAGCCCACAGAACCGGCCGCAGGTCCCACTCGACGGCGGGGACCACGACGTAGACCAGCCGCAGCAGCGCGCCGAACGCGGCGACCTTGGTGCAGGCGGCCATGAACCCGGTGATCGGCGTGGGGGCCCCCTGGTACACGTCCGGCGTCCAGGCGTGGAACGGCACGGCGCCCACCTTGAACAGCAGCCCGATGGCGACCATGACGACCCCGCCGAGCAGCAGCGGGTCCAGGCCGACGGTGGTGGCCGTGGCCTCGGCGATCACGCTCAGGCGGACCGAGCCGGCGAAGCCGTACAGCAGCGCGACCCCGAACAGGAAGATCGCGGACGTGAAGGCGCCGAGCAGGAAGTACTTCATGGCCGCCTCCTGCGACCACAGGCGGTGCCGCCGGCCGAGGCCGGACAGGATGTACAGCGGCAGGGACAGCACCTCCAGCGCGACGAACATGGTCAGCAGGTCCCCGGCCGCGGGGAAGATCATCATGCCGCCGGACGCGAACAGCACGAGCGGGTAGACCTCGGTCTGCGCCAGGCCCTGCTCCGTCGCCGTCCGCTCGTACTGCGAGCCGGGGACGGCGGCGGCCTGAGGGGCGAACGCGTCCTCCCCGTTCTGGCCGCGGTCGGCCACGACCAGCAGCGCGACGAGCGCGAGCAGGGCGACCATCCCCTGCAGGACCAGCGCCGGGCCGTCCAGGATCATCGAGCCGCCCAGCACCACGGTGCCACCGGTGTCACGGACCCCGGCCCACAGCGCCGCCACGGCCACCAGGGCGCCGGCGGTCGCCGCGAGCGCCAGGACCAGCTGCACCGGCCGCCGCAGCCGCTGCGGGACGAACGCCTCGACGAGCACCCCCGCGACGCCGGCACCGAGCACGAGCAGGACGGGCGCGAGCGGCGCCCAGTCGACGTCCGGCGGGGTGAACCCCGTGCCCACCGCCGTGTACGCCCCGGTCACCGCGTGCTCCCCTCGTCGTCGCCGTCATCGGTCCCGCCGTCGGCGGCCCTGTCCACCACCGTGCCCCCCGGCACGTCCGGCACGCCGACCTGGTCGAGCGTGACCAGCGACGGCTCCCGGACGAGGTCGATCATCGGCGCCGGGTAGAAGCCGAACACCACCATCAGCGCGATGAGCGGGGCGACGACCCAGACCTCCCGGACGGACAGGTCCCGGGTGGTCGCGAGCTCGTCGCGCACCGGACCGGTGAACAGCCGCTGGTAGGTGATCAGCACGTACAGCGCGGCGAGCACGACCCCCACGACGGCGACGACCGCCGCCGGGCGGGACCGGGCGAACGTGCCGACCAGCACGAGGAACTCGCTGACGAACGTCGACAGCCCCGGCAGCGACAGCGCCGACAGGCCCGCGACGAGGAACGTCCCGGCCAGCACCGGGGTCACCTTCTGCAGGCCGCCGAAGTCCGCGATGCGCTGGCTGCCGCGCCGGGCGACCAGGAAGCCGGCGACGAGGAAGAGCGCCCCGGTCGAGAGGCCGTGGTTGACCATGTACAGCGCCGAGCCCTGCACGCCGACGGACGTGAACGCGAAGATCCCCAGCACGATGAACCCGAAGTGGGAGATCGAGGTGTAGGCGATGAGCCGCATCAGGTCCTGCTGGCCGATCGCCAGCAGCGCCCCGTAGAGCACCGAGACCACGGCGAGCGCGATGATGACCGGCGCCGCCCACCGGGACGCGTCCGGGAACAGCGGCAGGCACAGCGTGAGCATCCCGAAGGTGCCGACCTTGTCCAGCACGCCGACGAGCAGGGTCGAGGTGCCGGCGGTCGCGTTCTGCGCGGCGTCCGGCAGCCACGTGTGCACCGGCCACATGGGCGCCTTGATCGCGAACGCGAGGAAGAACGCGAGGAACATCAGCCGCTCGCCGACGACGGGCAGGTCGAGCCCGGTGAGGTTGTCGGTGAGGAAGCCCTGGGGGCCGCCGGGTCCCTGCAGGTACAGCGCGATGACGGCGACCAGCATGATCAGGCCGCCGGCGAGGGAGAACACCAGGAACTTCACCGCGGCCCACCGTCCCAGCGGCCCGCCGAACGCGCCGATGAGGAAGTAGACGGGGACGAGCATCGCCTCGAACAGGACGTAGAAGAGGAACACGTCCCGCGCGGCGAACACCGCCACCATGAAGGCCTCGAGCACCAGCACCAGCGCGAGGTAGTGCTGCAGCCGGTCCCCGGTGCCGCCCTGGTGGCGGTCCGCGGCGAGCAGCACCAGGGGCGTCAGCACGACCGCGAGCAGCACGAGCAGCAGCGCGACCCCGTCGACGCCGACGGCGTAGCTCGCGCCGATCGCCGGGATCCACGGGTGGGTCTCGAGCAGCTGGTGGGTGCCGGCGTCGCCGGTGTCGAACGCACCGGCCGCGGCGACCGCGACGACGAGCTCGAGCAGCGAGACGGTGACGGCGACGGTCCGGGCGCGCGCACGCGCGGCGCGGGGCAGGGCCCAGACCACGGCCGCGCCGACGAGCGGCAGGACGATGAGGACGGTGAGCAGGGGGAGCTCGTCGAGGCGCATGGGATCTCCCTGTCAGAACCGGGTGGCCAGGACGACGCCGACGAGCAGGAGCAGCCCGGCCGTCATCGTGGTGGCGTAGGAGCGGACGAAGCCGGTCTGCAGGCGGCGCGCGCCGTCGCCCAGGCGCACCAGCAGGCGCCCCAGGCCGAGGAACGACCCGTCCACGACGGTCCGGTCGCCGAACACCAGCGACCGCGTCAGGTAGGTGCCCGGCTGCACGAGCAGGGCGTCGTTGACGTCGTCCTGGTACAGGTCGCGGCGGGCCGCGCGGGTCAGCGCGGACGCCGCCGGCGGGCGGAGCGGAACCGGCCGGCGCCCGAACCGGAACCAGGCGAGGGCGGCCCCGGCGACGACGAGCAGCAGCGTCAGGGTCACGATGGCCGGCACCGGCAGCACGGGCTCGTGGTGCTCGGCGACACCCGTCACCGGCTCCAGCCAGGTGACGAACCCGTCACCCGCGGCCAGCAGCATGCCCAGCACGAGCGAGCCGGCCGCGAGGACGACCATCGGCACGGTCATCAGCCGCGGGGACTCGTGCGGGTGCAGCACGGGGCCGGTGTCCCGCTCCGTCCCGCGGCTGTGCCCGCTGTTCCACCGGCGCTTGCCGTGGAAGGTCATGAAGTACAGCCGCGACATGTAGAACGCGGTCAGGCCGGCGCCGACGAGGGCGACGGTGCCGAACACCCACGGCCGCCACCCCTCCCCCACGAAGGCCGCCTCGATGATCGCGTCCTTGCTCCAGAACCCGGAGAACGGGGGGACGCCGAGGATGGCGAGCCAGCCGAGGGCGAACGTGCCCCAGGTGACCTTCATGAGCCCGGACAGCGCACCGAAGCGCCGCATGTCCACGGAGTCGCCCATGCCGTGCATGACCGACCCGGCGCCCAGGAACAGGCCGGCCTTGAAGAAGCCGTGCGTGACGAGGTGGAAGATCGCGAACGCGTAGCCGACCGGCCCCAGACCGGCGGCGAGCACCATGTAGCCGATCTGCGACATGGTCGAGGCGGCGAGGGCCTTCTTGATGTCGTCCTTGGCGCAGCCCACGATCGCTCCGAACAGCAGGGTGATCGCGCCGACGATCACCACGACGAGCTGCGCGGTCGGCGCGCCCTCGTAGATCGGCGCGGAGCGGACCACGAGGTACACCCCGGCGGTGACCATGGTCGCGGCGTGGATGAGCGCGGACACCGGCGTCGGACCGGCCATGGCGTCCCCGAGCCACGACTGCAGCGGGAACTGCGCCGACTTCCCGCACGCGGCGAGCAGCAGCGTCAGCCCGAGCGCGGTGAGCGTGGCCTCGCTCGCCGCCGGTGCGGCGCCCAGCACGGTCGCGAAGTCCACGGCGCCGAACGTGGCGACCATGATCATCAGCGCGACGAGCAGGCCCAGGTCGCCGATGCGGTTGGCGACGAACGCCTTCTTGGCCGCGACGGCGTTGGGGGTGTGGTGGTTCCAGAACCCGATGAGCAGGTAGGACGCGAGCCCGACGCCCTCCCAGCCGAAGAACAGCAGCAGGTAGCTGTCCGCCAGCACCAGGACGAGCATCGCCGCGACGAACAGGTTGAGGTACGCGAAGAAGCGGCGCCGGTCGACGTCGTGCTCCATGTAGGCCACGGAGTACACGTGGATGAGCGTCCCGACGAACGTCACGAGCAGGACGAACGTCACCGACAGCGGGTCGATCCGCAGCCCCGCGTCGACGCCGAACGTGCCCGTCGGCAGCCACCGGAACAGGTGCAGGTCCAGCACCCGCTCGTCCGCGTCACGGGCGCGCAGCGCCAGGAGCAGCACGACCCCGACGACGAACGACGCCCCGGACGCCAGGACCCCCAGCCAGTGCCCCCACGGGTCGGCGCGGCGCCCGGCGAGCAGCAGCACCGCGGCTCCGGCGAGGGGCAGCGCGACGAGGAGCCACGCGAGCGTGAAGGCGCCGCCCGCGGGGGCAGCGTCAGGTGTCGCGGCCGTCACGAGGGTCGCGAGGGATGAGGTCACCGATGGCCTCTCAGCTCTTGAGCAGGTTGACGTCGTCGACCGAGGCCGACCGGCGGGTACGGAAGATCTGCACGATGATCGCCAGGCCCACGACGACCTCCGCGGCTGCGACGACCATGACGAAGAACGCCATCACCTGCCCGGACAGGTCGCCGTGCTGCCGCGCGAACGTCACCAGCACGAGGTTGGTCGCGTTGAGCATGAGCTCGACGCCCATGAACACGATGATCGCGTTGCGGCGCAGCAGCACCGTGGTGGCGCCGATCGCGAACAGGACCGACGCGAGCACGAGGTAGTTGCTGAGGTTCACGGCGACTCCTGTTCGCGGGCGGTGCCCTGCTCACTGCGCTCGCAGCGCCTCCACCCGCTCACGGGACCACCTCCGGGCCGCGGCCGGTGGTGATGGGGGTCGCCGGTCCGGCGGTCTCGCCGGGCGCGCCCGCCTGCGGGGTGGGCGCGTGCCGGTCGGCGCCGCCGTCCTCCCCGGCCTCCAGGTGCAGCCCCGGGCTCGCCGGGCCGGCCGGGAGCTGTCCGGCGACGGGCCCGGTCGCCGGCCCGGGGACGACCCCGACCGCCTCCAGCTCGCGCTCCTGGCCGCGCACCCGCAGCACGCGGGAGACGGACTGCTCGATGGGCCGGCCCTGCGGGTCGAGCGCCGGCACGTCCATGGCGTTCGTGCGCGCGTAGACCCCCGGTGCGGGCAGCGGGGCGATGCCCTTGCGCTCCACCGCGTCGCGGTCGGCCTCGGTCTTGCCGAGCCCGGCGACCCGGCGCCGGGCCAGCTCGCGCTGCCCGACCTTGCGCACCAGGCGCTGGCGGTGGGTCAGGACCAGCGCCCCGAGGGCCGCGGTGACCAGCAGGACGCCGACGACCTCGAACGCGAACACGAAGTCGCCGAAGATCAGCCGGGCGACGCCGACCGGGTTGGAGGCGGCGTTCGCCTCGGCCAGCCCGACCGGTGCCGGGTAGGTGACCCGGGTGACGACGCCGACCAGCAGCACGGCCAGCCCGACGCCGAAGAGCAGCCCGAGCCAGCGCTGGCCGCGGATGGTCTCCACCAGGGAGTCCGACGCGTCGACGCCGACCAGCATGAGGACGAACAGGAACAGCATCATCACGGCGCCGGTGTAGACGACCACCTGGACGACGCCGAGGAACGGGGCGTCCTGGGCGACGTAGAGGAAGGCCAGGGACACCATCACCAGGACGACGCACATCGCCGCGTGGATCGCCTTGCGCGCGAACAGCAGCCCGAGCGCGGCCAGGACCATGATCGGCGCCAGCACCCAGAACAGCGTGGCCTCGCCGGTGCCGGTCCGCCCGGTGTCCGCGACGGCCGTCGCGAGCGACGCGGCGACCGGCGACGCGGCGACCGGCGAGCCGGCGGCCCCCAGCGCCGTCATCGGGTCTGCCCCGGGGTGCCGGTGCCCACCGCGGCGGCCGGCTCGAGCCGGGTCGCACCGGTGCCCGTGGCGACCTGCGTCCCCGGTCCGGTGCCCGGTCCCGTGCCCGATCCGCTGCCGGAGGCCCCGGGCAGGCTGGGGTCGTCCGGCCGGTGCCGGCGCACCCACTCCTCCTGCTCCGGCGTCGGACCGGTGATCTCCCCGCGGTAGTACTCGGTGTCGGTCGTGCCGGGCACCATCGGGTGCGGGGACGACAGCTGCCCCGAGCGCAGCGGCGCCAGCAGGTCCTCCTTCTCCCAGATGAGCCCCTCGCGGGTCGGTCCGGCCAGCTCGTACTCGTTCGTCATCGTGAGCGCCCGGGTGGGGCAGGCCTCGATGCACAGGCCGCAGAAGATGCAGCGCAGGTAGTTGATCTGGTAGACGCGGCCGTACCGCTCGCCGGGGGAGAACTGCGCGTCGGGGCCGTTGTCGGCGCCCTCGACGTAGATCGCGTCGGCGGGGCACGCCCAGGCGCACAGCTCGCAGCCGATGCACTTCTCCAGGCCGTCGGCGTACCGGTTGAGCTGGTGGCGCCCGTGGTACCGCGGCTTGGGCGGCACCTTCTCGAACGGGTACTGCTCGGTCACGGTCGGCCGGAACATCGACGCGAACGTCACCCCGAACCCGGCGACGGGGGCGAGCGCGCCACCGACGCCGGTCCGCGGCTCGATGAGGGGCTCGTAGGGCCGCGCGTCGGCGCCGGCCACGCCGACCTCGCCACCCGCCTCGCGGCGGGCGACGTCGCCGGTGGGCTCGCGGCCGGCGTCGGGCTGGGGCTCAGCCACGCTGCACCTCCGTGTCGTGGTGGTCGGTGTCGGGGGCGACGGTGGTCCGGGCGGCCCGGGCCAGCCGGCGCGCGGACGGCGGCAGCTGCTGACCCGGCAGCGGGGGGACGGGGTACCCGCCCTCGAACGGGTCGAACGGCCCGTCCCGCACGCCGTCGTCCGCGGCGGCCCGGGGCTTGTCCGGGATGAGGAACGTGATGCCGATGACGACGGCGGCGGCGACCACGAGCCCGATGATCAGCGTGGTGAGGTCGACGTCGACGAATTGCCGGATCCCCTGGACCACGGCGACCATGACGACCCACGCGAGGGCGGCCGGGATGAGGACCTTCCACCCGAGCTTCATGAACTGGTCGTAGCGCAGCCGCAGCAGCGTGCCGCGCACCCAGACGAACAGGAACATGAAGAGCCACATCTTGGCCAGGAACCACAGCACCGGCCACCAGCCGGTGTTGAGCATGCCGTCGTTGATCGCCGACAGCGGCCAGGGGGCGCGCCAGCCGCCGAGGAACAGCGTGGTGGCGATCGCCGAGACGTTGATCATGTTGATGTACTCCGCGAGGAAGAACCACGCGAACTTCATCGACGAGTACTCCGTCATGTACCCCGACACGAGCTCGCCCTCGGCCTCGGGCAGGTCGAAGGGCAGCCGGTTCGTCTCCCCGATCATCGAGATGACGTAGATGACGAACGCCGGCGCCAGCGGGATCGCCCACCACAGCGGCCGCTGGGAGTCCACGATCTGCGACGTCGACATGGAGCCGGCCATGATGAACACGCTCACCAGGGACAGGCCCATCGCCAGCTCGTAGGAGATGACCTGCGCGGTGGAGCGCACGGAGCCGAGCAGCGGGTACGTGGACCCCGACGACCAGCCGCCGAGCACGATGCCGTAGACGCCGACCGACGCGCACGCGAGCACGTACAGCGTCGCGACCGGCAGGTCGGTGAGCTGCAGCGGCGTGGTGACGCCCAGCACGGTGACCGACGGGCCGAACGGGATGACGGCGAACGTCAGCAGCGCGCAGAACACCGAGATCATCGGGGCGAGCAGGTAGATGACCTTGTCCGCCGCCTTGACGGTGATGTCCTCCTTGAGCAGGAGCTTCATCGCGTCGGCCAGGGACTGCAGCAGCCCGAACGGCCCGTGCACGTTGGGCCCGGGCCGGATCTGCATCCGGGCCACGACCTTGCGCTCGAACCAGATCGCCATCAGCACGCTGGTCAGCAGGAACACCAGGATGACGACGGCCTTGACCAGCCAGACCCAGATCGTGTCCTCGCTGAAGTCGGCCGTGATCGCCGGGTCCTGCGCGGCTCCCAGCAGCGTCGCGCTCATGCCCCGGTCCCCGATCTGCCGTGCTGCGGACCCCGGTCGTGCCCGGTCCCGTCGCCGTCGGTGCGGTGGTCGGCGCGGTCGTGACCCGCCCCGTGGCCGGCATGGTCGTGGCCGGCGTGGTCGTGGCCGGCATGGTCGTGGTCGGCATGGTCGTGGTCGGCGTGCGGGTCGACGCGGTGCACCGCGCCCACCCCCCACGCCGGCTCGCGCGGACCCGCGTCCGGCACCCGGGGCTGCGCCGTGGCACCCCGGGCCCGGCGCCCGGTCGGGCGCGCCCCTGCGTCGGGCCCGGCGACCTGCGCGGACACCGCGCCGAGGTGGACCAGGGCGCCCGCGTCGGCGTGCAGCGTGGCGCGGACCGCGCACCCGGGCGCGTTCAGCGGAAGCCAGACGACGTGGTCCGGCATGTCGGTCACCACGACCGGCAGGACGACCGCGCCCGCGTCGGTCGACACCTGCACCAGCCCGCGGTCCGGCACGCCGACGCCCGCGGCGGTGGCGGCCGAGAGCCGGGCGACCGGGCGCTTGGCGGTGCCGGCCAGGAACGCCTCCCCGTCCTGCAGGCGCCCGGCGTCGAGCAGGGTGTGCCAGGACGCGAGCACCGCCTGCCCCGGACCGACGACGACCGGCTCCCGCGCCGGCTCCTGCGGTGGGGCGAGCCGGAGCCCGTCCCACGGGCCCAGGGCGTCCAGCTCGGCGTGGACGTCGGCCGTGGTGCGCAGGCCGAGGTCGACCCCCATCGCGTCCGCCAGCGCGTCCAGGACCCGGTGGTCGGCCATCGCGGTGGAGGACAGCGCCTGGGCGAACGCCCGGGGCCGGCCCTCCCAGTTCAGGTACGTGCCCGCCTTCTCCGACGGCGGCGCCACCGGCAGGACGACGTCGGCCCGCTCGGTGACCGCGGAGCGGCGCACCTCCAGCGACACCACGAACCGGGCCCGGTCCAGGGCGGCGGTCGCGAGCGACGGGTCCGGCAGGTCGGCCGGGTCGACGCCGCCGACCAGCAGCCCGGCGATCTCCCCGGCGGCGGCCGCGGCGAGGATCGCCCCGGTCGCCCGTCCGGGGGTGGCGGGCAGGCTCTCGACGTCCCACTGGGCGGCGAGGTCGACGCGGGCGCGGGCGTCGGCCACCGGACGCCCGCCGGGCAGCAGCGCGGGCAGCGCCCCCGCCTCGACGGCGCCCCGCTCCCCCGCCCGGCGCGGGATCCAGGCGACGCGGGCACCCGTCCGCTGCGCGAGGCGCAGGACCGCGGACAGCCCGCCCGGCACACCGGCCAGGCGCTCCCCGACCAGCACGACGGCACCCGGGGCGGCCAGTGCGGCCGCGGTGTCCGCGAGCGGTCCGGACGGCGCCCGGTCGGTCACCGCGTCCAGCACCTCCGCCTCGGTGCCCGGGGCGGCGGGCACGAGCGTCCCGGACAGCCGCTCCAGGCCCCGGCTGGCCAGCGGCGCGACCGAGAACACCCGGGTGGCGCCGGCGAGCACGCCCTTGCGCAGCCGCAGGAAGGTGACGCCGGCCTCCTCCTCGGCCTCGAGCGCGACCAGCAGCACCGCAGGTGCGGTCTCCAGGTCGGCGAACGTGACGGTCACACCGGCGCCAGCGACGTGCGCCCCGAGGAACGCCTCCTCCTCCGCGGAGTGCGGCCGGACGCGGTGGTCGACGTCGTTGGTGCCCAGCGCCACCCGGGCGAGCTTGGCGTACGCGTAGGCGTCCTCCACCGTCAGCCGCCCGCCGGGCAGGACCCCGACGCCGCCGGACCGGCGGGCCGCGGCCAGCCCGTCCGCGGCGATCTCGAGCGCCTCGGCCCAGCTGGCCGGGACGAGCTCGCCGGAGGCGTCGTCGCGCACGAGCGGGGTGGTGACCCGGTCCGGGGCGGACTGCCAGGTGAACGCGAACCGGTCCTTGTCGGTGATCCACTCCTCGTTCACCACCGGGTCGTCCCCGGCGAGCCGGCGCAGGACCACGCCGCGGCGGTGGTCGATGCGGATCGCGGACCCGCACGAGTCGTGCTCCGCGATCGACGGCGTGGAGACCAGGTCGAACGGGCGGGCGCGGAACCGGTAGGCGGCGTTGGTCAGCGCGCCGACCGGGCAGATCTGGATGGTGTTGCCGGAGAAGTACGAGGCGAAGGGCCGGCCCGACTCGTCCGCCAGCGCCGGGCCGCGCGGGGCGTCCCCGGCTGGGGCGAACGCGTCCGCGGTGGTCCCCTGCGGGACCTCGCCGACCGTCCCGGGCAGCTCCCCGGCGAACCCGAGCACCTCGGGGGAGAACGTGCCGATCTGCTGCGCGGCGCCGCGCTGCTGCAGGTCGATGAACGGGTCGCCGGCGATCTCCCGGGAGAAGCGCGTGCAGCGCTGGCACAGGATGCACCGCTCGCGGTCCAGCAGGATCTCGGTGGAGATGGCGATGGGCTTGGGGAACGTCCGCTTGACGTCGACGAACCGGGTGGTCGCGCGCCCGTTGCTCATGGCCTGGTTCTGCAGCGGGCACTCCCCGCCCTTGTCGCACACCGGGCAGTCCAGCGGGTGGTTGATGAGCAGCAGCTCCATCACCCCGTGCTGGGCCTTCTCCGCGACGGCGGAGCTGCGCTGGGTCCGGACGACCATGCCCGCGGTGGCCTCGAGCGTGCAGGACGCCTGCGGCTTGGGCATCGCCTTGAGGTTGCCCTCCCGGTCGGGCGTGGAGACCTCGACGAGGCACTGCCGGCACGCGCCGACGGGCGCGAGCAGCGGGTGGTCGCAGAACCGCGGGATCTGGATCCCGACCTGCTCCGCGGCGCGGATGACCAGGGTGCCCTTGGGGACGGCGACCTCGACCTCGTCGATGGTGAGCGTGACGAGGTCCCCCTGCGGGGGCCTGGCCGCGAGGGCACCGCCCTCGCCGGGCGCCGTCTTCGGCGTGGTGGTCGTGGTCATCAGTGCGCCGCCCCCGCCAGCTGGGCCCCGCGACCGGCCTCGCGCGGGGTGTAGGGGAACAGCGACGACCGCTCCGGCGGGAACAGGACCGACGCGGGCGTGTGCATGCCGGCCTCGAACTCCTCGCGGAAGTACTTGATCGCGGACGTGATGGGCGACGTCGCCCCGTCCCCGAGCGCGCAGAACGCCCGGCCGAGGATGTTGTCGCACGTGTCCAGCAGCAGGTCGATGTCCTGCGGGGTGCCCTGGCCCGCCTCGAGCCGCCTGAGCACCTGCTTGAGCCAGAACGTCCCCTCCCGGCACGGGGTGCACTTGCCGCAGGACTCGTGCGCGTAGAACTCGGTCCACCGGGTCACGCACCGCACGACCGACGTCGTCTCGTCGAAGATCTGCAGCGCGCGGGTGCCGAGCATGGACCCGGCCGCACCGACCGACTCGTAGTCCAGCGGGGTGTCCAGGTGCTCCGCGGTGAAGATCGGCGTGGAGGACCCTCCCGGCGTCCAGAACTTCAGCTCGTGGCCGGCCCGCACGCCGCCGGCCAGGTCCAGCAGCTGGCGCAGGGTGATCCCGAGGGGCGCCTCGTACTGGCCGGGCCGGGTGACGTGGCCGGACAGCGAGAACAGCCCGTGGCCGGCGGACTTCTCGGTCCCCATGGAGCGGAACCAGGCCGACCCGCCGCGCAGGATGCCGGGCACCGAGGCGATGGTCTCGACGTTGTTGACGACCGTCGGCCGCGCGTACAGCCCGGCGACGGCGGGGAACGGCGGCTTGAGCCGCGGCTGCCCCCGCAGGCCCTCGAGCGAGTCGAGCAGCGCGGTCTCCTCCCCGCAGATGTAGGCGCCCGCACCGGCGTGCACGGTGATGTCCAGGCTGTACCCGCTGCCCAGGATGTCCTCGCCGAGGTACCCGGCCGCGTAGGCCTCCTCGACCGCCCGCTGCAGGCGCCGGATCACGTGCAGGACCTCGCCGCGGACGTAGATGAACGCGTGCCGGCAGCCGATCGCGTACGACGTGATGATCGACCCCTCGACGAGCGACTGCGGGGACGCCAGCATGGTCGGGATGTCCTTGCACGTCCCGGGCTCGGACTCGTCGGCGTTCACGACGAGGTAGCGGGGGCCGCCGTCCGGCGCCGGCAGGAAGCTCCACTTCATGCCGGTCGGGAAGCCGGCTCCCCCGCGTCCGCGCAGGCCGGAGTCCTTGACGGTGGTGAGCACCTCGGACGGGTCCAGCGCGAGCGCCCGGCGCAGGCCCTCGTAGCCGCCGTGCTGCTCGTAGCTGGCCAGCGTCCACGAGCGCCGGGCGTCCCAGTGGGCGCTCAGCACGGGCGCGAGCGGGGTCGGTGCCGCCATCAGGACTCCTTCTCCGGGCGCGCCGGCGTCGAGCCGGGGGCCTGCGTGGTCGCCGCCGACGTGTCGGCCGGCGTGGTCGGGGGGCGTTCGGCGCTGGACTGCGGCTGGCCGGCGGCGGGAGCGCCGTCGGCCGGCGCGGCGGCGGCGTCGGCCGGCACGTCGAAGGACGGGGCGGTCCACCCGCGCGAGCGCGCGAGCTTCGTGCCCCGCAGCGTCGCCGGACCGGCGCCGACGCCCTCGTCGGCGCGGCCGTCCGGGAAGCCGGCCAGCACCCGGGACATCTGCTTGAACGAGCAGACGCTGCTCGCGCCGCGGGTGGGACGGACCTCCTCGCCCGCGATCAGCCGGTACACCGTCGACACGGCGCTCTGCGGGGTCTGGTTGTCGAAGAACTCCCAGTTCACCATCATCACCGGCGCGTAGTCGCACGCGGCGTTGCACTCGATCCGCTCGAGGGTGACCTTGCCGTCCGGCGTCGTCTCGTCGTGGCCGATCCCGAGGTGGTGGGTCACCTCCTCCCAGATCGCGTCCCCGCCCATGACGGCGCACAGCGTGTTCGTGCACACCCCGACGGTGTACTCGCCGTTGGGGTGCCGCTTGTACTGGGTGTAGAAGGTCGCCACCGCGGACACCTCGGCGTTGGACAGGCCCAGGGTCCGCGCGCAGAACGCGATGCCGGCCGGGCTGACGTACCCGTCCTGGGACTGCACGAGGTGCAGCATCGGCAGCAGTCCGGACCGGGGGTCCGGGTAGCGCGCCATGATGGCAGCGGCGTCCGCCCCCAGGCGCTCCAGGGTCGCCTCGTCGTAGCCGGCCATCAGCGGTCCACCCCTCCCATGACGGGGTCCAGCGACGCCACCGCGACGACGACGTCGGCGACCTGGCCGCCCTCGCACATCATCGAGACGGCCTGCAGGTTGTTGAACGACGGGTCCCGGAAGTGCGCCCGGTAGGGCCGCGTGCCGCCGTCGGAGACCAGGTGCGCGAGCAGCTCGCCCCGGGGCGCCTCGACGGACTGGTAGACCTGCCCGGCCGGGACGCGGAAGCCCTCGGTGACGAGCTTGAAGTGGTGGATCAGCGCCTCCATCGAGGTGCCCATGATCTCGCGGATGTGGTCCAGCGAGTTGCCCATGCCGTCCGCCCCGATCGCGAGCTGCGCCGGCCAGGCGACCTTCTTGTCGGCGACCATGACCGGTCCCGGGCCGCTCGCCTGCAGACGGTCCAGGCACTGCTCGACGATCCGCATGGACTGGTAGCACTCCTCGATCCGCAGCACGACGCGGCAGAACGCGTCCTCGTCGGTCGACGTCGGCACGTCGAAGTCGTACGTCTCGTAGCCGCAGTACGGGGACGCCTTGCGCACGTCGTAGGGCAGGCCGGTCGAGCGCAGCACCGGACCGGTGATCCCGAGCGCCATGCACGCCGACAGGTTGAGCTGCCCGACGCCGACCAGGCGGGCCCGGAAGATCGGGTTGGCGAGCATGAGGTCCTGCAGCTGGCCCATGTAGGTCCGCACCCCGACCAGCGCCTCGCGCACGGTGTCCAGCGCACCGGGCGGGATGTCCTGCGCGACGCCGCCGGGGCGGATGTACGCGTGGTTCATCCGCAGGCCCGTGATCAGCTCGAAGACCCTGAGGATCTCCTCGCGCGCGGTGAAGCCGACGGTCATGATCGTCGTCGCGCCGAGCTCGTTGCCGCCCGTCGCCAGGCACACCAGGTGGGACGAGATCCGGTTGAGCTCCATCATGAGCACCCGGATGACCGTGGCCCGCTCGGGGACGTCGTCGGTGATCCCGAGCAGCTTCTCCACCGCCAGGCAGTAGGCGGTCTCCTGGAACAGCGGTGCGAGGTAGTCCATGCGCGTGCAGAACGTGACGCCCTGCGTCCAGGTGCGGAACTCCATGTTCTTCTCGATGCCGGTGTGCAGGTAGCCGATGCCCGCACGCGCCTCGGTCACCGTCTCGCCGTCGATCTCGAGCATGAGCCGCAGCACGCCGTGCGTGGACGGGTGCTGCGGACCCATGTTGACGACGATGCGCTCCTCGCCCAGGCGCGCAGCCTCCTCCGCGATCTCCGACCAGTCGCCGCCGGCCGCCTCGTAGGAGGGCGCCGGACGGCGGTCGTCGACCAGTCCCGGCGTGGCACGGGTGCTGCCCGTGCGGGTGCTGCCGGCGCGGGTGCTGCCGCCGCGCGTGCCGCCGGTGCGGGAGCGGCCGCCCGTGCGGCCGGGGGTGGGGGACGGAGCCATCAGCTGTACGCCCTTCTCTGGTCCGCCGGCGGCACGGTGGCGCCCTTGTACTCCACCGGGATGCCGCCGAGCGGGTAGTCCTTGCGCTGCGGGTGCCCGGGCCAGTCGTCGGGCATCTCGATGCGGGCCAGGGCCGGGTGACCGTCGAAGACGATCCCGAAGAAGTCCCAGGTCTCGCGCTCGTGCCAGTCGTTCGTCGGGTACACCGACACCGTGGACGGCACGTGGGGGTGGGCGTCCGGGACGGCGACCTCGACCCGCAGGCGACGGCCGTGCGTCACCGAGACCAGGTGCATGACCGAGTGCAGCTCGCGTCCGGACTCGTGCGGGTAGTGCACGCCGGACACCCCGAGGCTGAGCTCGAACCGCAGGTCGGGGTCGTCGCGCAGCACCTGGCACACACCCAGCAGGTGCGCCGGGGTGACGTGGAGGGTCAGCTCCCCACGGTCGACGACGACCTTCTCGATCGCCGCGTCGAAGCCCGGACCGCCCTCGTCGAGCACCTCGGCGAGGACGTCGACGGCCTCGTCGAACCAGCCGCCGTAGGGCCGCTCGCTGGCGCCGGGCAGGGCCACCTGCCGGACGAGCCCGCCGTAGCCGGAGGTGTCCCCGCCGTCGGCGGCGCCGAACATGCCGCGCCGGACGTCGACGACCTCGATCGCCCCGCGCCCGCCCCGCTCCGGCGCGGCCGGCGCGTGCTCCTGCTGCGCGGCCTCCACCCCGGCGTGCACGACGGCGTCGCGCTCCACCGGCGAGGCGTCCACGTGCCGGCCGGCGGGCGGGGTCTGCGCCGGGGCGGCCTTCGCCGCCACCGGGTTGGCGGGGTCCACGGGCTGGTCGCTCACCGCAGCAGCCCCTTCTGGTGCGCCGTGGGGGTCGCCGCGAGGGCGGCCGCCTCGGCGGCGCGCGCCGCCTCGCGCCGGTTGGCGCCGAGCGGCTCCGCCTGGATCTGGTCGTGCAGCGCCAGGATCGCGTTGATGAGCATCTCCGGGCGCGGCGGGCAGCCGGGCAGGTAGATGTCCACCGGGACGATGTGGTCGACGCCCTGGACGATCGCGTAGTTGTTGAACATGCCGCCCGACGACGCGCACACGCCCATCGCGAGCACCCACTTGGGCTCGGGCATCTGGTCGTAGACCTGCCGGACGACGGGCGCCATCTTCTGGCTGACCCGGCCCGCCACGATCATCAGGTCGGCCTGGCGCGGGGACGCCCGGAAGACCTCCATCCCGAACCGGGAGATGTCGAACCGGGGCGTGCCGGTCGCCATCATCTCGATCGCGCAGCACGCCAGCCCGAACGTCACCGGCCACAGCGACCCCTTGCGGAAGTAGCCCGCCAGGTTCTCCACCGTCGTCAGCAGGAAGCCCGACGGCGCCTCCTCGATGCCCATCAGGCGTCCCTCCCTGTCCGCTCCATCGCCGACCCCACCGTCCTCAGTCCCACTCGAACCCGCCGCGGCGCCACTCGTAGACGAACGGCACGGTGATGAGCAGCAGGAACGCCATCATGGCGACGAGCCCGTACAGGGCGACGTCGGCGAACGCGACGGCCCACGGGTAGAGGAAGACCACCTCGATGTCGAAGATGATGAAGGTCATCGCCACCAGGTAGTACTTGATCGGGAACCGGCCGCCGCCGATGGCGTGCGGGGTCGGCTCGATCCCGCACTCGTAGGCCTCGAGCTTGGCCTGGTTGTAGCGCTTGGGGCCCACGAGCACGCTGCTCGCGACGCCACCGAGCGCGAGCACGGCCGCCACGGCCATCAGCACCAGGATCGGCAGGAACGGGTTCATCGTCGAACTCCTCGGGTCGTGCTCATGCCGCCGGGACCACCCGTGTGAGCCCGGCGATCACGCGGTCCACCATGTCGCCGCCGTGCGGCTCGTAGCAGTCGGACAGCAGCTTCAGCGTGAACCGCATGACGAGCGGCCGCGGCAGCCCGTAGCGGGTGCACAGCCGCATCACCTGCGGGTGCTCGATGATCCGCACGAAGTACCGGCCCAGCGTGTAGAACCCGCCGAGGTCCTCGCGCATCGTCCGGGCGTACGTCGCCAGCGCGCGCTCGCGGCCGTCGGCGGTGGTGCGGGAACGGGCCTGCACGACCGCGTCGGCGGCGACCCGGCCGGCCTGCAGCGCGTAGGCGATGCCCTCGCCGTTGAACGGGCTCACCATGCCGCCCGAGTCCCCCACGAGCATCAGCCCGCGCCCATACAGCGGCGTGCGGTTGAACCCCATCGGGAGCGCGGCGCCCTGCACCGGACCGACCTGGTTCTCGGGCGTGAACCCCCACTCGGCGGGCGCGTTCGCCATCCACCGCGCGAACAGGTCCTTGTAGTCGACCTTGGTGGCGTTCGGCGTCGAGGAGACGCTGCCCAGGCCGACGTTCGCGGTGCCGTCGCCGAGCGCGAAGATCCAGCCGTAGCCCGGCATGAGGTTCGAGCGCCCCGGGGCGCCGTCCCACAGCTCCAGGTGGCTCTCCATCCACGCGTCGTCGTGGCGCGGGGTGCGGAAGTAGGTCCGCACGGCGACGCCCATCGGGCGGTCCATCCGCTTCTCCAGGCCGAGCGACAGGCCCAGGCGCGCCGAGACGCCGTCGGCGGCGATGACGACGGGTGCGCGGTACTCGACGGCGTCGCCCGCGCGGCGGCCGGCGTCGTCGACGGGGCGGGCCGTGACGCCCACGACCCGGCCGGTGCGCTCGTCGACCAGCGGGCCGGTCACCTGGGTGCGCTCGAGCAGCTTGGCCCCGGCGGCGCGGGCGTGGTCCGCGAGCGCGTGGTCCAGGCTCATCCGGCTGCGCGCCAGCCCGTAGGACGGGTAGCTGGACAGCTCCGGCCAGGGCAGCTCGAGCCGGTGGCCGCCGCCGATGACGCGCAGCCCCTGGTTGCGGATCCAGCCGTCGCCCTCGCGCAGCGGGACGCCCATCGAGACGAGCTCCTTGACCGCCCGCGGGGTCAGGCCGTCGCCGCAGACCTTGTCGCGCGGGAAGGACGCCTTCTCCAGCAGCAGCACCGTGAGCCCCGCGGAGGCGCACCAGAAGGCGGCCGCGGACCCGGCGGGTCCCGCACCCACGACGATGACGTCGGCGTCATCGTTCCAGCCACCAGCCACGAGTCGCCTCACCTGTGAAGACGTTCACGAACTACAGCGACGCCCACTCTAGTCAGGCACTACGGCACTGTCTGCCAAGGCATGCCTCACCGCCCGGACGGACGACCGGCCGTGCCCGCGCAGTGCGACGCCAGTGCGACGTCAGCGCGACGTCAGCGCGACGCCGGCAGCGAGGACGCGAGCTCGCGCTCCACGCTCGGCACGACATCGCGCGCGACGGTGCGCCGGCCCACCGCCACGAAGGCGAGCCACACCGACAGGCCACCGACCCCGAATCCGGCGATCACGTCGACCACGTAGTGCCACCCGAAGTAGACGGTCGCGAGCGCCGTGAGGGCGACGAACACCCACATGGCGATGCGGACCACCCGCGGCATCCCGACCAGGTGGGCGATCAGCGCGGCGGTGAAGACGATCGACACGTGCAGCGACGCGAACGCGGCGATGCCGTGCACGGACTGGGTCGCGTGCGGTCCGGCGAGCACCTCCAGCCGGTTGTTCCAGAGCGCGTTCTGCAGGTCCGAGACGGCCGTGGAGGGCAGGTCGGCGAACCGGAACCGCTCGACGTAGATCGGCCCGAGGGACGGCACGGCGTAGTAGCTGACGGTCCCGATGATCCAGTTGAAGCTCAGCGCGGTCGCGTACCAGGCCCCGCGGGCGAGCTTGGTGGACCACACCAGGGCCGCGGCCAGCGAGAACGGCACGAACGTGAGGAAGAAGATGTAGACCCACGACAGGACGTCGGCGGCGACGCCCGTGCCGAGCAGCTCGTGCAGGACGTTGCCGGGCTGGTGCCCGAACGCGAAGAACGCGTCGGTCCGCACCAGGGTGGCGTCCGAGAGGTGCTGGCGCACGAACGGCAGGAAGCTCTTGAGGTTCCGGTAGGCCACGTAGGCCACGTAGAAGGTGGCGAGCCCGGCCGCCACGACGGCGAGCCGCGACACCGGCCACCGCTCGCGGAGCACCTCGAGGGTCGCGTCGCGCAGCCGCCGGCCGGCCGGACGCCGGTGCAGGACGCGAGGCACGACGTCGAGCGCGATCATGGCGAGGATGATGAGCGGCAGGCGCACGTAGCTCGGGCCGAGGAACCCGTCGGGGTCGCGCAGCGGCAGCCCGGCGAGCACCGCGACCAGCACGGCGAGCGCGCCGAAGCCGAGCGACACCGCGAGGCCGACGCCGAACAGGCTCAGCCAGGAAGGGCGTCTGTCGACGACTTCACGCATCATGGAACCTCTCTCATCGGCAGCAGCGCACGGTGCACCGCCCAGGTGACCGGTGAGTGCACCGGCCAGCAGGACGGCCGATCTCGGCCCCGTCCCCGGCACCGCAGGGAGCATCCGCTTGCACCAGTCCTTGATCCCATCGTCGCAGATGCATCGCGCTGTGGGGCGTCCGGGACCCGGACGGGTACGCGGTGTCGCCGCCGTGGTGGCCCTCTCGGCCGTCGTGTACCTGGTCACGTGCTGGGTGCTGCGCGATTTCGTGACGGACGACTCATGGATCTCGGTGCGCTACGCGGAGAACCTCGCGGCCGGTGCGGGCCCCGTCTGGAACCCGGGCGGGCCACGGGTCGAGGGGTTCAGCAACCCCCTGCTGGTCGGTCTCGAGGCGCTCGCCGCGGCCGCCGGCTGGGACGCGCTCGCAGCCGCGCGGACGCTCGGGGTGCTCTCCGGCCTGGCCTGCCTCGTGCTGGTCGCCGTGGGCGGGCGGGCGGTGGTCGGTGCCCGCGCCGCCGCGGTGGGCGGGGTGCTGACGGCGGTCAGCGCGCCGTTCGCCCTCTGGGCGGTCGGGGGCCTGGAGACGACCGCGACGGCGGCGGTGCTGACGGCCGGTGTCCTGCAGGTGGCCCGCCCCGACGGAGGGCGCCCCGTCCTCGCCGGCGCGGTGCTCGCCGTCCTGCCGTGGCTGCGCCCGGAAGGGCTGCTCGTGGTGCTCGCCGTCGCCGTCGCGGCCGAGGCCCCCGGGCTGCTGCGCCGCGCCGGACGACGACGGGCGGCACGGCGCCTGGCGCTGGTGGCCGGGCTGCCCGTGCTCTCGCAGGTCGTCCTGGAGCTCGTGCGCCTGGGTATGTACGGGCACCTCCTGCCGAACTCGGTGCTCTACAAGTCCGGCACCGGGGAGACCTTCGGGGTGCTGGCCAGGTTCGTCGGCCACTCCCAGCTCGTGCTCGTGCTGGCCGCCGTCGGGGTGCTGCTGCTGCGCCGGCGCGCGCTCGTGCTGGCCGTCCCCGCCCTGGTGCACGTCGCGGGGTCGATCGGCACGAAGGACAGCGCCAACTCCTGGAGCCGGTTCTTCATGCCGGTGTGGCCGCAGGTCGCGCTGCTCGCCGGGGTCGCGGTGGTCGGGCTCGCGGCCCTGCTCGCGCCCCGCGTCCGAGCCCGCCTCGCCGACCGGCCGTCGGGCACGTCCCTCGCCGTCACCACCACCCTGGCCGCCGTCGTGGCCGGCGCGGTGTCGCTCGTGCTGCCCGGCGCCGTCCCCGAGGTCGCGTCCTGGCAGGAGCGCTACACGGGCTGCCGGGTCGCCGCCCGCGAGGACGCCGCCCGGTGGCTCGTGACCAGCACCCCGTCGGACACGCTGTTCGCCGTCTCGGACGCCGGGTACGTCCCGGCACGGGCCGGCGGGCGACCCGCGGTCGACAGCTTCATGCTCAACGACCCGCTGATCCAGCGGACCGGCCCGCTCAGCTCCTCCGAGCGTGCCGACATCGTGCACGCGCGGCGTCCGGACGTCCTGCTGCTCGCCAGCCGGGACGCCGAGCGGTTCGACCCCGTCTACCCGACCGACCGCAGGATCGGCGAGCACCCCGACGCCGCCGCATTCACCCTGCGTCACGTGGCCGGCGGCACGGACTGCGGGTACCACCTCATGGTGCTGGCCCGATGACGCGGTGGCCCCCGGACGAGGCGCGGGCAGGTGGCGCGGCCGCCGTCGCGGGTCCGGTCGGCACGCTCGCGCGCCCCGGCGGCGCGACGACGCGGTCGGCGCCCCCGGCACGACCCCCACGCCCCGCCGGGCGGACCGCGTCGTCCGGCGACCTCGGGGCGGCGGCGGCCACGGTGCTGTGGCCGCTCGCCGTCCTGGCCCTCGTCCAGGTCGCGCTGCGCGCGGCCCTCGGGCCGGCGAACGACCTGGAGATCCTGTGGCGCGCCGGCCGCCGGCTCCTGGCGGGCGGGCCGCTCTACGACCCGGAGCACGCCTTCATCTACCCGCCGGTCGCCGGCTGGGTGCTGGCCCCGCTCGGCGCCCTGCCGTTCCGGGTCGCGGTCGCGGTCGTGGTCGTGGTGAGCACCGCGGCGCTCGTCGCTGCGGCGCTGCTGCTCCTGCGCCTGGTCGGCGTCCCGGCGCGGTCCCCGGTGACGGCCGGCGTCCTGCTGCTGCTGGCGGTGAGCCGCCCCGTGGACGGGCTGCTCACCCAGGGCAACCTCGACGTCGTCCTCGTGCTCGGCGAGGTGGTCGTCATCGCCTGCCTCGTGACGCGGCGCGACGTGGCGGCCGGGCTCGTGCTGGGTGCGGCCTGCGCCGTCAAGCCCACGCTGGCCCCGATGGTGCTCGGCACGCTCCTGCTGGGCCGGACCCGGGCGACGGTCGTGGCGGTGGCGTCGGCAGCGGGGCTCACGCTCCTGGGGTTCGCGACCGTCCGGGACGCCGGGACGTTCGTCGGCGACGTGCTGCCGCTGCTCGCCGACGGCAACCGCGCCGTTCTGCACCAGTACGACCGGTCGCTGCGGGGCGCCGCCGAGATCCTCGGCGTGCCGGACGGCGTCGCCCTCGCGGCACGGGCCGCCGTGCTCGCACTCGCGGTCGCCGTCGCCGTCGTGGTCAGCCGGCGGCGACGTCGTGGCCCGCTCGCGGCGCTGGAGGTCATGCCGGTGCTGCTGCTCGGCGGGCTGCTGGCGTCGTCGTTCAGCTGGCCCAACTACTCCCTGTACCTGCTGCCGCTGCTGGTCGCCGTGGTCCTCCCCGGCGCCCTGGCGCGGGCGTGGCCGGTCTGGGCCGGCGTGTTCGTGCTGTGGACCGCCGACGAGTGGCCGTCGCTGCAGCGGGGTGAGACGGTCGACGCCGTCGTCGCCCTGCGTCCGACCTGGGGGTGGCTGCTGCTGCTCGCGGGGTGCGCCTGGGCGGCGCTGCGCACCGCGGCCGGCCGGCCGCGCGCCGCCGGCCACGACAGGGAGCAGCACACCGCATGAGCACCAGGCAGTCCCTGACCGGGTGGGGCGGCACCGCGCCGAGCGTCGCGTGCGTCGTCGAGCCCGACGACGCCGAGGGCGTCGCGGCCGCGGTCGCCGCCGGCCGGGACGGGCGCGCGGGACGGGGCGGGCGCGGCGTCGTCGTCCGCGGCCTGGGACGCAGCTACGGGGACGCCGCGCAGAACGCGGGCGGCACCGTGGTGAGCCTGCGCGGCCTGCAGCGGGTGCTGTCGGTGGACGTCGAGGGCGCGGTGGTCGCCGTGGAGGCGGGGGTGTCGCTCGACCACCTCATGCGCACCATGCTGCCGCTGGGGCTGTTCGTGCCGGTCACCCCCGGGACGCGGCACGTGACCGTGGGCGGCGCGATCGCGGCGGACATCCACGGCAAGGACCACCACGTGCGCGGCAGCTTCTCCCGCCACGTCGCCGACCTGGACCTGCTCCTGGCCGACGGGACCGTGCGCCGCCTGACCCCCGAGCGCGACCCCGACCTGTTCTGGGCGACGGTCGGCGGGATGGGGCTGACCGGGGTGATCCTGCGCGCGACGCTGCGGATGCTGCCGGTCGAGACGTCGTCGGTGGTCGTCGACACCGAGCGCGCCACCGACCTGGACGACCTCATGGTCCGCATGACGCAGGACGACGACCGCTACACGTACTCCGTGGCCTGGGTGGACTGCCTGGCCCGCGGCGGTGCCCTGGGACGCTCCGTGCTGACCCGCGGCTGGCCCGCGCGACGCGACCAGCTGCCGGCCCGGGCGCAGGGCTCCGCGCTGCGGTTCGGTCCCCGCCGGCCGCCCGCCGTGCCGCTGACCGCACCCGTCCCGCTGGTCAACCGGGCCAGCGTCCTGGCCCTCAACGAGACCTGGTTCCGCAAGGCGCCGCGGACCCGCACGCGCGACGTGCAGGGCATCGCGCCGTTCTTCCACCCGCTGGACGTCCTGGAGTCGTGGCCGCGCGTCTACGGCGGCCGCGGGTTCGTGCAGTACCAGTTCGTCGTCCCCTTCGAGGCCGGCGACGTCGTCCGGCGGTGCCTGGAGGTGCTGCACCGGCACGGGGTCGTGGTGTCGCTGGCGGTGCTCAAGCGGTTCGGTCCGGGCAGCCCGGCGCCGCTGTCCTTCCCCATGCCGGGCTGGACGCTCGCCATGGACCTGCCGGTGGTCCCCGGCCTGGGCGACGTGCTGGACCGGCTCGACGGGCTCGTGCTCGGCGCGGGCGGACGGCTGTACCTCGCCAAGGACGCCCGCCTCGCGCCGGACGACCTGCCGCGCATGTACCCGATGCTGGACCGCTGGCGGCAGGTGCGCCGCAGCGTCGACCCCGACGGCGTGTTCGCGTCGGATCTCTCGAGGAGGCTGGGCCTGTGATGGACGCCGTCGGAACCCCGCAGTCGGTCCTGCTCCTGGGCGGGACGTCCGAGATCGGGCTCGCCACCGTCCGGGCGCTGGTGGCCCGGCGTCCGGCCCGGGTCGTGCTGGCCGCCCGCCCCTCCGCCGCACGGGACGACGCCGCCGCCGCGCTCGGCGCCGCGGGGCACGCGGTCACCGCGCTGGACTTCGACGCGCGGGACACCGGCACGCACCCGGCCGTGGTGGACGCCGCCTTCGCGGACGGTGACGTCGACGTCGCGGTCGTGGCGTTCGGCGTGCTCGGCGACCAGGAGCGGGCGTGGCAGGACCACGACGCCGCGCTGGAGATGTTCGCGGTGAACACCACGGCGGCGGTGAGCGTGGGCGTGCTGCTCGGGGCGCGCATGGCGGCGCAGGGGCACGGCGCCGTCGTGGCGCTGTCCTCGGTCGCGGGCGAGCGGCCCCGGCGCTCCAACTTCGTCTACGGCGCCAGCAAGTCGGGGATGGACGCGTTCTACACCGGGCTGCGCGAGGCCCTGCGGCCCGACGGCGTCCGGGTGCTCGTCGTGCGGCCCGGGTTCGTCCGGACGGCGATGACGGAGGGGCTCAAGCCCGCGCCCCTGGCGACCGACGCGGACGCCGTCGCGACGCTCGTGGTGGCTGCGCTGGTCGCGGGCAAGGAGACCGTATGGGCCCCCCCGCCGCTGCGCTGGGTCATGAGCGCGTTGCGCCACGTCCCCGCGCCGATCTTCCGGCGTCTGCCGATCTGAGGGCGGGGGCGTCGTTGGTGCCCGCGCCCTGGGGTCAGGTCACAGGGGCGGCGCGCTCGCGCGGCGGGAAGACGTAGGTGCGGAAGGTCCAGAAGCGGAACAGCGTCGCCAGGGCCATCCCCACCACGTTCGCCGACACGTTGTCGGCCACCGCGCTGCGCAGCCCGAGCACGTCGCGCGAGACCAGCAGGCACCCCACCTGGATCCCCCCGGCGAGCACGCTGAACAGCACGAACAGGGCGTACTCGCGGCCGATCCGGGACCCACGGCGGTGCCGCCAGGTCCACCACCGGCTGCCCGCGAACGCCACCGCGATCGCGGCGGCCGAGGAGACCACCTTCGCCAGGACCGACGGCGTCCCGGCGCCGAGCAGCAGGGCGTTGAAGAGCAGCACGTCGACGCCGTAGGCGGCGAGCCCGACGACGCCGAAGCGCGCCGCCTCGCCGAGCCGGACGGGGCTCACGAGGGGCTCGCCCCACGGCTCACGAGGCGCTCGACGGGGCCGCTCACGAGGCGCTCACGAGAAGGTCGCGGCCACCAGCGTGGCGGCCCACAGACCGCCGAGGACCAGCAGCATCCGGTCGTGCAGGATGATCTCCTCCGGCTCCTCGCCGTGACCGGCGTCGACGTTCACCGCGTAGCGCAGCAGCGCCAGGACGAACGGGACGATGGACACCATCCCCCACATCGAGTCCCGGTCGACCTGCACCTGGAACGCCCACAGCGCGTAGGTCGCCATGACCAGCGCCGCCGCCGCGGTCCACACGAAGCGCAGGTAGCTGAGGCTGTAGGACCGCACCACCTCGCGCACGACGGCGCCGTCCCGGTCGCCCCGCATGGCCTCGGCGTAGCGCTTGCCCGCCGCGACGAACAGCGAGCCGAACCCGGCCGCGAGGAGGAACCAGGCCGACGGCGGTATCCCGGAGCCGATGGCACCCGCGAGCGCGCGCAGGAGGAACCCGGACGCGACCGCGCCGAGCTCGAGCACCGGCTCGCGCTTGAGCCACAGGCAGTACGCCAGCTGGATGACGATGTAGGTCGCGCCCACCAGCACCAGGTCCAGGCTCCGCAGGGACGCGAGCAGGAGTCCACCGACGATGAGCGCGGCGGCGAGCGCGACCGCCGTCGACGGGGCGACCGCGCCGCTGGCGATCGGGCGGAACCGCTTGACCGGGTGCGCGCGGTCCACCTCGACGTCGCGGACGTCGTTGACCAGGTACACCCCGGAGGACAGCAGGCAGAACATGACGAAGGCGCATCCGACGCCGACGAGGGCGTCGGCGGTGAGGATGTCGGCCGCGGGGAGCAGCGGTGCCACCACGAGCAGGTTCTTGACCCACTGGCGGACGCGGAGGGCGGTGACCAGCCCCCCGCCGACCGGGATCGCGGTGGTCGTCATGAGGTCCACCTCCGTGCGGCGGTCGCGGTGACGGCGCCCAGCACGGTGCCCGCGAGCACGTCGGTCGGGTAGTGCGCCCCCACGACGAGCCGCGAGACCCCCATCAGCGGCAGGAGCACCAGCGTCGTCCGGGTGCGCAGGAGGCCGCCGAAGACGAGCGCCGCCGCGGTGGTCGAGGCGGCGTGCGACGACGGCATGCCCCACCGTCCCAGCCCGGGGACGACGCGCAGGTCCGCGTGCTGCGGACGGGCACGGCGCGTGAGGCGTTTGAGGAGGATGCCCGCCCCGTGCGCAACGACCACGACCCCCGTGCCGCGCAGCCACTCGTGCCGGCGGGGCCGGTCGACCAGCGCGCCGACGGCGCCCGCGGTCACCCAGGCGACGGCGTGCTCCCCGGCGGCCCCGAGGACGCGTGCGCCGGCCAGTGCACGCGGCCCCCCGAGCGCTCGTTGGACGGCGAGCAGGACCCGGAGGTCGGCGGTGGTGTGCGGCACTCATCCACGATCCCTGCTCCGGCTGGCGCACGCCACCCGCGGACGGGGTCGCTCAGCGGGATGGGTCGCTCAGCGGGCGGGGTCGCTCAGGCGGGCGGGCGCGTCCCGCGGTGCAGCGCGACGACGCCGCCGGTGAGGTTGCGGTACGCGACCTCGGTCCAGCCGGCCTGCCTGAGCCGCCGACCGAGCTCGGCCTGGTCCGGCCACGCGCGGATCGACTCCGCGAGGTAGGTGTACGCGTCGGTCTCCTTCGAGACCGCACGCGCCACCCGGGGCAGGGCTCGCATGAGGTAGTTCTCGTAGACCGTCCGGAACGGGGTCCAGGTCGCGTGCGAGAACTCGCAGACGACCAGGCGGCCGCCGGGTCGCGTGACGCGCAGCATCTCGGTGAGCGCCAGGTGGGTGTCGACGACGTTGCGCAGGCCGAACGAGATGGTCACGGCGTCGAACGACGCGTCGGCGAACGGCAGCCGGGTGGCGTCGCCGTTGACGAACCCGAGGTCCGGCCGGCGACGCTTGCCCACCTCGAGCATCCCGAACGAGAGGTCGCACGGGACGACCTGCACGCCGCGGTCCGCGAGCGGCGCGCTGGACGTCCCCGTGCCGGCGGCCAGGTCCAGCACGCGGTCGCCGGGGCCGACGTCCAGCGCCTTGAGCGTCGCGCTGCGCCACGTCCGGTCCTGCCGGAGGGACATCACGTCGTTCGTCAGGTCGTAGCGGCCGGCGATGCCGTCGAACATGCTGGCGACCTCGTGCGGCTGCTTGTCCAGGCTGGCGCGCGACATGTGCTCATCGTCTCAGGTCATGGGCGCTGCTCCGCGCCACGACGCCGTCGGGCCCGACATACGCTGGCGAGCGATGACCGCCGAACCGACCCAGGACGCCGTCCCCCAGCACCTCGTGGTCCGGACGGTGGCGGTCGACCATCCCGGTGACCTGCTGGACCTGCTCCCGGCGACGGCGCCGCTCGCGTGGGTCCGCCGCGGCGACGGGGTCGTCGGGTGGGGCGAGGCGCTGCGCATCACCGTCTCGGGCGTGGACCGCTTCGCCGACGCCGAGCGGGCGTGGCACCAGGTGCTGCGGCACGCCGTCGTGCGCGACGAGGTCGGCCTGCCGGGCACCGGCCCGATCGCGTTCGGGTCCTTCGCCTTCGACTGGCACGCTCCCGAGCCCACCGCAGGCGGGCTGGTGGTGCCCCGCGTGGTCGTCGGCCGCCGCGGCGGCACGACCTGGCTGACCACGATCGAGACCGGCGCGACCATCGGCGCCGCCCCGACGCTCGCCCGCGTCGCCGGGGGGCGCGAGCCCGTCCTCGCGCCCGGTGAGGTCGTGTACGCCGACGGCGCCGTCCCGGCGGACGGATGGCGCGACGTCGTCGCCCGCGCGGTCGGCGCCATCCGCGCCGGCCGCGTCGACAAGGTGGTTCTCGCGCGCGACGTCGAGGCCCGCACCGCCGAGCCGGTCGACCCGCGGTGGGTGCTGGGACGCCTCGCCGACGCCTACCCGACCTGCTGGACGTTCAGCGTCGACGGCCTGCTCGGCGCGACGCCGGAGCTGCTGGTCCGCAGCGACCGCGGTCTGGTCACCTCGCGCGTCCTGGCCGGCACCATCCGCCGCACCGGCGACGACGACGCCGACCTCGCCCGCGCGGCGACCCTCGCGCACTCGTCGAAGGACCTCGAGGAGCACGAGTACGCGGTCCGGTCGGTGGCGGACGCCCTGGCGCCGTTCTGCTCGTCCACCAACGTGCCCGACGTGCCGTTCGTCCTGCACCTGCCCAACGTCCTGCACCTGGCCAGCGACGTGACCGGCGTGCTGCGGGGGTCCGGCGCCGTCACGCCGTCGAGCCTGACGCTCGCCGGCGCGCTGCACCCCACGGCCGCCGTCTGCGGGACCCCGACCATGGCCGCCCGCGAGCTCATCACGGAGATCGAGGGCATGGACCGCGGCCGCTACGCCGGTCCGGTCGGATGGGTGGGCGCCGACGGCGACGGCGAGTGGGGCATCGCCCTGCGCTCGGCCGAGCTCGGCCCCGCCGATCCGCACCGGCTACGGCTGTTCGCCGGGTGCGGCATCGTCGCGGCGTCCGACCCTGCCGCCGAGCTGGCGGAGTCCGAGGCGAAGCTCGAGCCGATGCGGTACGCGCTGGGGAGCGACTGAGGCGCTCGGGTCCGGCGCGGCGCCGGCGGTGCGCGCCCGACTCCTGTCCACAGGTGGCCCGAGCTCCTGTCCGTGCGGCGGGGCCCGTTGGTACGGTCGCGGCCAGCCGTCACGGAGGGGTGGGCATGCACCTCAGTCGTCGCATCGCCGCGGGCGCGCTCGTCGTGGTGGGCGCGCTGGCTCTGGCCGGCTGCACCGGCGGCGAGCCGGACGCGCAGGCACCGACCACGTCCGGGCGCGGAACCGTCAGCCCCAGTCCGTCCGCCAGTCCCACGCCCAGTCCGACGGCAACTGCGACACCACCGGCGTCGCCTCCGCCGCCCCCGGCCGACCTGGCGCGGACGGACGAGGTGGGCGCGGCTGCAGCGGCGACGTACTTCCTGACGCTCTACGCGTACACGATGCAGACCGGTGACGTCAGCGCGTGGGATGCGATGAGCTCTCCCGGTTGCGGGTTCTGCTCGCGCACCCGTGACTTCGCTCTCGGCGTCTCGGCGGCGGGCGAGACCTTCACGGGCACGGATATCTCGGTGTCGAGCACGTTCGTCTACCCGTTGGACCCCTTGCTTGAGGCCTATCCCGTTGACGCGACCTTCACGCAGGCAGCCGGGGAGCACCGGAACGCCCAAGGTGAGCTGCTGAGCACTAGTCCGCCGGACAGCGGGACGTTCGGGGTCGATGTCACCCGCGTGTCCGGAGGCTGGAAGGTCCTGGCAGTGACTGCGCAGGACGACTGATGCGCGGACGTTTCTCCCGAATCGTGGCCGCCACCACGGCGACGTGGCAACTAGTCGGCGGGATGCAGCTGACAACGGTCGAGCCGCCGATCACCCGAACGTTCCTCGATCAGGACACCGCGGTGGTGCGAGCCCGTCAGGGGTTCTCGCCTACCGAGCACGGCAGGCCCGACGCTGGCCCGCGAACTGAGGAGTATCGCCGCTCCCCTGCGTTGATCTGCGGCATCGACAACGAGTTGCGAACGCTGCTTCGCTTGGTCGTCGACTGCACAGCTCCGGTCAACCGAGTCCTCTCGGCTGCGAGGTGCGCGCCGGGGGAGATAGCGCTGGACCCGCTGTTCCGCCGCACTCAAGACCCCAGCACGCCGGGCAGGTGGACGAACTGGGACATGATCGACTCCGGTTGCGTCTCGCAGGAGCAGATCAGCGCAGCGGTCGCAGAGGCGTTCCAACGCCTGCCCCTCTCACCGTCCCACCTGTCCGTCCAGCCGCCGTCCGGTTGGACCCTCGTGAACGCCGACACGGTGGCGTTCGCGGACGACGCGGAGCAGACGTTGCCGACCACGGTGCTGGGCCTCGCCGTCACGATCCGCGCCGTGCCCGCGACCTTCACCTGGACGTTCGGCGACGGCTCGGCGCCGCTCGTGACGACGGAGCCCGGTCGTCCGTGGCCGGATCACACGATCGCCCACCGGTACACCGCCGAGGGCACGCGGACCATCAGCCTCACGACCACCTGGACCGCCACGTTCCAGATCGGCGGGTCGCCCGAGTGGTCACCGGTCGACGGCACTGCGATCACCACCTCGGCTGCACCACCCGTCACCGTGTACGAAGCCCGCTCCCGACTCGTCAGCGAGTCGGCAGGCTGAGCAGCTGGGGCGCACCCGGACACCCGCCGGGTGCAGCCGTCCACAGCCGGCGCTCGGACCTGTTCCGGCGAGCGACCGGGTTGGTACCTTCGCGCCAGCCGTCACGAAGGGGTGGGTATGCGCCTCGGTCGTCGCATCACCGTGGCCGTCGTCGTGGGCGCTGTGACCCTTGCGGGCTGCACCGGTCGCGAACCGGAGGTGGTCGAAACCCGGGACACAGGAAGCGGGACCGTTGCACCCCGCCCTTCGCCCGGTCCGACCACCTCCCCGACCGCAACGCCGGCCACCCCCTCGCCTCCCGCTCCCCCTCCCGATCTGGCGCGAGCCGACGAAGCCGGGGCAGCCGCCGCGGCGCAGTACTTCGTGTCGCTCTACTCGTACACGATGCAGACCGGTGACACGGCAGCATGGACCCAGATGAGCGCGGACGTATGCGGCTTCTGCGGTCGCATCAAGGCGGACGCCGAAGCGATCGCCGCGAACGGCGAGACGTACGTTGGAGGCGACATCCTGCTGAGCGAGGTGACCGTTCTCCCGCAGGACGAACTGGTCGGAGGCTTCCCGGTGGACGCGTCATTCACCCAAGCACCGGCGCGCCACACTGATGCCGAGGGAACAGTGATCAACGAGACTGCGGGCGACTCGGGACCAGTTCGTATCGACACCCTCAACTCAGCCGGCTCATGGCGAGTCCTCGCCGTGGTGGTCGGGGGCTTGCAAGAATGACCAACTCTCTGCGCCTTGCCGTCAAGGTTGTGGCCGCTTCAGCTGCCACGCTGCTGCTCGCTTCGCCCGCAGCCGCCCTCACCGGAGACGACAACTGGCGGGCGAAGACCGACCGCGACGCATACCTGGTGGGCGGCACGCGGGCGGCGCCGTCGAACCAAGATAGCGGCTCGTCCGGTAGGTCCAACTCCGCATCCTCCGCCGAGTTTCGCCGCACCCCCATTTCGTTGTGCAGTCCCGGAAAGGAACTCGGGACCCTCCCCCGACTCGGCGTGGATTGCCCGGCCAGTTCGGCTTTGGTCATCACCGTCGACTGCGAACCCGACAGCGTTTCCGTGGACCCGCTCTTCCGTCGATCGCCAGATCCGTTCACTGCCGATGGCTGGGGTGAGTGGGAGATGGTCGACAACGGGTGCCTGTCGGTCGCCGACATCGGCGCGGCGGTCGCGCAGGAGTTCCGGCGGTTGCCGCTGACCCCGTCGACCCTGTCGGTCCAGCCGCCTTCCGGGTGGACGCTGGTCAACGCAGACACGATCGCGTTCGCCGACGACGACGACACGCAAACCCTGTTGACGACAGTGCTCGGGCTTGGCGTGACGATCCGGGCGACACCCGACACGTTCACGTGGTCCTTCGGGGACGGGTCCCCCGAGCTCACGACGAGCGATCCCGGTCGCCCATGGCCCGACCACACGGTCGCCCACAGGTACACCAGCGAGGGCATGCACGCCATCAGCCTCACGACGACGTGGGCGGGCACCTTCCAGGTCGCTGGGTCATCGACGTGGGCACCCGTCGACGGTACGGCCACCACGACGTCGACCAGCCCGCCCCTCACGGTGTACGAGGCGCGATCGCGCCTAGTCAGTGAATCCGCCGGCTGAGTCTCGGCCAGCGAACCCAATGCTGAAGGTTCGGCGCCGGCTCAGGACGACTTCGCCGCTGAGTCGCTCTTCTCCGCCGGTTTCACCAAGTTTCGCAACCTCTGACGCCATTCGTCCGCCACCCGCCCCCATGCGCCCTTCGCGTGCCGTCGTCCACACGGCTTCCTCGATCTCTCGATCATGTCAGTGGCCGCTCGTAGAATCGAACCCAGAGCAACGGCGAAGCGGCCGGTGAATCTTCGGAGCGCATCCGAGCCGTGGCGACAGGAGGGAGCATCGAGATGGCGGTCGATATGCCCCCTCCCCCGACACGCGAGGCACCATGGCGGGTGGATGCGTCTTGCCTCCCCACGGAATACGCGCACGCACTCGAGTCGATCCTCGCCGGGGTAGACGAATTGGCCGGACTGGGAACCGGCGCGTTGGACGGGCCGATGGCCGCGACCGTGACGACCGCTCTGGCTTCCCTGACGAGTCGGCTCGAGGTCCTGAGCGCCCGCATGCTGCCGGTGGTCGAGGTGGACGGCCTGTGGGCGCTCGGCGGTGCGCGTTCGTTCTCGCGCTGGGCGGCGACCGAGTACCGCTGGAGCCTGCGGACCGCGCAGGCGCGTGTGCGGCTGGGACGCGCCCTTCGTGAGGACCTCCCTCTGACTGCCCAGGCCGCGACGGCGGGGGACGTCGCGGCCGAGGACGCACAGATCCTGGCGGCCCTCGCTCCGACCACCGAGAGGCGTCGCGAGGCGCTCGCCGACCGGGAGAGCGAGTGCAACGAGGCCTTTCTCGTCGAGCACGCCGCGAGGATGCCGGTCGACCAGTTCCGTTTGCTCGCCCGCCACTGGTCGGCGGCCGTCGACCCCGATGCGGACGATCGCGGGTACGTCGAGGCGTCGGACCGCGAGTTCGTCCAGGTCGACCGGCTCGGCGACGGGTATCACCTGGCCGGGTACCTCACCGTCGAGCACGGCCAAACACTGAGGGCTGCCCTGCGCGCGATCACGCCGGTTCCGGCCGCCGACGACACCCGCACCACGGGCCAGCGCCGTGCGCAGGCCCTCGGTGACCTGGCTCGGGTGGTCCTCGACCACGGGCTGACGGGCACGGGACGGGCTGTGCGCCCTCACATCGGGGTGCTCGTGCCCTACGAGACCATGTGCGCCCTCGCTGCGGGAGCTGCTCGGGCGACGCCGGCGAGCCCGGAGGTCGGGTCGACCAAGGATTGGCGGGCGGTTCGCGACACGACGCTCAGGGCCGAACGTCCCGCCTCCCGGCCCGGGGTGCCGCAGCAGCGCTCCGCACCGCGGCTGACGGCCGACATGCTGATCGGCCTCGGTACCAGCTCGGGGCCGGAGTTCCAGGACGGCACGCCTGTCCCACGCGCGCTCCTGGACAGGCTGGCGTGCGACAGCGAGATCAACCGCTACGTGTTCGGACCGGACTCCGAGCTCCTCGACGTCGGCCGGCGACATCGGACCTTCACCGGCGCGCTGCGCACCGCCATCATCGCCCGAGACCGGCACTGTCGATTCCCGGGATGCCACGCGCCGCCCGCCATCTCCGAGGGACACCACGTCCAGCACTGGAGTCGCGACCACGGCAGCACGTCGGTCGAGAACGGGATCCTGCTGTGCTGGCACCACCATGACGTCGTGCACCGCAAACGCATCGAGATCCATCGACGCGGCAAGCGGTGGGTGTTCGTGGACGACGCAGGGCAGGAGCTGACGGAGTCGTAGCGACGCCGGTGCGGAGCGAGACAGCAGCCGACGCGCAGGGGTGATCCATGGGCGGGCGACCACCGAGGGGCTTGCGACCCGGTAGCAGTGGCATCAAGTACGCCGCTCCTCGGGGGAACACCGCCTCCCATGCGCCTCGACGCCACCGAGGGATCACCTCGATGGCGCCGAGGAGCGTGTGCCCTCAAATGCGACGTGAACCACCTGACCGACCGAAGCGCAATCCGACCGGGCGGGCGGCCCGCCAGGTCCACCCGGTCGGCCCGGTCGGCCCGGTCGGCCCGGTCGGCCCGGTCGGCGGGCGTCGCTCGATCAGCCCTGGTTGCCGAACGGGTCGGACGGGTCGATGCCCGATCCCGGGAAGCCCGGCAGCACGCCCCGGTCCGAACCGTCGTCGGACGAGCCGCTCGGCTCGTCGGCCGGCACCGCCGTCTCCCGCGCGGCGAGCGTGACGGTCACCTCCAGGGACTCGCCGTCGCGCACGACGGTGAGCTTCGCGGTGTCGCCGGCGGTGCGCTCACGGACGTACGCCGTCAGCGACTCCGAACCTCCGACGGCATCGCCGTCGATGGCGACGATGGCGTCACCGGCCTGCAGGTCGGCGGCCGCGGCCGGCGAGCCGTCGGTCACCTCCTGGACCACCGCGCCGCGTCGGGAGACGTCGTCGGCGGTGGCGGTGCCGTCGGTGAGCGAGACGCCGAGGAAGGCGTGCTCCGCGGTGCCGTCCTCGATCAGCTGCTGCCCGACGCTCTTGGCGAGGTTGACCGGGATGGCGAAGCCCAGGCCGATCGAGCCGGTCTGCGAGCCGCCGCTGGAGAGCGTCGCGATCGACGACGTGATGCCGACGACCCGCCCCTGGGCGTCGAACAGCGGTCCACCGCTGTTGCCGGGGTTGATCGCGGCGTCGATCTGGATGGCGTTGGTGACCACGACGTCGGACGTGCTGGTCGCCTCGGCCGACGACGCGGACACCGGGCGGTCCACCGCCGAGACGATGCCCGTGGTCACCGTGTTGGCCAGGCCGAGCGGGTTGCCGACCGCCATGACCGGGGCGCCGACGGTGACGCCGTCGGAGTCACCGAGCGCGGCCGGGGACAGGTCGTCCGGGGCGTCGTCGATCTGCACGATCGCCAGGTCGGTGGACGGGTCGGTGCCGATGACGGTGGCCTCGTACAGGCGTCCGTCGTTCAGCGTGACCTGGACCGTGTCGTTCTCGGCGCCGCTGACGACGTGGTTGTTGGTGAGGATGTGCCCGGCGTCGTCGATGATGACGCCGGAGCCCTCGCCGCCGCCGCTCGCGGTGGAGACCTGGATCGCGACGACGGACGCGGCCACGCTCGCCGCCACCCTCTCCCAGTCCGGGTCGTCCGCGGTGGAGCCGGCCACCGGCACCGTGTCGGTCGAGGTCTGACCGATGGTGGCGACGGAGCTCGCAGTGGGGGACGACGTCGCGCCGTCCGCCCCGAACGCTCCGGTCAGACCTGCGGTCGCGACGCTGGCGAGCAGCGCCGCGGCTGCGGCCGTCCCGACGAGCGGCGTCCAGCGGCCGCGACGCGTCCTGGTGGCGACCGGCGCCGGGTGCTCCTCCCACCCGGCGAGCGGGTCGGGCGTCGGGCTCGCGGCCGGCTGCTGCGGGGTCCCGCCGAGCCACGCGGGCGTCGGGGTGCCTGCCTGCTGCTGCGGGGGGCTGCCGAGCCCGGCAGGGGTCGGTGCCCCGTGCGCGGCAGGAGCCGCGAGGGGCAGGGCCTGCGTGGGGTGCTCCGGGCTGCGGAACCCGGGGTGCTCGGCGTGCGGCGCGGCGTGGTGCTGCGGCTGCGGCGCCGTGTCGTCCCCCGCGGGCGGCGTGAACGGGAGCGGCTGCGTCGGCCGGTCCGGGTGGGCGGGCGCGACGGCGTCCTCGACGTGCGGACCGGTGGTGATCCGCTCCGTGGGCTGGTCGGCGCTCTGCGGCGTCGTCGGGGCGCCTGCACCTTCTGCTGCCCGGGGGGTCTCGTCGTGCTGGTCGTGCTCGGTCATGGTGGCCTCCTTCTCGAGGACCATGAGAGGACGGTGACCTGGGGCGACCCTCCAGAGCCGCTGGGAGTTGTCTGTGAGACCGGCCAGCTCAGCGCACAGCGTCCCGGACCGCCACCGCGATCTGCTCCTGCAGCGCCCGGCGGCGCGAGCGGTCCACCCGCACCTCGACCACGCTCATGCCCGGTCCGGGGGTGGCCAGCGCGACGGCGAGCTCGTCGGTGTCCCGCACGACCTGGTGGCGCACGCCGTACCCGGCGCACAGCGCTCCGAGGTCGGCGCCGTGCGGCGTGCCGAACACCCGCTCGAACACCGCGGCGTGCTCGGGCGCCCCGTGCTCGAGGGTGGCGAAGATGGAGCCGCCGTCGTCGTTGGCGACGAGGAGCTGCAGGTCCGGCTCGGGCTCGAGCGGCCCCCGCAGGAGTCCGCCGACGTCGTGCAGGAACGTCAGGTCACCGACGAGCGCCCTCACGTGGCCGCTCCGACCGGCCGCGCGGACCGCCAGCGCGGCACCGACGGCGGTGCTCACGGTGCCGTCGATCCCGGCCAGGCCGCGGTTGGCCAGCACGAGCGGCGCGCCGTCGGGCCAGGCCGCGACCAGGTCGAGGTCGCGGACCGGGTTGCTCGACCCCATGAGGAGCACGTCGTCGGGGCGGCTGGCGCGGGCGACCTCCCGCGCGAGCTGCGGCCCGGTCACCCGGGGACCGCTGCGCGAGCGTCGGCCTCGCGGCGCCGCGTCGATCACCGCGTCGAGCGCTGCCGTCGCCGCGACCCCGGCGGCCCGCCACCGGTCGAGCCACTCGCCCGGCCGGGACACCGGCGTGACCGGCACGCCGTCCCGCTCGCCGACCAGCCGGGGCGGGACGTCGGCCAGCACCGTGCTCGCGCGACGCGCCGCGTCCGGCCACGTCGCGCCGCGCGGTGCGATGACCAGCACCTCGACGTCGTCGCGACCGAGCAGCGCCTGCACCGGACGGGACAGCGTCGGGCGACCGAGTACGACCGCACGCCGGACGGCGCCGCCCAGGCCGGCCTCGCCGAGCAGCAGCCGGTACACCGGGATCGCGTTCGGGCCGCCGTGGGCGCCGGACGACGGCTCGGCCAGGAGCGGCCAGCCGTTGACCTCCGCGACCCGGCGGGCCACCGGTCCGGCGCCGTCACCGGCGACGACGACGGTGGGCACCACGTCGTCGGGCTGGCGACCGTCGGCCGGTGCCTCGGCGAGCAGCGCGGACCCGCCGCGCTCGTCGGGTGCGGTGGTCACGGCGCCGAGCGCGCCGCGCGGCACCACGGACACCAGCCCGTCGGACGACGGCTCGGGCCACGGGTCGCGCCCGCCGGCACCCGCGCCGCCACCGGCACCAGCACCGCCACCAGCACCGTGCGGTGCCAGCGGCTCGCGGTAGGCCAGGTTGAGGTGGACCGGTCCGGGGTCGCCGGACCGGGCACCGCGGGCCGCCGCGACCGCTCGCCCGACCAGCTGGCGCAGGTCGCGGGACTCCCCCGTCCGGCCGTCGGGGGCGGGGACGTCGACCGCGAAGCGGACCGCGGACCCGTAGATCCCGACCTGGTCGGTCGTCTGGTTGGCGCCCGTGCCGCGCAGCTCGTGCGGGCGGTCGGCGGTGAGGACGACGATCGGGACGCCGGAGTGGTGGGCCTCCAGGACGGCCGGGTGCAGGTTCGCCACCGCGGTGCCGGACGTCGTCACGACCGCGACCGGCCGGGGTCCGGGTGTGCCGTCGCCCTCGACGGCGGCGGTCCCGCGAGCCAGCCCGAGGGCGAGGAACCCGGCGTCGCGCTCGTCGATCCGCACGTGCAGGCTCACCGGGGGCGCACCGGCCGGACGGTCACCGTCCGGGAGCGCCGCGGCCGCGAGCGCGTACGCGAGCGGGGCCGACCGGGATCCCGGCGACAGGACGACGTCGCGCACGCCGAGGCGGGCGAGGGTCTGCACGAGCACCCGGGCCGCCGTCGTCGCGGGGGCCGGGGGCGTGCTCATGCGACCACCGTAGTTGCCGGTGCGGGGCTCACCGGACGAGCGCCTCGACCCGCGCGAGCCGGTCCAGCCAGCGCTCCGCGACGTCGTCGGGCGCCCGCACCGCGTCCAGCGTGCCGAGGCCGGGAGCGGGCCGGGCGACCGTGATCGCGCCGTCCTGCGGCAGCAGCGACACGTCGACGACGTCCGCGGTGAGGAGCTGCGCGGTCGCGAGGCCGCACGCGTACGGGAGCTCGGGCAGCGCCGCCGCGAGCGCGATCCCCGCGGCCAGGCCCACCGAGGTCTCCAGCGCGGACGACACGACGACCGGCAGCCCGACCCGCTCCGCGAGGTGGAGGCAGGCCCGGACCCCGCCGAGCGGCTGGACCTTGAGCACGACGACGTCGGCGGCCTCGGCACGCGCGACGGCCAGCGGGTCGGCGGCGCGGCGGATCGACTCGTCGGCGGCGATCGGGACCGACACGGTGCGCCGCACCGCGGCGAGGTCGGCGACCGACGCGACGGGCTGCTCGGCGTACTCCAGCCCGCCCGCCGCGCGGTCCAGGACCCGCAGCCGCTGGACGGCGGTCGGCACGTCCCAGGCGGCGTTGGCGTCCACCCGGATCGCCCCGCCCGGACCGAGGGCGTCGCGGACGGCCTCCAGCCGGGCGATCTCCGCGCCGACGTCCTGACCGGGCTCGGCGACCTTGACCTTGGCGGTGCGGCAGCCGCCGGACCCCAGGACGATCCGGTGCGCCGTCTCGGCGTCGACGGCGGGAACGGTGACGTTGACCGGGATGCGGTCACGGACCGGGGCGGGGAAGCCGTCGGAGGCCGCCTCGACGGCTGCCCGCCACCACGAGGACGACTCCTCGTCGTCGTAGTCCCAGAACGGGCTGAACTCCCCCCACCCGGCCGGGCCCCGCACCAGCACGCCCTCGCGGACGGTGAGGCCACGGAACCGCGTGCGCATGGGGATCGCGTAGACGAACCGGTCCGCGGCGGGAGGGCGGGGCACGGGCACGAGGGGCTCGGGCACGAGGGGCACGCGGTCGAGGGGCACAGGATCCGGGTCGGGCGTCGCGGGCACCCGCCCAGGCTAGGTCGCGGCACCGACACCCCCGCCGCCCGCACGCGGCAGCGCGATTAGGGTGACCGCCGTGAGCGACGTCCCCTCCCCCGTGTCCGCCGGGTTCGACCCCACGCGCTGGCGCACGGTCGCCGGCTTCGAGGACCTGACCGACCTCACCTACCACCGCGGGGTCGAGCGGCACGACGACGGGTCCGAGCGGGACCTGCCCGTCGTCCGGGTCGCGTTCGACCGCCCCGAGGTCCGCAACGCCTTCCGACCGCACACCGTGGACGAGCTGTACCGGGCGCTGGACCATGCGCGGATGACCTCCGACGTCGGGACGGTCCTGCTCACCGGCAACGGCCCCAGCCCCAAGGACGGCGTCTGGGCGTTCTGCTCCGGCGGTGACCAGCGCATCCGTGGGCGGGACGGGTACCGGTACACCGGCAGCACCGACGCGCAGACCGCCGACGCCATCGACCCCGCACGCGCCGGACGACTGCACATCCTCGAGGTGCAGCGCCTCATCCGGACCATGCCCAAGGTCGTGGTCGCGGTGGTCAACGGCTGGGCAGCGGGCGGTGGGCACTCGCTGCACGTGGTCGCCGACCTGTCGATCGCGTCCCGCCAGCACGCCCGGTTCATGCAGACCGACGCCAACGTCGGGTCGTTCGACGGCGGCTACGGGTCCGCCTACCTCGCGCGGCAGATCGGGCAGAAGCGTGCCCGGGAGATCTTCTTCCTCGCGCGCGAGTACTCCGCCCAGGACGCCGAGCGGTGGGGCGCGGTCAACGAGGTCGCGGACCACGACGACCTCGAGGACCTCGCGCTGGAGTACGCCCGGATCATCGCGACCAAGTCCCCGCAGGCGATCCGCATGCTCAAGTTCGCCTTCAACCTGGCCGACGACGGCCTGGCCGGTCAGCAGGTGTTCGCGGGCGAGGCGACGCGGCTGGCGTACATGACCGACGAGGCGGTCGAGGGCAGGGACGCCTTCCTCGAGCGGCGCGACCCCGACTGGTCGCGGTTCCCGTACGCGTTCTGACCGGCGACCTCAGCCCAGCGTGACCGCGACCTCAGCCCAGCGTGACCGACCCGGTGCCGTTCGGCACCAGCTCGACCCACGTCTTCCCGGGCGCGAGCTGCACCGGCTGCCCGTCCGCCCCGACCAGCGCGAGCGGCGTGGCGAGGTCGTCCTTGCTCCAGGTCGCGGCGACCGTCCTGCCGCCGGTCGCGACGAGCGCCTCGCCCGTGCCGGTGAGCCTGGTCTCGGGGACGGGGCTGCCGGCCGGGTCGGTCGTGCCGGAGTCGATCAGGTCGACGCGCAGCACGACGACGTTCGTCGCCGCGAGCCGCGCCCCGGACGCCGCGTTCGCCGGCGTGCCGGACTCCGACCGCAGCCACGTGGCCGTGGCGGCGTCCCACGTCCACGAGGGCTGCGACGAGCGCGACATCGTCAGCGCGACCGTCCCGGCCGGGGTCCCGCTCGCCGCGGCGGTGGCCAGCTCGGGTCGCCGCGCGATCCGGAACTGCTCGCCGGGCGATGCCTGGTGCCCGGCGTCGGCCTGGGACAGGAACGTCGCCGGGGTGCCGAACACGTTGTGCGGCGCCGCGCGTCCCCGCGTCCGGTAGAAGCCCGGGTCGCCCTCGTCGTGGCTGACGATCTGCAGCCCGGCGTCGGCCAGCGCGCGCACGAAGCCCGGCTGACCGCCGGAGAACGCCATGACGCCGTGCAGGGGCGCGGCGATCGCCGGGTCCATCGGCCGGACGGAGCGGATCGGGCCGACCTCGTCGGGGACGACCGAGTGGTAGACCGCGACGAAGCGCGTGACACCGCCCTCGACGACCTGCTCCCAGACGACGTCGGCCTGGTCCAGGCCGGTCTGCGGACGCACCTCGGGCGGGTTCTCGATCTTGACCGCGAGCGCCGGGCGGTTGACGACGTCGGCGGCGGCGACCCCGGTGAGGGGCCATGTCGGCGGCACGACCGGCTGCGGCGGCGACACCTTGTCCGCGGCGATGTCGGCCGCCCGGGTGGAGGGCACCGGCGCCTCGGTCGGCTCGTCGGAGCAGCCGCCGAGAGCCAGGACGAGGCCCAGTGCTCCGGTGAGGAGCAGGCGGGGGGCGGACGTCCGAGCGAGGGTGTGCACGACGAAAGGCTCCTCTTCGTACCGACCCTGGTGCCGGCGGTCGGCGGTCACTCTACGACGGCCCCTACCCTGACCCGGTGACCCGAGCCCTGCGCGCCGTCCCGGCGGGGCTGGACCGCGTCGACGAGCTCACCGCCGCACTGCGGGCCGCGCTCGACGGGTCGGGCCCCGCGGTGCTGCCGGTCGCCGGCGCGACCGCGCCGGCCCCCTTCGCCGCGCCGGCTCCCTCCATCGCGCCGGCCCCCTCCACCGCGGCCGCCTCCACCGTGCCGGACGACGTCGCCGTCGTCGTCGCGACCTCGGGCTCCACCGGCACCCCGCGCGGCGTCATGCTGTCGGCCGGCGCGCTGCGTGCGTCCGCGCAGGCCACCGACGCCCGGCTCGGCGGCCCGGCGCAGTGGCTGCTGACGCTGCCGCCCGAGCACGTCGCCGGCCTGCAGGTGGTCGTCCGGTCGCTCCTCGCCGGGACCCGCCCGGTCGTGCCGGCACCCGGCAACTTCCGGCCCGACGCGTTCGCCGCGGCCACCGCCCGGCTCACCGGCGACCGCCGCTTCGTCTCCCTGGTGCCCACCCAGCTGCACCGCCTGCTCGACGACGCCGCCGGACGCGCCGCGCTGCTGACCTACGACGCCGTCCTGCTCGGCGGGGCCGCGACGCCGCCGGCGCTGCTGTCCCGTGCCCGCGACGCCGGCGCGGCGGTGGTCACCACGTACGGCATGTCCGAGACCTGCGGCGGGTGCGTGTACGACGGCGTCCCGCTGGACGGCGTGCGCGTGCGCCTGTCGGCCGACGACGCCGTCGAGCTCGCCGGTCCCGTGCTCGCGACCGGCTACCTGGGACGCCCCGACCTGGACGCGGACGCGTTCACGTTCGACCACGACGGCGTCCGCTGGCTGCGGACCTCCGACCTGGGCCGGTCGGACGGCGGGCGGCTGACGGTGCTGGGCCGGGCGGACGACGTCCTGGTGACCGGCGGGGTCAAGGTGGCACCGGCGGCGGTGGAGCGCGCGCTCGCCGAGCTGCCGGGCGTCGGCGAGGCCTGCGTCGTCGGCGTGCCGGACGCCGAGTGGGGGCAGGCCGTGGTCGCCGTCGTCGTGCCGCGCGCCGGCCGCCGGGCCCCGGACCCGGCCGAGGTCCGCGCGCACGTGGCGCGTACCCTGGGGTCGCCCGCTGCGCCGCGGCACGTCGTCGTCGTGGAGGGGCTCCCCCTGCGCGGTCCCGGCAAGGTCGACCGCCGAGCGGTCACCGACCTCGCCACCGCACGTCTGGGACGGCCCGGCCGGAGCGCGGGCACCTGACCGCACGCCCGAACGGAGCCACCATGCCCACCACCGCCGAGTGGATCGCGGGTGCACGCCCTCGCACGCTGCCCGCCGCCGCAGCCCCCGTGCTCGTGGGCAGCGGCGCGGCGGCGCACGCGGCGGACTGGGGCGCTCGCCAGACGCTCCTCGCGCTGCTCGCGTTCGGGGTCGCGGCGGCGCTGCAGGTGGGCGTCAACTACGCCAACGACTACTCCGACGGCATCCGCGGCACGGACGTCGACCGCGTGGGCCCGATGCGGCTGACGGCGTCCGGCACCGCGCGCCCCGACGCGGTCAAGCGCGCCGCGTTCGTGGCGTTCGGTGTCGCCGCCCTGCTCGGGCTGGCCGTGGTGCTGCTCTCGGGGCACCTGTGGCTGCTCGCCGTCGGGGCCGCGTCCATCCTCGCGGCGTGGTTCTACACCGGTGGACGCCGCCCGTACGGCTACCGCGGGCTGGGCGAGGTCGGCGTGTTCGTGTTCTTCGGCCTGGTGGCGGTCCTCGGCACCACCTACGTGCTCGTCGACACGGTGACCGGCCCTGCCGTCGCCGGCGCGGTCGGCGTGGGCCTGCTGGCGTGCGCGCTGCTCATGGTCAACAACCTGCGCGACGTGCCCACCGACTCCCTGGTCGGCAAGCGGACGCTCGCGGTGCGCCTGGGTGAGCACCGGGCACGGCGCGTGTACGGCGCGATGCTCGCCGTGCCGTTCGTGCTCGCCGTGGGCTGCGCGTTCGTCGCGCCGTGGTCGCTGCTCGTGCTCGCGCTCGTCCCGCCCGCCGCGCTGCTCGCGATCACCGTCCGGGCCGGCGCCCGCGGGGCCCTGCTCGTGCCGGTCCTGGCCGGGACGGGGATGCTCGAGCTCGGCTACGGCGTGCTGCTCGGGCTGGGCCTGGCCGTCAGCTGACCGGGGGGCAGCAGACCGGCGAGGCAGCTGGCCACCGAGGCCCAGCCCGGGGCGTCACCGACCGACCACGACCACCGGGTTGGTGAGGGTGCCGACCCCGGCGACGTCGACCGTGACGACGTCACCCTCCGCGAGCGTGAAGGAGCTGTCCGGGACCAGCCCGGTCCCGGTGAGCAGGACGACGCCGGCCGGGAAGTCCAGGGCGCGGGTCAGCCAGTCCATCAGGTCCGGGAAGGTGCGCTTCATCTGGTCGGTCGCGGTGGTGCCCTCGAACACCGTCTCGCCGGCCCGGTCGATCCGCACCGACACCCCGAGCGGCCCGTCCCCGAGCTCCCACGCCGGGACGATCCCCGGACCCAGCGCGCAGGACCGGGTGTAGACCTTGGCCTGCGGCAGGTAGAGCGGGTTCTCGCCCTCGATGGAGCGGCTGCTCATGTCGTTGCCGGCGACGTACCCGAACAGCTCCCCGCCGCTGTTCACCACGAGCCCGACCTCCGGCTCGGGGACGTCCCAGCCGGAGTCGACCCGGATCCCGACCGGCTCGCCGTCCGGCACGACCCGCTCGGGCGTGGACTTGAAGAACACCTCCGGGCGGTCCGCCTCGTAGACCAGGTCGTACATCGACGCGTGCGCGGACTCCTCGGCCCGCCCGTCGCGGCTGCGCCGGTACGTCACCCCGGCCGCCCAGACCTCCTGACGGTCCACGGGCGCCAGCGGGCGCACCCCCTCGGCCGTCCCGTCGCCCGGTCCGGCCGGGTGGGTCGCGCCCTCGACGACGGACCGCGCCTCGGCGAGCGGCAGGGCGAGGAGCTCGGCGAGCGTGACGGGCAGCGAGCTGTCGACCGTGGCGCCGTCCTGGGTGCGCCGCACCACCCACCGCGGTCCGTCGGCGGCCGGGAGCTGGACGAGGAGTGTGGTCACGAGGGAGAACCTCCGGTGGTGAGGACGTCGAGGAGCCGCGAGGCGGCCGAGGCGCGCAGGCGGCGCACCGAACCCGGCGAGAGCCAGGCGACATGGGGGGTCACGAGGACCCGGGGGTCACGCAGCAGGGGGTCGTCGGCGGCCGCCGGCTCCTGCCACCAGACGTCCAGGCCGACGCCGGCCAGCCGGCCCTCGGCGAGGGCCGCCTCGAGCGCGGTGCGGTCGACCAGCCCCGCGCGCGCGGTGTTGACGAGGAACGACCCGGGCGCCATGAGGGACAGCGCATCGGCGCCGACGACGCCCTCGGTCGCGGAGGTCAGCGGCGCGTGGACGCTGACCGCGGTGCTGCCCCGCCACAGGTCCTCGAACGCCACCGGCTCGGCCCCGGCCGCGCGGACGTCGTCGTCGGCGACGAAGGGGTCGTGGGCGAGCACCCGCATCCCGAACGCCCGGGCGCGGACGCCGACCTCCCGGGCGATCGCCCCGAAGCCGAGCAGGCCGAGCGTGCACACGCCGACCTCCAGGGGGTCGGGCAGGTCGCCGCGGACCGGCCACTCGCCGCGGGCGGCGGCGGCGGACCACGCGGGGACCCCGCGCAGGAGGGACAGCAGGAGCGTGGTCGCGTGGTTGGCCACCTCGGCCGAGCCGTAGTCCGGGACGTTCCGGGCCTCGATCCCCAGCGTCCGGGCGGCGGCGAGGTCGACGTTGTCCATCCCGATGCCGTACCGGAACAGGGCCTTCACGTCCGTGTCGGCCGCTGCCCGCAGCACGCGCTCGGTGATCGGGGCGTACTGCACGAGCAGCCCCACCGGGCGGTGCGAGCGCAGGGCCTCCAGGACGTCGTCCTCCGTCCGGCACTCCGCGTGCACCACCCGGTAGCCGGCCGGCTCGAGGGCCGCGCGCTCGAGGTCGGCCGGGCCCATGTCGTTGTCGGTGATGAGGACGGTCGGTGTCATGTGGGCGGCCCCTCCGTCGCGGCCGTGGTCGAGCGCTTGAGGAACGAACGTTCTCCGTGGACGGCGAGCTCGGCGAGCACCGCGTCCGGGTCGCCCGCCTCGATGACGTCGAGCAGGTGCCGGTGGCGGTCGACGTGCTGGGTCAAGGTCTCGAACTCGTGCTCGCGGGTGTAGAGGTTGCGCGCCATGCACAGCATCAGCTGCTGCTGGACGGCGGCGTAGGAGTCGTCCAGCCGACCGTGCCCGGCCAGCGCGACGATCGACGCGTGGAACACGTAGGCGTGCTCCACGAGGCTGCCGCGGTCCTCGTCACGCGCGTCCCGCTCCATGCGCTCGAGGGCGTCGCGGCACGCCGCCAGCCGTGCGGGGTCGCGCACCGGGATGCCGAGCTCGACCGCGAGGCGCTCCAGGGCGGACCGCAGCGTGAGGATCTCGAACACGTCCTGGTCGGTGAGGATCGTCACCGTCGAGCCGCGTCGCGGCCGGGTCTCGATCAGGCCCTCGTGCTGCAGCAGCCGCAGCGCCTCGCGCAGCGGCGGCCGGCTGATGCCCAGCTCCTCGGTGAGCCGCTCCTCGATGAGCCGGTCCCCGGGGGCCAGCCGCCCGGACAGGATCATCTTGCGGATCTCCTCGGCGGCCAGGTGCACGAGGCTCGGCGCGTCGATCCGGGGGCCGGCCGGCTCCCGGGGCGCGGTGAGCACGGGCGCCGTCAGCGCCGTGGTGGACCCCACGAGGGGCTTGGCGGTGGTGTTCACGGGACCTCCCACGGGCCGCGGGGACGACGGCGTCCAGGACGAGCGTGACGCAGATCCGGCCCTTGCGCCTCTTGTGTCGTCTGTTGTAGACAATAGGCCATAGCGCGACGGCGGGCTACACCCTGGGACTCCACTCCGGGGCGGACCACCGGCGCACGCCCGCCCCGCCCGAGAGGAACCCATGTCGCTCTCCGAGCACGTCATCGCCGAGGTCGCCAAGGCCGACCGCAACGATCTGAACAGCCTGTACAAGCACCTGCGGGTCGCCGACGTCGCCGACGCCCTGGACGGGATCGGCTACTTCAACCTCACGCTCATGTCGCCCGAGCTGCGGCCGCTGTGGAGCGGCATGCGCTTCTGGGGGCAGGCCGCGACCATCCGGTGCGTCCCGTCGAACAAGCCCATGTGGAAGCTCGACTCGACGCAGGACATCGTCGAGGCGCACCGCCTGTGGTTCGAGCGGTACGGCCACAAGAACCTCCCCGACGACCTCCCGCCCGGCCACGTGATCGTTATGGAGTCCGGCGGCGGCCCCGAGGTGGGGTTCTGGGGCTCGGAGAACACGATGGCCGCGGTCGGCAAGGGCGCGGTCGGCATCATCACCGACGGCTACTGCCGGGACACCGGCGAGGTCGTCCTGCAGCGCGGCCCCGTGGTCGCCCGGCACCGCGGCCGCACGATCATCCCGGGACGCATCGAGGTCGTCGAGGTCCAGGGGACCATCGCCTGCGGCGGCGTCCAGGTCCGCCCCGGCGACATGGTGGGCAGCGACGACGACGGCGTCGTCGTCGTGCCGCAGGAGGTCGCCGAGGAGGTGGCCACCCACGCCCGGGCGATCCTGCTCGCCGACATGCGTGCCCGGAGCCGGCACTACGCCGCCCAGGGCAAGCCCGCCGACGCGTCCATCGACGCCGACGCCGTCCTCGCGTACTACGCCGACCTCTGACCCGAGGGGACACCGATCTCATGGCAGCGTCGCCTGGGACCAGCAGCATCGGCTTCGCCGGGCTGGGCAACATCGGCCGCCCGATGGCGGCCACCCTCCTGCGCGCAGGATGGTCGCTCACCGTGCTGGACACCTCGCCCGAGAAGGCCGAGGCGCTCGAGCGTGACGGCGCCCGGGTCGCGGGCTCCGTCGCGGACCTCGGCGGGTGCGACACGCTCGTGCTCGTCGTCCCCGACGACGCCGCCGTGGGGTCGATCCTCGAGGGGCCGGACGGCTGGCTCGCGGCCGGCGGTGACGGGCGCACGGTCGTCGTGCACAGCACGATCATGCCGGAGACCGCAGCACGGCTCGCCACCGTCGCGGCCGAGCAGGGCGTCGCGTTCCTCGACGCCCCGGTCAGCGGCGGCGCCGAGCGGGCCGACAAGGGCGACCTGACCATCATGGTCGGCGGCGAGGCCGACGACCTGGAGGCCGCGCGGCCCCTGCTGGAGGCCATGGGCAGCGAGGTGCTGCTCGTCGGTCCGGCCGGGGCCGGGGCGGCGACCAAGCTGGCCAACCAGCTCATGATGCTGTCCGCGCTCGCCGGTGCCATGGAGGCCATGGAGCTCGCCGCCGCGCACGGCGTCGACGAGGACACCGTGCTGCGGTCGGTGGCGTCGAGCACCGGCGACTCGTGGGTCACCCGCAACTGGGGCTTCTTCGACCGGCTCGTCGAGTCGTACGAGGCGGGCGGGACCCCGCCGCGCGAGCGGCCGTGGAGCAAGGACCTCTTCGAGGTCGTCGCCGCCGCGCGCGCCGTGGACCTGCGCGTGCCGGTCGCCGCGCTGATCGCGCAGACCCTCGCCGACCGGGTGGAGACCCACGCCGCCCAGGCGCGGGCAGGCCGAGGAGGTGCGTCGTGACCACCAAGGACTCGAGGCTGACGGGCGCGGGCGTCCGTCGGCGCGGTGACCGGACCTCGGTGCTGCCCGACGTCGACGACCTGACCGACCCGGGCTCCTCGCACGGGCGTCGCGCGAGCGGGCAGGCGCGACGCGAGGCCCTCGCGGCGTACGGCTTCCTCACCCCGTGGCTGGCCGGGATGCTCCTGCTGACCCTCGGTCCGATGGCCTACTCCCTGTACCTGTCGTTCACGAGGTACAACCTGCTCACCCCGCCCGAGTGGCAGGGCCTGGCCAACTACCAGCGGATGCTCGTGGACCCGCGGTTCAAGGCGTCGGTCGGGGTGACGCTGGAGTACGTCGCCGTCGCCGTCCCGCTCATCCTGATCGTCTCGATGCTCGTCGCGATGGTGCTCAACCAGGGCATCCGGTTCCTGCCCTTCTACCGGGCGTCGTTCTACCTGCCGTCCCTGGTGGGCGCGAGCGTCGCGATCTCGATGCTGTGGCGCACCATGTTCGGCGGCGACGGCGTCTTCAACGCCTTCCTCGCCCGGCTGGGCATCGAGGGGCAGAGCTGGATCGGCAACCCCGACACCGCGCTGTACTCGCTGGTCGCGCTCAGCGTCTGGACGTTCGGCGCCCCGATGATCATCTTCCTCGCGGGCCTGCGGCAGGTCCCCAAGGAGCTCTACGAGGCGGCCATGGTCGACGGCGCCGGCCCCCTGCGGCGCTTCTTCAGCATCACGTTGCCGACGCTCACGCCGCTCATCTTCTTCAACGTCCTGCTGACGACCGTCAACGCCTTCCAGGCGTTCACCCCGGCGTACGTGATCAGCAACGGCAACGGCGGACCCCTGGACTCGACGCTCTTCTACACGCTCTACCTCTACCAGCGCGGCTTCACGCAGCTGGAGATGGGGTACGCGTCGGCCATGGCGTGGGCGCTCACCGTGGTCCTGGGTCTGTTCACCGCCTTCATGTTCGCCACCGCCCGGTTCTGGGTCTACTACGGAGACGAGAGATGACCACGGCCACCCCCAGCCCGACCTCCGCGACGCCGGCGCTGCTGCGCCCCGTCTTCCCGCGCCGGCCCTCGCGCAACCGGGTCGTCATCTCGCTCGCGCGCCACCTCAGCCTGCTGCTGGTGCTGGTCGTCGTCCTGTACCCCCTGCTCTGGATGGCCGGGGCGTCCGTGCGACCGAGCAACGAGGCGTTCGGGACGCTCGGCCTGTGGCCCTCGAACTTCACGCTGGAGAACTACGCGACCGGTTGGAGCTACGGCAGCCTCAACTTCTCCCGGTACTTCGTGAACTCCCTGGTGATCTCGGTGCTGTGCATCATCGGCAACGTCGTCTCCTGCTCGCTCGCCGCCTACGCCTTCGCCCGGCTGGAGTTCCCGTTCAAGCGGGTCATGTTCGCGCTCATGCTCGGGACGCTGCTGCTGCCGTACCACGTGACGCTCGTGCCGCAGTACGTGCTCTTCAACAACCTGGCGTGGATCAACACGATCCTGCCGCTGACGGTTCCCAAGTTCCTCGCCACCGACGCGTTCTTCATCTTCCTGATGGTGCAGTTCATCCGGACGCTGCCGCGTGAGCTGGACGACGCCGCCCGGCTGGACGGCTGCGGCCACGTGGGCATCTTCCGCCGGGTGATCCTGCCGCTGTCGCTGCCGGCCCTCGGGACCACCGCGCTGTTCACCTTCATCCGGACCTGGGACGACTTCCTCGGCCCGCTCCTGTACCTCAACGACCCGGCGAAGTGGACCGTCACCCAGGGGCTCAACGGGTTCCTGGACGCCACGGGCGAGTCCGCCTTCGGTCCCCTGTTCGCGATGGCGACGCTGTCGCTCGCACCGATCGTCGGCTTCTTCCTAGTCGCGCAGAAGCTGCTCATCGAGGGCATCGCCACCAGCGGGCTCAAGTGACCCGCACGCCGGCGTCACGCCCCGGCACCGTCCCGACCCCCTCCTTCCCGGCCGCTCGACGAGCCGCCGTCCGTGCACCACTCGAGAGGAAACGATGATGTCTCCACACACCCGTCCGCGGCGGCGCGCGCTCGGCCTCGTCGCCGGCGCGGCGACGTTCACGCTCGTCCTGACCGCCTGCTCCGGCGGCACCCGCGTCGGTGAGACGACGCAGGAGTCGGCCGCGCCCGAGGCCTCCGGCGCCGAGGCCGGCCTCGGCGACGTCGAGGGCACGCTCCGGATCGCCTACTGGGGCTCGGGGCCGCGTGTCGACCTCACCAACGGCGTCTCGGACCTGTTCGTGGCCGAGAACCCGGGCGTCACGGTCGAGCCCGAGTCCGCCGACTTCGCCGCGTACTTCGAGCGGCTCAACGTCCAGGGCTCCAGCGGCAACCTCCCCTGCGTGCCGCAGATGCAGGGTCGCCAGCTGGCCTCGTACGCCACCCAGGGCGCGCTCATGGACCTGGACCCGCTCATCGAGTCCGGGGCGATCACGGTGCCCGACATCCCCGAGGAGGTCATCGACACCGGCCGCGGCCCCGACGGGGGGCTCTACTTCATCCCCTACGGCGCCGCCTACGACGCCGTCGAGATCAACGCGACGCTCGCCGAGCAGGCCGGCGTCGGGCTCCCCGAGGAGGGCTACACCTGGGAGGACTTCGGGGAGTACATCACCGAGGCCCAGGGGTCGCTGCCCGAGGGCATCGCCGCCGCGAACCTCGGCGGCGGGCTGCCGAACTACTTCATCGCGTGGACCCAGGCCCGCGGGGAGGAGATGTTCGAGGACGACCAGATCGCGTTCTCCGAGGAGACCCTCGCCGAGTTCTGGACGTTCTGGGAGGACCTGCGCAACGCCGGCGCCACCAGCACCGCGCAGCAGCGCGCGGAGGAGCCGCCGCAGACCGAGCAGCGCTACGTCGCCCAGGGCAAGGTCATGCTCGACAGCGTCCCGGGCAACGCCCTGACGCCCGGGCAGGCGACCCTGTCGGGCCTGGCGCCGGGTCAGGAGCTGACCACCGTGGCGATGCCGTCCGGCGAGGGCGGCTCCGGGAACGTGCTGTTCACCTCGGGCTGGGCCATCTCGGCGAACTGCGACAACGTCCCCACCGCGGCGGCCTTCATCGACTTCTGGGCCAACAACGACGAGGCGGCCGCGCTGTTCGCGTCGAACAACGGCGGGGTGACGAACACCCGGCACCTGCAGCAGCAGCTGGACAACCCCGAGCTGCCCGCGCTGAAGAAGCACGAGCTCGAGCTGTACCAGCAGGTCATCGAGGCCAAGCCGCCGACGGTCAGCTACCCCGCGGGGTACCAGGCCAACTTCGAGACGGCGTTCAACCGTGCCTACGAGACGGTCTCGCTCGGCGGGACCAGCCCCGAGGACGCGGCGGCCGCCTTCATCGCCGAGGTCAACGCGGCCTTCGGGGCGCAGTGACGCAGCGCTGACCCGGTGGTCCGGCGCGCTCCGGCGCGCCGGACCACCACCGGCGGCACCGACCGAGTCGAGGAGAGGCACGAGTGGATCAGGACAACGGACCCGGGGCCGGCGACGGCGCCCTGGCGGGGATGGTGGTCCTCGACCTGACGCAGGTCATGGCCGGGCCCTACTGCACGATGGTGCTGGCCGACCTCGGCGCGGACGTGATCAAGGTGGAGAACCCGGACTCGGGGGACCAGACGCGGCGGTCCTGGGGGCTCTCCGGGATCGGCGAGGACAGCCTGGCGTTCATGGCGCTGAACCGGAACAAGCGCAGCGTCGCCCTGGACCTGAAGTCGGCGGAGGGCCTGGAGGCGTTCCTGCGCCTGGTGCGCACCGCCGACGTCGTGGTCGAGAACTGGCGGCCCGGCGTCGCGGCACGGCTCGGCGTGGACTACGCGACGCTGGCCGAGATCAACCCGGCGATCGTCTACGCCAGCATCTCCGGGTTCGGGCTCACGGGCCCGTACGCCGCCCGGCCGGGCTACGACCTCATCGCGCAGGCGATGAGCGGCGTCATGAGCATCACCGGGGAGCCCGGCGGCCGGCCGGTCAAGTCCGGCATCCCGGTCGCGGACCTCGGGTCGGGGCTGTTCTGCGCGATCGGCATCCTCGCCGCGTGGATCAGCGCCCGCAGCACCGGGCGCGGGCAGAGCGTCGAGGCGTCGCTGTTCGACTCGGCCCTCGCGCTCGCCGTGTGGGAGTCGACCGAGCTGTGGCAGACCGGTCGCACCCCGCAGAAGACCGGGTCGGCGAACCGCATGTCGGCTCCTTACCAGGCGCTGGCCACGAGCGACGGGTACGTCACGGTGGGCGCGAACAACCAGCGCCTGTGGCAGCGGCTGTGCACCGCGCTGGAGGTGGACGGGCTGGTCACCGACCCGCGCTTCGCCACCAACGTCGGCCGGATGCAGAACCTCCCCGAGCTCGTCGCGGCGCTGGAGGAGCGCACCACGCAGCGCCCCACCGCCGTGTGGGTCGACGTCCTGCTGGCTGCCGGTGTCCCGGCCGGTCCGATACAGGACTACCGGCAGGTGCTCGAGGACGACCCGCACGTGAAGGCGCGCGGCATGGTCGCGGAGATGGAGCACCCGGTGGAGGGGCGCGTGCGGGTGCTGGCCTCGCCGCTGCGGCTCAGCGCGACACCGCCCACGATCCGCCGCCCGCCGCCCCTGCTCGGCGAGCACAACGCCGAGGTGCTGGGCCGCGAGCCGGCCGACCTCGAGGCGAGCACCGAGCGATGACCGACGACGCGGACGGTGCGGAGCCCGGCGTCCGGGTGCACCGCGCAGGGGACGTGCTGCACGCCGTGCTGTCCAACCCGGCCCGGCGCAACGCGATCACCTGGGCCATGTACGACCAGCTCCTCGCGATGTGCGAGCGCGTCGACGCCGATCCCACGCTGCGCGTGGTGGTGATCCGCGGTGACGGTCCCGCGTTCGCGGCGGGGACGGACATCCGCGGGTTCCGCGACTTCACCGACGGGGCGCAGGGAGTCGCCTACGAGCACCGGGTCGCCCGGGTGCTCTCCGCGCTCCTGGCGCTGCGGGTGCCCGTGGTCGGGGTGGTGTCCGGTCCAGCCGTCGGCGCCGGGCTCGCGGTCGCCGCCACCTGCGACGTCCTGGTCGCGACGCCGGACGCCCGGTTCGGCGTCCCGGTGGCCCGGACGCTGGGCAACTGCGTCCCGGCCGCGGTGGTGGCCCGGCTGCAGCACCGGCTCGGGGTGTCCCGGGCGATGACCCTGCTGCTCACCGCGCGCCTGCTCGGCGCCGAGGAGGCGCGCGAGAGCGGGTTCGTGCACGCCGTGGTCGCGCCGGACGCGCTGGAGGAGACCGTCGCCGACCTCGTGTCCCGGCTCGCCGGCAACGCGCCGCTGAGCGTCGCGGCGATGAAGGAGATGGACCGGCGGCTGCACGCGGCCGCCCTGGCCGTGCAGGCCGACGACCTGCTCGAGCGCTGCTACGGCAGCGCCGACTTCCGCGAGGGCGTGGCGGCGTTCCTCGAGCACCGAGCACCCACCTGGAGGGGACGATGACCGAGAGCGGCCGACACCGGACCGTGGACGCGCACCAGCACTTCTGGGAGGTCGCGGCCGAGGAGCAGTCCTGGCGCACGTCCGCGCACGCGTCCATCGACCGCGACTACGGGCCCGACGACCTCGCGCCGGAGCTGGCGGCCGCCGGCGTGGACGCCACCGTGCTCATGCAGTCGGTCGACAGCGCGCAGGAGAACGACCGGCTCGCCGCCTACGCGGCCGCGACCCCCACGGTGGCCGGGGTCGTGGGATGGCTGCCGATGCAGGACGCGGACGCCGCCCGGCGCGAGCTCGACCGCGCCGGCGACGCCACGTGGTGCGGGGTGCGCTGCCTCGTGGCGCGGGACCCGATGGAGTGGCTGTCCAGCCCCGCGTCGCTCGCGCTGTTCCGCGAGGTCGCGTCCCGCGACATGGCCTGGGACGTGGTCCCGGTGACCGCCGAGCAGGTGGAGGCCGTGGTGCGGCTGGCCCAGGCGGTGCCCGAGCTGCGGGTCGTCGTCGACCACCTCGCGCGGCCGCCGCTGGACACCGGCGGCCGGCAGCCGTGGGCGGACCTGGTCAGCCGGCTCGCGGCCTGCCCGGGCGTCGCGCTGAAGGTGTCCGTCGGCATCGACGCGCTCACGGCGTGGCCGTCCTGGCAGCCGCAGGCCCTGCGTCCCTACGTCGCGCACGCGCTGGAGTCTTTCGGCCCGGACCGGCTGATGCTGGCCAGCAACTGGCCGGTCGTGCTGCTGCGGGCGACGTACGGCCAGGCGTGGTCCGACCTGCGCGGGGCGCTGGCCGAGGCGGGGGCGTCCGACGACGACCTCGCGCTGGTCGAGGGCGGGACGGCCGACCGCTGGTACGGCCTGACGGCGCGGGCTGCGGCCCACCCCGGGGCGCCGGCATGACCGACGGCGCAGGCGTCACCCCGGCCGTCGTGCTGCGGATCGGCGAGCGAGTCCCGGTCGTCGCCGCCGACGCCTGGGTCGCCCCGGGCGCGGTCCTCGTCGGCGACGTGCGCCTGGGCAGCCGGGCGAGCGTCTGGTACGGCTGCGTCCTGCGCGCCGACGGCGCGCGGATCGAGGTCGGCGACCGGTCCAACCTGCAGGACGGCACGATCGCGCACGCGGACGAGCACGGGGGCGTCGTCGTCGGCGCCGACGTGTCGGTCGGGCACCGGGCGGTGCTGCACGGCTGCACCGTGGGCGACGGCAGCCTGGTCGGGATGGGCGCCGTCCTGCTCACGGGCTCGCGGGTGGGCGCCGAGAGCCTGGTGGCCGCCGGCGCCGTCGTCCGGGAGGGCATGGAGATCCCCCCGCGGTCGCTGGTCGCCGGGGTGCCCGCCGTCGTGCGCCGCCCGCTGTCCGACGACGAGCTCGAGCGGCTGCGCGTGAACGCGCTCACCTACCTCGACCTGACCGCCGTGCACCGCAGCGCGCAGGCCCTGCCGACCTCCGGAGACGACCGTGACCGAGCCTGAGCGCACCCCACCTGCGGCCGGGGCCCTGCCGCCCCTGCCCCTGTTCGGGCTGCTGCGCGCCCCCCGGGAGATCCTCCTCGGCGTCGGGCAGCGGGCCGCGGTCCCCCGCGCCGTGCTGCGCCACGGCACGAGGGCGACCGTCGTCACCGACCCGCGGCTGGGCGCCGACCCCGCCCTGCGCGACCTCGTGGACGGCCTGCGCGCGGCGGGGGTCGAGGTGGACGTCTTCGACCAGGCCCTGCCCGAGGTGCCCGTCGACCAGGTCGAGGAGGCGACCCGGCAGGCCCGTGCGCACGCCGCCGACGTCGTCGTCGGGTTCGGCGGCGGCAGCTGCCTCGACCTGGCCAAGGTCGTCGCGCTGTGCCTCGCGCACGGCGGCCGCCCCCAGGACTACTACGGCGAGAACCGCGTCCCCGGTCCGGTGGTCCCCGTCGTCGCGGTCCCCACCACCGCGGGCACCGGGTCGGAGGTGACGCCGGTCGCGGTGCTGGCCGACCCCGAGCGCACGATGAAGATCGGGATCTCCAGCCCGCACCTCATCCCGGCGGCCGCCGTCTGCGACCCCGAGCTGACCGTGTCGTGCCCGCCGGGGGTCAGCGCGGCGGCCGGGGCGGACGCCCTCGTGCACTGCCTCGAGGCGTACACCGCCGTCCGGCGCCCCCCGACGCCCGACCTGTCCACCGACCGCGTGTTCGTGGGCAAGGGCGAGCTGACCGACGCGTTCGCGCTGCTGGGGATCCGCCAGGCCGCGGCCCACCTCGCCCGGGCGTGCTCGCACCCCGACGACCTCGCCGCCCGCTCGGGCATGATGCTGGCCGCGCTCGCCGGCGGCCTCGCGTTCGGGACGGCGGGCACCGCGGCCGCGCACGCCCTGCAGTACCCCGTCGGCGGACTGACCCACACCCCGCACGGCATCGGCGTGGGGACGCTCATCCCGTACGTCATGGCCTTCAACCTCCCCGCCCGCACCGCCGAGCTGGCGGAGGTCGGCCGGGCGCTGAGCTCCGGGGTGCCCGGGGGCACGCCGGCCGCCGCCCGGGAGGGCAGGGACGACGGCGACGGCAGCGACGACACGACGCGCGCGCATGCCGCCGTCACCGCGGTCGCCGACCTGCTCGCGTCCGTCGGCATCCCGCGGACGCTGGACGCGCTCGGGATGCCGGAGGACCGGCTCGCGTGGGCCGCGCACGAGGCGATGAGCGCCCGACGCCTCGTCGAGAACAACCCGCGACCGCTGGACGAGGCGGCCGCGCTGAGCATCCTGCGTGCCGCCCACCGCGGGGACCTGTCCCCGGCCGGACCGGTCGAGCAGCACGACGACGCAGCGCACGACGACGCCGTGCCGACCGGTGCGCGCCCGAGCCCGAGCAGAGGGGTGGCCTGACATGACGACCACGACCGGACCGACCGGCCTGCTGGTGGGCGGCGCCTGGCGCCCCGCGGCGTCCGGCGCCACCTTCGACGTCCAGGACCCGGCCACCGGCGCGGTGGTCGCCTCGGTGACCGACGCCGGACCGGACGACGCGCTCGACGCGGTGGAGGCCGCCGTCGCCGCGGCCGCCGGCTGGGCCGCGACACCGCCGCGGCAGCGGGCGGAGGTGCTGCGTCGCGCGTGGCAGCTGATGACCGACCGGGCCGAGGAGCTGGCGCTGCTCATCTCGACCGAGAACGGCAAGGCGCTCCCCGACGCGCGGTCCGAGGTCGCCTACGCCGCGGAGTTCTTCCGGTGGTACGCCGAGGAGGCGGTGCGGATCCCCGGGCGCCTGTCCACCGCCCCGAGCGGGGCGAACCAGATCCTCGTGCGGCACGAGCCGATCGGCGTCGCGGTGCTGATCACGCCGTGGAACTTCCCGGCGGCCATGGCGACCCGCAAGATCGCGCCCGCGCTGGCCGCCGGGTGCACCACGGTCCTCAAGCCCGCCGCCGAGACCCCGCTGACCGCGCTGGCCGTGGCCGACCTGCTCACCGAGGCCGGCGTCCCGGCGGGCGTGGTCAACGTGGTGACCACCACCGACCCCGGCCCCGTCGTGGACGCGATGCTGCACCACCCCGCGGTGCGCATGCTGTCGTTCACCGGATCCACCGAGGTCGGCAAGATCTTGCAGCGCACGGCCGCCGACCGGGTGCTGCGCTGCGCGCTGGAGCTCGGCGGGAACGCGCCGTTCCTCGTCCTGGCCGACGCCGACGTCGACGCCGCCCTCGACGGGGCGATGGTCGCCAAGATGCGCAACGGCGGTCAGGCGTGCACCGCGGCGAACCGGTTCTACGTCCACCGGTCCGTGCACGAGCGGTTCACGGCCGGCCTCGCCGCCCGCATGGGCGCGATCCGGGTGGGGGACGGCAAGCAGCCCGGGACCGAGTGCGGCCCGCTCGTGGACCGCCCGAGCGTGGACAAGGTCGTCCGCCTGGTCGACGACGCCGTGGCGCGCGGGGCCCGCGCGCTCGTCGGCGGCCGGGCCGGTGACGGGTGCTTCTACCCGCCGACCGTCCTCGTCGACGTGCCCGCCGACGCCGCCGTCCTGCGCGAGGAGGTCTTCGGCCCGGTCGCGCCGGTCGTCGTCGTCGACAGCGACGAGGAGGCGATCGCGGCCGCGAACGCCACCGAGTACGGGCTCGTGTCCTACGTCTACTCGGCCGACCTCGGCCGGGCGCTGCGGGTGGCCGACCGGCTGGAGGCCGGGATGGTCGCGGTGAACCGCGGGCTCGTCTCCGACCCTGCCGCGCCGTTCGGCGGCGTCAAGGAGAGCGGGCTGGGCCGGGAGGGAAGTGGGGAGGGGTTGCTGGAGTACACGGAGACCAAGTACGTCGCCGCGAGCTGGTAGGCGGCGCACCGAGCACGGCACGTCACGCACGACGACCACCACGCACGACGACCACGCACGACCCACGTCGAAGGAGACAGACGAGCATGACCACGACGAGCGACAACGGCACGAGCACGAGCCCCGCCACGGGGACCACCAAGACCAAGCAGGAGCTGGTGGCCCTGTTCCAGGGGCTGCGGGTGTCGGACGTCCGCGACGGGCTGGACTGGATCGGCATGCCCAACAAGGGCAGCGTGCACCGCGACATTCAGTCCATCGCCGAGGGCATGAAGTTCTGCGGGGCGGCGTTCACCGTGCGCTCGCGGGTCAGCCAGAAGCAGGTCCCGCAGATCGTCGGCGAGGACTACACCAAGTGGGCCCGCGAGTACTGGTACGGCGAGGTCATGCACTCCCCGTGGGACGCCGAGCTGGAGCCCGGCGACATCGTCGTGCTCGAGTCCCCGGACTGCGGCGTCGGGGAGATCGGGTCCTACAACTCCCTCGACTGGCACATCAAGGGCGCCGCGGCGGTCGTCACCTCCGGCGGCTGCCGGGACCGCGACGAGTGCCGGGCGCAGGGCGTGCCGATCTTCGCGCAGTACCGCAACCAGGCCATGACCCAGGGCCGGGTGGAGTACGAGGCCGCCAAGATCCCGGTGAGCGTCGGCGGGGTCCAGATCAAGCACGGCGACATCGTGCTCGGGGACGGCGACGGCGTCATCGCCGTGCCGTTCGAGGTGGCCGAGCAGGTGGCGCAGTACGCCCGGCAGGAGAACGAGAACGACAAGGCGGGCCGCCGGCGGATGTACCAGACGCTGGGCTGGGAGCTCGACGAGAGCGTCCGGTGACCGGACCGCACTGCACGCGGGTGCCCGCGTGACGCAGGGCGACAGCGGGCCGGGGCGCACCGAGCTGGTGCGCTCCGGACCGCTGGCCACCATCACGTTCGACAACCCAGGCCGGCGCAACGCCCTGACGTCGGCCATGTACGCCGACCTGCGGCGGCACTGCCTCGACCTGGCCGCCGACCCGACGGTCCGCGTCGTCGCCGTCCGCGGGGCGGGCGGGGCCTTCGCGGCGGGGACGGACGTCGCGGACCTCGAGGTCATCGCCGACGGGGCGGACGGCGTCGCCTACGAGGCCGAGATCACCGCCGTGCTGGACGCGGTGCGGGCGCTGCCGGTGCCCGTCGTGGCGCTCGTCGACGGACCGGCGGTCGGGGGCGGTCTGGCGATCGTGGCCTGCTGCGACCTCGTCTACGCGACCCCGGCCGCGGTCTTCGGGGCGCCGGTCGCCCGCACGCTCGGCAACTGCGTGTCACCGGCGACGACCGCCCGGATGCGCGCCGCGCTGGGACGCGCCCTGGCGACCGAGCTGCTGCTGACCGGGCGGCTGGCCACCGCGGACGAGGCGCTCGCCGCCGGGCTGGTGCGGACCGTCGCGCCCGCCGAGAGGCTGGACGCGGTCCTGGCGGAGCTGGTGGAGCGCGTCGTGGTGTGCGCGCCGCTGTCCGTCGCCGCGGCCAAGACCTTCGGCCGGCGCCTGGACGACCTGGCCGCGGCGGTGCGCTCGGACGACGTCTACACCGAGGTGTACGGCAGCGCGGACTTCCACGAGGGGGTGCGGGCCTTCCGCGAGCGCCGCCGCCCCGCGTGGGCCGCCGGGGCGTCCGGACCGTGAAGCGCCCGTCCCCGGCCGTCGTCCACCACGGCCGGCCGCAGCACTGGGTCGGGGTCAACTTCTGGTCCCGCACCGGCGGCCCGCTCATGTGGCGGTCCTACGACGGCGACGTCGTGCAGTCCGAGCTCGAGACCATGCGCGCCCACGGCATGACGGTGACGCGCTCCTTCTTCTACTGGCCGGACTTCCACCCCACCCCGGACACCATCGACGAGGGGCTCGTCGACCGCTTCCGGGACTTCCTCGACCGGCACAGCGCACTGGGGATGAGCAGCATCCCGACGTTCCTCGTCGGGCACATGTCGGGCCAGAACTGGGACCCGGCGTGGCGCGGCGGGCGGCACCTGTTCCGGGACGTGTGGTTCGTCGCCCGCCAGGCCTGGTACGTGCGCGAGCTCACCGCCCGGCTGCACGACCACCCGGCCGTGGCCGGCTGGCTGCTGACCAACGAGATCCCCATCTACGCCGACTGGCGCTCCCGCGGCGACGACGTCCTGGACCCCGACGAGGTGAGCAGCTGGTCGCAGATCCTCCTCGACGCCGTGCGTGCCGGCGGCGGGACGCAGCCGGTGAGCATCGGCGAGGGCGCGTGGGGCGTGGAGGTCACCGGCCGGGACAACGGCTTCCGCGTCCGCGACCTCGCCCCGCTCGTCGACTTCCTCGGGCCGCACGTGTACCGGATGGAGACCGACCAGTCCCGTCAGCTGCTGGGCGCCGCCTTCGTCTGCGAGCTGCTGCACCGCTCGGGCAAGCCCGTCGTCATGGAGGAGTTCGGGGTCACCTCGGACTACACGAGCGACGAGAACGGCGCCCACTACTACCGCCAGCTGCTGCACCACACGCTGCTCGCCGGGGCGACCGGGTGGCTGGCGTGGAACAACACCGACCTCGACCACCTGTACCGGCAGGCGCCCTACACCCACCGGCCGTTCGAGCAGCACTTCGGCCTGGTCGACGCCGCGGGCGTCCCCAAGCCGCAGGCCCGCGAGATGCGGGACTTCGCCGCGCTGCTCGAGCGGGTCGACGTCGCCCGGTGCTCGCGCCCGGACTCGTCGATCGCCCTGGTCGTGTCGAGCTGGCTGGACAACCAGTACCCGTTCACCGACCCGTCCGACGGCCCCACCATCGCCGCCACGCTGCGGCAGGCGTACGTCTCGGCGCGCCACGCGGACCTGCCGGTCGTCCTCGTGCGGGAGGCCGACGCCGTCCTGTGGCAGCCAGGCACCGCGCGCGACCTGGCCGACGGCGTCGCCCGCGGCGGGGTGCAGTACGGGCGCGCCGTCGTCCCGCGCGACGGCCGGGTGGAGCTCGAGGCCGGCCAGCTCGACCCGGCCGCCGAGGGACCGGGCCTGCCCGACGACGCCGCGCTCTACCTCGTCCCGTCCGTCAAGCACCTCACCTCCCCGACGTGGGTGCAGCTGGGCAGGCTCGCCCGGGGCGGGGCCACCGTCTACTGCTCGTACTTCACCGGCACGCACCCGAACCAGCGCGGGCCCTGGTGGCCGACGATGCACGAGCTGTTCGGGGTCCGGAAGCTGACCCGGTACGGCCTGGTCGACGCGATCGAGGACGACGTCGTGGAGCTCCGCTTCGAGACCCCGTTCGGCGGGATCCCGGCCGGGGAGACCCTGCGGTTCCGCACCGCGGGCACCGAGGACTCCCGGGCCTACCTGCCGGTCGAGCCGGTCGGCGCCGAGGTCGTCGCCCGGGACGGCCGGGGACGCCCCGCACTGCTGCGGCACCGGCTCGGGGACGGGCAGGCGGTGCTGTGCACCTACCCGCTGGAGCACATGGCGTCCCTGCTGCCGGCCGTGAACCCCGACGCGACCTGGCGCCTGTACGCGGCGCTCGCGGCGGAGGCCGGCGCCCAGCCGGCGGTCCGGGTGGACTCCCCGGACGTCGTCGTCGGCGAGCTGGTGCACGAGGACGGGCACACGCTCGTGTGGCTGGTCAACATGACCGACGCCGAGGCCCGCGTCCGGCCGGTGCTCGCCCGGGGGACGCTGGCGCCGCTGGACGGGGGCCCCGAGGTGACCACGGTGGAGCTGGCGGCCTACGGGGTGCAGGTCCTGCGGCTGGTCGTGCCGGACGACGTCCGCCGGCCCGGCTAGGGCCGGTCGCGGCCCGGCTCGTCGTCCGGGACGGGCGGCGCTGCGGCACCGGACCGGGCGGCGTCGTCCAGGGCGTCCTCGTGCGCGGCGTCGGACTCCGCCGCGGCCGGGAACCGGCGCCCGCCGCCGGCGCGCCGGGCGGCGCGCTCGGCCAGGTGGACGGCGGCCGCCTCCCGCTGCCGCGCCAGCAGCACGTACGAAAGGCCCCACGCCGAGAACGTCGCCACGAGGAGCAGCAGCCACGTGCGCAGCCCGGCCCAGTACCCGAGCGCGAAGCACGCGGCCAGCAGCCCCAGGCGGAGCGCGGAGTAGGTCACCAACGGCATCCGTTCAGCGTAGGCCCGTCACGCCGCCGCCCCGGACATAGTCTGGAGGCATGCGGAACCTGCTGTTCCTGGTCCTGGTGGGACTGGTGGTCTACACGATCATCGACGTGATCAAGAGCGACCGCGACGAGCGCTCGGGCGTGCCCGCGCCGCTGTGGATCCTGCTCATCGTCGTGCTGCCGGTGGTGGGCTCCATCGGGTGGCTGGTGGCGAGCCGGACCGCCAGGTCCCGCCGTCCGGACGGTGGTGCGGGCGGCGGCGGGGGCGGCATCGGCCCCACGCCGCCCACCCGGGGGCCGCGCCGCCCGAGCGGCCCGGTCGCGCCCGACGACGACCCGGAGTTCCTCTGGCGCCTGGAGCAGCAGCAGCGCCGCGCGCAGGGCGGCCAGCCCGGTGGCCCCGGCGGCGCGCACCCCGACGCGGCCGACGGCGACGCGTCCGGCAACGGGCACGACGCGCCCGGCCCCCGCACCAGCCCGTAGGGCTCGCGCTCAGGAGCCGGTCGACAGCCCCGAGTACGAGTGCAGGCCCGAGAAGAACAGGTTCACCAGCGTGAAGTTCGCGATCACGCACGCGAAGCCCACGACGACGAACCAGGCCGCGCGGCGACCGCCCCAGCCGCGCGTCGTGCGCGCGTGCAGGTACGCCGCGTAGACGGTCCAGATCACGAAGGTCCAGACCTCCTTGGGGTCCCAGCCCCAGTACCGGCCCCACGCGTGCTCGGCCCAGATGGCGCCGGCGATCAGCGTGAACGTCCACAGGACGAAGCCGACGGCGTTGAGCCGGAACGACAGCGCCTCCAGCTCGGTCGGCCGCGGCACGGCCTCGAGCCAGCGCCACCGGTTGCCCGCCAGCGCCGCCGACCCGTGGTCGCGCGAGTCGCGCAGGAGCTGCAGGACGCTCGCCGCGGCCGCGACCATGAACACCCCGGTGGAGGTGATCGCGACGCCCACGTGGATGACGAGCCAGTAGCTGTCCAGCGCCGGCTGGACACCGTCCGCGCGGATGTAGAAGACGAGCAGCCCCAGGGCGAGGGCCAGGACCGTGAAGCCGGACACCAGCACGCCGAGGAACGGCAGGTCCCGCCCGCGCAGCACGACGGCCAGCACGACCACGGCGACCAGCGTGCCGACCAGCGTGAACTCGTACATGTTCGCCCACGGCGTCCGCTGCGCCGCCAGGCCGCGCAGCACGACCGCCAGGACGTGGAGCACGAGCCCGAGCGCCGTCGTGGACCGGGCGATGCCGCGGGCGCGCGACCGGCGCCGTGCCTCGCCGGCCCCTGCGGTGCCGACCGTGCCGCCCGTGCCGACCGTGCCGACCGTGCCGGTGGGCGCCCGGTCGGCGACGAGCGTGCCGCCGGCGACGCCGGGCCGGGCGGCCGGACGTGCGGCCACGGCCCGGCGCGTGCGCGGGACGCGCTCGGCGAGCGCCGCGAGGTCGAGGGTGTAGGCGACCAGCGCGACGGTGTACACCGTCGCCGCCGCCCACACCAGGTTGGTGCTCAGGTCACCGAGCTCGGCGGGGGTCATCGTGCTCCTCGTGGTCGCGTCGCCGCGTGCTGCGTGTGGTCAGGTCCCTGCGTCGAACTGTCCCCGCCCGTGCCGGGGGACGCCAGCCCGTCGGAGCGGTCCACCGCCGCCCCGTCCTGCGCCACGGCGGCCATGACGGCGTCCAGCTCGCGCTGCAGGCCGACGTCGTCCCCGCGGGCCAGGGCGGCGCCGGTGACGTGCGTGCGACCGTCCGGCCCCGGGACCGCCCGCAGCCAGACCCGCCGGCGCGGCGTGAACAGCGACAGCGCCAGCCCGCCCAGCGCGAGCAGCGAGAACACCAGGACGAACGGGAGCGTCGGGTCGTGGCGCAGGTCGAGGGCGACGAAGCGCAGGGTCGAGTCGTAGGTGAGCGAGCCCAGGCCGTCCGGCAGGGTCACCGTCTCGCCGGGCCGGACGTACAGGGTGACCGTGCCGCCGTCGGCGTCCACCGCCTGCTCCAGCCCCGCCTCGTCGAGCTGGTAGACGTTCTGCGGCACGCCGTCGTCGAGCCCCAGGTCGCCGGACCACACCGACAGGACGAGCAGCGGGTCACCGGGCAGCGGGTGCACCGACCGCCACAGCCCGGGTGCGGACTCCAGCGCGGTCGGCAGCAGGAAGCCGACCATCCCGATCTGCGGGCCGGTGGACACGTCCGGCACCTTGATCACGCCGCGGGACGTGTAGACCTCGTCCTGCGGCAGGAACGGCACGGGGCCGGCGAACGCGACCTCGCCCGCGGCGTCCCGGACGGTCACCTCCGGTGCGTACCCGTTGCCCTGCAGGTAGACCTTCGCCCCGCCCGCGGTGAGCGGGTGGTTGACCCGGATGGAGTCGGCCCGCTGCGACCCGTCCGCCTCCCGGACGGTGACGTCGGCCCGGAAGTAGCGCGACGCCAGCGTCTGGGGGTCGAACTCCGCCGTGAACCCGTCCAGGGTCAGCGAGAACGGCTCCAGCGAGGCCGGGTCGAAGCCGGTGCCGCTCTCGAAGGTGTCGTAGCCGACGACGGCGTTCGCGAAGCCGCGGCCCTGCAGGACGATCGCCTGGCCGCGGTAGTGCAGGAACTGGCCGGTGCCGACCGACACCAGCAGCCCGAGCAGCGCCAGGTGGAAGACGAGGTTGCCGCTCTCGCGCAGGTAGCCGCGCTCGGCGGCGACGGTCGTGCCCGCGGCCTCGGGGCACACGTCGACGCGGAACCGCGGCAGCCGGCGCCACCGGCCGCGCAGCGCGTCGGTCGCCACCTGGGCGACCCGCTCCGGGGACGACGTCGTCTCCAGCGCGGCCTGGGCCGGGAAGCGGTCGAACCGCCGCGGCGTGCGCGGCGGACGCGCCCGCAGGCCCCGCAGGTGCACCGACGTGCGGGGGACGATGCAGCCGACGAGCGAGACGAACAGCAGCAGGTAGATCGCCGAGAACCAGACCGACGCGTAGACGTCGAACGCGCCGAGGCGGTCCAGCCACTCCCCCAGCGTGGGGTTGTCGGCGAGGTACTCGGCGACCCGGGCGGGGTCCTGCGGGCGCTGCGGGAGCACCGACCCGGGGACGGCGGCCACCGCGAGCAGCATGAGCAGCAGCAGCGCGACCCGCATGCTGGTCAGCTGCCGCCAGGTCCATCGCAGCCACCCGAGGACGCCGAGCCGCGGCAGGACGACGCCGTCGCCGGGGCCTCCGGGGGTGTCGGGGCTGCCTGGGTCGCGGGGGGTGCCGGACGTGTCCGGGCTCCCGGGTCCGCCGGAGCCGCCGTCCGCGTCGCCCGGGCCGACGAACGCGTCGTCGATGCCCTCGGGCCGGTAGGTCGCCATCAGACCACCGGCCGGAAGCCGGCGACGAGGCCCTGCAGGGACTGCGTCCAGGCGCCCCACAGGCCGGTGACCAGGGCGAGCCCGATGAGGATGAGGAGTCCGCCGCCGAGCCGGGTGATGGCCGGACGGTGCCGCCGCAAAAAGGTCAGCGCGGCCGAGCTGCGCTGCATGCCGAGCGCGATCGCGAGGAACGGCAGCCCGAGCCCGAGGCAGTACGCGACCGACAGGGTCGCCCCGCGCGCGGCCGACCCGTCCTCGAGCGACAGCGCGAGCACGGCGGCGAGCGTCGGGCCGATGCACGGCGCCCAGCCGAGCCCGAACACCACGCCGAGGACCGGCGCGCCCCACAGCCCCGCGGCGGGGCTGACGTGCAGGCGCCGCTCCTGCTGCAGGAACGGCACGAACCCGAGGAACGCCAGTCCCATGAGCACCACGACGACGCCCAGGACGCGCGTCAGCGGGTCCTCCCAGCGTCCCAGCAGGGCGCCGAGCGACCCGGCGAGCGTGCCGACGGCGACGAAGACGAGGGTGAACCCGGCGACGAACAGGGCGACCCCGGCGAGCAGGCGGCTGCGGCTGGCGGTCGCGCGCGCGGAGCCGTCCCGGCCCAGCCCGCTCTGGCCGACCGAGGCGCCGCTCATCCCGCCGAGGTAGCCCAGGTAGCCGGGCACCAGCGGCAGCACGCACGGCGACGCGAACGACACCAGCCCGGCGAGCAGGGCGACCGGGACGGCCAGCAGCATCGACCCCGAGAACGCGGTGGTCGCGAACTGGGAGCCGACGTCCGCGGCGGACCCGGCGAGCATCACACGCCGGCCGGTGCCGGCTCGGCGAGCAGGTCGTCCACCATCGCACGCAGCGTGGAGCCGTCGGCCAGGCCGAGCACGCGCCCGGCGACGCGGCCCTCGCGGTCCAGCACGACCGTCGTGGGGACGGCCTGCAGCGGCACCTCGCCCTGCAGCGAGGCGATCGCGGTGCCGTCGGTGTCCGCGAGGGACGGGTACGGCACGCTGAACGTGCGCTCGAAGGCCTGCGCCGCACCGGCGTCGTCGGTCCCGTTGATGCCGAGCAGGTGCACGCCCCGGTCGGCGTAGTCGGTCGCGAGCGCGACCAGGTCCGGCGCCTCGGCCCGGCACGGCGGGCAGGCCGCGTACCAGGTGTTCAGGACGACGACGTCGCCGCGCCAGTCGGCCACGGAGACGGGTGCCCCGGAGAAGTCGGTGCCGGCGACGACGACGGCGTCACCGCGGTCCTCCGGGGCCCAGGTGCGGGTGCTGCCGTCCCCCGAGACGTACCCCGCCTCGGCGCCGGTGTCCGTCCGGCCGTCGGCGGCGGGCTCGGCGGTGCAGGCCCCGAGCGTCAGCGCGAGGGCCAGGGCGAGGGGGACGGCGGCAGGGAGGGTGCGCGCACCGGCCCGCCGCCGGCTGCCGGTCCGGCTCATGCGCCCGGGACCTGGGTCGCCCCGGGCAGCAGGTCGGCCGCCGGCTCGGTGTAGTGCAGGCCGACCAGCCGGTCGTCCTCGAAGCGCAGGGAGGTCAGCGACGCCAGCGTGCACTCGCGCCGGCGCGGGTCGTGCCACAGCCGCCGCCCGGTCAGCGCCAGGCGCGTCACCCACACCGGCAGCTGGTGGCTGACCAGGACCGCCTCGTGACCGCGCGCGGCCTCGCGGGCGGTGTCGACGACGGCCAGCATGCGGGCCACCTGCGCGGTGTAGGGCTCGCCCCAGGACGGCCGCAGCGGGTTGACCAGCAGCGGCCAGTGCCGCGGGTTGCGCAGCGAGCCGTTGCCGACGCCGACGGTCAGGCCCTGGAACCTGTTCTCCGCCTCCAGCAGCCGCTCGTCGGTCCGGATCGGCAGGTCGAACGCTCGGGCGATCGGGGCGGCGGTCTCCTGCGCGCGCTCCATCGGCGAGGCGAGCACGGCCACGACGTCGGCGTGCTCGCCGGCCAGGTGCTGGGCGACCCGCTCCGCCATGGCGACCCCGCGCTTGGACAGGTGGTAGCCGGGCAGCCGCCCGTACAGGACGCCGGCGGGGTTGTGGACCTCGCCGTGGCGCAGCAGGTGGATCGTGGTCGCGACCATGGGAACAGTCTCGCAAACGCGCCCGGGTGCTGGACCGCCCGGGGACGTCCGCGGGGTGTGAGATCCGTCAGGCCGGGGTGAGCGCGTCGCGCACGGCCGACATCGCCTCGCCGAGGGCGCGGAGCTGGTCGTCGGTCAGCACGTCGACGAGGTGCGTGCGCACGGCCGTGACGTGCCCGGGGGCCGCGGACTCCAGCCGTGCGTAGCCCGCGTCGGTCATGGTGCAGTTCACCCCGCGGCCGTCGGCGGCGCACGCCTCCCGGCGCACCAGCCCGGCCGCCTCCAGCCGCCGGACGGTGTGCGTGATGCGGCTGCGCGAGTGCGCCAGCCCGTCGGCGAGCAGCGACATGCGCAGCGTGCGGCCCTCGGCCTCGGACAGCCGCACCAGCACCTCGTACTCGCTCAGCGACAGGTCGCTGTCACGCTCGAGCTGGCGCCCCAGCGCCTCGTTCAGCCGCGCGGTGCCCACGAGGAACGCGCGCCAGTGCTCCTGCTGCTCCGCCGTCAGCCAGTGGACCTCGCTCACCGACGTCGACATGTCGTGCGACCTCCCTCCGTCCCACCCGGGACCCTCTTCTGGACCGACCCTTGCGCTTGTCGAGCAAGCATAGTAGAAATGTCAACTATCGGGTCGTTGCAGATTCAACGATCCCCCACCACGTCCCCCGGAGGAACCATGAGCACCATCACCGCCCTGCCGACCGAGTCGCTCACCGGCACCTGGGTCATCGACGCGTCGCACAGCGAGGCCGGCTTCACCACCCGTCACGCCGGCATCGCCAAGGTCCGTGGCTCCGTGGCCATCACCGAGGGCACCATCGTCGTCGGCGACGACCTGACGACGTCGTCCGTCACCGCCGTGCTGGACCCGGCCACGATCGACACCCGTGACGCGAACCGCGACGGCCACCTGCGCAGCGGCGACTTCTTCGACACCGAGGCGTTCCCGACCTGGACGTTCACGTCCACGTCCGTCGTCGCCCAGGGCGGCGAGTACGTCCTCACCGGCGACCTCACCATCCACGGCGTCACGAAGACCGTCGAGCTGGCCCTGGAGTTCAACGGCACCGCGACCGACCCGTTCGGCAACGCCCGCGCCGGGTTCTCCGCCACCACCAAGATCTCCCGCAAGGACTTCGGCCTCACCTGGAACGCCGCGCTGGAGACCGGTGGCTTCCTGGTCAGCGACGACGTCAAGGTCTCCCTCGAGATCTCGGCCATCAAGCAGGCCTGAGCCCTCTCGACGGCACCGAGCAGCACCCGCACGACCGCCCGGGGGCGGGGAGCCGAGCGCTCCCCGCCCCTCGGCGCGTGGGGCCTCAGCCCAGGCGCTCGCTCTTGCGGCGGTCGTGGTAGGCGAGGATCTGCAGCTCCGAGCCCAGGTCGACCGTGCGCAGGTCGACGTCGGCCGGCACGCGCAGCGCCCGCGCCGCGAAGCACAGCACGCCGGTGACGCCCGCCGCGACGGCCCGGTCGCAGACCTCCTGGGCGACGTCCGCGGGCGTGGCGATGACCGCGATGGTGGCCCCGGTCTCGGCGACGACCGCCTCGAGCTCCTGAGCCGGACGGACGGGCAGGCCCGCCACGGTCGTGCCCACCACCCGGGGGTCGGCGTCCACGAGCCCGGCGACGACGAAGTCGCGCCCGGAGAACCCGGTGTAGTTGGCCAGCGCGTGCCCCAGGTGCCCGATCCCGATGATCACCACGCGCCGCTGGCTGGTCAGCCCGAGCGCGACGGCGATCTGCCGGCTCAGGTGCGCGACGTCGTAGCCCACGCCGTTGGTCCCGTGCGACCCCAGGTGCGACAGGTCCTTGCGCAGCTGGGCCGGGCCGACCCCGGCCAGCACCGCCAGGGACCGCGACGACGTCAGGACCACGCCCTGCTGGGCGAGCACGTGCAGCGCACGCAGGTACACGGGCAGCCGCGCGACGGTGGCGGGCGGCACCTCGCGGGCGCGGGCCGGGCGCGCCGGGCGCGCGGTCGGACCGGCCTCGCCCGGGCGGGGTGTGCTGACGGCGCTCACGGCGGCTCCCTCGCGCGGCTGCCTCGCCGCCGCAGCCAGGCTAGGGGCTCGGACGCGGGGCGGCGAGGGCCTTGCGCAGGCGACCGGCGTCGATCCGCCAGAAGCCCCGCGGCACGCCGTCGACCGTCACCACCGGCACCTGCTCGCCGTACTCGCGCTGCAGCGCGCCGCCGTCGTGCGCGGCCGCGGCGTCCACGTCGACCTCGGTCCAGGTCTCCCCCGCGTCGGCGGCGACCTCCCGGACCACCTCGCGGGCGGTGTCGCACAGGTGGCAGCCGGCACGGCCGTAGAGCACCACCCGGGGGGCGCTGGTCGTCATCGGGCAAGCCTAGGGCCGCTCGTTACAGTGATCGCGTGCCCGAGCCCACGCCCGCCGCGACGACGCCGGCCGTGGCCGCCTTCTTCGACGTCGACAACACGATCATCCGCGGGGCCAGCGCGTTCCACCTGGCCGCCGGGCTGCACCGGCGCGGGTTCTTCAGCCTGCGCGACCTCGTGTGGGCCGGCGCGATGAACGCCCGCTACCAGCTGTTCGGCGAGAACAAGGACCAGATCGACGAGATCCGGTCGTCCGCGCTGGGGATCATGACCGGTCACTCGGTCGCCGAGGTCGTCGCCATCGGCGAGGAGGTCTACGACCAGGTCCTGGAGCTGCGGATCTTCCCCGGCACGCGGGCGCTGCTGGACCGGCACCTGGCCTCCGGGCACCAGGTCTGGCTGGTGACGGCCACCCCGGTCGAGATCGGCGACCTGATCGCGCGCCGGCTGGGCGCCACCGGGTGCGTGGGCACCGTCGCGGAGCACCAGGACGGGTTCTACACCGGCCGGCTCGTGGGCGACCTGCTGCACGGGCAGGCCAAGGCCGGCGCCGTCCTGGCCCTCGCGGAGCGGGACGGCATCGACCTGGCGGCGTCCTTCGCCTACGGGGACTCCACGAACGACGTGCCGATCCTGTCCGCGGTGGGCAACCCGTGCGCGATCAACCCCGACGCGCGGCTGCGCCGGCACGCGAAGGCGGAGGGCTGGCCGATCCGGGAGTTCCGCGGCCGGCGTCACGCGGCCACGCGTCACGGCCTGCGCGGCGCGAGGTGGGCCGGGGCGGCGTGGGCGGTGGGCCTCGTGCTGCGCTCGGCCCGCCGGGCCGTGCGCGGCTGACCGCGGCAGGCCCGGCACGCCCTGCCGGCAGCCACCGGCAGCGCTCCGCCCGGATGCACCACGGGCGGGCACCACGGGCCCGGAGTGGGGCCCGGACACACCACGGGCCCGGCATGTCTGCCGGGCCCGGAGTCCTACTTCTTGTTGCGGCGCTGGTGGCGCGTCTTGCGAAGCAGCTTGCGGTGCTTCTTCTTGGCCATGCGCTTGCGGCGCTTCTTGATGACGGAGCCCATGGCATCCTCACAATCTCGGGTGTGCTGGTCGGTTCGACACGCGGCGCGGTCATGTCGTCCACGCACGGAAGTCCGGTGACACCCTACCCGCTCGCAGCCCGTCCCTGCGACGCAGCCCGGGCGCCCCCGCTCAGGACGAGAGCCGGTCACCCTCGATGTAGGCCGTCGCCAGGTAGTGGTCGAGCGCGTCCTTCGGCACCCGGAACGAGCGGCCGACGCGCACGGCCGGCATCTCACCGGAGTGCACCAGCCGGTACACGGTCATCTTGGAGACGCGCATGATCTCGGCGACCTCGGCCACGGTGAGGAACCGCACGCGGGGCTGGTCGCTGGACATGGGGCGCTGGGTCCTCCGGGACGTGCCGGCGCTCACGCCGACGGCAGGCGTCCCACCGACGGCGGGACGCGTCGATCACCCTAGGGCAGGTGGGGCTGGTGGGAAAGAGGAGGCCCACGGGGCGTGGGCCGGCCAGGTGACGGCACGGAGCCGGCCGGGGACGGCAGGGAACGGCGCGGGTGACGGCCCCCGTCACTTGCGCCGCTCAGTCGTTCAGCGGGTCCAGGCCGTGGTACGGGAAGACGGCCTGCCGGGTCGCACGGACCGCGCGGTCCAGGTCGTCGTCCGGGTTGTAGCCCCGGGACCAGGGCCGGTAGGAGAGGTCCGCGCCGTCGGTCATCGTGGTCGGCGCCGGGACGCCGGACAGGGTCTCCACCGTCCGCTGCCAGCCGTCCGGGATCGGCGTCGCCGGGTCGATGTCGGCGTGCGCGGCGATGGCGATGAGGTGCGCCCACACGCGCGGCACGACGTCGAACAGGTCGTACCCGCCGCCCCCGAGCGCGAGCCAGCGACCGTCCGACACGTCGTGGGCAAGCACGTGCAGGCGCTCGGCCACGTGCCGCTGGCCGTCGACGCTGACCGCCAGGTGCGCGAGCGGGTCGCGGCGGTGCGCGTCGCAGCCGTGCTGGCTGACCAGGACGTCGGGCCCGAAGGCGCGCACCACGGGCTCGACGACGGCATCGACGGCGCGCAGCCAGCCGGCGTCCCCGGTGCCGGCCGGCAGCGCGACGTTCACCACGGTGCCCTCGGCGCCGGCACCGCCGACGTCGGACGGGTGGCCCGTGCCGGGGAACAGCGTGCGCCCGCTCTCGTGCACCGAGATCGTCAGCACGCGGGGGTCGTCCCAGAACACCCGCTCCACGCCGTCGCCGTGGTGGGCGTCCACGTCGACGTACGCGACGCGCTCGGCGCCGTCGTCGAGCAGCCCGCGGATCGCGACCGCGGCGTCGTTGTACACACAGAACCCGGCCGCTGACCCGGGCATCGCGTGGTGCATGCCGCCGGCGATGTTGACCGCGTGCGCGGTCTCCCCCGCCCACACGGCACGGGCCCCGGCGAGGCTGCCGGTGACGATCCGCGCGGCGGCGTCGTGCATGCCGGCGAACACGGGGTCGTCCTCGGTGCCCAGCCCGCGGCTGAGGTCGTGCCGGCCCTCGCTCGACGCGGCCCGGACCGCGGCCAGGTAGCCCGCGTCGTGGACCGTGAGCAGCTCCTCCTCGGACGCCGGCTCGACGTCGACCATGCGCACGCCCTCGCGCTGCAGGACCCCGAGCGCCCGGGCGAGCGCGATGGTCACGTCCAGGCGCAGCGGGGACATGGGGTGGCCCGGTCCGAAGCTGTATCCCAGCAGCGCGGGGCACCACACCACGCGCACGGAGTCGGCCATGCGGTCACGGTAGCCGTGCGGCACGCCGGGCAGCACACCGACCGGTGCGCCCGGACCGCGGCGGCGTGCCAGAGTTGCCCGGTCATGTCGGTCGGCGCAGGTGGATGGCGGTGAGATGCGATGCAGCTGCCCCGCCTCGCCGTCGACAACGACCTGCGCCGGATGCGCGACCGCGTCCCCGGGCGCGACGGCCTGGACCGCCTGGCGCGGCAGTCACCGGCGCGGCTGGCCATCGGCGTCTTCGCCGCGGTCGTCGCGGTGTTCACCGCGCTGCTGTCGATGCCGATCGCCACGGCGGACGGCCACCGCGCGCCGTTCGTCGACGCGCTGTTCACCGCGACGTCCGCGGTGTGCGTGACGGGACTGGTCACGGTGGACACCGGGACCTACTGGTCCACGTGGGGCCACGTGCTCATCCTCATCGGCATCCAGATCGGCGGCCTGGGCGTGATGACCCTGGCCTCGATCCTCGGCCTGGCGGTCTCCCGGCGCATCGGCCTGACCCAGCGGCTGCTGGTCAGCGCGGAGACGAAGACCGGCCGGCTCGGCGAGGTCGGGTCGCTCCTGCGGGTCGTCATCCTGACGTCCACGTCGTTCGAGCTGGCCATCGCGGTGATCCTCGTGCCCCGGTTCCGGATGCTCGGCGAGGACTGGGGCGAGGCGATCTGGCACGGCATCTTCTACGCCATCTCGGCGTTCAACAACGCCGGCTTCATCCCCACCGAGGAGGGCCTCAACCCCTACCTGTCGGACTGGTGGGTGCTGATGCCGATCATCATCGGCGTGTTCGTCGGGTCCCTCGGGTTCCCCGCGCTGCTCAACCTCCTGCAGCTGTGGCGCACCCCGCGGCGCTGGAGCCTGCACGCCAAGCTCACGCTCACCACGAGCCTGGCGCTGGTGGTGTTCGGGTCCGTGGTCGTCGCCGCGTACGAGTGGACGAACCCGAGGACGTTCGCCCCGCTGGACTGGGACGGGACGCTGCTCGCGTCGCTGTTCGCCGGTGTCATGCCGCGGTCCGGCGGGTTCTCCACCGTCGACGTCGGTGCGATGCGCGAGGGCACCTGGCTCATCAACGACGCGCTCATGTTCGTCGGTGGCGGGAGCGCGTCCACCGCCGGGGGCATCAAGGTGACGACGCTCGCGGTCATGCTGCTGGCGATCGTCGCCGAGGCGCGCGGCGACCGGGACGTCGAGGCCTTCGGGCGCCGCATCCCGCGCGAGCAGCTGCAGGTCGCCATCGCCGTCTCGCTGGTGAGCGCGACGATCGTGCTGGTCTCGAGCCTGGCGATGCTCGCGATCACCGGGGAGACCCTCGACGTCATCCTGTTCGAGGTGATCTCCGCGTTCGCCACCGTCGGGCTGTCCACCGGCCTGACGCCGGACCTGCCGGACGCCGGCAAGTACGTCCTCGCCGCGCTGATGTTCGTCGGCCGTACTGGCACGATGACGCTCGCGGCGGCCCTCGCCCTGCGCAGCCGCCGCCGCGTGATCCGTTACCCCGAGGAGAGGCCGATCATTGGCTGACAGCACCCGGTTCGACCGCGGCAGCAGGAGCGCGGGCGCGACCGCGAGGTCCGGCAAGGACTCCGGCGTCCTGGTGATCGGGCTCGGCCGGTTCGGGTCGTCGATCGCCAGCACCCTGGACGGCCTCGGCCAGGACGTCCTGGCCGTGGAGCGCTCCCCGGAGCTGGTGGCCCAGTGGTCCGGACGCGTCCCGCTCGTCGAGGCCGACGCCACCAACCCCGAGGCGCTGGACCAGCTCGGCGCGCGCGACTTCCCGGTCGCCGTCGTGGGCGTCGGGTCCTACCTCGAGGCAAGCGTGCTGATCACCGGCAACCTCGTGGACCTGGGGACCCCGCAGATCTGGGCCAAGGCGATCTCCAACGAGCACGCCCGCATCCTGCAGCGCATCGGGGCGCACCACGTCGTCCTGCCCGAGGCCGACGCGGGCGCCCGGGTGGCGCACCTGGTCTCGGGCAAGATGCTCGACTACATCGAGGTCGAGGACGGCTTCACCATCGTCAAGATGCGGCCGCCGCGCGAGACGCAGGGCTTCACGATCGCCCAGACGAAGATCCGCGAGCGCTACGGCGTCACGGTCGTCGGCGTGAAGTCGCCCGGCCAGGACTTCGTCTACGCCGAGCCCGACACCCGGATCTCCCCGGACGACCTGCTCGTGGTGTCCGGGCACGCGGACCTGCTGGAGAGGTTCGCCGCGCGCCCGTGAGCGCACCGCGCACGGCGACCGCCCGCGCCCGGTCCGCACCAAGGTCGACCACCGCACGAAGCTTGACCACCGGACCACGCCCACGCACGACGGCGGCCCCGGGGGGACATCCCCCGGGGCCGCCGTCGTCGTGCCGGCCGGTCAGGCCGTCAGCACCGGGCCGTCAGCCGGCCGCCCGCGCGGGGCGGAACATGAACTGGTCGAACCGGTACAGGAACGCCGCCACCGCCTCCCGCGAGATCGACTCGGTGGGGCCGAACGTGCCGTCCGGACGGCCGGTCGTGATGCGCGCCCGGTCGAGCCACGCGATCGCGTCGGCGAAGTCGGACGTCGGCGAGACGTCCGGGAACCGCGGCGCACCGGCCACGGCCGGCTCGTCGGCGAGGCGGTAGAGGAACGCCGCCACCGCCTCCCGCGAGATGGGATCGGTCGGCCCGAAGGTCCCGTCCGAGTACCCCGTGGTGAGCCCCTCGTGCGCCATCCACTCGATGGCCGCGTAGAAGGGGCTCGTCGACGGCACGTCCGGGAACGTCGGGTCGGCGTCCGCGGCCGGCGTCCAGCCGTCACCGGCGTACCGGTGGAGGAACGCCGCCACGGCCTCGCGCGAGATCGACTCCGTGGGGCGGTAGAAGACCTCGCCCCCGACCCGCGTGCCCGTGCTGATCCGCCGCTCGGCCATCCACCGGATCTCGTCGTGGAAGTCATGGCCAGCCACGACGTCGACGAAGTCGGGCACCGGGAGGGCGTCCGGCTGGTACGCCGCGAGCAGGCGCTCGCGCTCGGTCCGGCTGATCGGGATGACCGTGCCGTGACGCGGGCTGGACGGCAGGTCGGCCGTCGGGATGGACGTCCAGTCGCCGGAGGCGATGTCGTTCGTCTCGAAGGCCATGTATCCCTGGCCGCCGTGGTACGAGGGCTGGTCGATGAACATGTACCAGTGCGACGGGTCCTTGTTGTCGCGGAACGCCAGGGGTCCCTCGCCCTGGGTGAACGTGCCACCCCAGGGGTTGGGCTGACCGACGCCCACGTTCTCCTTGACGAGCTGCCACGGCGACGAGGTCGTCGTCGGCAGGCTCCCGGTGACCACGGCGCTCAGGTCGGTCGAGCGCTCCTGCCGGACCGTGAACGGCCCCTCGTCCTTGATGAACCGGAAGTAGGTGTCGCCGTCCTGGACGATCGTCGCGTCGATCATGCCGCGGCCCGGGCCACGCCGGACGTCGACCCACGGCTGGGGCTCGCTGAAGGTCACGAAGTCCCGCGTGGTCGCGTACATCATCCGGTTGTAGGTCGTCGTCACGTCGCGCGACGCCTCGTCGGTCGTCTCGTACAGGTTCGAGGCCCAGTAGACGACGTAGTGGCCCGCCTCGGCGTCGTAGAACGCCTCGGGCGCCCACGTGTTGCCGGCGAAGTCGGACGAGACCTCCACCGCGCGCGGCTCGGACCAGCTCACCAGGTCCGTGGACTCCCACACGACGATGTTCTGGCTGCCCGACTCCTGCGCCCGGCCGAAGTCGAACCGGCCGTACAGGTCGTGCATGTTGAGGTCCGTCGCGATGAGGAAGAACCGGTCACCCTCCGGCGAGCGGATGATGAACGGGTCACGGACCCCCTCCTCGCCGACGTCGGACCGGAGCACCGACTCCTCGTCGTTGAGGGACTGCCAGCTGAGCGGGCTGTTGCCCTCGCTGACGGAGAAGTAGACCTCCTCGAAGGTGGTGTCCGTCTCCCCCTTGAAGAACGGGAAGAAGTACGCCTCCTTCTCCTCCTGCACGGGCATCGGCTGCACGACGGCGACCAGCGTCCGGGAGGCGGTGACGGTCCCCTTCGTGGCCGTCACCGTGAGGGTGACCTCGGTGGCGGGGCTGCCCGTCGCGGGACGGGTGACCACGCCGGTGGCCGAGACGACCGCCGGCGCGCTCGAGGCCCAGGTGAGGGTCGAGCCGTCCGCGCCCGTCGTCGGCAGCGTGATGTTGCCCCGGACGTCGGTCAGGTTCGGGACCGCCACGGCGGCGAGGTCGGCCTGGACCGCCTCGGCGTCCGTCGCCGCGCCGTACTCGGCCTGCAGCGCGGCCCACTCGGCCGCGGTGATCGGCAGGACGGTGCCGTGCCGGAGCCGGCTGCCGAACGAGTACTCGCCGTCGGGGACCATCGTCCACTCGCCGGTGCTGAGGTCCGTGGTGGTGAACGGCACGTACCCGCGCCCGCCGCCGGTGTACTCGTCGATGAACATGTACCAGCGCTCCTCGGTGTTCGACTTGAACACCAGCGGGCCCTCGCCCGCGCTGATCCCGGGGCTGGTCGCGGTCGCCGCGCCGATGCAGTCGGCGACGAGCTCGTAGTCGGTCGAGAGCAGGTCGGTCGACCTCTCGGCGGTGATGAACTTCGAGCAGGGCGTGCTCGAGGTGGTGTTCCGCTCGTCCTTCGTGAAGCGGTAGTACGCGCCGTCGTGCGCGATGACCGTGGAGTCGATCACGGAGTAGCCCGGGTCGATCCAGACCGTCGGCTCACTGAAGGTGTGGAAGTCCTCCGTGGTCACGTACAGCATGCGGTTGTAGGCGTCGCCCGCGTGCCGGGGGTCGTCCTCGGCGTACAGCTTCGACGCCCAGAACACGACGTAGGCGTCCAGCTCGGTGTCGTAGTACGCCTCCGGCGCCCAGGTGTTGCCGGCCTCGGCCGGCGCGACCTCGGCGAGGCGCCCCGGCGTCCAGTTCACGAGGTCGGTGGACTCCGAGATGAAGATGGACCGGCTGCCCTGTCGCTGCACCTCGTCCCAGCTGCCGCTGGCGCCCTCGAACATCCGCAGGTCCGTGGCGATCTGGAAGAACTTGTCGCCCTCCGGGGACCGGATGATGAACGGGTCGCGCAGGCCCTTCTCGCCCGCGTCGGACGTGAGCACGGGCTCGCCGTCGTTGAGCGGCGTGTAGTGCAGGGGGTCGTCGCCCTCGCTGAGGGAGTAGTAGACCTGCTCGCCCCGCTCGAGGCCCTCGCCCATGAAGTGCGAGAACAGGTAGCCCTCGTACTCGGCCTGCACCGGCAGCGCCGCCACGACGGCGGTGAAGGTGCGGGTCGCGACGCCGGTGCCGAGCGTCACGGTGGCCGTGAGCTCGACGGTGGCCGCGGCCGAGCCGGTGGCGGGACGCGTCACCTCGCCCGTCGTGGCGACGACGGCCGGGTTCGACGACGTCCAGGCGACGGTCGTGCCGTCGGCGCCCGTGGTCGGGAGCACGAGGTCCCCGCGCACGTCCTCGACGCCGTGCACCGCGAGCCCGGCGGCGGCCGCGTCGACGCGTGCCTGATCGGCGGGCTGAGGCACCACGGTGACCGTGAACTCGGCCTCCGCGGTGGCGCCGCCCCGGCTCAGGGTCGCCGTGAGCGTGGCGGTCGCGGCCGGCTGGCCGTTGGCCGGCCGAGTCACGACGCCCGCGGCGGTGACGACGTCGGCGTCCGAGGTCTCCCACGTGATCGCCGAGCCGCCGGGGGTGGTCGTCGGCAGGCTCAGGTCGCCGGTCACGGCGGACGTGTCACCGATCGTGAGCGCGGCGGCGTCGGCGGCGACCGCCGCTTCCGCGTCGATCCCGCCGAGCTCCGCGACCTCGTCGGGTGTCAGGGCGCGGTCGTAGATGCGGAAGTCCTGGACGGCACCCTTGAAGAACGGGTCGGCGGGGTAGAGCGACCTGCCGATGAAGTTCTCCGTCGTCACGCCGTCGCCGATGTCGCCGGGCGTGATCGTGATGTCCTCGTTGCGCGCGACCTCGACGCCGTCCTCGTAGAGGATGCCGGTGCCGTCGGCGAGCGTGTACGTGAGGTGCTTCCAGACGGCCCGCTGCAGGTTGCGCCCCGGCTCGGTGGTCTGCTCGGTCACCCAGTTCGCGGTCGCGATGCTCACTCGGAGCGGGTCGCCCTCCGCGAAGAGATACCCGTCCCCGAAGCCCGTCGCGGTGTCGGTGTTGCCGAGCCCGTAGATGAAGTAGGCCCCCGCCTGGGTCGGGTCGATGCGCACGTCCAGGGCGACGCTGATCGAGTCCAGGCCGGCCATGAGGTTGTCCGGCAGGTCGACGTAGTCGTCGACGCCGTCCAGCACGAGCCCGTCGGGGCTCAGGGTGGCACCGCCCATGAGGGTGGCGTCCTTGCCGTTGCCCGAGGCGTCCGGGACGGCTGTCCCGGTCCCGGTCCCGGTGAGCGCGTAGTGCGCGACCAGCCCGTCGGTGGGGGCCGCCGAGGCGGCGCTCATCGGGAGCGCGGTCATCACCCCGCACGCCATTGCCGCGGCCGTGAAGGCCGCTGTCCGTCGATGCTGCATCGAACGGGTGTCCTCTCTGCTCACACGTCGACGTGCGTCGTCGCACGTCGTAGGTCGTAGGTCCTGCGGGGCGTGCGCGCCGGCGCGCACGCCGACGGCCGGCCGGGCCGGCGGGTCACCCCACCGGCCCGGCCGGCGCGCGGTCACCCTGCCGGCGGCAGGGCGTCGTAGCGGTGCAGGAAGGCTGCGACCGCCTCGCGGGTGATGGACTCGGTCGGACCGAAGGTGCCGTCCGCCCGGCCCTCGGTGATTCCCGTGCCGGCCAGCCACGCGATCGCGTCCGCGAACGCGCTGTCGGCGGGCACGTCGGGGAACGACTCGGCATCCGGCACGGCGGGCGAGCCCGCCATGCGGTGGAGGAACGCCGCGACCGCCTCGCGGGTCACGGGCTCGGTCTGCCCGAAGCTCCCGTCGGCGTTGCCCCTCGCGTATCCCATGGACTGCATCCAGCCGATCTCCGTGAAGAACGTGTCCTCCGGGCGGACGTCGGTGAACGGCGGGTCCGTGGGCACGTAGCTCGGCGAGCCGGCGTAGCGGTGGAGGAACGCCGCCAGCGCCTGTCGGCTCAGCGCCGCCTTCGGCTGGAAGAGCGTCTGGCCCCCTACCTCGGACCCGGTCGACAGCCGGTTGTCGGCGAGCCAGCGGATGTCGTCGTAGAACGGCTGGCCCTCCACCACGTCGGCGAACGTCGGGCCGACGAGGTCGGACACGCCGAGCCGCAGGAAGGTGATCGAGTTCGCCGGGAAGCTGTAGGTGAACTCGGATCCCAGGCCCGTGATCTCACGGGACACCGGCACGACGTTGTCCGGGTCCTCCTTCGTGTTGGTGGCGGTCAGCGAGTCCGCGGTCATCTCGATCGCGGTGCCAGTGCCCTCCACCTCGACGTCGGTGATGCTCACGTCGGTGGCGATCGTGGCGGGCGACGAGTTGACCACCTTGACGAGCAGGTCGTCCGTCTCGGTGTCGCGCGTCACGACGTGGTGCAGCACCTCGGTCGGGACGGCGTCGGAGTACTCCAGGTGCAGCTCGCCGTCCAGGAACAGCCGGACGGTCGGGCCGTCGACCTCGACGCGGATGTCGTACGTCTGGCCGGTGACCAGCTGCACGTCCTCCTTCGCCGCGACCTCACCCTGGCGCGCGCCGTCGGCCCGCTCCAGGACGGACCGGGTGTTGCCCCAGCCGCCCAGGTTCCACCAGTAGAAGTCCTGCGCACCGTTGGCCGCGAAGCCGACGAGGAACCCCTCGTTGCCGGCGAGCTTGGTGGCCTCGAGCTCGAAGGAGTAGTTCGTCCAGTCCTGGCCGTAGGCGTCGGGCGCCAGCGAGCGGGCGTCCTCGACCGTGGTGGACGACTGCACGTACCGACCGTCGGTCACGGCCCAGGTGCCCCGCTCGGGCGTCCAGTCGGCGGCGCCGTCGGAGAAGTCCTCCGCGTACAGCACCTCGCCCGACTCGGCGGTGACCTCGAGGTTGTCGTAGGCGGCGCTCGTCGCCCACGTCGACAGGAACACGCCGCCCGAGACGTCCTCGGTCGGCACCTCGATCTCCTCGGTGTCGAACTGGCTCGGCACGACCTGGTCCCCGCGGTTCGTGGAGAACAGCTGCTGCACGTGGTAGTTAGGCGTGCCCCAGGACTCGTCGTTGTCGAAGTAGATCATGTTGGCGTCACGCCACTGCACGTAGTCCTCGTTGGCGAAGATCGGTGCGTAGGACGCCATCTTGACGATGTCGGAGTTGCGCTCGAGGCCCGTCATGTAGGCGGCCTCGGCCATGGCGTTGTAGAAGGTGTTGCCGCGCGACGCGTACTCACCGATGAAGACGCCGGGACCGCTGCGGTCGTATGAGTCGTACCGGTGGGTGTTGGCGAGGAACCAGTCCGGGTCGTTGTAGTAGTGCTCGTCGACCAGGTCCACCTCCTGCTCGGCGGCGAAGTCCCACAGCTCGTCGAAGAGCGCGCCCTGCGAGGCGAAGCTCGAGTTGGAGGCGATCTTCATGTCGGGGTACGCCTCGCGGATGGCGTCCTTGAAGAGCGGGAAGTTGGCGAAGTACTCCCGCTGAGAGTCCTCGTTGCCCAGCCCGATGTACTCGAGCCCGAAGGGCTCGGGGTGGCCGAGCTCGGCGCGCACGGCGCCCCACACGGTGTCGGCGGAGCCGTTCGCGAACTCGATGAGGTCCAGGGTGTCCTGGATCAGCATGTCGAGCGTCTCGGGGTCCGTCGTCGCGGGCGGGCCGCCGCAGGCGTTCGTGCCCACCGGCAGGACGGGCAGCGGCTCGGCACCGAGGTCCTCGGCGAGCATGAAGTACTCGAGGTAGCCCAGGCCGAACGTCTGGTTGTAGCCCCACCAGTTGAAGTTCGTCGCCCGCTCCTCGAGGGGACCGATGGTCTCCTTCCAGAAGTACGCCCGACGCCGGTCCTCGTAGTCGCTGTCCGCGTAGTTCGTCCACGTCCCGGCGATGACGCAGCCACCGGGGAACCGCAGGAACGACGGGTCGAGCGCGGCCAGCTTGTCGCCCAGGTCCTTGCGCAGGCCGTACTCGCCGTTGACGGGGCCGTCGAACTGCTCGTCCGGCATGAGGGAGACCATGTCGAGCGCGAGCGCGCCGGCCGCACCAGCGAGCACCGTGAAGCGCCCGGACGTCGTGGAGCCCGTGGCGGTCAGGGTCGCGGAGTACTGCTTCCACTCGTCCGACCCGTCGACGGCGACGGTGCCGGTCGCGTAGGTCGTGGTCCCGGCGGCGTCCTCGACGGCGACGGTCAGCGTCTGGGCTGTCGCGGACCGGGCCCACACCGAGAACTCGTAGTCGTTGCCGGAGACGACGGGGACGCCCTCGCGGGTGTTGAAGCCCCCGTTGCGGACGCCGGCGCCGGCGCCGGAGGTCTCCAGGTCGAGGTAGAACCGGTTCGTCTCGTTCAGGCGGCCCTCGTCCGACACCACGGCGGTGGTGGCCGCCGCGCCGTTGCGCTCGACCACGTCCCACCCGGTCATGCCGGTGTAGTCCTGGTTGTCCGAGCTGTCGAACTCGAAGGACCGGTTCCGGACGAGCTCGGCGTACAGCCCGCCGTCGCCCGCGTAGTTGATGTCCTCGTAGAACAGCCCGTACAGGTCCGGGCTCATCTCGACGTCGGTGGCGTCACCGTCGATGGTGAGCCCGCCGGAAACGACCGCGGGCGGCTCCGGCTCCTGGCTCGGCATCGAGGGCGCGGGCGTGATCGCGAAGTAGTCGAAGGTCACCGTGTGCGGCGCCGCGGCGCCCGCCGCGAAGGCGTACAGGCCGACCTGCGTGATGTCGAAGCCGACCGTCTTCTCGGCCGCCACGACCCAGGCGTCGTCGGCCCAGTAGCTCGTGGTGAGCGTGTCGCCCTCGCGCTCGAGGCGCAGCGTCTCGCCGGTGGATCCGGGACGCGAGACGAACGAGGAGGCGAAGGCCCCGCGGGTCTCGACGGCGCTCTCGATGACGACCGGACCCTCGGGGACCGTGTCGACGTGCGCAAGACCGGAGCGGACGTAGTTGTCCAGGTCGTCGAGCGCGAGGAATCCCGCGCCCTGGAAGTTCTGGTCCACCGCACCCTCGAACGAGGTCACCGCCGTGAAGTCGCCCACGGGCACCTCGAGCAGGAAGACGTTCGGGGCGGAGTTGTTGGTCTGGTGGGTGTCGCCGGACATCGACGTCAGGGTCAGCTCACCGGCCTCGGCGTCGCGGGACCAGTTGTCGGTGGACTCGTTCAGGACGGTCCAGTGCTCGTCGAGCGCCGCGGTGTCGAACTCGTCGACCCAGGCGCCGTCGGGCAGCACCTCGGCGGGCGCGGCCGCCACGGCGGCAGATGCGCCACCCAGGAGCGTGGCTCCCAGGGTGAAAACGGTCAGCGAAGCGAGACCGGCTGACGCGCGGACCCGATCGTGGGAAACAATCATGGTGCTCCTACCACTTGGCAAAGGTGTGCGGGGGCCCGTCGGCGGGCGTCGTGCGGGGGGTCTCCTCTCCGTGCGCGGTCACCGATGCGCGCCGGCCGCACGTCGGGAGGTCGCACCCTCCCGACGTGCGGCCGTGTGGCGCGGTGTCGGCGGACAGTCGGTCGGCGGACGGGTCAGTGCCGGCGGACCACCAGGACCCGCTGCAGGATCACGAAGGCGAGCAGCAGCGCGCCGATCACGATGCGGGTCCACCAGGAGCTGAGGGTCCCCTCGAACGTGATGATGGTCTGGATGAGGCCGAGGATGAGGACACCGAACACGGACCCGAGGACGAAGCCGCTCCCGCCGGTGAGGATCGTGCCGCCGATGACGACGGCCGCGATGGCGTCCAGCTCCATGCCGACACCGGTGAGCGAGTAGCCCGACCGGGAGCCGACCGCGAACAGGAAGCCACCGATCCCGGCGCAGGTCCCGCTGATCACGTAGACGAGCACCTTGGTGCGCGCCACGGGCAGTCCCATCAGGGTCGCGGACTGCTCGGCACCGCCGATCGCGTACACCGTGCGCCCGAACCGGGTGTGGTGCAGCACGTAGAAGCCGACCGCCACGACGAGGAGGGCGATGATGACGCTCGGCGTCAGCGACCACGTCTCCCCGAGCGGGATGCGCGTGCTCGACAGCCACACGATGGTCGGGTCGGTGATCGTGATGGACGACAGGCTGATCACGTAGGACAGGCCGCGGGCCAGGAACATCGCCGCCAGGGTGGCGATGAAGGGTTGGACGTCGAAGACGTGAATCATCACCCCGACCACGAGCCCGAGCACCGAGCCCACCACGATGATCAGCGGGATCACGACGGTGGCCGGCCACCCGGACTGCAGCAGCGACGCGCCGAGGATGCCCGAGAGGGCGACCACCGCCCCGACCGACAGGTCGATGCCGCCGGTGATGATGACGAACGTCAGACCCACCGCGAGCACGATGAGGTGGGAGTTGTTGATGAAGAGGTTCGACACCACGCGGCCGGACAGGAAGTTCTCGTAGCGGCTGCCGCCGCCGACGAGCATGAGCGTGAACACGACGAGCGTGCCGACGACCGGGAGGAACCGCCGGTCGAGTCCGCCGCGGCCACCGGCGAGGCCGGCGACACGGCCGAGCACCCCGGTCTTGCCGGGACGGACGAGCTGGTCTGCGGACATCAGGCCGCCACCTCCACGGGCTTGGACTCGACGGCGGCCGGACGCGGCCCCTGCGGGCGGCGTGACGCCATCGTGCGGCGCACGACCGGCGCCTGCATGAGCACGACCGCGATGACGACGATCGCTTTGAACAGCGGGGTGACGGACGGCGAGATGCCGAGGATCGTCACGGTCAGGGTGAGCGTCTGGATGATGAAGGCGCCGATGAGCGTGCCGCCGAGGGAGAACTTGCCGCCTGCGAGCGACGTGCCGCCGATGACGACCGCGAGGATCGCGTCCAGCTCGATGAACAGGCCGGCGTTGTTCGCGTCGGCGGCCATGACGTTCGAGCTGATCATGAGGCCGGCGATCCCGGCGAACAGGCCGGTCATCGCGTAGACCGTCCAGACGATGCTGCGCGACTGCACGCCCGCGAGGCGGCTCGCCTCCGGGTTGATGCCGACGGCCTCGATCAGCATCCCGAGCGCGGTGCGCCGGGTGAGCACCGCGACCAGGGCGAAGATCCCGCCGGCGATGAGGATGGACACGGGCAGCCCGAGCCAGAACCCGGAGCCGATCACCCGGTACGCCGGGCTGGTGATCGTCGTGATCTGGCCCTCGGTGATGAGCATCGCGATGCCGCGGCCGGCGGTCATGAGCACGAGCGTCGCGATGATCGGCTGTATCCCGAGCACGGAGACGAGGAACCCGTTCCACACCCCGAGGACGAAGCACAGCGCGAGGGCGATCCCGACCGCGACCAGCACGGTGGACAGCGCCTCGGGGTTCGGCGACGACCCGATGAAGCTCAGCGCCACGGCGCCGGAGATGGCCACCACGGCGCCGACCGACAGGTCGATGCCGCGGGTCGCGATGACGAGCGTCATCCCGAGCGCCACGAGGAGCAGCGGCGCGCTGTTGCGCATGATGTCGATGAGGGCGCCGAAGAGGTGCCCGTCCTGCACGCGGACGCTCATGAACGACGGCGTGTTGATGGTGTTGGCCACGAGGAGTGCCACGAGGGCGACCAGCGGCCAGAAGAGCCGGTGTCGTACGAGCTGCATCAGGAGGTCCCCCCACTGGCGATGAGCTCGACCACGTCATCGAGCGTGGTCGAGTCGTCGTTGTCGATCTCGGCGACCTTCCTGCGGTCGCGCATGACGGCGATCCGGTGGCTCAGCCGGAGCACCTCGTCCAGCTCGGCCGAGATGAACACGACGGCCATGCCGTCGGAGGCCAGGCTCGCGACGAGCCGCTGGATCTCCGCCTTGGCGCCGACGTCGATCCCCCGGGTCGGCTCGTCGAGGATGAGCAGCCTGGGCGCGGTGGCGAGCCACCGGCCGAGCAGCACCTTCTGCTGGTTGCCGCCGGACAGGTTGCGCACGAGCGCGTCCGGGTTGGCCGGCCGGATCCCCAGCGCGGCGATGTACTTCGAGACGACCTCGTCAGCCTTGCGCGCCGGGATCCGGCGGGCCCAGCCGCGGTCGGCCTGCAGCGCCAGCATGAGGTTCTCGCGGACCGTGAGGTCCCCGACGATGCCCTCGGCCTTGCGGTGCTCGGAGGAGAACGCGATGCCCTGCTTCATGGCGGCGCGCGGCCCGCGCATGCGGCCCTGCTTGCCCGCCACGGCGAGCTCGCCCGCGTCCGCGTGGTCGGCCCCGTAGAGCAGCCGAGCGAGCTCCGTGCGGCCCGAGCCGAGCAGACCGGCCAGGCCCACGACCTCGCCCTCGAACAGGTCGAGGTCGAAGGGTTCGATCGCGCCCCGGCGCCCGAGACCGATCGCCTGGAAGACCGGCTGGGCGCCGGTGCGGGCCGCCGTCGTGCGCCTGGGCGCGTCCTCGAGCTGCTCGAGTACCTCGAGCGACTGCCCGATCATCTTCGACACCAGCTGGCGGCGCGGCAGCTCGCCCACGAGGTACTCGCCCACGAGCTGGCCGTTGCGCAGCACGGTGAGGCGGTCCGAGATCGCGTAGATCTGGTCGAGGAAGTGCGAGACGAAGAGGATCGCGACGCCCTGGGCGCGCAGCACCCGCATGACCGAGAACAGCTGCTGGACCTCGCCCGCATCGAGGCTCGAGGTCGGCTCGTCGAGGATGAGGACCTTGGCGTCGACGACCATGGCGCGCGAGATCGCGACGAGCTGCTGGACCGCGAGCGAGTGCGAGGAGAGCAGCGACCGCGGGTCGATGTCCAGGCCGAGCTGCGCGAGGTAGGTGGACGCCTCGCGGCGCAGCCTGCGCCAGTCGATCCGGCCGCCGGTGCGGGGCTCGTGACCGAGCATGATGTTCTCGGCGACCGACAGGTTCTCGCAGAGGTTGACCTCCTGGTACACCGTGCTGATGCCCGCGGCCTGGGCCTGGGCGGGGCCGGTGAAGGTCTGGGGCACCCCGAAGACGGTGATGCGGCCCGAGTCGATCCCGTACACGCCGGTCAGGGCCTTGATGAGGGTCGACTTGCCGGCGCCGTTCTCCCCCATGAGGGAGTGGACCTCACCCGGGAACAGCCTGAAGTTGACGCCGTCGAGAGCCTTGACGCCGGGGAACTCGATCGAGATCCCGGTCATCTCGACCGCAGGCGAGGGGGTTGTCATCGTTGACCTTCCGTGCGGGGGGGGTGACGACACCCGACCGGCCGCGCGCGGCGCGGCGGCCGGTCGGGCGGGTGCGATCAGTACTCGCGGGTCGGCAGGGCCTCGGCGGCTGCGGCCTGGTCGAACGCCTTGTCCTCGACCACGATGCGCTTCTCCACCGGGTTGCCGGCGACGACGTCCTTGATGATGTCGGCGAGGTCCGGGCCGAGCAGCGGGTTGCACTCCACGATGTAGTTGATCTTGCCGTCGACGAGCGCCTGCATCCCGTCCTTCACGGCGTCGATCGTGACGATCTTGATGTCCACGCCGGGCTGGAGCCCGGCCGCCTCGATCGCCTCGATGGCGCCGAGGCCCATGTCGTCGTTGTGGGCGTAGACGAGGTCGATGTCCGGGTTGGCCTGGAGGAAGCCCTCCATCACCTGGCGGCCCTCGGTCCGGGTGAAGTTCCCGGTCTGCGAGGCGATGATCTTGATGTTCGGGTTGCCCTCGATGGCGGACTCGAAGCCGGCCTTGCGGTCGACGGCGGGCGCGGCACCGGTCGTGCCCTGGAGCTCGACGACGTTGAGCGGCTCGCTGCCGAGGTTGTCCACGACCCACTTGCCGGCGGTCTCGCCCTCGAGCACGAAGTCGGAGCCGATGAACGACTCGTAGAGCGTCTCGTCCTGCGAGTCCACCGAGCGGTCCGTCAGGACCACGGGGATGTCGGCGGCCTTGGCCTCCTCCAGCACGGCGTCCCAGCCCGACTCGACGACCGGGGAGAACGCGATGACGTCCACGCCCTGGGCGATGTAGGACCGGATCGCCTGGATCTGGTTCTCCTGCTTCTGCTGCGCGTCGGAGAAGCTGAGGTCGAAGCCGTTCTCCTCCGTCAGCGTGTCCTGGATGGACTTCGTGTTGGCGGCGCGCCAGCCGCTCTCCGCGCCGACCTGCGAGAAGCCGACCGAGATCAGGTCGCCGTCGCCGCCGCCGGAGTCGCCGCCCGCGCCGGCGTCGCCGCCCCCGGAGTCGCCGCCGCCGCACGCGGTGAGGCTCAGCGCCATGATCCCCGCGGCGCCGGCCGCGAACATCCGCTTGGTGAAGTTGGTGGTCTTCATGCTTCTCCTCCTCGAGACGCGTCTGCCGGCTGGTTCATCGATGACCCGGTGCGCACGGCAGCGCGGTGTCTTCTGCGACCCGCTGCGGTCATGTTAACGCTCACATAGGTGGGGTCCAACCCCTCTGGGTCACGGCTTCGTAACGCCGCGGGCGGCCACCGTCGGGGCTGCCCCCCACGCCGGACGCACGTCGGACCCGGACCGCCGCAGCGGTCCGGGTCCGTCGTCCGTGCGGGCGGGGAACCAGGGGGCCGACCCCGCCTACAGCCTCTGCGCGAGCCGGTAGTACGCCTGGTTGGTGCGGACCTCCCGTGCGAACGACCGGCGGGTGGTCTCCTCGTCGATGACCAGCAGCTCGGTGCGGGCGATCTCGGCGAAGTCCTCGAACACCTCGACGCCGACCTGGGTGGTGAGCACGGTGTGGTGCGCACCGCCGGCCGTCAGCCACGCCTCCGCGGACGTGGTGAAGTCCGGGCGCGGCTTCCACACCGCACGCGCGACGGGCAGGTTCGGCAGGTCGGCGTCCGGCGGGACGACGTCGACCACGTTCGCGGTGAGCCGGAACCGGTCGCGCATGTCCGCCATCGCGACCACCACGCCGGGGCCGGCGTCGGTGTCGAAGACCAGGCGGACGGGGTCCTCGCGGCCGCCGATGCCCAGCGGGTGCACCTGGAGCGAAGGCCGCGCGGTGGTCAGCGTCGGGCAGATCTCGAGCATGTGGGCCCCGAGGATCTTCTCCTCGCCGGGCACCAGGTCGTAGGTGTAGTCCTCCATCAGCGAGGCGCCTCCGGCCAGCCCCTGCCCCATGACCTTTGCGGCGCGGACGAGGATCGCGGTCTTCCAGTCCCCCTCGGCGCCGAACCCGTACCCCTGAGCCATCAGGCGCTGCACCGCCAGGCCGGGCAGCTGACGCAGGCCGCCGAGGTCCTCGAAGTTCGTCGTGAACGCCCGGGCCCCCAGCCCCTCCAGGAAGGTGCGCAGCCCGGCCTCCTGCCGCGCGCCGTAGCGCAGCGACTCGTGCCGCTCGCCGCCGGACCGCAGCTCGGGGACGACGTCGTACAGCTCCTCGTACTGGGCGACCAGCGCGTCCACCTCGGAGTCGGCGACGGCGTCGACCATCTCGACGAGGTCGTTGACGCCCCAGGTGCTCACCTCGACGCCGAACCGCAGCTGCGCCTCGGTCTTGTCGCCCTCGGTGACCGCGACGTTGCGCATGTTGTCGCCGAAGCGCGCCAGGCGCAGCTCGTGGGTGGCCTTCCACCCGGCGGCGGCGCGCACCCAGGTGCCGACGCGCGAGCGCACCGCCGGGTTCGACACGTGACCCGCCACGGTCTTGCGGGCGACGCCGAGCCGGGTCTGGATGTAGCCGAACTCCCGGTCGCCGTGCGCGGCCTGGTTGAGGTTCATGAAGTCGAAGTCGATCTCCGCCCACGGCAGCTCCACGTTCGCCTGCGTGTGCAGGTGCAGCAGCGGCACGCGCAGGGCGTCGAGCCCCGCGATCCACATCTTCGCCGGCGAGAACGTGTGCATCCACGCGACGACGCCCAGGCACCGGTCGTCGGCGTTGGCCTCCAGCGCGAGGCGGCGGATCGCGTCCGAGCTCTTCAGCACCGGCTTCCACACGACCTCGACCGGGACCTCGTCGGACTCGCCGAGCGCGCGGGCGATCGCCTGGGACTGCTCGGCGACCTGGCGCAGGGTCTCCTCGCCGTACAGGTCCTGGCTGCCGGTGAGGAACCAGATCTCGCGGTCGGCGTAGGGCTTGGTCATGGGTGCTCCTGGCTGGGCGGGCGGGGCGGGCGGGCTGGCTGGGTGGACGGGCGCGGGTGGGGTGGTCCGACGGGGCAGGCTCAGGCCTGGCCGTAGACGTTCTGGTAGCGCTCGTACAGGGAGTCGACGTCGGACTGCGCGATCGCCAGCGGCTCGCCGAGCTGGCGGGCGACGTGCACCGTGCGCGCCACCTCCTCCGCCATCACGGCGGCCTTGACCGCGGCCCGGGCGTCCTTGCCGATGGTGAACGGGCCGTGGTTGCGCATGAGCACGGCCGGCGACCGGCTGCCCTGCAGCGTCTCGACGATGCCGCGACCGATGGAGTCGTCCCCGATGAGCGCGAACGGGCCGACCGGGATGGGGCCGCCGAACTCGTCGGCCATCATCGTCAGCACGCACGGGACCTCCTCGCCGCGAGCCGCCCACGCCGTCGCGTAGGTGGAGTGCGTGTGCACCACGCCGCCGACCCTCGGCATGTGCCGGTAGACGTACGCGTGCGCCGCGGTGTCGGACGACGGCGACCCCTCGCCGTCCACCAGCCCACCGTCCAGGTCGCACACGACCATCGCGGCGGCGGTGAGGTCGTCGTACGTCACGCCGGACGGCTTGATGACGAGCAGGTCGTCCGGCCCGGGCCCGGCGGCGGGGTCGACGACGACGCGCTGGGACACGTTCCCGGCCGTCCACACCACCAGCCCCCAGCGGGGCAGCTCGGCGTGCAGGGCGGCGACGACGTCACGGGTGCGCGCGACGGCGTCGCGGACCTCGCTGCCGTACGCGTCCAGCGTCTGGGCGGTCATGGGCGGTCTCCTGCCTGGGTGACGGTCATGTCGGTGGTCGTGCTCAGAGGTCGATCGCGGCGGCGGCGCGCTCGATCGGCAGCCCGGCGACGAAGCGCTCGCGGAACGTCGCGAACCCCTCGACGTCGCCGCGGTCGGGCTCGACGACATCGACGGAGGCCTCGGCGAACACCGCGGTGCGCAGGTAGGTGCCCAGGTCCTGCTCGCTCGCCGCGCAGAGGTAGGACGCGAGCAGGGCCATCCCCCACGGTCCGCCCTCGCTCGCCGTGCGGGAGACGCCGACCGGGGCGCGGACCGCCGCGGCGAGGAGCCGCTGGGCGACGCCCGCGGTCCGGAACAGGCCGCCGTGGGCGAACAGCGTGTCGACCTCGACGCCCTCCTCCTCCAGGACCCGCATGCCCAGGCTGAGGGTGGCGAACGCGCCGAGCACCTGCGCGCGCACGAGGTTCGCGAGCGTGAGCCGGCTGCCCGGGGTGCGCACCACGAGCGGGCGGCCCTGGTCGAGCCCGGTGATGGGCTCGCCCGCCAGGTAGTTGTAGGCGAGCAGGCCGCCGCCGTCGGCCTCGCCGTCCAGCGCCTCGCGCAGCAGCGTGCCGAAGACGGCGTCCGGGTCGGTCGGGTGCCCCAGGGCGGCGGCGAACCGGCCGAACACCTCCGCCCACGCACCGAGCTCGCTGGCGCCGTTGTTGCAGTGCACCATCGCCACGGGGTCGCCGGCCGGGGTCGTGACGAGGTCCAGCTCGTGGTGCACGCGCTCCAGCGGCCGCTCGAGCACGACCATCGCGAAGATCGACGTGCCGACGCTGACGTTGCCGGTCCGGGGCGCGACCGCGTCGGTCGCCACCATGCCGGTCCCGGCGTCGCCCTCCGGCGGGCACAGCGGGACGCCGGCCTGCAGCGTGCCGGACGGGTCGAGCAGGGCCGCGCCCTCCGCGGTCAGCGTGCCGGCCCCCGTCCCCGCGACGAGGACCTCGGGGAGGAGGTCCCGGAGCCGGAACCCCGGGCGGCGCGCGGCCACGTGCTCGTCGAACCGGGCGAGCAGGCGGGCGTCGTAGTCCCTGGTCGCCGGGTCGATCGGGACGACGCCGGACGCGTCCCCGACGCCGAGGACGTCGCGGCCGGTCAGCCGCCGGTGGACGTAGCCGGCCAGCGTCGTCAGCGTCCGGACCTGCGGGACGTGCGGCTCGTCGTCGAGGATCGCCTGGTAGAGGTGCGCGATCGACCAGCGCAGCGGGATGTTCTGCCCGAACAGCTCGGTGAGCTCGCTCGCCGCGCGCCCCGTGCTCGTGTTGCGCCAGGTGCGGAACGGCACGAGCAGCTCGCCGTCACCGTCCAGGGCGACGTAGCCGTGCATCATCGCGGACACGCCGAGGGCGCCGACCGTCGTGGGGCGCAGGCCGTGCCGGCGCTCGGCGTCGTCCAGGAGCGAGGCGACGCAAGCCCGCAAGCCGGCCCAGACCGCGTCCACCGCATAGGTCCACGTGCCGTCGACGAGCGCGTTCTCCCAGTCGTGGCTCCCGGTGGCCAGGACCGTGCCGCGCGGCCCCACCAGGCATGCCTTGATGCGGGTCGAGCCGAGCTCGATCCCGAGGGCGGTGTCGCCCCGGTCGATCGCCCACGACGGAGTCGCGGTCGAGGAGGAGGTGACCGAGGGCGGGGTCGCGCTCGGGTCGCTGCCCGGGGTGTCGACGGCCATGTCGCTCCCGTCCGTGTCGGGGTGGGCACCCGGTCGCGGCGGCGCGACCGACGGGTGCGCCCCGGCGGTCACCGGCGGGGCACGACGATGTTAGCGCTCACACCAGCGTCGTCCAAGCGCCGACGATCAGCCGTGCGGCGGCCCGGAGCTCTCCCGGACCACGAGCCGGGGCGCGACCGTGTCCGGATGGGGGTCGCCCCCGTCGATGAGGTCGAGCAGCACGGCGAGGCACCGGGCGCCGAGCTCGCGGAAGTCCTGCCGGACGGTGGTCAGCGGCGGGACGAAGTGGGCGGCGCCGTCGACGTCGTCGAAGCCGACCACCGAGACGTCCCCGGGGACCCGCACCCCCGCCTCGGCGAAGGCGTGCAGCAGGCCCAGGGCCAGCTGGTCGTTCGCGGCGAAGACCGCGGTCGGCAGCCCGTCGGCCAGCAGCCGCCGGCCCGCCCGGTAGCCGCTGTCCGCGCTCCAGTCCGCCGGCAGCGCCGGACCCGGCTCGACGCCCGCGGACCGCAGCTCGTCCTCCCAGCCGCTGACCCGACGGCGCGCGTCCAGCCAGTGCGCCGGACCGGCGACGTGGACCACGCCGGTGTGGCCCAGGTCGAGCAGGTGCCGCACCGCCGCCCGGGCGCCGGCGTACTGGTCGACGGCGACCGTGCGCGGTCCCGGCCCGGGCAGCACCGGCGGCCCGACCATGACGACCGGCACCGCCGAGGCGAACCGGCGGACGGCGTCGACGGCGTCATCGTGCCCCGCCACGACCACGACCCCGTCGACGCCCTGGTCCAGGAAATGCTCCAGCGCGCGGCGCATCGCCTCGGCCTGCCACCGGGCGACCGTCGCGACGCTGACGAACCGGCCCGCGTCCCGTGCCGCGTTCTCGATCGCGATGAGCGTGCTGGTCGGCCCGAACAGCGCGGACCCGGACGTGACGACGCCGATCGTCCCCGTCCGCCGCGTCACCAGGGCACGCGCAGCCGTGTTGCGCCGGTACCCGGTGGCCTCGATCGCGTCCAGCACCCGCTGGCGCGTCTCCTCCCGGACGGACGGGTGGTCGTTGAGCACCCGGGACACCGTCTGGTGCGAGACGCCGGCGACCGCGGCGACGTCGCTCATCGCCGGTGGGCGGGCGGACGGGCGGACGGGCGGGCGGACCGACGGGCGGACGGCCGCCAGGTCGGACGAGCGGGCGGGAGGGTCGGCGGCGGGGCGCGGGGCGACGGGCGTGGACATGCCGGCTACTGGGCGCCGAGCTCGACGGACCGGTCCCGGGCCGCCTCTGCGGCGGCGATGAACGCCGCCCGCACGCCATGGGCGTCGAGCTCGCGGACGCCGGCGACCGTGGTGCCACCCGGGGACGACACCCGCTCCCGCAGGACGACCGGGTGCTCGCCGGTCTCCTGGACCATCGCCGCCGAGCCGAGCACGGTGGCGACCGCGAGCTCGCGCGCCCGGTCCCGGGTCAGGCCCAGCAGCACCCCGGCCTCGGCCATCGCGTCGATCACGTAGAACACGTACGCAGGGCCGGAGCCGGAGATGGCGGTGACCGCGTCCAGGTCCTTCTCCGGTGCGCGGACCACCAGGCCGGTGCGGGCCAGGACCCGCTCGGTGACCGCGAGGTGCTCCTCGCCCGCGTGGGTACCGGCGCTGATCGCGCTGGCGCCCCGACCGATGACCGCCGGGGTGTTGGGCATGACGCGGACGACCGGCGTGCCGTCCGGCAGCCGCGCCTCGTAGAACGCGCATGTCAGGCCCGCGGCGACGGAGACGACCAGGGTGCCGGGCCGCAGCACGTCGCGGATCTCCCCGAGCACGCCGGCGACGTCGTGCGGCTTCAGCGCGACCAGGACCACGTCCGCCCAGCGGGCGACCTTCGCGTTGCCGTCCGCGGCCCGCACGCCGTAGCGCTCGGACAGCTCGTTGGCGCGGACCGCCGAGCGCTCGGTCACCCGGACGTCCTCGTCCGTCCACCCGGCGCGCAGCGCAGCGGACACGACCGTCTCACCCATGACCCCGCCGCCGAGCACGGCCAGCCGGGGTGTCGTCACGTCGTCCATCTCGTCCCTCCCACCGCGCGCCGCCCACGCCCGGGCGGGCGCGACGTGCGGGCCCAGACTAGGTGCGGCCCGGGTCCTGGGCGGCGCTGCGGCGTGGGTCGGTACACGAGGGTCAGTGAGCGAGCGTCAGTACGGGTAGGCGGCGTAGACGTCCCGGACGACGTCGGCCGGACCGGTCGCCTGCAGCACCACCGTGCCGTTGGACCACGTGACCGTCCCGCTGCCGTCCGCGGCCTGGGTCAGCGTCCAGCCCCCGACGACGGCGCCGCCCACCTGCACCTCGCCCGACGTCGGCCCGCCGTCGGTCACCGGGACCGCGGTCGCACCGGCGGCGGTGGTCGCCGCCGCGAGCGCGGTCGCGGCGTCGGCGTCGGACTCCCACTGCCCGGCGGTGACGGTGACCGTGCCGGCCGCGCCGTCGGAGTAGTCCAGGCGGTACCCCTCGAGCGCCCCGGCCGCGAGCAGGGCCGGCTCCTCGACGAGCGACGTCAGCGCGTACCCGAGGACCGAGCTCGGCAGGGAGTCCGCGAACGGGCTCACCGGCGCGCGCTCGACGGGCGCGATCGTCGGCGTCGGCGACGGCAGGACGACCGTCTCGGGCGCGACCGCTCCCGGCTCCCGGTCACCGTCCAGCAGGCCGAGCGCCAGGGCCGTCCCACCCACGACGACGAGAACGCCGGCGAGGACGGCGAGCAGCACGCGGCGGCGCCGACGGCGCGGCGGCCCGGGGGTGGCTGCGGCGGCGTCCGGGGCGGAGCGGTCCGGGGTGGCGGACCCCCGGGTCGTGGGGTCCCCGGTCACGGGGTCCGGGGTCGTGGGGTCCGGGATGGCGGCGCCGTCGCCGGCCCCCGCCGCGGCGGAGCCGCCGGGACCGCCCCTGGCCTTGCTCATCGCTCCCCTCCCGGGTGTGCCGGGGTGCTCGCGCCCGGTCCACATCGGCGCGAGCCTACGCACCCCGTGCACCGCAGCTGTGCACCCTCCGCGGCCATGTCGGACGCGGCGGCTACCGTCGGCGCCATGGCTTCCCCCGCGAGCACCCGGCGCACCGACCGCACCCCCCGACCCGGGTACCGGTGCGCCGAGTGCGGCTGGACCACGTCCAAGTGGGTGGGCCGCTGCGGGGAGTGCCAGGCGTGGGGCAGCGTCGCCGAGGAGGCCGGCCCGGGTGGCGGCGCACCGCGGACGGCCACCACCGCCGCGCGCACCCCGGCGCTGCCCATCGGCGAGATCGACGTGGAGCTGGCCCGGGCTCGGCCGACCGGCGTCGAGGAGCTCGACCGGGTGCTCGGCGGCGGGCTCGTCCCGGGCGCGGTCGTCCTGCTCGCGGGTGAGCCGGGGGTCGGCAAGTCCACCCTCCTGCTCGACGTGGCGGCGCGGGCCGCCCGCGGTGGACGGCGGGTCCTGTACGTCACCGGGGAGGAGTCGGCCGGTCAGGTGCGGCTGCGCGCGGAGCGGATCCGGGCGGTCGACCCGAACCTGCTGCTCGCAGCCGAGACCGACCTCGGCACGGTGCTCGGGCACGTCGACCAGGTCGCCCCCGACATGCTGGTCGTCGACTCGGTGCAGACCATCGCGTCGGCGCAGGTGGACGGAACGGCGGGGGGCGTCTCGCAGGTCCGTGAGGTCGCCGCGGCGCTCATCGCCGTCGCCAAGGAGCGGGACATCCCCACGGTCCTCGTCGGCCACGTGACCAAGGACGGGTCCATCGCCGGCCCCCGCACCCTCGAGCACCTCGTGGACGTGGTGTGCCAGTTCGAGGGCGAGCGCCACTCGCGCCTGCGGCTCGTCCGGGCGACCAAGAATCGCTACGGACCCACGGACGAGGTCGGCTGCTTCGACCTGTCCGAGACGGGCATCGTCGGGCTGACCGACCCGAGCGGGCTGTTCCTGTCCCAGGCGCTGAACCACGTGGCCGGCACCTGCGTGACCGTGACCCTCGAGGGGCGCCGGCCGCTCGCCGCCGAGATCCAGTCGCTCGTGGCCACGAGCGGGCTCGCCAACCCCCGCCGGACGACCAGCGGCGTGGACTCCAGCCGCCTGGCGATGGTGCTCGCGGTGCTGCAGCAGCGGGTCGGGGCGCGGCTGGCGGAGTTCGACGTGTACGTCTCCACGGTCGGCGGCGCCCGGGTGGTCGAGCCGTCCGCGGACCTCGCCGTCGCCCTGGCGACGGTCAGCGCACGGGAGAACGTGCCGCTCAAGCCCGGCATGGTCGTCATGGGCGAGGTGGGCCTCGCCGGGGAGATCCGGCCGGTCACCGGGGCCGCCCGGCGGCTGCAGGAGGCGGCCCGGCTGGGGTTCGTACGGGCGATGGTGCCGCGCGGGTCGCTCGCGCCCGGCCAGGCGCCGGCCACGATGGCGGTCACCGAGGTCGCCGACCTCCACGAGGCGGTGCTGCTGAGCAGCAAGCCGCGGGACGCCTCCGCGGCCAGGCGACCGGCAGCCGGGCCGGTCCGACCCCGGCTCCACCAGGTCGACAGCGGCCCCGCGTAGGATCCGGACGTGGCCACGCCCTCCCTCACCCCCGACGACCTGCTGCGGACGACGCTGGCCGCCGTCGCGCCGGGCGGGGAGCTGCGCGACGGGCTCGAGCGCATCCTGCGCGGGCGCACCGGGGCCCTGGTCGTCCTCGGCTTCGACCGGACGGTGGAGTCCATCTGCACCGGCGGCTTCGTCCTGGACGTGGAGTTCTCCGCGACCCGCCTGCGTGAGCTCGCCAAGATGGACGGCGCCGTCGTCCTGGACAAGGACGCCACCCGCATCCTGCGCGCAGCGGTGCAGCTGCTGCCCGACCCGTCGATCGAGACCACCGAGTCCGGCACGCGGCACCGCACGGCCGAGCGCGTCGCCAAGCAGACCGGCTTCCCGGTCATCTCGGTCAGCCAGTCGATGCGGATCGTCGCGCTGTACGTCGGCGGGCTGCGCTACGTGCTGGAGGACTCCGACACGATCCTGTCCCGCGCGAACCAGGCGCTCGCGACCCTCGAGCGCTACAAGGCGCGCCTCGACGAGGTGAGCGGGACGCTCTCGGCGCTCGAGATCGAGGACCTGGTCACCGTGCGGGACGTGTCCGCCGTCGTCCAGCGGCTGGAGATGGTGCGCCGGATCTCCGAGGAGATCGCCGGCTACGTCGTCGAGCTCGGCACCGACGGCCGCCTGCTCGCGCTGCAACTCGACGAGCTGATCGGCGGGATCGGCGCCGACCACGAGCTGGTCATCCGCGACTACGTCGAGACCTCGCGCAAGGAGCTGGAGTCGGCCGCCGTGCAGGCGGCGCTCGCCGAGCTCAACTCCACCGAGCTGCTCGACCTCGCGCACATCGCCCGGATCCTGGGCCTGCCCGGCGGCGGCGACGCCCTCGACGCCGCGGTGGGGCCGCGCGGGTACCGGCTGCTGTCCAAGGTGCCGCGGCTGCCCGGGGCGATCGTCGACCGGCTGGTCGGGCACTTCGGCGGCCTGCAGAAGCTGCTGGCCGCGGGCATCGAGGAGCTCATGGCCGTCGACGGCGTTGGTGAGCAGCGGGCCCGCGCGGTGCGCGAGGGCCTCTCCCGGCTCGCGGAGTCGAGCATCCTCGAGCGGTACGTCTAGGCCGTCGGGAGTGCGCCGCGTCCGCTGCCCCGGCAGGTCCGCCCGTCACGTAGGTGCCGGGCACCGGCAGCCGTGCGGCTACAGCAGCGCGAACACCACCGGCACGGAGCTGACCGTGCCCAGCGTCGTCACGGCCTGGTAGGTCCCGGGGCGCGGCTCCGGCAGACCTGCGGGGCAGCCCTCAGCTGTGCGGGTCCGCTCCCAGGTCAGCTCGGCCGTGTCCGCCGCGCCCGCCCCGAGCAGCAGCTGCCGGGAGGCGGTGTCGGCGGTGGCGCAGTCCTTGCTGGACCAGATCCGGTCCGGGCCGGAGGTGATGAGGATCTCCCGGTTGGCGTCCCCGGCGTCGACGGTGCACGGGACGTCGCCCACGTTGGTGATCGTGGCCGTCAGGACGGGCCGCGTGGCGGCGTCGTAGATCTGCCCGCTGGCGGTCAGCGTGACCTGCAGCGCGTCCGCGACGCAGTCCACCGGGGTGGCCGGAGCCGCGTCGGCGTCGTCCTCGGCGGCCCTCTCGTCGGCGCGCTCGCCGGAGGACTGCTCCTCCGCCCGGTCCTCGGGCTGCTCGGCCGCGCTGGCGGCGGCGTCCCCGCCGTCCCCCAGGAACCGGGCGGCGATCGCCCATCCTGCGGCCGCCACCAGCAGGAGGAGCGCCACGACGACCAGCCGGCGGACCCAGTAGACGCGCGCTCGCTGGGGACCCACGGGGTGCAGGACCGTGCTCATCGCCCCTCCTCGTGGAGCCGGTTCGCTCCGTCGCCGTCCGGCTCGACCACCGCTCCCACGCTACGTCGGCGCGTGACGGCGCCCCCCGGCGGCGCGCCGACGGCGCGCCGACGGCGACGTCACTCGTCCGGGCGTACGGCGCGCCGTGCGGCACGATGTCGCCCGTGCCGTCGTCCCCCCTGACCGACCGGGTCACCGTCTGGTTCGGTGAGCACCGCCGTGACCTGCCGTGGCGTGCGCCGGACCGCACGCCGTGGGGCGTGCTGGTCAGCGAGGTGATGCTGCAGCAGACCCCGGTGGTGCGCGTCCTGCCCGTGTGGGAGCAGTGGCTGCGGGTGTGGCCGGTGCCGGCCGACCTCGCCGCCGCCGGCACGGCCGACGTCCTGCGCGCCTGGGGGCGGCTGGGCTACCCGCGGCGGGCGCTGCGCCTGCAGGAGTGCGCCCGGGCGATCACCGAGCGGCACGACGGCGTCGTGCCGAGCGACGAGGACGAGCTGCGTGCGCTGCCGGGGATCGGCTCGTACACGGCCGCCGCGGTGGTCGCGTTCGCGTACGGCGGCCGGTCCGTCGTCCTGGACACGAACGTCCGCCGGGTCCTCGCGCGCGCGGTCGACGGCGCCGCCCTGCCGTCGCCCGCGCATACGGTCGCCGAGGTGCGCCGGGCGACGGCGCTCGTCCCGGACGCCCCGGGGGACGCCGCGGCCTGGGCCGCCGCGTCGATGGAGCTGGGCGCCGTCGTCTGCACCGCCCGGGCGCCGCGGTGCGGCGCCTGCCCGGTCGCGGACCTGTGCCGGTGGCGCGCGGACGGGTACCCGCCCGACCTCCACGCCGCACGCCGCCGGACGCAGGGCTGGGCCGGCACGGACCGGCAGGTGCGCGGCCGGGTCATGGGGCTGCTGCGCGACAGCGTGGGGCCCGTCCCGCTCGTGGAGGTGGAGCGGCTCGCCGTCGAGGGCACCGACCGGCCGCGGCTGCAGCGGTGCGTGGACGGGCTCGTCGCAGACGGCCTCGTCGAGGTGGTCGGCGACGACGAGCCCGCCCTGCGCCTGCCGGCCTGAGGGCTACTCGAGCTCGATCAGCATCCTCGTGTTGCCGAGCGTGTTCGGCTTGACCCGCGCGAGGTCGAGGAACTCCGCGACGCCGTCGTCGTGCGAGCGCAGGAGCTCGGCGTACACGTCGGTCGGGACGGGGGTGCCGTCGATCGCGGTGAACCCGTGCGCGGTGAAGAAGTCGACCTCGAAGGTCAGGCAGAACAGCCGCCGCAGCCCGAGATCGCGGGCGCGCTGCACCAGCGCGTCGAGCAGCGCGTGCCCGACGCCCCGGCCGCGCCACGCCGCGTCCACCGCGAGCGTGCGGACCTCGGCCAGGTCCTGCCACATGACGTGCAGCGCCCCGCAGCCGATCACCTCGCCGTCCGCCTCCGCCACGAGGAACTCCTGGACGGACTCGTAGTAGCCGACCATCTCCTTGGCGAGCAGGATCCGCTCGTTCGCGTACGGCGCCACGAGGTCGGCGATGGCCCGCACGTCGGCGGGCAGCGCGGGGCGCACGGTGAAGGGGGCGGCGGTCACGCGCCCACGCTAGCGGCGCGGCGTGCACCGCCCCGGCGTCCGCTCGTCGGACGCATGCTTCAGCGAGGCACCCGGTACCCTGCCCCGCCGGACCGCGCCGCCGCCCGGACCGCCGCCGCGGGCCGCCCACCCGCACGCGACCCGTGCGCGTCCCACGCCCCGGTGTCCATCGCGGTCCGGGACCGCTCGGCGCTGGTCGGCATGGTGGCCGCGACGACGTCGAGCAGCCGCGAGGCGGTGAGCTCGTCGGTCACCACGTCGGTCACCACCCCGGAGCGCAGCGCGGCGAGCAGCGGCACGACCTTGTTGTCGCCGGCCACGACGCACACCCGCCGCGGCACCCGGTGCAGCTCGTCCGGCGTCGGCCCGGTCGCCCGGGCGTTGAGCGCGACGTCGGCGTAGCTGCCGTCGGCCCGCAGGAACACCGTGCACACGTCCCCGACGACGCCCTCCTGGTGCAGGGTCTCCACGTCGGCGTCGTCCAGGTAGCCGGCCGCGTACACGTGGCTCGGCACCGCACCGGCCACCGCGCCGACCGAGAACAGGGCGATGTCTGCACGTCGTTGCACGTCAAGGACCCGCCGCACCGATCGCTCACGCCACATCGCGGCCTTCGTGTCGGGGAAGTCGAAGAACGCCGGGACCGGGAAGTGGTGCACCGCCGCGTCGAACGCGGAGCCGAAGCTGGAGATGAGGTCGCTGGCGTACTCGATCCCGCTGGTGCGGGTGTTGGCCGCCCCGTTGAGCTGCACCACCGCGCTGCCGCGGGTGGGCTTGTGCACCAGGTGCCGGCTGACGGCGGCCAGCGTCGTCCCCCAGGCGACGCCCATCACCATGTCGGAGTCGAACCACGAGGCGAGCAGCTTCGCCGACGTGAGCGCGACCTGGTCCAGCCGGTCGATCTGCGCGGCGGAGTCCGGGACCGGCACGACGTACGCGGCGATCCCGAACCGCGCGCCGAGCAGCTGGCCCAGCCCGGGTGCGCGGGTGCTCGCAGGCCGCAGGGTGATCTCGACCAGCCCGGAGTCCCGCGCCCGCTTGATGAGCCGGGACACCGTCGACCGGGACGTGCCCAGCTGACGCGCGATGACCTCCATCTTCATGTCCTGGAGGTAGTACATCGACGCCGCCCGCAGGACGTCCTGCTCACGCTCCTGCACCGACGGTCACCCCTTCGTGATGCACATACGTGCAGGTTGCTTGCGCGTCCGTTCGTGCGGTGGAAAGCATAGGCCCCGTCGCACGCAGGGCGCCCCGACGACGTCCCGACGCAGGTCAGCGTGCAGGCACGGGTCGACCTGACCCGCGCCGGCGAGGAGGACGAAGTGAAGACAGCCGCACTCACGGCCCAGGCCCGCAGCGCCGCGCTGACGGAGCTGGAGCGGAGCACGAGCTCGGGTCACGAGCTGGACGTCCTGGTGATCGGCGGCGGGGTCACGGGCGCCGGCATCGTCCTGGACGGTGTCACCCGCGGCCTCAAGGTCGGGATCGTCGAGGCGCAGGACTGGGCGAGCGGGACGTCGAGCCGGTCCAGCAAGCTCGTGCACGGCGGGCTGCGGTACCTGCAGATGCTCGACTTCCACCTCGTGCGCGAGGCCCTTACCGAGCGCGACCTGCTCCTGCGGCGCCTGGCGCCGCACCTGGTGCGCCCCGTGTCGTTCCTCTACCCCCTCGAGCACCGCGTCTGGGAGCGCGCCTACGTCGGCGCCGGCGTCGCCCTCTACGACACCCTGGCCAGCATCAACGGCCGCCGTCGCGCGCTGCCCATCCACCGGCACGTGACCCGCAAGGGCCTGGAGAAGCTCTTCCCCGACCTGCGTCACGACGCCGCCATCGGCGCCGTCCGCTACTGGGACGCCAGCGTCGACGACGCCCGCCTGGTCTCCACCCTGATCCGCACCGCGGTGTCCTACGGCGCCCACGCGGCGTCCCGGACCCAGGTCGTGGCCATGACCACCACCGAGGGCGGGACCGTCACCGGCGCCACCGTCGAGGACCTGGAGACGGGCCGGACGTTCGACGTGCGCGCGCGGCACGTCGTCAACGCGACCGGCGTGTGGACCGAGCAGACCGAGTCGCTGGCTGGCACCGACGGCGGGCTGCGGGTGCTGGCCTCCAAGGGCATCCACATCGTCGTGCCGCGGGACCGCATCGCCGGGGACGTCGGCCTGATCCTGCAGACCGAGAAGAGCGTCCTGTTCATCATCCCGTGGTCGCGCTACTGGGTGATCGGCACCACCGACACCGCGTGGCACGAGGACCTCGTGCACCCGGTCGCCAACGCGGCCGACATCCAGTACGTCATCGACCACGCCAACGCGGTGCTGTCGCACCCCATCGCGCGCGAGGACGTCATCGGCACCTGGGCGGGCCTGCGCCCGCTGCTGCAGCCGGGGACGAAGGCCGGCACGTCGTCGGCCAAGGTGTCGCGCGAGCACACCACCGCCTCGCCGACGCCGGGACTGACGGTGATCGCCGGCGGCAAGCTCACGACCTACCGGGTGATGGCCAAGGACGCGATCGACTTCGCGATCGGCGGGCGCGCTCACACCCTGCCGTCCATCACCGACACCATCCCGCTGGCCGGGGCGGAGGGCCTGCAGGTGCTGCAGCGTCAGGCACCCACGATCGCCCGCCGCTACGGCTGGTCCCGCGCGATGCTCGACCACCTGCTGCACCGGTACGGGTCCCTGCTGCCCGAGCTGACCGCCATGGTCGACGAGGACCGCACCCTGGGCGACCGCCTCACGGGTGCCCCGGCGTACCTGAGGGTCGAGATCGCCTACGCGGTGACCCACGAGGGGGCTCTGCACCTGGACGACATCTTCATGCACCGCACCCGGCTCAACTACGAGCAGGCGGACCGGGGGCTGGGGGCCATCGACGAGATCGCCGACATCGTCGCGCCGCTGCTCGGGTGGGACGAGGCGACCCGCTCGGCGGAGATCGCCGCCTACACCGCCCGCGCCCAGGCGGAGGCAGCCGCCGAACTCCAGCCGGACGACGCCGCGGCCCAGCGCGCGCGGCTGGCCGCCACGGACATCACGCCGCTGCGCGAGGTGAGCCCGGCCCTGTGACCTGACGTCGGTGCGGGGGGGGCACCGGCGGCACGTCCCGGTCCGACGGCGGGCCGGGAAGCACGCGACAAGGACGTCCCGTCAACCCTGAGAGGTCAATGTGAGAGAAGCTTTCGTATCCGAGGTCGTCGGGACAGCGTTCCTGATCCTGCTCGGAGCCGGCGTGGTGGCCAACGTCATCCTGCCCAGGACCAAGGGGTTCGGCAGCGGCTGGCTGGTGATCAACTTCGGGTGGGGTCTGGCGGTGTTCGCCGGTGTCTACGCGTCGGCGGGCTCCGGCTCGCACCTGAACCCGGCCGTGACGCTTGGCCTGCTCGCCAACGGCGCCGACGAGTTCGCGGACGGCGTCGAGGCCAACCTCACCTCCACGCTCGTCTACATCCTCGCGCAGCTCATCGGTGCGTTCATCGGTGCCGTGCTGGCCTTCCTCGCGTACAAGAACCACTTCGACGAGCCGGCCGACCCCGCGGTGAAGCTCGGTGTGTTCTCCACCGGCCCGGAGATCCGCTCCTACGCCTGGAACTTCGTCACCGAGGTGATCGGCACCTTCGTGCTGGTCTACATCGTCATCCAGTTCGGCAGCACGCCGTCCGGCCTGGGCCCGCTGGCGGTCGCCCTGCTCGTCGTGGGCATCGGCGCGAGCCTCGGCGGTCCGACGGGGTACGCCATCAACCCGGCCCGTGACCTGGGGCCGCGCATCGCGCACGCCATCCTGCCCATCAAGGGCAAGGGCTCCAGCGACTGGGCGTACTCCTGGGTCCCGATCGCCGGGCCGATCGTCGGTGGCGTGCTCGCCGGCCTCGCCGCGCGCCTGGGCTGACCGCGGGGAGGCACACCCACCGGTCGTGCCGGCGCACCGACGCGCCCGGCCGACCCTCACCACCCGCCCACCCGGCGGCCTGCAGACGACCACCACCAGAAGGGCAACGACGCACCATGGCTGACTACGTCCTCGCGATCGACCAGGGCACCACGAGCACCCGCGCGATCGTCTTTGACCACTCCGGGCTCATCGTCGAGACCGGGCAGATCGAGCACGAGCAGATCTTCCCCAAGGCCGGCTGGGTCGAGCACGATGCCAACGAGATCTGGCGCAACACGCGCGAGGTCGTGGGCCTCGCGCTGACCCGGGCGAACCTCACCTTCCGCGACATCGTCGCCGTCGGCATCACCAACCAGCGCGAGACCGCGGTGGTGTGGGACCGGACGACCGGCCAGCCGGTCTACAACGCGATCGTCTGGCAGGACACCCGCACCCAGAAGATCGCCGACGACCTCGGCGCCCTCGGCGGCGGCGCGGACCGGTACAAGGACAAGGTCGGGCTGCCGCTCGCCACGTACTTCTCCGGTCCCAAGGTCAAGTGGATCCTGGACAACGTCGACGGCGCCCGGGAGAAGGCGGAGCGGGGCGACCTGCTGTTCGGGAACACCGATGCGTGGGTCGTGTGGAACATGACCGGCGGGGCCGACGGCGGCATCCACGTCACCGACCCGACGAACGCCTCGCGCACCATGCTGATGAACCTCGACACGCTCTCGTGGAACGAGGAGATCGCGGCCGACATGGGCATCCCGATGTCCATGCTGCCCGAGATCCGCTCCTCCTCCGAGGTCTACGGCCACGGTCGCGAGGGCGGCATGGTCCCGGGTGTGCCGATCGCCGGCATCCTCGGCGACCAGCAGGCGGCGACCTTCGGGCAGGCGTGCTTCGAGGTCGGCAACGCCAAGAACACCTACGGCACCGGCAACTTCATGCTGCTGAACACCGGCACCGAGCCGATCCTGTCTAAGAACGGGCTGCTGACCACGGTCGGGTACAAGATCGGCGACCAGCCGACCGTGTACGCCCTCGAGGGCTCGATCGCCGTCTCGGGGTCGCTGGTGCAGTGGCTGCGCGACAACCTGGGCCTCATCTCCTCGGCCCCGGAGATCGAGAAGCTCGCGGCGACCGTGGAGGACAACGGCGGCGCGTACTTCGTCCCGGCGTTCTCGGGCCTGTTCGCCCCGTACTGGCGGTCGGACGCGCGCGGGGCGCTCGTCGGCCTGACCCGGTACGTCAACAAGGGACACATCGCCCGCGCGGTGCTGGAGGCCACGGCCTTCCAGACCCGCGAGGTGCTCGACGCGATGAACGCCGACTCCGGCGTCGACCTCACCGAGCTGAAGGTCGACGGCGGCATGGTCGCCAACGAGACGCTCATGCAGTTCCAGGCCGACATCCTCGGCGTGCCCGTCATCCGGCCGAAGGTCGCCGAGACGACCGCCCTGGGCGCGGCGTACGCGGCCGGCATCGCGGTCGGGTTCTGGAACGGCGAGCAGGACGTCATCGACAACTGGGCCGAGGACAAGCGCTGGACGCCGTCGATGGACGACGCCGAGCGCGACCGCCAGTACCGCCTGTGGAAGAAGGCCGTCACCAAGACCTTGGACTGGGTCGACGAGGACGTGAAGTAGCCCCACGCCCCACCGCGGCCCCGCCCCCGCGGCCCCGCCACCCCGGCCGCCGCGCACCGCGCGCATGACCGCGCGCATGACCGCCGAGTGCGACGTTCCGCCCCCGTCCGGCTTGCCGGAAGGGAACGGAGCGTCGCACTCGGCGTGTGGGGGGCAGGCGGGTGGTCGCCTCAGCGCAGCCAGGCGCCCCCGTTGACGTCGATCACCGCGCCGGTGACGAACCCGGCGCCGTCCGAGGCGAGGTAGAGCGCCGCCGCGGCGACGTCGGCCGGCACGCCCGGGCGGCCGACCGGGATGCCGGCGATCGCCGCGCGCTGAGCGTCGGCCGGGGTGAACGTCTCCTGGAACGGCGTCTCGCCGATGAAGCCGGGCGCGATGGAGTTCACCGTGATCCGGCGTGAGCCGAGCTCCTTGGCCAGGCCGCGGGTCATGCCGTCCATGCCGGCCTTCGCGGCGGCGTAGGCGACAGCTCCCGGACCGCCGCCGTTCTGCCCGGCCTGCGAGCTGATCGAGATGATCCGGCCGCCGTCGGGCATGTGCTCCAGCACCGAGCGGGTCACGTAGAACATGCTCGTCAGGTTGACGTCGAGCACGGCGTGCCAGTGCTCGTCCGACATCGCGGCGACCGGGACGCGCCCCACGAGGCCGCCGGCGTTGTTGACCAGGACGTCGATGCCGCCGCCCAGTGCCGCTGCGGCCCGCCCGACGACGTCGTGCACGTCGGTGCTGTTCGTCGCGTCCAGCGGCAGCGCGACCGCGGTGCGGCCGAGCGCCTCGATCTCGGCCACCACGGGGGCGGCGTCGTGGGTGCGGTAGGTGACCGCGACGTCGGCGCCCGCGCGGGCCAGGGCGACCGCGATCTCGCGGCCGATCCCGGTGCCCGCTCCGGTCACCAGCGCGCGCAGGCCGGTCAGGTCGGTGCTCGACGCCCGGCTCATCGGTCGACCCGGGCGCCGCCGCCGCCGGCGAGCTTGAGGACCTCGGCCTTGGTGACCATGGTCGTGTCGCCCGGGGTCGTCATCGCCAGCGCGCCGTGGGCGGCGCCGTACTCCACCGCCGTCTGCAGGGACTGGCCGTCCAGCAGCCCGTAGATCAGGCCGGAGGCGAAGGAGTCGCCACCGCCGACGCGGTCGAGGATCTCCAGGCGCTCGCGGTGCGTGGACTGCACGACGCCGGTCTCGCGCGACCAGGCGAGCGCGCCCCAGTCGTTGATGCTCGCCGAGTGCACGGTGCGCATCGTGGTGCCGATCACCGCGAAGTTGGGGTACGCGGCGGCGGCCGTCTCGATCATGGCGGCGAACTTGTCGACCTCGAGCGCCGACAGGCTCTCGTCGACGCCCTCGACCTCGAAGCCGAGGGAGGCGGTGAAGTCCTCCTCGTTGCCGATCATGACGTCGATGTGCTTCGCGATCTCCTTGTTGACCTCCTGCGCCTTCGCCAGGCCGCCGATCGCCTTCCACAGGCTCGGCCGGTAGTTCAGGTCGTAGGAGACGACCGTGCCGTACTGCTTGGCCTTGGTGACCGCCTCGACCACCGTGTCCGCGGTGCTCTCGCTGAGCGCCGCGAAGATCCCGCCGGTGTGCAGCCACCGCACCCCGAGCTCGCCGAACAGGTGGTCCCAGTCGACGTCGCCCGGCTTGAGCTGGGACACGGCGGTGTTGCCGCGGTCGGAGACCCCCACCGCGCCGCGGACGCCGAAGCCGCGCTCGGTGAAGTTCAGGCCGTTGCGCACGCCGCGGCCGATCCCGTCGTACGGAGCCCAGCGGATGAACTGGGTGTCGAGCCCACCGGTCAGGATGAAGTCCTCGACCAGGCGCCCGATCTCGTTGTCGGCGAGCGCGGTCACGATCGCACCGCGCAGGCCGAACGCCCGGCGCAGGCCGCGGGTGACGTTGTACTCACCGCCGCCCTCCCACGCCCTGAACTGGCGGGCGGTGCGGATGCGCCCCTCGCCCGGGTCGAGGCGGAGCATGACCTCGCCGAGGGAGACCGCGTCGTAGCGGCACTCGGAGGCGGGACGGATGGTCAGGGCGGACGTGGACTGCTCGGTCATGAAGGATCCTCGGTGATCGTCAGGGGACGGGAGCGGGGGCGGGGTCAGGCCTGCGTGAGCGCGACGGCCTCGGCGGTGAGGGTCCGGATGCCCTCGAAGTCGCCGGCCCTGACGCGGTCGCGCGGGACCATCCAGGAGCCACCCACGGCGGCGACGGACGCGATGGCCAGGTACTCGTGCAGGTTCTTGGGTCCGACGCCGCCGGTGGGCACGAAAGACACGCCACCGAACGGCGCGGCGAGCGCCGCGATGGCAGGGGCGCCACCGGAGGTGCCGGCGGGGAAGAACTTCACCGTCGTCAGGCCCAGCTCGAGGGCAGCCTGGATCTCCGTGGCGGTGACCGCGCCGGGCAGGGCGAGGACGCCCTTCTCCTGGCAGCGCTCGACGACGGCGCGGCTCAGCCCCGGCGAGACGACGTAGGAGGCGCCCGCCGCGACGGCCTGGTCGACCTGCTCGGGGGTCAGCACCGTGCCGGCACCGAGGAGGATGTCACCGCGGTCGGCCATGGCGCGGATCGAGTCCTGCGCCGCGGCGGTGCGGAAGGTGACCTCCGCGACCGGCAGACCGCCGGCGACGAGGGCGGCGGCCAGCGGGTCGGCGTCCTTGGCGTCGTCCAGCACGACGACCGGTACCAGACGTGCGGCACGCAGGGAGGTCAGCACATCCATGAGGCTTCCGTTTCGCTAGGTGAAATGCATGTATCGTTCTGCGGAACAAGGGTGGCACACCGGGCGCCTGGGCTCAAGGCTCGACGGCGGGTCGTGCAGATCACGACGTCCCGGTGGCGGCGGTCGGGGCGGCGCAGGCCCTCACGGGAGGCGCAGGCCGGCGGGGAGGAGCGGCGGCAGGACGGTGCGGACCTGCTCATGCAGCCACTCCACGCGCTCGGGGCTCATCCGCTCGACCGGGGCCGTCACGCTCACCGCGGCAACGGCGGCGCCCGAGCGCAGGAGCGGCACCGCGACGCAGCTGATGCCGGGCTCGTTCTCCTCGACCTCGGTCGCGTAGCCACGGGCGCGCGCCCGCTCCAGGACCTCCCAGACGTGCCCGGGCTCGGCCCCGTCGACCTCCCCGGCGGCCCTGACGTAGCCGGCGAGCATGGAGCGGTCCGTGCCACGGAACGCCAGCAGGGCCCGCCCCAGCGCGGTCGTGACGGCGGGGCTGCGACGTCCCACGGCGGACCACACCCGGACCGATCGCTCCGGCTCGACCTTGTCCAAGTAGACGACGTGGGTCCCGCTGAGCACGCCGAGGTGCACGAGCTCGTCCGCGGCGTTGCAGAGCGCGACCAGCGCCGCGTGGAGCAGCACGGGCAGGTTCTCGTCGCTGAAGAAGTCGTCCGACAGCTGGGTGGCGGCCGGTCCGAGCACGTACCCGCCGGACGCCGGGTCCTGGGTGACGAACCCCCGGAACCGCAGCGCCGCGAGGGCGCGATGGGCGGTCGACTTGTTCAGGCCGAGCTCGGTGGCGAGCTCGGCGAGGCCCATGCCCCGCGCCCCGGCGCGGGCCAGCAGCTGCAGCGCCAGCAGCGCCCGGTCGACGCTCTCGACCGGGGACGCCCCGTCGCCGGACGGCTCCGTCATCGCAGCTCCTCCCCGTGCGGTCACCTGCGGTCGGCTGTGGTCGACATGTCGGCTGTGGTCGGCCGACGTCAGCCCAGCGCGGGGTACGCCGCCTTGGGCAGGTGGTAGGCCAGGTCCTGCGCGACCTCGACGGCCTCGTCGAGCTCGAGCCGGTGCTCGGCCACGAGGCGGGCGAGGTAGCCGGCGTCGATCCGGCGCGACAGGTCGTGCCGGGCCGGGATGGAGAAGAACGCGCGGGTGTCGTCCACGAAGCCGGTCGTGTTGTAGAACCCGGCGGTCTCGGTGACGAGCTCGCGGTAGCGGCGCATGCCGTCGGGCGAGTCCAGGAACCACCACGGCGCCCCGAGCTTCATCGCCGGGTAGACCCCGGCCAGGGGGGCGAGCTCCCGGGAGAACACCGTCTCGTCGATGGTGAAGACGATGAGGCGCAGGTGGGGGTCGTGCCCGAACCGCTCCAGCAGCGGACGCAGGGCGTAGGTGTACTCGGCCTGCACCGGGATGTCGTAGCCGACGTCGGCACCGCGCGCGGCGAAGACGCTGCCGCTGTGGTTGCGCGCCACACCGGGGTGCAGCTGCATGGTCAGGCCGTCCTCGGTGGACATCCGCGCCATCTCGGTCAGCATGTGGCCGCTGAACGCGGTCGCCTCCGCGGCCGTGACCTCGCCGCGCAGCGCGGCGTCGAAGATCCGTGCGGCGTCGGCGTCGCTCAGCGGGGTGGTGTCGGCCAGGAGGTGCCCGTGGTCGGTGGCGCGGGCGCCGGCGGCGACGAACGCCCGGCGCCGCTGCTCCAGCGCGCGCAGGTACCCGGTGTAGGAGTCGACGGCGACGTCGGCACGCTCGGCGAGCAGCCGGACGTCGTCCGCCCAGCCGTCCCGGTCCACGAACAGCAGCGCGTCGGGACGGAAGGTCGGGACGATCCGCTGACCCCACCCCCGCTCGGCGAGCGCGGCGTGGTCGGACAGCGTCGCGGTCGCCGGGTCGGTCGTGGCGAGGATCTCCAGGTCGAACCGGTCGAACAGCGCCAGCGGGCGGTACTCGTCGGTCGCCAGCTTGGCGGAGATCTCGTCGTAGAGCGTGTCCGCGGTCTCGGCGGACGGCCGCGCGCTGAGCCCGAAGACCTCCACGAAGACGTGCTCGAGCCAGTACCGGGTGGGGGTGCCGCGGTAGAGCTTCCAGTTCGCGCAGAACGTGCGCCAGATCGCGCGGGGGTCGGTCTCGACCGCGCCGCCGTCCTTGCGCGGGACGCCCAGCGCGTCGTGCGGGACGCCCTGGGAGACGATCATCCGCACCAGGTAGTGGTCGGGGACGACGAAGACCTCGGCCGGGTCGCCGAAGTGCGCGTCGGCGTTCAGGGCCGCCGCGTCGACGTGCCCGTGCATCGACACGATCGGCAGGTCGCGGGTCTGCGCGTACACGGTCCGGGCGATGTCACGGGTGACCGCGTCCGCCGGCAGGGCGCGGTCGGGGTGCAGCGTCCAGGCACCTGCGGACGGAACGGTCACTGGAGACCTCCACGATGAGACTGAGTGAAACGCGATGAACGCTGATTCTCACGCATCGGTGCTGCTCAGGCAAGGGCACGCACCCGAGCGGGACCGCTCTTGCCGATGTCCCATGAAACGTGATGCAATGCGTTTCACCTGCACGCGCACCACAGCACACCATCCCGTGCACGAACCCGCACACCACCGGAGGGCCCGTGGTCACGCTGCGCGACGTCGCGCGAGCTGCCGGCGTCTCCGCCGCGACGGCGTCGCGGGCTCTGGCCGCCGAGCCCGGCGCGGTGGCGACCGACCGCCGCGAGCGGGTCCTGCGCGCGGCCGACGAGCTCGGGTACCGCCGGCCCGGGGCGACGGCGTCGGGGCCCCCGTCTCGACGGGTCGGCGTGATCGTGCCGGACATGGAGAACCCGTTCTTCTCCGGGGTGGTCAAGGGCATCGGGCACCGCGCTCGCGACGCCGGGGTCACCGTGTTCGTCGCGGACTCCGACGAGGACTCGCGGGTGGAGGCCGACCTCGTGCGGCAGCTCGCCTCGCAGGTCGACGGCCTGGTGCTCTGCTCGCCCCGGATGTCCGACGACGCCCTCGCCGCGCTGCCCGGGGACCTGGCGGTCGTCCTGCTGAACCGTGAGGCGCCCGGGCTGCCGTCGATCGTCGTGGACAACTCCGACGGCGTGCGGCAGGCGCTCGAGCACGTGCACGCGCTGGGGCACCGCCGGATCGCCTACGCGGGCGGGCCGGTCGACTCCTGGTCGGACCGCGAGCGCCGACGCGGTCTGGCCGCGGCCGTCGCGGCCCTCCCCGACGTCGACGTCGTGCAGCTGGGCCACTTCCCGGCCGCCTTCTCCGGCGGCGTCGCCGCGGCGGACCTCGTCGTGGCCACCGGTGCCAGCGCGGTGATCGCGCACAACGACCTGGTGGCGCTGGGGGTCCTGGACCGGCTGCGCGCCCGCGGGGTCGACGTCCCCGGCCGCGTCTCGGTGGTCGGGTTCGACGACGTCCCGGCCGCGACCCAGGTCTCCCCCGCCCTCACGACCGTCGGCATCCCGATCCGGACCCTCGGCCGCACCGCGGTCGACCTCCTCCTCGAGCTCGCGCCCCGCCCCGCGGGCCCCCGCCCCACCCCGCAGGTGCGGCGCATCGCCGTCTCCCTCGTGGTCCGCGGCTCCACCGGCCCGGCCCCGGCACCAGGCCCCCGTACCGACCTGACCCTCCCGACGAAAGCTGGCCACGCGTGACGACCCCCGACTCCCTGCCCCGCCTGTCGCTCGCCACCCTCGGTCTCCTGCCCACCGGGGACGCGGTGCACGGGCCGTCCGTCGACCCGCGGGCGGCGACGGTCGGGATCGTCCACCTCGGCGTCGGCGCGTTCCACCGTGCGCACCAGGCCGTCTTCACCGAGGAGGCAGCGGCGGCGGCGGACGAGACGACGTGGGGCATCCTCGGCGTGACCGGGCGCAGCCCGCGGGTGGCCGAGCAGCTGGTCCCGCAGGACGGTCTGTACGGCGTGCTGACCAAGGGCCGCGGGACGACCTCGCTGCGGGTCGTCGGCTCCATGCGCGGCGCCGCGTCGCTGACGGGGGACTCCGAGCGTGTGCTGGCCGCCATCGCCGCGCCGAGCACGCACATCGTCTCCTCGACGGTCTCGGAGAAGGGCTACCGTCGCGCCGCGACCGGCAACTCTGACGTGGCCGACCCGGACCTGGCCGCCGACGTGGGTGCGCTCACCGCCGAGCTGACCGGCGGCAGCGCGGGGGCCGCGTGCCGTACGCCGGTCGGCGCGCTGGTCCGCGGCCTGGCGCGTCGTCACCGCGACCACGGCGCGCCGCTGACGGTGGTGTGCTGCGACAACATGACGGACAACGGCCGGGTGGTCGAGCGCCTCGTGCACGGCATCATCGACGCGGTCCCCGGGCGTGAGGCCGCGGTGCTGCGCGCATGGGTGCAGGACAGCGTCCGGTTCCCGGTGAGCATGGTCGACCGCATCACGCCGGCCACCACCGACACCCACCGCACCGAGGCCCAGGCGCTGTCGGGCCTGCGGGACGAGGCGCTCGTCGTGGCCGAGCCCTTCCTGCAGTGGGTGATCGAGGACCTGTTCGCCGGTCCCCGGCCGCGGTGGGAGCTCGTCCCGGGCGCCACGATCACCGACGACGTCGCGCCCTACGAGCGCGCCAAGCTGCGGATGCTCAACGGCACCCACTCGACCGTCGCCTACCTGGGCGCCCTCCGGGGGCACCGGCTGATCGACCAGGCGGTCGTGGACCCGGAGGTCGGCGAGCTGGCCCGGCGCCTGCTCGACGAGGACGTCATCCCGACCCTGACCCCCCCGGCCGGCCTGGACCTGGCCCGCTACCGCGACGACATCCTCGAGCGCTTCGCGAACCCCAGCACGGGGTACACCACCCTGCAGGTGGCCGCGGACGGCTCCCTCAAGGTGCCGATCAGGCTGCTGAGCGTGATCGCCGACCGGCTCGAGGCCGGCGTCGTGGCGGACGCCGCGATCCGGTCGGTCGCGGGCTGGCTGGCCTTCGTCGCCCGCGGCCGGGACGTCGACGGTGGGACGCTCCCGCTCGAGGACCCCATCGCGGACCGGCTCCGCGCCGCGGCCGCGGGCTCCGCCGGCGGCCTGGTGGACCGCATGCTCGAGCTCGAGGACGTGTTCCCCGAGGCCGTGCGTGAGCACGACGGCGTCCGCACCGCACTGCGCGCGGAGGTCGCCGACCTGCTCCGGATGGTCCCCGCGGGCTGACCCGCACACCCCGAGACGCTCACCGGGCGCCCGCGGCTCGAGCCTGCGGCGGCGGACAGCAGCACGACGAGGGCACAAGACTCGGACGCCGCCGGCGTCCGGCACCCGTCCGCCAGGCCCTGCGCCGACGGACGGTGACCGCAGCATCGCGAACTGCAGGAAGGACGAACCATGACGCTACGCAACGAGGTGTACGAGGCCGATGTCGTCCACACCGGACCCGGACGGCTGCTGCGTGTCAGCGCGGCGGAAGCGGCGGCGCTCGGGCCGTTCGACGGGAGCAGCGCGGAGGGTGGGGGCGGGTACGTCCTCGAGGGGCCCCTGACCGCCGCCAACGCCGCCGCCCTGCGCACGGCCTTCCCCCACCTGCGGCCCTCGTTGATCGGGAACCAGCGGACGTCGGTGGGTACCGGTGACCGGCTCGGCCTGGCCACCCCGGGTCACGTCCGCGCCTTCACCGAGTCGGGTGCCGGTGTGGTCCCCGTCTTCGCCCAGCAGTCGATCCGGGAGATGGACCGCCTCGGCCGTGACGCTCAGAGCGTGATGGACGCTGCCACCTTCGGCTGCGTCGAGGCAGGCTGGGAGGGCGCGGTCGGCGCCGACTGCGACCACATCAAGACGACCGAGGGCATCGACCGCGGGCTCGCCGCCGGCTTCACGATGTTCACCCTGGACCCGGGCGACCACGTCGTCGACATCCGGGGCGGCGTGAGCCAGGCGCAGGTCGACGCGCTGCCGTGGGCCGAGCTCGAGGACGACCTCGCCTCGTTGCGCGCGCGGTACGTCGGCACGACCCTCGACCTGGGCGACCGGCAGCTGACCGTCGGCGAGGACGAGATCGTCGCGGCAGCCGTCAAGTACAGCGGGTGCGTCGTCGACGCGCGCCGCCTCTACCGCCACGTCATGGACAACGCGCGGCACGACGTCGAGGTGGAGATCGCCGTCGACGAGACGGACTACGTCACCAGCTTCGTCGAGCACTACTACCTCGCGGCCGAGCTCCGTCGTCTCGGCGTGGAGTGGGTGAGCTTCGCGCCCCGGTACGCCGACGGCTTCGAGAAGGGCGTCGAGTACCTCGGGGACCCGGAGGCGCTGAGGGCGAACCTCTCCGGGCACCGGGCCGTCGCCGACGTGCTGGGCGGGTACAAGATCTCGCTGCACTCGGGGTCGGACAAGTTCAGCGTGTACCCGCTGGCGGTCGAGGCGACGGGTGGCCGGATCCACCTCAAGACGTCGGGGACGAGCTACCTGTGCGCCCTGGAGGTCGTCGCGAGGTCTGCTCCCGAGCTCCTCGCCGAGATCTGGGACGTCTCGCGACCGTCCTTCGTCCGCGCGCGCGCCTCCTACCAGGTGTCCGCCGACGTCGAGAAGACCCCGGTGCGGCTCGACGGCGTGGACCTGACCGAGCTCGTCGGGACCTTCGACTCCCGCCAGATCCTCCACGTGGGCTACGGCGACTCGCTCAACGCCGTCGGCGCGGACGGTCGGCCGCTGCGGGACCGTCTGCTCGAGGTGCTCGTCGACCACCACGACGACTACGCCTCCGTCCTGGGAGACCACCTGGGCCGGCACATCGCCCCCTTCGCCGCGGCCGCCGGTCACGCCCGGTGAGCTCCCCGGGCTGACCTCGCGGGGCTGACCCGTCGCTGCACGGCGCGGCCCCCTGACCGATCCTTCCGGTCAGGGGGCCGCGGTGGTCCGGCCCGGGGTCCGGTCAGGTGACCGTGCCGAGCTGCCAGGGGATGAACTCCTCCTGCCCGAGCGCCAGCTCCTCGCTCACCGTGACCTCGCCGGACGCGACCGCGATGATCCGCTCGAAGATCTCGTCGCCGACCTCGGTCACGCTCGCCGTCCCGTCGACGATCCGGCCGCAGTTGAGGTCCATGTCCTCGGTCATGCGCTCGTACATCTCGGTGTTCGTGGCGAGCTTGACGACCGGCGTCGGGCGGGCGCCCAGGACGGACCCCCGCCCCGTGGTGAAGCACACGACGGTCGCCCCGCCGGCGACGATCCCGGTGACCGACACGGGGTCGTAGCCGGGGGTGTCCATGAACACCATGCCGCGCTCGGTAACCGGCTCCGCGTACTCGTAGACGGCCGACAGGTCCGCCTGCCCGGCCTTCGCCACGGCACCGAGGGACTTCTCGAGGATCGTCGTCAGGCCGCCCGCCTTGTTGCCGGGCGACGGGTTGTTGTCCAGGCTGCCGCCGCCGGCCGCCGCGTACTCCTGCCACCACTCGAGCCGGTCGAGCAGCTTGCGGCCCACGGCCTCGGACACCGCGCGGCGCGTGAGCAGGTGCTCGGCCCCGAACACCTCGGGGGTCTCGGCGAGGATCGACGTGGCGCCCGCGGCGACCAACCGGTCCGAGGCGTGCCCCAGCGCCGGGTTCGCAGTGATGCCGGAGTAGCCGTCCGAGCCGCCGCAGTTGAGGCCGAGCACGAGCTCGCTGATGGGGGCCGGCTCGCGGCGGCGCTGGTCCAGCACCGGGAGCATGGCGTTGATCTTCTCCACGCCGGCCCGCACGGTCGCCCGGACGCCGCCGGTGTCCTGGATGGTCAGGGTCTCCACGAGGGTGTCGTCCGGCAGGTCCAGCCCCTCGACCAGCGAGGTCACCGGGATCATCTCGCAGCCCAGGCCCAGGACCAGGAGGCCGCCGAAGTTCGGGTGCCGGGCGTACCCGCGCAGGGTCCGGACCAGCATGTCGGAGCCCTCGCTGCCGGGCACGAGCCCGCAGCCGCTGCCGTGGGTGAGCGCGACGACGCCGTCGACGTCCCCGTAGGCGTCCAGCGACATCCCGGCGAACTGGGCGGCGATCATCTTCGCCGTCGACGCCGAGCAGTTCACCGAGGTGATGACCCCGATGAAGTTGCGGGTGCCGACCTTGCCGTTGGACCGCCGGTAGCCCTGGAACGTGCGCGTCTCGCCCACCGGCGCGGGCAGCGCGGTGCGGACGGTCCCGAACTCGTGGTGCCGGGCGGTGTCGTCCATGCCCAGGTTGTGGCCGTGCACGTGGTCACCGGGCGCGATGTCGGCCGTGGCCAGGCCGATGGACTGGCCGTACTTGTGCACCGCCGAGCCGGCCGGGACGGTCCGCACGGCGAGCTTGTGGCTGCGCGGGACGTCGCCGGGCAGCACCATCTCGCCGTGGTCGGTGAGCACGCGGGTCCCGGCCGGCAGGTCCCGGGTGGTGACCGCGACGTCGTCGTCGGGGCGCAGCAGGAGGGCGCAGTCGGGGAGGGCGAGAACCCCCGGGTGGGTGGTGGTCATGGCCAGGCCTCCAAGAGCCTCACTGCGGGGTGGACGGTGGCTCCCAGCACGGGCGGTGCGCCCGCCGGGGCGGCGTGACGGGACGTCGGCGTCCTGGGTCGGACCCCATGGTAAGCGCAATCCGGCCCCGCCCGTCAGGGCCGTCCCACGAGCAGGCACGCCGGGCGGGCGGTCGCTGCGCCGGGGCCGCGCCCGGCGTCACCAGTCGTGCAGGGTGCCGTCGAGCAGCCGGTTCACCGGCAGGTACGCCGGAGCGTACGGGAAGGTCGCGGCCAGGTCCTCGTCGTACTCCACGCCCAGACCCGGGTTCTCACCGGGGTCGAGGAGGCCGTCGGTGAACGTGTAGCTCGTCCGGAAGACCTCCAGCGTCGTGTCGTTGTGCTTCATGTACTCGACGATGCCGAAGTTGTGCAGCGCGATGCTCAGGTGCAGCGCCGCCGCCATGCCCACCGGGGAGATGTCGGTGGGGCCGTGGAAGCCCGACTTGATCCCGTAGACCGCGGCGAAGTCCATGAGCTTCTTCATCGCGGTGATGCCGCCGCCGTGCGTGACCGACGACCGCACGTAGTCGATGAGCTGCTCGGTGATCAGCGTCTGGTAGTCGTACACGCTGTTGAGCACCTCGCCGATGGCGAGCGGCGTCGTGGTCATCGCCCGGACGCGGCGCAGCGCCTCCTGGTTCTCCGCCGGCGTGCAGTCCTCGAGCCAGAACAGGTCGTGGGGCTCCAGCGAGCGGCCGACCTGAGCCGCCTGGTTCGGGGTGAGCCGGTGGTGGGCGTCGTGCAGCAGCGGCAGCTCCGGACCGAACTCCGCGCGCACCGCCTCGAACACCCCGGCGATGTGCCGCACGTAGAAGCCGGTGTCCCAGCCCTCCTCGACCGGGACCGCGGTGCGTCCGGCGGGCTCGTAGTCGTACTTCTGCCCGCGCGCCTGGTCCGTGCCGACGCCGTACACCTTCTTCAGCCCCGGCACGCCGGTCTGCACCCGGATCGCTCGGAACCCCTCGTCCAGGTGGTTGCGCATCGAGTCGAACAGCGCCTCGAGCGTCGAGCCCGAGGCGTGCCCGTACGCCAGGGCGCCACGGCGGCTCCGTCCGCCGAGCAGCTGGTAGACCGGCAGGCCGGCCACCTTGCCCTTGATGTCCCACAGCGCCATGTCGACGGCGGCGATCGCGGTCATCGTCACCGGTCCGCGGCGCCAGTACGCGCCGCGGTACAGGTACTGCCACGTGTCCTCGATGTCGTGCGCCTCACGGCCGACCAGCAGCGGGGCCACGTGGTCGCGCAGGTAGGACTCGACGGAGCGCTCGCGCCCGTTGAGGGTGGCGTCCCCGAGCCCGACGACGCCGTCGGTGGTGGTCAGCCGCAGCGTGACGAAGTTGCGCCCCGGGCTGGTCACCAGGACGTCGACCTTCTCGATCTTCATGGGGTCCGTCTCGGTGTCGCGCGCCCGGCGCAGCCGCGCCGGTGCGGGCGTGGCGTCTCGTCGTCGAAACGCTGATGAGTGAGGGTCGCAACGATCATGACGGAGTCGGTCACAGCAGCGCAAGAGCCGGAGCGCGCATGAGCAGCCAGGACGGTGCGCACCGTCAATCCAGGTCCAGTCAAGGTCACGATTTGGTGACGCAGCCTTGACGTTGCGCTGCAAGCGATTGCAGAGTGTGCCCAGCGCCACACCGAGGTGGTCGCCCGACGAGGGGAGCAAGGCCAGTGCCGGTCAGCGCCCGTGATGTCGCCCGAGTCGCCGGGGTGTCGGTGTCCACCGTCTCCCGCGCGCTGACCCGGCCCGACGACGTCGCCCCCGAGACCCGGACGCGGGTCCTCGACGTCGCCCGGGGCCTGGGGTACCTGCCCAACCCCGCGGCCCGGTCCCTCATCACGGGGCGCACGGGCAACATCGGCCTGGTCGTGCCGGACCTCGAGAACCCGTTCTTCGCCTCCATCACCAAGGGCTTCCACGCCCGCGCCCGCAGCTTCGGCTACGCGGCCTTCATCGCCGACTCCGACGAGGATCCGGCGGCCGAGCCCGAGCTGGTGCGCAACCTCGCCAAGCAGGTGGACGGGCTGGTGCTCTGCTCGCCCCGAGGGCCCGAGGAGGTCATCGCCGGGATGGCGCGGGACTGCCCCCTGGTCCTCGTCAACCGCACGTGCGGCGACGTCGCGACCGTGACCGTCGACGACCACGACGGAGTCCGGCAGGCGATGGTGTACCTGCAGGCGCTCGGGCACCGGCGCATCGCCTTCGCCGGGGGGCCGCGGGCGTCCTGGTCCAACGCCCGCCGGCTGTCCGCGTTCCGGTCGGTCGGCGCCCAGCACCCCGACACCGAGCTCGTCGAGCTCGGCTTCTTCAGCCCGCACGTCTCCGGCGGCACCGCTGCCGCGGACCTGCTCATCGCCAGCGGGGCGACCGCCGCGCTGGCCTACAACGACCTCGTGGCGTTCGGCCTGCTCGAGGGCCTCCGGCGCCGCGGCGTCGTCGTGCCCCGCGACATGAGCCTGGTCGGCATCGACGACATCCCGATGTCCGGCCTGGCCCACCCGGGCCTGACCAGCGTCGGGACACCCCTCGTCAACGTCGGTCGCGCCGCGGTGGACACCCTGGTCGCGATGGTCCGCGACCCGACCGCACCGGCCCTGCACCAGGACGACCTCCCGGTGCAGCTGGTCGTCCGGGGGTCCACGGCGCCGCGCCGCACGGCTCCGGCCCACGCGGGCCCCGGCTGACCCCGTCCCACCTGCTTCCCACCACAACCGAGGACGAGGTCGTCCTCGGTACGACAAGAGAAGAGATCACCCTATGCGAGCCACCCGACCACTCCACCTCATCGCGAGCGTCGCGACGCTCGGCCTCCTGCTCGGGGCGTGCAGCGCCCCGAACGCGGACGCCCCCGCCGCCCCGGCCGAGAGCGCCGCCGCCGGCGACGTCCCCGAGACCCCGTCGGCCGCCGTCGACCTGAACATCCTCGACGTCGGCGGCGTCCAGAAGGTCATGGGCGCGGCGATCGAGGACTTCGCCGAGGAGAACCCCGACATCGTCTCGTCCGTGACGTTCGAGACCGGCGGCGCCCCCGACCTCGTCGGGACGCTGAAGCCGCAGGTCGACACCGGGAACCTGTCGATCGACCTCGTGCTGACCGGCAACGACGGCCTGTCCTCCGGGATCACCGAGGACCTCTGGGTCCCGCTCGTCGACGACTTCGGCGACCGCCTGGGCAACCAGGAGAACTACATCGAGCCGGCCGCGGCGATGCAGGAGCTCGCGCAGAACTACGGCGTCCTGCTCACCTGGACCCCCGGTGGCCCGCTGATCAGCTACAACCCCGACGCCGTCCCCGAGGCCGACGTCCCGGCGAACCCGGAGGAGATCCTCGCCTGGGCGAAGGCCAACCCCGGCAAGTTCGGGTACGCCCGCCCCGCCAACAGCGGTCCCGGCCGCACCTGGCTCCAGGGTCTGCCGTACATCCTGGGCGACTCCGACCCCAAGGACCCCGAGAACGGCTGGGACAACACCTGGGCGTACCTCAAGGAGCTCGGCCAGTACGTCGACAACTACCCGACGGGTACCGGCCAGGTCATCACGAACATCTCCGACGGGACCTGGTCGATGACCCCCATCACGATGGGCTGGGACATCGAGCCGCGGGTCGACGGCCGCGCGCCGAACACGCTGGAGGTCGCGACCATGGACGAGTTCACGTGGATCAGCGACTCCCACTTCGCCGTGATGCCCAAGGGGCTGTCGGCGGACAAGCAGTCGGCCATCCTGCTCATGCTGAACGACCTCCTCACGCCGGAGCAGAACGCGAAGGCGTACGACAACGGCTACCTGTACCCGGGCCCGTCCATCGAGGGTGCGACGCTGGACAAGGCGCCCCAGGAGATCCAGGACGAGATCTCCGAGTTCGGCCGTGACTGGTACGACGCCGAGATCGAGGACCACACGATCGAGACGCAGCTCGACGCCGAGAGCATCGTCAAGGCGTTCGACATCTGGGACCGCGAGGTCGGCGCCGGGAAGTTCGAGGCCCAGTAACCATGGCCATCGCCGCAAGCAAGTTCGAGTCGCTGGAGCTGCGGAACGTCGGTCGCAGCTTCGGTGGTGCCAACGCCCTGGTCGACCTCAACCTGACGGTGCGTGCGGGCGAGTTCATCGCCCTGCTCGGCCCGTCGGGCTGCGGGAAGTCCACCGCGCTGAACTGCCTCGCCGGGCTCCTGCCGCTCACCCACGGCGAGATCCGCATCGACGGCGAGCGTGTGGACACGGTCGCCGCCGAGAGGCGCGGGTTCGGGATGGTGTTCCAGAACTACGCCCTCTTCCCGCACCTGACGGTCGAGAAGAACATCGCCTTCGGGCTGCAGATGCGCAGCGTCGCCAAGCCCGAGATCAAGCGCCGCGTCGCCGAGGCGCTCGCCCTGGTCAAGCTCGAGCAGCACGCCAAGAAGCTGCCCGGGCAGCTCTCCGGCGGTCAGCAGCAGCGCGTGGCGATCGCCCGCGCCGTCGTGCTCGAGCCGCGCCTGGTGCTCATGGACGAGCCGCTGTCCAACCTCGACGCCAAGCTCCGCCTGGAGATGCGCACCGAGATCCGTCGCCTCCACCAGTCCCTGGGCCTGACGACGATCTACGTCACCCACGACCAGGAGGAGGCCCTGTCCATGGCGGACCGCCTCGTCGTCCTGCGCGAGGGACGCGTCCAGCAGGTCGGCACCCCCGAGGAGCTCCACAACGCGCCGGTGAACTGGCACGTCGCGGACTTCATGGGGTACCGGAACCTCATCGACCTGGAGGTCACGGCCGTGAACGGCGATGCCGTCGTGGTCGAGGGTCGCGGCCTGACGCTGCGCGGCACCGCTGTGGAGCGGGCCACCGTCGGCGACACCGTGCGGGTCGCGATCCGCCCGGAGGACCTCGTCGTGGTCTCGCCGTCGGTTCCCGTGCGGGGTGGCAACTCCACCACCGCGACCGTCTCGGTCGTGGAGTACCACGGCCGCGAGTTCGCGGTCGGCGTCATCACGCCCGGTGGGCAGGCGCTGCACGTGCGCTCGGACTTCCCGCCGGCGATCGGGACCGCCGTCGAGCTCACCGCGAGCCCGGAGCGCGTGCGGGCCTACCCGGCCGAGCTCGTCGACCCCTCCACCCTGTCCGTGGAGGAGCGGGAGCTCGAGGAGGTGCGTCGATGAGTGCCCCGGCCGTGGGTCGGGGCAAGCGGGCGCAGACGACCAGGTCGACGGCGAGCCTGCGGCACCGGCTGGCCGAGCGTGGGGTGGACAAGTCCCTGCTCATGCTGGTGCCGGCGATCATCTTCGCGATCGCGCTCTTCGTGTACCCGTTCAGCTACGGGGTCGGGCTCACGTTCCAGCCGTCGCTCGCCACGCAGGACCAGTGGGGCGCGGGGATCTGGTCGAACTACGTCGCGTTCTTCCGTGACCCGTTCGTCTTCGACTCCATCTACCTGACGATGCGGCTGGCGCTGCCGGTCGCGCTGTTCAACGTGCTGGTCTCGATCCCCGTCGCCTTCAAGCTCCGCCACAGGTTCCGGGGCAAGAAGGCACTGACCATCCTGCTGGTCCTGCCGATCACGCTCGGTACGGTGCTCACCGCGCAGGGCATGCTCATCTTCGCCGGGCGCCAGGGATGGCTGAACCGCTTCCTCGTCTCGACCGGCCTCGTCGACGAGCCGCTCACCCTGGTGAACAACTACTGGGGCGTGCTGTTCTCGCTGATCATCTCGGGCTTCCCGTTCGCCTTCCTGCTGATCTCCTCGTACCTGTCGGGCATCGACCCGTCGATCGAGGCCGCAGCCAAGACGATGGGCGCGGACTGGAAGCAGCGCTTCCGGCGGATCATCCTGCCCCTGCTCGCGCCGGGGCTGGCCACCACGTTCATCCTCACGTTCGTGCTGGCCTTCAGCGTCTTCCCGTCGGCACGCCTCGTCGGGGACGCGTCGGGTGAGACGCGGGTCATGGCGCTGATGGCGTACCGGTCGTTCGGTGAGCTGAACGACTACCCGATGGCGTCCACGATCGCCGTGATGATGGGGCTGGTGGAGCTCGTCGTCATCGCCCTCGTGCTGCTGTGGCGGGCGTCCATGTTCAAGGGCTCCACCGGAGGGAAGGGCTGATGGCCGCGCACACCACCGCACCGGGGGTCGACCTCCCGCTGCCGAAGCCCCGGACCAAGGGCACGTCCCGCGCGCCGGGCGAGAAGTCGCTCGTCGCCTCCCCCACGACCTGGATCGTGTGGGCCGGCGTCGCGGCGTTCTTCATCTACCTCCTGGGCATCCTGATCAGCGTGATCGTGGACTCCCTCGGCAGGCCCTGGTTCGACAGCTGGCTCCCGGAGAACGCCACGACGGACTGGTACACCGGCGCCTGGGAGCGCTTCGGGATGGCTCAGGTCATCGGGGTGACGCTCACCGTGGCGATCTCGGTGATCGTCCTGTCGGTCCTCATCGGGGTGCCGGCGGCGTACCTGCTCGCGCGGCGGAGCTTCCCGTTCAAGCGGATCCTCACGCTGCTGTTCCTGCTGCCCGTGCTGATGCCGCCGATCACCTACGGCATCCCGCTGGCCACCGTGATGTACAACTTCGGCCTCGGCCGGTCGCTCCTCGCGGTGATCCTGGTCAACCTCGTGCCGTCGGTGCCGTTCGTCATCATGACCATGACGCCGTTCATCGAGCAGATCAACCCGACCATCGAGAACGCGGCCCGCATGTCCGGGGCGAACATGCGGATGGTGTTCCAGAAGATCCTGCTGCCGCTCCTGGTCCCCGGGATCCTCGCCGCCGCGGTGCTCGTGCTGGTCCGCACCGTGGGGATGTTCGAGCTGACGTACCTGGTCTCCGGGCCGGGGTCGGACACCCTCGTCGTGGCGATCTACCGCGCCATGACCGCGTCCGGCGGCGGCGAGGCACGCCAGCTCGTGTCGTCCATGGCGGTCGTCTACACCGTCACGATGATGGTGATCCTCATCATCGCGCTGCGGTACGTCAGCCCCACGCAGCTCGTGGCCCGGGTCAAGGAGTCCCGCGAGGACTGACCCACCGGGCAGCGGCACCGACGACGACGGCCCGGGCGGGTTCGCCCGGGCCGTCGTCGTCCCCCGTCGAACGCGCTCCCCGCCCCCCTCCCCATCGGAGACCTCATGACGTCCCCCGACCCGCCCGCCCTCACCCGGTTCGCGATCGACTCCGCCGAGCACCACCGGTGGCTGGAGGCCGAGGGCCGCCGCCTGCTCGACTTCGGCCGCGCCGCTGCCCTGCCGGACGGCGGCTTCGGGTGGCTCGACGCGCGCGGCACCGTCACCGACGGCCTGCCCGCTCGCCTGTACGTCACCTGCCGCATGACGCACGTCTACGCGCTGGGCACCCTGCTCGGGGTCGAGGGCAGCGAGGCGCTCGTCGACCACGGGCTCACCGCGCTGACCGGCCTGTTCCGGGACGCCGAGCACGGCGGCTGGTTCGGGTCCGTGGCGGACGGCGAGCCGGTGGACGACACCAAGACCGCGTACCCGCACGCGTTCGTCGTCCTGGCCGCCGCCGGCGCGACCATCGCCCGCCGGCCGGGCGCCCCCGAGCTGCTCGCGGAGGCGCTCGACGTCGAGGAGCGGCACTTCTGGGACGACGGCGCCGGCATGGTGGTCGAGTCCTGGGACCGGACCTTCACGACCCTGGACGCGTACCGCGGGATGAACTCCGCGATGCACACCGTCGAGGCGTTCCTCGCCGGCTACGCCGCGACCGGCGACGACCGCTGGCTGGACCGTGCGCTGCGCATCACCCGCCGCGCGCTGGCCAACGCCCGGGACCATGCGTGGCGCCTGCCCGAGCACTACGACGCCGACTGGCGACCGCTGCTCGAGCACAACAGCGAGACGCCGGACGACCCGTTCCGCCCGTACGGCTCGACCATGGGCCACTGGCTGGAGTGGAGCCGGCTCACCCTGCACCTGCGCGCCGCGCTGGAGGCTCGCGGAGGTACGCCGACCGACGACCTGCTGGACGGCGCCCGGCGGCTGTTCCGCGCCGCCGTCGCGGAGGGCTGGTCCGTGGACGGCCAGCCCGGGTTCATCTACACGGTCGACTGGGCCGGCAACCCGCGCGTGCGCCAGCGCCTGCACTGGGTGATGTGCGAGGCCCTGGGTGCGGCGACGGCGCTGTGGTCGGTCACCGGCGAGGACGAGTACCGCGACCTGTACGCGACCTGGTGGGGCTACGCCGACCGGTACCTCATCGACCGGGTCGACGGGTCGTGGCACCACGAGCTCGACGTGGCCAACCGGCCGGCCCAGACGATCCGCCCCGGGAAGGCGGACGTCTACCACGCGCTCCAGGCGACCCTGCTGCCGCGCCTGCCGCTGGGGCCGGCCCTGGCGTCGTCGCTCGCCGCGCGCTGACCGTCCCGGTGGGACGCGCCGGCGTCAGCGGGCGGTGCCGTCCACGGCGTGCGGCTCGATCGCGGCGAGCTCGTCCGGTGTGAGCGGCGGTGCGGACAGCGCGGCGACGTTGTCCTCGAGCTGCGCCACGCTGCTCGACCCGATCAGCGCGGACGTGACGCGCTCGTCGCGCAGCACCCACGACAGCGCGAGCTGCGCGAGGGACTGGCCACGCCCCGAGGCGATCTCGTCCAGCGCCCGCGCCCGCGCCAGGTACGTCTCGTCGATGCGCTCGGGCTTGAGGAAGTGCCCGACGGCGGCGCGGGAGTCGGCCGGGACCTCCCCGGACAGGTAGCGCCCGGTGAGCAGCCCCTGCGCGAGCGGGGAGAACACGATCGTGCCCAGGCCCAGGTCCCCGACGACGTCCAGCAGGCTCTCGCCCGCGCCGCCGTCGGCGCCCGGCCGGGCCTGCTCGATGTGGCGGTTGAACATGGAGTAGGACGGCTGGTGGATCAGCAGCGGCGTGCCCAGGTCGGCGAGCACCCGGGCCGCCTCACGGGTCTGGGCGGGGCTGTAGTTGGAGATCCCCGCGTACAGCGCCCGGCCGCTGACGACGGCGGTGTGCAGCGCCCCCATCGTCTCCTCGACCGGGACCGACGGGTCCGGCCGGTGGGAGTAGAAGATGTCGACGTAGTCCAGCCCCATCCGGGCCAGGGACTGGTCCAGCGACGACAGCAGGTACTTGCGCGAGCCGCCGTCCCCGTAGGGACCGGGCCACATGTCGTAGCCCGCCTTGGACGAGATGACCAGCTCGTCGCGGTACGGGCGCAGGTCCCGGGCCAGGTGCCGGCCGAAGTTCTCCTCCGCCGACCCGTACGGCGGCCCGTAGTTGTTCGCGAGGTCGAGGTGGGTGACCCCGAGGTCGAAGGCCCGCAGCAGCACGTCGCGCTGCGTCGCGTACGGCGTCGTGTCGCCGAAGTTGTGCCACAGCCCCAGGGACAGCGCCGGCAGGTCCAGCCCGCTTCGTCCGCTGCGGCGGTACGGCATGGCCGCGTAGCGGTCGTCGGCGGCGCGGTACGGCGTCAGGGTCATGGTGTCCTCTCGGGCGTGCACGGTCCAGGGACCCGGCGGCGCGGAGCGGTCCGCGGGTTCGGGGCGGCGGCCAGCGTAGCGAGGGTGCGACCATCGTCGGCGTGGTCCGCATCCTCTTCTTCGAGCCCCGCATCCCGCAGAACACCGGCAACGCCATCCGCCTCGCCGCGGTCACCGGCGCCGAGCTGCACCTCGTCGAGCCACTGGGCTTCGACCTGTCCGAGCCGAAGCTGCGCCGGGCCGGGCTGGACTACCACGACCTCGCCCACGTCGTCGTGCACCCGGACCTGGCCGCCGCCTGGGCGGCGTTCCCCGGCGCCCGCGTGCTGGCGTTCACGACCCGCGCCACCACCGTGTACACCGACGTCGTCTACCGGCCCGACGACGTCCTGCTCTTCGGGCCCGAGCCGACCGGGCTGCCGGACGAGGTGCTCGCCGACCCGCGGATCGCCGACCAGGTCCGCATCCCCATGGTCCCCGGGCGACGGTCCCTGAACCTCACGAGCTCGGCGTCGATCGCCGTGTACGAGGCGTGGCGGCAGCTGGGGTTCGACGGCGGGCTGTGAGCGCGCTCGGCACGAGGCCGGGCACGGCAGAGCCCGGACCCGCGGGATGCGGATCCGGGCTCTGCGGTCGAGCGAGGGAGGTCAGCCGACCTGCGGCATCACTCCGGTGTCACCGGCGGACGACGCCGGCGGCGCGGGCGGGACGTCGATGCCGGAGCCGGGGGTGCCGAGGGCACCGATCCCGACGGGCTCGAACGTCCGGTCGCCCTTGGGGACGCCCTGGAAGGTGAACTCCCCGAGCAGGCCCTCGCCGACGGCGTCGACGATGACCTTCTGACCGGCCTGGAGCTCGCCGAACAGGATCTTCTCGGACAGCTGGTCCTCGATGTCCCGCTGGATCGCGCGACGCAGCGGGCGCGCCCCGAGCACCGGGTCGTAGCCCTTCTCCGACAGCAGCTTCTTGGCCGCCGGCGTGAGCTCGATCGCCATGTCCTTGTCCGCCAGACGCAGGCTGAGCTTGCTGATCATCAGGTCGACGATCGCGAAGATCTCGGGCTGCGACAGCTGCGGGAACACGACCACGTCGTCCACGCGGTTGAGGAACTCCGGCCGGAAGTGCTGCTTGAGCTCGTCGTTGACCTTGGCCTTCATGCGCTCGTACGACGTCGACAGGTCGCCGCCGGCCTGGAACCCGGTCTGCACGCCCTTGGCGATGTCCCGGGTGCCGAGGTTGGTCGTCATGATGATCACGGTGTTCTTGAAGTCGACCACCCGACCCTGGGAGTCGGTCAGGCGACCGTCCTCGAGGATCTGCAGCAGCGAGTTGAAGATGTCCGCGTGCGCCTTCTCGACCTCGTCGAAGAGGACGACCGAGAACGGCTTGCGGCGCACCTTCTCGGTGAGCTGACCACCCTCGTCGTACCCGACGTAGCCGGGGGGCGAGCCGAAGAGCCGGGAGACCGTGTGCTTCTCGGAGAACTCGCTCATGTCGAGCTGGATGAGCGCGTCCTCGTCGTCGAACAGGAACTCCGCGAGCGCCTTGGCGAGCTCGGTCTTCCCGACGCCGGTGGGCCCGGCGAAGATGAACGAGCCACCGGGACGCTTCGGGTCCTTGAGGCCGGCCCGCGTGCGGCGGATCGCCTGGGACAGCGCCTTGATGGCGGCGTCCTGGCCGATGACCCGCTTGTGCAGCGCGTCCTCCATGTGGAGCAGGCGCGCGCTCTCCTCCTCGGTCAGCTTGAACACCGGGATGCCGGTCGCGATGGCGAGCACCTCGGCGATCAGGTCCTCGTCCACCTCGGCGACGGAGTCCAGGTCACCGGACTTCCACGCCTTCTCCTTCTCCAGGCGCTTGAGCCCGAGCTGCTTCTCGGTGTCGCGCAGGCGCGCGGCCTTCTCGAAGTCCTGCTCGTCGATCGCCGACTCCTTGTCGCGGCGCGCGACGGCGATCTGCTCGTCGAGCTCGCGCAGCTCCGGCGGAGCGGTCATCCGGCGGATGCGCAGGCGCGCGCCCGCCTCGTCCACGAGGTCGATCGCCTTGTCCGGCAGGAACCGGTCGTTGACGTACCGGTCGGCCAGCGTCGCCGCCGCCACGAGGGCGCCGTCGGTGATGGACACCCGGTGGTGGGCCTCGTACCGGTCGCGCAGGCCCTTGAGGATCTCGATGGCGTGCTTGAGGTTCGGCTCGGAGACCTGGATCGGCTGGAACCGGCGCTCCAGGGCCGGGTCCTTCTCGACGTACTTGCGGTACTCGTCGAGCGTGGTGGCGCCGATCGTCTGCAGCTCGCCGCGCGCCAGCATCGGCTTGAGGATGCTGGCGGCGTCGATCGCGCCCTCGGCGGCACCCGCACCGACCAGGGTGTGGATCTCGTCGATGAACAGGATGATGTCGCCGCGGGTGCGGATCTCCTTGAGGACCTTCTTCAGGCGCTCCTCGAAGTCACCGCGGTAGCGGGAGCCGGCGACCAGCGCGCCGAGGTCCAGCGTGTAGAGCTGCTTGTCGCGCAGGGTCTCGGGCACGTCACCGCGCACGATGTCCTGCGCCAGGCCCTCGACGACGGCGGTCTTGCCGACGCCGGGCTCGCCGATCAGCACCGGGTTGTTCTTGGTGCGGCGGGACAGCACCTGCATGACCCGCTCGATCTCCTTCTCGCGCCCGATGACCGGGTCGAGCTTGCCGTCGCGCGCCGCCTGGGTGAGGTTGCGCCCGAACTGGTCGAGGACCGCCGAGCCGGCGGGCTGACCCTCGGCCGGGCCGCCGGCCGCGACCGGCTCCTTGCCCTGGTAGCCGGAGAGGAGCTGGATGACCTGCTGGCGCACCCGGTTGAGGTCGGCGCCGAGCTTGTTGAGGACCTGGGCGGCGACGCCCTCGCCTTCGCGGATGAGGCCGAGCAGGATGTGCTCGGTCCCGATGTAGTTGTGGCCGAGCTGCAGCGCCTCGCGCAGCGACAGCTCGAGCACCTTCTTGGCACGCGGGGTGAAGGGGATGTGGCCCGACGGCGCCTGCTGGCCCTCGCCGATGATCTCCTGCACCTGGGAGCGCACGGCGTCCAGCGAGATCCCGAGGGACTCCAGCGCCTTGGCTGCGACACCCTCACCCTCGTGGATCAGGCCCAGGAGGATGTGCTCGGTGCCGATGTAGTTGTGGTTGAGCATCCGCGCCTCTTCCTGGGCGAGGACGACCACCCGGCGGGCTCGGTCGGTGAATCTCTCGAACATGCGCACTCCTCACGAGCGACGTGCGGCCGGGATTGGCGGCCCGGCCGGGTCTTGGCAATCAGGCTAACCGCGGGGTATCGCCCGCACTGCCCGTGTTCGCCGCAGGCGTGACGGGCGGACCCGGTCGGCCGCGGCCGCGGCGCCCGGGCGTCCGCGCTGCGGTGAGCGGCAGGCTCAGGCCTCGAGGAGGAGGGTGACCGGCCCGTCGTTGACGAGCTCGACGGCCATGTCCGCGCCGAAGACGCCCGTGACGACCTCCAGCCCGCGGTCGCGCAGGGCCGCGACGACGGCCGCGACCAGCGGCTCGGCCACCGGCCCCGGCGCGGCGGCGTTCCAGGTGGGTCGCCGGCCCTTGCGGGTGTCGCCGTAGAGGGTGAACTGGCTCACCACCAGGACGGGGGCCCCGGCGTCGAGTGCCGAGCGCTCGTCGCGCAGGATGCGCAGGTCCGCGACCTTGCGCGCGATGAGCTCGACCTGGTCCGGGCCGTCGTCGTGGGTGACGCCGACCAGGACCAGCAGCCCCGGACGGGGCAGCGCGCCGACCACCTCACCGGCGACCGTCACCGACGCGCGGGTCGCCCGCTGGACGACGGCCCTCATGCCGCGGGGCCGAAGGTCGGCACCACGGCACCGACCGGACGCCCGTGGCCGAGCACCGGCGTCCGCCCCAGCGCCGCGAGCTCCTCGGCGGCGGCGCCGTCGACCCCCGCCGCCGCGAGCGCCGCGGCCAGCAGCGCGGGGCGGGGCCGGTCACCGCCGTCCAGCACCTTGAACGCGAACGCACGGCCGTCGGGCAGGCCGCCGGCGTAGACGCCGTCCGCGCCGTCCTTGGCGACCAGCCCGGGGACCGCGCGCATCACGCGGGTCACGTCGCGCCCGGTGCCGCCGACCAGCTCCGGGTGAGCGGCCATCGCGGCCGCCACCCGGGCCGCGGCACCCCCGGGCTCGGCGGTCGGGGCGGCCGCGATGGTGGCGAACGCCCGCGCGAGCCCGCGGACCGTCGTGGAGAACAGCGGCGCGCCGCAGCCGTCCACCGTCACGTGCTCGACCGGGACGCCGGTCAGCGACTCGACCGTGCCCCGGACCGTCCTCTGCAGGGGGTGGTCGACCTCGAGGTAGTCCGCCGTCGACCAGCCCGCCGCCACGCAGGTCGCGAGCATCGCGGCGTGCTTTCCCGAGCAGTTCTGGCTCAGCGACTCCGCACCCCGGCCGTCGCGCTGCCAGGCGAGCGCCGCGCCGGCGTCGAGGGGCAGCGCGGGGGTGTTCCGCAGGTCGCCCGGTGCGAGGCCGACCCCCTGCAGGACGGCAGCGACCCCGGCGAGGTGCGCCGGCTCACCGGAGTGGCTCGCGCACGCGAGCGCGAGGCTGCCGCCGGCCAGGGGCAGGCCGGCGTCGACCATCGCGACCGCCTGCAGGGGCTTGAGGGACGACCGGGCCCAGATCGTCGCGTCCGGGTCGCCGAGGGCGAGCGTGACGTCGCCGCCGCCGCCGGCGAGCAGGACGAGGTGCCCGCTGTGCACCGACTCGACCAGGTCGCCCCGGACGACCCGGGCGAGCGGGACCGCGTCGGTCGAGACGTCGGTCGCCCGGGTCACCAGCCGCCCCGCGACGGCGGCGTGCCGCGTCCCCGCCCACCGCGTCCGCCGGAGTACGGCTTGACCGCCGGCCGGACGTCGGCCAGGTACACGCCCGCCGCCACGGCGGCGAAGATCACCAGGAACCCGCCGGCGCCCAGGGGCGGCAGGGCGACGAAGGAGATCGCCGTCGCGGCACCGGTGACCAGCAGCCACAGCTTCTTCGTCCGCTTGCCGGCGTCGACGAACGCGCTGGCGGGACGGGTGGCGGCGTCGAGCAGCGCCCACGCGGAGAGCAGGAAGACGACGAGGTACAGCAGGATGTAGATCCAGGTCTGCAGCGTGGCGATCACGGGTCGAGCCTACGAGACGACCTCCGGGGGCGAGCGCGGGCGTCCGCGCGCCACGTCGTCCCGGACACCGCGGATCAGATCTCGGGCAGCGGGGCGCGGGCCGCGGCGGCGTCCGCTCCGGCGACCTCGAGCAGGTCCACGGCGAGGGACCGCATGAGCAGCACGACGCTCTGCACCTGCCAGTCCCCGGGCGCCAGCCGGAACGGGTCCATCCGGCCGGCGAGCTCCGCCAGCACGGACCGCGGCCGCTCGAGCGACGTGCCCGCGCCGAACGCCTCCGCGAGCCGCTCCGTCGCCGTCGCGACCTCGGCGAGCACCGACGCGATGCCCTCGAGGTCGTGGTGACCGGTGCACAGGGGCGCCGAGCGACGAGCGATGACGCGGGTGTTGCGCAGGGCGCGATCGCCCTGCGCGGCGGCGCCCTGAAGGGCGGTCAGCTCGTCGCGGTAGCGCGGCCATCGCGGGGAGACCCGCGCCATGTCACGCGCGGCGAGCGCGACGTCGCGCCACTCGTCGAACGCCGGCTGGCTCGAGCGCCCCCGGACCAGGGCGTCCTCGCAGACATCCGCGTCCGCCCGGCGCAACCCCGTGACCAGGAGCCGGGAGGTCGCCGCGAGCTCGAGCAGGGCCGCCCGCGCGGCCCGCCGCGGCAGCCGGCGGGGGTCGCCGGGGGTCAGCGCGGCCACCGCCACCGCGACGGTGCCGCCCACCAGCGCGTCGGTCCACCGGCCCAGCGGACCCCCGCTGGCCACGGCCGCCGGGAGCCCGACGACCACGATCGACTGCACGCCGGCCTGGGTGGCGAGCATGCCGCCGCGGTCCACGAAACGGCCGATGGCCACGGCGATCATCAGCACGAGGGCGATCTGCCACCAGCCGCTGCCGATGACGTGGACGAGGACGTCCCCGAGCGCCACGCCGAGGGCGACGCCGATGGCCAGCTCGGCGACCCGTCGCAGCTGGCGGATCTGGCTGAACCCGAGCGCGATGAACGAGGAGATGGGCGCGAAGAACGGGTACTGGTGGCCGAGGCCGTAGTGCGCGATCGCGAACGACAGCCCCGCGGCCACGCCGGCCTGGAGGATCGCCACGCCCGACGCACGGACGCGGTTGACCCCCTGCCGGACGCGCGCCTGCACCTGGCCGCCCCGGCTGGGGCGATCCACCCGCAGGACGCGTGCGCCGCTCACAGGCTCGGGCGATGCCCCAGGCCGCGCGCGACCGGACCGCGCTGCGCCGGGCGGTCCACCGACACGCCCTCGCCCGGGACGACGACCTCCTGGCCGGCGGCCACCTCGCCGCCCTCGCAGTCGACCTGCAGGTCGGCGTCCGTCGCGGTGCTCCGCTTGACCACGGCGAGCGCCACCGGCCCCAGCTCGTGGTGCCGGGCCACGGACGTCACGACGCCGACCGGCCGGTCCCCGGAGCGCACCTCCGCCCCACGCTCGGGCAGCAGGTGGCCGGACCCGTCCAGGTGCAGCATGACCAGGCGCCGCGGGGGCCGGCCGAGGTTGTGCACGCGCGCGACCGTCTCCTGCCCCCGGTAGCAGCCCTTGTCCAGGTGCACGGCGGTGCGGATCCAGTCGAGCTCGTGCGGGATCGCCCGGTGGTCGACCTCGGTGGCCAGGCGGGGGCGCCACGCCTCGACGCGGGCCGCCTCACTCGCCCAGGTCCCGGCCAGCCGCCAGCCGGCGGCCTCGCGCTCGGCGACCGCGGCGGCCAGGTCCGCACGTGGCACCAGGACGTGCCGCCACGGGCGGTCGGCGCCGGGGTGGGCGGCGTCGTCGGGCCCGTAGCGGGTCCCACCCGGCTGCGTGCGCGGCCACGGGTCGCGCCAGGTGACCGCCTCGCCTGGGCCGGCCTCGGCGTCGACGGGCTCGCCCAGGGTCGCCCACTCCGCGGTGACGTCGGCGATCTCGACCCGCAGCATGAACTTCATCCGGTCCAGCCACGCCGCCAGGGTCGGCGCGTGGTCGCCCTCGGTGAGCAGCCAGGTGGCCTCGCCGTCGTCCACGACGCCGGCCGCGTGCTCGATGTGCCCCTGCGGGCTGAGCACCAGGAGCTCGGTGGACGTCCGGGGGGCGAGGTCGAGCAGGTTCTGGGACGTGATGGAGTGCAGCCAGCTGAGCCGGTCCGGCCCGGCGACGCGGACGACGCCGTGGTGCGACAGGTCCACGACCGCACCGCCGGTGTGCAGCGCGCGCTGCTCGGCGGTCGGGTCGCCGTAGTGCCAGGCCACCCCGGCGTCGGGGCCGGCGGCCGCGACCGCGCCCCTGCGGGCGAGCAGCGGGCTGGTCATGGGTCCTGCCGGGTGAGTCGCGCGGAGGCGTAGGTCTGCATGGGCTCGCCGAAGGCCGCGAGGTCCCAGGCCCACATGAGCTCGCCGTTCACCAGGCCGTACAGGCGCTTGGCGGCCGCGACCTCGGCGGCCGTGGACGTGCGCGCGATGACGTCGCTGGCCAGGTCGATGCGGCCGTTGCCGACCGCGCCCAGGTACACCGCGACGTGGCCGGACGGGTCCGCCATGAGCACCTCGACCGGGAACTGGTTCTCCGCGAGACCGTCGGGCCGCTCGGGCGGGACCCGCCAGAAGCCGGCCTCGGTCGACCACACGGGCGCGTCGCTCTCGGCGGCGGCGCCGGGGACCTCGCCGCCGGCGGTGCGCAGCGGCTCGTCCTGGCCGTCGGCCCCCGGGGTGAGCGAGGCGGCGTCGTCGGGCGCGACGATGAGACGGATCGTGGACCGGTAGGTCAGGTACGGGCCGCCGTCGTGGTCGAAGACGACGTCCTGGGTGAAGGCGGTCTCCTCGATGCCGGGGTAGCCGACGACGCCCTCGCCGCGCCAGCGGCCGACGAGCCACGCCAGCGGGTACGCCTCGGGCGCGAGCCCGTCAGGCAGGTCGAACATGGGACAACCCCTCGTCGGCGGGGAGCGGCGCCGGTCGGCGCGGACCCCGCTGGGCGGCCGGTCGGGCGGTGGCGATCAGCGCTGACCCTTGAACAGGCGCAGCAGGACCACGGCGCTGATCCAGCCGATCGCGGCGGTCGCGAGGACCAGGAGGGCGATGAAGAGGATCTCGAGCGCGTGCGTGGTCATGGCGGCGATCCTACCGACCGGCCGGGCGGGCCCGCCGCCCGGGGTCGCGGCCGGGTCGCGCCCGGGTCGCGCTCGGCGAGGTCAGCCGACCAGCACGCGCCCGACGACGTAGACGAGGATCCCCGTCACGGTGACCGGCAGCACCGCGCCCGCCAGGGCCGGCCAGCGGGTGCGCATGGTCCGCAGGCGGTCGTAGAGGCGGTGCATGGCCGCGACGAGGATGCCGACGGCGAGGCCGATCAGCCCGCCCGCGAGCGGGTCCACCAGCGGCAGCAGCGCCCCGGCGCCCGCCCCGGCGCCCGCCGCGGACACGATCGTCAGCAGCGCCGCGAGCCAGCCCGCCAGCCGCAGCGCGGACACCGCGGAGCCGACCGCCAGCGCGAGCGCGCCGGTGACCACGAGCGACGCCCCGCCCGTCGTGCGCCCGGCGGCGACCCACCCGGCGACCGAGGCGGTCACCACGACCCCGGTCACCACACCCGCGACGGACTCCACGAGCCGCTCGCGACCGTCGCGGCGCACGAGCTCGTGCACGAACGCGAGCAGGACGGCGAGCGCGAGCACCTCGGGCAGCTCGCGCAGGAACGGCTCGCCGGTCGTCAGGGTGACGGCGACCAGCGCGCCGAGCCCACCCACGGCGACGACGACGCCGGCGCCGCGGCGGGCGGGGGCGTCGACGAGGGTCGGCCAGCCGACGGCGAGCAGGAGCGCCAGGACGCCCGCCAGCACGACCAGGGGCAGCTCGCCGAGGAACGCGGCGACCGCCACGAGCGCGGCCACGACGGCGGTCACGACGGCGCGGGTGGAGACGGTCATCGCCGCGCCGCCCCCGGCGGGACGAGAGAGAGCGCGCAGGTCAGCGGGGGGTGGGGGCGGCCGAGCACGCGGACGAGTCTCGCAGATGGCGCGCCCGCACCGGGGTCGGCGCGGCGCGCGCTACCCTGGCCTCTCGCCCGGCGCCAGGAGGTCCGGTGGCAGATCTGCTGCTGCTCACACCCACGGCAGGTGGCTCCGCACAGGTTCTCCCGGCTCTCGGACTGCTGTCCCATCGGGTCCGGGTGCTCCCCGTGGAGCCGTCCGCCCTCGTCGACGCGCCCGATTCCGACGTCATCGTCCTGGACGCCCGGCGGGACCTGGTCACCGCCCGGACCACCTGCCGCCTGCTGCGCGCGACCGGCCTGACCGTCCCCCTCCTGCTGGTGCTGACCGAGGGCGGGCTGACGGCGCTCACGGCCGAGTGGGGTGCGGACGACATCGTGCTCGAGCACGCCTCGCCGGCCGAGGTCGAGGCGCGCATCCGCCTGGTGATCGAGCGCAGCGCGCACGAGGCGCTCGACTCCGGCCCGCAGGAGATCTCCTCCGGTGAGCTGACGATCGACGCCGGCGGGTACACCGCCCGCCTGCGCGGCCGGCCCCTGGACCTGACCTACAAGGAGTTCGAGCTCCTCAAGTACCTGGTGCAGCACCCCGGTCGCGTGTTCACCCGCGCCCAGCTGCTGCAGGAGGTGTGGGGCTACGACTACTACGGCGGCACCCGGACCGTGGACGTCCACGTCCGGCGCCTGCGCGCCAAGCTCGGGCTGGAGCACGAGGCGCTGATCGGCACCGTGCGCAACGTCGGCTACCGCTTCGACCCCCCGAAGGACCGGCGCGCCGTGCCCGCCGAGGACCCGGCGGGTGCCGTGGCCGCGGACCGGGTGAGCGGCCTGCCGTACGCGGCCGACGCCTGAGACGAGCACCCGCCCGGGTGTCCCGGGCGGGTCGGCCACTTCGCTAGCCTCACCGTCGGGGCGACCCGCCCACCCGACGCCGCGCGCGAGGAGAGCTGTGCCCGCCACCCCCGACGACCGCCCGACGCGGGCGGTCGACTCGAGCACCGTCCTGGTCGAGGGACCGTGGCTGCACCGCTTCGTGCCCGCCAACGCCGCCCGCTTCCACGTCGCCGTCGCCGGCCCGGACGACCGGGACGCCCCGCTGGTCGTCCTGCTGCACGGGGTCCCGCAGCACTGGTGGGCGTGGCGCCACCAGCTGACGGCGCTGGCCGACGCCGGCTACCGCGTCGCGGCCATGGACCTGCGCGGCTCGGGTGCGTCCGACAAGCCGCCGCTGGGCTACGACGTGCCCACCCTCGCCGCCGACGTCGCCGGGCTCGTGCGGTCGCTCGGGGCGGACGGCGCCGTCGTCGTCGGGCACGGCACGGGGGCGACGGTCGCCTGGGCCATGCCGTCCCTGCAGCCCGGCGTCACGCGGGCGGTGGCCGCGGTGAGCGCGCCGCACCCGGTGCACCTGCACGGGAGCCTGACGCGGACCGTCCGACCCGGGCCCCTGCGGCACCTGGCGTTCTTCCAGCTCCCCGGTCTGCCCGAGCGCGCGCTGACCGCGGGCGACCGCGTCGAACGGGTGCTGCGGGAGTGGAGCGCCCCCGGCTGGCCGGACGAGGAGACCCTGGCGACGTACCGGGCCGGTGCGCAGGTGCCGTTCGCCGCGCACAGCCAGATGGAGCAGCTGCGCTGGCTCGTGCGGTCCACGCCGCGCGCCGACGGCCGGCGCTACCTGCAGGCGCTGGACACCCCGATCCGCGTCCCCGTGCTGCAGCTGCACGGGTTCGCCGACCGCTGCCTGCCGGTCGGCAGCGCCCCGCTCGAAGGTGAGCGCACGCGTCTGGTACCCGGCGGATACCGGTTCGAGGTCGTCCCGCGCGCGGGGCACTTCCTGCCGGAGGAGGCACCGGGGCGCGTCACCGAGCTCCTGCTCGGCTGGCTGGCGGAGGTCGCGCCGCTCTGACGGCCGAGGGCGTCGGTCAGGGCTTGACCATCGCCGCCGCCCGCTGCGGGTCGACCTCCCCGATCCCGAACGACGGGCAGTCCCGTGCGACCGGGCACGCACCGCACGCCGGCCGGCGGGCGAAGCAGGTCCGGCGCCCGTGGAAGATCAGGCGGTGGGACAGCATCGTCCACTCCGCGCGCTCCACCAGCTCACCGACGGCGTGCTCGACCTTGACCGGGTCCTCCTCGGCCGTCCACCCGAGCCGCCGGACCAGGCGTCCCACGTGGGTGTCGACGGTGATGCCCGGCACGCCGAAGGCGTTGCCGAGCACGACGTTGGCGGTCTTGCGGCCGACCCCCGGCAGCGTCACGAGGTCCTCGAGCCGCGCCGGGGCCTCACCGTCGAAGCGCTCCACCAGTGCCCGCCCCAGGCCGAGGAGCGACTCGGCCTTGGCGCGGAAGAACCCGGTGCTCCGGATGATCTCCTCGAGCTCCGCGCGGTCCGCGCCGGCCAGCGCCCACGCGTCCGGGTACCGCGCGAACAGCACCGGGGTGACCTGGTTGACCCGGACGTCGGTGGTCTGGGCCGACAGGACGGTCGCCACCAGCAGCTCCAGCGGGCTGCGGAAGTGCAGCTCGCACCGAGCGTCCGGGTAGCGCTGGGCGAGCACCCGGTTGACCCGGCGGGCGCGGCGCACCAGCGCGAGGCGGGACTCCGTGGCGGCGGCCATCCCCCGAGCGTACGGGCTCACCCGGACGGCCCTACGGACCGGGTGATGTCCGGGCGAACGGCTCACCGCCGGCCCCCCCGCCGCCGAATCGGGGGAGGTCACCCCGCCCCGAGCACCGAAGGAGGTCACGCCATGACGGTCGTCCCGATCGAGCGCACCGTCGACTCCGTGAAGGACCTGCGCGACACCCACCGGTCGCTGCGCGCCGAGCGCCTGCGCGTGACCGGGTGGCGCCGGCTGGTGCGCGCCCGGATGGGGCTCGTGCCCGAGCCGCTCGCGGACGCCGCCGGGCAGACCCCCGGGCGCACGCTCCGGCAGACGCTCGCGCCCGGCGGGTACGGGGACCTCCCCCTCCCGGTCGGGCTCCTCGAGGCGGTCGGGACCGGCGGCCCCGAGGGCGGCGGCGACCGCCTGGAGAGCCTGCGCGCCCTGGACCGCCGCCTCGCCGCGTACGAGTCCACCGTGGCCGCGGCGATGCGCGGTGTGGCCGACGAGCTGGTCGAGCGCGCGCTCGTGGACGGCCTCCCCGGCGTCGTCCACGCCCGGCCGACCGCACCGAGCCCCATGGGGCACACTGTCACCTGGACGTGACCCCCGGCACAGTTAGGACACTCGTGGACGACGACGTCGTGCTCTCCGCACCGCTCTTCGCGAACATGGACAGCGAGCAGACGCGGGCCCTGCAGGCCTCGATGACCCGCCTCGAGCTCACCCGCGGCGACGTGCTGTTCCATGAAGGAGAGCCCGGCGATCGTCTCTACGTGATCGCGTCGGGCAAGATCAAGCTCGGTCGGCGCTCGAGCGACGGCCGCGAGAACCTGCTGGCCGTCCTGGGCCCGGGCGAGATGTTCGGCGAGCTGTCCCTGTTCGACCCGGGTCCCCGCACCGCGACCGCGAGCGTCGTCGCCGACGCCCGGCTGCTCGAGCTCGGCCACCAGGACCTCGTCGACTGGCTGCAGTCCAGCCCCACGGTCGCCAAGCACCTGCTGGAGGCCCTCGCGCGCCGGCTGCGGCGCACGAACGAGGCGCTCGCCGACCTGGTGTTCTCCGACGTCCCCGGTCGCGTGGCGAAGGCGCTGCTCGACCTGTCGACCCGGTTCGGGGAGCAGGTGGACGACGGCCTCCGGGTGGCGCACGACCTCACCCAGGAGGAGCTCGCCCAGCTGGTCGGGGCCTCCCGCGAGACCGTCAACAAGGCGCTGGCCGACTTCGCCGCGCGCGGCTGGGTGCGCCGCGAGGGACGCGCCGTCGTCCTGCTGGACATCGACCGGCTCGAGCGCCGCGCCCGCTGACTCAGCGGACCTCGACGACCAGCTCGACCTCGACCGGCGAGTCGAGCGGCAGCACCGCGACCCCGACCGCGCTGCGCGCGTGCACGCCCGCGTCCCCGAACACGGCTCCGAGCAGCTCGCTCGCGCCGTTGATCACCGCCGGCTGGCCGGTGAACGCCGGATCGCTCGCGACGAAGCCCACAACCTTGACGACCCGGACGACCTCGTCCAGGTCCCCGACCAGCGCCCGGACGGCGGCGAGGCCGTTCAGCGCCGCGGTCCGGGCGAGGCCGGCCGCCTCGGCGGGATCGACGAGACCCGCGCCGACGCCGACCTTGCCGGTCGCCGCGAGCGAGCCGGCGACCAGCGGAAGCTGGCCGGACGTGTAGACCAGGGAGCCGGACCGGACCGCGGGCACGTACGAGGCCAGCGGCGCGGCGACGTCGGGCACGGTCAGGCCGAGCTCGGCCAGCCGCGCGTCGACCGCCCCCATCAGGCCGAGGTGGGGCGCTTGAGGTAGGCGACGAGCCCGGCGTCCGGACCCTGGATCACCTGGACGAGCTCCCAGCCGTCCGACCCCCACTGGTCCAGGATCGCCTTGGTGGCGTGGATGATCAGAGGAACGGTCGCGTACTCCCACGTGGTGGCCATGGGCCGAGCGTAGTCAGACGGGAACGGTGGCGCCCTCGGTCAGGGTGTCCGCGACCGTGCCGGTCACCGTGGCGGCCGCGCTGCCGCTCGTGCTGCCGGTCACCGTGTCGGGCGCCAGGCCGGCGACCACGAGGTGGGCGCGCCACGAGCTCACCTCGGGCCGGCGGCGCAGCAGGGCCCGGCGCTCGCGCTCGGTCATGCCGCCCCAGACGCCGAACTCCACCCGGTTGTCCAGCGCGTCGGCGAGGCACTCGAGCCTGACCTGGCACTTGCCGCACACCGCCCGCGCCGACCGCTGGGCGGCGCCCTGGACGAAGAGCTCGTCGGGGGCGATCTGCAGGCACGCGCCGCGGCTCGTCCAGTTGATGTCATCCGTGACGCGCACGGTGCCTCCTCACGCCGTTCGCGGGATGGTCCCATCCCGTTTGCGCACGGTAACCGCTCGTCGTCCCCGGGAACAGAAGCAGGCGGGGTCAAATTCGGGTGAACGGTGAAGGTGCCGTGCAGAGTCGTCCCGCCGCGTGGGCCTCTCCGAGCGTGTGGGTGGGGCCGCGTATTCTGGGTGGATGCCGCACTCTGCCCGTCCGCAGGGGCGTCAGGTCAACCTCTTCCAGGCCCTGGCGCTCCTTCTCGCCCTCCTGCTGATCGCCGGCATCGGGGGCGTCCTGTCCGCGGGGCTGCTCATGCCCGCCGTGGCCGGGGCGAGCGCCCTGACCGGCGCGACGACCGAGGTGTTCGACGACCTGCCGACGGAGCTCAAGGAGGATCCCCTGTCGGAGAAGTCGACCGTCCTGGCGGCCGACGGGACGACCGTGCTGGCGACCTTCTACGCGCAGAACCGCATCGTCGTGCCGCTGGAGGCGATCTCCCCCGACATGCAGAACGCCGTGGTGGCCACCGAGGACAAGCGATTCTTCGAGCACGGCGGCATCGACCCCACCGGCATGCTGCGCGCGGCGGCGAAGAATGCGTTCACGGACGACGTCCAGGGCGCCTCCACGCTGACGCAGCAGTACGTGAAGAACGTGCTGATCGAGTCGGCGATCCGCGAGGAGGACCCGGCCCAGCGAGAGGCGGCGATCCAGGCCGCGCGCGAGGCGGACGGCACCGCCGGCATCAGCCGCAAGCTGCGCGAGGCGAAGCTCGCCATTGCGATCGAGCAGCGGTACACGAAGCAGGAGATCCTCACCAAGTACCTCAACATCGCCCAGTTCGGGGCGTCGGTGTACGGGGTCGAGGCGGCGGCGCAGTTCTACTTCGGCATGCCCGCGAGCCAGCTCGACTTCCTGCGTGCCGCGACGCTCGCGGGCGTGACCCAGAGCCCGACCCGCTGGGACCCGGTGGTCAACCCGGTCAACTCCGAGCAGCGCCGCAACGTCGTCCTGCAGCTGATGCTCCAGCAGGGCTTCATCGACCAGGCGCAGCACGACGCCGGCGTCGCGACGCCGCTCGCGGCCTACCTCAACGTCACCGAGACGCGGCTGGGCTGCATGACCGCCAACGCGGTCGCCAACGCCGGCTACTTCTGCGACTACGTCACCAAGGTCATCGCCAACAACCCGGCCTTCGGCGAGACCCGCGAGCAGCGGCTGCAGCTGCTGTACCGCGGCGGCCTGACGATCACCACGACGATGGACCCCGCCCGCCAGGCCATGGCGGACGCGGAGGTCAAGGCCGGCATCCCGGTCGACGACCCGTCCGGGGTGGCCTCCGCGATCTCCGTGGTCGAGCCCGGCACCGGCAAGATCCTCGCGATGGCGCAGAACCGGATCTACAACAACACCTCGACGGCGGGGCCGCGCGAGACGTCGGTGAACTACAACACCGACAGCGCGTACGGGTCCTCCAAGGGCTTCTCGCCCGGGTCGACGTTCAAGCCGTTCACCCTGGTCCAGTGGCTCAAGGAGGGGCACAGCCTCAACGAGGTCATCAACGCCAACCTTCGCCCGTACAAGATGAGCGAGTTCAACTCCTCCTGCGCCCGGTTCAGCGGTCCTGACTACAAGTTCGGGAACGCGGAGGGCGACGGCGGCGTGATGACCGTCCTCAACGCGACGAAGAACTCCGTCAACTCGGGCTACATCGAGATGGCGAGCCAGCTCGACATCTGCGGGATCTTCGACACCGCCAAGTCCCTCGGCGTGCACCTGCCGGACGGCACCGACTACCCCGCCCTGCCGGCGAACGTCATCGGGAGCCGGGAGATCGCGCCGCTGACGATGGCCGCCGCCTTCGCCGCATTCGCGGCGAACGGCACGTTCTGCGAGCCGATCGCCCTGCTCAGCGTCCTGGACAGCAACGGCAACCAGCTGCCGGTCCCGTCCGCGAACTGCCGCGAGGCGCTCGAGCCGCGCATCGCCGCCGCGATGAACTTCGCGCTCGGCCACGTCTGGGAGGGCACCGCCAAGGGCCTCGGCGGCATCGACCGCCCCTCGGCCGGCAAGACGGGGACCACCTCGCACAACGAGCACACCTGGTTCGTCGGCTACACCCCGCAGATGTCCGCAGCCGTCTGGGTCGGCTTCTCCGAGGGCACGATCCCGGTGCAGCGCCTGACCATCAACGGCAAGTTCGTCCGCAACGCGTTCGGCGCCACGATCGCCGCACCGACCTGGCAGCGCTTCATGCGCTCGGCGCACGAGGGCCTGCCGGTCGTCGGGTTCGCGCAGCCGGGCACCACGGAGGTCGAGGGCCAGCGCGTCCGCGTGCCGAGCGTCGTCGGTCGGTCGCAGCAGGACGCCCAGGCGATCCTGCGCCGCGCCGGGTTCACCGTCCGCGTGGCCCCGGAGCAGGCCCCGTCGTCGGTGCCCGCCGGGTCGGTCGCCTCGACGTCGCCCGCCGAGGGCAGCAGCACCAGCCGTGGCGGCGTCGTCACGCTGACCCTCTCGAACGGCCAGCCTCAGTGACCCACCCGCTCGCGCGCGCCGCCGGGGCGCTGACCGTCGCCGGCGCCGCCGCGGTCGCCTGGGGCGGTCTGGTCGAGGTGCGCTGGTACGCCCTGCGCGACGTGACGGTCCCCGTCCTGCCGCCGGGGCAGGCGCCGATCCGAGTGCTCCACCTCTCGGACCTGCACCTCGTGCCGAGCCAGCAGCGCAAGATCGACTGGATCCGCGACCTCGCGTCCCTCCGGCCGGACCTCGTGGTCGACACCGGCGACAACATGGCGCACGTCGACGCGATGCCGAGCGTGCTGCACGCGCTGGAGCCGCTGCTGTCGACCCCCGGCGCGTTCGTCATGGGCTCGAACGACCACTACGCCCCGCAGCCCAAGAACCCGGCGCGGTACCTCATGCCCGACTCCCGCCAGGCGCCGGTCGTGCCGCTCCTGCCGCTGCCGGTGGGGCAGCTCGCGGGGGAGCTCACCGGTGCGGGCTGGATCGACCTGACCAACCGGCGCGACGTCGTGCAGGTCGCCGGCCGGACGCTGTCCCTCGTCGGGGTCGACGACCCGCACATGGAGCGGGACCGCTTCCCGGAGCCGTCGGCCGACGGTGCGCTCGCTCCGTCCGCCGACCTGCACGTCGGCGTGGCGCACGCGCCGTACCGCCGCGTGCTGGACCAGATGCACGCGGACCGGTGCGAGCTGATCCTCGCCGGGCACACCCACGGTGGCCAGCTCGCGGTGCCGGGCCTGGGTGCGCTGGTCACCAACTGCGACCTCGACCGGGGCCGCGCCAAGGGCCTGCACGGCTGGCCCGGTCCGCGTCCCGACGACGACGGCGGCGAGGGGTCGTCGTGGCTGCACGTGAGCGCGGGGCTCGGCACGTCGCCGTACGCGCCGGTCCGTTTCGCGTGCCGCCCGGAGGCGACGCTCATCACACTCGTGGGCAGCTGACGCCCTCCGATCGGCATCGGTTTCGTGGCACCCGCTCCGGTCGTCTATGCTGAGCAGGCTTCATCGGGGTGTGGCGCAGCTTGGTAGCGCGCTTCGTTCGGGACGAAGAGGTCGTGGGTTCGAATCCCGCCACCCCGACACCGATGACAAGGCCCGTACCAGCGGAAACGCTGGTGCGGGCCTTTCTCGTACCCGCCGCGTCACCGGCCTCGGAGGCCGCTGAGTGACAAAGTGGGTGACAACTCGACCTGTGCGCCCCTCGCCTCGGCCACCCCGACCAGCAGTCCCCTCGTCGGCGCCGAGTCCGCCTCGGCGTGGGAGGGCTCCGCTCACGGCTCGAAGCGGTACCCGACCCCGGGGTCGGTGAGGAGGTGGCGGGGCTGCGACGGGCGGTCCTCGAGCTTGCGCCGCAGCTGAGCGACGTAGACGCGCAGGTAGTTCGTCTCGTCGAAGTACTGCGGGCCCCACACCTCACGCAGGATCTCCCGCTGCGTCACCAGGCTCCCGGGTGTCCGGACCAGCACGTCCAGCAGGTTCCACTCCGTCGGTGAGAGATGGACCAGCCGTCCCGCCCGCTCCACACGCCGGGCCTGGCGGTCGATGACGAGGTCACCGGCCCGCACGACGGAAGCGGCGGCGGCGGGTCGGGCCCGGCGCAGCGCTGCCCGCAGCCGGGCGAGCAGCTCGCTCATGTCGAACGGCTTGGTCACGTAGTCGTCGGCGCCCGCGTCCAGGGCGGCCACCTTGGCGTCGCGACCGTCTCGTGCGGACAGGACGAGGATGGGGACGGTCGAGGTCATCCTGACGGCACGGACGACGTCGATCCCGTCGATGTCGGGTAGGCCGAGGTCGACGAGCAGCACCTCGTCCTGGCCCGATCGGGCGCGCTCGATCGCCTCCGAGCCCGCGCCGACCGCCTCCACGCGGTAGCCGTGGGCGCCCAGGGTCACGGTCAGCGTCCGGACGATGGTGGCGTCGTCCTCGACGAGCAGGAGCTGGGTCACGAGGCGGCCACCGGGAGCGTGACGGTCATCGTCAGGCCACCGCCGGGCGTCGTGGACGCGGCGACCTGCGCGCCCATCGCCTCGGTGAACCCCTGGACGATCGCCAGACCGAGGCCGACGTGCGGCCCGGGTCCACGGTCGTCGAGCTGACGGAACGCGCTGAACATCTCGGTGCGCCTCTCCTGAGGGATGCCTGGACCATGGTCGACGACGTGCAGCCGCGCCAGCGGTCGGCCGTCACCGTCCGCCGTGCCGGGAGCGGTGACGTCGGCGCGGATCTCCACCTGCCGCCCGGCCGGCGTGAACCGGACGGCGTTCTCCACGAGGTTCTCGACCACCCGCTCGAGCAGGACCGCATCGGCGAGGACGGGTGGCAGGGCCTCGTCGACGTCGATGTCGACGTCCTGCCGGCGCTCGCGCATCAGCGCCCGGGCGACGACCTCCTCGAGCCCGACCGGGCCGAGCCGGACGGTGACCGCGTCGGCGCGCAGGCGCGTCATGTCCACGAGGTTGGTGACGAGGCTCCTGAGCCGGTCGCTGGACTCCTGGATCGTGAGCAGGAGCTCGTCCTGGTGCTCCGCCGACCAGCTGACCCCGGGCTGACGCAGCGCGCCGACGGCGGCGGTGATGCTCGTCAGGGGCGTGCGCAGGTCGTGACCGACCGCCGCCAGCAGCGCCGTCCGGACACGGTCCGCGGCCGCGAGCTCGCGGGTCCGGGCCGCCTGCTCCGCGAGCTGCCGCTGACTGGCGGCGCGGTCCCGCGCCGCCACCTCCACGATGGCGCTGACGATCCCCGCCACGACGCCGAACACGAGCAGGTCGACCAGTGCGTCCTTGCCGTGCACCTCGACCGTGTGGAACGGCGGGGTGAAGAACCAGTAGGCCAGCCCGAAGGACAGCACCGCCGCGAGCACTGCGGGCACGAGCCCGCCGACCGCGGCGACGACCACGATGGCGAGCAGGTAGAGCAGCAGGATGCTGGCCAGGGCGAGGTCGTCGCGCAGGCCGAGCAGCAGGGCCGTGCCGACGGGGAGGCCGACGAGCGCGAGCGCCACCCCGCTGAGGCGGCGCGTGCGTCCCACGCCGCGCACGACGCCGGACAGGGTCGAGAGGCTCACCCGCGCACGCACGGTGCCAGCGTGACACGGACCCGAGGGTCGCTGACGGCATTTCGCCGCCGTGTCCGGACGCGCGGCGTCAAGGAGACGTCAAGATTCCCTGACATCTCTTGCGCCGCGCGGGACGAAGACGATGGAATGCGCGGCCGCCGCCATCGACGACATTTCGGCGAGCGCCCCTCGACGTCATCCCGGCTCGGTCCGGATGAACCCTCGAACCGTCGCTAGACCCAGGCGTCATCCCCCTGACCAGCACTTTCGTCGACACCTCCGTGCCCTCCGGTGCGCTCAGGGCGCGCAGCCACAGGCCATTGCCCGACATATCCCACCGGAGTTCACGCTCATTTGATGCCGGCTCACCACTGTGGTTCACAGGACGAGATCCCCACCCGTGAACACGAATCGGAGCAGCACCATGAACGTCAACCGTCGCGAGGTCCTGACCTTCGGAGCACTCGGCGCACTCGGCATCGCCGGCCTCTCGCTCCCCTTCGGGGGGTCCGTCGAGGCCAAGGCCGCCAGCACGCTCGCGCCGGCGAACTTCCCGGTGCCCTACCGGGCGACCTTCGCCCGGCCGACCATGCTGGGCTCCAGCCTGCGCCTGGACCGGAACGGCGAGCCGTACCGGCTGTTCGAGGTCACCGAGAAGGCCAGCACCGCCACGATCGTGCCCGGCCTGTCGACGCCGGTGTACTCCTACGACGGCAAGGTGCCCGGCCCGGTGATCAAGGTGCAGCAGGGCGAGCGGGTCAAGCTGCGCGTGCGCAACGACCTCCCGGCGCTGCACCCCCAGTTCGGGCACCCCTTCAACACCTCGACCCACCTGCACGGGTCGGCGTCGCTGCCGCAGTTCGACGGCTACGCCAACGACGTGACGCACCCCGGGGACTTCAAGGAGTACTGGTACCCGAACTGGCAGCCGGCACGCACGCTCTGGTACCACGACCACAACGTCATGACGACGGCGCAGAACGCCTACTCCGGCCTGGCTGCGCAGTACCACCTGACGGACGCCGCCGAGCAGGCGCTGCTGCCCCAGGGGCACTTCGACGTCCCGATCACCGTCAACGACGCCATGTTCGCCGCCGACGGCTCACTCGCCTACAACGACAACAGCCACTCGGGCCTGTGGGGCGACGTCATCCTCGTCAACGGCAAGCCCTGGCCCACCATGAAGGTCAAGCCCGCGATCTACCGGTTCCGAGTCCTCAACGCCTCCATCGCCCGGTCCTTCCGGTTCCGGCTGAGCAACGGGGCGCCGATGCACATGGTCGCCACCGACGGCGGGCTCATGCCCAGGACGCAGTCCGTCGTGGAGTACAAGCACGCCGGCGCCGAGCGCTACGAGTTCCTCGTCGACTTCCGCTCGTACGCCCCGGGCACGCTGATCAACCTGACCAACCTGTCCAACGCCAACAACGTCGACTACGACCACACGAACAAGGTGATGCGGTTCGAGGTCGTCGCGGACTCGCCCGACAACGGCGGTGACCGGCGGATCCCGTCCATCCCCAACCTCCTGGTCAGCAGCGAGGCGATGAGCCTCACCACCGCGCAGGCCACGAACCGGACCAGCATCCGGCTGGAGCGCTCGGACCTGACCAACGAGTTCCGGATCAACGGCAGGACCTGGCTGGACGTCGAGCACAGCGACTTCACCAGCGTGCTCAGCAACCCCCAGCCCGACGAGGTCGGCCTGTGGACCATCGAGAACCGCAGCGGCGGCTGGTTCCACCCGCTGCACATCCACCTCGTCGACTTCAAGGTCCTGACCCGCAACGGCCGTCCCAGCGCGGCCTGGGAGCAGGGACCCAAGGACGTCGTCTACATCGGCGAGAACGAGACGGTCCAGCTGCTCATGAAGTTCACCCTGAACAAGGGCGGCGGCACCACGGGCGGCAACGCCGGTGGGCGCTACATGATCCACTGCCACAACCTGCCGCACGAGGACCACGACATGATGCAGCAGTTCGCGGTCGGGAACGCGGCCGTCAACGACCCGATCACCTCCGCTCCGTGCCAGGAGGACACCGGCGAGTACGACGACGGCCCCCTCGCGGGCGTCTGACCCATGACGCGCCGCGCCCGCCACCTCACCGCGGCGGTCGCCGTCGCCGGGGCGGTCCTCCTCGTCCGGGGGACCGCCCTGGAGCCGCTGACCGTCGCGTCGCCCAGCATGGAGCCCACGCTGGACGTCGGCAGCACCGTCGTCGTCGACAAGCTGACCCACCGCTGGCGGGGCGTCGACGTCGGGGACGTCGTGGTGTTCACCGACCCCGAGGACGGCGACGACGCGGTCAAGCGCGTGGTCGCGCTCGCCGGGCAGACCGTCGCGCTGCGCGACGCCGTCCTGCACGTGGACGGTGTCGCCGTCGACGAGCCGCAGGTCGACCTCAGCCGCATCGACGGGACGTGGTTCGGCCCGGTCACCGTCCCCGAGGCCAGCGTGTTCGTCCTCGGGGACTCCCGCGGGGTCTCCATCGACTCCCGCACCTACGGCTCGGTTCCCCTCGACGCCGTCGAGGGCCGTGTGATCGCGGCGATCCCTCGGCTGCGGGGTCCGGGCTCGCGGTGATCCGCCTGCCGCAGCAGGCGGCCGGTGTCAGACGGTCGTCGCACCCGTGCTGCCGGAGAACACGGCGGCATCGGCCGTGGAGCCGTCCGGGGCGACGCCGGCCGAGTCGCCGCTCGGGTCGCCCCAGCGTGGGCCGAAGCCGCGCGGGCCGCGCCCGTGGCCACCAGCGGGCAGCTCCTCCTCGACGAGCCCGGCGATCCGCTCGGGCAGTGCCGCGATCCTCTCGTCGGCCTCCTCCTGGGTGAGGTCGCCCTCGGTCACCTCCTCGGTGATCCGCTCGGTCCCGGCGGCGACGAGCGCGTCGACGAGGGTCTGGGTGTCGACGCCCTGGGCCTCGGCGACGTCCGCCAGCGTGGTGCCGTCGACCTCGAGCGCCGTGCGGAGCTCGTCGGCGGTCATCCCGAGCGCCTCGGCGGCGGCGTCCAGGGCGATGCCCCGCCCGCCGTGACCGTGACCGTGCCCGCCCGGGCCCCGCAGCGCGTCCGAGTCGTCGAGCGTCCGGGCGACCTCGTCGGCCTGCTCCTGCGTGATGCTGCCGTCGGTGACCAGACCCGCCAGCGCGTCCCTGATGGCCTCCAGGCGGCTGCCGATGCCCGTGCCGTCCTCGGCGGTCGTCTCCGCCGAGGCGAGCGGCGCCGTGACGACGGCGAGCCCGGCCACACCGAGGACGCCCGCCACGCCGGCGGTCGCGATTCTCCTGCGCATGCTCATGTCCGTCTCCTTCTCGAGTCGCCCGGGCTCGTCCCGGGTGCTCCACGACTCTGGGGTGCGGACCTGTGCCGGACCTGTGCGTGAGGTGTCGACCGGCCGTGAGCCGTCCGGGGGCGACCTCGGTACGCTCGCGCCGTGCCGATCCCCGAGTTCGTCCGTCGCCTGCGGGACCGGGTCGGGACGGAGCTGCTGTGGCTGCCCGGCGTGAGCGCTGTCGTCGTGGACGACGACGGTCGCGTCCTGCTGGGCCGCCGCGCGGACAACGGCCGCTGGGCGGTGGTCAGCGGGATCCTCGAGCCCGGTGAGCAGCCGGCCGTCGCAGCCGCGCGGGAGGTGCTCGAGGAGACCGGGGTGACGGCCGAGGTCGACGGCCTGGCGTCGGTGGTCACCGACCACCGGGAGGTCGTCTACCCGAACGGCGACCGCGCCCAGTACCTCGACCTCACGTTCGCGTGCCGGTTCGTCGCCGGGGTCGCCCACGTGGCCGACGACGAGTCGACCGACGTCGGGTGGTTCAGCCCGGACGCGCTGCCCGAGCCGCTGGCCCCGACCTCCCGCGAGCGGATCGCGCACGTGGTCGCCTACCGGGCGGACCCGTCGCGGGGCGCCTGGTTCACCCGTCCGTGACGGCGCGCAATGCCCACGCCGGAGACGGGCCGGGCGTCAGCCGGCGACGCGCTCCCGGGCGGACCGGTCGGCAAGCAGCACCTCGGCGATCTGCACCGCGTTGAGCGCCGCGCCCTTGCGCAGGTTGTCGTTGGAGATGAACAGCGCCAGGCCGCGGTCGTCCGGCACGCCCGGGTCCTGGCGCAGGCGGCCCACGAAGCTCGGGTCCGCACCCGCGGCGCCCAGCGGGTTCGGGACGTCGGCGAGCTCGACGCCCGGTGCGCCGGCCAGCAGCTCGCGGGCACGCTCAGGCGTGAGCGGCCGGGCGAACTCGGCGTTGACCGACAGCGAGTGCCCGGTGAAGACCGGGACCCGCACGCAGGTGCCCGACACCCGCAGCCCGGGGATGCCCAGGATCTTGCGGCTCTCGTTGCGGAGCTTCTGCTCCTCGTCCGTCTCGTGCGAGCCGTCGTCGACGAGGTTCCCCGCGAGCGGCACGACGTTGAACGCGATCGGGCGCACGTACTTCCGCGGCTCGGGGAAGGTCACCGCGCCGCCGTCGTGGACGAGCGCCAGGGTGTCCTGCTCCACGGCGCCGCGGACCTGCTCGTCGAGCTCGGTCGCGCCGGCGAGCCCGGAGCCGGACACCGCCTGGTAGGTGCTGACGATCAGGCGCTCGAGCCCGGCCTCGTCGTGCAGGACCTTCAGGACCGGCATCGCGGCCATCGTGGTGCAGTTCGGGTTCGCGATGATGCCCTTGCGCGCGTCCCGCACCGCCTCGGGGTTGACCTCGGAGACGACCAGCGGGACGTCGGGGTCCAGCCGCCAGGCGGAGGAGTTGTCGACGACGATCGCGCCGGCCGCGGCGAACCGGGGCGCCTGGGCCTTCGACGTCGCGCCCCCGGCGGAGAACAGGGCGATGTCCAGGCCGGTCGGGTCGGCGGTGGCGGCGTCCTCGACGACGACCTCGGCGCCCTTCCACGGCAGCGTCGTGCCGGCGGACCGGGCCGAGGCGAAGAACCGGATCTCGGCGACCGGGAAGTCGCGCTCCTCCAGCAGGCGACGCATGACCGCGCCGACCTGGCCGGTCGCTCCGACGACGCCGACCCGCAGCCCTTCGGTGGTCTCGCTCATCACTACCGCCCCGTCCCGCCGTAGACCACGGCCTCGTCCTCGTCGCTGTCCAGCTCGAACGCGGTGTGCACCGCGCGGACGGCGTCGTCCAGGTGGTCGGCGCGCGTGACGACCGAGATGCGGATCTCGGACGTGGAGATCATCTCGATGTTGATGCCGGCGTCCCGCAGCGCGGCGAACAGCTTCGCCGAGACGCCGGGGTGGGACCGCATGCCGGCGCCGACCAGCGACACCTTGCCGATCGTGTCGTCGTACTGCAGCGACGCGAAGCCGATCTCGCCCTGCACGGCCGTGAGCGCGGAGATGCCGACCTGACCGTCCGCCGCGGGGAGCGTGAACGAGATGTCGGTCAGGCCGGTGGCGGCGGCGGACACGTTCTGGACGATCATGTCGATGTTCACGCCGGCGGCCGCGACCGCCTCGAAGATCCGCGCGGCGGTGCCGGGCACGTCCGGGACGCCGACGACGGTGATCTTCGCCTCGCTGCGGTCGTGCGCGACGCCGGAGATGATCGGCTGCTCCATGGGTCCTGCTCCTTCGTCGTCGGACGGCTGCGCCGTGACCAGTGTCCCCTCGCGCCCGGAGAACGAGGACCGGACGTGGATCGGCACCCCGTAGCGCCGGGCGTACTCGACGCAGCGCAGCACCAGCACCTTCGCGCCGCTGGCGGCCATCTCCAGCATCTCGTCGTAGGAGATGCGGTCGATCTTGCGCGCGCTCGGCACGATCCGCGGGTCCGCGGTGAACACGCCGTCGACGTCGGTGTAGATCTCGCAGACGTCGGCCATCAGCGCGGCTGCGAGCGCGACGGCGGTGGTGTCCGAGCCGCCGCGGCCCAGCGTGGTGACGTCGTTCGTGTGCAGGGTGACGCCCTGGAAGCCCGCGACGATCGCGACGGCGCCCTGGGCGATCGCGTTGCGGATGCGGGACGGCGAGACGTCGATGATCCGCGCCCTGCCGTGGGCGCTGTCGGTGATGACGCCGGCCTGCTGCCCGGTGAACGACTGCGCGTCCACACCGAGGTTGGCGATCGCCATCGCCAGCAGCGACATCGAGATCCGCTCGCCGGCCGTCAGGAGGATGTCCATCTCGCGCGACGGCGGCATCGGCGTGATCTCGTTCGCGAGGTCGATGAGCTCGTCCGTGGTGTCGCCCATGGCGGAGACGACGACGACGACGTCGTGACCGGCGCGCTTGGACTCGGCGATCCGCTTCGCGACGCGCTTGATGCTGGCGGCGTCCGCGACGGAGGAGCCGCCGTACTTCTGCACGATCAGAGCCACGTGAGGGAACCTTCGTCGGGCCGGGCTGGACGACCGCCGAGTCTAGGGCCGCCCACACTGTGGACCGCGGCCCCGCCACATGTCGGACGCGACCGACCGTCAGGCCAGGACGTCCCAGCCCAGGCGCACGATGAGGCCGCCCACCACGACCATGAACACCACCCGCACGAACCTGCTCCCCTTGGCGACCGCCATCCGGGCACCGAGGTAGGCGCCGGCGATGTTGGCGGCGCCCACGACGAGGCCGAGCTGCCACAGCGGCGCGCCCTGGAGGGTGAAGACGACGAGCGCGCCGAGGTTCGTCGCCGCGTTGACGATCTTCGCCTTGGCCGACGCCTCGAGGAATGCGTACCCCAGGACCGCGACGAGCCCGATCACCAGGAACGTGCCCGTACCCGGGCCGAGCAGGCCGTCGTAGAACCCGATCCCGGCGCCCAGCGCGACGGCGCCGGTCAGGTGGCGGCCGCCCGCCCAGCGCAGCGACGTGGCGCGGCCGAGCTGGGGCCGAGCGAGGGTGTAGACCGCGACCGCGACGAGCGCGACGAGGATGACCGGCCGGAACACCGACGCCGGCAGCGAGCTGGCGAGCAGCGCTCCCCCGCCGGCGCCGACGAGCGCGGCGGCGGCCATCGGCGCAGCCGTGCGCAGGTCGGGGTGGACGCGCCGGTAGAAGGTCACGGCGCTGACCGACGTCCCCATGATCCCGGCGAGCTTGTTCGTCGCCAGCGCCTGGACCGGGCTGATCCCGGGGACCAGCAGCAGCGCCGGGAGCTGCACGAGGCCTCCCCCGCCGACGACCGCGTCGATCCAGCCGGCCACGAATCCCGCGAGTGCGAGCAGCAGCACCACGTCGGTCGCGAGCTCGACGCCTCCGCTGGTCACCGGCGGTCGGGGCGGGTGCAGGGGGCGGCGCTCACGGGCGCTGGTCTACCACAGCGGCGACGACGAGCCATGCGGGCGGGTGAGCACCAGCACGGTGCGGGCGAGGTCCGTGCGCGCCTGCTCAGCCGCGCGCACGTGGTCGCCGATGAGGATCGAGGTCTGCCGCCCGTCAGGATCGACGCCTCCAGCGGGCGTGCGGTCCGTCGCTCAGGCCTGGAGGGCGTCGTACTCCGCCTCGGCGGCGACGTCGTCCTCCACGTCCAGCCGCAGGTGGGCGAGGATGATCTGCAGGACCCGCAGCGCGCTGGAGGCCCGCTCGCCCCAGTTGGACAGGTAGGAGAACTGCCACCACCACAGCGCCTCGAGCTCCTGGCCGGCGTCGAAGTGCCGCAGCCCCTGCGCGAGCGCGCCGGCGATGACGACGAGGTCACCGGAGATGGTGGCGGCGCCGATCTCCGGCCCGAGGACCGGGTCGACGATCTCGGGGTAGTCGTCGAGCCCGTCGAGCACGTTGGCCAGGGCGGAGTGCAGCGGGTCGACGTCGGGGTCCGGGCCGACGTCCGGCTCGAAGCGCTCCGGCGGGACGATGTCGAGCATCGCCCCCAGCCGGGAACCGGCCGACAGCACGTCGGAGACGGCGAGCAGCAGCAGCGGCATCGTGGCGTCGGGGTTGGACCCCGCGGCGACCTCGGTCACCGTCGTCAGGTAGGCCCGGGCCTCGTCCGCCATCGTGCGGGCGACGCCCAGCAGCTCGGCGGTCTCGGCGTCCAGGTCGGGAGCGCTCCGCCCGGCGCCGGACGGGCCGGACGGGCCGGGGACGCTGGACAGGCCGGTGCGGGCCGACCGCAGGCCTCGTGGGCCGGGAATCACGTCGTCAGGCATTGATCCGCCTCCGTCCTTCGAACGCCCGTCCGAGAGTGATCTCGTCGGCGTACTCGAGGTCGCCGCCGACCGGCAGGCCTGAGGCCAGCCGGCTCACGGTGAGCCCCATGGGCACGAGCATGCGGGCGAGGTACGTGGCCGTGGCCTCGCCCTCGACGTTCGGGTCGGTCGCCAGGATGACCTCGGTGACCACGCCGCTGGCCAGCCGCGACAGCAGGTCCTTGATCCGCAGGTCGTCCGGGCCGACCCCGGCGATCGGGTTGATGGCGCCGCCGAGCACGTGGTACTTGCCGCGGAACTCGCGGGTGCGCTCGATCGCGACGACGTCCTTGGGCTCCTCCACGACGCAGATCACCTCGTCGGACCGCCGCGGGTCACGGCAGACCCGGCACTGCGGCTCCTGCGAGACGTTGCCGCAGACCTCGCAGAAGCGGACCCGCGCCTTGACCTCGGTGAGGGCGTCGACGAGGCGCCGCACATCGGTGGGGTCGGCCGCGAGCAGGTGGAAGGCGATCCGCTGCGCGCTCTTGGGACCGACGCCGGGCAGTCGCCCGAGCTCGTCGATCAGGTCCTGGACCGCGCCTTCGTACACGCCGTCAGCCTACGGGGTGACACCGACGCCGCCCGCCCACGGTGTTCGGGTGCGGCTGCGCGGCGGCTCACCCCGCGAGCGCGGCCCGCAGGAACGCGATGTCCTCGGCCTGACGCTCCGCCGGGGTCTCGACGAGGACGTCGCAGCCCGCCTCCCGCACGACGTGCGCGATGAGCTCCGGCGGGATCTCGCCGGTGGCGAAGCTGGCGTGCCGGTCGCGGCTGGACCCGAACGGGTCCCGCGAGCTGTTGGCGTGCACGAGGTCCACGCGACCGGTGACGGCGCGGACCCGTTCGACGATCGTCTCCAGGTCCTCCCCGGCCGCCCAGGCGTGGCAGGTGTCCAGGCACACGCCGACGTCGTACTCGCCGATCGCGTCCCACAGCATCGCGATCCGGTCCAGCGTACGCGCGCAGGCGTTCTCGCCCCCGGCCGTGTTCTCCACCAGGACGCGCACGGGGAACGTCGCGCGGGCGAACGTCTTGCGCCAGTTGTCCACGCCGACGGCGATGTCGTCGCCCTCCCCGACGTGCCCGCCGTGGACGACGAGCCCCCGGGCCCCGAGGCCGGCGGCGGCGGCCGCGTGCTGCTCGATCATCTTGCGGCTGGGGATGCGGATCTTGTTGTTCGTCGAGGCGACGTTGACCAGGTACGGCGCGTGCGCGTAGACGCCGAGGCCGGAGTCGAGGATCGCGTCGGCGTCGTCCCGGGGGACGGGCTTCTTCCACCCCTGCGGGTCGGCGAGGAAGAGCTGCACGGACTGCGCGTCGACCTCGGCGGCCATCGCCACCGGGTCGTCGCCGCGCACATGGGCGCCGATGAGCGGCATGGTCGTCCTCCTGTGGCCGGGCTCGCGCCAGGCTAGCCGCAGTGGCCCGTGGCGCGCCGCGCGGCGCGGTCGGGCGGGGCCGTCGGTGACGGCCGTCGGACCAGGCCAGCGGTCAGCGGCTCCGGGCGGGCGTCACCCCGATCATCGCCTCGACCTCGTCCGCGGCGCTGGGGTGGGTGGCGGCCTCGGAGGCCAGCACCTGCGCAGTCCGGGCGGCGGCCGAGGCGAAGGACGGGTCGGCCAGCACCTGGCGGACGGCGGCTGCCACGCGGTCCGCCGACGCCCGGGGCGAGACCCGCACCCCGGCGCCCAGCCGGACCACCCGGGCGGCGTTGGCGCGCTGGTCGCGGCCCATCGGCAGGCACACGACGGGGACGCCGGCGGCCAGGCTCTTGAGCACCGTGCCGTGCCCGGCGTGGGTCACGACGACGGACGCCTCGCGCAGCACCTCGCGGTGCGGTGCCGACCGCACGACCCGGATGTCGGCGGCCGCGGGCACCTCGTCGGGCGCGACCGCGCGCCCGGTGGTGATCACGCCGCGCACGGGCAGCGACCCCAGCGCCTGCGCGACCGTGCGGAGCACGCCCGCCTGGCGCTGGTAGACCGAGCTCATGCCGACCAGCACGAGCGGACCGTCCCCGTCCGGTCGCCAGTCCTGCCCGCCGGCCCAGTCCGGGTCGTCGGTCTGCGGCCCGACGTACCGCACGTTCGGGGGGAGCGTGGCGGGGAAGTCGAACGCCGCGCTGGACATCACCAGCACGCGGGACAGCCGGTCCAGCTGGGCGAACACGTCCGGTACCGGCGCCAGCCCGTACTCGGCCCGGATGCGGTTGAGCGGACGTGCGGCCCCCCGCGTCGCGAGCCGGGCGGCCCCGAGGACGGCCGTGTCGCGCAGCCTTCCCACCGGGGTGCGACCAGGGGACCACCCCGTGCTCATCGGCGGCAGACCCCGGGTCGGAGGCACGTAGAGGTTGGCCATGAGCCCGGCCGCCGGCAGGCCGGACGCCTCCGCGCCGATCACCAGCCCCGGCAGCATCGCCTCGACCAGTACGCCGTCCGTCGGCTGCGCCCGCGTCGCCGCGAGCACGTCGTCGGCGAACGCGCGGATCGCCGGTCCGCCGGCGAACCGGGTGACGACCCTCATCCGCGCGCGCGGGCTGCCGTGCTCGGCGGCCCCGAGCGCGGCGGTCTGCTCGGCGAGGGTCGCGAAGCTGGGCGCCGTCGTCCACGGCAGGAACTCGCACCCCGCGGCGCGTGCGGACGCCTCGACCGTCGGGTCGCCGAGCACCCGCACGCGGTGGCCGCGGCGTCCCAGCTCGGCTGCCACCCCCATCGCGGGCGGGACCGTCCCGCCACCGTCGACCACTGCCATGAGGAGCTGTGCGCCGTCCATGGTCGAGTCTCCCGCCGGAGGTGAGCCGCCGTCACCCCCTTCGGCGAGCCGGCGTCAACCCCCGTCCGCGCGGGCGGTCCCACGGTCAGCCGCCGGACCGGCCCCCGACCATCTCGAGGTAGTGCGGGTTGGTCATGATCCCCAGCACGTTGCCGAACGGGTCCACCACCGACGCGGTGACGAAGCCCTCCCCGCGCGGCGTGACCGGTGCATACGGGGTCGCCCCGAGCTCGAGGAGCCGCGTGAGCGTGCCCTCGAGGTCGTCGACGTGCCAGTGCATGATGGCGCCGCCCGGGCCGGAGGCCCCGCCCGGCGGCCCGAAGCGCCGGTCGATGATGCCGAGCTCCGCCTGCAGGTCGCCGAGCCGGAACTCGGCGTACGCCAGGCGCCCGTCCGGGCCGGACCGGTGGAAGTACGCCTCCACGCCGGTGACCTGCGCGTACCAGTCGGCCGCCGCGGCGACGTCGTCGGCCCAGATGTTCAGGGTGGCGAACCCTCGCAGCGTCATGCTGTCTCCGGCGTCTCGGCGTGGTGCTCCGGCCGGCGTGGTGCTCGGACCGGCGTGGTGCCCGGGCTGGTCGTGCGTCAGGCCTCGTCCCCGACCTGCTCGTCGATGACGGTCCCGCCCAGCAGCTGTGCCACGAGCGGGGGGCCGGTGAGGTTCGAGGTGGCGATGTCGGGGTCGTCGGGGCTGGGCGAGTCCTCCACGGGGGGCCCGGCCGCGACCGTGCGCTGCACGGAGGCGGCGTGGGCGCGCTCGCCGGCGGCGCGCGCGCTGCTCCGGGCCTGCGGTACCTCGAGGTCCGGCGGGACCTGGTCGACGGTCGGACCCTCCGGGATGTCGTCGTCCGGCGGCTCGACCGCGTCCCACGACGCCTCGGCCGCCGCGCGGTCCACGACCCGGTCGCGCCGGGCGGGTGCGTCGCGGGGGCCGCGTGACTCGCGCGCGGGCTCCGCGCCGGACGGCCTCGCGGCCGCACCGGGGGCACCCGCCGACGCGCCGTCGCCGACCCGTCCCTCGACGCGCACGTCGAACCCGAGCGTCTCGCGCACGGCACGCTGCACGATCTCCGCGTGCGGGCCGGCGCGGAAGGCGGTCGCCAGGCCGGGGCCCGGGAACAGCAGGGTGAGCGTGCTGGACGTGAGCTCCCCGACCTGCGCGTTCTGGCTGACCATCGCCCAGGTCACCTTCTTCAGGCGGCTCAGCGTCTCCAGCACCTCGGGCCAGCGGCGGCGCAGCACCTCCGTCTCCGGTCCGGCCCCGCCGGACGGACCCGTGCCGGACGTGCCGGACGCGCCCGTCCGGGCCGGGGCGGCGCGCGAGGGGCTGGGGGCCTCCCGGGCGGGGACGTCCGGGCCGGTCGCCGCGGCAGGGCGCGGCGGGCGGACGGCGTCGGGGTGAGCCGCGGCCGGCGGGGCGGCCGACGGGGTCGCCGGGGCGGCGTTCGGCGTCCCGGACGCCAGCAGGGAGTGCACCGGGGCCGGCGGCCGCCGGTCGGCGTCGGCGGGGGGCGTGGACGGCTGGGCTGCGGTCGCCTGCCCCGCAGGACCGGCCGCACCCTCGCGAGGGCGGGACACCGACCCGGGCCGCGCCACCTCCGGCCACGCGCCCTCGTCCGCAGCCGGCACCGGTCGGGCCACGGCGGGATCGCCCTCGGTCGGCTCGGCGTCTGCCCGGTCCGCCGCGGACGGCTCGGCGTCCGCGAGGTCCGCCGCGGACGGCCCGGCGTCTGCGAGGTCCGCCGCGGACGGCCCGGCTGCTGCCGGCGAGCCGGCGGGCGGCGCGACCGGGCGCGCGACCGGGGCGGGTGCGACCGGCGCGGGCTCGACCGGGGCAGGCTCGACCGGCGCCGGCTCGACCGGGCGCGCGACGGGGGCGGGCGCGACGGAGACCGCCTCCACCGGCGCCGGCCGGACCGGGGTGACCGGGGCGACCGGCGCCACGACCTCCGGTGCGGGCTGCGGCTCCACCCGGGGCGCGCCGCGGCCCGTGGCGGCGTCGACGGCCGCCCGCACGGCGGCACGGCCGCTGAGCTCGGGCACGACGGCGGGTTCGGGGGTGACCGGGGGCCCGGGGGCGACGGCGGTCCCCACCGCCGCCGGCCGCTCGCCGGACCCGCCGGCCCGCACGGCCGCCGGGCCGGCACCGCGCTCGAGGCGGTCCAGCCGCGCGCCGTGACCGAGCAGGCCGTCGTCGGCGGCGGGCAGGAGGAGGCGCGCGACGAGGAGCTCCAGGTGCAGGCGGGGCGACGTCGCGCCGGTCATCTCCCCGAGCGCCGCGTTGACCAGGTCGGCCGAGCGGGACAGCTCGGCCGCACCCAGGTGCGCGGCCTGCGCCCGCATGCGGGTGAGCTGGTCGGCGGGCACGTCGCGCAGAGCGGCATCGGCCGCCTCCCCGGACGCCGCCAGCACGATGAGGTCGCGCAGGCGCTCGAGCAGGTCCTCCACGAACCGCCGCGGCTCGTGACCGGTGGAGATGACGCGCTCCACGACGCGGAAGGCACTCGCTCCGTCGCCCGCGGCGACCGCCTCGACGATGTCGTCGAGCAGGGTGGAGTGCGTGTAGCCCAGCAGCTGCACCGCCCGCTCGTAGTCGATCCCGGTCTCGTCGGCACCGGCCACGAGCTGGTCCAGCACGGACAGGGAGTCGCGCACCGAGCCGGCCCCGGCCCGGATCACCAGGGGCAGCACGCCGGCCCCCACCGAGACGCCCTCGGCGGCGCACAGCGCCTCGAGGTACCGGGTGAGCACGTCCGGCGGGACGAGCCGGAACGGGTAGTGGTGCGTGCGCGAGCGGATGGTGCCGATGACCTTGTCCGGCTCCGTCGTCGCGAAGATGAACATGACGTGCTCGGGCGGCTCCTCGACGATCTTCAGCAGGGCGTTGAAGCCCTGCGGGGTGACCATGTGCGCCTCGTCGAGGATGAAGATCTTGAAGCGGTCGCGAGCGGGGGCGAAGGTCGCGCGCTCGCGCAGGTCGCGGGCGTCGTCGACGCCACCGTGGCTGGCCGCGTCGATCTCGACGACGTCGAGCGACCCCGGTCCTCCCCGGGCCAGCTCCACGCAGGACGGGCACACGCCGCACGGGGTGTCGGTCGGCCCGGTCGCGCAGTTGAGGCAGCGCGCCAGGATGCGCGCCGACGTCGTCTTGCCGCAGCCGCGGGGGCCGCTGAACAGGTAGGCGTGGTTCACCCGGCCCGTGCGCAGGGCCTGCATGAGCGGCGCCGTGACGTGCTCCTGCCCGATCACCTCGCCGAACGTCTCCGGCCGGTAGCGGCGGTACAGGGCTGTCGTCACCCACGGAACTCTAGACGCCGCCTCCGACGTCGTCCGGCGTCGTCCGGGCCCGCCGGAGAGACCCCGGCGGGGGGACGGCGCGACCCCACGCCGGGCGGCGCGGGCCTCAGACCGTCGGCGTCCGGGCCTGCGCGTACGTCGCCAGGAACGGGCCCCAGGGCTCGGCCAGGCCCGGGGCCTCGGGGCCGTACAGGTACAGCCACAGACTCAGCGCCACCGCGTCGCCGGACCGCTCGGCGGCGAGGAAGGCGGTCCCCGGGACGGGGGCGTCCAGGACCAGGGCGTACGCCCGCACGCCGTCGGTCGCCCGGGTGGACGCGACCCGTCCGGCCAGCGGCGGCGCGCCGGGGCCGGACGACGTCAGCGCGTCACCGGGGCGCAGGTCGGCCGGGACCCCCAGGGCCGCGCACACCCCGGCGAAGGCGTCGTCGGGGTCGCCGGGGACCGTGGCCGTGGGGATCACCGCACGGGCCTGCCGACCGCGGAAGTGGGTCAGGTGCAGGCGCAGGTTCTCCAGGAACAGCGGCCACCCCTCGTTGAGGCCGTCGTACTCGGCGTCCCAGTTCTCGTCCGCGCCGAAGCCGCTGGTCACCAGGCGCACGACGCACGTGCCGCCGTCGCGCGCCTCGACCAGCCACTCGAACGCCAGCGCGCGGTCCCCCTCGCCGGCCAGGACCAGCCGCCGTGGTGGCTCCCACGCGGTGACCGTCCCGCCGGGCACGAGCCCGCCGCCGAAGTCCATCCGGACCTGGCCGCCCGGGCGCTCGTCCACCTCGTGCGCGACGAACCACGACGTGATGCCCGGGCCGGTGGCGATCGCCCGCCAGACCTCCTCGGGCGTGCCGGGCACCTCGACGGACAGGTCGATGACGCGGTCCGGGTCCTCAGGTCGCCGGTCGTTGGCCCGCTCGTCGGGCATGCGCTCGACGTGCTGCTCGACGGGGTCGGTCATGGTCGGTCCCTCCGGGTGGGCGCGGGGTGGCTGAGGACGACGACGCGGTAGGTCCGCCCGTCGGGCGCCGCCTCGTCGTGGTACCGGGCGGCCAGCGTGCGGACCGCCTGGGCCAGGTCGTCCGCGAACGCGGCGCGGTCGGCAGGCGACGCGAACCGCACGTCGGCGTCGACCGCCAGCGTCGGCAGCCGTCGGCCGGCCTGCGCCGCCCCTCGCGCCAGCCCGCCCACCTCGCGCACCGCGCGGGCCGCCAGCGCGAGCAGGTACCCCGCCGAGAGCCGGTCCGACACGCGGTCCGGGTCCGCGCCCGCGGCGCCCAGGGCGGCCGGGGACACCACGTACGCGTCGGCGCTCGCGGCCAGGACCCGCTCGGTGAGGCCGCCGTGCGCCCGGTGCGCCACCTCGACGACCAGGCCCTGGTCCTGCAGCGCGCGCAGGTGATGGCCCAGCTGCTGGCGCGGCAGCCCGAGCCGCGCCGCCAGGCCCGCCGCGGACGCCGGCTCCTCGGCGAGGGCCGCCAGCAGCCGGGACCGGCGCGGGTCCAGCGCCGACGCCGCCGTCCCCGGGTCCTCGATCACCGCGATGTCGGGCACCGGACCAGGCTGACCTTGACAGTGATACCTGTCAAGGCTGCGGGAACTCGTCGACCGACCAGGTCGGCGGCGCGGGCAGAGCGAGCAGGTGCCGGCAGCGGGTCCGCACGCCCGGCTCGGGGCGCTACACGCGGGCGGACGCGGGGCCGGGTGCCGCCCGACCGGGATGTCGAGGAGCCATCACGCGCAGCGCCTGCGCCGTCACCTCGACGTGGATCGGTGTCATGCCGGAGACCTCGCCGTCGACGTCGACCGTCAGCGGTACGTCCGTGGTGATGTGGAACTCGGTGCCGGTCAGGTACCCCTTGCGCTGCACCGGCTGCCACGGCGTGAGCGCCTGCCGTGCCGCCGCCCAGGCCGTGGAGAAGCGCGAGCTGCCGCCGAGCGCGTAGACGACCAGGAGCCGGTCCTCCAGGCTCGCGTCGCGGGCGATGGCGGAGCCGCCGTGCATCCGGCCGTTGGCGATGTTGAGCTGGTGCGTGCGCACGCGCCACGTCGTGTCGCCGCTGCGCACCTCGGCCGTGAACGGCCGGTGGGAGCGCAGCGTGCGGGCAGCCGTCGCGGCGTAGGCCGCCCGGCCCAGGTGGCGCTTGAGGAGGTGCGGCGTGCGGCCGGCGACCTCCGCGGAGACGCCGATGCTGACGAGGTTGGCGAACCAGTCGCCGTTCACCCGCCCGAGGTCCACGTGCGCGACGCGCCCGTCCACGACGACGTCGATCGCGTCCCGCAGCCGCGGCGGCAGCCCGAGGCTCCGGCCGAAGTTGTTCGTCGTCCCCAGGGGCAGGTAGCCCAGCACGGTGTCGGTGTGCGCGAGGTGGTCGACGACCGTGGCGATGGTGCCGTCCCCGCTGCCGACCACCAGCAGCGGCGGGTGCTCGGCCAGGATCCGCGGGACGAGGTCGGGCAGCTGGCCGGCAGGGTCGGTGACCAGGTGCTCGGCGGTGATGGTGAGCCCGCGCTGCTCGAGCATGCGCCGGACCGTCCCGTGCAGCGCCGCCCCGCGCCGGGAGCGCACGTTGACGAGCAGCACCGCCTCCCGCGCCGCCGCCGGGGTGGCGGCAGCGGCGGACGCGCGGTCGGGTGTGGCCTGCGCACCGGTCATGGAGGTCATCCTGCCCGCCCCCGTGGTCCGTCACGGTCGCGCTCCGGCACCCGAACGGGTGCCACGGGAGCCGGTCCGCCAACCCTTCCCTCGCGTGAGGCTAGGGTCGCCCGATGCGATCAGACGACCCGACGACCACGCGCCCGTCGGCTCCCGTCACGACGTCGTCGACGCGGCTGCACTCTCTCGACGGCCTGCGCGGCACGCTCATGGTCATCGGCGTGCCGTACCACGCGGCCGTGGTGTTCTCCGGCGACACCTGGGTCGCGCCCGGTGAGCAGTCCCCCGTCCTGATGGTCCTGTGGGGTCTCGTGCACCTGTGGCGCATGCCCGCCTTCTTCGTCGTCGCCGGGTTCTTCGCCGTGCTGGTCCTGCGGCGGCGCGACCCCGGCACGTGGTTCCGCGGGAGGGCACGGCGCCTGGGCGTCCCGCTGCTGTTCGGGCTGCTGCTGCTCAACCCGCTGCAGGCGCTGCTCGTCGCCCGCCACCGGTCGGGCGACTGGGGCACCGCGGTGGACCGCTGGACCACCGGCGTCGGCAGCTGGACGGGCATCTACCACCTGTGGTTCCTCATCGTCCTGCTCCTGTACTGCGCCGGCGCCGCCGTGCTGCTCTCGTCCCCCTGGCGCGCACCGGCAGCCCGCGTGGCAGCCGCAGGGCTGACGTGGGCGCAGGCGACGGTGGGCCGGACCGTCGCGGTCCTCGGTGCCGCCGGCGTCGTCGTGGTGCTCGGGCTGGCGATCTGGCGGGCGAGCGGGATCGGCGGCCTGCTGGGCGGCGTGGTGACCAGCGAGGTGGTCCTGTACGTGCCGGCCTTCGTGATCGGCGCCGCACTGGCGCTGCGCCCGCAGGACCTGCGTCGCGCGAGTGCCGGGTGGCCGGTGCTGGCTCTCGTGGGGGGCGTGTGCCTGGTCGTCCACGTCGCCGAGTCGATGCAGACATGGCAGTCCCCCGCCGGTGCCGCGCTCGTCGCCGCCGCCGACACCACCGGGGGTCTCGCGGTGGCGCTGCTGATCCTCGGTGGTGCCGCTCGGGTCGCCGACCGCAGGAGCCGCCTCGTCGACTGGGTCGTGGACGCCTCACTGCCGATCTACCTGGTGCACTACGTCCTGGTGGTCGCGTGCGCCGTCTGGCTCCTGCCGACGGGGATCGACGCCGTCGCCGGATGGGCGCTGGCCGTGGCCCTGCTCGTCCCCGCCTGCGTGCTCGCCTACGAAGCCATCAACGCCGTCCCGGTGCTGCGCCTGCTGGCGACGGGGCGCAGGTCCCGCGGGACCACCCTTGCCCAGGTGCTCACCCGCCGACCCCGCCCGGCGGCCTGAGCACGCTGCTGCCGCGGACGCTCAGGCGACGCTCACTGGCTGGGCAGAGCCGAGGTACGAGCGTAGGCGGCGCGTCGCCGTCGGTGCGGTCGGCGTGGCACCCGCTCCGCGGTGCGGCACAGCGCCCCCGGGACGGCAGCACACCGAGGGCAGTGCACTGCCAGCGCAGGGTCGTTCGGGTCGGGCTCGGTCTCCGCCTGGGACGTCATGCGCCCATGCTGCCCGTCCACCCGGTCGCCCGCTCGCCCGGGCGGCACGACAGGGGCAGCGCCCGGCTCGCCGTCGCCCGTCGCGTCCCGCGGGAGACGTCTCGCCTACGGGCATACGGCGAAAGGTGCCGGTCGCCGGGCGCGAAGGCGTCCGTTAGTGTCCGCACGCGGTTAGTTCATCCAATAACCGGAATTGACGACGGCGCAGCGAGGCGCCGGTCGTCCACACCTGTGCCGACGAAGGAGTCCGCATGAAGAGGTTCGCATCAGTCCTGCTGGTGGCCGTGTCGATGGTGCTCGCCACCACCGGACCCGTGTCCGCCGCCGCGCCGGCGCCCCCGTCGTCGTCGTCCGTGAGCATCCCGGTCCTCGCCTACCACGTCGTCAGCGACAACCCGTCCGGCCGGTACCAGCTGAGCACGGCGAAGTTCACCGAGCAGATGGCCTACCTGGCGTCCAACGGCTACACGACCCTGACGGCCGACGAGTACCGCAGCATCATGACCTTCCAGGCTCCGGCGCCGAGCAAGCCCGTCCTGCTGACCTTCGACGACGGCACGAGCGACTTCCTCGTCCACGTGGTGCCGGTGCTGGAGCGGTACGGCTTCAAGGCCGTCCAGTTCGCGGTGTCCGACTGGGTGGGCACGCCAGGTCACCTCACCGCGGCGCAGCTCGCCGGGCTGCCCGCCACGGTGGAGGTGGAGAACCACACCAAGGACCACAACGACCTGTCGACCCTGAGCTACGAGGGTGCGTACGCCTCGGTCACCGCCGCCGACACCGTCCTGGCGGGGATCAAGGGCTCCCGGACCGAGTACCTGGCCTACCCGTACGGACGCTACGACGCCGACGCCCAGCGGGCGTTGCGGGACGCCGGCATCCAGCTGGCGTTCACGGTGGCGGCCGGCAAGACGACGCCTGGTGACGACCTGCTCGCGCTCAACCGCAACATGATCGTCAGCAGCGAGACGATGTCGAGCTTCATCAAGAAGGTCTGACGGACCTGCCCCGGGGGGCGGGACTCGTCGAGTCCCGCCCCCCGGGGCGTGCGGCCCCCTCACCTGTCACCGCCCGTGGTGGGCGGCGCTCCCGCGTGCCTGGCGCTTGTCGCGGTACATCGCCTCGTCGGCCTGCCGCCACGCCGTCTGGAGCGAGGACTCCGGGTGGCGGACCCCCAGGCCGACCGCCGCGTCGACCCCGGCCGCGCGCAGCGCTGCGTGCAGGCGCTCCCGCTCGACCGTGCCGGCGTGTCGGTCGGTCTCGACGGTCAGGACCGCGAACTCGTCACCGCCGAGGCGGGCGACGTAGTCCGAGGTCCGCACGTTGTCGGTGAGCGCCGCCGCGCAGGCGGCCAGGAGCCGGTCTCCAGCGGTGTGCCCGCGGGAGTCGTTGACCTCCTTGAGGCCGTTGACGTCGATGACCAGGACGCACGCGGGGTGGCCGTAGCGGCGGCAGCGGGCCTCCTCAGCGGCGAGCGTGTGATCCCACCCGCGGCGGTTCCCGGTCTGGGTCAACGCGTCCATGGTGGCGTCCGCCTCGGCACGCTCCGCGCGTCGGTGCAGCTCCTGGTTGGCGAGCTCGAGCTCGAGCACCGTCGACAGCAGACGCGCCTGGACGACGACCAGGCCCTCGGCGTCGTGCAGCGACTGCGCCTGGGGTTCGGGGTCGAACGCGCACAGGGTCCCGAAGACCCGCCCGTCGGACTGCACCAGCGGCACACCGATGTACGCCTCGACGGGTGCGTGCCGCCGGTTGGGTGCGTGGGCGAACGCCGGCACGTCGGCGACGCGGGGAGCGACGTGCGGGCCGTGCCCGGCGACCATCTCGGCGCACAGCGACCCGTCCCAGCTGAGCACCGCCCCGGCGTCGATGCCGTACCCGTCCGGTGCGTCGTCGACCTGCAGGACGACCTGGTGCTCACCGGCCGCGCGGGTGACCATCCAGGCGCGCATCCCGAGCCGGGCGCGCAGCTCGCGGGTGACCTCCCGCGCAGCCGCCGCGAAGTCGGCGAACGGGAGCACGTCGCGCGCCGGGCGGGCGGTGCTGCCGTCATCCATGAGTAGGTCCCTCCGTCTCGGCGGCGTCCGTCCGGGATCGCACGTCCGCGGCGGGAGCGGGACGGCCCAGGAGGTAGCCCTGCGCGCGGTCGCACCCCGCGTCGATCAGCGCCCGGAGCTGCTCGGGCTGCTCCACGCCCTCGGCGACCACGCGCAGGTCCAGGCTGTGGGCCAGGGCGACGATGCCGGCGACGAACGAGGCCGAGCCGGGCAGCTCGGCGGTGAAGGACTGGTCGATCTTGACCTCGGTGGCGGGCAGGCGGCGCAGCTGGCTCAGCGAGGAGTAGCCGGTGCCGAAGTCGTCGACCGAGATCCCCACGCCGAGCGCACGCAGTGCGGTGAGCTCGCCGAGCGCATCGGTGTCAGCGACGACCTGGCTCTCGGTGACCTCGAGCACCAGGCGGTGCGCGGCGAGGCCGGTCTGCTTGAGCACCAGTCGGACGAAGTCGCTGAAGCCGGCTGTGTGCAGCTGCGACGCGGAGACGTTGACCGCGAGCTCCAGCGGCGTGCCGCCGACGTGCCAGCCGGCGACGGTGCTGCAGGCCACGGCGAGGACGTGCGCGCCGATCTCGCCGATGGCGCCGCTGTCCTCGGCGATCGGGATGAAGACCCCGGGAGGGACCATGCCCAGCGTGGGGTGTTGCCACCGCACCAGCGCCTCGACGGCCACCGTCCGACCGGTTCCGGCGTCGACCTGGGGTTGGTAGTGCACCACGAGCTCGTTGCGGCTGGCTGCGTCGTGCAGGTCGGTCTCCAGGCGCAGCCGGTCCATCCCGTCGACCACCGGCGCCGGCAGGCCGCGGGTACGCGCCTTGAGGCGGTACATGTCCTGGCGGGCGCGCGCGACCAGGGAGCCGGCGTCCTTCGGCCGGCGATCACCGTCATGGGCGGCCCATCCGTCGCTGAGGGCGGAGCCGATGGCCATGCTGATGTACACCTCCTCGCCCGCGGCGGTCATCGGGGCCGCGAGCCGGGCACGGATGATGCCGGCGACGTCGCGCAGCTCGCTGTCCGACGCCACGTCGGGCAGCAGCACGACGAACTCGTCGCCGGAGTAGCGGGCGACGGTCCCCGGCGCCGCGACGGACGCGACCAGCGCCTGCGCCACGTGCTGCAGCAGCTGGTCGCCGGCCTCGTGGCCCCGGGAGTCGTTCACGCGCTTGAACCGGTCGACGTCGCAGAACAGCACACCCACCCGGCTCCGGTCCCGCCGGGCGGCCTCCAGGGCGGCGTCGAGGCGGTCCTCCAGCACCACGCGGTTCGGCACGCCGGTCAGGGCGTCGAGCGTGGCCTGGCGGCGTACTCGCTCGAGCAGGCGGGTGTTGTCCAGGGCGACCGCCGCCAGACCGGCCACGCCGGTCAGCCGCTCGGTCAGCACGTCGTCGAGGACCGCCGGCGCGCCGGTCACCCAGTGCGCCAGCACGAGGCCCAGCACCTCGCCCTCCAGGACCACCGGCACCGCCGCCATGACCTCGACGTCGAAGGCGGCGAGCATCTCCCGTGCCCACGTCGAGCCGGTCGCGTCGAGCCGGACCGGTGCCGGGCTGCGCAGCAGCGCGCACAGCTCGGGGCTCTCCTGGGGATCGGTGGTGTAGCGCGCGACCTCGTCGGTCAGCCGGTCCGGCCAACCCCACATCCCGGCGATGGTCGCCCGGTGGGTGTCGGGGTCCAGCAGCGCGAAGGCGGAACGGTCGGCCCCGGTCAGCGGCGGCACGGCCGCCGCGACGGCGTCCGCCACCGACGCCACGGTGCGGTGCCGCGACAGGGAGCTCGCGACCGCGAGCAGGAGGCGTGCCGTCCGTGACTCCTCCCGGGCCCGCTCCAGGTGCCCCGCCATCTCCACACCGGCGGCAGCGTGCTGGGCGAAGGCCGCCAGGGTGCCGAGGTCCTCGGGGAGGAAGTCCTGGCCGGGCAGCGCCACCGCGGACAGGTATCCGTGGTGCTGGGCCGCCGACTCCACCGCGACCGTCAGCACAGGATGGCCGGCCACGACGTGCGACCCCGGTCCAGCGGCGTGCAGCTCGTCGACCGCACCGGTCAGGCCAGTGCCCGCACCCACGTGACGACGATGCCGGCGGCCGGACGGCAGTGTCACCGCCAGGACGTGTCCGGGCGCGTGGACGGCCGAGCCGGCGCGCGCCGCGATCCGCTCGAGCACGTCCTCCAACGACCCACCGCCGACCAGATCGGCAGCCGCGGACTGCAGACCGGCGAGCCGGTGCTCGAACGGTGCGATCGGCCCGGCGGCCACCTCACCGCCCGTCGGCGCCTGCGTCCGCGACCACCTGGTCCGCCACGGGCGCTTCCATCTGAGCTCGTACACGCACTCCGGCGCGGAGTCGACCTGGCACTCGGTGTGCCGGACCTCTGCCGCGGCCTCCCCGAACAGGACCGGGACCTGACGCAGCAACCCGATGGTGTAGTCGCAGTCCACACGGTCGGCGTGGTCCGGCGGGGAGACGCGCGACACCACGCTCGCCGCCCCGGGGGCGGCGTCCTGGCAGCGGAGCACCGCGGCGCTGTCGAGTCGCGCCGACGCACGGGAGACGAGGCGCAGCGCCCGCTGCGGCGACCCGGCCGACCGCACCAGGGCGCGGACCGTCGCGAACGCCGGATCACGCAGCGCCGCAGCGCCCAGCTCCAGACCGAAACGATCGTCGCCCAGGACGTCGGCGGCCGCCGCGAAGAGGCGCAGCTTCGTCGGGTGGTCCACCCGCCCCGTGGCACTGCGCAGCGTGTCGCGCTGCCCCTGCACGTCCGCACGCCGCAGGACGGCGGCCACACCGTCCTCCCCGAGGCGGTCGGCCACCAGCTGGAGGACCAGACGCGTCGTCAACGTCGACGTACCGACGTCCGACGAGACCACAGATCCCGCACTGCTCACTTCCACCACAACCATTCCCTCGCCGATCCCAGCGATGTAGGCCGTGGGCACGCCCTGTTCCAGCACCACCTCGACAACACGACACCGACGGTGACCGATACCGACCGTGACGAGACGCGCGTCACCCGCCCGACGCAGCCCGGCAGCACCGGCCCGGTCCACCGATCGACCGGTCTCCGGACCCGGCCCGGTCCAGGACCCCGCCACGGTCGCACCGGTGCCCGTCGCGCGCGCGGGCACCACACCTGCTGAGACGCAGCAGGTCGGGTTCGAGGGGACGACGGCGACGCGCGCCCGTCGGCAGGCGGCGGAAGGCCGGACGGCGTCGTCCCTCCGGCCCCACGGACGAGGAGGACCCCCCGCACACCCGCCAGAGCCCGCCTGCCCTTGCTGCCTTCCGGCCCTGGGGGGGTTCAGCGAGATGACGCCGCACGAGGGGTCTGCCGGAATCCTAACCCAGCCCGAGGGGGTGATCTCCAGCCGCCGTCCGGGTGCCCACCGGCCCCACCGCCCGCACGCGGACAACGTTCCAGGGCCGCCGGGCGTCATGATCGGTAGCAGCGGCCCACCGGGCCGCGCCCGGCCGGCGAGGGGTGACGGGTGTCCACCCAGGACGACGTGGTCGAGTCGCTGATCGCGACCCGCGGGCGTGCCCTGCGGGGCTACGCGTACCTGCTGTGCGGCAACCTCGACGACGCGGAGGACCTCGTCCAGGACGCGCTGGTCAAGACCTTCTCCCGGCGGCGCGCCGGCCTGGAGCTCGACTCCGCCGAGGCGTACGTGCGCCGCACCATCCTCACCGTCTACCTCGACGGCTGGCGACGACGCGGGCGGTGGGCGGCGCGCCTCCACCTGACGGCCGAGCCGTCCCAGACAGCCGGCCCGGAGTCCTCCACCGGGGACCGGGTCGACGTCGTCGCGGCACTGCGCCGGCTGCCGCCGCAGCAGCGGGCCTGCGTGGTCCTGCGGTTCTACGAGGACCTCACCGTCACCGAGATCGCGCGCCGGCTCGCCGTCAGCGAGGGCGCCGTCAAGCGGTACCTGAGCATGGGGGTGCACAGCCTCGAGGGCGTGCTCGGCCCGATCCGGCCCGCACCCACCCAGACCCTTCTCGTGCGGGAGCGATGACATGGACCTCGACCTGGGCACCGCCCTGCACGACGCCGCCCGCGCGAGCGCCTCGACGCTCCCCGACCTCGAGCCGGCACCCGTGATGCGCCGGATCCGCCGCCGGCGGGCAGCCCGGACCGCCGGCGGGAGCGTCGTGGGGCTCGCTGCCGCCGGTGCCGTCGCCGTCGGGACGCTCCAGCTGGTGGAGGACCGGACGGTGCAGCCGGCGCCGGCGCCGCCCGCGACCAGCCTGGCCACCCCCGTGCCCGACGACGCCCCGTGGCGCGTCGTCACCCCGACCGGCGACCTGGGGTGCGGGCTCCCCGTCCCGGCGTTCGAGGACCCGCCCGGTGACGCCGACCTGCACCTGGAACCTGCGGCGGACCACACCACCGTCGTCGCCGGCGAGCGGCTCACGCTCGACACCGTGCTGGTCAACGGCGGCGAGCGCGACCTCGACGCGACGAACCCGTCCGGGGTGCGGGTGTGGTTCGCGCAGGACGGGACCGTGGTGGGCACCTGGGCACCGCCCGGCGGTCCGGCGCCCGACGTCCGCCTGCCCGCCGGCGCCCGGGTGTCCCAGCCCCTCGCGGGGGTCCCCATCACCTGCTCGACCGACGGCGCCGCAGCCGCGGCGCTCGCGCCGGGTGCCTACGACGTCTACCTGTCCGTGGCGCTCACCCTGGCCGACGGCGACGCGCTCGAGGTCGCGGGCGGTCCGCTGGGCCTCGTCGTCACGGGTGGCGCACCGGCCACGGCGCCGCCGTCCACCGATCCGCACCCCGCGGCCGAGGACCTGGTGCTCTCCCCGGCCGGCCTGGGACCGCTGGCCGTCGGCCGACCGCCCGCGACGAACCCCGGCGCGGCGATGATCGAGTGGGACCCCGACCTGTGCGCGGACTCCGGCGGGTCGCCGGGACGGTGGGTGCCGGCCGGCTACGCGCCCGAGGTGCGCGACGGCGAGCCGCGACCGCTCTTCCACGTCGCGGCCGACGACCGGCAGGTGTCCCGCATCGACGTCCTGAGCGCCACCGTCCGCACGGCCGAGGGCGTCGGCGTCGGGACGACGGTCGACGAGCTCCGGGCCGCCTACCCCGCCCTGGAGGGCCCGCTCGAGGGTCCGCAGTCGCGGGTGTGGTGGCTGACCGGACCGTCCGGCACGCTCGTCCTGGAGACGCAGGGCGCCGAGGGCGGCCTGCAGCCCGAGGGGACGCCCGAGTCCGTGGTCCTCATGCGGGTGCATGCCGCGGGCACCGAGGCGGCGTACCCGACGGCCAGCTCCGACGACGTCGCGGGCGGGTGCCTGTGACCGGTCGCGACGGACGCGGGCCGGCGTCGTGTTCGGCAGCACGGCTGGGCTCCGGTATCCTCGTCCGGCCGGGAGGATTCGCCTAGTGGCCTATGGCGCACGCTTGGAAAGCGTGTTGGGTGAGAGCCCTCGGGGGTTCGAATCCCCCATCCTCCGCCGGTCGAAGGGCCCGTGACCTGCAGACCTGCAGGTCACGGGCCCTTCGTTCGTCCGTGGTGGCCCGGGCTCCGTGGTGGCCCGGGGCCTAGGCCGTTCGTGGTCGCCGTCGTGGTCCGCGCTTCCTCCCCCTCGCAGCGCCGGGATACGATCCCGCCCCGCGGGGCACGGGCCACGTCGAGAGTTCTGCTGTGAGGAGACCTGGTGGCCGTGAGCCCGGTGCTGTGCGCCGATGTCCGGTCGGTGGGTGCGCGCAGCGACGACCGCCCCGCACCGATCCGGAGCGCCTCGTGACCGAGGCCCGCGGTGCGGAGCCGGTCCGGCGGCGCGACCGCCGACCCAGCCCTCCGGCGACGCCCCTCTCCGAGGCCCCGGTCGCCTGGTGGGCCCCCGCGGTTCTCCCCGGCCGGTGGACGCCGCTCTGCCTCGCCCTGATCGCCGCGCTCCTCGTGGCACACCTCGCGGTCAACGCCCTGCAGGCCACCATGGGCGACTTCCCGGGCCGCGACCCCGCGATCCAGTTCCTCGCCCTCAACAAGGAGATGGGTCTGCCGGCCTGGACCTCCAGCGTGCTGCTGGTGCTGGTCGCGCAGGCGCTGTGGCTCCTCGCGGACGTCGACAGGACGACGCACCGGCGCCGCTGGGCCCGGCAGGAGCGGCTGCTCGCCGGGTTGTTCGTCTACCTCAGCGTGGACGAGGCCACGGCGCTGCACGAGCAGACCATCTACCCGCTGCGCACGGCGCTCGACCTCGGCGGCGCGCTCTTCTTCTCCTGGGTGGTGCTCTTCGTCCCCCTGGCCGCCGTCGTCGCTGCGCTGTGCCTGCGATGGGTCCGCGGGCTGCCGCGGGTCGCCGGCCGCCTCGTGGTCCTCGCCGGGGTGCTCTACCTCGGCGGCGCCGTCGGCATGGAGATGGTCGGGTCGTGGATGTTCACGCAGGGCCTCGAGGGGACGATGCGGTACGCCGGCGTCGTCGCGCTGGAGGAGGGCCTGGAGATGCTGGGGGCTCTGCTCATGCTCTCCGTCGTCACGTGGCTCCGACTGCCGCGAGCGCAGGAGCAGCCGGGCTCGGCACCCGCGGCGGCGACCCCGGTCGAGGTGACCAGCGGGACCTCTGCCCTGCGGTCCTGAGAGCGGTCCGCACCGGGCCGCCGGGTGATCCGCACCGCGGGGCGTCCCCTGATCGGCCGAGTGGGATTTGGTCGTCCGGACCTGTGCTGCTACCCAGGGGTGCTGGGTCGCGGGCACGCCGCGACCGCACCGCCGTGGGCCCGTCCACGACGGGCCGGCCGGAGCCTTCGCCCGGCGATCGAGGAGGAGGTCGACGAACGTGCATGCCCAAGCCGGTCACGAGCTCGTCGGGCAGGTGCTGCGCGCGCGGGTGTGCGTCGTGGGCGCCGGCCCTGCCGGACTGGCCCTGGCCACCCGGCTCGCAGGCCGCGGCGTCGACGTCGTCGTCCTGGAGGCCGCGGACCCCGCGATCCCGCGTGAGCGGCTCGAGACGGTGCGCAACGTCGGGATGCGCTACGACCTGCCGAACCAGCGCGGCCGCGGCGTCGGCGGCGGGGCCCTGCTGTGGAACCTGCCGACGCCGGTCGAGGGCCTGCACCTGCGCCTGCGCGAGATGGACGCCCAGGACTTCCTCCCGCGACCGGGCGTCCGCGAGACCGCCTGGCCGCTGACCCGACCCGACCTCGACGCCTGGTACGAGGCGGCGTGGGCTCTGTTCGACCTCCCCCCGGTGCGTGACGGCGCGACCGGGCTCTCCACGTCGGGCGAGGCGGACGGCACGCCGGCCGGCGCACCCGGTGCCGCACCCGGTGCGAGCGCCGGTGAGGAGCGCCTGTTCGGCATGGGGCCGGCTGCGGTGTTCACCGAGCGGCTCCCGCGCGCACTGGAGGCCTCGTCCACCGGACGTGTCGTGACCGGCTCGGTCGTCACCGACATCCGCACGGACCGTGACCTGGGCACGGTGTCCTCCCTGACGTGCGCGACGCTGGGCGGGACCTTCACCGTCGAGGCGGCCGAGTTCGTCCTGGCGGGCGGCGCCGTGGAGAACGCCCGGCTGCTGCTCTCCGCACGCTCGCGGCACACGGCGGGGATCGGGAACGCCTCCGGCCACGTGGGTCGCTGGTTCATGGAGCACCCGCACGTCGAGTCCGCCCTGCTGCGTCCACGCGACCAGCGCCTCGTCCGTGACCGCGCCCTGTGGGACGTCCACCTGCGCGACGGCGTCCCGGTGATGCGCATGCGCGCCCTGCCACCGCAGGTGGTGGAGCGCGAGGGGCTGCTGAGCACCGCCTTCTACCTGCGACGGCGCCCGGTCACCAGTCCGGTCGTGACCACCGGCGACGGGGGGCTGGACCTGGACACGATGGGTGCGCTGCGCAGCGTGCGCGGGTCCCTCGCGTCCCGGCGCGCGCCGTCGCTGTCCCGTGCGCAAATCGCGCACGTCGCCGCGGCGCTGCCCGGTGCGATCCGCCGGGCCGGCCAGCAAGCGCTCGCCCCCGACCCCGGGCGTGCGGCGCCGCGACGCCGCACCGTCCCCCGCGCGATGAACGTGTGGGCGATGTCCGAGCAGGTCCCCCACTGGCGGAGCCAGGTCCGGCTGACCGACCAGCGCGACAGCTTCGGCGTCCCGACGGCCGAGCTCGACTGGCAGCTCACCGACCCGGACTGGCAGTCGCTCGTCCGCTCCCAGCAGCTCATCACGCCCTACCTCGGCGCAACCCTCGGCGCACGGGTGGACTCTCTGCTGGAGGGCTCGCTGCCTCCGCGGATCTACGGCGGCGCGCACCAGATGGGGACGACGCGCATGGCGGCCTCCGCCCGTGACGGCGTCGTGGACGTCGACTGCCGGGTGCACGGCATGGCGAACCTCTACGTCGCGGGGGCCTCGGTGTTCCCCACCGTCGGCTCCGCCAACCCCACCCTCACGGTCGTCGCCCTCGCGCTGCGGCTCGCCGAGCACCTGCGGCCGCAGCATCGGGACCAACACTGACGTTGAGGTAGAGTTGGCGGCTCGCGACGGCGTGCCCTGAGCACGGGGCGAGCGCCCGAGCCCCTGTCGTGCCGTGGCGGGTCCAGCGAGCGGCTCCACGGCATCGGCCGGGGAAGCGTCACCCGCACCCGCACGGACAGGACGGCACAGCGACACCCACGCCTGGCCGGGCACCCCACCGCGACCACGGAGCACGCCCGGACCCGCCCACGACCACGGAGCACCACATGATCCTCGAGCCCGAAGGCGAGATCGACGCCGCACCCCACCAGGTGGTCGGCGGCGTCACCGCCTGCGCCGAGGACCCGTCGGCCGGCGACCTCGACCGATGACCTCGATGCCCGACGAAGCCGTCCTTCCTGCCCCGAGCGAGCGGGGCGGCGACGCGCCGTCCCGAAGGCCCGGCCGGACCACCGCGCTGATCCTCGCGCTCCTCCTGCTCCTGGCGGGGTCCGTGTACGCCCTCGTCGCGTGGCGGACCGCCGACCCGCTGGTCGTCGACGGCAACCTCGTCACGAAGGGCGGCGAGAGGTGGGTCGCGAAGGGCGCCACCCTGTACGTGTGGCCGTACTCCGACGACTACGCCGACGCCGAGGGTGACGAGCAGTACGAGGCGCGGGCGACGATCTTCGACCGCATGGAAGCGCTCGGGATGAACGCGGTCCGCATCCCCGTCTCGCCCCGCTCGGACGTCCACGACCGGCACGGCGGGCTGGACGGGTACACCACGAAGCTCGCCACCCTCGCCGCCGACGCGAACGCCCGCGGGCTCACGGTGTCGTTCTGCAACTGGGAGTCCCTGTTCGCCGGCGAGGACTGGCCGGCCGACTGGGAGGAGCACCAGGTCGTCATGGACGACCTCATGGACAAGGTCGGCGCAGCCAACCCCGGCGTCATCTGGGAGCCGTTCAACGAACCCAACGACGTCAGCACCGCCGAGTGGCGCGACACGACGGAGGCGGTCATCCGCCACTACCGGGGCACCCTCGGCTACGAGGGCGTCCTGCAGATCGACACCCCCGGCTGGTCGTGGGAGGTGCCCATGAAGGAGATCCGCCAGCTCATCGCGCTCGACGCCACCCTGACGGGGACCGACGAGTCCAACCTCGTCGTGGCGAACCACCGCTACGGCAACGACGACACGGACTTCTCCGCGTCGTCCACGGACCCGGTGTTCGCGAACATGGACGAGATCCCGATCGTCGGTACCGAGCACGGGTTCCACAACGGCCCGCAGGGCGGCACGGACTCCTGGATGAGCGACTACCTGTCCTACCTCGGGGAGGACGCCGTCGCCGACGGGCACGGCGGCGCGTACGTCTTCGCCTGGCACTGGGCCGACGACAACCGGGTCACCGAGGACGACTACTCGACCCTGACACCCCAGGGCACCATCTGGGTCGAGGACTACCTCGCGAGCCTGCCCCCGGGCCTGTAGCGAGGCGCCCGCGAGGCCCTTGCGCCGATCGGGCGGTTCTCCGGCACCGCACACCTGCGCCGACCGGCCGCCGCCTACGGTCGTGGGCGTGAACCCGCACCAGCCGCGCTCCGGCGTGCACGACGCGGCCTCGACCGGGCTCTCCGCCGACGGCGCGGAGGTCCGGGGTGCACCATCGGCATGGCGGACCGTCGCCCGGGTCGGCTCGAGGACCGCCGCGGCCTCGCTCGTCGTCCTCCTCGCCGCGTGCAGCGGGGCGGGCGGGACCGTCCCGGCGACGGCCGAGCCCGCGCGACCGCAGGTCGCCGGCGCGGGGTCCACCCCCGCCGTCCGGGAGCCGATCGTCATCCCGCCTGCGCCCACCTTCGCCGACGACCCGGGGCCGCCCGCGTCGCCCGAGCCGACCTCCCCGCAGGGCGACGCGCTCCTGCCGACCGGCGCCGCTGCGGCGGCCTGGGGAACGGCCGAGCTCGTCGGGTGGGCGGGCCAGCTCGACGGGTTCACGCTGCCGGCCGACGGGACGTGGCGCTCGCTGAGCATCGGCCTGCAGTTCTCGGCCGACGGCGGCGAGGAGCTCGACGGGATCGAGGCCGACCTGACGGTGACGACGCCCGCGGCCGTCGACGACCTGGTCGCCCAGCAGGTCGCAGGCCCTCCGCGGGGTTCGACGGTGCTGGACGTGGTCGAGGGCGAGGACGACGGGCGACGGGCGGTGTCGGTCGTGCTGCACACGCCCGGCGACTCGGCCGACTCCGTGGACGTCATGGCCGAACCGCAGGGCGGCAGCCTGGTGCACGTCCAGCACCTGCCGCGCCGCGACGGCAGGCGGCCCGCGCTGCCCGAGGAGCGGGTTCGCGGCCTGGTGTCCCGGCTGACCCAGGGCGCCGAGCCGGACACCTGGGAGGTCAGGTTCGCCCGGCTCACGCTCGTCGACACCCACGCACCGGCGGTGATGGTCGCGTGGTCGGTGCCCGGTCAGGACGTGGCGCAAGCCATGGCGGCGGCCCAGGCCGCGTTCGGCCACCTGACCTTCGAGCCCGTCGAGATCAACCAGTTCCGCAGCACCTCGGACTTCGCCTACCCGGCCGCCGCGACCAGCGGCACCGTCTCGGTCAGCACCGAGAGCGACGGCACGACGCGGGTCGAGCTGGAGGCTCGGGGCTGAGCCCGGTCAGGTGGCCCGCAGCAGGGCGATGAACTCGTCCGCCATGTCGAGGGTGCGGGCAAGCTTGTCGCGGCGCTCCTCGGCGGAGCGCAGGTAGGCGGCGAGCCGGTCCCTCGCCTGGTCGTGGTCGCGGTCGGTCTGGAGGACGTCGGCGGCGTCCAGGAGGTCGGCCATCTCCTCCAGGGTGAAGCCCAGGGGCTTCATCCTCCGGATGAGCAGCAGCCGCTCGACGTCGGCGGTGGTGTAGAGGCGGAACCCGCCCTCGGTCCGGGCGGACGGCGTCAGCAGTCCGACCTCGTCGTAGTGGCGCAGGGTCCGCAACGACATGCCGGTCCGCTCGGCCACGACACCGATGTGCATGGTCGCCGGGGCTCCGGGCGCCTCGGCGCCGGGCCTGGCCCGCGGCTGGGGCACGTGGGTGTTCGCCATCGTCCACTCTCGTCGAGGTTCTCCACCCACACGTCAGGGTCGAGTCGTGGTGCGCAGGTCCTGCCGACCCCGGCGGGACGGTCGGGCCCGCGCGCGAACGGATCTCCGCGTGCCGAACGATATCCGCGCCGGCCGGCCGGGTGCGCGAGCCGGGCGCCGTCCGCTCACCTCGCACCCTCGCACCGGGCCCGGAGGCCGGCGGCCTCGGCCGCGAGGTAGCGGTCGGTCAGCCCCCGGTAGAACCGCCCCATGACCGACCCGAGCCGGCCCGACTGCGACACCGACAGACGCACGCGCGTCCCGCCCTCGGGCAGCACCTGGGCGTCGTGGCGGGCCGTCGTGCGGACCCCGGGTGCGGTGGCGACCCAGGTGAACGAGCGCCCGGGGTCCAGCTCCGTGACCACGTACTCGCTCTCGGGGAGACGCGGTTGGCTGATCCGCGCCCGGCTGCCGACGCGCAGCGGGCCGTCGTCGAGCAGGCGCACCGAGGTCACGGTGGACGTCCACTGCGACCAGTGCTCCACGTCGGTCAGCACCTCCCAGACACGCTCGGGCGGTGCCCCGACGTCGACCGTGACGCTCTGCTCCATCGGCCCATCCTGACGCTCGTCGCGCCGGCGATCGAGAGGGTGTCCGTCGGGGCCCCTGCGCCGGCGGCGTGGTCGCTAGCATCGGCCCTGGGCACGGTGCCGCCCGCCGCTCGCGTCCTCCGGGATCAGGTGAAGGCACCGACGACCGTCGCTGACCACCGGCCGAGCACTCCGAGCGCGGCGCCGCCGGCAACGCGAGCACCCACGGCCGACTGACGCCGCGCGAGGAAGGTCGCCCCATGATCCCGTCGACGACGACCGCCAAGGCTCAGGCCCGGCGCCTGCGCCAGGACCTGGGCGCCACCGGCGTCCCGGTCGGCCACGCCCGGGCGCTGGAGCTGGTCGCCCACCTGCACGGCGTGCGGGACTGGAACACGTTCGTCGCACTGGCGTCGGACGCCGCAGCCCCTGACGTTCCCGCCGCCGGCCCCACCGCCGGACCGGGCGTGCCCGTCCTGCGGGTCAGGTCGGCCGCCGTGGCCGTGCCGTTCTACGTCTCGTACCTGGGCTTCACGCTCGACTGGGAGCACCGGTTCGAGCCCGGCCTCCCGCTGTACGTGCAGGTGTCGCGCTCGGCCCTGGTGCTCCACCTCTCCGAGCACCACGGGGACGGCAGCGGGCCCACGGTCGTGTGGGTCCCCGTCGTCGACGTCCACGGGCTGCAGGCCGAGCTGCGCGCCCGCACCGACGTCCCGCTGCGGCCCGGCATCGACCTGGACGCCCCGGGCGGGCCGACCATGGAGGTCGTCGACCCGGACGGCAACGTGCTCCGCTTCGCCCAGCGGGTCCCGTCCTGACGGTCCGGCCCGGGTCCGCGCCTCTCCGGCGGCGCGGATCCGGCCGACCGGCCCCCAACGACCTCCCGGATCGGGTAGACCAGAGCGGGGCCACGCAGGACCGCACCGGCAGCACCGAGGGAGACCCGAGGGACATGGGCACGACCACCGACACGCAGCCCACGACCGTGCACGTCGCGGACAGCCACGACCGGATCCGCGTGCACGGCGCGCGCGAGAACAACCTGCGGGACGTCACCGTCGAGCTCCCGAAGCGCCGGCTGACCGTGTTCACCGGCGTCTCCGGGTCCGGCAAGAGCTCGCTGGTCTTCAACACGATCGCCGCGGAGTCCCAGCGGATGATCAACGAGACCTACAGCGCCTTCGTGCAGGGGTTCATGCCGACCCAGGCGCGGCCCGACGTCGACGTCCTGGACGGTCTGACGACGGCGATCATCGTCGACCAGCAGCGCATGGGCGCCGACCCGCGCTCCACGGTGGGCACCGCCACCGATGCCAACGCCATGCTGCGGATCCTCTTCAGCCGCCTCGGGCAGCCGCACATCGGCTCGTCGCAGGCGTTCTCGTTCAACGTCGCCTCGATCAGCGGCGCCGGCGCGGTCACGCTCGAGCGGGCGGGGCAGACGGTCAAGGAGCGCCGCGAGTTCAGCATCACCGGGGGGATGTGCCCGCGGTGCGAGGGTCGCGGCTCCGTGAACGACATCGACCTGACCCAGCTCTACGACGACACCAAGTCGCTCAACGGGGGCGCGCTGACGATCCCCGGCTACACCATGGACGGCTGGTACGGCCGGATCTTCTCCGGCGTCGGCTTCTTCGACCCGGACAAGCCGATCAACCGCTTCACGAAGAAGGAGCTCCACGACCTGCTCCACAAGGAGCCGACCAAGGTGAAGATCGAGGGGATCAACCTCACCTACGAGGGGCTGATCCCCAAGCTGCAGAAGTCGATCCTGTCCAAGGACGTCGACGCGCTCCAGCCGCACATCCGTGCGTTCGTGGAGCGGGCGGTCACCTTCACCACCTGCCCCGACTGCGGCGGCACCCGGCTGAACGAGGTGGCCCGGTCGTCGAAGATCGGCGGCGCCAGCATCGCCGACGTGTGCGCGATGCAGATCAGCGACCTGGCCGGGTGGGTGCGCACGCTGCACGAGCCGTCCGTCGCGCCGCTGCTGCAGACCCTGCAGGGCACCCTGGACTCCTTCGTCGAGATCGGCCTCGGCTACCTCTCGCTCGACCGGCCGTCCGGCACGCTGTCGGGTGGGGAGGCGCAGCGCACCAAGATGATCCGGCACCTGGGCTCCTCGCTCACCGACGTCACCTACGTCTTCGACGAGCCCACCGTCGGGCTGCACCCGCACGACATCCAGCGGATGAACGGCCTGCTGCTGCGCCTGCGGGACAAGGGCAACACCGTGCTCGTCGTCGAGCACAAGCCCGAGACGATCGCCATCGCCGACCACGTCGTCGACCTCGGTCCCGGCGCCGGGACCGCCGGCGGGACCGTCTGCTTCGAGGGGACGGTCGAGGAGCTGCGGGCGAGCGGGACCGTCACCGGCCGCCACCTGGGCGACCGGGCGCGGATCAGGCCCACGGTGCGGACACCCACCGGCACGCTGCCGATCCGCGGTGCGACGGCGCACAACCTGCGCGACGTCGACGTCGACGTCCCGCTCGGGGTGCTCGTGGTCGTCACGGGGGTCGCCGGCTCCGGCAAGAGCTCGCTCGTGCACGGGTCCATCCCGGCCGGCGCCGGAGTCGTGTCCGTCGACCAGGGCGCGATCCGCGGCTCCCGGCGCAGCAACCCGGCGACCTACACCGGGCTGCTGGAGCCCATCCGCAAGGCGTTCGCCAAGGCCAACGGTGTCAAGCCGGCGCTGTTCAGCGCCAACTCCGAGGGCGCGTGCCCGACCTGCAACGGTGCCGGCGTCATCTACACGGACCTGGCGATGATGGCCGGCGTGGCCACCCGGTGCGAGGAGTGCGAGGGCAAGCGTTTCCAGGCCGCGGTGCTCGAGTACCACCTCGGCGGCAAGGACATCAGCGAGGTCCTCGCGATGTCGGTGACCGAGGCCGAGCGGTTCTTCGGTGCCGGGGAGGCGCGCACGCCTGCCGCGCACGCCGTCCTGGTCCGGCTCGCGGACGTCGGGCTCGGCTACGTGAGCCTGGGTCAGCCGCTGACCACGCTGTCCGGCGGCGAGCGCCAGCGGCTCAAGCTCGCCACCCACATGGGCGAGAAGGGCGGGGTCTACGTCCTCGACGAGCCGACCGCCGGGCTGCACCTCGCCGACGTCGAGCAGCTGCTGGGCCTGCTCGACCGGCTGGTGGAGTCCGGCAAGTCCGTGATCGTCGTCGAGCACCACCAGGCGGTCATGGCGCACGCGGACTGGATCATCGACCTGGGCCCGGGCGCCGGGCACGACGGCGGACGGGTCGTCTTCGAGGGCACCCCCGCCGACCTGGTCGCGGGCCGGTCGACGCTCACCGGGCAGCACCTCGCCGCCTACGTCGGAGGCTGACGGCCGGACCCGGCGCAGCACCCGGGGGCGCGCCTATGATCCGGCCTGTGCTCCACGCCGAACCGCTCAGCCGCCTGCTGGACGCCGCCGAGTCGGCGGCCCCCGTGGACGCCGTGCGTGCGGTCACCCAGGAGGTCGGACGGCGCCTCGAGGCGACCGCGGTCTCCCTGCTCGTCCTGGACATGTCGGGCCGGCAGCTCGTCCGGCTCGCGTACGTCCCTCTGGTCCCCGGTGGCTCCGGGCACGGCACCCGGACGCCGACCGCCGGGCAGCGGACCGCGGGCGGCGAGTCCGCCCGCACGGTGCCGCTGGACGGTGGGCCGATGGAGCGGGTCGTGCGCAGTCAGCGGCCCGAGACCCTGCCCCCGGATGCCGCGGCGGGGCGGGACGGCTGGACGGTGCTGGCGCCGGTCACCGAGCGCGGGGAGGTCCTCGGCGTGCTCGAGCTGCGGCTCCCGCGCGAGCCCGACCCCGCGGACGCCGAGGAGATCCGCGCCCTGGCGCACGTGCTGGCGTTCGTCCTCATCGCGAACCACCGCCACACGGACCTGTTCGAGTGGGGCCACCGCACCCGACCGCTCAGCCTGTCCGCCGAGATCCAGCAGCGGCTGCTCCCGGGCTCGCGCACGTGCGAGGCGGGGTCGTTCACGCTCGCGGGGTGGCTCGAGCCGGCCGCGGACATCGCCGGGGACACCTTCGACTACAGCGTCGCGCGCGACACCCTGCACCTGTCCATGACCGACGCCATGGGCCACGGGGTCGGTGCCGCGCTCACCGCGACGCTGTGCGTGGGTGCGCTGCGCGGGTCCCGGCGCCGCGGCCTGTCGCTGACCCAGCAGGCCGTGGAGGCCAACGTCGCCGTCGCCGAGCACGGCCGGACGCACGGTCTGGACGACTTCGTCACCGGTCTGGTGGGTCGGCTGGACCTGCGCACCGGTGCGCTGCACCTGGTCAACGCGGGCCACGTCGCTCCGTTCCTGGCCCGCGGTGCCAACGTCCAGGCGCTGCACCTGCCGCCCAACCTCCCCTTCGGGATGTTCCCCGACTCGGTGTACCAGTCCGCCGTCGTCCCGCTCCAGCCGGGCGACCGGGTCCTGCTCGTCACCGACGGCATGCTCGAGCGCGGCGCGGCGGGCGCCGACCTGCCCGCCGCCATCCGCACGTCGCAGACGCTGCACCCCCGCGAGCTGGTGACCGCGCTCGCCGACAGCGTGCTGGACGCCGTCGGCCACGCGCTCAGCGACGACGCCACCGTGCTGTGCCTGGACTGGTACGGCGGCCACGGCGACGACCGCACCACGTCGGGGGGCGCGGACGTGGGCCGCGCGAGCAGCGCCGCCCGCTGACCGCACCGTCCGCTGACCGCGCCGTCCGCCGGGCACCGCCGTCGGCCGTGCCGCCGGTCCGCGTGCACGTCCGTGCACGATGCTTGCCTGCCCGTGCTCGCGGTGAGAAGCATGGGGCTCGGCCCCGCGGGGCGGACGGCGACGACGCCGGACGCCCGGACCGGTGGTCCGAGCCCTCCCGGGCCTCTGCGACAGCCGCCCGGGAGGACGCAGGGGGTCGACCACCGGGTACGGCAACGCCGCCGCGTCCGGATCGCAGTCGGACGAGGAGGAGCTCGTGACAAGAGTGCGACGTGCGCTGGGCGCATCGATGGCGCTGTGCTGCGCCCTGGTCGGGGCGGTGGTGACCGGGACCCCGGCGACCGCCGCCGACGGCCCGACGCCGGTACCGCAGGTCATCGGACCGCTCGTGGTGACCGAGGAGTCCCACCCCTTCGGGGCGGCGGACCATCAGCTCGTCCCCCAGGACCTGGCCCGCGAGCACTACGTCGAGGAGGAGTTCCTCGTCAGCGGGACCGCGAACGTGTACACGTGGCCGGCCGACGGACCCGCGGTCGTGCGCACGCCCGACGCGCCCTACACGACCCGCGTCCTGGTGCGCCGCCCCGAGAAGGGTCAGCGGTTCAGCGGCAACGTCGTCGTGGAGATGCTCAACCCGTCCAACCTGATGGACCTCAACATCGGGTGGGCGCTCGCGCACCGCCAGATCATCGACAACGGCGACGCGTGGGTCGGCATCACGGCCAAGCCGACCGCCGTCGAGGCGCTGAAGCGGTTCGACCCGGCACGCTACGCAGCACTGTCGTTCGCGAACCCGCTGCCGCTGGACGACCCGGCCAACTGCTCCACGATCCAGACGACCATCGCCGGGGACAGCTCGCGCACCACGGAGAACGGCCTGATCTGGGACGTCTACAGCCAGGTCGGGACGTGGCTGCGGAGCGACGTCGCGTCCAACCCGCTGCGGTACCGGTCCACGGAGAGCCAGGTCGAGCACGCGTACGGGTTCGGCTACTCCCAGACCGGCGGCTACCTGGTCAACTACATCAACGCGGTGCACCCCCTCGTGGTCGAGTCCGACGGCGAGCCGGTCTACGACGCCTACCTGGTCGCCGTCGCCGGGGGCGCGTTCGTCGGGGCGGTCCCGATGAACCAGTGCGAGCCGGCCCCGCCGCCGGCCGACCCGCGCCGGCAGCTCTCCGACGTCGGCGTCCCGGTGATCCGGATCATGTCGCAGTCGGACTACCTGATCGGCATCGGGTCCCGGCGCCCGGACAGCGACGCGCCCGGTGACCTGTTCCGCCACTACGAGATGGCCGGCGCCGGGCACGCGACGCCGGACGAGCTGTACTACTCCGCCAAGCCGGAGGACATCGTCCGGGCCGGCCGCCCCGTCCCTCCGATGAGCTGCACCGAGGGACCGCGCAGCCGGTTCCCGAGCGCGATCTTCTTCGACGCCGCCCTGCGCAACCTCGACCTGTGGGTCCGTGAGGGGATCGCGCCCCCGCGCGCCGCGCCGATCCTCGTCGAGAACGGCGCCCCGGTGCTGGACAGGTTCGGGAACGTCCAGGGCGGCCTCCGCTCGCCGTACCTGGAGGTGCCCACGAGCACGTGGTTCGGCAGCGCGACCGGCGAGTCGTTCTGCTTCATCGCCGGGTACGAGCGCCCGTTCGACACCGCACGGCTCACCTCGCTGTACGGCGACGAGGGCGTCTACATCCGGGCGGTGCGCGCCAGCATCGACCGGCTCGTCGAGCAGCGGTGGCTCACCCGGGACGACGCCCGCCTGCTGTTCCGGGAGGCGACCCGGGTCGACATCCGCTGACCCGCGCACCCGACCGTCCGTGCCCGTCGTCCGCAGCCTGCGGGCGGCGGGCACGGGCGTCCCCGGCACCGTCAGCGCGAGCGGCGCCTCGTCACCACGCCGGCGGCGACCACCCCCGCGACCAGTCCCCAGAACGCCGGGGACACCCCGAACGGCGCGGTCCCGGAGACCGTGACCAGGAGGGTCACCGCGGCCGGGACCCGGTCGGGCTCGCCGGCGAACGCCCCGCCCAGCGACGCCCCGAAGGTCGCGACGAGCGCCAGGCCGGCCGCTGCCGCGATCAGGCCCGCGGGGGCGGCGAGGGCCACGGCCGCGACGGCCGTCGAGGCCACGCCCAGGAGCGCGTAGGTCACGCCGGCGGTGACGGCCGCGTGCCACCGCCGGGCCGTGTCCGGGCCCGCCTCGGGCCCCGCGGCGAGCGCCGCGCTGATCGCGGCCAGGTTGATGGTGTGCCCGCCGAACGGCGCCGCCAGCACCGTGCCGATCCCGGTCGTGAGCATGACCGGCCGCAGCGGCGGGTGGTACCCGAAGCCGGCGAGGACGGCCACGCCCGGGACGTTCTGCGACGCCATCGTCACCACGAACAGCGGCAGGGCGACGGACACCACGCTCGCCCACCCCAGGGCCGGCGTCGTCCACGTCAGGGTCGGCACCAGCGCGGCGCCGTCCAGCGCTCTCGCGGCAGGACTCGTCAGGGCCAGCCCGACCGCGAGGGCCACGGCAGCGGGAGTGGCCCAGCGGGGCGCCAGGCGGAGCAGGACGAGCCACACGAGGAGCACGGGGCCGACGAGAGCCGGCGAGGCGACCACGGCGCTGACCGGCTCGAGGCACAGCGGCAGGAGCACCCCGGCCAGCATGGCGTGCGCCACCGGCACGGGGATGCGTCGGACCAGGTCGCCGAGCGGCCGGAGCAGGCCGACGGCCGCGAGCAGGGCGCCGCAGAGCATGAACCCGCCCACCGCGTGCGCCCAGCCACCGGCGGCCGCACCCGTCCCGGCGAGCAGCGCCGCACCCGGGGTCGACCAGGCGACGGTCACCGGCATCCGGGTCCGCACGGCGAGCAGCACGGTCGCGGCCCCCATCGCGACGGTCACGGCCAGCAGCCCGGACGCCGCCTGCGCCGGTGAGGCGCCGACCGCCCGCAGGCCGTCGAGCACGACGGCGAAGGCGCTGGTGAAGCCCACGACCGCCGTCACCACACCGGCTGCGACCGCACCGCCGGGACTCTGCACGCGGGCGGCACCCGCCGCGGAACGGGACCGGGTCGGCACGCCGGGGACTCTAGCCAACGAGCCGACGTGCCCGGGCGAGCGGCTCAGCCCTCGCCGCGCAGCGCGGCGAGCACCTTCGCCACGCGCCGCGCCCGGGTCTCGTCCGTCTTCGCGCCGTCGACGGACAGCGCGTGCGCGCGCTGCCTGCTCACCGACAGCGCCGCCCAGGCGTCGGCGGCTGCCCGGTCGGACGCGAGCGCGACGGCGAGGTCGGCCGGGACCTCCACCACCTTCGGGGCGTCGTCCACGTCGAGCGTCACCTCGACCTCGTCGCCGGCGCCCCGGCCGGTCGCCGCGCGGGTCGCGGCGTCGAAGGACACCAGGTACCGGCCGCCCATCGAGGCGATGGTGGTGCGGTAGGTGTGGGCGCCGTCGATCGTCACGACGACCGGGACCCGAGCACCGCGGCCGAAGCCCGCCACGACGTCGGCGGGGACGACGACCGCGACGTTGCGGCCGCCGGTGGGCTCGAGGATGGTGCGGAACGTGGGCATGGGTGCTCCTGAGGTCCGGGCCGCGCGGCACCCGCTGCGGCAGGTCACCCGCTGCGGCGGGTCACCCCGAGCGGCGGCAGGCCGACCGTAGCGGTCGGTGACGCCCCCCGGGCCCGGGCACCCGGCCCGGGCACCCGGCCCGGCGGCGCCGCGCCCGGTCCGTCCGGCGCCCTCGCCGCACGTCCGGCACGCCCCTGCCCAGCCGGGCAGCGCTGTCGACTGGCGGCGGGCGGGGTCCGCGGAGCAGGCTGCGGCCGTGAGCCACCCGACGACCCCGGACGGCCGGTACCTCGTCGTGCGCGGTCGCCTGTGGCGACGGTCCGACCCCGGGCTGGGAGCGGACGAGCGTGCGCGCCTGACCCGCGAGCTCATGGCGGCGCGCCGCGCGAAGGGCGCCGCGATGCGAGCCGGGGACGCTGCCGCCCGCAAGGAGGCCCGGGCCCGGGTCGACGCCGCCAAGGTCGCGCTCGGCGAGCGCGGGCCGGTGTGGTGGTCCGACGGCGCGCCGGACCTGACCCGGCACCTGGCGCGCACCGGGCCGTACGCCGACTGGTTCGCGAGCCTGCCCGAGCAGGACGGGCCCGACCCACCCGACGACGCCCCCGGCCCCACCACCTGACCGTCCGGGCCGTCGGCCACCGCAGCTCGTCCACGCCGGACCCGCGAGCGCGGGCCGGGGCGGACGGTCCGTCGAACCCGCCCCGCGCGCCCGGGCGCTGTCCTACCGTCGGGAGGACCAGCGTCGGGAGCAAACCCAGCGATCGGAGACCAGCCATGCCCACCGCCACGCTCAACGGGACCGTCCTCGCGGAGGCGTCCGAGGACGCCGTCCTGCACATCGAGGGCAACGTGTACTTCCCGCCGTCCGCCGTCCGCACGGACCTGCTGGAGGAGTCGCCCACGCCGTACACCTGCCCGTGGAAGGGCGAGTGCCAGTACTGGTCCGTGCGCACCGGGGACGACGTCCTGAAGGACCGCGCGTGGTCGTACCCGCACCCCTACCCCACGGCGTTCGACCGCGTCGGCGCCGACTTCAGCGGGTACGTCGCGTTCTGGAAGGAGGTCACGGTCGGCTGACGGCAAGCGCTCGCCGGCCGACGCGGTCGCCCGTGTGTGCTTCTGGGCAGTGGCCGGGTCCTGGACGTACGGTGGTCGCGAGAATCACCTCAGGCTCGGGCGACGAGGCCCGACCGCGTCGGCCCCTGCGGCCCGGCGGGGTCCGGTCTCCACGCCCCTGCGCATCGACGCTCAGGAGGCATCCCATGACCAGGCCCGCGCACCGCACCGGCCGCAACCGCACGCTCGCGACGGCCGTCGGGCTCTTCGCGAGCTGCTCGCTCGTCCTGACCGCGTGCGGTCAGGGGGAGACCCCGGACGACACGCCCGCCGCCGACTCCGACGCCGCCGAGTCGGGCGGCGACGTGAACCTGCGCTTCACGTGGTGGGGAGCGGACGCCCGCGCCCAGATCACCGAGGAGGTCATCGACCAGTTCGAGCAGAAGAACCCCGGCATCACCGTCACCACGGAGTGGGGCATCTGGGACGGCTACTGGGACAAGCTGTCGACCAGTGCCGCGGCGGGCGACATGCCCGACGTCGTGCAGATGGACGAGAGCCAGATCGACGCCTACGGCTCCAGCGGACAGCTGCTGGACCTCGAGTCCCAGCCCGACGCCCTGGACGTCAGCACCATCGCCCCCGAGGTGCTCAACACCGGTGAGGTCGACGGCACGATCGTCGGCGCCCCCGTGGGCATCGGCATCTACTCCCTCGGGGTGAACGAGGACCTCCTGGCCCAGGCCGGCGTGGAGATGCCGGACGACAAGACCTGGACCTGGGACGAGTTCATCGACGCCGCGGCGGAGGTCACCGCCCAGCTGGGCGACCAGGGCGTGACGGGGCTCGACTGGTGGGGCTTCGACTCCCCGGAGATCGGCGCGTTCGCCCGTCAGAACGGCGAGGAGGTCTTCCCCAAGGAGGGCCAGGACCAGGTCTCGAAGGAGACCCTGACGGCCTTCTTCGAGCAGGCCCTCGAGATGGTCGAGACCGGCGCGACGCCGCAGCCGTCCGTGCAGAACGAGAACATCATCAAGTCCCTCGAGCAGCAGCCGTTCGGCACCAACAAGTCGGCGTTCCACTTCCAGTTCCACACCCAGATCCAGGCGTTCGTGGACGCGAGCGGCACCGAGCTGAAGCTCCACCGGCTGCCCGCGGTGGAGTCCGGCAAGCCGAACATGGTCAACAAGGCGTCGATGTACTGGTCGATCTCGGCGGACAGCGAGCACCCGGCCGAGGCGGCCCAGCTGGTCGACTTCCTCATCAACGACGTGGACGCGGCCAAGGTCCTCGGCGTGGAGCGCGGTGTGCCGGCCAACCCCGAGATCCAGGAGGCGATCCAGCCGCAGCTCAGCCCGACCGGCGTGATGGCGACGGAGTTCGCCGCCACCATGCAGGAGGAGGTCATCGACCCGCCGCAGGTCACCCCGGACTTCGCGTCGGACTTCGACGCCGAGTTCGGTCGCATCGGCAGCGGCGTGCTGTTCGGGCAGACGAGCCCCGAGGAGGGGGCCCAGGCCGTCCTGGACATCCTCGAGAACTACGAGCGGTAGCGGCCCGGGCCCGGACCCCGGTCACCGCTCCTCCGGGGGTGGCCGGGGGGCCGGCTGGGTAGCGTGACGGGCGGTCCGGTCCTCGCGACCGGGCCGCCCGTCGTCGTCCCGACCGAGAGGTGCCCCCATGCCGTACACCGTCCAGGGCGTCGTCGCCCGCACCAAGGGGGCGCCGGTCGAGCTGGTCGACGTCGTCGTGCCGGACCCGGGTCCCGGTGAGGCCGTCGTCGACGTCCGCGCGTGCGGCGTCTGCCACACCGACCTGCACTACCGCGAGGGCGGCATCTCCGACGACTACCCCTTCCTGCTCGGGCACGAGGCGGCCGGCGTCGTCTCCGCCGTCGGGGAGGGCGTGACGAACGTCGCGGTGGGCGACACCGTGGTGCTCAACTGGCGCGCCGTCTGCGGGCAGTGCCGGGCGTGCAAGCGCGGCGAGCCGCAGTACTGCTTCGCCACCTTCAACGCCGCCCAGCCCATGACCCTGACCGACGGCACACCGCTGTCCGCGGCTCTGGGCATCGGCGCCTTCGCCGAGAAGACGCTCGTGCACGCCGGGCAGTGCACCAAGGTCGACCCGGACGTGGATCCGGCCGTCGCCGGCCTCCTCGGCTGCGGCGTCATGGCCGGCATCGGCGCGGCGGTCAACACCGCGCCCGTGCGCCGCGGGCAGACCGTCGCGGTCATCGGCTGCGGCGGGGTCGGGTGCGCCGCCGTCGCGGGGGCCGTGCTCGCCGGCGCCCGCCGGATCATCGCGATCGACCTGGACGAGAAGAAGCTCGCGTGGGCCCGCGAGCTCGGCGCCACGCACACGGTCTGCTCGCGCGGCATGGGCGAGGACGAGGTCGTGGCCGCGATCCAGGAGAGGACGGACGGCGTCGGCGCGGACGTCGTGATCGACGCCGTCGGACGCCCCGAGACCTGGCGGCAGGCGTTCTACGGGCGGGACCTGGCGGGCACGGTCGTGCTCGTCGGGGTGCCGACGCCGGACATGGAGCTGCAAATCCCGCTGCTGGACGTGTTCGGCCGGGGCGGCGCGCTGAAGTCGTCCTGGTACGGCGACTGCCTGCCCGAGCGGGACTTCCCCGCGCTGCTCGAGCTGTTCCGGGACGGGCGGCTCCCCCTGGACGCGTTCGTCTCCGAGCGGGTCGCGCTGACCGACGTCGAGGCGGCCTTCGCCACGATGTCCCGCGGTGAGGTGCTGCGGTCCGTCGTCGTGCTCGACGGCGCCGCCGGGTCGTCCGCCGCGGGCTCCGCCGGTGCGACCGCCGGGGCCGTCGCGTGACCGCGCGCGTCGACCACCTGGTCACGTCCGGGACGTTCAGCCTCGACGGCCAGACCTTTGACGTCGACAACAACGTGTGGGTCGTGGGCGACGACGTCGAGTGCGTGGTCGTGGACCCCGCGCACGACGTCGACGCGGTCGTCGCCGCCGTCGGGGGGCGCCGGGTGGTCGCGGTGGTGGCCACCCACGCGCACGACGACCACGTCCGGCGGGCGCCCGAGGCGGCCGGACGCCTGGGCGCACCCGTGCTGCTGCACCCGGACGACCGGCCGCTGTGGGAGCTCACCCACCCGGCGTCGGTGGCCACCACCGACCTGGTCGACGGTCAGGTGATCGAGGTCGCCGGGACGTCCCTGAACGTCCTGCACACCCCGGGCCACTCCCCCGGCTCGGTCTGCCTCTGGGCCCCGGACCTCGGCGTCGTCCTGACCGGTGACACCCTGTTCCGCGGCGGCCCGGGCGCCACGGGGCGCTCGTTCTCCGACTTCCCGACGATCGTGGAGTCCATCAGGCGACGGCTGCTCACGCTGCCGGCCGGCACGCGGGTGCTGACCGGTCATGGCGACCCGACGACCGTCGGGGACGAGGCCCCGCACCTGGCCGAGTGGGTCGACCGCGGCCACTGAGCCGGCCGGTCGCCCCTGGCCCTACCAGGCGCCGTCCGGCGGTGTGAACTGGCTGACCGTGAGCTCGGCGCCCTGCGGGTCGCGCAGCAGGGCGTGGCGCGTCCACATGTCCTCGCCCGACCGCAGCACGGTGGCGCCCAGCCTTTCCGCGGTCGCCACACTGCCGTCCCTGTCGGCCACGCTGAAGGTGACGTGCCAGTGCGCCGGCTCCCCGGCGGCCAGGACGGCCAGCCCCCCGATGACGTCGGCGAAGCCCGGCGGGGCCGACCTCTGCCGCTCGTGGATGCCGGGGTCGACCGTCGCGGCGAGGTGGTCGCCGTACCCGGGGACCTGGAGCATCGTCCCCGCACCTTCCACCGTCACCGCCACCCATCCGAACAGCGGTGCATAGAAGGCCAGCGCGGCCTCGGCGTCGTGGGTGTGGAGGTCGCTGAAGTTCCACGTACCCGGGACGTTGACCAGCTGGGCGCCTGGCCGCCGGCGCGGCTGCCACAGGCGGAACTCGGCGCCACCGGGGTCCCGGCACACGGCTGCCCGCCCTCCCGGACCCGCGTCCGCCGGCGCACCGACGACCCGGCCTCCGGCAGCGTCGACCGCGGCAGCGGTCACGTCGACGTCGTCCACGGCGACGTAGGTGTTCCACGAAGCCGTGCCGCCCGTCGCCGGGGCGAGAGCCGCGACGTCCTGCCCGTCGAGCGTGGCGACCAGGTACGAGCCGCCGACGTCCGGCGGCATCGCGTCCGTCAGCGTCCAGCCGAACAGGCCGGTGTAGAAGCGGGCAGCCTCACCGAGGTCCGGCTGCTGGGTGTCGATCCAGCAGGTGACGCCGTGGGGGTAGGTCCGGGGCTGGGGCTGGGGCTGGGGCTGGGGCACAGGGTCTCCTGAGAACGGTCGGGCGGCGCACGGGGTCAGCGGCGACGGGCCTCGCGGGCGGTGAGCCACCGGGCGAGCAGGCCGACTAGGCCCAGCGCCACCAGCGCGTAGCCGACGAGCAGCACGAACCCGCCGCCGATGTCCGTGGGGGCGCCGAACGTGCCGATCCGCAGCCCGGCGAGCACCCGGTAGGCGACCACGAGGACGAGCCCGGCACCGACGAGCCACAGCCACACGCGTCGGGGGACCATGCACGGAGGCTAGTGCGCGGGCCCGGCGGGCGAAGGCGCCCCCCGCACCGGCGCACCGCCCGCGGTCGCCGCGAGGGCTCGGTGGGCGCTCAGCTCACCGCGACGCCGTCGGCCGCGGCGCGCAGGGCGGCGATGTCGAGCTTGCGCATGGTGAGCATCGCCTCCATGGCCCGCTTCGTCCGCCCGGGCTCGGCGCCGGAGAACAGCTCCGCCATGCCGACCGGGACGACCTGCCAGGACACCCCGTAGCGGTCCTTGAGCCAGCCGCACATCGACTCCTCGCCGCCGTCGGTGAGCCGGTCCCAGTAGTGGTCGACCTCCGCCTGGTCCTGGCAGTCGATCTGGAACGACACCGCCTCGGAGAAGGTGAACTGCGGCCCGCCGTTGATGCCGACGAACCGCTGGCCCGCGATCTCGAACTCCACGGTCATGACCGAGCCCGCGGGACCGGGGCCGGCGTCGGTGTAGCGGGCGACGTCGATCACGCGCCCGGAGCCGAAGACGGAGATGTAGAACTGCGCCGCCTCCTCGGCCTGGGTGTCGAACCACAGGTTCGGGACGATCTTCTGCAGCATGGCGGCCTCCTCGGGGGACGGTGCCCGGCCGCGGCGCGGGGGGCACCTGTGTCGACCGGACCCGGGTCGTCGACTCATCGCCCGCCCCCCGGGCGGTCACGGGCCCGAGGAACTCGTTGCATCCGCATGCATCCGGCGCGGACGGGCGGGACGTAGTGCGGGTGTCAGGAACATCCGCACGACGCCCAGGTCCGCCGGGCACCCGCAGGAGGAAGCATCATGCGCACTCGATCCCTCGCAGCCGGTCTGGCTCTCGCCCTCACCGGCGCCGCCGCCGCAGCCGCGCCCGCGTCCGCCGCCGACGGCGACGCCACGCTGTCCGTGCTCCACGGCGTCCCGGACCTCACCGTGGACGTCTGGGTCAACGGGGAGCGGACCCTCGACGACTTCACCCCCGGCACCCTCGCCGGACCGCTGGAGCTCGCGCCGGGGACGTACTCGGTGGCCATCACCGCCGCGGACGCCGCCGACGCCAGCGCTCCGGCGATCGGACCGGTGGACCTGTCGCTCGCCGGGGACACCAGCTACACCGCGGTGGCGCACCTGGACGCCGCGGGCGCCCCCACCGCGACGCTCTTCACCAACGACACCTCGGCCACTGCGGCCGGTCAGGGCCGCCTGACGGTCCGGCACACCGCCGCCGCACCCGCCGTGGACGTGCTCGCGGGCGGCTCGCCCGTCATCTCCAACCTGGCCAACCCCGCCGAGCGGACGCTCGACCTGCCGGCGGGCACCGTCTCCGCCACGGTCGCCGCCACGGGCACCACCGCTCCGGTGATCGGCCCGGCGGACGTCGCGGTCCGCGAGGGGGTCAGCACCATCGTCTACGCGTGGGGCAGCCTGCAGGCCGGGAACCTGCAGCTCGCCGTGCAGCAGATCGAGGGCCTGCACTCCTCGCCGTCCGGGGTGCCGTCCGGTGAGCTCGGGCTGGCGGACACCTCGTCCTCCTCCTCGGCGCCGTGGTGGGTCGCCGCGACCCTGCTCCTCGCGCTCGGTGGCACCCTGGTGCGCCGCCGGACGCCGGTGCGCGCGACCCAGGACTGAGCCGGCACGGGGCGCGGCGCCCCTCCCCGCCCGGCGCCGCGCCCCGCTGCCATCCCGCCGACCCGTCCTCTCCCCCGCGACCGCACCGCGCACCGCGCGCACCGCGCACCCGACCCTCCGGAGCCCTCGTGAACCGCCCGTCCGACCACCGGCCGCCGAGGCTGCGCCGGCTCGCCGCCGTCGGCGTGCTCGTGGTGCTGGCGACCGGGGCGTCGGCGTGCAGCACGCCCCCTCCGCCGCCGGACCCGGCCCCGGCGTCCACGGAGGCACCGGGCCCCGGGCCCGCACCGGACGGCACGCCGGACGGCACGGCGGACGGCACGGCGGCCCTCCCGTCCGTCCCGGTGCGCAGCGCCGCCCTCCCGGACGCCGCCGCGCAGGCGGTCGACCCCCTCGCTCCGGTGGCGTTGGCCCTGCCGGCGCTGGAGATCTCCGTCCCGGTCGACCCGGTCGGTGTCGCGCCGGACGGGCAGATGGAGATCCCGCCCCGCGCCGAGCGGGCCGGCTGGTACCGGTTCGGCCCGGCGCCCGGCGCGAGCACCGGCACCGCCGTCATTGCCGCGCACGTGGACTCCGCCGCGTCGGCCGGGCTCGGCCCGTTCGCCCGGCTGCAGGACGCCGCCGTGGGCGACCTCGTCGACGTGGCCCTCGCCGACGGCACCGCGCGCCAGTTCGCGGTGACGGCCGTCGAGCGCCGCGCCAAGACCCAGATCGCCTGGCCGGACGTGTTCGTCCGCGACGGCGCACCCCGGCTGGTCCTGGTGACCTGCGGCGGGGTGTTCCAGCGCGACGTCGGCCACTACACCGACAACGTGATCGTCACGGCGGAGCCCGTCGGTGGGCCATGATGAGCGTGCCGGCGGCCGTCGCTGCCGTCTCACCGCGGACGTCGAGGAGGCCAGCCCTGTCCACCGTGCCGCCGGGCGCCGCGCTCGACGCCCCCGACGCCTGGACCGACGACGCCCTGGTGCGCGCCTTCCGCGCCGGGGACGAGTCCGCGCTCGCCGAGGTGTACCGGCGCTGGTCCACCTACGTGCACACGCTCGCGCTGCGCTCCCTGCGTGAGGTCGCGGACGCCGAGGACGTCACCCAGCAGGTGTTCGTCAACGCCTGGCGCGGCCGGTCCGGGTTCGACCCGGGTCGCTCGCCGCTGCCGGCGTGGCTGACCGGCATCACCCGGCACGCGATCGCCGACGCCCACGCCCGGCGGGCGCGGGACCGGCGGGACACCCTCGCGGTCGCCACGTCCACCGGCCGCGACCCGGAGCCGGACACGGCCACGGTCGCCGAGCGCGTCGCCGTGGCGGACGAGCTCGCGCGGCTCGGCGAGCCGCAGCGCACGATCCTGGCGCTGGCGTTCTACGACGACCTGACCCACGACCAGATCTCCGCCCGACTCGGCCTGCCGCTCGGGACGGTCAAGAGCCACATCAGACGTAGCCTGCAGCGCCTGCGCACGCGGATGGAGGTGGATCGTGACGCACGTTGACCCGGACGCCCTCGCCCTCGTCGCCCTGGGCGAGCGGCCCACCGCCGCCGACGCCGCACACCTGGCCGCGTGCCCCGAGTGCGCGGCCGAGGTGGCCTCCCTCGCCGCCGTCGTCCTCGTGGGCCGGTCCGCGCGTGACGACGCCCCCGTCCCGGCCGCGCCGGCCGTCTGGGACCGCATCCGCGACGAGCTCGGGCTCCCCGCGGGGCTGCGGCCGGTCGACCCCGCCGCCCGGGGGCTGCGCACCGCCACCGCGGAGGACGACCGGCCGGGCACGCCGGACGCTGTACCCGACACTCGGCCGGGCGGGCTGCCGGACGCTGTGCCGGGTGGGCTCCCGGACGGTCCGCCGGCGCCGCGGCTCGCGCCGGTGGTCCCGCTGCGCCGCCGGTCCGCGCCGTGGGTCGCCGCGGCCGCCGCCTGCGGCGTCGTCGTCGGTGCGGCCGGCGGGGCGTGGTGGGCCGGTCGGGACGTCTCGGCAGAGCCCGACGTGGTCGCGCAGGCCGCCCTGGACCCGCTCCCGGGGTGGGACGCGACCGGGTCCGCGCGGGTGGAGCAGGCCGGCGACGGCGAGCGCACGCTCGTGGTCACGCTCACCGACACCGAGGGCGACGACGGCTACCACGAGGTGTGGCTGATCGACCGCGACGTCACCCGTCTGGTCAGCGTCGGCATCCTCACCGGGTCCGAGGGCCGCTTCACCGTCCCGCCGGGTCTCGACCTGGCCGAGTTCCCGGTCGTCGACGTCTCCGACGAGCCGCTCGACGGCGACCCGGCGCACTCGGGCGACAGCATCATCCGCGGCGTCCTCGACGCCTGACCGGGCGTCAGGCGGTGCGCGCCGACGCCGGCCGGACCGGCCTGACCATCCCGAGCAGGGCGAGGTCCGGCCGGCGCGGGACGCCGAACCGCTCGTCGTCGTAGGGGAAGTCGTACCGCTCGCCGGTGAGCGTGAACCCGCACCGCTCGTACCAGGCCTGCAGCTCGGGCCGGTGGTTCAGGACGGTGATCTGCAGGCTCGTCGCCCGCCACCGGTCGCGCGCGAACGCCTCGGCGGCGTCGAGCATGCCGCGCCCGACGCCGCGCCCCTGCGCCGTCGGCCGGACGGCGAACATCCCGAGGTAGGCGGCGTCCTCGCGGCGCTCCAGGTGGCAGCAGGCGAACGGCGCGCCGGCGTCGTCCTCGGCGAGCAGCACGACGGCGTCCGCCAGGCCGACGACGTGGCGGATCATCGCGGCGTCGGCGCGCCGGCCGCCGACGAGGTCGGCCTCGGTGGTCCAGCCGCGGCGGCTCTCCTCGCTGCGGTACGCGGAGTGCACCAGGTCAGAGACCGCCTCGGCGTCCGCGACGGTCGCCGGACGGACGGCGAGGGACGGGGTGGGCACCATGACGCCATCATGCCCACGCCGGTCCCCTGATCGGGCCACGACGTGCGCGTCAGCCGGGGGTGTCACATGAGTCGCGACCTAGACTGACGCCCGTGATCTTCAAGGCCGTGGGCGAGGGGCGCCCGTACCCCGACCACGGCCTGGTGAGCACCCGGCAGTGGGCGCAGGTGCCGCCCCGCCAGGTCCGGCTCGACGAGCTCGTCACCACCAAGCGCACCCTCGACCTCGGCAGCCTGCTCTCCGACGACTCCACCTTCTACGGCGACCTGTTCGCGCACGTCGTGTCCTACCGCGGCGTGCTGTACCTGGAGGACGGCCTGCACCGGGCGGTGCGGGCGGCCCTGCAGCAGCGACCCGTGCTCCACGCACGCGTCCTCGTCCTCGAGTGAGCCCGCGTCGTCCCGCCCCCCGGACCGACCTCGCGACGGCACCGGCATCGGCTAGGTTCTGCGCGTGAGCGCGCCGGGGGTCACCGACCGTGACCGAGCGCTGCGCCGCCGGCACAAGCACGAGCGACAGGCCGTCGTCTTCGGCGTGCTGATCGCCGCGCTCGCCGTCGCCGGTCTGGGCGCGGTCGCGGTGTGGACGGGCGGGATCGAGGGGCCGTTCAGCCGTCCCTTCACGACCAAGGCCCCCACTCCGGGCGCCTCCGTCGTCCCGCCGCCGTGCCCCCCGGACGGCACCCTCCCGGTCGCCTACGGGCAGATCCAGGTCCAGGTCCTCAACGCGACCGACCGGGCCGGCCTGGCCGGCGACACCGCCGCCGCGCTGACCGCCCGGGGCTTCGGGGTCCTGGCGACCGGGAACTCCCCGTCGCCGGTGCTCGGGGTCGCCCGGATCAGCTTCGGCGCCGCCGGCGTCCCGGCCGCGTACACGCTCGCCGCGCACGTCCAGGGCGCGAGCCTGGTGCTCGACAACCGGCAGGACGCCACGGTCGACCTGGCCGTGGGCTCGGAGTGGGTCAGCCTGCTGGACCCGGGCGTGGTCGCGCTGGACCCGAACGCGCCGCTCGTGGGCCAGCCGGGGTGCCTGCCGCTCGACCAGGCGCAGGCCGCCGTCGCGGCAGCGGCCGCACCCGCCGCGGGCTGACCGGCCGCGCCCGCACCTCAGTGGTGCAGCTCGGCGCCCCCCGGGACCGACGCCGGGCTGGCCGGCTCCTGGCTGGTGCCGCGCCAGCGGGCCAGCGCCCGCATGAGGTGGTAGATCCCGATCGCGGCGGCGGTGCCCAGCGCGATCCCGCCGAACTCCACGTCGCCCGCCGCCCAGGTGAAGTTGGCGATGCCGACGACGAGCGCGACCGCGGCGGTGGTGAGGTTGACCGGGTCGGAGAAGTCGACGCGGTTCTGGACCCAGATGCGCGCGCCGAGGATGCCGATCATCCCGTAGAGCATCGTGGTGGCCCCGCCCAGGACACCGGCGGGGATGGTCGCGATGAGCTCGCCGAACTTCGGCGACATGCTCAGGACGAGCGCGGCCGCGGCGGCGACCCAGTACGCGGCCGTCGAGTAGACGCGCGTCGCCGCCATCACTCCGATGTTCTCCGCGTACGTCGTCGTGCCCGACCCGCCGCCGACACCGGCGAGGCCGGTCGCCAGGCCGTCGGCCAGCAGCGCACGGCCGAGGAGCGGGTCCAGGTCCCGGCCGGTCATCGCCGCGACGGACTTCACGTGCCCGACGTTCTCCGCGACGAGGACGAAGACGACGGGGGCGAACAGGCCCAGGACGGACAGGTCGAGCTCGGGGGTCGTGAACTGCGGCAGGCCGAACCAGGAGGCGTCCGCGACCTCCGCAAAGCTCACCTCGTCCCGCAGCCACGCGACGACGTACCCGATCAGCACGCCGACCAGGATGGCCAGCCGGCCGAGGATGCCGCGGAACAGCACGGTGACGGCGATGATGGCGAGCAGCGTGACCAGCGCCGTGACCGGCGCCTCCTGGAAGCTGTCCCGCGCGGTGGGCGCCAGGTTCAGGCCGATCAGCGCGACGATCGTCCCGGTGACCACCGGCGGCATGAGCGCGTCGATCCAGCGCGACCCCACCGCCTGGACGAGCAGCCCGACGGCGGCGAGCAGGACGCCGGCCAGGAGCACCCCGCCCAGGGCGACCCCCGGCCCGCCGGACTCCTTCGCCGCGGCGATGGGGGCGAGGAACGCGAACGAGGAGCCCAGGTAGCTGGGCAGCCGGTTGCGGGTGAGCAGCAGGAACAGCGCGGTGCCCACCGCCGAGAAGAACAGCGTGGTCGCGGGCGAGAAGCCGGTGATGTTGGGGACCAGGAACGTCGCCCCGAACATCGCCACGACGTGCTGCAGGCCGATCCCGGTCGTCCGCGGCCAGCTCAGCCGCTCCTCGGGCCGCACGACCTCGCCGACGCCGACCGTGCGCCCGTCGCCGTGCAGGCGCCATCCGATGCCGCTCATCGCGCGTCTCCCTCGTGCTCGATCCGCGCGGCCGTCGGCCACGCCGGGTGGGACCACCCGGGGGCGGACCGCCACGCAGGGTAGCGACCCCCGGTCCGGCGCTGCGCCGCCGTGCCGAGACGCGGGCGGGCGGCCGCCGCGGGGGGCCGCGGGTGCTGTGCCATGCTCGGCCCGACCGGTCGGACCCGCACGCGCAGGAGGCATCGTGACCCCCGCGGTCGAGCCCTCCCCCGTGCGGGCGGGCGGCCGCGAGCGCCGCACCTCGACGCCCCCCGGTGCCGTCCACCGGCTGGGCCGCTCCCGGATTGCGCTGTGGGCGGCGTTCGCGGTCGTGCACGGCTGGCTGGCGCTGCTCGGCGTCGTGCTCATCCCCGCCCGCGGCTTCTGGGACGTCGACCTGTACCGCTGGTGGGCCACGCTCGCGCTCGACGGCGGCCGGTGGCCGGTGCTGGACGACCCGTGGGTCTACCCCGCCGGGGCGCTCGGCCCGGTGCTGGCGCCCGCGCTGACCGGCGTGCGCAGCACCAGCGGCTACGCCACCGGGTGGTGCGTGATGGTGACCGTGCTGGACGCCGTCGCCGTCGCCGTCCTGCTCCGGGCGTCGGCCGCACGTGCGGGCGCCCGGCCGCAGCCCACGGCCACGGGGACCGGCGGCCCCGACCCGCGCGGCGTCCCCGTCGGCGCGTGGTGGTGGCTGGCGTTCCTGCCCCTGCTCGGGCCCGTGGCGATGGGCCGGCTCGACGCCGTCGTCGCGCCGGTCACGGTGGTCGCCCTCGCCGTCGCGGTCCGGCGACCGCGGGTCGCCGCCGCGCTGCTCACCGTCGGCGCGTGGATCAAGGTGGCACCCGGCGCGCTGGTCGTCCCGCTCGCGGCCGCCGCCCGGCGGCCGGTGCGCGACGTCGTCGTGCCGGCGGCGGTGGTGTGCGCGGCCGTGGTCGGGCTCGTCGCCGCAGGCGGCGGCCTCGCACGGGTGACCGGCTTCCTCACCGAGCAGTCCGAGCGCGGCCTGCAGCTGGAGTCCGTCGCGGCGACGCCGTGGGTCGTCGCCGGGCTCGTGGACGACCGGGTGCGCATCGAGTTCGACACCGAGATCGTGACCTGGGAGGTCGCCGGCCCGGGCACCGGGGTCGCGCTCGCGGTGCTCGACGTGGCGCTGCCGCTCGCGCTCGGCGCCCTGGGCGCCCTCCTCGTGGTCGCGCGCCGCCGGCCGCAAACCGACCCGGTCGCGATGCTGCTGTGGGGCTCGCTCGCGGCGTCGGTGCTGCTCATCGCGGCGAACAAGGTCGGCTCACCGCAGTTCGTCGGGTGGCTCGCCGCCCCGGTCGCGGTCGCGCTCACCGTCGCCCCGTCCCGGGCGTGGTCCCGGGTCGGCGCGGCGGTGCTCGGCACCGCCGCGCTGACCCAGCTCGTGTTCCCGCTCGGCGCGGACGGCCTGCCGACCGGGGACCCCGCGGTCACCGCCGTCCTGGTCGTGCGCAACGCGGCCCTGGTCGCCCTGGCGGTGGTCGCGGTCCGCGGAGTCATGCGCAGCGTCGTCCGGGACGTCGTGCCCGGTGCCGCCGCCGGGACGGTCGGGCGGGGGTCCTAGGCGACCTGCGGCATGACCTCCGCGGCGACCAGCTCCAGGTGGTCGAGGTCCTGCAGGTCCATGACCTGCAGGTAGACGCGGCTCGCACCCATCTCCGCCAGCGCACCGAGGGTGTCGACCGCCTCGGAGACCGTGCCGGCGACGCCGTGCTCGCGCAGCTCGGCCGGCTCCCGGCCGATCGCGGCCGCGCGGCGGGTGACCTCGGCCTCGTCGGCCCCGACGCACACGATGAGCGCGACCGAGTACGTCAGGCTCCCGGGGTCGCGGCCCGCCTCCTCGCAGGCGGCGCGCACGGCGGCGAACCGCTCGGGGACGTCGTGCTTCTCCGGGAACGCGGCGTTGTACTCGGTGGCGAACCGGGCGGCCAGGGCCGGCGTCCGGCGGGGGCCGTTGCCGCCGACGATGACCGGCACCCCGGCCCGGGACGGGTCCAGCGGCGAGGTCTGCACCGGCTTGGGCAGGGCCGGGGAGTCGGTCAGCGTGTAGTGCGTGCCCGCGTGGTCGAAGCGCTCCCCGACCGGCGTGCCCCACAGCCCCGTGACGATCTCGAGCTGCTCGGTGAGCAGCCCGAACCGCTTGTGCGGGAACGGGATGCCGTACGCCGCATGCTCCTCGGCGAACCAGCCGGCGCCCAGCCCGAGCTCGACCCGCCCGCCGGACATCTGGTCGACCTGCGCGACCTGGACGGCCAGCACGCCCGGGTGCCGGAACGTCGCCGACGTGACCAGCGTCCCGAGCCGGATGCGGGACGTCTCGCGCGCCAGCCCGGCCAGTGTCGTCCACGCGTCGGTCGGCCCGGGCATCGGGTCGCCGTCCCCCATCCGCAGGTAGTGGTCGGAGCGGAAGAACGCGTCGAAGCCCAGCCGCTCGGTGGCCTGCGCGACGGCGAGGAGGTCGTCGTAGGTGGCGCCCTGCTGGGGTTCGGTGAAGATGCGGAGATCCATGCGCCCACCCTGCACGACGACGTCGTGGAGCGCCCGGGCGGCCACCAGGGCTCGACCGCCGGTCCGCGGGGGCGCCTGCCGGTCGTCCGGTGGTCGGTGGTGGTGCGTGGGCGCCCGCCCGACGCGCGAAGATCTCCCCATGACTGCGACGCGCACCGGCTCCGCGATCACCGCGATGTGGGCGTGGGACAACCCGGTGGACCCCGCCGACGACCCGCGCGGCCGTGGGTACGCCCCGGCCGCGGCCGACCGGCTCGCCGCCTTCGCCCGCGCCGGGCAGCTCCGCGAGGTGCACCTGCTGGCGCCGTCCGGTCCGGCCGGCGGGGTGGTCGACGCGTGGGCCGCGGAGGCCGTGGCCGCGCTGCACGCCGAGGGCGTCCGCGTCACCGCCGTCTCCGGCGTCAGCGGCGCGACGCCGCGGTGGACCGAGGCCGTGCTCGCCCTCGCGCCGTTCGACCGGCTGCAGGTCGTGGTGCTGCCCTGGGCCGCGCCGGCACCGGGCCGGTCCGTGGCGGACCTGGGGACCGCACTGGCCGCCGCGCTGACGGCCGTCCGTGGTGCGGGCGGCGGCCTGCCGGTGGACGCGAGCGTGCCGTGGTGGTTCGCGACGGGTGACGGCGCGACGGGTGGCGCCCTGGAGGCGCTCGTGCCGCTCGCGGACCGGGTCGCGCTGGCCGCCCCGGCCCCGCGGGCGCACGGCGAGGGCGGGATCCTCGAGCTGGCCGCACCGGCCGTCGCGACGCTGGGCGCGGCCGGGCGGCCCTTCATGGTCGCGGTGCAGACCGACGCCCCCGACATCGCCGGCGGCGCCGACCGGACGTTCTTCGACGAGGGCCCGGTCGCGCTCATCCGCGAGTGCGCGCTGGTCGGCCAGGCGCTCGGCGAGGTCCCCGGGTTCGAGGGCGTCGCCGTCAAGGCGCACCGCGCGTGGCGGCGGCTGCTGGGCGTCTAGGCCGGCGCCGGTCCGGCAGCCGCCGAGTGCACCGCGCACGGACCGCTGCGGTGTCGGGTCGCCCGAAGCCCGCGGGCCCGCCACAGTGGGCGCCGTGAACGACACCTTCGACGTCCTGGTCATCGGCGCAGGGCCTGCCGGCACCTCCGCCGCCCTGCGCGCCGCCGAGCTGGGGGCGCGGGTGGGCGTCGTCGAGGGCGGCTCGCGCACCGGTGGCACGTGCGTCAACACGGGCTGCGTGCCGACGCGGGTGCTGGCCAAGACCGCGCGGCTCATGCGTGAGGTCCGCACCGCCGACACCTACGGCATCACGGTCACCGAGCAGGCGATCAGCTGGCGGACCACCGTCGCCCGGGTGCGGTCGACGGTCCAGCGCGTGCTCGACGTCAAGGACGAGCCGGACCGGCTCGCCGCCGCCGGCGTGGAGCTCATGCTCGGCCACCGCGCCCGGTTCGTCGGCCCGCACGAGCTGGAGCTGGAGGGCTCGGGGCGGCGGGTGCGCGGCGAGTCGATCATCCTGTGCGTGGGCGGCCACTCGCGCCGGCTGCCGATCCCGGGGGCGGAGCTGGCCACGGTGCCCGAGCAGGTGCTCGACCTCCACGAGGTCCCGCGCCGCCTCGCCGTCATCGGCGCCGGCAACACCGGGGCGCAGCTGGTCACGATCTTCAGCGCGTTCGGCAGCCAGGTGACCCTGCTCGAGGTGGCGCCGCGGATCCTCGCGCCCGCGGACGCGGACGTCTCGGCCGAGGTGACCCGCGCGTTCACCGAGCAGGGCGTCCGCGTGGTCACGGGGGTGGAGACTGTCGAGTCGCTGGCCAGGACCGACGTCGGGATCGCACTCACCTGGCAGGCGGGCGGCGAGCAGCACCGCGCGACGTTCGACGTCGTCGTGATGGCGACGGGCTGGCCCGCGTCGATCGAGGGCCTCGGCCTCGAGGCCGCCGGTGTGCACGCCGAGCGCGGTCGCATCCCGGTGGACGAGTACCTGCGCACCGACGTCGAGCACATCTACGTGGCCGGCGACGCCGACGGGGAGTCGATGCTCGTGCAGGCCGCGCACTCCGAGGCGGAGGCCGCCGCCCGGAACGCCGTGCTCGGCGCGACCCGGCGCGCGTCCCACCACCTGCTGCCGTCCGGCGGGTTCACCGACCCGGACTACGCCGGCGTCGGCCTGACCGAGGACCAGGCGCGCGAGCGGGACCGCGACTGCCTGGTGGCGACGGTGCCGTACGCGAGCATGGAGCGCGCGATCATCGACGACCGGCCGCGGGGGTTCCTCAAGCTGGTCGCGGACCGCCGTCGTGAGCTGCTGCTCGGCGCGCACGCGGTCGGCGAGAACGCGGTCGAGGTGATCCAGGCGGTGACCACGGCGATGGCCGCGGGCGTCGACGTCGCCACGCTCGCCAAGGTCGAGTTCGCCTACCCCACCTACAGCGCCGTGATCGGCGTCGCAGCCCGGCGGCTGCTCGCCCAGCCGGCGACGCCCGAGGGCTGACGCCGGTCAGGGACCGGCCTGGCAGGTCGGGCACCAGTACAGGTTGCGGGTCGCCATCGTCTCCACCGCGATCGCCGTCCCGCACACCCGGCACGGCTCCCCGGTGCGCTTGTAGACCCAGTGCCGCTCGCCGACGTCGGCCAGCGCGAGCGCCCGGCCCTCCGCGGTGTCGTCCCCGCGGGTGACCATCGCGCCGGTGCGGATGCCGTCCGCGAGCAGGCCCACCCAGTCGCGCCACAGCTCACGGGCGACCTCCGCGGGGATCCGCCGGCCGGACGTGTGCGGCTCGATGCGGGCACGGAACAGCATCTCGGCGCGGTAGACGTTGCCGATCCCGGCCACCACCGCCTGGTCCATGAGCAGCTGACCCACCGGCACGGCGCGTCCGGTCAGCCGCCGGACGAACTCGTCCTCGGCCACCGGCCCCGGGTCGTGCACCGGGTCGGGCCCCAGGCGCGCGATCGCGGAGGCCACCTCCGCCTCGCCGAGCACCTCGCACGCCGTCGGGCCCCGCAGGTCCGCGGCGCTCTTCTCGGTCAGCAGGCGCACGCGCACCTGGCCCACCGGGGCCGGCGGGAAGTCGGCGTCGGCGTCGGCGTCGGCAGGGTCGACCGGACGCTCGCCCTCGCCCATGCGCAACGTCCGCGCCACCCGAGGCGCCCCGAGGCTGCCGCGGGCCTCGTCGCCGCCGGCGATGGGCGAGATGCGCCCGTGGAAGTCCCAGGCGCCGTACAGGCCGAGGTGGACGCGCAGCCAGCGGTCCCGGTCGAAGCCGAGGAACAGCTGCTTGCCGACGGCCCGCGCCTGCGTCATGACCGCGCCGTCGAGCAGCGCCGCGCCCGCGGCGAACCGGCCCTGCGGCGAGCTCACGGCGACCCGCTCGCCGACGAAGTCCGCGCGGAACTGCAGGGCGATCCGGTGGACGGTGTGTCCCTCTGGCACGGCGAGGACGTTACGCCGCGCCCGCGCGTCCGGCGCGCGGGGTGGCGCGCGTCAGACCCCGCCGACGACGACCATCCGGTTGCCGTCGGGGTCGCGCACGACGAACATCGGCGGCGTCCCCGGGATGTCCAGGACGTCGTCGGCGTCCGCGCCCGCCGCGCGCAGCGTCGCGTGGTCGGCCGCCACGTCCAGGCTGGCGAGGCGGATGCCGGTGTCGACACCGGCCGGCGACCCGTCCTCCGGTGCGGCGAGGCCCACCGTGGTCGCGCCGCCTGCGGGTGCCACCTCCACCCAGCGCAGCGCGCCACCGCCGCCGCCGCCGCCGCCGCCGAAGGTGACGTCCATGCGGACCTCGAAGCCGAGGGTGCCGACGTAGAACTCCAGGGCGCGGTCCACGTCGGTCACGCGGACGAGGACCGCGTGCAGCGCCGTGATGTGGGTCCGACGCGTCGTGCTCGTGTCCATGGCTGCCTCCTGGTGGTCCGACAGGTGTGCTGACAGGTCCTCACGACGGGCAGACCCCGGTCGGGCCGCCCGCTCATCGGCAGGCCGGTCGGGTGCTCAGGCGAACCGGTCGGGCCGGAAGCGCGCGAGCAGCGGGCTCGGCTGCGCGTCGACGACCTCGTCCGCGAGCAGCTCCCCGGCGACCAGCCCGAGCGTCGCACCGCTGTGCGTGAACGCGACGACCAGACCGCGCACGCCCGGCACCGGACCGAGCACGGGCTCGCCGTCCCCCGGGATCGGCTTTCGCCCCGCGCCCCACGACTCGGGCTCGGGCGCCGGGCCGGACAGGACGGCGGCGGCCTCCTGCAGCAGACCCTCGACCGTGGAGTCCCGCACGTCGAAGCCGCCGTCGTCCCGGGCCACCACCTCCCGCTCGGCCCACCCGGCGTCCACCACCAGCGCGCCGCCCGGCGCCGGCCGGACCGCGACCCGTGGGGTGTTGAGCACCGCGCGCAGCCCACCGGCGACCGGCCGGGTCCGCACCAGCAGCGCCGGCGTCGTGGCGTCCGGGACCGTGACGCCGAGCCCCGCCACGGTGGCCGGCACGTCGGCACCGGTCGCCAGCACGACGACGTCGGCGCCGAGCACGTCCCCGGACGGCAGCCGGACGCCCGTGGCGCGGTCCCCCGTCACCACCACCCGGGCCGGACCGGCACCGGTGAGCACCTGCCCGCCGCCGGCGCGCACCCGGTCGCCCAGGTGGTCGATCACGGACGGCAGGTCGACCCAGCCCTCGTCCGGCGTCGCGACGGCCCCCTCGTCCGGGACAGCGGCCGGGTCGACACCGGGGAACCGGGCGGCGACGTCGTCGCGGGTCACCCACTCGGCCGCGTACCCGACGCCGCGCATGTGCTCGAACGCCTCCCGATGGTGCTGCGCCTCGCCCGGCGCGGCCCACGCCAGCCCGCCGTCGAACCGCAGCCACGGCGGGGACCCGGCCCGGACCGCCAGCGCCCGGTACCGCTCCAGGCCCGCCAGGCGCAGCCGGTGGTAGTCCGCCGACCGCTGCGCGAACGAGTTGAGCCAGGACAGCGACCGGCCCGAGGCGCCGCTGCCCAGCGCCCCGTCGGTGACCAGCGTGACGTCGGCGCCGCGGTCGACCAGGTGGGCCGCGGTGGAAACCCCCAGCACCCCGCCCCCCACGACGACGACGCGGGGCCCGCCCTCAGCCACGGGCCACGCCGTCCGCGAGGCCCACGCCACCGTGGGCGTCCGCGGCGTGCCGCTCGCCGACCGGCACAGGGGCGGCGAGCGTGTTGCCCGGACCCGGCAACGGGCACGCCCACGCGTCGTCGTACGCGCACGACGGCTGGTACGCGAAGTTGAGGTCGAGCACCAGCCCGTCCAGGCCGCCGCCCAGATCCGCGCCCTTGACGCTGTCGAGCAGGTACCGCCCGCCGCCGTAGGTGGTGCGTGCGCTGGTGGCGTCCCGCAGCGGCACGAAGAGCCCGCCGCCGTAGACCGCCACCCACCACACGTCCAGGCTGCCCAGCGCGGGCAGGTCCACCCGGCCGACGCGCTCCATCGGCACGACACCGTCCGTGCCGGTCGCCACGTCCCGGCGCGCGGGCTCCACGTCGAGGTCGACCGGGACGACGAACCGGTACGCCGGGTCGTAGGGCGCCACCGGCGCCCCCGCGAAGGACGGCCGCTCGGCAGCGGGCACGGGTGACGCGGGGTGCGTGCCCAGCAGGCCGTCGCGTCCCGCGACCCACACCGCGTGCGCCCGCGCGGGGACCACCTCCGCGCGGACGGCGTCGTACAGGTCCTGCACCCGGCGCCGCCAGTCCAGGACGTCCCAGCGTGACGCGTCGATGCTCATGGGCCCACTGTGCCCCACCCCCGGCGACAGCCCCGGGTGGGACCGGGCGCAGGGCCCCGGGCAGGCGCGCCGGACGCCCGGTCGAGCGTTTTCACGTCCCGTTCACACCCTCCCGGAAGAGTCGGTCCTGCCGGTGACACCCCCGGCCCCCCACCCCCAGCACCCACCCGGTGCGCGCCCGAACGAGGAGCAGCGACACGTGCCCCAGCCGATCACCCCGCAGGTCGATGCAGGTTCCCGTCGTGCGTCCTCCGGGCCGCGCCTCGTCACCGCGCTCCGCCGCGGTGCCGCCGTGACCGTCATCTCCCTCCTCGGTGTCACGGCCGGAGGCGCGGCGTACGCCGACGACATCTACAACACGATCGACGGCATCACGGCTGCCACGGCGATCGACACCGAGGCCGAGGTCATGCCGCTCGCCTCCGGCGGCAACGACGGCACCACCACGCTGCGCGTCCAGGCCCGCAACAGCGACATCGACGGCTTCGAGGGCTGCAACATGAACAAGGGCCCGGTCACGTTCTCGATCCAGTCGAGCAACCCCGCGGTGGCCACGGTGGAGCCCACCTCGGTCCAGTTCACCGCGTGCACCCCGCTGAAGGGTCCGGTCCAGGAGAAGACCCTCACCGTCAAGCCGGTCGGCGCCGGCAGCGCCACCATCACCGCGACCGTGGTCGTGAACCCCTCCCCGGGGTCCTTCAACACCGTGCCGGCCACCTTCCGGGTCGACGTGGCGCCTCCGCCCAACAGCCCGCCCACGGTCACGGTCGTCAACGTCGACTCCGGTGCCCACTACGTCAAGGGCACGGACGTCCCCACGCCCATGTGCAAGGTCGTCGACGCCGAGGACGGCACGTTCCAGTTCGCGCCGGCCATGTCCCGCCCCGCGCCGCAGCTGCCCGACGGTCTCGGCGAGCGGGTGGCCAAGTGCACCTACACCGACACCCGCGGAGCCACCGCCGTCTCGTCCGCCTCGTACTTCATCGAGGACGGCGACGCACCGGTCGTGCGGTACATCCTCAGCGAGCCGGCGCCGGCGAACGGCTGGTACCGCCACGAGATCGCGCTCGACTGGGTCGTCACGGAGCCGCAGTCGCCGGGGACCCTGACCACCGAGGGCTGCGAGCGGGTGTGGGTCACCGCCGACCAGGACCTCACCGACTACACCTGCACCGCGACCAGCGCCGGCGGCACGACGTCCAAGACCTCGGAGAAGATCCGCAAGGACGCCACCGCACCGGTCGTCACCGGGACCATCGAGTCGCCGTCCGTCGAGGTGGGCGACGTGCGCTGGTACCCCGCGGCGCCGTCCATCCGGTGGGACGTCTCCGACGCGGTGTCCGGCGTCCTGGAGGGCTCGGTGAAGGAGTCCGTCACCGTCAGCGGTGAGGGACGCAACAAGATGGCCCGCACCGTCGCCACCGACAACGCCGGGAACACCGGCGGCGGCTCGGTGCAGTACATCAACATCGACGCCAGCGCCCCCGTGGTCGAGGCAGCCCTCACCAGCACGCCGGCGTCCGTCGTCAACGGCAAGGCCTGGTTCAAGGACGAGGCCAAGATCCAGGTCACCGCGACCGACCCCGAGGTGCAGCCGTCCGAGCGCGGCTCCGGCCTGGCGGACGACCCGACGGGCGAGCAGACGGTCACGGCCACCGGCGACTTCACGGCCACCGCCACGGACCACGTCGGCAACACCGGCACCTCGAACACGATCCCGGTCGCGGTCGACTCCGCCGCCCCGTCGGTCGGCGTGACCTGCCCGAAGCTGCCGCTCATCAAGAACACCTCGCTGCTCAAGGCGACCTGGACGGCATCCGACGAGGCGGCCGGCTCCGGCCTGGCGACCCCCGCCGGCGGCAGCTTCGTCCTCGACACCAAGACCGTCGGCCACCGCACCGCGACCGCCCCCACGGCGTCCGACCGGGTCGGCCACACCAGCGCAGCGGCCACCTGCGGCTACCAGGTCGTGTACCCGTTCCTCGGGTTCCTCGGCCCGGTGGACAACTTCGGGGTCTACAACAAGGTCAAGGCCGGCAGCGCCGTCCCGATGAAGTTCAGCCTCGTCGGCAACCAGGGCCTCGACGTCCTCAAGGGCGCCCCCGTGGTGACCAAGGTGACGTGCCCGGGCGGCATGAAGGTCGACGAGCTCGAGGAGACCGCGTCCAGCAGGACGGCGGCCGGCCTGACGTACGACTCGAAGAGCGGCCTGTACCAGTACACCTGGAAGACCGCGTCGACCCTGGCCGGGACCTGCCAGAAGGTCACCTTCAACCTGGCGGACGGGACCTCGCCCTCGGCGCTGTTCAGCTTCACCCGGTAGGTCGCAAGCCCCCAGAACGACAGGACCCCCCGCGGTGCGCCGGTCCGGCGCCCTGCGGGGGGTCCTGTCGTGCTGCGGGCCGACGTCGTCGGCACCGTTGCTGGCGGTAGCGGTGGGATTTGAACCCACGGTGGACTTTCACCCACACACGCTTTCGAGGCGTGCTCCTTAGGCCGCTCGGACACGCTACCTCGGCGCAGACGATACCCGGTCTGCCGGGCCCGGCCGAATCGGCGGCCGCGAGCGAGGGCACCGGTCGTCGCGCCCTCCCCTCCCGACCGCGTCACACCCGTCGGACGGGAGCCGGTCCGATCACCTCGTCGGCGGGCCCCGGTCGCCCGTGCAGGTAGCCCTGGGTGTAGTCGCACCCCGCCTCGGCGTAGAACTCCAGCTGCTCCACCGTCTCGACGCCCTCGGCGACCGTCTCGATGCCGAGGTCGGCGGCGAGCCGGACGATGGACCGCACGACGACGCGGGTGGGACGCTCGCCGAGCGTGGCGGTGAAGTCCCGGTCGAGCTTGAGCGTGTCGATCGGCAGCCGGCGCAGCCAGGTGAGCGCGGTGTTCCCGGCCCCGAAGTCGTCCAGGGCGATGCGGAAGCCGTGCTCGCGCATCCGCCGCAGCTGGTCGGTCAGCCGCTGGACGTCGGCGCCCAGCACGTCCTCGGCCACCTCCAGCTGGACGCGGGCGGGGTCCAGGCCGTACCGCTGGGCCATGCTCGCCAGGTCCTCCACGAGGGTGGGCTGGGCCAGCTGGGCTGCGGCGAGGTTGACGAAGAAGACGGGCCTGCCGGGCGCCGCCCGCCACTGCGCCGCCGACCGCAGCGCGGCGTCCAGCGCCCAGTGGCACAGCGCCGGCACCAGCCCGACCTCGCCCGCGACGGGCAGGAACCGGGCCGCCGGCAGCAGCCCGCGGCGGGGGTGGTGCCAGCGCAGCAGCGCCTCCACCCCCACGGGGACGGAGTCGGCGGTGCGCACGATCGGCTGCCAGTGCAGGGTGAGCTCGTCGTCCTCCAGCGCTCGGTGCAGCTCGCTCTCGAGGTGGATGCGGTGCAGCACGCGCTCGCGCAGCGCCGGGTCGAACACCTCCACCCGGTCCCGCCCGCGGTGCTTGGCCTCGTAGAGCGCCGCGTCGGCGTGGGCCAGGAGCGCCTCGGCGCCCGCGCTGAGCCGGTCGTCGACGTCCTCGTCGTCGTCGGCGCCGTGGTCGACCTGGGCCGGCTCGCCCGCGGCGGGGACCGTGCGGGCGACGCCGTCGTCCGTGCCGCCGTGGGTGACCATCCCGATCGACACCGTGACGTGCGTGGCGAGGTCGCCGAGGTCGTACCGCGTCCCGGCGGCGTCGGCGATGCGCCGGGCGACGCCCGTCGCGTCGGCCGGGTCCGCCAGGTGCTCCGCGACGACCACGAACTCGTCGCCGCCGAGCCGCGCGATGGACTCCCGCGGCCCGAGCGCCGACGCCATCCGGTGCGACATCTCGACGAGCAGCCGGTCGCCGGCGGAGTGCCCGAGGCTGTCGTTGAGCACCTTGAAGTTGTCCACGTCCAGCAGGAGCAGCGCGAACGGGCGGCCGCTGGCACGGCTGGCGGCGATGGCCCGGTCCAGCGCCCGGCCCAGCCAGCGGCGGTTGGGCAGGCGCGTCAGCATGTCGGTCAGCGCCTGCTGCCGCAGCCGCTGCTGCGCCTCGTGCTGCTCGGTGATGTCCAGGGCGTTGATAACCACGCCGCCGACCACGGGGTCTTCCAGCCAGTTGGTCGCCACGTACGCCACCCGGCGCGGGGACCCGTCGCCGCGCACGACCTCCGCCTCGGCGCGCGCCGTGCCGCCGCAGGGCGCGGCCAGCACCCGCGCGTAGAGGTCCTCGCCGACCGACACGTCCTGGCGTGCGCTGTAGAAGCTGCCGAACCGGGTGCCGAGCAGGGACTCGGGGTCGACGTTGAGCACCGCCCCCAGGGACGGGCTCGCGTAGGTGATCACTCGGTCCGCCGTCGTGACGAGGATCGTGTCGCTCGCGTGCTCGACCAGGCGCTGGAACCGTGCCGTCGCGACCTGCAGCTCATGCTGCGCCTGGCGCGCCTCGGTGACGTCGCGCCACAGGACGACCACGTGCCCGTCGGCCGGCACGCGCAGCACCTCACCGAGCCGCACCGGTCCCACCGCGGGGTCGGCCGCCGGCACCGTGGCGGCACCGTCCTCGCCGACCCCCAGGACGAAGTCCTCCCGCGTGGTCGCCCCGGTCACGAGCGCCGCACGGTTGCGCCCGACCAGGCGCTCGGCGAACTCCGGCGGCAGGAGCTCGCGCAGCGTGCGCCCCACGCTGCGCTCCCCCGCCAGGCCGGCCGTCAGGCCGGTGTCCGCGACGACGCGGAAGTCGACCACGTCGCCGTCCGGACCGTGCAGGGGACGCAGGAGCGTCAGGGAGTAGGTCCCCAGGGAGCCGATCGCCCGCAGGACCACCGCGAGCAGGTCGGTCGGGTAGTCGTCGAGGTTGGCGTGCGTCGGCCCCGCGCCGGGGGTCTCACCCATCAGCCATCCGCCATCCGCAGGACTCCGTCCGTCACCAGGGCCCTCGCCGCGGTCCGTGCCAGCATGCCGTACACCGGACCACCGCTCGACCGCTGACCCGGTGACGGGCGGGGCCGGCGGCGCACCGGCCCCGGCCGCCCAGGTGCCGGCCCGGGGGCGCCCGGGTGCCGGCCGGACGACCGACCTAGACTCGCTCGGTGACCGAGCCGGCCCTGGCCCCCACCGACGACCTCGACGAGGCCGTGGAGGTCCTCGCGGGTCACCGCCTGACGGTGCTGACCGGCGCCGGCATCTCCACGGACTCGGGCATCCCGGACTACCGCGGCCCCGGCTCGCCGCCCCGCACGCCGATGACCTACCAGCAGTTCGTCGGCGACCTGGCGTTCCGGCGCCACTACTGGGCCCGCAACCACGTCGGCTGGGCGCACGTGCACCGGGCCGCCCCCAACGCCGGGCACCGCGCCCTGGTCGACCTGGAGGCGCGCGGCGTCGTCCTCGGCGTCATCACCCAGAACGTGGACCTGCTGCACGAGGACGCCGGCTCCCGCAACGTCATCGACCTGCACGGCCGGTACGACCGGGTGGTGTGCCTGAGCTGCGGCACGGTCGTCCCCCGCGCCGCGCTCGCCCGGCGGCTGGACGCGCTCAACCCGGGCTTCGTGGAGTCCGTCGGCGCGGTCGCCGACATCGAGATCGCGCCCGACGCCGACGCCGTCATCGAGACCACGGCGCACTTCGTCATAGCGGACTGCGAGGCGTGCGGCGGCATCCTGAAGCCGGACATCGTCTACTTCGGGGAGAACGTCCCCAAGGAGCGGGTGCAGCGCGCGTACGCCATGGTCGACGACGCGGGCGCGCTGCTCGTGGTCGGGTCGTCGCTGACCGTGATGTCCGGCCTGCGGTTCGTCCGGCACGCGGCGAGGTCCGGCACGCCGGTCGTGATCGTCAACCGGGGCGCGACCCGCGGCGACCCGCTCGCCACGGTCAAGGTCGAGGTCGGGACGTCGGAGGCGCTCACCACCCTCGCGCGGGAGCTGCCGACGCCGGTCTGAGCGGCCGGACCGGTCGCCCGGTCGTCCTGCACCTCAGCCGTCCTGCACCTCAGCGGTGCGTCGCGAAGAACGTCCGCAGCAGCTCGCCGCACGCGTCCTCCCGCACGCCGCCGACGACCTCGACGCGGTGGTTGAGCCGGCGGTCGCGCACCACGTCCCACTGCGAGCCGCACGCACCCGCCTTGGGGTCCCACGCACCCAGCACGAGCCGCGGGACCCGGGCCAGCACGGTGGCGCCCGCGCACATGAGGCACGGCTCGAGGGTCACCACGAGGGTGCAGTCGTCCAACCGCCACCGCCCCAGCGTCGCGGCCGCCTCGCGCAGCGCCCGGACCTCGGCGTGCGCGGTCGGGTCCCCGTCGGCCTCGCGCGCGTTGCAGCCCCGGCCGACCACGCGCCCCTCGGGACCGACGACCACGGCGCCGACCGGGACGTCGTCGGTCAGCAGGGCCCGCCGCGCCTCGGCGAGGGCGTCGTCCATCCAGCGGGCGTCGTCGGGGGTCCCGGGCACCGGACCATCCTGTCCCAGCGCCCGACGGTAGGTTGGGCGCCATGCGCCTGCATGTCGCGGACCACCCGCTCGTCGCCCACAAGCTCACCGTGCTGCGGAACAAGGACACGGCGTCCCCGACGTTCCGGCTCCTGGTGGACGAGCTGGTCACCCTGCTCGCCTACGAGGCGACCCGTGAGGTCCACACGGAGCCGTACCGGATCACCACGCCCGTCACCGAGACCGTCGGCGTCAAGATCGCCGACCCGCGCCCCCTCGTGGTGCCGATCCTGCGCGCCGGCCTGGGGATGCTGGAGGGGATGACCCGGCTGCTGCCCACCGCCGAGGTCGGCTTTCTGGGCATGCAGCGCGACGAGACGACGCTCGAGGCGATCACCTACGCGAACCGGCTCCCCGAGGACCTGTCCGGCCGGCAGTGCTTCCTGCTCGACCCGATGCTGGCCACCGGCGGGACGCTGGTCGCCGCGATCGACTACCTGTTCGGGCTGGGCGCGCGCGACGTCACCGCGGTGTGCCTGCTCGCCGCCCCGGAGGGGCTCAAGGTCCTGGAGGCGGCGGTCGGCGACCGGGTGGACGTCAAGGTCGTGGTCGCCGCCGTCGACGAGCGGCTCGACGAGAACGCGTACATCGTCCCCGGGCTGGGCGACGCCGGCGACCGGCTCTACGGCGTCGTCTGACACCCGCTCCCGCCGGACGACGACGGGGCGTCACCTCCGCAGAGGTGACGCCCCGTCGTCGGTGCGGACCGTCGTGACGGCCGCCGGCGGCCCGCCCGCGGCCGCCCACGGCTCAGAACGCCGCGAGGACCTCGCCCTCGGGCCAGCGCTCCTCGATGAAGGCCTTGACCTCCGGCGAGTGGAGCAGCTCGTCGAGCTGCACGATCGACTCGTTCTCCTTGTCCTGCGAGCGCACCGCGAGGAAGTTGGCGTACGGGTTGCCCTCGCCGGACTCGATCAGCAGGGAGTCGGTGGCGGGGTTCAGGCCCGCCTCCAGCGCGAAGTTGCCGTTGATGATCGCGACGTCGACGTCCTGCAGCGCGCGCGCGAGCTGCTCGGGGGCGGTCTCGACGAACTGGAAGTCCTTGGGGTTCTCCGCGACGTCGAGCAGCGTGGGCAGCTCGTCGCCGGTGTCCTCCAGGGTCAGCAGGTCGTTGGCGACGAGCAGGTCCAGCGCACGCGCCTGGTTGCCCGGGTCGTTCGTGATGCCGAACGTGGCGCCGTCCGGGATCGCCTCGACCGTCGTGTGCTTCTCGGAGTACATCGCGTACGGCTCGATGTGCACGCCCTCGAAGTGGTCGAAGTCGTAGCCCTGCTCCTCCACCTGGGACTCGAAGTACGGCAGGTGCTGGAAGTAGTTCGCGTCGAGGTCGCCCTCCTCCAGCGCGGTGTTCGGCAGCACGTAGTCGTCGAACGTCTCGATCTCCAGGTCCAGCCCGGCGTCGGGCGCGAGCTCGGCGTCGACGAACTCGAGGATCTCCGCGTGCGGGGTGGGGCTGGCGCCGACCGTGATGGTCGTGACGCCGCCCTCCTCGGTCGGGCCGGCAGCGGCGGTGTCCTCGGCGTCGGACCCGGCGCAGCCGGTCAGCGCCAGCGCGGTCGCGGCGACGAGCGCCGCCCGGCCGATCACGTGGGTGCGGTTGGTCATGGGTGTTCCTTCCCTCGACGACCCCGGATCGGGGCCGGTCTGTCGGTCAGTGGGTGCTGGGCGGGTCAGCGGTGGTCGAGCCGGCGCGCGACGGCGTCCCCGACGACCTGGATGGCCTGCACGACGACGACGATCACGACGATGCAGGCGACCATCACCGCGGTGTCGAAGCGCTGGTAGCCGTAGGAGATCGCCAGCGCGCCGAGCCCGCCGGCGCCGATCACCCCGGCCATGGCGGAGAACGAGATGAGCGAGACGACCGTGACGGTCACCGCGGAGACGAGGCCGGGCAGCGCCTCGCGCACGAGCACGGCGCCGAGGATCTTCCCGCGCGTGGAGCCCATCACCCGGGCCGCCTCGACCTTGCCGGGGCTGACCTCGCGCAGGGCCGACTCGGCCAGCCGGGCGAAGAACGGCACCGCGCCCAGGGTCAGCGGCACGACGGCGGCCTGCCAGCCGAGCGTCGTCCCGACCACCCACCGGGTGAACGGCAGGACGGCGATCATGAGGATGACGAACGGCAGCGACCGTCCGACGTTGACGACGAAGCCCACCACCGACGCCACGGTCCGCTGCGGCGTCAGGCCGCCCGGCGAGGTGGCGTGCAGCAGCATCCCGAGCGGCAGACCGAGCAGCACCGTCAGCACGGAGGAGACGGCGACCATCTCCAGCGTCTCCAGCGTGGCCAGCGGCAGCCGCTCGCGGATGATGTCGTTCTCCAGCAGGGCGTCCCACCAGCTCATCGGGTCACCTCCGCGTGGACGCCGGCGGCGTGCAGCCGGACCAGGGCGGCGTCGACCTCACCGGCCGGCAGGTCGAGCTGCAGCCGGCCGACCCGGCGTCCGGCGAGGGTCTCGATCGTCCCGGCGGCGATCTCGACCTGCGCACCGAGGCCGGCCACCGCGCTGAGGACGTCCCTCGTGGCGACGTCGTCGGTGGTGTACGCGACCTCGACCAGCGAGCGCTGGTCACCCAGCGGCAGGTCGGGGACGGGGATGAGCTCGCGGGCGAGCCGCGAGCCGTAGTGGGCGACGACGTCGCCGACCGGACCGCTCTCCACGACGCGGCCGTGCTCGAGCAGGGTGACCGAGTCGCAGATCTCGCGGACGACGGCCATCTCGTGGGTGATGATCAGCACGGTGATGCCCAGCCGGTCCCGCAGGTCGCGGATGAGCGCCAGGATCTGCCGGGTCGTCGCCGAGTCCAGCGCGGACGTCGGCTCGTCGCACAGCAGCACGGCGGGCTCGGTGGCCAGCGCCCGGGCGATGCCCACCCGCTGCTTCTGCCCGCCGGACAGCTGCCCCGGGTAGGAGTCGCCGCGGCCGCCCAGGCCGACCAGGTCCAGGAGCTCGGCGACCCGGGCGGCGCGCCGCGCGCGCGGCACCCCGGCGACCTCGAGCGGGTAGGCGACGTTCGCCGCCACCGTGCGGGAGTCGAGGAGGTTCACGTGCTGGAACACCATCCCGATCCGGCGCCGGGCGCTGCGCAGCCGCGCCTCCGGCAGGTCGGACAGGACCTCGCCGTCGACGGCCACGCTGCCGGACGTGGGTCGCTCCAGCACCGTGAGGCAGCGGATGAGCGTGGACTTGCCCGCACCGGAACGCCCGACGATGCCGTGGATGGCGGCGCGCGGGACGGCCAGGTCGATGCCGTCGAGCGCGACGACGTCCTCGCCGCGCGTCGGGTACACCTTGCGCAGGGCGGTCAGCTCGATGTGAGCGGGCGGCATGGAGCTCCTCGCGGTGCTGCGCGACAGCCGGCCCGGGCCGCGGTCGGGACCGCGTCGTCGGGTCGGCGGCGGCGCCGGGTGGGGGAACGGGCGGTGCGGCCGGCGGGGCCGCGGTGGGATCGCCGAGGGCGGCGGGGCGTCAGCCGAGGCGACGGGTGCACCCGCACAGGCCACGCATCGGTCCCACGGCAGACGCGAGGGGCGGCACGGGCGTGAGCAGGCCGGACATGGCCCCATTGCACCACACGGGTCGGGATGGGCCGGACGGGTGACCACGGCATGGCCGCGCACCGCGGACCGCCCGGCCCTAGCGTGGCGGCATGAGGATCGTCATCGCGGGTGGTCACGGCAAGATCGCGCTACGACTGGCCCGGCTGCTGTCCGGCGCCGGTCACGGCGCCGTGGGCCTGGTCCGCAACCCCGACCACGTGCCCGACGTCCGGGCGGCCGGCGGCGAGGCGGTCGTGCTCGACCTGGAGAGCGCCACGGCCGACGAGCTCGCCGCGCACCTCACGGGTGCCGACGCGGTGGTGTTCGCGGCGGGTGCGGGTCCGGGCAGCGGCGCCGCCCGCAAGGACACGGTCGACCGCGGCGCGGCGGTGCTGCTCGCCGAGGCCGCGGCGCTCGCCGGCGTGCGCCGGTACCTGCTCGTGTCGTCGATGGGCGCCGGCGCGGAGCCGCCGGCCGGCACCGACGACGTCTTCGCCACCTACCTGCGTGCCAAGACCGCCGCCGAGGAGGACCTGCGCGCCCGCGACCTCGACTGGACGATCGTGCGTCCCGGTGGCCTCACCGACGACCCCGGGACGGGTCGGGTGCGCCTGGAGCCGCAGGTCGCGCGCGGCCAGGTCCCCCGGGACGACGTCGCCGCGGTGCTGGCGGCCCTGCTCGGGGAGCCGGCGAGCGCGGGGCTGGTGCTCGAGCTCGTCTCCGGCGACCTGCCGGTCGACGAGGCGGTGCGGGCGGCCGTCAGCGGCTGAGGACGCCGTGGCGGGAGCCCGGCCGGGCGCCACTCGGCCGGAGCGCGCCGGAGAGTGTCAGGCGGCGGGAGCCGCCGGCGGGTCGACCGGGGGGTCACCGGGGTCCGTCTCCTCGGCGTCCGGGTCCGGCCGGCGGAGCGGCGCGGCGACGCTCAGCCCCGTGTCGTCGATCCCGGTCCCGCGCACGTCGAGGCCGACCCGGGTGCCCTCGTCCGGCACCACGTCGGCGTCGACGTCCAGCACCGCGGTCAGGGACGACGACGCCCCGCCCGCGAGCACGGGCAGGCAGAACTCCGCGGCGCCGCCCGGGGCGTCGTCCGCGCAGCGCTCCCAGACACCGTCGGCCGCCGGCTCGCCGTCGTCCGGCTCGTCGTCCAGGCTGACGCCGGCGGGGAGCACGAGCGCGGCGCGCAGGTCGGTCGCCGAGGACTGGCCCGTGTTGACGATCGTGACGGTCACCTCCTGCTCGGTCCCGCTCACCAGGACGAACCCGGCCTGCTCGGAGGCCACCGCCAGCGCCGCGGGGGTCGGCGGCGGTGGGTCGACCGGCGGCGGGTCGACCGGCGGCGGGTCGACCGGCGGCGGGTCGATCGGCGGCGGGTCGGTGGGCGCGGGGTCCGCGGGCGGCGGCGCCACCGGTCCGGGGTCCGTCACCAGGGGCACGACGACGACGGGCGGCGCGGTCGCCGCGGGCGGCGGGTCGACCGGGGTGCGGTCCGTGTCCGGCTCGGGGGTCGGCTGCGGGTCGGGCTGCAGCGGGTCCAGGATCGGCGAGTCCAGCAGCGGCGGTCCGGGCGTCACCGGATCGGCCGGTGCCGGCGGGGTCGACTCGGTGGGGGCCGCCTCCGACGGCGCAGCCGGCTGCTCGGGCGCTGGTGCCTGCTCGCTGCTGGTGTCCGGGGCCGGCGGCGGGTCCACCATGGCTCCGCCGACCGCGAGCGAGACGCCCACGACCCCCGCGGTGACGGCCCCGGCGACCCCGCCGGGCAGCGCCGCGATGAGGCCACCGATCCCACCGCCCGCGAGCGCGCTCGCACCCACGCCGGCCGCGGCACCCGACGCCACGCCGGCGCCCGCGCCGACCAGCACACCGGTCCCGGCAGCCGCCGCACCGGCGCCCGTCGCGCCCGCCACCGTCGCGCCGGAGGCGAGCGCACCGGCGCCGGAGGCGAGCGCGCCGGCACCCGAGGCGGCACCGGCCGCGCCGAGCCCACCGGCCGTACCCGCTGCCGCGGCCCCCGCGGTCGCGGCACCCGCGCCCGCAGTCCCGGCCGCCGCCGCGGCACCGGTCGTGCCGGCACCCGCCGCCACCGCCGACCCCGCACCGGCGGACCCGGCGCCCACCGCCGTACCCGCGCCCAGGCCCGTCACCGTGCCGGCGCCGGCCGCCGTGCCCGCACCTGCCGCCGTACTCGCTGCCGTGCCTGCTGCCGTGCCCGCTGCCGTGCCGCTCCCCACGGCCGCGGACCCGGCACCGGCAGCGCCGGACCCCGCCACGCCCGTGCCCACGGCCGACCCGGCGCCCGCCGTCCCGGCACCCGCACCCGCGGCTCCGGTCCCGACCGCTCCGGTGCCGGCGGCACCCGTCCCGGCGGCACCAGCACCCGCGCCCGCACCGGCACCCGCGCCCGCACCGAGGCCGGACGCCCCGAGCACGCCCACGGGCAGCGGCGAGGCGAGCGCCCCGAGACCGGCGACACCGAGCACGAGCGGCGCGATGATGCCGCGCAGCCCGTGGTTGACGTCCCCGAGCTCCAGGACGAGCAGCCGGCACTCGGCGCAGCCCTCGAGGTGCTCCTGCACCTGCGCGGTCTCGCGCTTGGCCAGGCCGCCGCGCACGTACGCACCGAGCTTGGAGTTGATCGCGCGGCACGCCTGCTGCGGCGTCGCAACCAGGTGCTGCTGCAGGTACGCCTCGCGCAGGCCCTCGCGCGCCCGGTACGCCAGCGCCGCGACGCCGTTCGCGGTGAGCCCGAGCAGCGGGGCGATCTGCGCCGGCGGGAGCCGCTCGATCTCGGTGTACCAGAGCACCGCCTGCCACCGTTCGGGCAGGGACCCGTACGCCCGGGCGACGACGCCGCGCTCGAAGCCGGCCAGCGCGGGGTCGTCCACCCCGCCGACCGGGCCGAACGCCGACTCGAACGTCGCCATGTCGTCGGTGGGCTGCACCCGCCGCCCGCTCTCCGCGCGGGCCTGCGCCAGCCGCCGCACCACGGTGAACAGGTACGCGCGGAAGGCGACGTCGGGCCCGCCGCCCTCACGAACGATCGCGTAGACCTTGGCGAAGGCGTCGCCGACGACGTCCTCGGCGTCCGCGCTGGACCGGGTGTACTGGCGCGCGACCATGCGCGCGGCCGCGGCGTGACGCTCGTAGAGCGCACCGAAGGCGCTCGAGTCGCCGGCACGAGCCGCCGTGATCAGCTCCGCATCGCTGGAGTCGTGGCCCCACGCCGCGGCCGTCTCGCTCACTGCCGCTCCTTCGTCCCCGCCCGATGTCCACGTCAGCGTGCCATGGATCACCCTGAGGTGGGGACGGCGTCCCATGGTGAAATCTCTTCCCCGTTTCCGCGTCATGACGGGCCCACCTGGCACTCTCATCCACCGTGACGACCACCCACCGGTCGGCCGGTTCGCCGCCCGACGTCCGCGACCGCTGGCGCGCCAGCAGTGTCGCGTCCGTCTGGCTGCGCCCTGCCGACTGGTACCACCCGGCCGTGGACGCGCTGATCGAGGCCGTCCTCGCCGGCGAGGACGGCGGCCCGGCCGCCGAGCGCCTGGGTGAGGCCCGCGCCGAGGCCGGGGTGGGGATCAGCGAGACCATCGACGACCTGGCGTGCCTGTTCGACGCCGCCGAGCTCGCCGGACCGCCGCTCGGGCTGGTCCGGTCGCTGTGCGAGGGGTGGGCGGCCGGGCAGGCCGCCGGCCCGGTGCTGACCCACTGCATCGACCCGGACTCGGGTCTGCCCACCGCCGAGTACCTGGGCGTCCGCCTGACCGAGACCTACGGGACCGCCGAGCGCACCGGCCGCCGCGCCGGTGACACCCATGCCCTCCTGGTGACCGACGTGGAGGCGAGCCCGCTGGCGCCGTGGTCGCGGATCGTGCGCTCCGCGGTCGTGGGCCAGGGGCTGGTCCTGACGTTCGGAGAGGGCCACCCCATGGCCGCGCTGGGCGGCGGGGTCTTCGCCGTGCTGGTCGAGCGGGGCTCCGACCTCGGGGCGACGGCGATGCACCTGCGGACGGCGCTCACCGACCACGCCCGCTCCATGGGCGCCCAGGACCTGGTCCGCGAGCCACCGCGGGTCTGGCTGGAGCCCCTGCCGGACACCCGGATGCAGGCCGTCGAGCTCCTCGAGCACCTGCACCGCTGACGGCCCGCGGGTGCCCCGGCGTGTCGGGACATCCGCACGGCCCGGGACTACCGTCGGCCTATGACGTCACCCGGTGTCACCGAGCCCGGGGCCGGTCCCGGTCCGCTGCTGGCGGAGGGCACGACCGCGGACCTCTTCCTGCTCGACGACGACCGCGTGCTGCGCCGCTACCGCGAGAGGCACGACCTCTCCCGCGAGGTCGCGATCATGCGCCACCTGGGAGCGCACGGCTTCCCCGTGCCGCAGGTGTGGGCCGCCGAGGGTCTCGACCTCGTCATGGAGCGGGTGCACGGCCCGACGCTCCTGCAGGGACTGGTCGCGGAGGAGATCACGATCCCCGCGGGCGCCCAGCTGCTCGCCGACCTGCATCACCGCCTGCACGCCGTCCCCCCTCCGGAGGGCGAGGAGCACGCCGTCGTGCACCTCGAGCTGCACCCGGGCAACGTCGTGCTGAGCGAGACGCACGGCCCCGTCCTGCTCGACTGGTCCCACGCCCGCACCGGGCCCGCCGACCTCGACGTCGCGCTGACCGGCGTCCTCATCGCGGAGGTCGCCGTCGACGACGACACCGAGTACACCCGGGGCGCGCGCGCGTTCCTGGCCGCCTTCCTCGCCGCCGCCGACGGCGACCCCGCCTCGCAGGTGGACGCCGCGCTGCGGATCCGCGACGAGGACCGGTCGCTGGTCCCGGGCGAGCGGGCGCTGCTCGCCCCGGCCGCCGAACTCGTCCGGCACTTCTGCTCCCTGTAGGCCGGCGCGCCGGCCGCTAGCGTCGGAGCGGTGACCCGCACCCGGACCCTGGGCAGCCGGCTCCCCCGGGAGCCGATCGCGACGCGCCTGCTGCGTCCGAGGCAGCGCCGGGACGCGCTGGTGCTCAGCGGCGGCGGGTCCCGTGCCAGCTTCGAGATCGGGGCGCTGCGCTACCTGTACGACGTCGTCGGCATCGAGCCGGCGGTGATCGCCGGGACGTCGGCGGGCTCGGTGCTCGCCGTCGTGCTCGCGCAGAGCGCCGACGCCGCGGGCCAGCGCCGCTCGCTGGACGACCTGGAGCGCATCTGGCGCGGCCTGGAGGCGTCGTCGGACCTGTTCGAGGAGACGGACTGGTTCGCCACCCTGCGGCGGATCGCTCCTGAGTGGGTCGAGGTGTTCCAGCGTCGACGGCGCCTGGCCACCACCCCGTCCTGGATCGCCCGTCCCGGCGGACGGCCGGAGGAGGGCGTCGACGGTCCGGCCGACGCACCGCTGTGGGCGCCGTTCCGCTCGGTCGAGGCCCTGCTGGCGCTGCGGACCCTGGGCCGGACCGGGCGTGACCTGGAGCGGGTCCTCGACTCGGCCGAGCGGTCCCAGGGCGTGTTCGTCCCGGGTCGGATCACCGAGCTGGTCCAGGACCCGGCGGTGTTCGACCCGGCGCGGGTGGCGCGGTCGGGGGTGCGCCTGCGGATCGCCGTCGTCGGCCTGGAGTCCGGCGAGCTGCGGTACGTCACCGAGGAGGGCCGTCTCGTCGACCGCGCGAACCGGCCCCTGCCGGACGCCGAGCCGGTGGCCCTGGCCGACGCCGTGCGCGCGTCCTCGGCGATCCCGGTCGTGTTCCCGCCGGTGCTGCTGTCCGGCGAGCACTACGTCGACGGCGGCGTGCGCGAGGTGCTGCCCCTGGAGATCGCCGCCCGGGACCTGCGGGCGTCGCGGTGCTACGCCGTGGTGGCGTCAGCGGGCGGCAGCCGCCCGGAGGGCAGCTTCGCAGACCGCAACCTGGTCGCGATCATGTACCGCTCGTACTCGGACATCATGTGGGACGAGGTGCTGCGCGACGAGGTGGAGCTGGCCCGGAGGTCGTCGGCGGTCACCCTCATCCAGCCCGAGGTCGACGTCCACGACGGCCTCACCGTCGAGCCGGGCCTCATCGCGATCGCGATCGACCACGGGTGGATGCGCGCCGCCGACGTCGTCCGGCGCAGCGACGAGGCGCAGTGCCGACTGACCCGCGACATCGTCCTGCTGCGCCGGGACCTGTGGGCCGCGCAGAGCGCGGGCGCAGCGGCGGCGCCGGTGGGCAGCGCAGCGGCGGCGTCGGTGGGGAGCGCAGCGGCCGGGTCGACGGCGAGCGCTGCGGCGGGGGCAGCGGCGGCCGCAGCAGGGGGACCGACAGCGGGCTCCACGGCGGGTGGCCGTGGGGGCGACGGCGACGGGCTGCCGGCCGACGTCCCCGCGCTCCGGCACCGGCTGCGCGAGCTGGTGGCCGCGAAGGACGACGACCTCCTGCCGGACGGCGCCCACCGGTGGTGGCAGGACTGACCCGGGCGACGCCCGTCGGGCGGTCCAGCCGACGCCCTGCGGCCGCTTGACACGCCGTGGGAGCGCGGCCACATTGACACGGCCCAGTGACACCGGTCACTGCGCGTGCTCGACCTCGACGGAGAGGACTCGGCCCCGCATGACGTCAGGACAGGACCCCCGCACCGCCCGAACCACCCGCACACCGAGGCGTCACCTGCCTCGAGCCGTCCGACCGGTGCTCGCCCTCGGGCTCGCGCTGGCGACGGCGCTCACCACCGGCCTCAGCGCCGGGGCGGCACCACCCCCGCCGCCGCCCAGCGCCACCGCGCCGGACCTGGGACCGAACGTCGTCGTGTTCGACCCGGGCATGCCGGTCGCGGAGATCCAGGCGCGGGTCGACGCGATCCACGCCCAGCAGGTGGACGCCGAGATGGGCACCGCCCGCTGGGCGCTGCTGTTCAAGCCTGGCACGTACGGCACCGCCGCCGAGCCGCTGCAGATGAAGGTCGGCTACTACACCGAGGTCGCCGGCCTCGGCGCGTCCCCGACCGACGTGACCATCAACGGCAAGATCGAGGTCTACAACCGGTGCACCGAGGGCGGCGGCACCGCCAACTGCCTCGCCCTGGTCAACTTCTGGCGCACGCTGTCCAACCTCACGCTGCAGGTCAACGGCGCCGGTCAGGACGGCTGCCGGGCGACGGCGAACTTCTGGGCGGTCTCCCAGGCGGTGTCCCTGCGCCGGGTGAACGTCACCGGCGGCACCCTGTCGCTGATGGACTACTGCACCGCCGGACCGCAGTTCGCCAGCGGCGGCTTCATCGCCGACTCCCGGGCGGGCGACGTCGTCAACGGCTCGCAGCAGCAGTGGCTCACCCGCAACAGCCGGATCGGCACCTGGTCGAACGGGGTGTGGAACCAGGTGTTCGCCGGGGTCGAGGGGGCGCCCGCGGACAACACGTTCCCCACGCCGCCCTACACGACGCTCGAGCAGACCCCCGTCAGCCGGGAGAAGCCGTACCTGTACGTCGACGACCAGGGCCGCTGGAACGTCCGCGTCCCGTCGGCGCAGGTGGCGTCCCGCGGGACGACCTGGTCCGAGGGCCTGACCCCCGGGCGCTCCATCCCGATCACCGACTTCTACCTCGCCCGGCCGTCGGACCCGGTGCAGCTCATCAACCAGCAGGTCGCGCGTGGCCGTCACCTGCTGCTCACGCCCGGCGTCTACGACGTCGACCGGTCCATCGCCGTCAAGAAGGCCGACACCGTGGTGCTGGGCCTGGGGCACGCCACCCTCACCGCCGTGGACGGCGCCACGCCGCTGCGGCTCGCCAACGCGCCGGGCATCGTCGTCGCGGGCCTGACCGTGGACGCCGGCCCGGAGAGGTCCGACGTCCTGCTCCAGGTCGGCACGCCGAACGGCAACCACCGCAACCGCGAGCCGCTCAACCCCACCACGCTGAGCGACGTCTACTTCCGCATCGGCGGGCCGCACGTGGGCAACGCCGACGTCACCCTCGAGGTCAACAGCGACCACGTGCTGCTCGACCACATCTGGGCGTGGCGCGCCGACCACGGCGTGCCGGGCAGCTTCGGCTGGGACGTCAGCGCGGGGGACAACGGCGTGGTCGTCAACGGCGACGACGTCACCGCGACCGGCCTCTTCGTCGAGCACTACCGCGAGTACAACGTCATCTGGAACGGCGAGCGCGGCCGCACGGTGCTGTTCCAGAACGAGCTGCCCTACGACCCGCCGAACCAGACCGCGTGGCAGCACGACGGCGTCCTGGGCTGGGCGGCCTACAAGGTGGCCGATGAGGTCCGGACCCACGAGCTGTGGGGCGGCGGGGCGTACGTGTTCACCAACGTCGACCCGTCCCTCCACGCGACGCGGGGCTTCGAGGTGCCGGACACCCCCGGGGTCCGGCTGCACCACGTCATGACGGTGAACCTCGGCGCCGGCACGATCGACCACGTCGTCAACGACACCGGTGCGCCGGTGGACAACAGCAACACCGGGCAGCCGAGCTCCGTGGTCGAGTACCCGTGACCGTCCGTCCCTGAGGCAGACGACAGCACCCCGGCGCTTCCTAGCGCCGGGGTGCTGTCGTGATGGGCGGGACGGGTCAGAAGTCCCAGTCCTCGTCCTGCGTGTTGACGGCCTTCCCGATGACGTACGACGAGCCGGACCCGGAGAAGAAGTCGTGGTTCTCGTCGGCGTTCGGGGACAGCGCGGACAGGATCGCCGGGTTGACGTCGGTCTCGTCCTTGGGGAACAGCGCCTCGTAGCCCAGGTTCATCAGCGCCTTGTTGGCGTTGTAGCGCAGGAACTTCTTGACGTCCTCGGTGAGGCCGACGCCGTCGTAGAGGTCCTGGGTGTACTCCACCTCGTTGTCGTACAGCTCGAACAGCAGCTCGTAGGTGTAGTCCTTGAGCTCGGCGCGCGTGGCGGCGTCGACCCGCTCCAGCCCGCGCTGGAACTTGTAGCCGATGTAGTACCCGTGCACGGCCTCGTCGCGGATGATCAGGCGGACCAGGTCGGCCGTGTTCGTCAGCTTGGCGCGCGAGGACCAGTACATCGGCAGGTAGAAGCCGGAGTAGAACAGGAACGACTCCAGCAGCGTGCTGGCGACCTTGCGCTTGAGCGGGTCGTCACCGCGGTAGTAGTCCATGACGATCGCGGCCTTGCGCTGCAGGTACGGGTTCTCCTCCGACCAGCGGAACGCGTCGTCGATCTCGGCCGTCGTGTTCAGCGTCGAGAAGATCGACGAGTACGACTTCGCGTGGACCGACTCCATGAACGCGATGTTCGTGTAGACGGCCTCCTCGTGCGGCGTGATCGCGTCCGGGATGAGGGAGACCGCGCCGACCGTCCCCTGGATCGTGTCGAGCAGCGTCAGCCCGGTGAAGACCCGGCTGGTGAGCACCTTCTCCCCGGCCGTGAGCGTGTTCCACGACTGGATGTCGTTGGAGACCGGGATCTTCTCCGGCAGCCAGAAGTTCCCGACCAGCCGGTCCCAGACCTCGGAGTCCTTCTCGTCCTCGATCTTGTTCCAGTTGATCGCCGACACCCGGCTGACCAGCTTGAGCTTCTCCGACATGACTACTTCATCTCCAGACGAGGGCGAGACAACGAGACGACGGCCCGACCCCGAGGGCCGGCGACGACAGACGCGAGCGTGGCGGCGGCAGGGCCGGCTCCGGTGTGGTGGGCGTCAAGCGCCGACGAAGGAGGCGCCGGGCAGAGCCGGCCCTGCCGCCGCCGCGCGGACCCGACCGAGGCGCCGGAGCACGACCTCACAGCATGCACGACACGCAACCCTCGACCTCGGTCCCCTCCAGCGCCATCTGGCGCAGGCGGATGTAGTAGAGGGTCTTGATGCCCTTGCGCCAGGCGTAGATCTGCGCCTTGTTGATGTCCCGCGTGGTGGCGGTGTCCTTGAAGAACAGCGTCAGCGACAGTCCCTGATCGACGTGCTGGGTGGCCGCCGCGTAGGTGTCGATGATCTTCTCGTAGCCGATCTCGTACGCGTCCTGGTAGTACTCCAGGTTGTCGTTCGTCAGGAAGGGCGCCGGGTAGTAGACGCGCCCGATCTTCCCCTCCTTGCGGATCTCGATCTTCGAGGCCACCGGGTGGATCGACGACGTCGAGTTGTTGATGTACGAGATCGAGCCCGTGGGCGGGACGGCCTGCAGGTACATGTTGTAGATGCCGAACCGGCGCACCGACTCGGCCAGCTCGCGCCAGTCGTCCTGCGTCGGGATGTGCTGGCCGGCCTCGGCGAACAGCTGCCGGACGCGCTCGGTGGCCGGCTCCCAGGCGCCGCCGATGTACTTCGCGAAGTACTCCCCCGTCGCGTAGGTGGAGCTCTCGAAGCCCTCGAACGCGCGGCCGCGCTCGATCGCGAGCCGGTTGGAGGCCCGGATCGCGTGGTAGGCGACCGTGTAGAAGTAGATGTTCGTGAAGTCCAGGCCCTCGGCGGACCCGTAGTGGATCCGCTCCCGGGCCAGGTACCCGTGCAGGTTCATCTGCCCCAGGCCGATGGCGTGGCCGGCGTCGTTGGCGCGCTTGATGGACGGCACCGACTCGATGGCCGTCTGGTCCGAGACCGCGGTGAGTGCGCGGATCGCGACCTCGACGGTGCTGCCGAGGTTCGGGGAGTCCATCGCCAGGGCGATGTTCATCGAGCCGAGGTTGCAGGAGATGTCCTTGCCGATGTGGCTGTAGGACAGGTCCTCGTTGAACTCCGACGGCGTCGAGACCTGCAAGATCTCCGAGCACAGGTTCGAGTGCGTCACCCGGCCGGCGATGGGGTTGGCCCGGTTCACGGTGTCTTCGTACATGATGTACGGGTAGCCCGACTCGAACTGGATCTCCGCCAGCGTCTGGAAGAACTCGCGGGCGTTGATCTTCGTCTTGCGGATCCGGCCGTCGTCGACCATCTCGTGGTACTTCTCGGTCACCGAGATGTCCGCGAACGGCACCCCGTAGACGCGCTCCACGTCGTACGGCGAGAACAGGTACATGTCCTCGTTCTTCTTCGCCAGCTCGAACGTGATGTCCGGGATGACGACCCCGAGCGAGAGGGTCTTGATGCGGATCTTCTCGTCCGCGTTCTCCCGCTTGGTGTCCAGGAACCGCAGGATGTCCGGGTGGTGCGCGTGCAGGTACACCGCGCCGGCGCCCTGGCGGGCACCGAGCTGGTTGGCGTAGGAGAAGGAGTCCTCGAGCAGCTTCATCACCGGGATGACGCCGGACGACTGGTTCTCGATGTGCTTGATCGGCGCGCCGTGCTCACGGATGTTGCTCAGCAGCAGGGCCACACCGCCGCCGCGCTTGGACAGCTGCAGGGCGGAGTTGATGCCGCGCGCGATCGACTCCATGTTGTCCTCGATGCGCAGCAGGAAGCAGGAGACCGCCTCGCCGCGCTGGGCCTTGCCTGAGTTGAGGAACGTCGGCGTCGCCGGCTGGAAGCGGCCCGCGATGATCTCGTCGACCATGCTCACGGCGAAGTCCTGGTCGCCGCCGGCCAGGGTGAGGGCCACCATGCAGACGCGGTCCTCGAAGCGCTCGAGGTAGCGCTTCCCGTCGAAGGTCTTCAGCGTGTACGAGGTGTAGTACTTGAACGCGCCGAGGAACGTCTCGAACCGGAACTTCTTAGAGTACGCGTACTCGAACAGCGTCTTGACGAACGCGAAGTCGTACTTCTCGAGGATCTCCGGCTCGTAGTACTTGTTCTCGACCAGGTACTCGAGCTTCTCCTCCAGGTTGTGGAAGAAGACCGTGTTCTGGTTGACGTGCTGCAGGAAGTACTGGCGCGCCGCCGCCCGGTCCTTGTCGAACTGGATCTCCCCGTTCGGACCGTAGAGGTTCAGCATCGCGTTGAGCGCGTGGTAGTCGAGCCCTACGCCGGGATCTGTCGCTGTCGCTGCCAAAACTGTCCCAATCCTTCGCGGACGCGGATGACGTCCTGGGGGGTGCCCATGATCTCGAAGCCGTAGAGGAACGGCACGGAGCACTTGGCGGAGATGATGTGACCGGCGAGGAGGTAGGTCTCGCCGAAGTTGGTGTTGCCCGCCGCGATGACGCCGCGGATCAGCGCCCGGTTGGCCGGGTCGTTGAGGAACCTCACGACCTGGCGCGGGACCGCGCCGCCCTCCTTGCCGCTGCCGTACGTCGGCAGGACGAGCACGTAGGGCTCGGTGACCCGCAGGGGCGGCTCACCCGGCGTCAGCGGGATCCGCTGGGCGGGCAGCCCGAGCTTCTCCATGAAGCGGTGCGTGTTCTCCGACGCGCTCGAGAAGTAGACCAGCGAGCTCATCGCGCGCTCTCCTCGGGACGTCGGGCCGTGCGGCGGTGCGGGTGATGCCGTGGTGCGGTCGGGCTCGCTCAGGCGACGGCGACCGAGGACGCCTCGACGATCGACCGGATGCGGTCCGGGCGGTAGCCCGACCAGTGGTCGGCGCCGGCCACGACGACCGGGGCCTGCATGTGCCCGAGCGACATCACGTAGTCACGGGCGGAGGGATCCATGCTGATGTCCACGATCGTGTAGTCCAGGCCGGCCTTGTCCAGCGCGCGGTACGTCGCGTTGCACTGGACGCATGCCGGCTTGCTGTACACGGTGATGCTCATCGGTTCCCCCACGGTTCGGGCGTCGGCGGCCTGTCCGCGACACCTCCACAGTAGTCCGACTGCTGGGGAATCACAACGGTGCAACACCAGACCTGGGGGTGCGTTGCACCACCGACCACTAGGTCTAGTGGTGACTGTGGACGAGCGGTACTCAGCCGTCCCCAGCCTGGGGACGACCGACGACGACCGCGCCGACCCGCCGCTCACCTGCGCGATCACCCCCGCGACCCCCTGTCCCCGCCAGGGCCGCGGGCCCGTCCGCCCACAGACAGGCCCACCGGACGGTCGCGCTCGTGCACAGTGCCGGGCCCGGGACGACGTCGTCCAACGCCCCGCGTGTCGCACGGCGGGCCGCCCCGGGCGATCGCCTGCGGCGCACACCGCGACCGGCGTACCGTCGCCCCAGGGCGGCGACGACGCCGCCCGACCCACGAGGGGGCACCGACGTGAAGCGCATCGTGTCTGTCCTGACCACCGCCGCCACCACGATCGCCGCCACGGCGGTACTGGTCCTGACCGGGCCGGCCGCCTCCGCCGCCGTCGACCCCTTCGGCCTGGACCCGCGCGTGGCCCCCAGCCGTCCGATCTACCTCGCTCTCGGCGACTCGCTCGCCGCGGGCCAGGCCTCCGTCGCACCGACCGGGAGCGCGGGGCGCAGCACCGTCCTGCAGTGGCGGGCGCGGGGATTCGTCGCCCAGCTCCACCAGGACCTGCAGCAGGACCTCGACTGCCGCGAGGACCGGCCCCGCGGCGCGGACCGCGACGGCTGCCTGCGCCTGCAGCTGGTCAACATGTCGCGGACCGGCATCCCGGGCGGCCCCGGCGGCGTGACCACAGCCACGGTCCTGCAGCCCGGGGACCAGCTCGACCGGGCGGTCGCGCTCATCACCGAGCGCAACGGCAACGCCTCGGCGCGCGACGACGTCGAGGTCGTCTCGGTCACCGTCGGCGGGAACGACCTGTTCGGCGCGGCCGTGGCGGCCTGCGTCCAGAGCCCCCGGCCGGACCTGACCTGCGCGACGGCCCTCGCCACGACGTTCCAGGGCTTCGCGAGCCGCTACGACGAGATCCTGGGCGACCTGCGTGCCGCCGGGGGCGAGGACCTCGTCCTGCTGACGACGACGTACTACAACCCCCTGCCGTTCTGCGACCTGGGCGCGGCCGACCCTGCGCGGGCGACGGCGCTGGGGAACTGGATCCTCGAGGGCGGCACGCTGCCCGGGCTCGGCACCCTGGAGACGGGCTTCAACGACCTCGTCCGCGGGCTGTCGGCCGAGCACGGAGCCGTCGTGGCCGACACGTTCGGGACCGTGGGCGCCGGGGACTTCGTGGGCGGCGCCGACTGCGTGCACCCGGACGCCGAGGGTCACGCGAAGATCGCCGACGTGTTCGCCGAGGCCTTCCGCGAGTAGCCCGTCACCGAGGTGGCGCCGCGCCGGCGCGGCGCAGGTCGCCGTGCGTCGGTTTGCCCCCGCGCACGGGGCGACGAATGATGCGCCCGTGGACACGCAGACCCGGATCGACGACGACCCGTACGCCTGGCTCGAGGACGTCGACGGCGAGCGCGCCCTGGAGTGGGTGCGCGCGCGCAACGCCGAGGCGATGGACCGGCTGGGCGGTGCGCCCGGCTTCGACGCCATCCGGCGCGAGGTGCTCGAGGTCCTCGACTCCGACGCCAAGATCCCGCTGGTCAGCCGCGCGGGCGACCGGCTCTACAACTTCTGGCGCGACGGCGACCACGAGCGCGGGCTGTGGCGACGGACGACGCTGGAGCAGTACCGCACCGACGACCCCGAGTGGGAGACGCTGCTGGACCTCGACGCCCTGAGCGCCGCGGAGGGCGAGAGCTGGGTGTGGCACGGCGCGCAGGTGCTGCGCCCGGACTGCCGGCGGGCGCTGGTCTCGCTGTCCCGCGGCGGCTCCGACGCCGACGTCACGCGCGAGCTCGACCTCGACACGCTCACCTGGGTCGAGGACGGGTTCGTCCGCCCCGAGGCCAAGGGCGGCCTCGGGTGGGTCGACGCCGACACCGTGTTCGCCTACACCGACCTCGGCCCGGGCACCATGACGTCGTCGGGCTACCCCCGCACCGTGCGGCGCTGGACGCGCGGGACCCCCCTCGCCGACGCGCCGCTGGTCTTCGAGGGCGAGCCGGACGACCTGTACATCTCGGCGCACCACGACCGCACCCCCGGCTTCGAGCGGGACCTCGTGGTGCGGGCCATCGCGTTCTACCGCCAGCAGGTCTTCCTGCTCGCCGGCGACGGCGCCCTGACGCTCCTGGACGTGCCTGAGAGCGCCGAGGTCAGCGTCCACCGCGAGTGGCTGCTGGTCGAGCTGCGCGAGGAGTGGCAGGCCGGCGGCGCGGTCCACCCCGCCGGGGCGCTGCTCGCCGCCCCCCTGGACGACTACCTCGCCGGCTCGCGCGCCCTGGAGGTCCTGTTCCGCCCGACCCCGTCGACGTCGCTCGCCGGGCTCACGTGGACCCGCTCGCACCTCGTGCTGACGGTCCTCGACGACGTCCGGCACGAGGTCCGCGTGCTGACGCCGGGCGCCGACGGCACGGACGGCTGGGCGACGTCCGACCTGCCCGGTGCGCCGGAGCTCACCACGGTGTCCGTCGCCGGCGTCGACCCGGACGAGTCCGAGGACCTGTGGATGACGACGTCGGGCTACCTCACGCCGACGACCCTGTCCCTCGTCACCGTCGGCACGCCGAACGCGGCGCCGGAGCCGCTCAAGGCGATGCCGGCGTTCTTCGACGCCTCGCGGCACACCGTCGAGCAGCACATGGCGACGTCCGACGACGGCACGCGGGTGCCGTACTTCCTGGTCCGGCCCACGGACCTGGCCCTGGACGGGACCGCCCCGACCCTGCTGTACGGCTACGGCGGGTTCGAGATCTCGCTGACGCCGTCGTACTCCGGTGGGCTCGGTCGCGGCTGGGTGGCGCGCGGCGGGGTGTACGTCGTCGCCAACATCCGCGGCGGCGGCGAGTACGGGCCGCGCTGGCACCAGCTCGCCCTCACCGAGAACCGGCACCGCGCCTACGAGGACTTCGCCGCCGTCGCCCGCGACCTCGTCGCCCGCGGCGTCACCCGCCCCGAGCGCCTCGGTGTCCAGGGCGGCAGCAACGGCGGTCTGCTGACCGGGAACATGCTGGTCGGCTACCCCGACCTCATCGGCGCCGCGGTGATCCAGGTGCCGCTGCTGGACATGAGGCGGTACAGCCACCTGCTCGCCGGCGCCTCGTGGATGGCCGAGTACGGCGACCCGGACGACCCGACGCAGTGGAGGTTCATCCGGACGTTCTCCCCGTACCACCTGGTCGACGCCGAGCGCCCCTACCCGCCGGCGCTGCTGACGACGTCGACCCGGGACGACCGGGTCCACCCCGGCCACGCCCGCAAGATGACCGCCCTGCTTCGCGAGCTGGGCAAGGACGTGACGTACTACGAGAACGTCGAGGGCGGTCACGGCGGGGCCGCGACCAACGCCCAGGCCGCGCACATGACGGCGCTGGCGTACACGTTCCTGTGGCAGCGCCTCGCCGGTGACGTGCCGACGTCGGCCGAGTCCGGAGCGGGCGCGGGCGTCGAGGGCGACGGCACCGCCGCCTGACCCCGGGTGCGCGTCGGCCTCCACCCCGGCGAGGGTGGAGGCCGTCGTCGTCCTCCGTGGTGCTCACGTCAGCGCCCGGAGGGCCGCCACAGCACCAGGGCGCCGGCGCCCGCGTGCTCGCGCTCGCCGCGGCGGCTGCGCGTGCCGCGCGGCACGGCGACGACCTCGCCCCCCGGGCCGGCGGTGAAGATCCGACGGCCGGGCTCGGCCATCGCACGCAGCACCTCCACCTGCGCCTCGAGCCGCTCGACCTGCTGCTCCAGGCGCAGGATCCGCTTGATCCCGGCGAGGTTGATGCCCTCCTCCTGGGAGAGCCGCTGCACCTCGCGCAGCGTCGCGACGTCCCGCAGCGAGTAGCGCCGTCCGCGGCCTCGCGCGCGGCTGGGCGAGACGAGGCCGAGGCGGTCGTACTGGCGCAGGGTCTGCGGGTGCATCCCCGCCAGCTCGGCCGCGACCGAGATCACGAAGACCTGTGCGTCGTCCTGCATGGCCGTCCTCCTCGCCCGTGCCTGCCGGTGCCCGTGCCTGCCCGTGCCTACTCGCGCGCGCGTGCCGCGAGCTCGGCGCGCGGGTCCTCGGCCGCGGTCGCCTTGGCGAACGCCTCGACGGCGTCGCGCGCGGCGCCGTTGAGCCGCTGCGGGACGGCGACCTGGAGGGTCACCAGCAGGTCACCGGTGCCCTTCCCCGTGGTCACGCCCCTGCCGCGGGCGCGCAGCACCCGTCCGGACGGCGTGCCCTCGGGGACCTTGAGCCGGACCGTCGTGCCGTCCAGCGTCGGGACGTCGACCGTCGTGCCGAGCGCCGCCTCCGCGAACGTGACCGGGACCGTCACGCGCACGTCGTTGCCGTCCAGCGAGAAGACCGGGTGCGGCAGCACCTTGACGGTGACGATGAGGTCACCGGGCTGGCCGCCGGGCTCGGACGCGCGGCCCTTGCCGCGCATGCGGATCTTCTGCCCGTCGTGCACGCCGGCCGGGATGCGGACCGTGAGGTTCGACCCGTCCACGGCGAGCGTCACGGTCGAGCCCTGCACCGCCTGCCGGAACGGCAGGGTCGCCGTCGCGGAGAGGTCGATGCCCGCCTGCGGGGCGCGGAACCCCCCGCCGCCACCGAACAGGCCGCCGAGGATGTCTTCGAAGCCCGCCCCGCCGGCCGCGCCGGGCTGCTGGTAGCGCACCCGGGGGCCGCCGCCCGCGCCGGCCCCGGCACCCGCGCCGAAGAGCCCCCCGAACAGGTCCTCGAAGCCCGCGGCGCCGCCGGGACCGCCGCCCGGGGTGAACCGCGCGCCGCCCGCCATGGCGCGCAGCTGGTCGTACTGCTGACGCTGCTCGGGGTCGGACAGCACGGCGTAGGCCTCGCCGACCTCCTTGAAGCGCGCCTCGGCGCGGTCGTCACCAGGGTTGTGGTCCGGGTGCAGGGTCCGTGCGAGCTTGCGGTACGCCTTCTTGATCTCGTTCGCGTCGGCGGTCTTGGAGACGCCGAGCACGGCGTAGAAGTCCTTCTCCAGCCAGTCCTGCCCCGTCATGGCGCCTCCCCTCCTGTGCTGTGCTGCGTGGTGGTGCCCCGGCTGCCGATCGAGCCGGGCGTCCTGCCGGGTGCCCCCGCACCCCGCGACGGGTCACGGGGTGCGGGGGCCACTCGCGGCGAGGACTCAGGCATCCGGGCTCGTGACGGCCACGCGCGCGGCCCGCACGATCCGCCCGGCGACCCGGTGCCCGGACTGCATGACCATGGAGACGGTCGGCTCGCTGACGTCGTCCGAGTGCTGGTGCATGAGGGCCTCGTGCACCTGCGGGTCGAACGGCTCGCCGACCGTCCCGAAGCGCTCCCAGCCGAACCGGGTCAGGGTCGCCTCGAGCTTCTCGGCGACGGCCGCGAACGGCGTCCCGGCGAGCTCGCCGTGCTGACGCGCCAGGTCGACGTCGTCCAGCACGGGGACCAGCGCCTCCAGGACGCCGGCCACGGCCTGGTCCCGGGCGACGGTCCGGTCACGGTCCACGCGCTTGCGGTAGTTGACGTACTCGGCCTGCAGCCGCTGGAGGTCCTCCAGCCGCTCGGCCGCGGTCGTCTGCGCCTGGACGAGCTCGGCGTCGACGGCCGACGGCTCGAAGTCGAGCCCGGCCAGCGGGTCCTCGGTGCCGGAGGGCTCGCCGGCCGCGTCGGACCCGCCCGTGGTCGCCGCGTCCACGGGACCGGCCGCGGAGCCGGCGGACGCGCTCTCGCGCACCGCGCCGGTCTCCGGGTCGATCCGCCGCCGGTCGGTGAAGCGAGGCTCGGCGGCCGGGTCCCCGGTGGGCTCGGGTGCGGAGGCACCCGTCGGGTTCTCGGTCACTTGGCCTGGTCCTCCTCGACGATCTCGGCGTCGACGATGTCGTCGTCGGCGGCCGAGGACGGCGTGCCGTTGGCGGAGGCCGAGCCGTCGCCGGCGCTGCCGGCCGCGTCGGCGGCCTGGTTCGCCGAGTACAGGGCCTCGCCGATCCGCTGGCTGACGGTCACGAGCGCGGCCTGCTTGGCCTTGACCTGCTCCACGTCCGTGCCCTCGAGCGCGGTGCGGAGCTCGCCCACGGCCTTCTCGACGTCCTGGGTGACGTCCTCGGGCAGCTTGTCGCGGTTGTCGACGAGGAGCTTCTCGGTCGAGTAGACGAGCTGCTCGGCGGAGTTGCGGGTCTCGGCCTCCTCGCGGCGGGCCTTGTCCTCGGCGGCGTGCGCCTCGGCCTCCTTGACCATGCGGTCGATCTCGTCCTTCGGCAGCGCGGAGCCACCGGTGATCGTCATCGACTGCTCCTTGTTCGTGCCGCGGTCCTTGGCGGACACGTGCACGATGCCGTTCGCGTCGATGTCGAAGGTGACCTCGATCTGCGGCACGCCGCGCGGGGCGGGGGCGATGCCGGTCAGCTCGAAGGTGCCCAGCGGCTTGTTGTCCCGGGCGAACTCACGCTCGCCCTGGAACACCTGGATCAGCACGGACGGCTGGTTGTCGTCCGCCGTCGAGAAGATCTCGCTGCGCTTGGTCGGGATGGCCGTGTTGCGCTCGATGAGCTTGGTCATCACGCCGCCCTTGGTCTCGATGCCGAGGCTCAGCGGGGTGACGTCGATGAGCAGGACGTCCTTGCGCTCACCCTTGATGACACCGGCCTGCAGGGCTGCGCCGACGGCGACGACCTCGTCCGGGTTGACGCCCTTGTTGGGCTCCTTGCCGCCGGTCAGCTCGCGGACGAGCTCGGCGACGGCGGGCATGCGGGTCGAGCCACCGACCATGACGACGTGGTCGATGTCGTTGACCGAGATGCCGGCGTCACGGATGACGGCGTGGAACGGCGCCTTGGTGCGGTCGATCAGGTCCGACGTCATCTGCTGGAACTGGGCCCGGGTGAGCTTCTCGTCCAGGTGGATGGGGCCGTTCTCGCTCATCGAGAGGTACTGCATGGAGATGTTGGTGCTCGTCGCGGACGACAGCTCCTTCTTCGCCTGCTCGGCCGCCTCGCGCAGACGCTGCAGCGCGATCTTGTCCTTCGACAGGTCGACGCCCGAGGAGTTCTTCACCTGCTTGATGAGGAACTCGACGATGCGGTTGTCCCAGTCGTCGCCACCGAGCCGGTTGTCGCCGGAGGTCGCGCGGACCTGGATCGTGGAGAACTGGTCCTCGTCCTTGCCCACCTCGAGCAGGGAGACGTCGAACGTGCCGCCACCGAGGTCGAAGACGAGGATGAGCTCGTCCTCCTTGCCCTTCTCCAGCCCGTAGGCGAGGGCGGCGGCGGTGGGCTCGTTGACGATGCGCAGGACGTTGAGGCCGGCGATCTGCCCGGCGTCCTTCGTGGCCTGGCGCTCGGCGTCGTTGAAGTACGCCGGGACGGTGACGACCGCGTCGGTGACCGGCTCGCCCAGGTACTCCTCGGCGTCGCGCTTGAGCTTGCCGAGGATGCGCGCGGAGATCTCCTGCGCCGAGTAGCTGCCGTCGTCGATGGAGACTTTCCAGTCCGTCCCCATGTGGCGCTTGACGGAGCTGATGGTCCGGTCGACGTTCGTGACGGCCTGACGCTTGGCGACCTCGCCGACGAGGACCTCGCCGGTCTTGGAGAACGCGACGACCGACGGGGTTGTGCGGGCGCCCTCGGCGTTCGCGATGACGGTGGGCTCGCCACCCTCGAGGACGGCGACGACGGAGTTCGTGGTGCCGAGGTCGATACCGACTGCTCGTGCCATGGTGCTGCCTCTTCTCTCGTGGAACCTGGACCGCGCGCCGCCGTGGACGACGTCGCGGACCGCGTGTTGAGTCTCGCTGGCTCAAGTCTGCGCGGCGACCGACGGGAGTGCAAGTTGGCCGCGGTGAACTTGAGTCTGTCTGGCTCAACTACGTCGCGGGGGTGGTTGTTCCCGCCTGGGGGTCAGTGCTCCGTTGGTCGCGTTGGTGACCACCACGTGCAGCGAGCGGGTGGGCGGTCACCGCGGAGTCCGGGCGGGTGGGGTGGGCGTCAGGTGGTCGCGGTCCGCGGCGACGACTGGGGAAGGCGGCCGGGGGCGGTGGGCGGACATGAACGGACAAGCCCGTCCGGACGGGTCACGTCGAATTCGTCATCGGTCAGTCGTCGTGCGCCCCGCCTCGCTGTGTGCTCCGGAAACTGCGGTATCGGGACGGTTATGTGTCCACAGGTCACCCCGGCGAGCGACCGTGCACAGCATTCGACCGGTCCGCAGGGAATGTCAGTGGCGAGTTCTAGCATGGAGGCGTAGAAGAGGCCGGATGAGTCGACCAGGAATGGGTCGCCGTGCGGTGCGGTGCGGTGCGGTGCGGTGCGGGAAGGAATGGGGTGAGGGTGGTGGCTGATGACGTGCGATTCGGCAGCGCCCTTCCTCCCGTGCGGGCGGTGGACCTGTCGGACCTGGCGCCCGAGGTCGCCGGTCCGTTGGTGGCGCTGCTGGCGGCGGTCGACGGGCTGGGGTCGTTGGACGAGGTGGACGTGGACGGTCGGGCGGCCGACGCGGTGGCCGCGGTGATCGGGCAGGCACGCAGCCGCCTGGCGGTGCGCCAGGCGCGGATGGTCGCGGTCATCGAGGCGGACGGGCTGTGGTCGACCCAGGCGCGGTCGCTGTCGACCTGGGTCGCGCGCCGGTACGACGTCAGCGCCCGCACCGCCCAGGTCACGGTGCGGCTCGGGCGGGCGCTGCGCGACCACCTGCCGCTGACCACCTGCCGCTGACCGCGGCCGCCGCGGCGGCCGGTGAGATCGGGGTCGAGCACGCCCAGGTCCTCGCCGCCCTGGCGCCGACCACGGACCTGCGCCGGGCGGCCCTGGCCGCACCCGGACGCGACGACCACGGCGACGACAGCGACGAGGACCGGAGCGGTGCCGACAGCGACGACGGCGGCCAGGTGTGCGACGAGGCGTGGCTGGTCGCGCAGGCGACGCACCACCCGGTGGACGACTTCCGCACCCTGGTGGGGCGGTGGGCCGCGGCGGCGGACCCGGACGCGGACGACCGCGGGTACGTCGAGGCATGCGACCGGCAGCACCTGCAGGTGTCCCCCACCCTGGACGGGTACCACGTGCAGGGGTTCCTCACCGTGGCGGCCGGGCAGACCCTGCGGACCGCCCTGACCGCGCTGACCCCCGTGCCGGCGGCCGGGGACACCCGCACGGCCGACCAACGGCGCGCGCAGGCGCTGGGCGACCTCGCCCGGGTGGTCCTCGAGCACGGGCTGACCGGGACCGGGCGGGCGGTGCGGCCCCGCATCGGGGTGCTGGTGACCCACCAGACGCTGCAGAACCTGGTCGACCGCGCCGTCGCCCGCCAGGACCACCAGCCGCTGCCGCGGCTCACCCCGGGGCTCACGCCGCAGACGGTAGCGAACGGCCCGCAGTTCGCGGACGGCACCCCGGTGCCGCGCATTCTGCTGGACCGGCTGGCGTGCGACGGCGAGCTCAACCGGTACATCTTCGGACCCGGGTCGGAAGTCCTCGACGTGGGGCGGGCGGAACGGACCTTCACCGGCGCCCGCCGAAACGCGATCATCGCCCGCGACCGCCATTGCCGCTTCCCCGGCTGCACCGCACCACCGGCGATCTGCGAAGGACACCACGTGCGCCACTGGTCACGCGACCACGGGAACACCGGCGTCGACAACGGGATTCTGCTGTGCTGGTACCACCACGACCACGTCCACCGACGCGGCATCGAGATCCACACACGCACCGGCCGATGGACCTTCACCGACGCCACCGGCCGCGAGGTAGGCGGCGAGGTGCACCCCCGGCCACCGGGATGACCTCCCCAGGTTTAGCCCGCGCTACCGCACGCCCGCCGGCTCGACATCCCGTGCCCACCCCTCGTCCGTCGCCGCGAAGCCGACGCGCGCGTAGTAGTCCTGCGACCCCACGACGTCGCGCGGGACGACCAGGCGGCGGAACCCGTGCCGCGCGAAGACGCCGCTGCGGCGGTAGACGAACTCGCCGGGCGTGAAGTCGCGGAACCGCGGCGTCACGTAGTCCAGCTCGATCTGCGCGACGCCCTCGCCCCGGTCGCGGACCACGACGACGCCGACCGTCTCGTCGCCGCGCAGCACCAGGAAGGCGTGCCGACCGGCGGGGCCCCGGTCGGTGAAGGCCGGGTAGAAGCGGGCGATGTCGTCCGCGTGGGTCCGCAGCGTCCGGGCCAGGTAGGCGTCGTCCGGCCCGACCTCCAGGACGTCGTAGGTCGCGTCGTCGTGACGCTCCCGGTGCAGGCGGACCAACCAGTACAGGTCGATCACCGAGATCGCGCCGTTCATCGCGGCGAACGGCCAGATCTCCAGCCACGCGTTGTACCCGGTGGCGATGAGCGCACCGGCGAGGTTGAGGACCCGGAAGCGCCACACCCCGGCCACCGTGAGGGAGACGACCACCAGGATCGAACCGAGCCAGCCGACGACCTCGAGCCACACCATGCGGCGGAGCCTAACCGCGCGTCCGTACCCGGCGGCCGCCGCCGGCCCGGCCAACCCGGCCGGGTACGCCGGACCACCCCGGCCAGTCACGCCGGACCACCCCGGCTGGGCACGCCGGACCGCACACGGCCGCATCGGGCCGCACCGTGCCTGCCCAAATCGCTGGACGACGGCGCGCCCACCGGCGCACGCTCGGCCGGTGAGCGACACGACGACCGTCCCCTGGCTCGTGCGGGACCTGCCCGTCCCCGCGTCCCTGGACGACGACGACGCCTGGGGCCTGCACGCCGTCGCCGACCTCGAGCGGGTCGCCATGACCCACGACTGGGGCAACGCCGACCTCGCCTACTCGGCCGCCGAGGCGCTCGTCGCCCTGCACGACCAGCGCTACACGGCACGGTCCACCGTCGTCGCCACGCACCCGGACGATCCCCACCAGGTCGTCGGCGCGCTGTCCCTCCGTGCCCCGCAGGCCGGCAACACGCACCTGACCGAGGCCTCCCTGGTCGTGCATCCCGAGCACCGGCACCGCGGTGTGGGCACCGCGCTCCTCGCCGCGGCGGAGGAGCGCACGCGCGCGCTCGGGCGCCGGCTGCTCATCCTGGAGAGCGACCACACCTCCGAGCCACCCGCCGACGACGCCGACGCGCTGACGCCACCGACGGGCGCCGGACGCATCGCCCGCGACGACCCGTTCGCCCGCTTCGCCGCCCGCCACGGCCTCGCCCTGGAGCAGGCCGACCGCTACAGCGTCCTGCACCTCCCGGTCGCCGGCACCCTGCTGGCGTCGCTGCGCGACGAGGCGCAGGACAGGGCCGGTGCGGACTACGCGGTGGTCACCTGGCAGGGGCGGTGCCCGGACGAGTGGGTCGACCACTTCGCCGTCCTGGAGACGCGGATGAGCACCGACGCCCCGAGGGGAGGGCTCGAGATCGAGGAGGACCCGTGGGACGCCGACCGCATCCGGGCCGCGGAGGAGACCAGCGCACGCAGCGGCCGCGGCTCGCTGGTCACCGCGGCGGTCCACGTGCCCAGCGGGACGCTGGTGGCGTTCACCGAGGTGGAGTACCCGCTGGAGGCGCCCGAGGTCGTGTTCCAGGAGGACACCCTCGTGCTGCGCGAGCACCGGGGTCACCGGCTGGGTCAGCTCGTCAAGGCGGTCAACCTCGAGCGCCTCGCCGAGATCCGGCCGGACGCGCGCCGCGTGCACACCTGGAACGCCGAGGAGAACAGCTACATGCTGCGCATCAACGTGGCGCTCGGCTTCCGCCCGACGGGGGTGTCCGGGGCCTGGACCAAGGCGATCGGCTGAGACCCGAGGAGGTCCCACGCGGCCTCAGCGCCGCCGGTGGTCCTCGATCGTCAGCCGTGGTCCGCGGCGCGGGACCCGCGCCATGCCGGTCAGCAGCAGGTGCCGGACGACGCGCCACCGGTGCGGGCGGTACGGCGCGAGCAGGGCGAGCATGCCGGCGTCGTCGGTCCGCTCGCCGGTGAGGGCCCATCCCACCTGACCGGGCAGGTGGTAGTCGCCGAGCGGGACGGCGTCGGCGTCGCCCAGCGCCCGCTGCGTGGTCTCCGCCGCGGTCCACTGCCCGACGCCGGGGACCAGCAGCAGTCGTCGGGTCGTCTCCACGGTCCCCAGCGCGGTCGCCTCCTCGAGGCGGTGGGCGAGGCGGGCCGCGGCGACGACGGCCCGCGCGCGTCGGGGGTCGACGCCGGCGAGGTGGAAGTCCCAGACCGGGACGTCGGCCCAGGCCTGCGCGGTCGGCGGGACGCGCATCCCGGCCGGCCCCGGCCCGGGCGCGGGCTCGCCGTGCCGCAGCAGCAGCCAGCGCCAGGCGTCGTGAGCGGTCCGGGTGATCACCCGCTGCTCGAGGATCGCCGGCACGAGCGCCTCCAGGACCCGGTCGCTGCGAGTGAGCCGGACCGCGGACGAGCGGCGGTAGGCGTCCCGGACCGGGCCCGGCGGGGGGTCGAAGGTGGAGGCGTCGTCGAGCTCGCCGAGCAGGGCGGGCGCGGCCTCCAGCGCCTGCGCCGCACCGAGCCCCCACGCGGCGACCTGCACCGCGGTCGGCGTCAGCGGCGCGAGCCGGATCGTCACCGGGCCGGTGGTCAGGCGGGTGGCCCGCCAGATCGCCCCGTCGACCGTCAGGACGTGGGCCGGGTCGCGGTGACCGTGCCGCAGCGGCGCGAGCGTGCGCCGCAGGTCCACGGGCAGCGTCGTCGACACCACCCTGCGCTCGCCGTCCACCCCAGCATGGTCACACGCGGGGACGACACCGGGACCGGCCGGGACGGGCGTCCGGGACGTGCCCGCCGGACGAGCCGCCGCCCGTCAGCCCGTCCGCCTCCACCGGCGCGCCCCGACGACGACGCACGGGACCGCCGCCCCGGCGAGCACCAGGGCGGTGACCCCCGTGACCCACTGGCCGGGTGCGGTCGCGCCGCGCACCGCGACGGCGTCGGCCACCGACATCCCGACCGAGCCCTGGGCCGCGACCATCGCGAGCAGCGCGCCGGCCAGCGCCGCGAGCGCCGTCCCGACCACCAGCAGCGCACCGGGCCAGGAGCCGTCCTTTCCGGAGACCCGCACGGCGGCGGCGATGCCGATGCCGGCGAGCACCAGCCCGACCAGCGACCCGGCGACGAAGTTGCCCGCAGGTCCCGCACCACGGCCCTCGAGCTGGAGGAGCAGCATGTCGTCACCGGCGGCCAGGGTCTGCCCGAGCAGGACGACGGCCGCGACGGCGAGGGTGAGCACCGCGAGCGCGACGAGACCGTCCTGACGCGGACCGGACAGGGAACGAGGCATGGGCGACATCGTGACGCAGCGTCAGCCCGTCAGGACGGCGACGAGCTCCGTGTCGACCGCCAGACCGACCCGGTCCCCGGGATGGACCGTGCTGACCCCGGGGGCGACCGCCGTCACCCGGCCGGCGCCCTCGACCTCGACGAGCACCTCGCTGCGGCCCCGGCGGAACGCCGCCCGCACCACGACACCGTGCACGACGACACCCTGCTCGACGACGCCAGACACCGTCGCCTCGCCCGACGGCAGGACGACCAGCGCCCCCTCCGCGAGCGCGGCGACCGCGCCAGCCCGCGCCGCCCCGCCGCGGTCCGCCCGGGCCGACCCGGCCTCCGCGGCCAGGGCCCGCCGCACCGCAGACGCCACGGGGGTCGTCTCGTCCAGCGGGACGAACGCCCGGTAGCCGAGGAACTCCGCGACGGCGCGCGAGCCGGGCCGTCGCCAGAGCCGGGCGGGGGTGTCGATCCGCAGGATCCGCCCGGCGCTCATCACCGCGACCCGGTCGGCGACCGTGAACGCCTCGTCGTGGTCGTGGGTGACGAACAGCGCGGTGGTGCCGGTCGCGACCAGCGTGGACCGGACGTCCGCGGCCAGCCGCTCGCGCAGCGCCCGGTCGAGGGCCGAGAGCGGCTCGTCGAGCAGCAGCAGCTGCGGGGCGGGCGCCAGCGCCCGTGCGAGCGCGACCCGCTGCTGCTCCCCGCCGGACAGCGTGCTCACCGCGCGACGTCCGTACCCGTCGAGGCCGACGGCACGCAGCCCGTCGGCGACCCGCCGCGTCCGCTCGCCGCGGGGCACGCCCGCCATCTGCAGGCCGTACGCGACGTTGTGCGCGACGTCGCGGTGGGCGAACAGCTGTCCCTCCTGGAACATCAGCCCGAACCCGCGGCGGTGCACCGGCACGTCGGCGAGGTCCGCCCCGTCCCAGGACACTGTCCCGGCGGCGGGCGGCTCCAGCCCGGCGACGGCCCGCAGCAGGCTCGACTTGCCGCACCCGGACGGCCCGAGCAGCGCCACCACCTCCCCGGGTGCCACGTCGAGCGAGACGCCGGCGACCGCCGTCGTGACGCCCGCGCCGCCGTCGTCGTAGCGCACGACGAGGTCCCGGACCCGCAGCCCGGACCCCGTCCCGCCCGCCGCGGTCGCCGGCCGGACCGGACGGCCCGGCGCGGGCGCCACGACCGCCGGCACGCCCCCGGCCTCGGCCTGCGCCGTCTCCTGCGCCACCTGCGCGTCCCGCACCCTCGCGTCCCGGACCCTCACAGCAGACCTCCCTGCCCCGGCGCGCGGAGCCGCTCCGCGAGCGCCATCACCCCGGCCGTCATCACGGCGAGCACGACCGACGCCGCGAGCGCCATCCCGGCGCTCTCCGCCCCCGGGCGCCCGATCAGGCGGAACACCACGACCGGCAGCGTCGGGCTGTCCGGCCGCGCCAGGAACGACGTCGCCCCGAACTCCCCCAGCGACACCGCGAACGCGAACCCGACCGCGAGGCCCAGCGCCCGCGCGACGATCGGCAGGTCGACCGTGGCGAGCACCCGCCCCGGCGCGGCGCCCATCGCCGCGGCGGCCTCGCGCAGCCGCGGGTCGATGGCCCGCAGCACCGGCAGGACGGTCCGCACGACGAGGGGCACGGCCACGACGGCCTGCGCGACCGGGACCAGCAGCCCGCTGGTGCGCAGGTCCACCGGCAGGCCGAGCGGCCGGTCCAGGGTGATCAGCACGCCGAACCCGACGGTCACCGCCGACACCCCCAGCGGCAGCATGAACACCGCGTCGAGCAGCCGGACGGCGCGCCGGCCGGACCGTCGCCGGGGCTTGCGGGACACCACGAGCGCGACCAGCCCGCCGACCACGACGGCGAGCAGGGTCGCGTCGACGGCGACCCGCAGAGAGTTCACCGCCGCCTGCCACACGGACACCGACAGCGCCCCGGCGCCGGTCGTCCCCAGGGCGACGTAGTGGTCCAGCCCCCAGCCGTCGGACGTGCGCAGCGAGCGGACGGCGAGCGTCGCGAGCGGCAGCGCGAGCGCCACGACGACCGCGCCGGTCAGCACGACGGCGCACCGCTCCCCCCACCCGGAGCCCGCCCAGGTGAGCGTGCGCGCGGAGCGGGTGGGCAAGGCCAGGTGCAGCGCACGCTCCTGCCGGGCGCGGGCCCGTCCGGCGACCGCGAGCGCCGTGGCGACCAGCACGAGCTGGACGACGGACAGCACCGACGCGGTCCGCAGGTCGAGAAACTGCGTGGTCTGGATCCAGATCTCGGTCTCGACCGTCCCGTAGCGCGGACCGCCGAGCACCAGCACCGTCCCGAACGCCGTCGCGCAGAACAGGAACACCAGCGACCCGGCCGACGCGATCGCGGGCCCCAGCGCCGGCAGCGTCACGGTGAGCAAGGCGCGCCACGGCGGCGCTCCCAGGGCGCGTGCCGCCTGCTCGGCCCGCGGGTCCAGGTTCTCCCACAGCCCTCCCACCGTCCGGACGACCACGGCGTAGTTGAAGAACACCAGCGCGGCGACGATCGCGGTGAACGTGCCGTCCAGGTGCAGGGACGCCAGCGGGCCGCCCTCAACGAGCAGCGACCGGAACGCGACACCGACCACCACGGTCGGCAGCACGAACGGCACGGTGACGAAGGCCCGGACCAGGCCGCGTCCGCGGAAGCGGCACCGGTGCAGCACGTACGCCCCCGGGATCCCGAGCAGCAGGGACACCACCGTGCCGGCAGCGGCCTGCCCCAGCGTCTGCCCGACGATCCGCCACGTGCGCGGGCGCGCCGCCACGTCGGCGAACCCGCTCAGGTCCAGCACGCCGTCGGTGGTGAACCCGCGCCCGACCAGCGTGGCGACCGGCCAGCCGAAGAAGGACGCGAGGAACGCCAGCGGCACCGCGGCCGCGAGCACCCAGCCGAGCGGCGCGAGCCGGGCCCCGGCGCCTAGCCCACGACGGTGTCGGTCCACGTCCGGATCCACTCGTCGCGGTGGGCGTCGATCTCGTCGGGCGCGACCGTGAACGGCTGCGGGGACAGTGGCGCGAACGCCTGCCACGCCGGCGGCAGCGCGACGTGGTCGTCCGCGGGGTACATGTACATCTGCTCGGGGACGCCGGCCTGGAACTCCGCGCCCAGCAGGAAGTCCACGACCTCGCGGGCACCCTCGGGGTTGTCCGTCCCGGCGAGCACCCCGGCGTACTCGACCTGCCGGAAGCACGTGTCGAGCAGGGCGCCGGTCGGCGCCTGCGTCGCTCCCTCGGGCACCTCGGCCGGCGGCGAGGACGCGTAGGAGACCACCAGCGGGCGCGGGCCCGCCCCGGACGACCCGGAGAAGTCCACGGTGTAGGCGTCCGACCAGCCGTCGACCACCCGGACACCGTTGTCGCGCAGCGCCTGCCAGTACCCCGTCCAGCCGTCCTCGCCGAACGCGCCCACGGTCGCGAGCAGGAACGACAGGCCCGGGGACGACGTCGCCGGGTTCTGCACGACGAGCAGGTCGCGGTACGCCGGCTCGGTCAGGTCCTGCAGGGTCACCGGCTCGGGGATGCCGCGCTCGGCGAACCACGTGTGGTCGACGTTGACGCAGACGTCGCCCAGGTCCACCGCGCTGAGGTGGCCGGCGTCGTCGGGTGCCAGGGCCGCGGCGCCGGCGGACAGCTCCGGCGAGACGTAGGGCTCGACCACGCCCTCGTCGATCGCACGGGACGCGAACGAGTTGTCGATCCCGAACACGGCGTCGCCGAGCGGCGACTCGCGGGTCAGCACGAGCTGGTTGACCAGCGCGCCGCCGTCCCCCTGCTGGACGATCTCCACGGTCAGCCCGGACCGCTCCTCGAAGGCCGCGAGCACGTCCTCGTCGACGGCGAACGACTCGTGCGTCACCAGGGTCACGGTGCTGCCGGGGCCCGACGACGCCTCGTCGGGCGCCGCGCCGGTGCCGGCCACGGAGCAGCCGGCCAGCGCCAGGCCGGTGACACCGACGGCCACCGTCCTCGCCGTGGTGGCGCGCGGACGGACGGGGGTGGGAAGGGTCCTTGCCATGGTCGATCTCCTCCTCGGATGCAGGAGGGGGTCCTCGCGAGGCATCGGGCGCGCGGGCGCCGACGGCTCACGAGGACTGAGAAGCCCGACTCCCTACGCCGGTGCAAACCGGATCAGGTTCGAGGGTCTGCGGTTCACCGCACTCTCAGCGCTGTCCGGTGACCCGGCGGCGCTCCCCTGTCGTTCACCGCCGAGCCTACCGCTGCGCGCCCGGTCCGCCCGCCGGGGGGCGCCTACAGTGGCGGGCGCAAGCGGTGGCGGGCGCAGGCGACGACGGTGGGAGGGCACGACGTGGACATCGAGGAGACGCGGCTCCCGGGGGTCGGGCTGCGGCACGACCTGTCGATCCGCGGCGGTCAGCGCATCGGGGTCGTCTCGCAGGTCAACGGCGACCGCGAGCTCGTCCTGTACGACCGGCACGACCCCGACGCGTCGCGGGCGGTCCTGCACCTGGGCCCCGAGGAGGCCGCCATGCTGGCCGAGCTGCTCGGGGCGCCTCGGGTCACCGAGCGGCTGGCCCGGCTGCGCGAGCAGGTCGAGGGCATCGCGACCGAGGGCGTGCCGGTGCCCCCCGGCTCGCCCTACGCGGGGCGGACGCTCGGTGACGCGCAGATCCGCAGCCGGACCGGTGCCTCCGTGGTCGCCGTCGTCCGGCACGAGGAGGTGACGCCGTCGCCGACGCCCTCCTTCCGCTTCCAGGCCGGTGACAAGGTGATCGTCGTCGGCACGGACGAGGGTGTGGCTGCTGTCGCGCGGCTGCTGGCCGACGGCTGACAGGTGCACACGGCGCAGCTGCTCGTCGAGCTCGGCGCGGTCCTGTTCGGGCTGGGGGTGCTCGCCCGGCTCGCCGGGCGGTTCGGGTTCTCCCCCATCCCGCTGTACCTGCTCGCCGGGCTGGCGTTCGGCTCCGGCGGCCTGGTGCCCCTGGAGGCGCCCGACGGGTTCTTCGCGGCGGGCTCCGAGATCGGCGTCGTCCTGCTGCTCCTGCTGCTCGGGCTGGAGTACTCCGCCGCCGACCTGGTCGGCCAGCTGCGGCAGCAGGCGCCCATCGGCGTCCTGGACCTGGTCCTCAACGGCGTGCCCGGCGCCGTCGTCGCCCTCGCGCTCGGGTGGGGCCCGGTCAGCGCGCTCGCGATGGCGGGGGTCACCGCGGTCAGCTCGTCCGGGATCATCGCCAAGGTCCTGACGGACCTGGGCCGCCTCGGCAACCGCGAGACGCCGACCGTGCTGGGGATCCTCGTGCTGGAGGACCTCGCGATGGCGGTCTACCTCCCGGTCCTCACGGCGGTCCTGGCGGCGTCCGGTGGCGCCGGCGCGCTGCAGTCCGTCGGGATCGCGCTCCTCGTGCTCGCGGTGGTCCTGGTCGTCGCGCTGCGGTACGGGCACCAGGTGACCCGGCTGGTCGCGGCCGACGCCGGTCCGGAGGTGCTGCTGCTGCGGGTGCTGGGGCTCGCGCTGCTCGTGGCGGGGGCCGCGGAGGGCGTGCACGTCTCGGCGGCGGTCGGGGCCTTCCTGCTCGGCATCGCGCTGTCCGGGGAGGTCGCCCACCTCGCGCGGCCGCTGCTGGAGCCGCTGCGGGACCTGTTCGCCGCGGTGTTCTTCGTCTTCTTCGGGCTGTCCACCGACCCGTCGCAGCTGCCGTCCGTGCTGCTGCCGGCGATGGTGCTGGTCGTCGTCGGCGTCCTGACGAAGATGGCGACGGGCATCCTGGCGGCCCGGCGCGCCGGCATCGGGCCCGGTGGCCAGATCCGTGCCGGTGCCGTCCTGGCGCCGCGCGGCGAGTTCTCGATCGTCATCGCCGGCCTCGCCGGCTCCGGGGTCCACCCGCGCCTCGCCCCGACCGTCGCGGCCTACGTCCTGACGATGGCGGTGCTCGGCCCGCTGATGCCGCGGCTCACCGACCCGCTGGCGCGGCGGGCCGTCACCCGTGCCGCGGCACGGCGTGCCGCCACCGGGACCGCCTGACCTCCGGCCCGAGCCCCCGTCCGGCACAGCGGCACGGCGCACCGCTACCGTGGGCCCGCTGCCCACCCGCTCCAGGAGGTTCCCCGTGGTCGACCAGTCCACCCAGTCCACCGTCTCGAAGGTCGTCGGCCTCCTCGTGGCCGGGGGTGCGGCCTGGGTCGCGCAGAAGGCCGTCTCGACCGCGTGGCGCTCCGTCACGGGTCACGTCCCGCCGAAGGCGGAGGACGAGGGGGACGCCGGCCTGTCCGAGGTCGCGGTGGCGGCCGCGATCACGGGAGCCATCGCCGCGTTGACCCGGGTCCTGGCCACTCGCGCGACGGCGCGCTTCCTCAGCTGACGCGCGCCGTCAGCCGACCGGCATGCATCGCCGGGAGGTCGACCGGCGTCAGCCCGGCGGCGCGACCGCCAGGAGGTGGGCGCGCTCGACGTACCGCCGGCGGTGCTCGTTGACTGCCGCGAGGAAGATGGTCAGCCCCACCATCTCCAAGAGCTCCTCGACTGTCACCGCGATCTGCATCGCGGTCGAGCCCCGCCCGCCCGCCTCGGCGATCAGGCCCTCCACCATCTCCAGTCCGAGCGCCCCCCCGACGTAGAGGGCGCCGGCGACGAGGAAGGCTCGACGGGTCCACGGCTCCAGGGACCGCAGGAACGGAAGCAGCACGACGCCGAGCACGACAACCGCCGGGATGGCGACGACGACCCAGCCGTAGAAGAACGGGCCTCCGAGGTCGAGCGCCGACTGGACGGGGTCGATGGCCTGCTCGTGGAGGGCTACCGCCTCGTCCATGCTCAGGTACGTGAAGGCGACGGCGAGCAGGAGCCAGGGCCAGTGCCGGCGCTCGCCCGAGCGTCGCACGCCCTCTGCGACGGTGCCGAGCGAGGCCGCGCAGGCGAGCAGCAGGCCGGAGGAGAACCAGGCGGGGAAGCCTCCCTCCCGGTCGACCCCGGTGAGCTGGAGAAGGCCGAACCTCGGGCCCGACTCGACGTCGTGCCACGGCAGCCAGATGGCCAGGCTGACCGCGCTCAGGAGCACGCTGATCGACATCCCGACGACCAGGACCATGCGCGGTGACAGGCCGAGCCACAGCGGTCGGCTGTCAGCTTGGGGCCGAGCCTTGCTGGATGCGCTGTCGGCGGACTCGGGAGGCGGGGACATGTCCGAAAAGTACCTATTCAAGGGCACGTACGTCTGCACGGGACGGCGTGGTCACCTCGTTCGGCCCACGCGTTTCACCCGGCACTGACTCGTCCGGCTGACACGTCGTCCGGGGGACCGGTGCGGCCACGACGCCAGCCGGTGCGCCCCACCGCGCGGACCCGCCCGCCGGCGGGGACAGTGGCCCGGTGACCACGCCGCCCGCCCGCCCCACCCTCGACGACCTCGGCCGGGAGCCGTTCGTCTCCCTGACGACCTTCCGGCGGACCGGCGCACCGGTCTCGACGCCGGTGTGGATCGCCCGGGACGGCGACGCGCTCGCCGTGACGACGCCGTCCGCCAGCGGGAAGGTCAAGCGGCTGCGGCACACCCCGCGGGTCGAGCTCCGGCCGTGCAGCCGGACCGGCACGGTGAAGGAGGGCGCGCCGACGAGCCGCGGGGTCGCGCAGATCGTGAGCGACGCCGGGACCGCCCGGCGGCTGACCGGGCTGGTGCGCGGCAAGTACCCGGTGGAGTACCGCGTGATGATGCTGGTCGAGCGGCTCGTGGCCCGTGGCCGCCGGGACCGGGTGGTCCTGCGCATCACCGTGACCGACTGAGCCGGCCGGCCCCCACCGGCCCACCGACGCGCGTCTGCCGGCGTCGGTCGCTACGACCGGTGTGCGCCGTGCGGGTCGCCGTCGGCGTCCAGCCCGGCCGCACGCCGCGCCGCGTCCTGGTCGGCGGTCAGCTCGTCGACCACCAGGAGCTCCTGGCGGACCTTGCCGGTGCGGTAGCCCGCCCGGCCGACCATGTGGGCCGCGACCGGCGACGTCAGCATCTGGAAGACCGCGACGAGCACGAGCATCCACAGCGCCGGACCGGACCGCAGCCGCAGGGCCAGCCCGATCAGCACGAGCACGAGCCCGAGCACCTGCGGCTTGGTCGCCGAGTGCATCCGGGCCAGCAGGTCGGGGAAGCGGACCACCCCGACACCGGCGGCGAACGCCAGCAGCGCACCCCCCAGCAGGCACAGCGCCGCGAGGACGTCGGCCACCGCGGACCAGCTCACCACGCCCATCGGCCCGTCACCCCCTCCCCCCGTCGACCCCGTCGGCCGGGCCGGTCCCGTCCAGCCCGCCGGCCGCTCGCACGGCCTCCTCGCGTGCGGCCTCGTCCCGCGCGATCTCCTCGCGCGTGCGCACGCGACCCTCACCGGGTGGCTCACGGGACGCGAACCGGGCGATCGTCACCGAGCCCACGAAGCCGACCAGCGACAGCGCCACCAGCACCGGGATGGTGTCCGTGCGTCGTGACCACGCCGCCTCCAGGCCGACGAAGGCGACGAGCGTCGTGGTGAGCACGTCCAGCGCGACCGTGCGGTCGAGCATGCTCGGTCCCCGCTCGGCGCGGACGACCGCGAGGATCGCCGCCGCCGCGAGCAGCACGGCGCAGACCAGGACGACGGCGGTCATGCGTGCACCTCCGGGGTGACCGGCGCCGACGGACGGGGGGCTCCCAGACCGGCGGCGGCGAGCTGGGCGTCGGAGGCGAACGCCCGCAGGACCCGCTCCTCCTGCTCGAGAACCCGGCGTCGGGCCGCCTCGATGCCCTCCGGCCCGTCGACGTCGAGGACGTGCAGGTACAGCGTCCCGGTGAGCCGGTGCGCCTCGACGACGACCGACCCGGGGACCAGCGAGCACAGCTCGGCGGTCAGCGTGAGGTACAGGTCGGACGAGCTGCGGAGCCGGACCCCGATCACGGCGCTCTGCGGCGGACGGGGACGGAACGCCTGCACGCCGACCTGGAAGCTGGCCACCACGACGTCCACGGCGAACCGGCCCACCAGCCGGGCGCACGCCACCGGCCGCACCCGGCCACCCGCGGCGATCGGTGGCAGCGGCGTCGCGACGCTGACCGCGAGCGCGACGAGGAGCCCGGCGAGCACGTTGCCGACCGACACCTCGCCCCACAGCAGCACCCAGACGACGGTGAGCCACCCGAGGGTGGGCCACTGGACGGCGGCGCGGCGCCGACGCGCGTGCAGGCTCACGAGTCGTCCCCCGTCCGCGTCGACCCGACCGGCGCCCCTGCCGGCGGGGGCGACGCCGCGCGGGAGACGTCGTCCGACACCCCGTCGCCCCGCCCGTCCTCGGTGAGCACGGCCTCGATGTACGGCAGCCGGGCCCGCAGGTCCCCGGCGGCACGCTCGGTGTACCCGTACAGGGGCCCGGCGACCGCGGTCAGCCCGACGCCGAGCACCACGAGCGCCGCCGCGGAGCCGACCATGCCGCGCGGCAGCCGCATGGGCTCGACGGTCTCCGGGGCGGTCTGCCAGAAGGCCTTGTTCCACGCCTTGACCAGCGCGTACAGGGTCAGCAGCGACGTCACGACGCTGCCGGCGACCAGCGCGTACGCCAGCGGCGTGCCGGCGACGACGCCGGCCTGGATGAGCCCGACCTTGCCGAGGAACCCCGAGAAGGGCGGCACGCCGGCGAGGTTCATCGCCGGGACGAAGAACAGCACCGCGAGGAACGGGGCGATCTTCGCCAGCCCGCCGAGGTGGTCCAGGGACGTGGACCCGCCGCGGCGCTCGAGCAGCCCGACGACGAGGAACAGCGTGGTCTGCACGGTGATGTGGTGGACGACGTAGAAGATCGCGGCGGCGGTCCCCACCTGCGACGACAGCGCGATGCCGAAGATCATGTAGCCGATGTGGCTGACCAGCGTGAAGGACAGCAGACGCTTGATGTCGTTCTGCGCGACCGCGCCGAGGATGCCGATGACCATGGTGGCCAGCGCCGCCCACAGCAGCAGGTCGTCCGCCCTCCCACCGGGGAACAGCAGGGTCTGCACGCGCAGGATCGCGTAGACGCCGACCTTGGTGAGCAGCCCGGCGAAGACGGCGGTGACCGGCGCGGGGGCGGTCGGGTAGGAGTCGGGAAGCCACGCGGACAGCGGGAAGATCGCGGCCTTGATGCCGAACGCGAGCAGCAGGAGCAGCTGCAGGAGGAGCGCGACGCCGGGGTCGATGTCGGGCAGCCGCTGCGCGAGCTGGGCCATGTTCACGGTCCCCGCGGCGGCGTAGGTCAGCGCCAGCGCGAGCAGGAAGACCAGCGAGGACACCAGCGCGACGACGATGTAGATCGTCCCCGACCGGATGCGCTCCGCCGAGCCGCCGAGCGTGATGAGCACGTAGCTCGCCGCGAGCAGCACCTCGAAGCCGACGTAGAGGTTGAACAGGTCGCCGGACAGGAACGCGATCGCGACGCCGGCGGCCAGCACCAGGTAGGTGGGGTGGAAGATCGCGACCGGCGTCTCCTCGTCGCCGTCCGCCACACCCTGCGCGAGGGAGTAGACCAGGACGGCGAGGGTCACCGCGGACGAGATCGCCAGCATGAGCGCCGAGAGCCGGTCCGCGACCAGGTTGACGCCCACCGGGGCCGACCAGCCGCCGGCGTCGACGACGAGCGTCCCGGCGTCGGCCCGCCAGAGCAGCGCGAGCGAGGCGGCGAGCGTCAGCGTGAGGGCGACCAGGGTGATGAGCTGCTGGGCGCGGCCGTGCTTCCACAGCGCGAGGGCCAGGCCGGCGCCGGTCAGCGGCAGGACGACGGGCAGCGGCACGAGCCAGGTCCAGTCGGTCACGTGCGCACCACCTCCTGCTCGTCCTCGCGGTCGCCGGTCTCGTCGCGCGCCTCGGCGGCCTCGACCTCCAGGTCCGTGCGGGTGTCCTGGGTGTCGTCCTCGAACGCGGGCTGGTCGGCGGCGGCCATCCGCGCGATGCGCCGGTCCTCCAGGTCGTCCTGCACCTCGTCGTGGCGGTTCAGCTGCCACGAGCGGTACGCCATGGCGAGCAGGAAGGCGGTCATGCCGAGCGTGATGACGATGGCGGTGAGGACCATCGCCTGGGGCAGCGGGTCGCTCATCTCCTCGACCGGGGTCGTGCCGACGATCGGCGCGCCGCCCGCCCGGCCGCCGGAGAGCAGGAACAGCACGTTGACGCCGTTGCCGATCAGGACCAGCCCGATGATCACGCGGGTCAGGCTCCGCTCCAGCAGCAGGTAGACGCCGGTGGTCACCAGCGCCACCACGACCACCACCAGCAGCAGGTTGGGGGTCATGTCGGGGTCGATCACGGGGCCACCTCCTCGGTGCTGCGCACGGACGACGACGTCGCGCCGGACGCGCGCGCGGACGCCGCCCCGTCCGACGTCCCGGACCGGCGGGGCACGGTGCCGCCGACGCCGTGCTCGGACCCGCCGGCGTCCCCGCCCTCGAGCTCCGCCCGCCGGTCGATCTCCGCGCCGAGCGAGCGCAGGACGTCCAGCACGAGGCCGACGACGACGAGGAACACGCCCATGTCGAAGAACAGGGACGTCACCAGGTGCAGCGTGCCGATGACCGGGACGGGGATGTCGACGATGGTGCTCTGCAGCACCTCGCCGCCGGCCAGCAGCGCGACCAGGCCCACCCCCGCGGACAGGAACAGCCCGGTCCCGAGCAGCAGGCCCGGGTGCACCGGCGCGGCCTCCCCGAGCTCGTAGCGGCCACCGGCGAGGTACCGCACGATCAGCGCGATGCCGACGACGAGACCGGCCGCGAACCCGCCGCCCGGGGCGTTGTGCCCGGCGAACAGCAGGTACACCGCGACGACGACCATGGTGTGGAACAGCAGCCGGGTGACGACCTCGAAGATGACCGAGCGCCGCTGGGGCGCCAGCGTCTCCTCCGCACGCAGCCACGCCCGTGACCGGCGCGCCGCCATCCCGACCGTCACCGGTCCGGTGGCCTCGCGGCCGTGCCGTCCGTCGGCGGGCGTTGGGGCCGGGACGCGCAGCGCGGCGCCGACGTCCGGGCCGCCGCCCCACACCCGGGCCTCGGCGTGCTGGTCGACGTCGTCCAGGCGGTGGATGTCACCGCTGCGGCGCTGCAGGAAGATCAGCGACGCGACGCCGGTGGCGGCGACCAGGAGCACCGCGATCTCGCCCATCGTGTCCCAGGCGCGGATGTCGACCAGGACGACGTTGACGATGTTCTTGCCGCCGCCGAACGCGACGGCCTCCTCCGGGAACGGCACGGACTGCGGCGGGTGCATGCGGGCGCCGGGGGCGACCAGCGCCATGATCCCGACGGTCCCGCCGACGGCGAAGGCGATCGCAAGCCGCAGCCACCGGCTCCGGGCTAGCGGCCGGTCGGAGAAGTACGGGGGGAGCCGGCGCAGCACCAGCACGAAGACGACCAGCGTGATCGTCTCCACGAGCACCTGGGTCAGCGCGAGGTCCGGCGCCCCGTGCACGAGGAACAGGATGGCGACCCCGTAGCCGGACGCGCCCAGCAGGACGACGGACTTCAGGCGGCGCCGCGAGCGGGCGGCGAGCACCGCCGCGACGACGACCAGCGTGGCCACGACCACCTGCACCGGGGAGTCCGCGAGCCGGACGGTGGCGGGCAGCTCGGTCCCGGTGACCAGCGCCCAGCCGGTGAGTGCGACCAGCACGACGAGGATCGCGCTGAGGTAGAACGGCAGCGACCCGCGCTGGGTGACGGCGGTGACGTCCGCGGCGACGTCGTCCAGGCGGCGCATGGTGCGGCGGTAGACGGCGTCGGCGTCGGGGGCGCGGCTGACCCGAGCCTGCGCGCGCTCGACCCGGTCCCGCAGGAGGAACAGGGTCAGCCCGCCGGCGAGCACCGCGACGGTGAGCCCGAGCGTCGGGGTCAACCCGGCCCACAAGGTCAGGTGCCCGGCCTCGCCGCGGGGGTAGGTGCTCGCGAACGGCGAGAGCAGCTCGTCCCCCGCGCCGGGCACCGCCGCGACCGCGATCCCGAGCAGGGCGAGGGTCATGGCGGGCGCGACCAGGACGAGGGAGGGCCGGCTGACCGCGGCGAACCCGTCGGCCGCCGGGGCCTTCTTGCGGGCGAAGGCGCCCCAGAACAGCCGCAGGCCGTAGGCCGCGGTCAGCGCGGACCCGACGACGACCGCCGCGAGCACGACCGCGCCCGCCCAGCCGCCGTCGTCGTCGTGCCACAGCGCCTCGAGCGCGGCCTCCTTCGCGACGTACCCGGCGAACGGCGGCAGCCCGATCATCGACGCGGTCGCGAGGGCGCCGGCGGTCGCGGTGATCGGCAGCGCCCGCCCGACGCCGGACAGCCGGCGCAGGTCGCGCGTGCCGGTCGCGGCGTCGACCACGCCGACCACGAGGAACAGCGACGCCTTAAACATGGCGTGCGCGCCGAGCAGGGCGAGGCCCGCGAGCGCCGCCGCCCGGGTGCCGTACCCGACGAGCAGCACCAGCAGGCCGAGCTGGCTGACGGTGCCGAAGGCGAGGACGAGCTTGAGGTCGTGCTGGCGCAGCGCGCGGTACCCGCCGAGCAGCAGCGTCCCGCATCCCAGCGTCAGCACGACGACCCGCCAGGCGGTCAGGTCGGCGTACGCGGGGGCGAACCGGGCGACGAGGTAGACGCCCGCCTTCACCATCGCGGCCGCGTGCAGGTAGGCGCTGACCGGGGTCGGCGCGGCCATGGCGGCCGGGAGCCAGAAGTGCAGCGGGATGAGCGCGGACTTCGTCGCGGCGCCGGCGAGGAGCAGCAGCACCGCGACCGTCGCGAGGGTGCCGCCGGGCGGGTCGGCGATCACGTCCGACAGCCGGTAGGACCCGGCGCCGTGGCCGAGCAGCACGAGCCCGACGAGCATCGCGAGCCCGCCCGCGGTGGTGATGACGATGGCCTGCATGGCCGCACGCCGGCTGGCCTTGCGGTCCGCGTAGTGGCCGATGAGCAGGTAGGAGAAGACCGTGGTCAGCTCCCAGAACACGTAGAGGAGCAGCAGGTCGTCGCTGGCCACCAGGCCGAGCATCGCGCCGGCGAACGCCACGAGCACGCCCGCGAAGCGGCCCAGCCCGCCGGCGCGCGGGGAGAAGTAGGCCGAGGAGTAGACGAGCACCAGCGCGCCGACCCCGCCGACGAGCAGCACCATGAGCCAGGACAGCGTGTCCAGCCGGAACGCCAGCTCCAGGGACAGGCCCGGCACCCACTCGACGACCTCGACCGGCCCGTCCCCCGCGGTCACGGCGGACGTGTGGCTGAGCGCCCACCCGGCCGCCGACGCCGGCGCGAGCGCCAGCAGGAGGTACGCGCGCCGCCCGAGCCACGCGACGAGCGTGGGGGCGGCGAGCGCCATGAGCAGGTGGGCCGTGAGGAGGATCAGCACGTCCGCTCCGTCCGGTCGGGGGCGGGTGGGCGGTGGTCAGGGATGGCCACGTGCACGGCATCCCGGATGGTGCTGGGAGGCTGGGGTTGCCGGGCCTCTGGAGTTGTGTCGGCGCCGGAGTGCAGGCGCGCGTCCTGAGATGCCTCCCGCGAGGCGGTGCGTCACGGGATTGCCATCACTGTATCAAGGGCCGTTCATCGAACCCGCGGCGGACGACCGGATCCGCCGGGGGCTCGAAGCCCTACGCCCGGTGTCGCGGGGTCCGCCGGGTGCGGCGTGCGACGGCGACGAGGACGCCACCGACGGTGACGAGCAGTCCTGCCGCGGCACCGGAGGGCGCCACCGTCGCCCCGGTGACCGGCAGCTGTGCCGGCGCTCGAACCGCCGCGCCGGCCGGTGACGCCGCGACGACCGGCGGCGTGGCCGTCGGCGTGGTGACGACCGTCGGCGTGGTGCCGACCTGCACCGGAAGCGGCTCGGCAGGTGCGCTCGGGACCACGACGACGCCGGAGAACGGCGTGCCCGGGGCCAGCTCCAGCGACGCGGAGACCGCCGACCCGTCCTCCGTCTCCAGGACGTACGTCCCCTCGGGCAGACCGGAGACGCCGACAAGGCCGCCCACCGGGGTGACCGGCAGGCGCAGGTCGTCGTAGGTGCCCATGGCACCGTCCAGACCGGCCCACCGCAGGACGACGTCCCCTGTCAGCGGCACCCCACCGCGCCGCACGGGCGACGCGAGCTCGGCGCCCCCGGCCAGACCGACGTGCGCGTCCCTGTCCTGCCCCTCGGGCAGCACGACCTCGGCGGACGCGTCGGCAGCTCCCTCGGAGTCCCACGTCACGGACAGCGACTGCGGCCGGTGCGCCACGACCCGGTAGGTGCCGACCGGCAGCGACCCGAACGAGAAGGAGCCGGAGGCGTCGGTGATTCGTGACGCCACCACGGTCGTCTCGGTCCCGATCACGGCTGGCGCGGTCGCCATGAGCCCACGCCCGCCACCGCCGCCGACGGCCTGGAGGACGTCTCGCACGAGCTCGACACGGACCCCCGGGACCCCCCTCTCGCGAGGTCCGTGGACCCCGTCGCGGTCGAGGTCCAGCCACACCGTGCCGTCGATGATCTGCCGTGTGGGAGCGGGTGTCGGAGTCGGCGTGGGAGTCGGCGTCGGCGTGGGGGTGGGGGTCGGCGTGGGAGTCGGCGTGGGCGTGGGGGTCGGGGTCGGCGTGGGCGTCGGCGTTGGGGTCGGCGTCGGCGTGGGAGTCGGCGTGGGAGTCGGCGTCGGCGTCGGCGTCGGCGTCGGCGTGGGTGTCGGAGTCGGCGTGGGAGTCGGAGTCGGCGTGGGGGTCGGCGTCGGCGTCGGCGTCGGCGTCGGCGTCGGCGTCGGCGTCGGCGTGGGGGTCGGCGCCGGCGTCGGCGTCGGCGTGGGAGTCGGCGTCGGCGTGGGAGTCGGGGTCGGCGTGGGGGTCGGCGTCGGCGTCGGCGTGGGAGTCGGCGTGGGGTCCGGAACGGGGTCGACGGTGTCCAGGCCGTCCTCTTCCGGGATGTCGACGAACCCGTCGTCGGGCCCCATGGTCGGGTCGTACGTCATCGCCGCCAGGCCGGTCGCGGCCGGGTCGCCGTCGGCGGCCTGCTCCTTGAGGTCCGCCAGGATGGCGTCGCGCGGTACGCCCGCGTCGGTCTGCACGTTGAAGAACTTCTGCGCCTTCATGCCGCGGCACGCGCCGGTGAGTCCCAGCTGGACCAGCGCGCCGTCGACGGTGGTGGCGCCGCTGGGCCAGTTCACCCCGGTCGTGTAGATCCGGTTGCCCGACGCCACCGGGCGGATGATGTCGCCCCAGACCTTGGCGTTCGGTGCGTACAGACGGCCCGGGACGAAGACGGGGTCGTCGTGGTGCGTGTGGTTCTTGGTCCTGGACTCGTCCACCGCAGACTTGGCGACGGTGATGCGCCGGTACGGGTTCTTCACGGAGGCCGTGCGATGGCAGATGGTGACCTTGTTGCTGGGTGCCGCCTGCGCGACGACCGGCGCGGACACGGGCGCCACGACCGCCGCCAGCAGCAGGGCGACGAGTGCGCGATAGCGCGCGGTACGAACGGGTGCGGAGGTCATGGCGTGTCCCAGGTCGCGAGGGGGCCGGACCGATGCCCGGGTCCTCCTCCTTTCGACCGCCCCCTACCGTGCGGTAGTAGCAGGTGACCACTGTGAGGCACGTCACGAACCGAGGGGCGCCTCAGAGGTCGGCGGGGTCGACGAGGAACTCGGCCGCGTCGGCCACCTCCCCGCCGACCACGGCGTGCACCTCGCGAGCGGCCGCGGCGACCAGACCCTGCGCGCGTGCCCGGGCGGTCCGGTGGGCCTCGGAGGGGTGCTCGCGCTCGAGCTCCTCGAGGTCCGCGGGCTCCCAGCGGACCCGGTAGGTGACCACGCCCTGGGCGGTCCACGGCAGCCCGCGCAGCACGAGCGGCACCACCTCGTCACCGCCCGCCTCGACGACGACGAGCCCGTCGGGGCCGAGGTCGACCTCCACGCCGTACCCGGTCAGCTCGTCGGGGCCGGCCAGCGCGGCGGCGTCGAAGTCGGCGGAGCGGTCGTGCACGCGGCGCCGCGCTCGCTCGCCCAGCCGGGTCAGGGGTGCGCCGTCCGGTCCGGTCGCGGGTGCCTGCGGGGTGATCGAGGGACCCTGCCAGGGGACGGCGTCGAGCGCGAGGCGGGCCGACGGCGTCGCGCGCTGGACGACGGCGAGCCCGGTGGCCGGCTCGAGCCACACGTCGGAGAACACCGTGAGGTCGACGGCCGCGCCCGGGTCGGGGATCAGGACGACCCCGCCGTCGGCGACGCGCACCGCCCCGCCGAGCCGCCGGGCGGCGTCGACGAGCCAGCGCAGCACGCGCTCCTCGTCCCGGATCGGCATGGCGTCCGGGAACGCCCGCTTGAGGCCCTCCCGGTCGCCGCCCGGGTACGGAGGCTCTCCCCGTTCGCGCGGTGACGTGACGACGAAGGCGGCGGCGGTGTCGTCCGGCAGGCCGAGCGCCCGGACGGCGTCCGGGGTGACCGCGTACGGGCCTGCCATGGTGGAGTGCCGGGACAGCCGCAGGACGCCGACCCCGGCGAGCGGCTCGCGCGCGGCCCGCCCGCGCGGCGCCGTCTGCGGGACGCGCCGGTCCCAGCCCGCGGCCGTGAACCGGCTCAGCGCCAGGACCTCGACCTCCTCGGCGCCCACGTCGTCCGGCAGGGCGAGCAGGTGGTGGCGGGCCGGTCGCGGGTCGTCGACCGGCAGGTCCGGCATGGGCGGGGGCACGGTCAGACGGTGGTGCGGTGGAAGCCCTGCCAGGACCGCGACGGCGTCGGGCCGCGCTGCCCCTGGTAGCGCGAGCCGTACTGCGCGGAGCCGTACGGGAACTCCGACGGCGACGACAGCCGGAAGAAGCAGAGCTGGCCGATCTTCATGCCGGGCCACAGCAGGATCGGCAGGGTCGCGACGTTCGACAGCTCGAGGGTCACGTGCCCGGTGAAGCCGGGGTCGATGAACCCGGCCGTGGAGTGGGTGAGCAGCCCCAGGCGGCCCAGGGACGACTTGCCCTCGAGGCGCGCGGCGATGTCGTCGGGCAGGGTGACCTGCTCGTACGTCGACCCGAGGACGAACTCGCCCGGGTGCAGCACGAACGGGTCCTCGCCCTCCGCCTCCACGAGCCGGGTGAGGTCCGGCTGGTCCGCCGCCGGGTCGATGACCGGGTACCTGTGGTTGTCGAACAGCCGGAAGAACCGGTCGAGCCGCACGTCGACGCTGGACGGCTGGACCATCGCCGGCTCGTAGGGGTCCAGCGCGACCCGTCCGGAGTCGAGCTCGGCGCGGATGTCACGGTCGGAGAGCAGCACCGGTCCACGGTAGCCGCTGGGTCGTGGGCGCTGGCCGGACCGTCCGTGTCCGTGACGCCTCCGGCGTTCGGTATGCTCTGTGGCGCGCGTCGGCCCCGGTCGGCGCCGCGCGGGTGTAGTTCAGTGGCAGAACTTCAGCTTCCCAAGCTGATAGCGCGGGTTCGATTCCCGTCACCCGCTCCCAGCATCACCGCAGGTCAGTCTTGGTGCCGGAGCAGGTCTGACGCCACTCCATGACGCACACGCGGCTCCACGAGTGGCTTTCGGACGCGCCGCGTCATTCCGAGTGCCGAAGTGCACGTAATCGCTGCGCGTGCAGGCATCCTCGCCGCCTGACGAGGACTACCTATCCTAGCCCCGCGACCGAGGCCGGGGCTGAGGAGTTCGCCACGCCTCGCGTGGCCGGGGTGTCCTTTTCGCGATGACAAGGGACGTGTGTTGCTGGTCAAACCGACCCACAAAGGCGCGCGCCGCACTCGACGGCGGCCTTACGCCGGAACAGTTCGGTCTCTGGCTCGAACAAGAGTCCGAGGACGCCTTCTACCGCCTTTCGGCCTTGGGGCGCATTCGTGAGGTCCTTCACCTCCGCCCAGTGAATGCCGACGACAAGTGGGAGCGAAACGACCTCAACGACGTGCTACATCTCTACTCAGCAGCCGACTACGCCGACGTGGTGGTCGGGGAAAATAAGGCCTGTACCTAGTTACAGCAAGCCTGCGACGAAGTACCCGACGGGGCTCAGGTTGCACACCGGATGACCGACGCGCTATCCATCATTGATTCGCTGCCGATTCGACCTCTATAGGGTCAAGGCGCCGGCTCCGTCGGCGCGCTGGCCTGCGTGCGGCGCTGGCGTGCCGCCCTCGGCCGCTGCGCTGATTATTTCAGCGCGCTGTCGATTCTACGGCGCGGCCGTGGTCTACTTTCACCGCGTGAGTTGGTCGTTGCACACCGATCGTCCATGCGCAACGAGGGAATGCTCACCCGCAACGGCGAAAGGATCATGTCCGTCAGCAGGGTCCGGCAGGGAACCGCCGGCGCGCACATCGAGCAAGTCGTCCAAGCTGAGCCACTGATCCACTTCGGCGGCTGCTCTATTCACTGCGTACATTGCACCGCCCGCTCCGTCCGGAGTGCGGATCTGAAGAGTCACGTATCCTCCAGAATTCCAGCACTGAATGACCGCGCCGGCGCCGGTCAGCGGGGCCTCGAGCACACCGAGAGCCGCCAAGTCCGCCGAGGACAGAGGGTGCTCGCTGCTGGGTCCAGCGGCGATGTTGCTCCGCTCGTTGGCGTCGCGCCACCATCCCACACCGGCAAGCGTCGCGAGGAACATCGCTATCACGGCCGGAACCACCAAGCATCCCCAGGGCGCGCCGCTCACTTTCGGCACCTGGCTCGGCGGCGGCACTTCGTTGCCCCGAAGTCCCATGTACGACGGCCAAGACGAGTTGTTGCTCATCACCTGCGCTCCGATTGTGGCGAGACAGAACGGCTCACGTGGTAGTGCGCTGGCTCGCGCCCGGAGTCGCAAGTGTGGCACCTCGACGGCCTCCTGAAGGGAGAACGCCTGTTGGGGCGGATCAGTCCTGGTCGGGCAAGTTGGCGGGTATCAGCCGCAGCAGGGGTCACAAGCATCGGTTACCTCCAAGCCGCCAACCCGACCGCTAAGCATCCGCCCGACTCCGGCCCGCATCAAGGGCGCCTGCGGCGTCACTACGTGATGAGCTGCGCTCCGCCCTTGACACGGTCCTCCGTCGGGCCCTGTGCTCCGCTTTCGAGTCGGTGGCTCTCCCTGGTCCAAGACCTGTGCCCGTTGCGTGCCCGATCCGGCGGCCGACCATCGTCGCTCGTGGGCACTGAGGGCGAACATGAAAGACGTCGACGGCTCCAGTCGGCGCCGCTCCATGACAGGCGGGTGTCCAATCGTGCTCGGCGCCAATTCCCAAGCTGGTAGCACGGGTTCGATTCGCGTCACCCGCGTCCAGCATCGGAAGTCTGGTTGACCAGCGACATCACCGGTCCCTGAGCCTCATGCAGGTCCCGGAGGCCGGGCTCGACTCCCCCGCCGGACGGATGAGTGAGCGATCCGGCGCTGCGCCGAACCCGCGGTCATGCCCTTGACCACCTCGGCCGGCCAATTGACACCGTCGAGGGGACGCGTATCGTTTCGATCAGTCGCCGACGTGGGAGCGCTCCCGCGGGTGAGGATCCGAGCGGATGTGAGGTCCGTGGCGCGCTCCATCGGGAGCTCGCGGACCGGCCTTCGATGGTGGCCGGTCGACCAGGAACGACCGACAGAAGGGCTCTGCAATGAGGCGGAGGGGACGACGTGCAGCCGTCGCGGTGACCGCGACGATGCTGCTCGTGGGGATCGCCGGCGGCGCGACCGGTGCGACGGCGGAGAAGGACAGCAGCAACCGGGGTCCGGCGCACGGCAAGAGCGTGCTGAACCGCGGCACGGAGTTCTACGTGCCCGAGGGCAACGATGCGAGCGTGCAGGCGGACGCGTTCGAGGCGCAGGGCCTCGTCGAGGAGGCCGCGCTCATGCGCGAGCTGGCCGCGCAGCAGGAGACGGTGTGGCTCACGGGAGGCACGCCGGAGGAGATCGGCGCCACGGTGAGCGATACGGTGGCGGCGGCGAAGGCGCAGCACCAGGTGCCGGTGTTCTCGCTGTACTACGTGCCGGGTCGGGACTGCTCGCAGTACAGCTCCGGCGGAGCCACGTCGGAGGCCGAGTACAAGGCATTCGTCGACGCGATCGCGGACGAGCTCGGCAGCACGAAGGCCGTCGTCATCATCGAGCCGGACGGCGTCGCGCTCCTGCCCAGCGAGCCCTGGTGCGGCCAGGGGGCCGGCGGCTTCACCGGGACGCCGGACGACCCGGAGTTCGTGCAGCAGCGGTTCCGTGAGATCCGATACGCGGTGACGACGCTGGGTGCGCAGCCGCAGACGGCGACGTACATCGACGCCGGCAACTCTGCCTGGCAGGGGCTGGACGACTACGACGCGTTCTACGGCGACCCGAACCTGCAGTACGGGATCGTCAACCGGCTGAGGATGGCGGGGATCGACCAGGCGACGGGCTTCGCGCTCAACACGTCGAACTACCGCGCCACCGAGGAGCTCATCGCCTACGGCGAGCGGGTGTCGAAGTGCCTCTACGCGGTGCGCGACCAGCCTGTGCCGGACATCGAGGCCGGGTACGCCCCTCAGGTGGGGACGCCGTGCCCCCCTGAGGAGGAGCTCGACGCGATGCGGGTGCGCCAGAACCAGATGACCCACTTCGTCCTCGACACGAGCCGCAACGGGCAGGGGCCGTGGGTGCTGGGCGACCCGGCGACGAGCGACGACGCCGCGGCGTTCACGGCCGAGTACGGCTACACCACCGCCGACCCGGAGATCTGGTGCAACCCGCCGGGGGCGGGCCTGGGTCAGCGTCCGAGCTCGGACACCGGCCACCCGCTCGTGGACGCGTTCCTGTGGATCAAGGTGCCGGGGCAGTCGGACGGACGGTGCACACGCGGCATCGCGGCGGCCGACCTGCCGCAGCCAGGGTTCGACGTGGTGCGCGGCATGGTGGACCCCGTCGCCGGCGGCTGGTTCGTCGAGCAGGCGCTGGAGCTCGCGCGGCTGGCGGAGCCGGCGCTCCTTCCGTGACGGGAAGGCGCGAGGACCGCTGAGAGTCCGTCGGTCGCGGCAGACGAGCGGCGACCGGTGCGGATGACGTGACATCGAGGGGATCCCCGTGGTGGGGGTCCCCTCGATGCCGTTGGCCACGGGCCAGCACGTGCGCGTTATTCCCGCACACGGCAGCAGCAGGCGGCCGCGTGGCGACCCCCCCGTCGTGTCGGATATATCTGGTTCTCCGACGGAGGAGAACTCGAGAAGGCGGAAGCAGAATTCCCCGCGGACGACCGTGTGCAGCTCACGGTGATGGTGCTCCCCACCCCGAGCCGTCGCATTCAGAAGCATGGCTACCGGCCAGAGCCGGGAGCGTGCTCCGGACCTGGTCCTGTCCGCGACGTGCACGCCTTGGGCGCCGGCATGACATGTCGACCTCGGCATCACCTCGCCGTTGCTCGTGACTACCTGGCTGGGCCAACGGCACGAGCCCACAACCGCATCGCAAACTCTAGGGCGCCCTAAGTCGCAAGCATCCGAAGTGATCGGGCCACACATCCGACCCCGTGCACACCTCCGCCACGTGCGTCGGCTCGCACCGGGAGGGCTCGACTGAGGCCCGACAGATGCGTCTAGCTACTCCTGCGTTGCTCCTCCAGCATTCTGCCCAACTCGTCGCCAGCGAACTGCGAGTACACACTTAGGCGCAGCAGTCGGCCATCCCAGTTGTCCCGAAGCCACCCAGTGAAACGGTCGTCCACGAATGTAGGAATTACGAGATCCGCGACCTCGACATCTGCCAGCCGCCACATTAGGCGTCGCAACCTGCTGCGGCTCGTACGAATCCTCGTTCCCGAATCTGCCTGAGCCTTCTTCAGGCCGCGGACAGCGAGCGTGTTGAGGAACAGGCGGACGAACTCCGCACCGTCCTCGTCGAGAGGCGTCAGAGAGCTTGTCCGTATCTCAAGCAAGAGCCGTCGCGCGAAGTACGCCGTGCGCGGACGCGGGAGCCAGCGCTCGAAGTCGCCTCGAGACGGAGCCTCGCCGAAAGCGCTAAACTCCTCGCGCCATTTCCTCATCCACAGATAGTCCAGCACCACACGAACTGCCATGACTCCGAACCAGACGAAGCCCACGAGCAGCGCCGCCAAAGCTAGAAACCCCAAGTAGAACTCTGCAAATCTGGAGCCCGTCGCCGTGACCACGATCTGTGCGCCAGCGACGGCGATCGCTGGGGAAAGAAAAATTGCAGCCTGCCGCACGACACGAATCAGGCCGTGCTCCAGAAGTGCCCGCCAGACGGACCGAATCGCCCTTGGCAGCGCGCGGACCAACTCTACGGCAGCCAGCACCGGATAGGCTGGCCACCAGATCGGATGCATCCATCGGCCGACATGCGTCAACAGAACGGCTGACACCGCCCATGTAGCAGCGTAGAAGACTGCGACATATCCCAACCAACGACCATATCCGAACTGAGCAATCATAGTGCCTGCGAAGGCGGCTAGTATGGCCACCGTGCTGACGTAGAGCACAAGGCTCACCACCAGGACGAGACCGCTTCGCCGGCGCCAGGGAACCGCAACATCCGATCCACTGACATGGACTGCCTGCGCATCAAGGGAAGACGCTCCTGAACGGACGACGTAGGGATGGAACGGCATCACGATCACAGCCGCCAGTCCGCCTATGGTCACCGCTTCGGCTCCCCAACCAAACGCAAAGGACGCCACGCCGCAGCCTAGGGCGGCGAAGAGACCTGCATGGACGTAGGGGCCGAAGATCAGGACGCGAAGCACGTCTCGCCAGTGGCTAGCATTCGGAAATCCAGCGAACTGAGAATCAATCGCTCTGCGCCGCCGCCGAAGGTTCCCGGCTGAAGCGAGCAGAGCGAGAAAGACCCGTATCGATCTCGCAAGGTCATGCGGGATCGAAGGCAAGCGGGACACCATCCGGAAAGCAGTACCGGCGAGCCACCCGCTCCCACTCGCGAACGCCCTACCCACGAACCATACGCGATCCTTGTGCTCCACGGTGCCGAGCAGCTCCAGGGCCCATTTGTGATCCACTGCATCGCCCTCTACGACTACGCACGTCAATAGTCGCGCAGCGTCAGCACGAAGCTCGTCGGGCAGAATTTCGTGCTTGCGGAAGAGTCCCTCGTCGAGCAGAGACAGCAGGTGACGAGAGAGCGGCGGCCACGTGAAACGTCTGAACCTGCTCTCAAGGTACGCGGCCTCGATGGAGTCCCCGTCCTCTCGGTCGTAGTCGCGGAGGCCGTGCACCATGGATTGAAGGCTTTGTCGCGCCTGCGCTATCAACACCGCGGCAAGTGCCGTCCCAGGATCCTGCAACTGCAGAACCGTGACGGCCGACTCGCGCCAGTTGCCCTCCAACAACAGCGTTGACGCTACGACGGCGTCCGGATCTTTCAGAAGGTGTCGAGTCGCGAAATACTCCTGGAAACGACGATGCACGAATGTCGTCTGTCGCACCGATCCAGCTCGACCGGATTCTCCGCGCCGCATGAGCTTTGCGTACTCGAGAATCTCGATGGCCTGATCCGCAACTGCTCCTTCGAGCAGTCCTCGCTCGACGCAAGCTCGCACCAGGGCGTCCCGGGCTGGCGTCAGGCCGAGATCTTTCTCCGCAGACATGGTGAAGGCGATCGCCTCGGCAGCGGCCGCCACGCGATCTTTCGTCCACCCAGCCTCGGAGGCGTACGCCGACGCCGCATCGAGTTGCCGCTGGACGTGGCTGTCGAACAGTTCGAACGGCGTGTCAGGTATGGTCGACGTTCCGCTCTCCTTGAGGTGCTGACAGAGCAGTGCAAGAAAGAGCGGATTGTTCGCGAGTTGCGCTACCGGACTGTCGGACATCGGCAATCGCGTGAGCACATCACGGGTGATGGCGCGCGGCAGCTTCATCCTCAGCATGAGGTCGCCTTGTTGTCGACTCGTCAGTGGCAGGACCTTGAACCGGGTCCATAGGGTTTGTCTTGGACCTCGGAAGTACCGCGACGCGAGAATGCCACGGCACCGGCTCTTGTTTGGCCGGGTCAGGAACTCCGCCAAGGCGTTCGAGTACGTTTTAACCGTGTCCTCGTAGTCTGCCTGGGAGAGAATCGCCGGTATCTCGTCGAAGGAGTCGAACAGGAAGATCCAGCTGCCGGAGCGGAGGCCGGACTGGAAGTGCGTCTGCAGGAAGCGGGCTTCATCGACGCTGCAGCCCTGAAGCAGTGTGGACAACACGTGGGCTTCCACTGCCTGTGCATCGACCTTCGCCGGCTTGAAGTCTTTTAGATTGATGTACAAAGGGACGATCTCACGAGGGTGCCTCGAGCGGGCAGCGCGATCCAGCAGATCTATCGCGAGTTTCCTCAGAGCCACGCTCTTTCCGCTACCTGGCTCCCCCTCCAGCACGATCAGGGGCTCGCGACTACGCTTCAACGCGCTGGACAGCGACGTCTCGCGCCTTGCTGTGTCGATTCTGTCGATGGGGCCGAACCGTCGTGCGCCTTCCGTCTCTACGTTCGCCTCGAGTTCCGTGTACCTACGGTGATGCCATTCCTCTTCACTGTTCAAGCGCTTCAGGCGGTCACTCAGATACTCGCTGAAGTTCTTCCGATCCGATCGGAGATTCTGATACCCCTCCCATGCCGCTCGAACGCCGGCGAACTCCGATAAGAGCTCCTTGATGGCGACGACATTGTCGCGAAACGCGCGAAACAACTTTAAGAGTGCGATCGCCAGCGTCAGCGATCCGCCCAGCACTATGAGCGCTGTTGTCATGAACGCCTCCTCGGGACCAAGGCACAGAGCCGATTGTCTTTCGACTGTCGGGGCCACTTGACTTGACCGGTGGCCACGGCAACCGTTCCGATCGTATGGGCACTGCACCGTATCGAGCCGTGATCGGCGCAGGCCTTGCGACGTGGGCACGGCCCCCGTCGACGCCGCCTGCCGTGCACTGCAGCGACCGCGAAGCATCGAGAGCCGACCGCAGCCGGCCCGCGCGATTGCGACAGTCGTACTGCCAACAATGGGCTCTTGGGGCGCGGGGGGTGCCAGCTCCGCCGGCGAGTTTCGCCTCGGGTGGCGCTCGCGCCGCCTCTTCGGTCGCTCACCGACGGCCTTGGACATGCGCCACCGAGAGTGATGAAGCAACTCCCCGCTGGACGGCTCTCTAGCGCACTCGCGCGCTACCGGCTCGTGTCCCGTCGCGTGCCCTACCTGACAACCGACCGCAGTCACCCGCTCGCACTCACGGACGCACGTGGAGGGGCTCGCGTCGCAGTGATCACTGAGCCAGGAGGGCAGGCTTCCGAGCCGTGCTCGACGCCCAGTCCTCCACCGGAAACCGCGGTTATAGCCCATCACGTGCTCCGGGCGTCGCTGCACGTCTGCACCCCTCGCCGTCTCTGCGACCGCCTGAGCACGGACGACGGGGGCTTGATTCCTGCCGAAGTCCTGTTCGCCCCCGATCAGCCGCGCGACCGGCGCGGGCCCACGCCGGGGATCTGCCCGCCGCGGAACGCGTCCACGAACAGCGCGTGATCGGCGCGAGCGCGGGCGCCGTACTCGAGGCCGAAGGCGACCACCTCGTCGACGAACTCGTCCTCGGCGCCGTCGAGGGCCGCGACGATCGCGTCCTCGGTCTGGAAGTCGACCAGGGGTGTGGTGGCGTCGTCGACGTCGGACACGCAGTGCACCTTGGCGGTCGCGCGGCCGAGCTGTTCGAGGACCTCCTCCATCTCGTCCGCCTCGCTCAGCACGGACCAGTCGAGGTCCGCCTCGTAGGGGGAGAACTCCTGGACGACGAAGCCCACGCCGTCGTGCGGGCCGCCCTGCATCCGCGCCCAGCCCAGCCACGGGTCCGAGCGAGCCTGCAGGGCGCGCTGCGAGACGGCGGTCCGGTGGCCCTCGTGCTCGAAGTAGTCCCGCGCGCGCCGGTCCTGCACGACCCGGCTCGGTGCGGCGACGCTGCCCTGCTTCATGGTGAGCACGACGTCGTTCTCCAGGGCCTGGCTGCGGCCCTCGACGAGGAGGTTGTACGCGGGCAGCCCCGCGCTGCCGATGCCGAACCCGCTCTTGCCGACGACGTCCTTGAGGTCGTACGTGAGGCTGCCCAGCCGCTTGGAGACGGGGATGGTGTCGAGGTAGGAGCGGAAGGCGGCCTCCACGACGTCCCGCTCCGCGGCGTCGAGCTCCCGGACGGTCGGCGAGTGCCGGAACCTGCGCTCGTAGTCCGCGACCACGGTCGCCTTGTCGAGCAGGTCGACCCGGGTGGACAGCTGCGCCGCGAGCAGCGCGTCCCGCACGGCCCCGCGGGCGGTGCCCAGCCGCAGGGACCACTCGTGGTCGCGGTCGTCGTCGACGAAGGTGTGCACCTGGTCCAGGTAGGCCCGCAGGTAGGTCCGGATGAGGTCGGCGATGTCCTCGTCGGGCATCGCCTTGGTCCAGCCCATGACGGCCAGGCTCGCCGCGAGGCGCTGCAGGTCCCAGGTGAAGTGGCCGAGGTAGGCCTCGTCGTAGTCGTTGACGTCGAAGACCAGGACGCCCTCGCTGTCCATGTAGGTCCCGAAGTTCTCCACGTGCAGGTCGCCCTGGATCCAGACCCGGCTCGTCCGCTCGTCCGCCCAGCGGTCCTCGCGCCCGGCGACGTCCGCGTAGAACAGGCACGCCGTGCCGCGGTAGAAGGCGAAGGGGTCGGCCGCCATGGTCCGGTACTTGCGGCGGAACGCCGGCGGGTCGGCGGCCGCGAGCTCGGAGAAGGCGTCGGTCAGGACGTCGATGATGTGCTGGGTGCGCACGCCGTCGGAGGTCACCCTGCGCACCCTAGGGGCGCCGGGCGCTCCGCGCGTCGGACCACCCCGGACGGTGTCGTCGCCGAGCCGGCCGCTGACCGAGCGGACGGTGGACCGGCAGCGGCGCCCGCCGTCACCCGGCGGGTGCGAGCCGCGAGAGGGCGTCGACGATGTGTCGCACCAGGACGGTCTGACCGGTCAGCGAGGGGTGCACGCCGTCGGGGACCCAGAAGTCGTCGGTGATCGTGCTGCCGAGCAGGGCGGGCACGTCGACGACGTCCGGGGCGGCGGCGCGGACGGCCGTCAGGGTGGCGTCGAGGTCGTCGACGGTGAAGCGGACCGTCGCACCGTCGGGCGCGGTGGCGTCGAACCGGTCCTGGTCCATGGGGGGCGGGGCGATGGCCACGAAGCGGGACCCGGCGTCGGCCTCCGTGAGCGTCCGCAGCGCACGCAGGTTCCGCTCGGTCTCCGTGGGGCTCACGGTCCGCACGTCGGCGGCGGCGCCCTGGCGGCGGCCGTCGTTCGTGCCGATCATCGCCAGCACGCAGGTCGGCCGCCGGCGGACGACGAGGTCGAACATCGCGATCGTCTCCGCGCTCGTGGACCCGCTGACCGACAGGTTGGTGACGGTGACCGACGGGCTCCCCGGGAGGCGCCGCAGGCCGGCCGCCAGGAGGTCGGCCCAGCCCAGGCTGTCGGCGGTGATCGAGTCGCCGAGGACGACGACCCGTGGGCCGGTGACGGCGGGCACCCGCGCGAGCCGCGCGGCGAACCCCGGCTCGGCGAGCAGGGCGTCCGCGGTGCGGGCGAGCGTCTCGGCGTGCTGCTGCCGGATCTCCCGCAGGCGGTCGGGGGTGCACCCGATGAAGTGCGCGTCGAGCACGTCGGCCAGCTCGGGGTCGAGCCCGACCATCGCGTGCAGCGGGAGACGGCTGTGGTGGGTGTACCGGGCCGCGGCCGCATCGTCGAGCCACAGGGGCGCGCCGTTGCCGGTGCCCCCCGGGTCGGCCGGCGGTGCGGGGTCGCGCGGCGCCGGGAGGTCGATGTTCTCCTCGATCACGCCCGTCAGCCCTTGACCGAGCCCTGGAGCAGCGCGGCGACGAACCGGCGCTGGAAGATCAGGAAGACCGCCAGGGTCGGGGCGAGGATCAGCACCGCGCCGGCGCACAGCAACGGGATGTCCGTGCCGTACTGGCCCTGGAAGGCGCCCAGCGCCCCGGCCATGGTGCGCTTGGAGGCGTCGTCGACGAGCACGATGGCGAGCAGGAACTGGTTCCAGGTCCACAGGAACAGCAGGATCCCCAGCGAGGTCAGGGCCGGTGTCGCCAGGGGCACCTGGATCCGCCAGAACTGCTGCCACGTGCTCGCGCCGTCCACGCTCGCCGCCTCGGAGAGCTCGCCGGGCACGTTGACGAAGTGGGCGCGCATCCACAGCACGGAGAACGGCATGAACAGCCCGATCAGCGGCAGGATGATCGCCCAGCGCGTGTTGAGCAGGCCCAGGTCGCGGATCTGGAAGTACAGCGGGGTCAGGATGCCCTCGAACGGCAGGGTGAGCCCGAGCACGAACAGCAGGAAGACCGCCCGGTGCCCGCGCATGCGCAGGTTGCCGAACGCGTACCCAGCCATCGTCCCGAGCAGGAGCGACGCGGGCACCACCCCGACGACGATCAGCGCGCTCGAGAGCAGCAGCGCGCCCATGTCGGCCGCCTGGAAGGCGGCGGCGAAGTTGCCCCACTGCGGGCTGGCGGGCCAGGAGATGCCCAGCGGATAGGTGCCGGACGGGTGCAGCGCGGTGACGAACAGGCTGACGAACGGCACCAGCGTGATCAGCATGAGCAGGACGAGCAGGGCTCGGCCGACGAAGGCCTCACGGCGGTTGACGATCATCGGTCGCGCTCCTTGGTGAGCCACTGGATGGGCAGGACGACCGCGAGGACGAGCACCATCAGCGCGACACCGAGGGCCGAGGCCTGACCGATCTCCCTGTCCGCGAAGGCGAGGTAGTAGATCTGGAGGCCGGGGACCATGGTCTCGTTGCCCGGTCCGCCCTGGGTAGAGATGTAGATGATGTCGAAGCTGGCCAGCGCCGCGATCACGGTGACCGTGACGCAGACGCCGATCTCCTGGCGCAGGGACGGCAGCGTGATGGCGAAGAACTCCCGCACCGGCCCGGCGCCGTCGAGGCGGGCCGCCTCGTACAGGGACGGGTCGATCTTCGTGATGCCCGACAGCAGGAGCAGCGTGCACAGCCCGAGGAGCACCCACGCGCCGATCACGCCGACCGCCGGCAGCGCGAACGTGAAGTCGCCGAGCCACGCCCGGGTGACGTCGCCCAGGCCGATCCAGGACAGCGCCTGGTTCACGAACCCGGTGGAGGACAGCAGCCAGCTCCAGACCATCCCGGCGGCGACGAGCGGGATGACCTGGGGGAGGAACAGCACCGTGCGGGCCACGACGGCCAGCTTGCTGGCCGCGATCTGCCGGATCGACGTGGCGATCAGCAGCCCCAGCGTGACCGGCACGAAGCTGAAGAAGACGATGAGCTGGAAGGCGTTGAGGATCGAGCCGTACAGCGTGGAGTCGGTGAAGAGGTTGGCGTAGTTGCGCAGCCCCACGAACGTCGAGGCGGCGACGCCGTTCCACTCGTAGAGGGAGTACTGCACGCTCACGGCCATCGGGCGGAGCACGAACACCGCGTACACCAGGAACGCAGGAGCGACGAACAGCCAGCCGACCCACCGCCCGCGCCCCGAGCGGCGCGGGCGGCGCGTGGGGCGCTCCGGTCCGGCCGAGCGCGACCCGGAGGTCGGCGCGGCTCCCCCGACCGCCGAGGTCGCCGTGGGCGTCGTCATCAACCCAGCTCGGACTCGTAGTCGGCCTGGACCGCCTGGAGCAGCCCCTCGGGCGTCTGCTGCCCACCGACCATCTTCTGCAGGTTCGGCGTCCAGCTCTTGGCGTAGATCGAGCCTGTGGCGTTGGCGATGAAGTCCATGGCGCCGTTGTCCTCACCGATCTTCCCACCGGCCGCGAGGGTCTCCGCGGTGACGGTGCCCTCCTCCACGGCGGGCATGAACGCGTCGGCCGGACCCATCGGGTGCGACCCGCCGACCTCGACCGCGATCGTCCGCGCCGTCTCGTCGGTGGCGACCCAGTCGAGGAAGAACGCGGCGCAGTCCGCGTGCTCGGCCTCGGCGGCGATTCCGTACGTCAGCGGGGCGGACATGGTCGCCTGCTTCCCGCCGGCCTCCGCGGGCGGCATGAGGAAGAAGCCGGCGTTCCCGGGCATCTGCTTGTCCAGGTTGCCCGACTCCCAGTCGCCGTTGAACATCAGCAGGCTCTGGCCGCCGATGAACCGGCTCATCATCGTGGCGTAGTCGAGCGAGTTGACGTCGGAGGCGAAGAAGCCCTTGTCGATCCACTCCTGCAGGTGCGCCGCACCCTGCAGGTTGGCCTCGGTCTCGATCGACGCGCCGTCCTTGTTGAAGATCCAGTCGTTGATCTCACCGGCGTCGCCGTAGGCGGCCATCAGGTTCTGCAGCGGGAAGGCGAGCCCGCCGGTCGCGCCGCCGTTGAACTGCGCGATCGGCGTGATGCCGGCGTCCTTGGCGCTCTGCAGCAGGGCGTCGAGGTCGGCCAGGGTCTGGGGCGGCTCGGTCATGCCGACCTGCTCGGCGAGCTGCTTGTTGTAGAAGACGCCCGTCATGCTGAAGTTCAGGCCGTTCGCGTACAGCGAGCCCTCGCCGCGCGCGCCGTCGTCGCCCACGCGCATCTGCTGGAGCTGCGACGCGGGCCACTGGTCCCACCCGAGGGCCTCCGCGTAGCCGTCGAGGTTCAGCAGCAGGCCGTCCTGCGCGAGCTCCGACATCTGCGGCAGCCGCATGAGGTCCGGGGGGTTGTCGGCCAGCACCCGCGGCGCGTTCTGGGTGATGACGGCGAACTGGTCCTCACGGATGTCCCACGTCACGTTGGGGTGCTGCTCGGTGAATTCGTCGGCGAGCGCCTTGGGCAGGGGGAACCCGGTCTCGAAGTAGCCGCTCATCGTCACCGGCTCCGTGCCGCACGTGGGAGCACCGGCGGTCTCGCCCGCCGCGGCGCCCTCGGACGCGTCGGCAGCCGGGGTCGACGACTCGCCACCCGGCGCGCTGCACCCTGCGGTCACGGCGACGGCGGCGGTGAGACCGACGGCCCACAGGCGTCGAGCGGCGAGCGGACGGGAGGACGTGCGAGCGGACATGGCGGGCTCCTTCGACCGACGACCAACGGGACGGGCGAGCCGGAGCGGTGCGGGTCGAGCGGTCGTGCGGATCGATGTCGGCCCCGGACTGGCCCGCCGGTCAGTGAAGCACGTCACACCTGCCGCAGCAAGCACTTCGATAAAAGCACTTCTCATCGTGACCCGACCGAGACCTCGGCTGCCGGCGACCGGCTCAGGCGGGGGGACCTGTCGTGGCGGTCGTGGCGGGGGGACCCGTCGTGGTACGGACGACGAGCGAGCAGTCCAGCAGGGTGACCGTCCGCGGGGCGGCGCTGTGGGCCATGTGCGCGGTCAGGACGCGCACCGCCATGGCCCCCGAGTCGACGAAGGGCTGGCGCACCGTCGTCAGTCCCGCACCGAGGGCGGCGGGTCCGTCGTCGAAGCCCATGACCGACACGTCCTCGGGCACCCGCAGCGAGAGCTCGCGCGCGGCCTGCAGCGCGCCGATCGCGAGCTCGTCGTAGTGCGCCATGATCGCCGTCGGGCGCTCGGGTGCGGTCAGGAGCCGGCGGGCGGCCTGCCGCGCCTGGTCCGCGGTCGGCCCCGACGCCGTGACGAGCACCTGGGTGTCACCGGCTCTCTCGACGGCGCGCGCGAAGCCGTCCAGGCGCCGGCGCGCCTGCGACTCGTAGTCGGACTCCTGGCGCTCGGTCAGGTAGCCGATGGTCCGATGACCCAGACCCAGCAGGTGCTGCGCGGCCAGGGCGCCGCCCTGGAAGTCGTCGGTCGTCACGACGCTGAACAGGTCGCTGGTCGCGTCGACCACCACCGTGGGCACGCCGCGCTCCTGCAGCCGGCGCTCGACGGTCTCGTCGATGCGCTCCCCCATCACGACCAGTCCGTCGACGTGGCCCCGGATCGCCGACGCGGCCAGGAACGGGGACGTCGCCGCAGCCGCGGACTCGATGTCCACCACGCGCGTCTCCAGTCCGCTGTCACGCAGCTCCGCCAGGACGCCGTCGAGTCGTGCGTAGTAGGACGCGTAGGACGTGAACGGAGCCAGGATGCCGACGCAGCCGACACCCCGACGGGCCTGGGACACCGCGGCCGGCTTCGGGACGAACCCCAGGCGGTCGGCGGCGACGAGCACCCGTTCCCGCGTCTCGGGTCTGACCCGGTCCGGGCGGTTGAGGACGTTCGAGACGGTGGAGATGCTGACGGCGGCCTCGCGCGCCACGTCGTAGATCGTGACCTGCCTCGCCATGGCGCCGACCCCCTGGTCCCCCGCAGGACGGCGAGGCAGGAGCCCGACCGCTCTCCTCACTTTAGCGAAGCACTTCTAGCGCGGTGGCGACCCGAGCGACCGTCGCGACCGGCCGTCGGTCAACGCCGCAGCACGCGCCGGGCCAACCCGTTCCCGACCATCTGCGCGCCCTGCACGACGATGACGATGACCGCCACGGTGACCCAGGTGACCACGTGGTTGAACCGCTGGTAGCCGTACTGCAGGGCGAAGTCGCCCAGACCGCCGCCGGCCACGGCACCGGCCATCGCCGACATGTCGACGATCGCCACGAACAGGAAGGTGTAGCCCAGGATCAGCGGCCCGAGCGCCTCGGGGATGATGATCGACCCGACGATCCGGATGCGGCTGGCACCCACCGCGCGGGCGGCCTCGATGACGCCGGGGTCCAGGGCGACGAGGTTCTGCTCGACGATCCGGGACGTGCCGAACACCGTGATGATCGCCATCGGGAAGATGACCGCCTCCGTCCCGAAGCTCGCCCCGGTGACGGAGTGGGTCAGCGGCAGGATCGCGGTGATGAAGATGATGAACGGGATGGGCCGGACGATGTTCACCAGCACGTTCAGCACGGAGAAGACCCCGCGGTTCGCGAGCACGTTGCCCGGCCGCGTGACGTAGAGCAGCGTCCCCAGGGCGAGCCCGCCCAGGCCGCCCGCTGCCAGGGTCGCCGTCACCATCCACAGCGTCTCGCCGAGGGCGGCGAGGAGCAGGGGCCACAGGTCGGTGCCGTTGCTGGTCATCGGACCCCCTCCTGCCGGGCGCCGACGCCGGCGGGACTGGCCACCGGCCGGCGCAGGGGCCGCCCGTCGCCGTCGTACTCCTGGATGTCCGACCGTGCGCTCAGGTCGTCGAGCACGGCGTCGATGCGGTCGGCGTCCCCGGCGAGCTCGAAGGTCAGGGAGCCCAGCGGCCGCGAGTTCACCTCCGTGATGCCCCCGTACACCACGGACGCGTCGACGCCGTGGGTGCGGAACGTCTCGGTCAGCGGCGCCTGCCCCTCGACGTCGCGCACGGTCACCGTCACGATGCGGCCGGGGTGGCGCCGGCGCAGGCGCGCGACGACGTCCGGCGAGGGGCGGTCGTGCAGCGCGGTCCCGATGAAGCGCCGGGTGACGTCGCGCTGCGGCGTGGAGAAGACGTCGTAGACGTCGCCCAGCTCGACGACCTTGCCGCCCTCGAGCACGGCGACCCGGTCGCAGAGGTAGGACACCACCGACATCTCGTGGGTGATGACCACGATTGTCACGCCGAGCTCGGTGTTGATCCGCCGCAGCAGGTCCAGCACGTCGCGGGTCGTCTCGGGATCCAGCGCGCTGGTGGCCTCGTCCGCCAGCAGCAGGGCCGGGGACGTCGCGAGGGCCCGCGCGATGCCGACGCGCTGCTTCTGCCCACCGGAGAGCTGGTCGGGGTACTGGCGGGCCTTGTCGGCGAGACCGACGAAGTCGAGCAGCTCGGCGACGCGCTCCTCGCGGCGCCTGCGCGGCCAGCCGGCGACCCGCAGCGGGTACCCGACGTTGCCGGCGACGGTCCGCGACCGCCACAGGTTGAACTGCTGGAAGATGAAGCCGATGCCCGTGCGCGCCTGGCGCAGCTCGCGCTCGGACGCGCGGGTCAGGGACCTCCCGTCCACGACGACGTCGCCGCTGTCGGGCAGCTCGAGCGCGTTGATGAGCCGGACGAGCGTGCTCTTGCCGGCCCCGGAGTAGCCGATCACCCCGAACACCTCGCCCTTGGCGATGTCCAGGCTGAGCCCGTCCACCGCGCGCACCGGTCCCTGCTTGCCGGGGAACACCTTCGTCACGTCGCGCAGCGACACCATCGTGGTCGTCATGGGGGGCTGTCCTCGTCAGGCGGCGCGGGTGCGCGCGGTGGGTGGGGTCCGGAGGTGGTGCGGCAGGGCCGGAGCGCCCCCGCACCACCACGGGCGAGCTGGTCAGCCGGCGCTCGTGCGGACCAGGTCCTCCAGGTCGGTCAGGTCCTTCTGCAGCTCCTCGGGCTCCACGACCTCGGTCACCGCGGTGCCCTTGTTCTCCTCGAGCAGCTGGTCGAGCACCTCGTCGGAGTGGTAGAGGTCCACGAGCTTGAGGTAGGTGGGGTTGTCGGCGTCCTCGGCCCGCGCGACCCAGATGTTCAGGTACGGGCGCGCCGTGCCGGTGTCCTCGAGGTCGGAATAGATCGCCGTCGACGGGTCGATGTCCGCGTCGGAGGCGAAGTTGTTGTTGATGACCGCCCCGTCGAGGATGTTGACCTGCACCGCGGTCTGGTTGGCGTCCACCGGGACCACGGTGACGCGCGACGCCTCCTCGTCGATCTCGGCCGGCGTGGAGAACGCGTTGCCCCCGCCCTCCAGGGCGATCAGGCCGGCCGACTGCAGCACCAGCAGGGCGCGCGCCTGGTTGACGACGTCGTTCGGGATGGCGATCTCGGCGCCGTCCGGGATGTCCTCCGGCGACTCGTAGCCCTTGGTCGTGTAGAGCCCGAGCTGGTAGATCGCCGTCGACCCGATCGGCGCGAGGTCGTCGTCGGCCGAGACGTTGTAGTTGGCCAGGTACAGCAGGTGCTGGAACTGGTTGAGGTCGAGGTCGCCCTGGCTGAGGATCGGGTTCGGCTGGGTGTAGTCGGTGAAGTTCACCAGCTCCACCTCGATGCCCTCGTCGGCCGCGAGCTTCTCGAAGGTCCGCCAGTACTCCTTGCTCTGGTCGGCGACGCCGATCGTGACCGGCCCCTGCGACTCCGAGCCGCCGGCGGCCGCGCCGTCCGAGCCGTCTCCTCCGCCGCAGGCGGCGAGGCTCGCGGCGAGGGCGACGGTGCTGGCGAGTGCGGTGAGGGTGCGCTTCATGGGTGGTGCCTCTCTGGGGTCGTGCCGTGGCAGGGGGACGGCCCGCGATCCGAGGGATCCGGGCGTGCAGGACGGTGACCGCGTGCGTGCGGTCGTGGCTGGCGGGGCCGTGCTCTCAGCGTCGACAGGACCCGTCGGGGACGCCGGGCGGCAGGGCGGTACGGGCGCGCAGCGCTCCGCACGACCGGCTCGGGGGCAGGTCGCGAGCGGGGGTGGTCATGGCGCCTCCATCGGTCCTGGCGGTAGCACCCATGGCGGGACGGAGGGTCCCCGGGTTGCTGCGGCGTCGTCGAGCCAGATCTCTCGGCCGCTCTGGATGGTTGACGCGATGCTAGGAACGAGGGGCCGAGGGCGTCCAGCCGCCCGCCGATTGGCTCACATGGTGAGATGGCCGTATCACCTCGTGGCTGCCCCGCCACCGACGGCGGGTCGGGCCGCGCCGCGAGCGCGGCAGGATGTCCGGCGGCGGAGGGAGCGGGGATGGTGGTCGGGACGGACGTCGACGTGGTCGTCGTCGGTGGCGGCGTGATGGGGTCCGCGACGGCGTGGCAGCTGGCCGGGCGCGGGCTCGACGTCGTGCTGCTCGAGCGCTTCGGCGCCGGCCACGTGCACGGGGCGTCCCACGGCGCCTCCCGCCTGTTCCGGCACACCTACACCGAGCCGGAGTACCTCGACCTGGTCGAGGAGGCGGGCAGGCTCTGGCGTGACCTCGAGGCCGCCACGGGGACGCAGCTGCTCACGATCACCGGCGGGGTGACCCACGGTCCGGGGCTCGACCCCCACCTCCCCGACGCGCTGTCCGCGCGCGGGGTGCCGTTCACCTGGCTGGAGCCCGACGAGGCGGCCGAGCGGTGGCCGGGTCTGCGCTTCGACGGACCCGTGCTCCACGAGCCCGGCACCGCCGGCCGGGTCCACGCCGACCGGGCGGTCACCGCCCTGCAGGACGAGGCCGCCCGCTCGGGCGCGTCCGTCCGGCACGACCGCCCGGTCCGGCGCCTGGAGCCCCTCGGGTCCGGTGACGCCGTCCGGGTGGTCACGGACGACGGGACGGTGGTCGCCCGCCGCGTCGTCGTCACCGTCGGGGCGTGGACGGCCGGGCTCCTCGCGGGCGTCCCGGGATTTCCCACCGGTGCCGCGGCGTGGCCGCTCGTCGTCACCCAGGAGCAGCCCGCGCACTTCGCTGCGCGCACGGGTGCACCACCGCTGGACGCGTGGCCCGGCTTCGTGCACGCCGTCGCCCCCGGGTCCTGGCCCAGCGGGACCTACGGGATGGCCACTCCCGGGGAGGGGATCAAGGTCGGCTTCCACGGCGTCGGGCCGGTGACCGACCCCGACCGGCGCACCTTCGCCCCCGAGCCGGTCCAGCTCGAGCAGCTGCGGTCGTACGTCGCGCAGTGGGTGCCGGGCGCCGACCCCGACGCCCTCGACCCGATCTCGTGCACCTACACCACCACGCCGGAGAGCGACTTCGTGCTCGACCGGCGCGGTCCGGTCGTGGTGGGCGCGGGCTTCTCCGGGCACGGGTTCAAGTTCGCCACCGCGGTCGGTCGCGTGCTCGCGGACCTGGCGGACCCGCGAGGTCGCGCCGGGACGGCGGGTGCGGCAGGGGTCGCCGCGGCCGACCGGTTCGCGCTCGCCCGACTGCTCGACCGCCCGGCCGGGGCCGCGGTGCCCGGGCCGTCCTCCACACCGGTCGAGCGGTAGTCCGCGGCGGGGCCCCCGGACGACGCGCCGGGGGCCGCTGAGCGCGTGGGATACGTTCGGCCGATGCCCCTTCCCCCCGCCGACGCCGCCCGGGCCGGCCGGTGAGCACGGCGAGCGTGGTCGGCGGCGGACCGGCGGGGCTGATGGCCGCCGAGGTGCTGGCCCGGGCCGGGGTCGCCGTGACGGTGCACGAGCGGATGCCCTCGGTGGGTCGCAAGCTGCTCATGGCCGGTCACGGCGGGCTGAACCTCACCCACACCGAGGACCGGGGTCCCTTCCTCGCCCGGTACGGCGACTCGGCCGACCGGCTGGCGCCGATGCTGGACGTCTTCGGTCCGGACGACCTGCGCGACTGGTGCGCCGGACTGGGTGAGCCGACCTTCGTGGGGTCGAGCGGGCGCGTCTTCCCGCAGGCGTTCCGGGCGACGCCCCTGCTGCGGGCGTGGCTGGCGCGCCTCACCGAGCTGGGTGTCACCGTCCGCACGCGGCAGCGGTGGACCGGTTGGGCCCCGGACGGTGCCGGCCTGCGCTTCCTCGACCGGGAGGGCGTCCTGAGCGACATCACCCCGGACGTGACGGTCTTCGCCCCGGGCGGGGCGTCGTGGCCGCAGCTCGGGTCGGACGGCGGCTGGGTCGGGCCGTTCGGCGAGCGGGACGTCGCGGTGGCCCCGCTGCGGCCGGCCAACGTGGGGGTGCGCGTGGGATGGACCGAGACCTTCGCGGACCGGTTCGAGGGGACACCGCTGAAGCACCTGAGCCTGGCGGTCCGCGGGCACCACGGGCCACCGGTGCGGGGGGACGCGATGGTGACGCGCAGCGGCCTGGAGGGCGGGCCGGTGTACGCGACCGGCGCCGCGATCCGCCAGGCGCTGGACGCGGGCCGGTGCGTCCTGGAGGTGGACCTGCGCCCGGACCTCACCGTCGCGCAGCTGACGGACCGGCTGCGCCGGCGCCGGCCGAAGGACTCCGCCTCGAGCTGGCTGCGGCGCTCGCTGGCGCTGGACCCGGTGGCGATCGCCCTGCTCCGGGAGTCCGGCGGCGGTGCGGTGCCGGACGACCCGGCCACGACGGCGGCGCTGGTTAAGGCCGTCCCGGTGCCGGTGACCGGGACGATGCCGATCGAGGAGGCGATCTCGTCCGCGGGCGGCCTCGCGTGGTCGGAGGTGGACGTGTCGCTGATGCTGCGCCGGCTGCCCGGCACCTTCGTCGCGGGGGAGATGCTTGACTGGGAGGCGCCCACCGGCGGCTACCTGCTGCAGGCCTCGTTCAGCACCGGCGTGGTCGCCGCTCGGGGTGCCCTGGCCTGGCTCGGGCGGGGCCCCGCGCGCTGAGGCACGCGAGGTCGACGCCGTGGTTCCCGGTCCGTCGTCGCGCGCGGGCAGCCGGCCGGTGCCGGGACCGCGGCACCGGCCGGCAGCGCCGAGCCCGCTACTTCACCACCACGACCGGGCAGTGCGCGTGAGCCATGACGTGCTGGCTGACCGATCCGAGCAGCATCCCGGAGAAGCCCTCGAGCCCGCGGGACCCGACGACCAGGAGATCGCACTCCTCGGACCGGTCGATCAGCACCTTGGCCGGGTTCCCCTCGACGATCGCGCTGCGCACGTCGACGGCCGGGTCCCGGGTCCCGAGATCGGCGACCAGGCGGTCGAGCGTGGCCAGGGCGTTCCGCTTGGGCTGGCTCTCGTAGCCCTCGTCGGGGAGTGCGCCGAGGGGCGGCGACATGGGGAGCGTCGGGAGGTGCCAGGCGGTCACCACGGTGAGCGACGCGCCGTGGTGGGCGGCCTCCTCGTGCGCCCAGTGCAGCGCCGCCCGACTGGTGTCGGACCCGTCGACGCCGACGACGATCGAGCTGATCCCGGCCACGTCAGAGCTCCTCGTGAAGGGCGGACGTCTGCACGACCAGCACGTCGCACGCAGCGTTCCGGACGATCTTGGCGGGCACCGACCCGAGCGACTCCCCCTCCTCGGCGCCGAGCCCGCGGTTGCCCACCACCAGCAGGCTGGCGGTGCTGGTCCGCGCGACCTCCAGCAGCGCGTCCGCCGGCTCCCCGGCGACGACGACCTGCTCGATCTCGCGGATCCGGTCGGAGGTCAGCTCGGCCACCGAGCGATGCACGGCCCGGCGCGCTGCCTCCTGCCCGTACAGCAGCTGCCGGCCGCCCACCTGCACGGGCCGGTCCACCGCCCCCTCCGGGGAGTACGCCGTGACCACCACGACCCGCGCCTCGGCGGCGGCGGCGACCTCGTGCGCCCGTGCCACGGCGTAGAGCGCGGAGGGGGAGCCGTCGGAGCCCACGATCACGCGGTCGTACACGGTGATCTCCCGCCGCGCCGCCAGCGGCATGACGCTGGAGTCCTCGTCCTTGGGCGGCGAGTTGACCCACAGCATCGCCACGGCCGCGCACCCCAGCAGCACCCCGGCCAGCAGGATGGCGTTGGTCCCGCGCTCGTCGAGGAGGTTGTCGAAGATCCAGCCGAAGGTCAGCGTCTGGATGAGCATGGGCACGACGATCATCATGTTGAGGATGCCCATGTAGACCCCGGTGCGTTCGCGGGGGACCATGCTCGCGACCATCAGGTACGGGACGCCGACCATGCTGGCCCAGCAGATGCCGAGGCCGATCATGGGGACGAGGGTGAGCGCCTGGGTGTTGATCGTCGAGAGGGCAGCCAGGGAGATCCCGGCGAGCGCCAGGGTCCCGGCGTGCACGCGCTTCCCGCCGAACCGGTGGCACAACGGCAGCAGGAACATGGCGGAGACCATGGTGACGAAGTTGTAGCCGCCGTTCATCAGCCCGGTCCAGCCGGCGGCGTCCTCATATCCGGGGGTCCCCGGTGCGGCGTCGAACACCGACTCGGCGACGCTCACGCTGACGAACTGCCAGTAGATGAACATCGCGTACCACTGGAACATGAACGCCAGCCCGATCTTGTGCATGCCGATCGGCATCACCTTCACCGCACGGGCGACGTCACCCACCGTCGCGGCGATCCCCTTCGACTGGGTCCGGATCTCGGCGAGCTCCTCGTCGCTCGGCGTGACCTCCCGGGTGCGCATCATCGCGATGGTGATCGTCACGAGGCAGCAGACCGCACCCAGCCAGAAGCAGACGAACACCCAGGTGGGGACACCGGCTTCGGACGAGCCGGTGAGCACCTGCTGGAACACGTACAGCGAGACGTTGGCCAGCACCGCGCCCGCACCGGTGAACATGCTCTGGATCAGGAAGCCCTTGGGTATCTGCGCCTTGCGGAGCCGGTCGGAGATCAGCGCCCGATAGGGCTCCATGGCGGTGTTGTTGCCGGCGTCGACGAGCCAGAGGCACAGCACGGCCATCCACAGCGCGGACACCAGGGGGAACAGGAACAGGATGATGACGCAGACCAGGCCCCCACCGAGGACGAAGGGCTTGCGCCTGCCCCACCGGGGGCTCCAGGTCTTGTCGCTCATCGCCCCGATGAACGGCTGGATCAGCAGACCGGTGATCGGGCCGGCGATGTTCAGGATCGGCAGGCTGTGCGCATCCGCCCCGAGGAGCAGGAACAGCGGGTTCACGGCGGTCTGCGTCAGCCCGAAGCTGAACTGGACGCCGAAGAAGCCCAGATTCATCCACGCCATGTTCGACGTGGTCATCAGTGACCGGCGTTCGTCGCCCGAACCCACCTCGGTGACGACCATTGCTGTGGACAAACGACACGCTCCTTCGACGATGAATGCGAGGCGAGTCCTTCTGCGGCGCGCTCGGCGCTGGTGGCCGCTGGGCGGCGTGAGACGACGTCGTTGTCGCCGGTCAAGGGCGAGGACGGCCATTGCCGTCCTCGGTGACAAGGATGTTTCCGCCCGCGGCGGGACGTGTCAACCGGATGGTCACGAGCGATTCCGCCCGGTTTCACCGCGCGCCGACGCACACGTTTCGGCCGGCCCGGGGACCGAGGCGCCGGAAACTGGACCCGCGCGCCCGGTGCTCCGCGACCGGTGCCGGGACCGACCGACCGGCGTGGCAGGATCCGTCGGCACCGGCCGCCGCCCACTTCCCCGCGGTCGAGGAGCCTGTCCCCGTCGCCCCGGTAGGGTCGGGTCGGCCGCCCAGGAGGAACCCGCATGCGAACCGCAATCCCGAGTCCCGACCTGTCCTGGGCGTCGATCGCCGTCGGACCCCTGACCCTCCACACGTACGCCCTCTGCCTGCTCGCGGGCATCGCCGCGGCGACGTGGCTCACCTCGCGACGCCTCACCGAGCGCGGTGGGGCGGAGGGCGCCGTGCTCGACATCGCGATGTGGGCGGTCCCCCTCGGCATCGTGGGAGCCCGGATCTACCACGTGCTCACCCACTGGGGGAGCTACTTCGGCGCCGGGCAGGACCCGCTGCAGGTGCTGTACATCTGGGAGGGCGGGATCGCAGTCCTCGGGTCGCTGATCGGTGGCGCGGTCGGCGCCTGGATCGGGTGCCGACGCACCGGGGTGCGGCTCTGGTCGTTCGCGGACGCGCTGGCCCCGGCGATGCTGCTGGCGCAGGCGATCGGGCGGCTGGGCAACTGGTTCAACCACGAGCTGTACGGGCGGGCCACCACGCTGCCGTGGGGTCTGGAGATCCCGGCGAGCAACCCGTCCTTCCCGGCCGGTCTCCCTGCCGGGACGCTCTTCCACCCGCTCTTCCTCTACGAGCTGCTGTGGAACCTGCTGGGGGTCGCCGTGATCGTGCTGCTCGAGCGGCGGTTCGCGCTGCGCTGGGGCCGCGCCTTCGGCGTGTACCTGATCTGGTACGGGTCCGCGCGGGTGTGGCTCGAGACCCTGCGCATCGACCCCACGCGGTCCACCCCGCTCGGCCTGCCGGCGAACGTCTGGGGTGCGCTGCTCGCGGTCGCGCTGGGCGTCGCCATCCTCGTCGTGCAGACCCGCCGCCACCCCGAGCCGGAGACGTCCGTGTACTCCCCCGGGCGCTCGCCGGCCGAGCTGGGGGCCACGCCCACGGCAGGGGAGCATGGGTCCGCCGGACATGGGGGGACGGTCGCGGCGGCGGGAGCGGTCGGGGCGGCAGGGCCGCCGGACCGGCCCGGGACCACCGACGTCGACGCGGGCACCGACCACGCCGGCTCGGTGGACCACCGCGACGAGCGCTGAGCAGCCCGGGCGCACGGCCCCGGGTCAGGGCTCGAAGCGTCCTGGCTGCGGCGCCGCCCCGGTGGTCGCGGTGACGATGTCCGCCGCGATCGCCGCGACCTTGCGGTTCCGGGACTGGCTCGCCGAGCGCAGGATCGCGAACGCCTCGGCGGCGGAGCACCGCCGGCGCGCCATGAGGATGCCCAGCGCCTGGTCGATCACGCTGCGCGACCCGATCGCCTGCTGCAGCTGCTCCACCAGCGCGTGCTGCTCGGCGTCGCGCAGCGCGATCGCGATCGCCACCTCCGCCTCGGCACCGAACCTGTGCAGCCGCGTGCTGAGGTCGTCGTCGTCGAAGGCGGCCGCCTCCCTCGCGTACGCGTTGAGGGCCCCGACCGTCGTGCCGCCGACGTGGAGAGGGACGGACAGGCTGCTGCGCACGCCGCGGCCGAGGGCGTGGGCGGGGTAGTCGTCCCACCGGTCCTCGTGCACCGTGTCCCGCACCGCCACGGTCCGGCCGGTCAGGATGGAGTCCAGGCACGGCCCGGTCGCCAGGCCGTACTGCACCTCGTCCACCGCCATGACCAGGTCGTTGCTCGCGGCCACGGTCAGGTCGTGCCCGTCGCGCCGGAGGGTGACGCCGGCGCCGGCGATGGACCGGCTCAGGCCGGCCGCCGCCACCGACACCTGGTGCAGGTGCTCCTCGACGGTCCGGGTGCTCAGCACGAGCTCGAGGAGCGTGGCGGCGGACCTTGCCTCGGGTCGGTCGGGGCCGCCGGTGCCCTGGTCGATGGTCGACGGCATCCGCCCCCCGTTCCGGTGACCGGCCCGGACCGCCTGACGGCCGAGCCGTGCGCTGATCCCTGTCGAGGCACCGCCGTGAGGAGCGGCGCCGTGGTGTCGCGCGAGAAGTCCGCGGGGACGTCCAGGCTAGGTCGCACGCGCGCGGCCGGCGCGCGCTGGGCGCTGAACCAGCGCCCGCGAGGTGTCCCCCGCGCCGTGCCGGCCCGCGAGGTCGTCCCCGAGCGGCGGCACCTGGGCCGCCACGGCCGAGGGGTCCCGTCCTGCGGCCGTTCCCGCCTTCACCTAGGGTCGAGGAGCGCGTCCAGGGGTGGGACGCCGTCATGGATCTCCAGGCAGCCGGGAGGCGGGTGACGTGCCGCACCTCAGCCTGCACGTCCCGGCCCGACGGGGAGCCCTGCCCGCGGCGCGGTCGTGGGTGCGGACCCTCGCCCGTGACGAGGGGCTGCCCGTCGTGGTGACCCAGGTGGTGGAGCTGCTGCCCAGCGAGCTGGTCGCGAACGCCGTCGTGCACGGCGCCGGACCCACCGTCACCCTCCGGGCGGGTCGGGACGGCGACCACGTCGTGATGCGCGTCACGGACCTCGGCGACTCGATGCCGGTGGTGCGCAGCAGCGGCCCGGAGGTCCCCGGCGGTCACGGCATGCGCCTGGTGGACCGGCTGGCGGAGAGCTGGGGCGTGGACGCCGGGGCGGACGGCGGCAAGACCGTGTGGTTCCGCGTGGAGACCCGGGCGGGCTGACCTGCGTCCGGACCTGACCGCGCCGGTCCCGGACCCGAGAGCCGGTCAGGCGCCCGTCGGGCACGCCGGCGCGAACGTCCTTACAGTCGAGGCGGCTCCTGACGTACGGATGAGAGGTCCGCCATGGCCGACGACGCCCGTCCGGACCTCGAGGCACTGCTGATCGAGTCCCGGACCGTCCGCGACCACCTCGACGAGTTCGCCGTGCGCGCGGCCGAGCACCTGCCGCCGGGGACCCAGTGCAGCATCGCGCTGCGGCACCGAGGTCGCGACCGGCTGGCGGCGAGCAGCGGGCCGGACCCCGCCTCGTGCGACGAGGCCGAGTTCCGATCGGGCGAGGGGCCGTGCCTCACGTCCATGGACCACCTCAAGGTCGTCGTCGTCCCCGACGTCGGCGTGGGCAGCGAGTGGCCCGCGTGGCGGTCGCAGACCACGGCGGTCGGCTTCCGCTCGTCCGCCGCCGTCCCCGCCCACGTGGCGGACGGGGCCGAGATCGCGCTGAACCTGTACTCCGACCGGCTCGACCCGTGGGACGCGGACGCCCTCACGCGTGCCGACGCCTACGCCCAGCGGATCGCCCGCACCGTCCAGCTGTGCCTGCAGGTGGCGGAGCTGACCGACCAGGTGCGCGACCTCGAGCAGGCGGTGGCCGCCCGGGACGTCATCAACCGGGCGGTCGGCGTCGTCATGGCGACCAACGCGTGCACCGCGGACGAGGCTCTCGCGATCCTGCGCAGCGCCTCGACGAACCGCAACATCGACATGGCGGAGGTGGCCTCGGCCCTCGTGCGCGGCCTCACCGGCCACGACCCCCGCTCCCAGGAGCCTCCCGAGGACGACGGGCGTCCGCATGACGACTGAGCACCTCCGGGTCGGCGCGGCCGCCCGGGACCCCCGCGAGGAGACGCCGACCATGGAACCGATCCCGGAGACGCGCGAGGCGCTCAGGAGCCTCAGCGTCACCAGCCCGTCGGACGTCGAGGCGTCCATGCGCCGGCTCGCCGAGCTGGTCCTCGAGCTCGTCCCGACCGCGGTGGGGCTGAGCCTGTCGGTGCGCGAGGCGGGCCTCACGTTCACCATGGTGTCCACCGACGAGCGGGTGGCGGCCCTGGACGGCGTCCAGTACCTCGGCGGCGGTCCGTGCGTCGACGCCGCCCGGACCGGGGACGAGGTCGCGATGGACGACTCGCTGAGCGAGCAGCGCTGGCACGAGTACGCCCTGGCCGCCTGCGCCACGGGTGTGCGCAGCAGCCTGTCCATCCCCGTCCTGCGCGGCGAGGAGGCGGTCGGAGCGCTCAACCTCTACGCGGCGGACCCGCACGGGTTCGACGGCCGCGCCGACGCGCTGCGCGCGCTGGTCAGGGCGTCGACCGGCCTGGCCGCCGCCAACGCCGACCTGTCCTTCAGCTCCCGGGCCGAGGCGCAGACGGCCCCGGGGACGCTCCGTGAGCGCGGCGTGGTCGACACCGCGGTGGGGTTCCTCGCGGCCTCCCGCAGCGTGAGCATCCGCGAGGCGCGGCAGCTGCTGGACGACGCCGCCGTGCGGGCGAAGGTCGACGTCCCGACGCTGGCGGCGACCGTGCTGCGGACCCCGGGCCCGCTCGACGCCCTCTGAGCGCCGGGCACCGCCGCGGGGCCGGCCGAGCCGGCGGTCACGACCGCCGGTCGTCACGGCAGGTGCGCAGGCCGTGCGGCCCGGCGGCACGTGGCCGTCGGGGCCGCACGGCACCCGCGCGCGGTCGAGCGGGTGGGCTCAGGCGAAGGTGGCGGCGTCGATGACGAACCGGTACCGCACGTCCGACGCCAGGACCCGCTCGTAGGCCTCGTTGATCCGGTCGGCGGGGATGAGCTCGATCTCCGCGCCGAGCCCGTGCTCGGCGCAGAAGTCGAGCATCTCCTGCGTCTCGGCGATCCCGCCGATCATCGAGCCCGCGTAGGAGCGTCGCCCGCCGATCAGCGAGAACACGTCCAGGCTCATCTTCTCCGGCGGGGCGCCGACGTTGACCAGCGTCCCGTCCACGGCCAGCAGGCCGAGGTAGGCGTCGACGTCGATCGCGGCGCTGACCGTGTTGACGATGAGGTCGAACCGGCCCGCGAGCGCCTCGAACGTCGCGGGGTCGCTGGTCGCGAAGTACTCGTCCGCGCCCAGGCGCAGTCCGTCCTCCTGCTTCTTCAGCGACTGCGACAGCACCGTGACCTCCGCACCCATCGCGTGGGCAATCTTGACCCCCATGTGGCCCAGCCCGCCCAGCCCGACGACGGCGACCTTCCGGCCCGGGCCGGCGCCCCAGCGCCGCAGCGGGGAGTAGGTGGTGATGCCGGCGCAGAGCAGCGGCGCGGCGGCGGCCAGGTCCAGGCCGTCCGGGACGGCGAGGACGAAGTCGGCGTCGACCACGACGTGGGTGGAGTAGCCACCCTGGGTGACGGTGCCGTCGCGGTCGGTGGCCCCGTAGGTGCCGACCATGCCGCGCAGGCAGTACTGCTCGTCCCCGCGCAGGCAGTTGACGCACTCGCGGCACGAGTCGACCATGCAGCCGACGCCGACGCGGTCCCCGACCCCGTGGCGGGTGACCTCCGGGCCGACCTCGGTGACGACGCCGACGATCTCGTGGCCGGGAGCGAGCGGGTAGGGCTGCGGGCCCCAGTCGCCGCGGACGGTGTGGATGTCGGAGTGGCAGATCCCGGCGTACCGGACCTCGATGAGGACGTCGTTCGGGCCGACGGCGCGGCGCTCGATGGTGGTGGGCTGCAGCGGCTCGGACGCCGCCGGTGCTGCATAGGCGTGGACGCGCATGGTGCTCCTGATCACGAGAGGGGTGGAGGCCGGTGGGCTGGGGTGCCCGGCCGCGGCCTGCGTCCATGAGACGCGCCCCGGGACGCAGGCGGGAGGTCGGGCTCATCGGGGGGACAGCCGGTACCTCCCTCGGCGCGTCCCGCACCGGCCGCGGCGACGTAGCGTGGACGACGTGGACAACCGCTCCGACATCCGCGACTTCCTCGCGACCCGCCGTGCCCGCCTCACCCCGGAGCAGGTGGGGCTGGCGGCCGGGGGGACGCGTCGGCGGGTGCCGGGGCTGCGCCGGGAGGAGGTCGCCGTCCTGGCCGGGGTGAGCACCGAGTGGTACGCGAGGCTCGAGAAGGGTCACATCAGCGGCGTGTCCGACGACGTCCTCCAGGCGGTCTGCGTCGCGCTGCGGCTCAGCGACGACGAGCGGACCTACCTGCTCGACCTGGCGCGGGCGGCCCGTCCCGGCGACCGCGCGCCGCGGCGCCGCCGGGCCGTCGACGTCCCGCCGCCCGTGCAGTGGATGCTCGACGCGATGACGATGTCCGCCGCGTTCGTGAGCAACGGCCGCCTGGACGTCGTCGCCAGCAACCCGCTGGCCCGGGCGCTGTACGCCGGCGCCTTCGCCGGGGCGGGCGCGGGCCCCCGCGGTCAGGTCAACCTCGCCCGTTTCGCCTTCCTCGACCCGGCCGCCCACAGCTTCTACGAGGACTGGGACACCGCGGCCGACACGACCGCGGCCCTGCTGCGGGCCGAGGCCGGGCGCGACCCGGACGACCGCGCGCTCCGCGAGCTCGTCGGGGACCTGTCCACGCTAAGCCCCGAGTTCCGCACCCGGTGGGCCGCCCACGACGTGCGGATCCGTCACGGCGGCGTCAAGCGGTTCCGGCACCTCGACGTGGGTCCGCTGGAGCTGACCTACCAGTCGCTGGCGCTGCCGGTGGGCGCGCACGAGCACGCCCTGGCCGTGTACACCGCGGAGCCGGGCACGACGTCGGAGGACCGGCTGCGGCTCCTGGCGAGCCTGGCCGCGACCGCGAGCCCGACCGCTGCGGTGCCCCCGGCGTCGACGCCAGGCTAACGCCGCCCGTCACCCGCCGCTCAGCGCCGCCCGGGCCTCGTGGACGGTCTTGTGGACGGGCAGGACGTCCGCGAGCGCCGTCAGCCGCAGCAGGTTCATCACCGGGTCCTCGTGCGACACCAGCTCGATGCGCCCGCCGCGCTCGTGCACCTGCCGCACCGCGCGGACCAGCACGCCCAGGCCGGTGGAGTCCATGAACGTGACGCCGGAGACGTCGACGATGAGGTCCTGCTGGTGGGAGCCCATGTGCACGGCCAGCTCCTGACGCAGCGGGGCGGCGGTGGCGACGTCGACCTCGCCGGTCACCCGCATGACGACCGGGCCGAGGTCGTCGTGCTCGACGGACACATCCATGACGGTCTCCTGACCCGCCCGGCGGACGCCGGGCCTGCGACGTGGGGCTGCCCTCGCGGTCGTGCGGGGGCGTGCGCGTGCTCGGGGCGGCGATCACACCGCGACTTCCTGGCCGGCGAGCTCGCCGGCCAGCGCTGACAGCACGGACGGGGCGTCACTGCCCCTGTGCCGTCCGGTCCAGCATGCCGGACGCGAGCCTCCGCCGCCGCCGCAGCGGCCGCACCGGGGCGCCACCGCGGCGGCTGCGACGGCCCGGCGCCGGTCACTCGTCCGGGTGAGGACCCGTCCACCGGCGCCTCCGCTGCGAACCACCCCCGACCGCAGCACGACACCGAGCGCGCGACCCGTCGCGCGGACTGGAGACCTCCATGCGCACCACCACCCGCCGCCTCGCCCTCGCCGGCGTCGGCGCCGCCCTGCTGCTCCCGGCCGGGATCGGCTCGGCGCTCGCGGCCGACGGCGACACGAACGCCAACCTCGCCCCCGTCGCGCTCAACGGCGTGCCCGCCAGCGGCACCGCGATGGCGTCCGTGCGCGGCACGACGCTGACGGTCACCATGGCCGCGAACGGCCTGCTCGCCGACGCCCCCCACGCCGCGCACATCCACTTCGGCGCCGAGGCGCGCAACGAGTGCCCGGCCGCCTCCGACGACGCCAGCGGCGACGGCACCCTGAACACCTCCGAGGGTGTCCCGGCGTACGGTGGCATCGTCGTGTCGCTGACCAAGACCGGCGACACCAGCCCGGCCAGCGGCCTCGCCGTCGACCGGTACGACACCGCCCCGGGCGGCGCGATCGCCTACCAGCGCGGGAGCATCGAGGTCGCCCCCGAGGTCGCCCAGGCGATCGTCGACGGCAAGTCCGTCGTCGTGATCCACGGTGTCGACCACGACGGCAACGGGACCTACAGCGGCTCGACCCCGTCCGACCTCGACCCGTCGCTGCCCACCGAGGCGACGGACCCCGCCCTGTGCGGTGTCCTCGCCGCCGCGCCGTCGGGCAGCGTCGCTGCCGGTGCCGGAGGCACCGCGGTCGGCGCCGGTGCGCAGGACGGCCTCATGCTCCTCGGTGGCGGCCTGCTCGCCGCCGGCGTCGGCGCGGCCGGCCTGGTCGCCCGTCGGGCCCGCGCCTCGGCCTGATGTCCGACCGTCCCCAGCACGACGGCCGCCGCCGGCTCACCCCGGTGGCGGCCGTCGTGGCGGCCGCCGCGACGGCACTCACCGGGGCCGCGGTCCTCGCCGTCGGCCTGCGCGGTCCGGACGACGGGCCACCCGCGGCGCCGGAGCGGACCGCCGTCGTGGCGGCACCCGACCCGTCCGCTGCCCCGCCGAGCCCGGCGGCGCCCGCGGCACCCGACCCCGGCCCCGCACCGCCGGTGGCGGCGGGTGCTCCGGCTGCCGACCTCGGGCCCGTCCTGCCGGCCTCCGACCCGGTGGCGCTCAGCATCCCCAGCATCGGCGTCGCGAGCGACGTCCTCGAGCCGCTCGCCCTCGACGCGGCCGGGGTGCTGCCGGCCCCGACCGACTACGCCCTGCCGGGCTGGTACACCGGCGGACCACGGCCCGGCCAGTTCGGCCCCGCCGTCGTCGCCGGTCACGTCGACGGGCCGGACGGTCCGGCGGTCTTCTACCGGCTCGGGGAGCTCGCGGTCGGTGCGAACGTGGAGGTCACCCGGGCCGACGGCACCGTGGCGACGTTCGTGGTCGACGCCGTCGAGCGCTACGCCAAGGCGGAGTTCCCCACGTCGCGCGTGTACGGCAACACCACCGACCGCGCCGAGCTGCGCCTGATCACCTGCGGCGGCGCGTTCGACCGGACGACCGGCCACTACGTCGACAACATCGTGGCGTACGCCCACCTGGTCTGAGCGGGCCGCCGCCCCGGGCCGGCGGGGACGCGGAGGTCGGCCCGGCAGGCGTCACGGGGCGCTGGCGTAGCGTGAGCCGGGTGAACCACGTCCCGGCCGCGCTGGTCGACCGCTTCGGCCGGGTGCACCGCGACCTGCGCATCTCGCTGACGGACCGCTGCTCGCTGCGCTGCACGTACTGCATGCCCGCCGACGGCGTGCCGTGGCTGGCGGCGTCGACGATGCTCTCCACCGACGAGCTCGTCCGGGTCGCGGCCGTCGCGGTGGGCCTGGGCGTCACGGAGATCCGGCTGACCGGGGGCGAGCCCCTGCTGCGGGCCGACGTCGTCGACGTCGTGCGGCGGATGGCGGCGCTCACCGGCCCCGCGGGCTCCCCGGAGGTCTCGCTCACCACGAACGCGCTGCGCCTGCCACGGCTCGCCGCCCCGCTCCGCGACGCCGGCCTCGCGCGGGTGAACATCAGCATCGACACCCTCGACCGCGAGCGCTTCCGGACGCTCACGCGCCGCGACCGCCTCGACGACACCCTGGCCGGGATCGCCGCCGCCAAGGCCGCCGGGTTCTCCCCGGTCAAGCTCAACGCGGTCGCGATGCGGGACGTGAACGACGACGAGGTCGTGGACCTGGTGCGGTTCGCCGTGGACGGCGGCTACGAGATGCGCTTCATCGAGCAGATGCCGCTCGACGCCGGCCACACCTGGGAGCGCACCCGGATGGTGACCCAGGCGGAGATCCTCGACGCGCTGTCGGCGGCGTTCACCCTGACCGAGGTGCCCGGCCGCGGGTCGGCGCCGGCGGAGCTGTGGTTCGTCGACGGCGGCCCGGCGACGGTCGGGGTGATCGCGTCCGTCACGGCGCCGTTCTGCGGGGCGTGCGACCGGGTCCGGCTCACCGCCGACGGGCAGCTGCGCTCGTGCCTGTTCGCCCGGTCGGAGACCGACCTGCGCACCCTGGTGCGGTCCGGCGCCGACGACGACGCCGTGGCCCAGGCGTTCCGTGACTGCCTGGCCGGCAAGCGGGCCGGGCACGACATCGACGACCCGACGTTCCTGCAGCCGCTGCGCCCGATGAGCGCGATCGGCGGCTGACGGCCTGCGCTGCCGCCGGCGTCCCGGCGGCGACCCCGCCGGCCGGATGCCGGGGTGGCCCCGGGCCGTCCGGCTCAGGCGTCGGGGTGCGCCGCCGCCCAGGCGGCCGTCGCCTCGGCGACCCGCGCCGCGGCGGCGTCCAGCGCCGCCCGGTCCCGCCCGCCGGAGCCGACGGCGACGCCCATGAGGAAGGTGGTCAGCGGGACCGCGGGCCGGGTCACGACGTGCGCGACGTCCCGGGTCAGGTCCAGCACGAGGTCGCGGTCCAGCACGCCGGGGTCGACCCCGAGCGCGGCCGCCACGAGGACGACCCATCGGTCCAGGTCAGCGGGGGTCGTGGCGGTCATGGCGGCTCCTCCTGCCGAGCACGGACTCCAGGCGCGCGACATCGTCCCACGTGTCCGCGTCCGCGCTCAGGCCGTCGTCGTCCGGCACGGGCGCCATCCGCAGCCGCGCGTGCAGGGCACGGACCGCCACCCCACGCACGCCCGTGCCGTCGTGCCCGGCGGCCCGCCCGCCCGCCTGCCCGAGGGAGGCGAGGGCCACCCGCAGCGCGGCGGGCCGGTGGACCGCGACGAGCTGGGCGTGGCCGTCGCGCACGAGGTGCGCACCGTCGACGCCGGGGTCCGCGAGCGCGGCGAGCAGGGCCGGGACGGCGCCGGCCGCGGCGGGGATGTCGCAGGCGAGGACGAGGACCGGGAGGTCGGGGCCCCGTTGGGTGTCGGGGTCGGTGCCGGCCGCGGTGCCGGCGCGGGCGCGGAGCCGGTCCAGCGCCGCGAGCCCGGCGTCGATCCCGGCGACCGGGCCGCCGAACGGCGGGTCCTCGAGCACCGCGACCACCCCGGGTCGAGCGAGCCGTGGCGGGCCGACCACCACGACGTGCCGCGCGCCGGCGGTGGCGTCCAGCGCCCGGTCGAGCAGCGAGCGGCCGGCCACCCGGACCTCCGGCTTGCTGACGCCGCCCAGCCGGCTGCCCCGACCGCCGGCGAGGACGATCGCGTCGAACGTCCGCGCGTCGGACGCTCCGGGGTCGGACGTCATCCGCGGCCCAGCCGCAGCACCGGCAGGACGTCCGCGGGCCGGACCTCCTCCACGTCCGCGGCGACCACCGCCAGGCCGTGCGCCCGCGCCAGCCCCGCGACCAGGTGCGAGCCCGAGCCGCCCGGCACGGCGCGCCGCGCGACCAGCCCCGCCCCGCCCGCGGCGCCGTGCACGCCGCGGGTGAGCGTGACGGGCATGTACTGCTCCCGCGCGGGGGGCGTGCGCCAGCCGTCCGCCACGACGGCCGTCTCGCGCTCCGCGTCGGGGTCGGGGTCGGCGAGGCCGCGCAGGCGCCGCAGCAGCGGCACCACGAAGACGTGGAAGGACACGAGCGCGCTGACCGGGTTCCCGGGGACCGCCACGACGGGTGTCCCACCGGGCAGCCGCCCCAGCCCCTGCGGCTTGCCCGGCTGCATCGCCACGGACACGAACTCCATGCCGGCGTGGTCGGCGAGCAGCTCCTTGACGACGTCGAACGCGCCCATGCTGACGCCGCCGGAGGTGAGCACCAGGTCGGGGCGGTCGTCCGGGGCCGCCCCGTCCCAGTCGGTGAGCACGCGGCGCAGGACGTCCACGTCGTCGGGCACGGCGCCCACCCGCAGCGCACGGCCCCCGGCGGCCCGGACCGCGGCGGCCAGCCCGAACGAGTTCGAGTCCGGGATCTGGCCGCGGCGCAACGGCTGCCCGGGCGGGACGAGCTCGCTGCCCGTCGACAGGACCGCGACCCGCGGCGCCCGGTGCACGAGCAGGTCGCCCGCGCCGACGGAGGCGGCGGCGGCGATCTGCGGCGCGCCGAGCAGGGTGCCGGCGGGGAGCACCAGGTCACCCGCGCCGACGTCCTCCCCGGCCCGGCGGACGTGTGCGCCCCGGCGCGGCGGGACGTCGATGCGGACGGTGTCCGTGCCGCCGTCGGTGGCCTCGACCGGCACGATGCTGTCGGCACCGGGCGGCAGCGGCGCACCGGTCATGATCCGCGCGGCCGTCCCCGGGACGACGTCGGGCTCGGCGTCGCTGCCGGCGGGCAGGTCGGCCAGGACGCGCAGGACCACCGGTCCGTCCGGGGCGCCGGCGACGTCCTCGGCGCGGACCGCGTACCCGTCCATCGCGGAGTTGTCCCAGCGCGGCAGGGCGGCGTCGGCCCGGACGTCCCCGGCCAGGACGCGTCCCTCGGCGGCGTCCAGCGGGACGCGCTCGGACGGCAGCGGCGCGACCAGCGCGAGGGCGGCGCGGCGGTGCTCGACGACGGTGCGCACGGTGGTCCTCCGGGTCCGGGTCGGGTGGGTCGGTCAGTACGTGGGCAGGGTCGGGTCGACGTCGGCGACCCAGGCGAGCACCCCGCCGCCCACGTGCCGCACGTCCGAGTACCCCGCGTCGAGCAGGGCGCGCCCGGCCTGCGCGGAGCGCACCCCGCTGTGGCAGTGCAGGACGACCGGGACGTCGCGCGGCAGGTCCGCGGTGCCGGCCAGGACGTCACCGAGGGGGATGCTCACCGCCCCGGGGATCGCGACCAGGGCCCGCTCGCCGGGCTCGCGCACGTCCACGAGCACGAACCGGTCACCGCCGCGGTCGCGGGCGGCGAGCCGCTCGGCCAGCCTCCGGGCGGTGACGGTCGGGACGTCCTCGGCCGGGGGTGGGGCGCCGTCGGGCGTGTGCGGCCCGGGACCCGGCACGCTCCCGTGCGAGCCTCCCCGCGACGCCGGCGGCGCGGGACCGTCCGCCGGCGCACCGGACAGCGGGACCTCCGACCAGCGGCCCGCGAGCGCGTCGAGGACGAGCACACGACCGAGCAGCGGCTCCCCGGCGCCGGTGAGGAGCTTGACGGCCTCGGTCGCCATGACGGACCCGACCTGCCCGCACAGTGCGCCGAGGACGCCACCCTCGGCGCACGACGGGACGCTGCCCGGCGGCGGTGCCTCGGGGAACAGGTCCCGCAGCTGGACGGCCGGGACGCCGTCGGGGGGCCGGCCCCAGAACACCGAGACCTGGGCGTCGAACCGGAGGACGGAGCCCCACACCTCCGGCAGGCCGAGGCGGACGCACGCGTCGTTCACCGCGTACCGCGTGGGGAAGTTGTCGGTCCCGTCCACGACCAGGTCGTACCCGGCGAGGATCTCCTCGGCGTTCGTGGCCGTGAGCCGCACGGGGTGGGCGACGACCCGGACGCCGCCGTCGATCGCGTGCACCGCGTCCCGGGCGCTGTCGACCTTGGGGCGGCCGACGTCGGCGGTGCCGTGCAGCACCTGGCGCTGGAGGTTGCTCAGCTCGACCTCGTCCGGGTCGACGATGCCGAGCGTGCCGACCCCCGCTGCGGCGAGGTACTGCAGCACCGGCGCACCCAGCCCCCCGGCGCCGACGACGCAGACCCGGGCGTTGGTCAGCCGGCGCTGCCCGACCTCGCCCACCCCGGGCAGCAGCAGGTGCCGCGACCAGCGGGTGACCGCCGCCGCGTCGAGCGGCGGACCCGGCTCGACCAGCGGGGGGACGCGCACGCCGCCCCGGGCGGGGCTCATCCGGGCTCCGGCGTGACCCGCAGCCAGACGACGCCGTGCGGCGGGAGCGTCAGCCCGTCCCCGATCCGCACCTCGCCCCCGGTGAGCAGGTCCTCGGCGACCGGCGGCAGCCCGGACAGCGTCCGGGCGTCCACGGTCTGCCCGTCGTCGGCCACGTTGGCGACCACGAGCACCACGGTGCGGCGCCCGTCGTGCCTCCCGGGTCGCTGGTAGGCCACCAGGTGCGGGTTGTGCGTGTCGAACGTGACCAGGGTGTTCCCGGCGAGCTCGGGGGTGGCCCGCCGGACGTCGACCAGCCGCCGCAGCCGGGCGTGCACCCGGCCCGCGTCGGTGGACGGGTCCAGCCGCTGGGCGTAGTCGCGGGCGGGGTAGCGCGGGCGGTGCACCCACCGGCTGTCGCCCGCGTGCCCGGGCTCGTCGGCGTAGGCGAGGTCGTTGAGCTGGCCGACCTCGTCGCCCAGGTACAGCAGCGGCACGCCTCCGGTGGACAGCACGATCGCGTGCGCGAGCACGATCCGGTCGACGGCGCCGGGGTCCCCCGCCTCCAGCCCCGCCAGCGACGCCGTCGTGCCGGCGATGCGGCAGTCCCCGGTGCGCGGGTTGTCGGCGAACGGCACCCCGCGGGCGAAGGACCCGGGGAACCGGTTGACGAAGAACTGGTTGAGGAACCGCCGGTGCGCGTACCCGTCGATGCCGAGCTCGGCGGCGTCCTCGTCGGCGAACGTCCAGCCGATGTCGTCGTGGCTGCGCACGTAGTTCACCCAGGCGGTGCCCGGCGGCAGCGCGTGACGGCGCTCGAGGGCCTGTTGGAGCAGCCGGGCGTCGCGGGTCGCGAGGCTGTTCCAGATCAGCGCCATCTGCAGCGGGTTGTAGGACAGCTGGCACTCCCCCGGAGACACGTACCGGATCACCTCGTCCGGGTGGACGATCGCCTCGGACTTGAAGAGCACCGCCGGGGCGGCGATCCGGCACACCGCGTTGAACGCCTGCAGCAGCACGTGCGCCTCGGGCTGGGACTCGCACGAGGTGCCCAGCCGCTTCCAGATGAACGCGACCGCGTCCATCCGCAGGATGTCCACGCCCCGGTTCGCGAGGAACAGCATCTCGCCGGCCATGGCCCGGAACACCGCAGGGTTGGCGTAGTTGAGGTCCCACTGGAACGAGTGGAACGTCGCCCACACCCACCGCACGCCCTGGCCGTCAGGCGTGGGGACCGGGACGAAGGAGCCCGGGTGGTCGTCGGGGAAGATCTCCCGCACCGTCCGCTCGTACGCGTCCGGCATGGTCCGGTCGGGGAAGAACCAGTAGAAGTCCTCGTGGTCGCGCTCCCCCGCCGCGGCACGCCGTGCCCACTCGTGCTCGTCGGACGTGTGGTTGAAGATGAAGTCGACGACCAGCGCGATGCCGTTCGCCCGCAGCTCGGCTGCCAGGTCCGTCAGCTGCGCCATGGTCCCCAGCGCGGGCGCGACGTCCCGGTAGCTGGAGACGGCGTAGCCGCCGTCGGAGTTCTCCTCCGGTGCCGCGAACAGCGGCATGAGGTGCAGGTAGGTCAGGCCGAGCTCGGTGAAGTACGGGATCCGGGCGCGCACCCCCTCCAGGTCCCCGGCGTAGCGGTCGACGTAGAGCACCCCGCCGAGCATCCGGTTGGACGTGAACCAGGTGGGGTCCGCCTCGCGGGCCGCGTCGAGCGCCCGGAGGTCGGCGGGACGCTCCTGCCAGCTCGTGGCCAGCTGCCCGGCGAGCAGGGCGAGCTCGGCGACGCTGCGCTCACCGGTGCCGTAGACCTGCTCGAACAGCCGCTCCAGCCGTGGCCACTCCCGGTCCAGCCGGGTCAGCAGCGTCGACCAGTCCGCGTCCGTGGTCCCGGGCAGGCGTGCGGCGGCGACCGCCACTCCGGCGGGGAAGGCGCCGCTCATGTCGCTCCTCGTGGTCGCGCTCCTCGTGGTCGTGCGGCCGGCTCGCCCGCGACCGAGCGGTCGCCCGTCGCGCGCCCCAGCCTCGTCCAGGTCCCCGCCGCGCGCATCCGTGGGGCCGGACGGCGTCGCGCGGGCCGACGCCGTCGCACCAGCGCCGGACGGCGTCATGCCCGGGCCCGGGCGACGTCGGCCAGCACGCGCTCCACGGTGCGGACCGCGAGCGCCGCGAAGGCCGGGTTGGTGTCGCGGTAGTACGGGACGATCAGCGCCGCCTGGTGCAGCGCGATGCCACGCGCCCGCTCCCACGTGCCGTCGTCCGCCTCCAGCGCCTGCCGGAGGACCTGCCGCCCGCGGAGCCCGAGCACCGCCCACGCCGCGAGCAGGTCGGTGGCCGGGTCCCCGCCGCCGACCCCGCCGAAGTCGATGACCGCGACCAGTCGTCCGTCACGGACCAGCAGGTTGGGTCGGAGCAGGTCACCGTGGATCCACACCGGGGCACCGGTCCACGGGGGGGCGTCCAGCGCGCGGTCCCACGCCGCGATCGCCGCGCGGGCGTCGAGGAGGTCCGGGACGGACGCGATCGCCGCGCGGGTCTGCGCGTCCAGCTCGCGCAACGGGCGCCTGCCGGCGACCGGGGCGCCGGTCGGGTCGATGCGCCGCAGCGCCGTGACGAACCCGGCCAGGGCCCGCGCCGCGGCCGCCTCGTCCGCGACGACGTCGTCGGCGTAGGTCTCGCCGTCGATCCACCGCAGCACCGCCCAGGGCAGCGGGAAGGTGTCGTCCGGGGTGCCCCACGCCACCGGCTCGGGGATCGCGAGCGGCAGGTGGGGGCCCAGCAGCGGCAGCCAGCGCCACTCCCGGTCCAGGCTCTCCGCCCAGTCCGGGACGCGCGGCACCCGGACGCACAGGTCGTCCCCGAGCCGGAACACGGCGTTGACGGTCCCCAGGGACCGGACCGGCCGCACGGGCAGCGACGCCAGGGCGGGCTGCTGGGCGGCCAGCAGCCGGCGGACGGTGTCCACGGTGACGACGATCTCCGCCGCTCGCGTCGTCATCGTGGGGGGCGCCCGCGGGTGGTCATGGCGTCGTTCTAGCAGAGCGCGGGCGCGCGATGCCGCGGCGGCGAGGCGCGGATCCGGCCCCTGCGCGCTCACGCGGCTCCCGTGCGTGGGGCTAGGCGGTCTCCAGGGCGCCGGGCCGGTCCGCCCGGCCGTCGCCGGCGAGGCCGCGGCGGTCGGTCCGCATCGCGCCGGCGAGCAGGACGAGCGCCGGCAGCAGCAGGAGGGCCGCCGCGACGTTGACCCCGCGGAAGCCACCGGCGGCCAGGACCGGCCCGGCCAGGGCCGCGGCGGCCGCGCCGGCGTAGCTCATCCCGGCGTCCGTCACGCCCTGCAGGGGCAGCCGGATGTCGCCAGGTGCGGTCGCCAGGATCGCGGACGACGCGATGACACCGGCCGACCAGCCCAGACCGAGGACCACGAGGGCCGTCGCGGTCACCGTGCCGCTGCCCGGGGACGCCGCCGCGACGAACCCCAGCGTCACCGCCACGGCCAGCACGCCCAGCCCGCCGGCGGCGAGCCGCAGCGGTCCCCAGCGGTCCGCGAGCCAGCCGAGCACCGGGCTCAGCGCGTACATGCCGAGCACGTGCAGGCTGATGACCACGCCGACGAGCTCGAGCGACATCCCGCCGTGCTGCATGTGCAGCGGCGTCATCACCATGACCATGACCATCACCGCGTGCGAGATCGCCAGCAGCCCGACGCCCAGGCGCATCACCGGGTCCGCGGCGGCCCGGCGCAGGGCGGTGAGCGCGCCGACGCGGGGCGGCGGCGTGCCGGGCGGCACGGGCGAGGGCGCCACGGTCGGCGGGTCCCCCACCGGGGACGCCGTGAGCGGGGTCGTCCCCGCCGGCAGGTCACCCGCAGGGTCGGACGCGACCGGCAGCGGGCGGAACAGCAGCGCCACCGCCACGGACGCGCCGGCGAAGGCCACGACGGAGAACAGGTACGGGCCGGCGAGGGCGGGCACCCCGACGCCCTCGCCCACGCGTGCACCGACCGCGGTGAGGTTCGGGCCGGCGACCGAGCCGATCGTCGTCGCCCACAGCACGACCGACATGACGCGTGCCCGGCCGGCCGGGGCGATGCCGTCCGCGGCGGCGTACCGCGCCTGGAGGTTGACGGCCTGGGCGACGCCGAACAGACCGAGCCCGACGAACAGCAGGACCAGCTGGGACAGCACCGCCGACGTGACCACGACGACCGCGCCCAGCACCGCGACCGCGTAGCCACCGGCGAGCGACCACCGGCGTCCGCGGCGGGCGGCGAGCGCGGCCAGCGGGACCGCCGCGACGGCGGCACCCAGGACGCCGGCCGCCTGCCCGAGCCCGGCGACGGAGGTGCCGCCCAGCCGCTCGGCGAGCAGACCACCGACCGCGATGCCGGACGCCACCCCCACCCCGCCCAGCACGTTGCTGGCGACGAGGACACCGGTGCTGCGCGCGTCGATCCGCGGGTGCCGGCCCATAGGGCCGAGGGTAGCGCCGGCCCCCGACGGCCTCCGCGGACGTCGCTGCGTCCGCGTCCGGTCCGCCCGCGGTCCGCCCGCGTGCCCGCCGCTCGCGGCACGATGGGCCGGCAGACCGACCGGCGACCGGGCCACCGGCACGCCGGCGCACCACCCGCAGAGGCAGGAGCAGACATGACCGACACCTCCGCGTTCGACGACGTCCAGGTGGAGGCGCTGCGCCGCACCGGCGGCCTCAAGTGGTCCCTCTACCCGGACAAGCTGGGCGCGTTCGTGGCGGAGATGGACTTCGGGACCGCCCCGCCGGTCGTCGAGGCGCTGCACGCGGCGGTGGACACCGGAGCCTTCGGCTACCTCACCCCGACGATGGCCGCGACGATGTCGCACGCCTACGCCCGGTGGGCGCAGGACCGGTACGGCTGGCCCGTGGCGCCGGACGACGTCCGTCCCGTGGCCGACGTCGTCCAGGCGCTCCAGATCGCGATCGAGCACTTCTCCCGCCCGGGCAGCGCGGTGATCGTGCCGGTCCCGTCCTACATGCCGTTCCTCACCGTCCCCCTCGCCCAGGGTCGGGAGATCATCCGGGTGCCGATGGTGCCGTCCGGCGACCGGCTGGGCTACGACCTCGACGCGCTGGACGCCGCCTTCCGGGCGGGCGGTGACCTGCTGGTCCTGTGCAACCCGCACAACCCGATCGGTCGCGTGCTGGAGCGGGCGGAGATGGTGGCGGTCGCCGAGGTGGTCGACCGGCACGGCGGGCGGGTGTTCTCCGACGAGATCCACGCGCCGCTGGTCTTCCCGGGGCACCGGCACGTGCCGTACGCGTCGATCGGCGAGGTCACGGCCGGGCACACCCTCACCGCGACGTCGGCGTCCAAGGCCTGGAACCTGCCGGGGACGAAGTGCGCCCAGGTCGTCCTGTCGAGCGACCCCGACCGGGCCCGCTGGTCGCAGATCGCGATGATGGCCGAGCACGGGGCGGCGAACCTGGGCGTCGTGGCGAACGCGGCGGCGTACTCCGCGGGCGCGCCGTGGCTCGCGCAGGTGCTGGGCTACCTGGACGGCAACCGTCGGGCGCTGACGGACCTCGTCGCCGAGCACCTGCCCGGCGTCGGTTACCGCCCGCCGGAGGGGACGTACCTCGCGTGGCTGGACTGCCGCGACGTCGGGCTCGCGGATCCCGCGGCCTTCTTCCTCGAGCACGCCGGCGTGGCGCTGGTCGACGGCGCCCTGAGCGGCGCCCCGGGGTTCGTCCGGTACAACTTCGCGACGCCGCGGCACCTGGTGGTCCGGGCGATGGAGCAGATGGGGGCGGCGCTGGCCCGGGGGTGAGCCGGGGCGGGCGCAGGGTCGGGGTGCGCCGGGGTCGGGTGGGCAGGTCCGGGTGCGCGCGATCAGGTGCGCGAGGTCACGGTGCGCTCCGTCAGGGTGCGCAGCAGCCGGCCCGGTCGTCGGCAGGTCCCGGCGTCCGCGCCGCGACGTCGAGGACCAGCTCGGCGACCCGGCCCCCTCCCGGCAGGCCGCTCGCGAACCCGCGCGCGGGCACGCCCACGGGCAGCAGCCGGTGCGCACCCACCGGCACCGCGGGGGTGTCGACGCCGGACGGGGCACCGCAGCACCCGCCGGACGCGGCCGTGTCCCTCCCGCTCGCGTCGACCGAGCAGACGCCGGTCTGCGGCAGGACGAGCCGGACGTCGTCGGCGGCGGCCAGGTCCCCGGCGAGGGCGGCCACGACGCTGCGCACCTGCTCGTTGCCGGTGGTGAGGAGGAACGTCGGCGCGCGGCCGTAGGACTTCATGCCGACGACGTAGAACCCCGGCTCGGGGTGCGCGAGGTCGCGGTGGCCGTGCGGTGGCACCGTCCCGCAGCTGTGGAAGGCCGGGTCGATCAGCGGCCCGAGGGTGCGCGGGGCCTCCAGCCCGGGGTCGAGGTCCAGGCGCAGCTCGGCGAGCACGGTCAGGTCCGGGCGGAAGCCCGTCGCGGCCACGACCTGGTGGACGCCGGCGAGCCGCACCGGTCCGGCGTCCGTGGTCCCCACCACGGTGACGGTGTCGCCCTGGCGGACGAGCTCCGTGGTCGCGAACCCGGTCACCAGCTCGACCACGCCGGACCCCACGAGCCCGCGCAGGTCCGTCCCGAGCCGGCCGCGCGCGGGCAGCTCGTCGCCGGCACCGCCGCCGTAGACGCGCCCCGGGTCCGCCGCCCGGATCGCCCAGAGGATGCGGGTCCCCGCCGCCTCCTCCGCCAGGCGGCCCAGGGCCAGCAGCGTGGACGCCGCGGAGTGGCCCGCGCCGACGACCAGCGTCGTCCGACCGGCGAAGCGCGCACGGTCCGTGCCCAGGACGTCCGGCAGCGGGCCGGTCAGCAGGTCGGCGACGTCGGCCTCACCGGTCGCCGGCAGCCCCGAGGCGCCGAGCGGGTTCGGGTGGTCCCAGGTGCCCGAGGCGTCGACGACCGCCCGTGCCCGCACCTCGCGGACGACGCCGGCGCCGTCCTGCACGCGCAGCACGAACGGACGCCGCTCACGGCCGACGCTGCGACTCTTGTCCATGCCGTCGCGGGCGACCGCGACCACCCGGTGGCCCAGGAGCACGCGGTCCCCCAGGAGCCCGGCGAGCGGCTCGAGGTAGTGCCGGACGATCTCGGCACCGGTGGGCGGCACGGGCGTGCTCGGCACCGACCAGCCCGTCGGGGCCAGGAGCACCGCAGCGGTGGGGTCGACGACGTACCGCCACGGCGTGAACGTGCGCACGTGCGCCCACTGCCGGACCGCCGCACCCACGGCCGTGCCCGCCTCCAGGACGACGAACGGCAGCCCACGGTCGGCGAGGTGCGCCGCCGCGGCGAGCCCGATCGGTCCGGCGCCGATCACGGCGACGGGCAGGGGCGCCGGCGTGCCGGCACCGGCGACGGCCGCGGGTGCGGTCGCGACGGTCGACGCGGTCGAGGTGGTGCTGCGGGCCATGGCCGTCCTCCCGGGGGATGAGCGTGACGTCGGGTAGTATCGATGTCTGTCGATGCTCGACCCTGGACCCGGCATCGACGATTGTCAATGTCTGGTCCCGAGGAGGTCCCGTGACCGTCGTCCGCGAGCTTCCGGTGCTGGCCATGCCGGCCGTCGAGCCGTGCTGCGCCCCGCTGCAGGACGTCCCGCTCGGGTCGGCCGACGCCGCCGAGCTCGCGCGCCGGTTCGCGGCCCTGGCGGATCCCGTCCGGCTGCGGCTGCTGAGCCTGCTGGCGACCTCCAAGGACGGCGCCGTGTGCGCGTGCGACCTCGTCGAGCCGGTCGGCAGGAGCCAGCCGACGGTCAGCCACCACCTGAAGATCCTGCGCGAGGCGGGACTGGTGACGAGCGAGCGGCGCGGCACCAACGTCTGGTACGCCGTCGTGCCGTCGGCGCTGGAGTCGCTCCGCCTGGCCCTGGGGTCCCCGCAGGTCTGAGGCGGGGTCGCGACCACGGCCGTCGCGGCCGGGTGCCTCCCGCCGCTCTCAACCTATAGCGCACCCCGGGCCTTGCGGCAACGCCGGGTCGGCGCGGGACAGTACTCCGGCGAGGCGCCGACCGGGGACCTCGGCGCCCCCGGAACGGGCGACGCACGTCGACGTCGTCGCCCGCCCGGGGCCGGTCCGCGCCCCGAGGGCGGCCCTCCGGTCCTCGTCCGCGCCCGGTGCGCGCGGCGAGCGACGTCGTCCGGCGGAAGGGAAGGGGCACTCATGATCGACGTGGTCGTCGCCGGTGGTGGACCGACGGGCCTGATGCTGGCGGCCGAGCTGCGGCTGCACGGCGTGCACGTGGTCGTCCTGGAGAGGGACGCGGAGCGGACCAGGCGCCCCGGCGCGCTCGGGCTGCACGCGCGCAGCGTCGAGGTCCTGGACCAGCGCGGGCTGCTGGAGCGCTTCCTCCCGCTCGGGACCCGGTACCCGGTCGGTGGCTTCGCCGGCATCGTCAAGCCGCCACCCACCGGGCTCGACACCGCGCACGCGTACGTCCTGGGCATCCCGCAGGACGTCACCGAGCGTCTGCTGGGCGACCGCGCCGCCGAGCTCGGCACGGAGGTCCGGTGGGGGAGCCGCCTGGCCGGGCTGACGCAGGACGACGACGGCGTGACCGCCGAGCTCGACGACGGGACGACCGTGCGTGCCCGCTACCTCGTCGGGTGCGACGGCGGCCGCAGCACGGTGCGCGCGCTGCTCGGCGTGGACTTCCCGGGTGAGCCGGCGTCCGCCGAGTGGCTGCTCGGCGAGGTCGAGCTGACCGCACCGCCGCAGACCGTGACCGCCGTGGTCACCGAGGTCCGCCGGACCCAGCTCGGGTTCGGCGCCGGCCCGCTCGGCGACGGGCTGTACCGGGTGGTCGTCCCTGCCGACGGCGTGACCGGCGACCGGTCGGTCCCACCGACCGTCGACGAGCTGCGCGAGCGGCTGCGGGCGGTGGCCGGCACCGACCTGGGCGCGCACTCACCGCGCTGGCTCTCCCGGTTCGGTGACGCGACCCGCCTGGCCGAGCGCTATCGCGTGGGTCGCGTCCTGCTGGCCGGTGACGCCGCCCACGTGCACCCGCCCCTCGGCGGTCAGGGCCTGAACCTGGGCCTGCAGGACGCGTTCAACCTCGGCTGGAAGCTCGCCGCCGCGGTCGACGGCTGGGCCCCGGAGGGGCTGCTGGACACCTACGGCACCGAGCGGCGACCGGTCGCCGCCGCCGTGCTGGACAGCACCCGCGCGCAGTCGGAGCTGCTGTCGCTCGAGCCCGGCGCGCAGGCGGTGCGACGGCTGCTCTCCGAGCTGATGGACCTGCCCGAGGTGCACCGGTACCTGACCGCCAGGGTCGCCGCGATCGATGTGCGGTACGACGTCGGCGCGGGGCACCCGCTGCTCGGCCGGCGGCTCCGGGACGTCCCGCTCACCGGTGGGCCGCTCTACGGGCTGATGCACCGCGGCCGCGGGCTGCTGCTCGACCGGACCGGACGGCTGTCCGTCGCGGGCTGGGAGGGCCGGGTCGACCACGTCGTCGACGGCAGCGAGGAGCTCGACGTGCCCGCGGTGCTGCTGCGCCCGGACGGGCACGTGGTCTGGGTCGGTGACGACCAGGAGGGCCTGGGCACCGGGCTCGCCGCGTGGTTCGGGGTGCCCGGCCGTCGTGGTCACCCCAGCGCGCGTCCGGGGCCGGTGGGGGCGGCGGTCGTCAGGCCACCCGCCCCAGCGCGATCGCGGCGTACATGAGGGCGGCCACCGTCTCGCCGTCCGTGATGGTGCCGTCGCGCACCATGTCGATCGCCCGCGCCCACGGCACCGTGCGCACCGCGGTGATGCCCTCCTCGGCCTGGTGCCGGCCGCTCCCGGCGGCGGGCCGCAGCCCGCGGGCGACGAACACGTGCTCCGGCGCGTGGCAGACCCCGTTGAGCGCGAACATCGACCCGACCTGCTGCCACTGCCGCGCCTCGAGCCCGGTCTCCTCCCGCAGCTCGCGCCGCGCAGCGGCGAGCAGGTCCTCGCCGTCCGACCCGCCCGCGGGGACCTCGAGCGACGCAGCCCCGGTCGTGTACCGGAAGACCTCGACGAGCACGACCTCGTCGTCGTCGGTGACCGGGACGACGAAGACCGCGGCGTGGCGCACCTCCATGACGCCGTAGATGCCGCGGCTGCCGTCGGGGCGGTCGACGTCGTCCTCCCGCACGCGGATCCAGCGGTTCTCGTAGACGACGGTCGACTCGTGCGTGCGCCACAGGCTCATCGGGTCAGCCTCCCAGAGGTGCCTCGCCCCGCCCCGCTCACCGGTCGTCGTCGCGCTCCGCCCACAGCGGGAAGACGTCGACGTAGACGCGCACCCGCTCCGGGCCCGGTTCCGCGCCGCCGCTCGGTGCGTCGTCGCCTGCGGCGTCGGGCGGGACCCGGTCCCCGTGCCCGCCCGCCTCGCGCCCGCGGCCGAGCTCGGCGAAGCGCTCGAGGACGGCCAGCACCTCGGTGTGCAGGTCGCGCGCCTCCTCGGGGGTCAGGCGCAGCGTGCTCTGGCTGTGCAGCGCCGCCTCCATCCACTCCGGCGGCGCCTGCTGCGCGACCGCCATCCAGCGGTCGAGCGCCTCGCTGCGGCTCTGCGCGACGGAGCTGAGCACCGCCTGCGCCGCCGGTCCGAGCGCCGGGTCGCCGGAGAGCTGGGACGCGTGGACCTGGAACGACCGGGACCGCCACCACCGCTCCCGGCCCGTGCCCCGACCCGGGTCGTCCTCCACCAGGCCGTGCCGGGCCAGCTGGCGCAGGTGGTAGCTGGTCTGCCCGGTGCTCTCCCCCAGGTGCCGTGCGAGCTGCGTGGCCGTGGCCGGTCCGTGGTCGTTGAGGTACCGGATCATCTGCAGCCGCAGCGGGTGCGCGTACGCCTTGAGACCCGACGCGTCCAGCTGAGGGGGCCCGGCCGACGCAGGTTCCGACCCGCTATTGCCAACAGACATCTGCATACCTATCTTTGCAAAGGAGGTTCTGCATAGGTTCCGCTGCCTACAGTACTGGAGCGCGTCATGGTCGATCACCCGGTCCTCGTCGCGTCGTCGCGCCGACCCTTCCACCACCTGCTGGGCCTCACGGGGCTGTCCAACCTGGCGGACGGCGTCCTCCAGGTCGGCGTCCCGCTGCTGGCCGTGACGATGACCCGCTCGCCCGCCCTCGTGTCGCTCCTCAGCGCCGCCGCCACGCTGCCCTGGCTGCTGCTCGCGATGCACGCGGGTGTGCTGGTCGACCGGCATGACCGCGTCCGCATCCTCGGCGTCGCGACGGCCGCACGGACGCTCGTGCTGGCCGCCGGGGTCGGCACGGCCGTGGCCGGCGTGCTCACCGTCCCGGTCGTGCTCGCGCTGCTGCTGGTGCTCGGCGTGGCCGAGGTCTTCGCCGACTCCGCCGCCGCCGCGCTGGTCCCCGCCGTGGTCCCGCGCGACCAGCTCGCCGCGGCCAACGGCCGGCTCCTGGGGGTCCAGCAGGTCGCCAACGCGTTCCTCGGTGCCCCGCTGGCCGGGGTGCTCGTGGGCGTGGGCAGCGCCGCCGTGCTCGGGCTCCCCGCCGCGCTGCTCGGGATCGCCACGCTCCTGGCCCTGCGTGGGCTGCGCGGCGTCACGGCCGGCGCCGTCCCACGCCGGCGCCCGCCGACGTCGATGCGCACCGAGCTCGCGGAGGGTGTCGCCTTCCTGTGGCGGCACCGGGTGCTGCGTCCCCTCGTGCTCACCGGCACGGTCCTGAACTTCGCCAGTGCCGGCTACTTCGCCGTCTTCGTGCTGTGGGTCGTCGGGCCGGGGTCGGCGGTGGGGCTCGACGCGGCGCTGTACGGCCCGCTCGCCGCCGCCCTCGCGGTCGGCGCGCTGGTCGGGGCCGCCGTCGCGGACCGGCTGCGGCGGTGGGTCGGCGAGCTGCGCCTCATCACGTCGGTGTGGCTGCTGGGCACCGTCCTGCTGGTGGTCCCGGTGGTGGTGCCGCACGTGGCCGCGATCGCGGTGACGTTCGCCCTCGTGGGCGGCACGACCATGGTCGGCAACGTCGTCGGCCAGACCATGCGCCAGCGCCTGGTCCCGGACGGGCTGCGCGGGCGGGTGGCGGGGGTGTCCCGGACGCTGTCCTTCGGCTCGATCCCGGTGGGCGCCGCGCTCGGCGGCGTGGTCGGGGAGGCGCTCGGGCTGCCGGCGGTGTTCCTCGGGGCGGTCGGGCTCTCGCTCGTCCTCGTCGTCTGGTTGGCGCGGACCGTCCCGGGTCGGGCGGTGGACGACGAGGCCGGCACGCGGCCGGAGGGTTCGGCGGACGCCCGGGACGCGACGGCGGACACCGCAGCCGGCCCCGCAGCCGATGCCGCGGCCGACCCGGCGCTCGCCCCGGCCGGGTGAACGCCGGGCGGGTGGCGTGTCGCTGCCGGGGAGCGCACGCCGCCCGGACCTACCCTGACGCGGCGCAGGCCCCTCGGAGTAGGCGTCCGAGGGGCCTCGCGTCACCGCACCCGCCGTCGACGCTTGGCCCGTCCGACCGGTCTGCCCGTCCGCAGGAGCCAGGTGCTCCGCGGACCTCAGGTGGCTCGGCGCCGCGGCCCCATCTCGATCGGGCGCCGACCTCGTGCCGGTCCCCCGGTCCCGCTCGTGCACAGGCTTGTCCACAGCATGTGTACGTCCACCCGGGGTGGGCGCACAGGTCTGTGGACAGCGGGTGTGCACGCGGCTCAGGCCCGGACGTCGTGCAGGTGGTGGACGACGTCGTGCAGGTAGTAACGCACCAGCGTCCGCACCGTGAAGACCGAGCCGTTCGACCGGCGCCCCGGACACCCGAGCTGGTCGGGCGTGACGTGGTCGAGGGCGTGCGCCAGGTCAGCGGCGGCGCTCCCCAGCTCGTCGGCGACCACCGCGGGGTCCTGCTCGCGGTACCGCTCCGCGACGGCGGTCGCGTCCTGGTCCCAGTTCTCGAACAGCGGGTCGTCGAGGTCGACCATGGCGCGCAGGCGTCCGAGGAACACCCGGTTCACGTCGCGCACGTGCGCCGCGTACTCCAGCGGGGACCACACGCCGGGCGCCGGCCGGTCCCGGGCTCCGGGCCGCGCCAGCGCCTCGCGCCACCGCGGGGTCAGCGAGCGCACGACCCCGGGGACGTCCCGCGGGTCGACGTCGGCCGCCACGAAGCCGCACTCGGGGCAGGGGCGCTCGAGCACCCAGGTCCAGTCCTTGGTGTCCGGCTCGACATCCGCGGGGTCGGCGGGGACGGCGCCGGCGACGTCCCGGGAACCGGTCGGCCCGTCCCCCGCGGGACCGGCGTCGGTCGGGTCAGCGGGTGCGGGCAGCGGTGCGTCGTCGGCCATGGCGGCAGGCTAGCGAGGCCGCCGGCGGGCGGGTGTGCGGGTTCACCCCGCCCAGGCCCGCGTGATCTGACACATCGTGTGAGACTGTCACCATGCCCAAGATCATCGGCGGGTCCCTGCACGAGCACCGTGAGCAGACACGCCAGCGCCTGTTCGCCGCGCTGTCGACGCTGATGGCCGAGAAGGGCTTCGACGCGATCAGCCTGGCGGACATCGCCGCCCATGCGGGCATGGGCCGGACCGCCGTCTACAACCACTTCCCCGACAAGGAGTCCCTGCTGCTCGGGTTCATCTCGCACGAGACCGAGCAGTACGTGGCGACGCTCGAGCAGGCGCTGCGGGGCGTGGAGGACCCGGTGGAGCAGCTGCGGACCTACGTGCGCCAGCAGACCCAGCTCACCCGGGTGTTCCACCTCGCGCCTGGCCCGGACCTGCGCACCGTCCTGTCGCGCGGGACGCAGCACCGGCTGCGCGAGCACGTCGCCGGCGTCGAGGGGATCCTGCGGCGCATCCTCCTGGCGGGCATCGACGCCGGCGTCCTCCCGCCGCAGGACATCGACACGACGGTGCCGCTGGTCCACGCGTGCCTGTCCGGCCGCGGCGTGCCCGACGGCGCGGACCGCGAGCGCGCGGTCCACGCCACCGAGACGTTCGTGCTGCGCGCCGTCGGCGCGCCCGCGCCCGCGCTGGTCTGACGGGCCGGGCCGGGCCGACCCGCCCGGCCCGCTCCCGTGGTCAGCCGAGCAGCGGCAGCGTCAGCGACGCCGCGGCGCCGGGGACCACCCGGACCGGGACACCCCAGTCCTGCGCGTTCAGGTGGCAGGCCGGGTACTCGATCGCCGGGTCCGCGTCGCAGCTGGCGGCGTGCGCCGTCACGTGGAGCACGCCCTCGGTCACCTCGGGGTTGATCCGCAGCTGCCGGACCAGGTCCACGCCGTCCCCGGTGCCGTCCAGCAGCAGCTCGGGCGGGGTCGAGGAGACCTGGAGCCGGGTGGAGGGACCGTAGCGGTCGTCGTACTTCTGCCCGGCCGCGGGCGTGAAGACGACGTCGAGCGCGAACGTGCCCGGGGCGACGTCGGTCACCGGCCGCTGGGTGCGGTGCGCCCCGGCGTCCAGGATCTCCCCTGCGACGTCCTTGGGCAGGCGCAGGCGCGTGAGCCGGTGCGCGGCGGACTCGACCACCAGCAGCTCGATGCCGTCCGGCGACGGCAGGACGACGAGGCCGCTGGGCTCGGCCAGGTCCCGCGCGAGCGTGGTGACCTGTCCGCCGTCGGCGCCGGGCGCGTAGCGGCGCACCGCCCCGTTGTAGGTGTCGGCGACGGCGATCGACCCGTCGGGCAGGACCGCGACGCCCAGCGGGTGCTGCAGCAGCGCCTGGTCGGCGGCGCCGTCGCGCAGGCCGAAGTCGAACAGCCCGGCACCCACGGCGGTCCCCGCCGCGCTGCGCTCGTCGCCGGCGCGGGAGACGGTGACGGCCAGGTAGTCGTCACCGACGGCGTCGTCGGCGGGCGCGAGGTCCAGGTACCGCAGCGCGGACACCTCGGAGTCGGCCAGCCACAGCCGGCCGTCGGGACCGGCGGCGAGCCCGGACGTCTGCGCGAACCACGCCTGGCCCAGCGGGCCGTCCTGCAGGCCCTCGTTCATCGTCCCGGCGAGCTGCTCGACCCGGCCCTCCCGCGGCTCGTACGCCCAGATCGTGTGGTTGCCGGCCATCGCCACGGCCACCGCCTGCGCCTGCGGCCACCAGGTGACGTCCCACGGCGAGGACAGCTTGGTCCCGCGCGGTCCCTCACCGGGTGAGTTGTCGGCGGCCCCGACCATGTACTGCTCCCCGGTGCCGGCCAGCGTCACGACGGACCCGTCCACCAGCCGCACGCCGCGCAGCGCGTGGTTCACGGTGTCGGCGACCACGACGTCGTAGCCGACCTGCGCCGCGACGTCGTCCGGCAGGAGCGCCAGGCCGTTGGGCTCGCTGAAGCGCGCCTCGTCGGGGCCGCCGTCGACCAGGCCGCGCTCACCGGAGCCGATGCGGCGGAGCAGGGTCTCGCCGTCCGCGTCGACCTCGGCGAGGGAGTGGTGGCCGGCGTCGGCGACCAGGAACGTCCCGCCCGGCAGGGCGAGCGCCTTGGCCGGGAAGCGCAGGGTGCCCGACGTCGGGGCGGGCGGCACGTACGGGCCGTCGCCCCGGTGCAGGGTGCCCTTGGCGTCGTGCTCGGTGACGAGCCCCTCGACGAGGATCTCCAGGTTGCGGGCATGCCCCTCGCCGGCCATCTGGGCGACGATGTAGCCCTCGGGGTCGATGACGACGAGCGTGGGCCACGCGCGGGCGGTGTACGCCGACCACGTGACGAGCTCGGGGTCGTCAAGGACCGGGTGGTGCACCTCGTAGCGCTCGACAGCGGCCGCCAGGGCGACCGGGTCCGCCTCGTGCACGAACTTCGGCGAGTGCACGCCGATGATCACGAGCTCGTCGCGGTGCCGCTCCTCGAGCTCGCGCAGCTCGTCCAGGACGTGCAGGCAGTTGATGCAGCAGAAGGTCCAGAAGTCCAGGACGACGACCTTGCCCCGCAGGTCGGCCAGGGTGATGGACCGGCCCCCGGTGTTGAGCCAGCCGCGGCCGACGAGCTCGGAGGCGCGGACGCGGGGCAGCTGCGCGGTCTTCTGTGTCACAGCGGTAGTGAACACGAGGGGGGCGCCGGGTATGCCGGGCCGTCCGCCGTGCGGTCAGGACGAGCCGCCGCCGCGTGCCCGGCGGCTCGCGGGGAGGCCGTAGCGCAGCAGTCCCACCAGGGTGCCCAGCACGAATCCCACGGTGGCGCCGGACAGCACCCGACCGGCGTCGCTGAACGCCTCGATCATCACGTTCCCGACGACGAGCAGCACCACGCCCCCGGCGAGCACGGTGCGGCCGGCGCGGCCGCCCAGCCAGAACGCGAGCCGCGCGACGAGCGCCGCGGACGCGGCGGCGATCAGCAGGGCGGCGACGACGACCGGGTCACCCATCGGTGGGCGGGTCAGCCGCCGGCGCGGATGGTGCCGCTGACGCGCACGTCGACGGGGACGCCCTCGACCTGACCGGGCACGCCGGTGCGGTCCGACTCCCGCTCCAGGTTGACCCGGACGTGGTACCCGTCAGCGCCTCGGGCGATCCCGACGCCCGAGACGCCGGAGCGTCCGGCCAGGTCGCTGCGGAGCCGTGCCTTCGCGGCGCGTGCTCGGTCCAGGTCAGCCATGTGCGCACCTCGCGTCGGTCGCCCGACGCGAGGTCCGCACCGGACACCTCAGCCCGCCAGCTCGGCTCCCAGGGCGTCCAGGACGGCGCCGATCGGGTTGAGGTAGGTCAATCCGTTGCCATTGTCGCCCCCCGCCTCGCTCCCGGCAAAGAGCAACCCGATCGCCACACCGTCGGTGCGGTACACGAGGGACCCGCTGTCACCCCCGCGGGAGAACGGCCGGGGGCCGTTGCTCTGCACCTCGACCTGGTTGTCGAAGCGCAGCTCGCCCATCTCGTCGCCGTACCCGACGACGACGTCGTCGAGCTCGATCGCCGTCACGTGCCCCTGGGTCAGCCCGGTCGTGCGCCCGATCTTGGCGACCTGCTCGGTCCCGTCGACCTCCGCGGTCTCGGTGACGAGGCCGACCGGGTAGGCGAGGTCGACGTCGGTGTCGTCGAGGCGGGCGATCGCCGCGTCGACGAGGTGGTCCTCGCCCGCCTGGAGCGGCACGAACCCGGCGAGGGTCCCGACCCGGTCCTGCGGGTCCTGCCCGCCGTCGGCCGGTCCGGGCTGCAGCACGGGGTCACCGGCCTTCGCGGACGGCGAGCCGACCAGCACGTGGAAGTTCGACAGCGCGTGCAGCACGCCGTCCACCCGGACGAAGGCGCCGAGCGTGCCGGCGCTGACGTCGACGTGGGCGATCGAGACGCCCGGGCGCAGCGGGCGGACGCGGTCGGTCTCCCCCAGGGCCTGGGCGGTGACGACCGGCGGCCGAGGCCCGGTCCCCTGCCGCGGGACGACGCTGATCCGACCCGTGCGGCGCACGTCCGCGACCGGGCCGACCTGCTCGGCCACCTTGCGGGCCACCATCCGGGCCGTCGGCACACCGAGGCGGTAGCGGACCGCCAGCCCGTACCCGCCGTCCGGCAGCGGCCGCAGCCCCAGACCCACCGCCGGGACCTGCGGACCGACGCTGCGCGCGTCGATCCGCTCCGCCAGCAGCTCCTCCACGTACCCCGCGATCTGGCGCTTGGTCTCGCGCGCCTCGTTCCTGTCCATATGGCCCCCCTGCCACCGTTCCGTGCCCGTGGTGCGAGTGTGCAGGACGCCACCCACACGGATCGGGCGTTCGGCGACGCACGTGGCGGGCAGGCGTCGCGGGACGGACGGCCGACCGGGCCAGCGCCCGGGGGGCACGCGGGCGGACGGTCCGGAAGGCAGGCGGCGTCAGTACGCGGGCGGCGGCGCCGGGGGCCGGCGGTCGTCGTGCCGCTCGATGACCTCGCGGTGGGTGGTGTTGGTGCGCTGGGCGTTGAGGACCAGCGAGATGATCAGCGCGAGCACCCCGGCGGCCATGCAGATGTAGCCGATCATCGCCAGGTCGATCGCGTCCACGCTGTCGCTGACGGCGAACGCCAGGATGGCGCCCACCACGATGAGGAAGATCCCTCCGCCGATACCCATGGCTCGCGTCCCTTCATCGGGGCCCGGTCCCCACCGGGCCTACGGGGAGCAGTCTGTCGGGCCGGTCGACCCGCCGCCCGCCGACGTGCGCCGGACCGGCGCAGGACGACCCGGACGGGTGAGCGTCCGGGTCGCCCGCGCAGGTCGGGCGGACCGGTCGGGCGTCAGCCCAGGACCTCCGGCAGCGTCCGCTCCTCCCCGAGCACGTGCTGGGCCAGGTAGGCCGACACCACCTCGTACCAGACGATCGCGTGCTGCGGCGTGAGCACCCAGTGGTTCTCGTCGGGGAAGTACAGGAACCGGTGCGGGGTGCGGCCCTCGTCGTCGGCCGGCAGCCCGGAGCGGCTGAGCAGCTCGTACCAGAGCCGCAGACCCTCGCCGATCGGGACGCGGTAGTCCTTGTCGCCGTGGATCACGAGCATGGGCGTGACGATCTGCTCCACGAACCGGTGCGGGGAGCTCTCCAGCGCCATGGCCTCGGTCATCTCGCGCGCCCAGTAGTACCCGGCGTCCGTCGTCGGGCCGAACTGGTCCAGCGCCCACAGGCTCGCGTGCGTGACGATCGCCCGGAAGCGGTCGGTGTGCCCGGCCACCCAGTTGGCCATGTACCCGCCGAACGACCCTCCCATCGCCGCGGTCCGGGTCTGGTCGATGTCCGGGCGGGCGCAGACGGCGTCGGTGATCGCCAGCAGGTCGGTGTAGGGCGCGCCGCCCCAGGCGCCCCAACCGCGCTGGACGAAGTCCTGCCCGTACCCGGTCGACAGAGCGGGGTCCGGCAGCAGCACCGCGTACCCCTGCGCGACCAGCAGCCACGGGTTCCAGCGCCACGACCACGCGTTCCACGACCCGAGCGGCCCGCCGTGGATCCACAGCAGCAGCGGCGCGGGCTCGCTCTCGCCGGCGCCCTCCGGGACGGCGAGCCAGGCGCGCACCCGCGAGCCGTCCTCGGCGGTGGTCTCCACCTCGGTCAGCAGCCCGGGCAGCTCCGGCAGCGGTGCGGGCGCCGGCAGGGCGACCGCCTCGACCGCACCGGCGGCCGCGGCGGCGAGGTCGATCCGCACCGGGTGGGCCGGCTCGAGGTAGGAGGTCCGCAGCGCGTACGCGGCGGAGCCGTCCGGGGCGACCTGCAGGTCGGTGAACGCCGCGTCGTCGCTGGTCACGCGCGCGACGTCGCCGGTCGCGACGTCGATGCGGAACACCGGCGACCGGCCGTCGTCGTCGGCGACCACCAGGACCGCCGAGGAGTCCGGCAGCCACTGGGCGCCGTGCGGCCAGCGGTCCCAGTCGGCGGCGAGCTCGCGCCAGTCGCCGCCGCCCAGCGGCACCAGCGCCAGGGTGACCCGCGGGGCGGCCTGCGGCGTGCTGATCGTCTCGCGGACGAAGGCGACCCAGGCGCCGTCCGGCGAGATCACGGGGGACGAGGCGTCGGCGTGCGGGTCGTCGACCAGGGTGCGGCGCTCACCGGACGCCACGTCGACGGCGACCAGCACGGTGCGCAGCGCGCCCCGGGCGGCCGGGCGGTTCCAGGCGGTGACCAGCGTGGCGCCGTCGGGCGAGAGGGACGACGAGGTCTCGCGCAGCGCGGACCCGGGCGCGGGGGTCAGGTCGCGCAGGTCCAGGCGAGGCTCGGCCTGCCCGGCGACGGGGGCGACGAGCTCGCCGGTGACGGGCGCGGTGAGCAGGTGCGGCTCGGCGGGGCCCAGGTCGTGGTCCCAGTACCGCACCGGGTAGCCGCTGTGCAGGATCGCGGCGACCTTCTTGTCCTTGCGGGCGGTGCGCAGGGCGTCGTCGTGCGCGGTGTCCCGCGCGGTGGGCAGGACGTCGGAGGTCACGACGACGACGTCGGCGTCCCGGGCGGTGACCGGCGCGCTCACACCGCCGGGGCGGGCGGCGACCACGCGGGCCTCCGCGCCGTCGGCCGGCAGCTGCCACAGGGCGGACGGTGCCTGGTCGTCGCCCTCGGCGCCGTCCGGGTCCGGGCGGGCCGAGGTGAACAGCAGGTCACCGGCCGCGGTGAACGCCGCGCCGGACTCGCCCTTGCGGGAGCGGGTCAGCCGGCGCGCCGCACGCTGACCCGCCGGGTCCACCTCCCACAGCGCGGACACGTAGCGGACGCGCTTGTCGTCCAGCGTCGACACCGACGTGACGAGTCGCGTGCCGTCGGGGGACAGCGTGAGGCCGCTCGTGCGGGGCAGCGCGACGTACTGCTCGAGGTCGTGGAACGGGGTGGCGGGGTCACCGGCCGGCGCAGCGCTCGGCGTCGTCGCCCCGCCGGTGGGTGAGGCGTCGGGCGCGGTCGGGGTCTCGGACGTGGTGGAGGTGTCGGAGGTCACGCCTGAGTCCTACCACGCGCCGCTGTCAGTCCCGGGCCGCGTCTCCACCGGGGGACCGCGCTGCGTCGCCGGCGGTCGCGCGTCCCGCCGGGTCCTTCGCCAGCCGGGCGAGCATCGCGTTGTACTCGTCCATCTCCACGTCCCCGTCGCGGTCGACCCGGCGGTCGCGCCGCCGGGCGACGCGCTCGTCGTCGCGCGACCAGGACAGCGCGACGATGATCGCCAGCGCGATGGTCGGTGCCTCCCCGATGCCCCAGGCGATCGCCCCGCCGCGCTGCTGGTCCTCGAGCGCGGACGGGCCCCAGTCGCGTCCCAGCACGCCGAACCAGTCCGGGACGAGCAGCACCTCGCCGCTCATCAGCGTGACGCCGAAGAACGCGTGGAACGCCATGGTGCCCAGCAGCAGGAGCAGCCGCTGCGGGTACGCCGGCCGGTGCGGGGCGGGGTCGACGCCGATCAGCGCGTTGACGAACAGGTACCCGGCGACGGTGAAGTGCACGACCATCGCCAGGTGCCCGACGTAGTGGCGCAGGGACAGCTCGAACAGGCCGGTGTAGTAGAACGCGAGCATCGAGACGACGAAGTTCGCGGCCGCGACCAGCGGCAGCGACAGGAACTGCGCGACGCGGCTGTTGACCAGGGTGAGCACCCACTCGCGGGGCCCGCGGGAGTCGTCGCGGCGCCCGGGCAGCGCCCGCAGGGCGAGCGTCACGGGCGCCGCGAGCGCGAGGAAGATCGGCGCGACCATCGCCAGCACCATGTGCTGGACCATGTGCACGCTGAACAGCACGTGGCCGTACGTCGCCAGGCCGCCCGACGTCGCCCACGCGATCAGCACCATGCCGGCCACCCACGAGGCGGTGCGCGCCCACGGCCACGCGTCGCCGCGACGGCGCAGCCGCAGCACCCAGCGCACGTAGACGACCACGGCGGCCAGGCACCCGGCGGCGAGCAGGATGTCCCAGCGCCACTGCGTCCACCAGGCGGTCCCGACCGGCTCCGGCGGCAGCGGGTGCCCCGTGACGATCTCGGCCGGGGTGGGGTCGGTGACGGGGTCGTCCGGTACCGGCGGGGCGGTGGACGCCAGCGCGACGGCGACCCCCGACACCAGGCCCATGAGCACCAGCTCGAGCGCCACCAGCCGCCACAGGAGCCCGGTCGCGCCGGGTGCGCGGTCGCCGTCCGGCCCGGTCAGCCGGGGGATCACCGAGCGCCGGTAGGACCACCCGGCGGCGCCGAGCATCACCAGGAGCACCACCTTGGCGACGAGCAGGGCGCCGTAGACGGAGCCCAGGCCGTCCCAGCTGCCGACCCGCAGGGCGGCGTTGACGACCCCGGACAGCGCGACGGCGGCGAAGCACCAGGCCGCGACCGGGGAGTAGCGCGCGACGGCGGGGCCGACGTCGGCGCCGAGCCGGCGGTTGAGCACGGCGAGGGCGGCGAGCCCACCGACCCACACCGCGGCGCCGACCAGGTGCAGGAAGAGCGAGGACACCGCGAGCTCGTGGTTGGACGCGCCCGACGCGTGCCCGGTCTGGGACTGCAGCACGAGGGCGACCAGCGCGAGCAGCGCGGCCCAGGCGGCGCCGGTCGGCGTGGCGACGAGCAGCGCGAGCGCGCTGGTCAGGGCCGCGACGATCGTGATGCCGAGGAGGGTCCGCCCCAGGGAGACCTGCCCGACGAACAGCGCGAGCTCGGAGCCGAAGGTCGGCCCGCCGAGCGGGCGCCCGGCGATGCGGGCGTAGCTCAGCACGAGCTGCACGACGCTCAGGGCGGTCCAGGCCGCGGCGGCCGCACCGGCGAGCGTGAGCACCGCGGGGTACGCACGGCCGTCGACGACGGCGCCCGACGTGGCCCGGCGGGCCGCCCGGCGGGCCTCGGCCGAGGCGGGGGCGTCGACCGGCTCCCGGCCGAGGTCGGCCCGTCGGGGCAGGATCCCCACGGCGAGGACGAGGGACCCGAGGGTGAGCGCGGCGGCCAGCTCGACGAGCGTCTCGGTGACCGGCAGCCCCCACCGGACCAGGGCGCCGGGGTCGCCGAGGACCGGGCGACCGGCCGCACCGGAGACGAGCAGGCCGACGACGACCGCCGCGACGCCCGCGACCGCGAGCAGGCCGAGCCGGGGCAGGTTCCAGCGCGTCAGCACACCGTCCAGGGTAGGCCGGTGCCGGCTCCGCCGAGGCCGCCGCGGGCTCGGCGGCGGGGTGGTGTGCAGCACGTCCGCGGCGCCGCCGGCGGAGGTCCGGGCCGGTCGGCCCGCGCCGGTCCGCGCGCCGTCGGCGCCCGGTCGCCCGCGCTCAGCCCCAGACCAGGCCCTGCGCCGGGTTCGCCAGCACCGCGGCGACGTCGGCCAGCACGCGCGAGCCGAGCCCGCCGTCGACGAGGCGGTGGTCGAAGGACAGCGCGAGCTGGGTCACCCAGCGCTTCTTGATCTTGCCCTTGTGCACCCACGGCTGCTCCCGGATCGCCCCGAGCGCGAGGATCGCGGCCTCGCCCGGGTTGAGGATCGGGGTACCGGTGTCGATGCCGAAGACGCCGACGTTCGTGATGGTGATCGTGCCGCCCGACATGTCCGCGGGGGTGGTCCGGCCGGCGCGCGCGGTGCCGGTGAGCTCCGCGATCGACTCCGCGAGCTCCTTGAGCCCGAGCCGGTGCGCGTCCTTGATGTTCGGCACGACGAGTCCGCGCGGGGTGGCGGCCGCGATCCCGAGGTTGACGTAGTGCTTGTAGACGATCTCCTGCGCCGCGTCGTCCCAGCTCGCGTTGATCTCCGGGTGCCGCCGGACCGCGAGCATGAGCGCCTTCGCCGCGATCAGCAGCGGGGTGACGCGCACGTCGGCGAACTCGCGGTCCTCGCGCAGCCGGGTCACCAGGTGCATCGTCTTGGTGACGTCGACCGTGTGGAAGACGGTCACGTGCGGGGCGGTGAAGGCGCTGGCGACCATCGCCTCGGCGGTCCGCTTGCGGACGGACTTCACCGGGACGCGCGTCTCGCGGCCGTCGGGCGAGACGGCGCCGGACGCGAGCCACGGCGAGTCGTCGCCGGGGTAGGTGGCGAGCGTGCGGGGCTCGGTCTCGGCCCCGTGGGCCAGCACGTCCTCGCGGGTGACGATCCCGCCGGGGCCGGTCGCGCTGACGCTGTCCAGGTCCACGCCGAGGTCCCGCGCGAGCTTGCGGACCGGGGGCTTGGCCAGGGCGTGCCGGGCCGGGCGTCCGGCGTCCGGGGCCGACGGCGGCGTCGCCGGGGCCTGCGGCGCGGCGACGGGGGCCGGCGCCGGGGCGGACGCGGGCGCGGCGGCGGGGCCCGCGGCAGGTGCCTCGGCCGACGACGAGGCCGGGGCGGCGCCCGCGGACCGGCGGGTCCGGCGCGCCGCGTGACCGCCGACGCCGTACCCGACGAGCACCGCACCGCCCGCGTCGCCGTCGCCCGCCGGGGCCGGCGACGTCGTGCCGGTCGTCGTCGTGCCGGTCGTCGTCGTGCCGGTCGTCGTGCCCGTGGGCGTGCCGGACCCGGCCGCTGCCGTCGCGGCAGGCGCGGCGGGCGCCGGGGCGGGCGTCCCGGTCGGGTCGACGTCGATGACGATGATCGGGGTGCCGACCTCCACGGTCGTGCCCGGCTGGGCGAGCAGCTCGGTGACCACGCCGGTGAACGGGCTGGGCAGCTCGACCAGGGACTTGGCCGTCTCGATCTCCACGATCGTCTGGTTGACGGTGACGGCGTCGCCGACCGCGACGTGCCAGGCGACGATCTCGGCCTCGGTCAGGCCCTCGCCGGCGTCGGGGAGGCGGAACTGCTCGAAGGTCGGCACGGGTGCTCCAGTCAGGGGGAGGTCGAGGGGGCGCGGTGGCCGCGCGGCGTCGGGACGCCGGGCCGTCAGAACGACATGGCGCGGTCGACGGCGTCGAGCACCCGGTCCACCCCGGGCAGGTAGTCGTGCTCGATCTTGTTGACCGGGTACGGCGTGTGGAACCCGCCGACCCGCAGCACCGGCGCCTGCAGGTGGAAGAAGCACTCCTCGGTGACCCGGGCCGCGATCTCCCCGCCGGTGCCGTAGAAGACCGGCGCCTCGTGCACGACCACGCAGCGCCCCGTCCGGCGCACGGACGCCACCAGCGTCTCGGCGTCCAGCGGGGAGACGCTGCGCAGGTCGACGACCTCGACGCTGACGCCGTCGGCCGCTGCGGCCTCGGCCGCCCGCAGCGCGGTGGCGACCGACGCGCCGTACGCGGCGACGGTCACGTCGGTCCCGGCCCGCGCGACGCGGGCCCGGTCCATCGACGCGACGTCGTCCGCGGTGGCCGTGATCCCCAGGTCGACGTCGCCCTTGTCCCAGTACCGGCCCTTGGGCTCGAAGAAGAGCACCGGGTCGGGCGAGGCGACGGCCTGCTGGATCATGACGAACGCGTCGGCGGGCGTGGCCGGGGTGATGACCCGCAGGCCCGGGGTGTGCGCGAACAGCACCTCGGGGGACTCGCTGTGGTGCTCGATCGCGCCGATGCCACCGCCGTAGGGGACGCGGATGACGACGGGCAGGGTCAGGCGGCCGCGCGACCGGTAGTGGATCTTGGCCAGCTGCGTCGTGATCTGGTCGAACGCCGGGAAGATGAAGCCGTCGAACTGGATCTCGCAGACCGGGCGGTAGCCGCGCATCGCGAGCCCGATCGCCGTGCCGACGATGCCCGACTCCGCGAGCGGGGTGTCCACGACCCGGTCGGAGCCGAAGTCCTTCTGCAGCCCGTCGGTGACCCGGAACACCCCGCCGAGGGCACCGATGTCCTCGCCCATCAGCAGGACCTTCGGGTCGGTCTCCAGCGCGCGGCGCAGGCCGGCGTTGATCGCCCGGGACAGCGTCAGCCGCTGGACGCCCGTGGCGGGGGGCGTGGCGAGGGGCGGGGCGGCGGGACGGCCGGCCGGCTGTGCGACCTGCTGCTCGGTGTGCTGGCTCACAGGGCCACCTCTCCGACGGTCGGGCGCTCGTCGGCGCGGTCCAGGGCCTGGGCCTGCTCGGTCGGCTCGAAGGAGGCCTCGTACTCGGCGAACCACGCGCGCTCGGCATCCAGGGTCGCGTGCGGCGTCGCGTACACGTGGTCGAACATCGTGGTGGCGGACGGCGCGCCCATCGCGCGGACCGTCGTCCGGACCCGCCGGCCGAGCTCGGCGGACTCGGCGTCGAGCGCGGCCACGAAGTCGTCGCCCAGCTCGCCGATCGAGGTCAGGTACGCGCGCAGCCGGTCGATCGGGTCGCGCTGGCGCCAGTACTCGTCCTCGGCGGACGTGCGGTAGCGCGTCGGGTCGTCCGAGGTGGTGTGCGCGCCCATCCGGTAGGTGAACGCCTCGACCAGCGTGGGGCCGCCCCCGGACCGGGCCCGCTCGAGCGCCTCGGACATGACCGCGTAGGACGCGAGCACGTCGTTGCCGTCGACCCGGACCCCCGGGACGCCGAAGCCGTCGCCGCGGCGGGCCAGCGGGACGCGGGACTGGCGCGACGTCGGCTCGGAGATCGCCCACTGGTTGTTCTGGCAGAACAGCACCAGCGGGGCGTTGGCGACGGCGGCGAAGACGAGCGCCTCGCTGACGTCGCCCTGCGAGGTCGCGCCGTCACCGAAGTAGGTCACCACGGCGGTGTCCCGCGCCGGGTCCCCGGTGCCGACCAGCCCGTCGCGCTGGACGCCCATCGCGTACCCGGTGGCGTGCAGCGTGTGCGAGCCGATGACCAGCGTGTACAGGTGGAAGCGCAGCGCGTCGGAGTCCCAGCCGCCGTGGTCGACGCCGCGGAAGAGCTTGAGGATGTCGGGCAGGTCGACGCCGCGGGTGTGGGCGACGCCGTGCTCGCGGTAGGACGGGAAGACGTAGTCCTGCGGGGCCAGCGCGCGTCCGGAGCCGATCTGCGCGGCCTCCTGCCCCAGGCTCTGCGCCCACAGGCCGAGCTCGCCCTGGCGCTGCAGGGACGTCGCCTCGTTGTCGAACGCGCGGACGAGCACCATGTCGCGGTACATCCCGCGCAGGTCCCCGGCGTCCAGGTGCGCGATCCGCGGGGAGTACTCGGGGTGCTCGCGCAGCTCGCCGGCCGGGGTGAGCAGCTGGACGAGGTCGACGTCCGGGGCGGGTGTGCTCACGCGGGTCTCCTTCGCTGGGACGAGCGCGGGCTCGCGGTGGCGAGCGCGGTCCCGCGGCGCGGGTCGGTAACCTACGAAAGCGTAGGCTACGCAACCGTAGGTTAGGCCGTGAGCGCGTACAGAACGTCCCGGGACGTCGTTGTAGACATCCTCAGACCCGGGTGTGCCGCCACTCCGCGGTGACGCCCAGCAGCAGGTCCGTGGCCTCCGGCTCCCCCACGCTGACCCGGACGCCGTCGCCGGGGAACGGCCGCACGAGCACCCCCGCCGCGGCGGCGTCGGCGGCGAAGTCGGCCGCACGCGGGCCCAGCGGGAGCCACACGAAGTTCGCCTCGCTGTCCGGGACCGTCCAGCCCTGGGCGCGCAGCCCTGTGAGCAGCCGGGTGCGCTCCTCGACGATGGCGTCCACCCGCTCGAGCAGCTCGCGCTCGGCGGCCAGGGACGCGACGGCGGCGCGCTGGGCGACGTGCGACACCCCGAACGGCGTCGCGACCGCGCGGATGCCGGCGGCGAGCCGGGGACGCGCGACGGCGTACCCCACCCGCAGACCGGCGAGCCCGTACGCCTTGGAGAACGTGCGCAGCAGGACGACGTTGCGACGGTCGCGCAGGACCGCGAGGCCGTCCGGCACGCGGGGGTCACGGACGAACTCGACGTAGGCCTCGTCCAGGACGACCAGCACGTCGGACGGGACCGCGTCGAGGAACGCCTCGAGCTCGTCGGACCGCACCGCGGGGCCGGTCGGGTTGTTCGGGGTGCACACCAGGACGGCGCGGGTCCGCCGGGTCACGGCCTTCGCCATGGCGGGCAGGTCCAGGCGGCTGTCCTGGCCGAGGGGCACCGGCACCGCGGTGGCGCCCGCGACGGCCACCGCGATCGGGTAGGCCTCGAAGGACCGCCACGGGATGACGACCTCGTCCCCGGCGCCGCAGACCGCCGACAGCACGTGCCCCAGCACCGCGACCGACCCGGTGCCGGCGACCACGCCGGCGGGGTCGAGGTCGAGCCGGGCCGCGAGCGCCTCGGTGAGCTCGGTGGCGTACATGTCGGGGTAGCGGTTGAGGTCCGCGGCCGCGTCGTCGATCACCGCGAGCACCGACGGCAGCGGCGGGAACGGGTTCTCGTTGGAGGACAGCTTGTACGCCGCCGCGCCGACCGGGACGCGTGCCCCGGGGACGTAGGCCGGCAGGTCGGCGACGGCCGGACGGAGGGGCACGCGGGGCGGTGTCACGCGGCCCAGCATGCCATCGGCGCCGGGGTGGGAGACCGTCGGGACGGTGGGCCGACGGGTGCCGGTCCGGTGCGATCATCGCGCCATGGGGTTCGTGCAGCGTGTCGTCGTCAACGGGATCGCGATCTGGCTCGCCACCGTGCTGCTGGCCGGCATCACGGTCGTCGGCGGCGCCACCACGCTGGAGCGGCTGGGCGTCCTGGCGGTGGTCGCGCTCGTATTCGGCCTGGTCAACGCCGTGGTCAAGCCGGTGGTGAAGCTCGTGGCGTTCCCCCTCTACATCCTCACGCTGGGCCTGTTCACCCTCGTGGTGAACGCGCTCATGCTCATGCTCACCGCCTGGGTCACCGAGCTCACGACCTGGGGCCTGCGCGTGGACGGCTTCGGCAACGCGGTCGTCGGGGCGCTGATCATCTCGGTGGTCGGCGTCGTGCTGGGGCTGGTCGTCCGGCGCCCGGACCGCCACCGGGACTGACCCGTCATCGGCCCGGGTCCGGCATGGGCAGCCGGGCCGGCACCTGGCCCGGCTGCTGGGCCGGCTGGTGGCCCGGCTGCGGGGCGGGCCCCAGGCCGGGGGCCGGGTGCAGCGACGACCCGGGTGGTCGCGGCGGCATGCGCTCGCCGGTGAACTCCCGGTGGTGGGCGACGGTGCCCGGCCCGCCGAGCACCTGCGCGGCGGCGCGCTCCCAGCCGCGCACCGACGGACCGCCGACGTCGTGCACCGCGGCGGCGGTACGGACGTAGGCCTCGACCTCGTGCGCCCCGCCCGGCGACCGCGCTGCCCACCGGTCCACGGGTGCGGGCGACGCCGCGAGGTCGCGCACCGCCGTCGTGCGGTGCGGCTGGTCGGGGTTGCGCCACCCGTCCAGCGCCGGGACCAGGTCCTGCCGGTGCTCCAGGTGCAGGGCCGGGGTACCGGCCGGGACGGTGTGCGTCGCCACCGGCGACCCGGCGGTGAGCACCGCCGCGACCGGGTGCCGTGCGGTGAACGCGGCACTGCCGGCGAGCGCCGCGGCCACCATCCCGCCCTGGCTGTGCCCGGCGAGCAGGACCGGCTCGTGCGGGCGGGCCCCGGCCTGGTCCAGCGCCCGTGCCACGAGCTCGGTGCCGTCGTCCGCGGCGGACGCCATGAGCCGGACGTTGGTCAGCATGTCCATCGGGTTGCCGGACGTGCCCCACGACGTGGCCTGCTGCGTCCCGGGGATCGTCACGACCCAGCTGCGGGTCCCGTCCCGGTGGTCGAGCCGGTCGACGCCGACCGTGCCCGCCGCACCGCCGCCGCGGGGGTACAGCGCCCCGACGCCGGCGAGCACGTCGGCCGCGTCCCGCGGGGGCGTCACGGTGCCCGACGCACCCAGGCGTGCGGTGACCCGCAGCGGGCGCCGCCGCAGGGCGGGCACCGCCACGCCACCGAGCTCGGTCCCACCGGCGGCCATCCGGGAGGCCCGGACCGCGGGCACCCCGGTCGGTGGCGGCAGGCCGGGTGCCAGGCCGCCGGCCACCCCGGCGAGGAGCTGCACGCCGTGCTCCGCACCGTCGACCGTGAGCCGCGGCACCGCGGGTCGGACCCCGGCCGCCCGCAGCGCCGCCAGGGCGAGCACCGCGCGCGGCAGCAGGACACCGGCGGCCACGAGCGAGCGGGTCAGCGCCGCGACGGGGTGGCTCCCGGCCTGGTGACCCACCGAGGCGAGCAGCACGCGCATCAGGTCGCCCGCCGACGCCTCCGCCTCCTCGTAGGCCGACGCGGCCCGGCGCAGGGCCGACACCAGGGACCGGAGCGCGTCGGCGAGGGCCCCCGGGGAGGCCGGGCCGCGCAGCAGCGGCTCCGTCTGCGCCCGGGCGGCGTGCGCCGTCCGGGGAGACACGACCGTGGACGCCGGGCCCTGGGAGCCCGCCGCCCAGGCCACGGACGACGCGGCGTCGTCCAGCAGGTCCGCGCCGGCCGACAGCGCCATGGCGCCTCGCCTCAGGTCCTCGACCACCGCCCGGGTCCCGCCCGGCCCGCCGCGCACCACGATGTCCCCGCTCACGGGTCACCGACCCTCGGGCCGCCGCGGGGCTGCCCCGCGCCGAGCCCCTGGCCACCGCCGCCGGACGGCGTGCTCCACGGGGACGGTGACCAGCGGTCCGCGAGCGTCGGGGGCGCGGCGAGCGTGAGCGCCCCCAGCAGCCGGACCGCCCGGGCGTGCTCCTCCGCGGCTCGGACGGCGTCCGAGAGGCACGCGCGGGCCGTGCGCGTCCGGGCGGCGACGTCCTCGAGCTGGTCCCGGTACCGCGCCGCCGGGCCGCCGACCCACTCCACGTCGGCCGCCTCCCCGATCCGGCGCAGCGCCGCGGCGACGGCCTCCCCCGCACCGTCGAGGGCACGCGCGGCCGCCTCCTCACGCCACGACTCCCGCAGCATGGAGCCGTGGGCCGGGGCGAGGAGGGATCCGGGCTCCACGGTCATGTGCCGGGACGCTAGGCAGGGACGCCGGCCGGACCGGACCCGTGCACCGCGACCCGGGGACGGGGCGCCGGGACGACCGGGCGGGGGTCGGGCGGACGACGTCGGCCTCGTCCGGCCTGCACCACTAGCCTCGGCGCGTGACCGCCACCCCCTCTGCGCACGCGACCGGCCGGGCAGCGACGCTGGGGGTCCTGGCCGTGGTGCTCGCGTCGGTGCTGTTCGCGGTCAACGGGACGGTCGCGAAGCTCGCCATGCAGAGCGGCATCACCCCGACCCGGCTGGTGGAGCTGCGCTCGCTCGGGTCGGCGCTGGTCCTCGTCCCGGTCGCCCTCGTGCTGCGCCGCTCCGGGATGCGGCTGCACCGGCGGGACCTGGCGGTGATGGCCGTCCTCGGCGTCGTCGGCATGGCCGCGGTCCAGTGGCTGTACCTCGTCGCCATCTCCCGGCTGCCGGTCGGCCTGGCGCTGCTGATCGAGTACACGGCGCCGCTGCTCATCGCGGTGTGGGCCCGGTTCGTCCTGCACGAGCGGGTGCACCCCCGCGCGTGGTGGGGGCTCGCGGCGAGCCTGACCGGGCTGACGCTCGTGGCGCAGGTCCGCCGCGGGGTCGAGCTGGACGCCGTGGGTCTGGCCGCGGCGGGCGGTGCGGCGATCGCCCTGGCGACCTACTACCTGCTCGGCGAGCGCCTGGTCGCGCACCGCGACCCGCTCTCGACCCAGGCCTGGTCCCTCGGCTTCGCGGCGCTGTTCTGGGCGGTCCTGCAGCCCCTGTGGACGTTCGACCCCGCCGTCCTCGGCACCACGACGGACCTGCCCGGTCTGCTCGACGGCGCGCGGGCGCCGGTGTGGCTGCTCGTCGCGTGGGTCGTCGTCCTGGGGACGGTCGTGCCCTACACGCTCGTGCTGTCCGGCATGAAGGCGATCGGCGCCGCCCGGGCCGGGCTGCTCGGCATGATCGAGCCGGTCGCCGCCGCTGCTGCCGCGTGGGTGGTGCTCGGGGAGTCGATGAGCGGCGTCCAGGTCCTGGGCGCCGGGGTCGTGCTGGCCGGGGTCGCGCTCGCCGAGACGGCCCGCGGACGTGGCGCCGCGGTGCTCCCGGACGCCGTGCCGCCCGAGGCCGCGCTGCCGGACGCCGCACCGACGGACGCCGTGCTGCCGGACGCCGTGCTGCCGGAGGCGGCACGGCTCGAGGCCGCGCGGGACGCCGTCGGGCAGCCCGCCGGTCCGCGACCGGCCGCCTGCGGGGATGAGCCGTTCGCGTGGGACCATGGAGCACGTGCCCGAGCTGACCCCTGACCTGCCGTCCGTCCCCGCCCGCGTGAGCCTGGCCGACGTGACGCCCCCCGTGGCCCTCGGCCCGCTCGACGGCCGCTACCGCGGCGCCGTCGCCCCGCTGGTGGACCACCTCAGCGAGCCGGCGCTCAACCGCGAGCGGCTGCACGTCGAGGTCGAGTGGGTGATCCACCTGGCCCAGCACGGCGTCGTGCCCGGCGCGCCGCGCCTGTCCGACGCCGAGCAGGCCTACCTGCGCTCGGTCGTCACGGCGTTCGACGCGGACGCCGTCGCGCGGCTCGGCGCGATCGAGAAGGTCACCGTCCACGACGTCAAGGCGGTGGAGTACTTCCTCAAGGAGCACCTGGCTGCCGCGCCGGAGGTCCTCGGCGCCGACACCGTGCTGCCGGACGTCTCCGAGCTCGTGCACTTCTGCTGCACGAGCGAGGACGTCAACAACCTCTCCTACGCGCTCATGGTCCGCGGCGCGGTCACCGCGGTGTGGCTGCCGGCCGCGCGGGCGCTGGTCGGCGAGATCGCCGCGATGGCACGCGAGCACCGCGACGCCCCGCTGCTGGCGCGCACGCACGGCCAGCCGGCCACCCCGACGACGCTCGGCAAGGAGCTCGCCGTCCTGGCCCACCGCCTGGGACGGCAGCTGCGGCGCATCGAGGCGGCGGAGTATCTCGGCAAGCTCAACGGGGCGACCGGCACGTACGGCGCCCACGTCGCCGCGGTCCCGGACGCCGACTGGCAGCACGTCTCGCGGACGTTCGTCGAGCACCTGGGCCTGACCTGGAACCCGCTCACCACGCAGATCGAGTCGCACGACTGGCAGGCCGAGCTGTACAGCGACGTCGCGCGGTTCAACCGGGTCCTGCACAACCTCGCCACCGACGTGTGGACGTACATCTCGATGGGCGTCTTCATCCAGATCCCGGTCGCGGGCGCCACCGGGTCGTCGACGATGCCGCACAAGGTCAACCCGATCCGGTTCGAGAACGCCGAGGCGAACCTCGAGCTGTCCAGCGCCCTGCTGGACACCCTCGCCTCCACGCTGGTCACCAGCCGCCTGCAGCGCGACCTGACGGACTCCACCACGCAGCGCAACATCGGCCCCGCGTTCGGGCACTCGCTGCTCGCGGTCGACAACGTGCGCCGCGGGCTGCGGGCCCTCGCGGTGGACCGCGGGGTGCTCGAGCGGGACCTCGACGCGAACTGGGAGGTGCTCGGCGAGCCGGTGCAGTCCGCGATGCGCGCCGCCTCGGTCGCCGGCGTGACCGGGATGGAGAACCCCTACGAGCGGCTCAAGGAGCTCACCCGCGGCAAGCGGCTGACCGCCGCCGACATGCGCGAGTTCATCGGCGGCCTCGGCCTGCCCGACGACGTCGCGGCACGCCTGGCGGCGATGACGCCGGCGACGTACACCGGGCTCGCGGCGGAGCTGGTCGACCACCTGGAGGGCTGAGCCCGTCCAGGAGCGCCACGCCGGATCAGCGGGCGCGGTCGCCGACCCGCACGCCTGATCGCCCGGCACTGTCGTCGGCGGCGTCGGCGTCGTGCAGGACGGTCCCGCTCGCTGCGGTCGCGCCGTCCGGGTCGGTCACGGGAGGGGCGCCCGGCGGCACGGGCACGGGCGGGGCCGGGATCGCCTCCAGCTCGGCGAGGGCGGCGCGGTAGGCGCGGTCGTCGCCGGCGCGTGCGGCGACCCGGGCCCGGACGGTCGGCGGGTGCAGCTGGGCGCGCGTGCGCCGGCGCAGGGACCGGACCAGCCGTTCGTGGTGCGCCGGGTCGTGCGCGTCGGTCCCGTCGCTCGCCCCGTCGCCCGTCGTGGCTGCCGGCGCACCGCCGGACGCGGGGGCCGGGCCGTCCGGCGCCGGGGTGCCCGACCCGTTCGCGGCACCCGCCTCGCGGATCCGGCGCGCCTCGGCCTCCAGCTCGCCGAGGACCCGGCGACGCTCGGCGATCACCGCCACCTCCAGCTCGCGGGCCCGGTCGGCGGCCTCGAAGTCCGTGACGGCCGCGGCCACGAGCTGGTGCGCCTGCTCGACCGGCGCCTTCTGCTCCTCGGGGGCGTTGCGCCGGATGGTCTCGAGGTTGATCAGGCGCACACCCGGCAGGGTGCCCACCGCGGGGTCGACGTCGTTGCGCAGCGCGAGGTCGACGACGACCAGGGGCCGCCCGGTCGCCGCCCAGGACCGTGCCACCATCTCGGCGTCCAGCACGCGCCCGACGGTGCCGCTGCACGCGACGACCAGGTCCGAGGTGCGGATGGCGCCGGCGAGGCCGCCGTCGTGCACGGCCTGCAGGCCACGGGACGCCGCGAACGTCGCCGCGCGCCCGGACGGGGAGAACACCCGGACGTCGTGGCACCCGCGCCGCCGCAGCGCCGCCAGGCTCGCGCCGGCGTACGAGCCGGTCCCGACGAGCAGCGCGCGCAGCTGCGGCCAGGCGGGCAGGCGCGGCTCGGCGAGGTCCAGGGCCACCCCGACGACGGAGCGCCCGGTGGCGCCCAGGCCCGTGCGCGCGCCGACGTCGCGCGAGGCACGGGAGGCGGACTGGAAGAGGCGCTCGAGGCCGGACGACGTCGTCCCCTCCTCGCGCGCGGTCGCGAGGGCCCGGCGGACCTGCCCGGTGATCTCGCGCTCGCCGATCACCATGGACTCCAGGCCGGAGGCGACCGCGAACAGGTGCTCGGGCACCGCCAGGCCCTCGAGGACCTGCAGGTTCTCGGCGACGTCGGGCCCCGGGATGCCCGACGCGTCCGCGATGACCTGGGTGGTGGCGGCGACGGCGTCGGGTGCGTCCTCGGGGCGGTCGACCTCGAGGTAGACCTCGAAGCGGTTGCAGGTGGCGAGCACGACGGCCCCCGTGGGGGCAGCAGCGGACGCCGCGACGGTCCGGCCCACCGACTGCGCCCCGGCACTGAGCCGTTCGAGCACGTCGAGGTCGAGGTCGCGGTGGCTCGCGATCAATGACATCAGCACCACAGCACCCCGATTCAACCAGCCCCTGCAAAGGTGGGCACAATTGCCCGGTGACCCTGCCTGCCGACCACCCCCTCCTCGACGGCCGCACGACCCATTCTGCGGTCGTCCGCGCGTTTTCCGCTGACCGCCCCGACACCCCTCCGGTGTGGTTCATGCGACAGGCGGGCCGGTCCCTGCCCGAGTACCGCGCCGCGCGCGAGGGCGTCGGCATGCTCGAGTCGTGCCTGCTGCCCGAGCTGGCCAGCGAGATCACGCTGCAGCCCGTCCGCCGTCACCGGGTGGACGCGGGGATCTTCTTCAGCGACATCGTGGTCCCCCTGCGCCTCGCCGGGGTGGACGTGGACATCGCCCCCGGCGTCGGTCCGGTGCTGGGTGCGCCGGTGCGCACGGCCGCGGACGTCGACCGGCTCGCCGCCTCGGGGCCGCTCACCGCCGAGACGCTCGCGCCGATCACCCGGGCCGTCGGGCTGACCGTCGCGCAGCTGGGCTCCACGCCGCTGCTGGGCTTCGCCGGGGCCCCGTTCACCCTCGCCGCGTACCTGGTCGAGGGTCGCCCGTCCCGCGACCACCTCGCCGCGCGCACCCTCATGCACGCCGACCCGGGCGCCTGGCGCGCGCTGACGGAGTGGGCGGCCGACCTCACCGGGTCGTTCCTGCGCGCGCAGGTGCTGGCCGGGGCGAGCGCGGTGCAGCTGTTCGACTCCTGGGCCGGGTCGCTGTCCCGCACCGACTACGTCACCCACTGCGCACCGTCCAGCGCCCGCGCGCTGTCGCACGTGGCGGACCTCGGCGTGAAGGTCGTGCACTTCGGCACCGGCACCGAGCACCTGCTGACCGCCCTGCGCGACGTCGGCGCCGACGTCGTCGGGGTGGACTACCGGACCCCGCTGGACGAGGCGAACCGCCTGCTCGGCGGCCGCACGCCGCTGCAGGGCAACATCGACCCGGCGCTGCTCGCGGCGCCGTGGCCGGTGCTGGAGGCGCACGTGCGCGACGTCGTCCGGCGTGGCGCCGACGCCCCCGGGCACGTGGTGAACCTCGGGCACGGCGTGCCGCCCACCACCGACCCCGACGTGCTCACCCGGGTCGTGGAGCTCGTGCACACGCTGGGGTCGTGACCGCGGTGGACGACGTGCCCGACGTCGCGCCCGCCACGCGCGACGGTGCGGCCGACGCGCGGGGCGACGCGCTGGACGCCGTCGTGGTCGGCGCCGGCGTCGCCGGCCTCGTCGCGGCGCGCGACCTCGCGGTCGCCGGCCTGCGGGTGCTCGTCGTCGACGCCGCCACGGCGCCCGGCGGCGCGGTCACGCGGCACACGGTCGCCGGCCTGGACCTGGACGCCGGTGCCGAGTCGTTCGCGACCCGCGGGGGGACGGTGGCCGCGCTGGCCGGCGAGCTCGGGCTCGGTGCCGCCGTCACCGCGCCGGCGCCCCTCGGCGCCTGGGTGCAGCTGCCGTCCGGCGCGGGCACGCTGCCGCGGGCCGGGCTGCTCGGCGTCCCGGCGGACCCGTGGGCGCCTGACGTCCGCCGCACGATCGGCCTGCTGGGCGCCCTGCGGGCCGGGGTGGACCGGCTGCTCCCGCCCGGCGTCGGCGTCCACCCGGCGACGACGTTCGGATCCCTGGTCCGGGTCCGGATGGGCCGCCGCGTGCTGGACCGCCTGGTGGCGCCCGTGGTGGGTGGCGTGCACGCCGCCGACCCGTCCGACCTCGACGTGCGCACGGTCGCACCCGGCCTGCTCCCGGCGCTGGCCGAGCACGGGTCGCTCGGCGCGGCGGTCGCGTCGCTGCGCGCGCTGGCACCGGCGGGCGCCGCCGTCGGCGGGCTGGTCGGTGGCATGCACACGCTGCCCCGGGCGCTGGAGCGGGACCTGACGGCCCGGGGCGGGCACGTCGCCGCGGGCACGCGGGCGGTGTCCGTGACCCGCACCGGCACGGTCTGGTCCGTGCGGGTCGCCGGTCCGGACGGCGACGGCGAGGTGACCGCACCGCGGCTCGTGCTGGCGACGCCGGCCACCGCCACCGTCGGGCTGCTGGCGCCGGTCCTGCCCGCGCTGTCCGGACTGCGCCCCGACCCGGGCGCGGACGTCGTGCTGGTGACGCTGGTCGTGGACGCGCCCGCGCTCGACGCCGCACCCCGCGGCACCGGGGTGCTCGTCGCCCCGGCGGCGCAGGGCACCGGTCCGGACGGGCCGCGCGCGAAGGCGCTGACCCATGCCACCGCCAAGTGGCCCTGGCTGGCCCGGGCCGCCGGTCCCGGCCGGCACGTGCTGCGGCTGTCCTACGGACGGGCCGGCGACGCCGGCCTCGCCGACGTCGCGGACCTGCCGGACGCCGACCTCACCACGCTGGCGCTGCGCGACGCCTCGACGCTGCTGGGGGTGCCCCTGACGCCGGACCAGGTGGTCGGGTCGGCGCGGGTGCGCTGGTCCCAGTCCCTGCCCCAGCCCAGCGCCACCCATCGCGCCGCCGCGGACGCCGTCCGCACCCAGGTCGCCGCGGTCGACGGCCTGGAGGTCTGCGGCGCGTGGGTCGCGGGCAACGGGCTGGCCGCGGTGGTCCCCCACGCACGGGCCGCCGCCGGGCGCCTGACCGCGCCGCTACCGACTTCCTGACAATTCGTCAGGAAAGGCCGGTCGATATCCCGTGCAGCCGCCGGGAAAGTGACCCGCGCAACAGCTCGCCGACTCGACCTGACACATTGTCATCACGGGCGTGTGGGGTTTGTCACCCCTTTCGACATCGCGTCCTCGGCGGTCGCAAGATGGACGTATGCGCGACCTGACCGGCAGCCGAGCCGACACCGAGGAGCTCCTGTCGACGGTCCGGATCGGCACCCGTGCCAGCACCCTCGCACTCACCCAGACCGGCATGGTCGCCGACGCCCTGGCCCTCGCCGGGGACCTGCGCACCGAGCTGGTGCGGATCACGACCGAGGGCGACCGGCTCACGGGCTCCCTGGTCGCGCTGGGCGGCACCGGCGTGTTCGTCACCGCCTTGCGCGAGGCGCTGCTGGACGGCCGATGCGACGTCGCGGTGCACTCGCTCAAGGACCTGCCCAGCGCCCCCGCCGAGGGCCTCGTCATCGGCGCCGTCCCCGAGCGCGAGGACCCGCGCGACGCGCTGTGCGCCCGGGACGGGCTGACCCTGGCGACGCTGCCCGCGGGGTCCCGCGTCGGCACGGGCTCGCCCCGGCGGGCCGCCCAGCTGCGCGCCACCCGCCCGGACCTCGCGGTCGTCGACATCCGCGGCAACGTCGACACGCGGCTGCGCCGGGTCGCGCCGGGCGACCTGGACGCGGTGGTGCTCGCGCGCGCCGGGCTGGCACGCCTCGGCCGGCTCGACGCGGTGACCGACGCGCTGGCGCCCACCACGATGTCCCCCGCGCCCGGCCAGGGCGCGCTGGCCGTCGAGGTGCGGGCGGACGCGGTCACCGACCCCGGCACGCCGCTGGCCCGGGCACTGGCTGCGGTCGACCACCTGCCGTCCCGCCTGGCCGTCACCGCGGAGCGGGCCCTGCTGGCGCGGCTCGAGGCCGGCTGCGCAGCCCCGATCGGGGCGCACGGGCGCCTGGACGGGGACCTCCTCCGCCTGGACGTCGTGGTGGTGCGGGTCGACGGGTCCGCGCAGCTGCGTCGGAGCCTGTCCGTGGAGCTGCCGCCCGCGGCGGACGTGCCCGGCCGGCTGGCCGCGGCGGCCCGGCTCGGGGTGGACGCGGCGGAGAGCCTGCTGGCCGGTGGCGCCGGGGACCTCGCGGAGCTCGGCGCCGCGCGATGACCGGCGCACCGGCCGGTGCCGGCCCCCTGGCCGGCCTGCGCGTCCTGGTCCCGCGCGCCCCGGAGCGGGCGGGCGCGCTGGTCGCCGCGCTGCGCCGCGCCGGGGCCGAGCCCGTCACCGCGCCGCTGGTGCGCATGGGCCCGCCGGACGATCCTGCCGCGCTCGCGGACGCCCTGACCGCCGTGGCCCGCGGGGACCATGCCTGGGTCGCGGTCACCAGCGGCTTCACGGTCGACTCGCTGGACGCGGCGGCGCACGGCCTGGGCCGCACGCTCGCCGACGTGGTCGCGGCCGGCCGGGCCACGGGCCACGGCAGCACCCGGGTCGCCGCGGTCGGGGACGCCACCGCTGCCGCGCTGCAGCGCGCCGGTGTCGAGGTCGACCTCGTCCCGACCGGCGAGCAGTCCGCGCGCGGGATGCTGGCGGAGTGGCCGCCCGCTCCCTCGTCGGCGGCACCGTCGTCGTCGGCACCGTCGTCGTCGGGCCTCTCCGTGCTCGTCCCGCAGGGTGACCTGGCCGAGCCGACGCTCGCCGAGGGCCTGGCCGCCCGGGGGTGGCGGCCGCACGTCGTGGTCGCCTACACCAACCGGCCCGCCGCACCGCTGGCGCCCGAGGTCGTCGCCGACCTGGGGTCCGGACGCCTCGGCGCCGTCGTCCTGACCTCCGGCAGCACCGCACGTCGTCTCGCCGAGCAGGTGACCCTGCCGTGGACGACCCTGGTGTGCTGCATCGGCCCGCGCACCGCGGAGGTCGCCGCGTCGCTCGGCCTGCCCGCCGGGACGGTCGCCGCGGGCCCCCACCCCGGCGCCGTCGTCGACGCCCTCACGACCGCACGCTCCGCCGCGAGCACCGCCGCACGCACCGCCTCAGGCACCGCCTCACCCACCGACCCGACGCCCGTGGCCACCGCCACGCCGTCGACCCGCCCCACCACCCCGAGGTGACCCGCATGTCCCCCACGCACGACCGCCGGATCCGTCCCCGCCGCCTGCGCTCCACGCCCGCGATGCGCCGTCTGGTGACGGAGGTCCGCCTGCACCCCGGCGACCTCGTCCTCCCGCTGTTCGTCAAGGAGGGACTCACCGAGCCCGTCGCGATCGCCTCCATGCCGGGCGTCCTGCAGCACACCCGGGCGAGCCTGCGCGAGGCCGTGCGCGAGGCCGCCGACGCGGGCCTGGCCGGGGTCATGCTGTTCGGCGTGCCGCTGGTGCGCGACGCCGTCGGCTCCGGCGCGACGGACCCGGACGGCATCCTCAACGTCGCGATCGCCGACGCGGTGGAGGCCGCCGGCGGCCGTCTGGTCGTCATGGCGGACCTCTGCCTGGACGAGTTCACCGACCACGGCCACTGCGGCGTCCTGACCCCCGGGCCGGGCGGGGAGCCGGTCGTCGACAACGACGCGACCCTGGAGCGGTACGTCGACATGGCGCTCGCCCAGGCGCGGGCCGGCGCCCACCTGCTCGGGCTCAGCGGGATGATGGACGACCAGACGGCGGCCGTCCGCGACGCGCTGGACGACGCCGGCTTCCACGACGTCGCCGTGCTCGCCTACGCCGCGAAGTACGCCTCGGTGTTCTACGGGCCCTTCCGGGACGCCGTCGAGTCGACCCTGCAGGGCGACCGCAAGAGCTACCAGATGGACCCCGCCAACCGCCGCGAGGCCGGCCGTGAGGTCGCGCTGGACGTCGCCCAGGGCGCCGACGTGGTCATGGTCAAGCCCGCGCTGCCCTACCTCGACGTGCTGGCCGACGTCGCCGCCACCAGCCCGGTGCCGGTCGCCGCGTACCAGGTGTCCGGCGAGTACGCGATGATCGAGGCCGCCGCCGCCAACGGCTGGATCGACCGTCGTCGGGCGATCGAGGAGTCCGTCCTCGCGATCCGCCGCGCCGGCGCCGACCTGGTCCTCACCTACTGGGCCGCCGAGCTCGCCGGGTGGCTGACCGCACCCGCCGCACCGGCCGCGCCTGCTGCGCTCGTCGCACCAGCGGCACCCGCCGCACCCGTCCCCGCACCGTCCGGCACGACCACTCCCGGGAGCCCCGCATGACCGCACCGACGCACGCCCAGTCCGGCCCGACCGCCGCAGCCGGCGCACCGGCGGACGTCGGCGGCAACGACGGGCTGTTCACCGCCGCGCAGGGCGTGCTGCCCGGCGGTGTCAACTCCCCGGTCCGCGCCTACGGCTCCGTCGGCGGGACCCCGCGCTTCCTCGTCTCCGCGCGCGGCCCCTACGTGACCGACGCCGACGGGCGCGAGTACGTCGACCTGGTCAGCTCGTGGGGCCCGGCGATCCTCGGTCACGCCCACCCCGCCGTCGTCGACGCCGTCCAGCAGGCCGCCGCCCGTGGCCTGTCGTTCGGGGCGCCGACCCCCGGCGAGACGGCGCTCGCGGAGGAGATCCGGCGCCGCGTCCTCGCCGCGGAGCGCGTGCGCCTGGTGTCCACCGGGACCGAGGCCACCATGACCGCGGTCCGGCTCGCGCGCGGGATCACCGGTCGCGAGCTGATCGTGAAGTTCGCCGGCTGCTACCACGGCCACGTGGACTCCCTGCTGGCCCAGGCCGGCTCCGGCGTCGCGACCCTGGCCCTGCCCGGGTCCGCCGGCGTGACGGCCGCGATCGCCGCCGAGACGATCGTCGTGCCCTACAACGACCTGGCCGCGGTCGAGGCCGCGTTCGCCGAGCGCGGGGACCGGATCGCCGCGGTGATCACCGAGGCGGCCCCGGCGAACATGGGCGTCGTCCCGCCGCTGCCCGGGTTCAACGCGGCGCTGTCCCGGATCGCGCGGGAGCACGGCGCGCTGCTGATCCAGGACGAGGTGCTCACCGGCTTCCGGGTCGGTCCGGGCGGCTGGTGGGGTCTGGAGGGTCGGCTCGAGGGCTGGGCGCCGGACCTGCTGACGTTCGGCAAGGTCGTCGGCGGCGGCCTGCCGGTCGCCGCGATCGCCGGACGCGCCGAGCTCATGGACCACCTCGCACCGTCCGGGCCCGTGTACCAGGCGGGCACGCTGTCGGGGAACCCGGTCGCGACCGCGGCCGGCCTGGCCACGCTGCAGGCCGCCGACGCCGGCGTCTACGCCCGCCTGGACGCGGCCGCCACCGCGTTGTCGTCGCAGGTCTCGGCGGCGTTCACCGCGGCCGGCGTCGCCCACCGGGTGCAGCACGCGGGCAACCTGTTCAGCGTGATGTTCGGCGAGGCGGCGGCCGCGGACGGCGTCCGGGACTACGCCGGCGCCCAGGCGCAGGACACCTTCCGGTACGCCCCGTTCTTCCACGCGATGCTCGACCAGGGCGTGAGCCTGCCGCCGTCGGTGTTCGAGGCGTGGTTCGTCTCGGCGGCGCACGACGACGCCGCGCTGGACCGGATCGTCGCGGCGCTCCCGGCGGCGACCCGAGCCGCGGCAGCGGCGCGACCCGCCCGGTAGCGCGCCCGCGCTTCGCTCCCCACCGCCCCGTCCCCTCCCGCTCGCCACCTCCCGCCACCCCGTCCCCTTTCGCTCCCTGCCCCCGCCGAGTGCGACGTCCTGGACCTGTGCCGTCGTCCCACGGGTCCGAGACGTCGCACTCGGCGGGGAACGGGGGTGGTCTGGGGACGCGCTGGCTGGACGGAATACCCCTAGGGGGTACATGGTTGTGACGGAGGACGGCAGCGACGGACGGAGAGCGCCATGACCGGGTACGCGGGCACGAAGGACGACTACCTCAAGCGGCTGCGCCGCATCGAGGGGCAGGTCCGCGGCATCGCGCGCATGGTGGACGAGGACACGTACTGCATCGACGTCCTCACCCAGGTCGCCGCCGTGACCAAGGCGCTGCAGGCGGTCAGCCTCGGGCTCGTCGAGGACCACCTGTCGCACTGCGTCGTCGAGGCCGCCCGGTCGTCCGACGACGCCGGGCAGGACAAGGTCCGCGAGGCGGCCGACGCGATCGCCCGCCTCGTGCGCAGCTGACCCCCGACCAGCGCCGCTCCACCCGAACGCACCACCCCACCCCGCACCACTCGCAGCACGACGGAGGACACCCATGAGCACCCAGACCACCACGTTCGAGGTCACCGGCATGACCTGCGGCCACTGCGTCCAGTCGGTCACCACCGAGCTGTCCGCGCTGCCGGGCGTCACCGACGTGTCGGTCGACCTCGTGGCCGGCGCCGCCTCGCAGGTCACCGTGGTCTCCGACGCGGCGCTGGACGCCGACGCGGTCCGTGGCGCCGTCGACGAGGCCGGCTACACGCTCGTCCCCTGACCGCACCTTCCCCCGGCGAGGCCCGCCCGACGCCTCACCCGCCGACCCTCCCGAGGAACCCATGTCGTCCGACACCCAGCAGCAGCCGGTCGCTCCGCCGCACCCCGTCGTCACCGTCGACCTCGCGGTCGAGGGCATGACGTGCGCGTCCTGCGTCGCGCGCGTGGAGAAGCGGCTCAACCAGGTCCCGGGGGCCACCGCGACGGTGAACCTGGCGCTGGAGTCGGCGCACGTGGAGCTGACGGTGCCCGACGACGCCGGGCCGGGCCCGGCCGCGGACGACGACCTGCTGGCGGCCGTCCGGCGGGCCGGCTACGAGGCCCGCGTGACCGCGCGCCGCGGTGACGCGGCGACGCCCGGTGCGCCGGTCGCCGTCCTCGGCGCTCCCGCCGACGCCGGATCTTCGCGACCGGGGACCGGTGCGACGCCGTCGGACGACGCGTCCCCGATCCCGGTGCCGCGCCACGGGGACGCGGACGACGACGCCGACCTCACCGCTCCCACCCCGGACCGCGGGGCGGACCTGCGACGGCGGCTGCGTGTGGCGGCGGTGCTCACCGTGCCGGTCCTGCTGCTGTCGATGGTCCCGGCGCTGCAGGTCGACGGGTGGCAGTGGGTCGTCGCCGCCCTCGCCCTGCCGGTGGCGACCTGGGCGGCGTGGCCGTTCCACCGCGCCGCCGCCCGGGCCGCACGGCACGGCGCCTCGACGATGGACACGCTCGTGTCCATCGGCATCGTCGCGGCGACGGCGTGGTCGCTCTGGGCGCTGGTGCTCGGCGGGTCCGGGCGCATCGGCGTGACCATGGAGCCGACCCTGTGGCCACGCGCCGGGGCTCACGCGGCGATGGCCGTGCCCGAGCTCTACTTCGAGGTGGCCGCCGTCGTCACCACGTTCCTGCTCGCCGGACGGTACGCCGAGCACCGCTCGCGACGCCGCGCCGGGGACGCCCTGCGTGCTCTGCTGGACCTGGGCGCCAAGGACGCCACCCTGCTGACCACCGACGCCTCCGGCCGTCGCACCGAGCGGCAGGTCCCGGTCGGCGACCTCGCCGTCGGGGACCTGTTCGTCGTGCGTCCCGGGGAGAAGGTGGCCACCGACGGCGTCGTCGTCGAGGGACGCAGCGCCGTGGACGCCTCCCTGGTCACCGGTGAGCCCGTCCCCGTCGACGTCGCGCCCGGGTCGCCGGTCACCGGCGCGACGCTCAGCACCTCCGGGCACCTCGTGGTGCGCGCCACCCGGGTCGGCGAGGCGACGATGCTCGCGCAGATCGGCCGGCTCGTCTCCGCCGCGCAGACCGGCAAGGCGCAGGTCCAGCGGCTCGCCGACCGGATCTCCGCGGTGTTCGTGCCCGTCGTGCTGGTGCTGGCGCTCGGCACGCTCGTCGCCTGGCTCGCGACCGGGTCCGGTGCGCAGCCCGCCTTCACCGCGGCCGTCGCGGTGCTGATCATCGCCTGCCCGTGCGCCCTGGGTCTGGCGACGCCGACCGCGCTGCTCGTCGGCACCGGCCGCGGCGCGCAGCTCGGCGTGCTCATCAAGGGCCCGGAGGTCCTCGAGGGGACCCGCCGCGTGGACACCGTGGTCCTGGACAAGACCGGCACCGTGACCGAGGGCCGCATGGAGGTGGTCGACGTCGTCGCCGCGCGGGGCACCACGCGCGACGAGGTCCTGCGGCTGGCGGGCGCGGTCGAGGGGCTCAGCGAGCACCCGATCGCGCGGGCGATCGCGGCTGCGGCTGCTGTGCGGGCGATCGCGGCTGAAGCTGTGGCGCACGCGTCGCCGGACGGGCCCGCGCTCGCCGCGACGACCGGCGCCGACAGCGTCGCGGCCGGCGCCGACGGCGTCTCGGCCGGCGCCGACGGCGTCGCGATCGGCTCGGACCAGGTGCTCGACTTCCGCACCGACGCCGGCTCGGGCGTGAGCGGTGTCGTGCGCACCGCGCACGCCGGCCTCGGCCTGGGCACCCGCGTGCTCGTCGGCCGCCCGGGCTGGCTCGAGGGGCAGGGCGTCGTCACGTCACCCGACCTGCGCGAGGCGTTCCGCGCGGCCGAGGCGCAGGGCGGGACCGCGGTGGTCGCCGCATGGAACGGGTCGGCCCGAGGAGTCGTCGTGCTGCGCGACCCGGTCAAGGCGACGTCCGCTCAGGCCGTCGCCGAGCTGCGGGCGCTGGGTCTGCGTCCGGTGCTGCTGACCGGGGACAACGCCGGGGCCGCGCACCGGGCGGCCGACGCGGTGGGGATCGCACCCGACGACGTCGTCGCGCAGGTGCTGCCGGCCGACAAGGTCGCCGTCGTGCAGCGCCTGCAGGCGGGGGGCGCGCGGGTGGCGATGGTGGGCGACGGCGTGAACGACGCCGCCGCGCTCGCCGCGGCGGACCTCGGTCTGGCGATGGGCACCGGAACCGACGTCGCCATCGAGGCCGCCGACCTCACCCTCGTCCGTGGGGACCTGCGCTCCGCCGGGCAGGCGATCCGGCTGTCCCGGGCGACGCTGCGGATCATCCGGCAGAACCTGTTCTGGGCGTTCGCCTACAACGTCGCGGCCCTCCCGCTCGCCGCGCTGGGGCTGCTCAACCCGATGATCGCCGGTGCTGCGATGGCGGCCAGCTCGGTGATCGTCGTCGGCAACTCGCTGCGGCTGCGCCGCTTCGCCTGACCGACGGTCCGGCGCGGTGGTGCCGCGCTCTCCGGTAGGTACGGACCGCCCGGCGGCCTGCGGCGCTGTGCCGAGCGGTTGCGCCGGGTCCGGTGCCGCGTGGTCCTCTGGCCGCGCAAGATCTCGTCGCTGACGGCTCGGGTATGTACCGCAAGCAATCGTCCACAGATCCGCTGCACCAGGGCATCGTGTCAGAGGCGGTCGGTAAAGTTCGAACAGACGTTCGACGATGGAGGTGACGCTGTGACCACCACGATGTTGGGTGCTCCCGCGGCCCTCACTCCGCCAGGTGCGTCGATTCCCAGGGCGGCTTCGGTCAGCGGCACGGCGGCACCGGGCGTCTCGCTGTCGCAGGTGGCGGTCCTGTGGGCGGCAGTCGTCGGGTTGTCCGCCGCGGTGGCACAGGCAGGTCGATGGTCGGCGGCGGAGCGTCACCCGGTGCTGGCGGACGTCGATCGCGCGGTGAACGCACTGGCGGCAGTGCGGGCGGCCGTCCTGGTGGCGGAGAGGGACGCCGGCACGTGGCAGGGCTCCGGTGACCGCTCGATCGTGGGGTGGTGGGCGCGAACCAGCCGTTCCGGGCAGCGCGCCGCTGCGGCGCAGATGCGGCAGGCCGAGCACCTCGATGCCGCGCCGGCCGCCACGGCCGCCGTTGCCGAGGGCCGGATCGGCTTGGAGCACGCGGCGGTCATCGGCCGGGTCGTCAGTGCCGGCTCACCCGCGCAGCGGGAGGCCGCCGCGTCCCCGGCCGGCCAGCAGCACCTGCTGAGGATGGCCGAGTCTCACGACGCAGGCACGTTCGCCACCGCCGCCGCGCGCTGGGCCGCGACGGTCGACCCTGCGGCGCTGCAGCGCGATCACGACGCCCAGCGGGCCGAGCGATTCCTGCACCTGACCACGACCCCGCAGGGCACGGTCATCAGGGGACGGGTCGACTCGATGGCCGGACACCGTCTGACCCTCGCGCTCGAGGCGCTCTCTCCACGGCCCGGCGCCGACGACGACCGCGACCCCGGACAACGCTGCGCCGATGCACTCGATGCCATGGCGGTGCGCACCCTGGCCGACGGCAAGCCAGGCGCCCATGCACCCCAGCAGGTCACGTTGATCCTCAGCGAGCAGACCTGGCTCGCCGCCCGGGCCGAGCGCGACCGGCGCCGTGCGAAGGCAGGCGGCGCCAACGGCGCCGCGGGCGCAGGCGCGGACGGTGAGGCGACCGGGACCGAACGCACAGGCACCGCCGAGGCGAGCGCCGGTGTCACGAGCTACCCGCCCGCGACGCTGGAGGACGGCACGCCGGTCCCCGTCAGCGAGCTGGCCTCGGCCATGTGCGACGGCGAGATCAGCCGCCTGGTCGTCGACGCCGACGGCGTCCCGCTCGACGCCGGTCGCGCGCGGCGGCTGTTCACCGCCCCCCAGCGCCGAGCCATCGCGGCCCGCGACCGCGGGTGCGGCTGGCCGCAGTGCCACGCGCCCGCCCGTTGGTGCGAGGTCCACCATGTGCAGTGGTGGGACCGGGACGCCGGGCCCACGTCCGTCGACAATGGCGTCCTGCTCTGCAGCTTCCACCACCACGAGGTGCACCGCCGGGACCTCGTGATCACCCCGATCCTGGCGCCGCCTGGCGATAGGGCGTCGACGTCCGACGCGTCCGACACCATCACGCGCGTGACCTACCGGTTCGTGGACTCCGCCGGGCGGGTCGTGGCACCGCGCGGACCTGCGCCGGCGGCGACGACGGGGGCGACGGGGGCGGTGCCGGCGGCGAGAGCGGCGGTGCCGACGAAAGCGGCGGTGGCGACGGCGGTCCGTGCAGCATGCGCGCAGGGTCCGCCGGGGACGTCCCCTCCGGCCCGCCCCCCTGCGCACCTCGAGCCGCGGTCCGCGCCCACGCCCACGGCCACGCCCACGCCCACGCAGGACCTTCCGCGACTGCGGGCGGCAGCCGACGCGCGCGACGTCCCCGAGCTCGACTGGGTGGACGACCCGGTGACCGGGATGAGGGTGCCGGCGTACTTCGTCGACCCGTGACGGCTCCCGGCGCGCCGTCGTCGGTCGACGTGGGCATCGAGCCGGGCTTGTCGCCGGCGACCCTGCCGCACCGACGCCCGGGCGGGTGCGTCTGAGACGACGCCGGCCGGACGAGGGTCAGTGGAAGCGCCGGCCCTCGTCCCGGCGGTAGGCCCAGACCACGAGCGCGGCGAACAGCACGCCCCAGCCGACGAGAACCGGCAGCGCGGTTGCCGGCGCGGCCTCGCCGGTGAGCGCCTGGACGAGCAGGTCACGTCCGGCCCGGCTCGGCAGCGCCCGGGAGATCGCGTCGAGCCACCCGGGGAAGAACTCCGGCGGCATGAACATCCCGCCGGCGAACGCCATCGGGAAGAGCAGGACCTGGACGACCGGCAGGGCGGCCTTCGCGGACAGCGAGTAGCCCACCGCGAGGCCGAGCAGCAGGAACGGCAGCGCCGACGCCGCGATCACCACGACGCTGAGCAGGAGGCGGCCCAGGGTCACCGCCGCGTCCGTGAACAGCCACCCGATGATCACCAACGGCAGCAGGCCGAGCAGCGCGAACGCCGCACCGTTGACGACGCGGCCGACCATCCGCGGACCGGCGCCGGCGGGCAGCGAGCGGAGGTACGGGTCGAAGGGCTGCTGCCGGTCCTCCGAGACGCCCGCCCCGTAGGTGAACAGGCACGTCGACATCACCGCGAACATCCCCAGCTGCCCGACGGCGGCCGTCGCGGCGACCGGGTCGGACGCCACCGCGCGCTGCGGCACCACGAAGAAGAACATCGCCAGGGCGGGGAACACCGTGTTGCCGATCACGGCGATCGGCACCCGGACGGTCTCCAGGAACTGGTAGCGGGCGTGCAGCCCGGCCAGCCGGAGGGTCGGTCGGACGAGCGGCCGCGCGTCGTCGGGCCCCGGGTGCGGGGTGCGGACGGACGTCGCCCCCACCGGGGCGGGCCGGGTCGGCACGGGGTCGGAGGTGGGCAGGGTGGTCATCGGGCCATCTCCTCGGTGGGTCGGGGCGGCGGTGACGTGACGGCCGGCGTGGAGCCGGTGAGGGCGAGGAAGGCCTCCTCGAGCGACGCGCCGCGGACCTCCAGGCCCGTGAAGGCGACACCGTCGGCGACCAGCGCACGGACCAGCGCGTCCGCGTCCGACGCGAGCACCTCCACCCGGTCCCCGTCACGCCGGCTGCCGACCACACCGGGCAGGCGCCCGACGACGTCGCCGGCGTCCCCGGCGGCCCGGCCGTCGGCAGCGACCGAGAACCCCACCCGGCGCACCTGCACGCGGGCCAGGACCGCGGCGATCGCGTCGTCGGCGAGGACGACGCCGCCCCCCATGACGACCACCCGCTGGGCGAGCGCCTCGATCTCCTCCAGGTAGTGGCTGGTCACCAGGACCGTCGCGCCGCTCGCGTGGTACTCGCGCAGCGCCGCCCACAGCAGGTGCCGGGCCTCGACGTCGAGCCCGGTGGTCGGCTCGTCGAGGACGACCAGGCGGGGGCGGCCGACCAGGGCCAGCGCGACCGCCAGCCGCCGACGCTGCCCGCCGGACAGCGCGCCGGTCTGCCGGCGCGCCTGGTCCGCGAGGCCGAACCACTCGAGCACCTCCCCGCGCGGCATGGGGTCGGGGTAGTGGCCCGCGACGAGGTCGACCACCTCGCCCACCCGCAGGGTCGCCGGCAGCCCGGTCTCCTGCGGCGTCAGGCCGAGCCGGACGCGGCTGGCCGGGTCGCGCGGGTCGCCGCCGAACAGCCGCACGGTGCCCAGGTCCGGCCGGCGCAGCCCGGTGACCAGGCTGAGCAGCGTCGTCTTGCCGGCGCCGTTGGGACCCAGCAGCCCGACGAGCTCGCCGGCCCGCACGGTGAGGCTCACGTCGTCCAGGGCCAGGGTGGCGCCGAAGCGGCGGGTCACGTGCTCGGCCTCGAGCACGGCGGTGGACGACGTCATGCGCTCGTCCCCTTCGACGGTGCAGGCTCGCCGCGAGTGCCGGCGGGCGGGGTCAGGAGCGCCGCCAGCTGGGCGACGTAGTCCTCGAAGGCCCGCCGGCCGGCGCGCGTCGCCTCCACGTGGGTGGCCGGCACCCGGCCGATGTGACCCTTGGTGACGGCGACGTACCCCGCGTCCTCGAGCCGGCGCAGGTGGGTCGACAGGTTCCCGGCGGTGGCGTCCAGCAGCGACTGGAGCCGGGGGAACGTGAGCCGGTCCCCGGGGGGCAGGGCGGTCAGCGTGGTCATGATGCGCAGCCGCGCCTGGGTGTGGATGACGGGGTCGAGGTCGCCGGGGGCGGGCATCAGGACCGCCGCCGGACGGCTTCGGCGACCGCCGCGGCCAGCATCCCGCCGCCACCCGCGAGCGACATCACCGCGAGCATCCCGGGCGTGCCGACGAACGACGCCACGATCGTGACCACGAGGATCCACGCCCCCAGGGCGAACTGCGCGCGGTCCCGCCAGATCGCGGCCCCGGCCATGTACAGCACGCCCACCAGCAGCGGCGGCACCAGGGTCATCGCGACCTGGACGACGCCGGCGCCGGCGCCGGCGCGGGTGAGCCCGGAGGCGAGCGCGAACACCGCGACGAACCCGAGGAACCACGCCCACCCGTACATGGCCCCCTGGAGGCTCGAGGTGCCGTGCACCCCCGACGTGCGGCGGGCGACGTGCACCGAGGTGACGACCATGGCCGCGACGAGCAGGCCGGCGAACAGGACCCCGGCCGCCGCCGGCGACCAGCCCAGCGCGGGCCGGTCGCCGGCGACGGCCCAGAGCGCGCCGAACCCGAGCAGCCACGCGGCGCCCCACACCCCGAACAGCAGCCGACCGTCGACGTCCGTCTCGGCGGCGACCCGTGCGCGCTGCGCCGCGATGAGCGCGGCGCTGCCGGCGGGGTCGAGCGGCGGGTCGTCGTCGGGCATCACGGCGGCCCGGGGGCGGTCGGCGTCGTCTCGCACGGGGTGACTCCTCGGCAATCGGTACTGGCTTTGTCCTGCAAACTACTTTGTCCAACCTGGGAGGACAAGGGCCGTCGCAGTGGCAATCGCCGTCGCCGTCGTCCCGGGCCGACCACCGCGCCCCCGTCCGGGGCCGACCGTAGGTTGAGCGCCATGACCCTCGACGTCCCGGCACCGAGCGCCGCGGCCCTCCGGCAGCGGTGGACGGCCGAGGTGTGGATCGTGCTGGGGCTGTCGCTCGGCCAGTCCGCGCTGTACTCGGTGGTCAGCATCGTCGCGCGGCTGACGGCACTGACCCCGCTCGGGGAGCAGTCGACCGCGCTCAACGTCAGCAGGTCGCCGCGGCCCTACGTCGACCTCACCTACCAGCTGCTGGGCATCGCGTTCGCCCTCGTGCCGGTCGCGCTGGCGCTCTACCTGCTGTCCGCCGACGGGCGCAGCGCCGTGCGCCGGATCGGCCTGGACGGCCGGCGGCCCGGCCGCGACCTGGCCGTCGGTGTCGGGCTGGCCGCGCTCATCGGCCTTCCGGGGCTCGGCCTGTACGCGTTCGGCCGCGCGATCGGGATCACCGTCGACGTCCAGGCGTCGGGGCTCGACGCGCTGTGGTGGACCGTCCCGGTGCTGGTCCTGTCCGCGCTGCAGAACGCGCTGCTGGAGGAGGTCGTCGCCGTCGGCTACCTCATGGAGCGGCTCGACTCGCTGCGCTGGTCCCCGGTCCTGATGGTCGCGGCCAGCGCGCTGCTGCGCGGCTCGTACCACCTCTACCAGGGGTTCGGCCCGTTCGTCGGCAACGCCGTGATGGGCGTCGTCTTCGCCGAGTACTACCGGCGGCGGCGGCGCGTCATGCCGCTCGTCGTCGCGCACACGGTGCTCGACGTCGTCGCCTTCGTCGGCTACGCGCTCGTCCCGGCCGAGTGGCGCAGCGCGCTGGGTCTGAGCTAGCTGCGGCCGAACAGTGAGCCGGAGTGCTTGCGGTGCACCGCCTGCCGGCTGACGCCGAGCAGGGTGGCGATCGCCGCCCACGACAGCCCACGCACGCGGGCACGGCGCACCACGAGCTCCTCCTGCCGGTCGATCTGCCGGCGCAGCTCGGCGAGCGCTGCGAGCGCCCGGATCGGGTCGTCGTCCTCCGCCCGGCTCGCCAGGACCGCCAACGTCACCGCCTCCACTCCGCGCCTCCGCACCACCCGGGTCACCTCGTGCGACCGCAGTCGTCAACCTAGGTTGACACGCACAGCGTGTCAACTCAGATTGACAATTCTCGGCGTGACCTGGACCTAGACTCGCGCCATGCAGGAGCAGCTCACCGCCCCGCCAGGCGCGGGGCACGAGCGCCGCGGGTCTCCCGCGCACGGGGTGCAGATCATCGACACCCCGACCGTCCGGGTGCACCATCCCAGCGACCTGCTCATGCTCGTGCTCTCCGCGCTGGGTGTGGCGCTCGTCCTGCTGCTCGCCGTGTACGCACACGCGACCACGACCGGCGTCGCGGAGGACGTCCGCGGCGTCGGCGGGCTGCTGCGGCAGCTCTTCACGGTGCCCGTCGCGCTGCTGGAGGTGCTGGTCACGTTCATCGCGCCGGCGGCGGTGCTCATCGAGCTCGGTGTGCGCCGCCTGGGCCGGCAGGTCCTGGACGCCACGGCCGCCGCCCTGGGCGGGCTGATCCTCAGCGCAATCGTCGTCGGCGCCCTCGGCGCGTTCGGCAGCCCGAACCTGGTCGCCGCGCTCTCGACCACCGGGGTCTCCGGTCGGTCGGCCCTGACCGTCCCGGCCTACCTCGTCGCCGTCGTCGCGCTGCTGACCGTGGCCGGGCCCCGCGGCCGGCGGCGCACCGTCACGTGGTCCTGGAACCTGGTGTGGGTCACCGTCGGCGTCGCCCTGATCACCGGCACGACCGCCCTCCCGGGTGCGGGCGTCGCGGTGCTGCTGGGCCGGGTCGCGGGCCTGGCCACGCGCTACGCCTCCGGGGTGAGGTCCGAGCGCGCCTACGGGTCCGCCCTGGTGGACGGCGTGCGGCGGGCCGGCTTCGACCCCGTGCGGCTGGAGCGCGTGCACCGGCCCGACCCCTCGTCCGCCCCCCCGGCACCGGCGGACCCCGCGGAGGCGGTGACGGTCCCGATCCCGGTCGCGGCCGCCGGTGGGACGGCGACCTCCGGCCCGGTGGCCCGGACCGGCTCGACCGCGATGGCTCGCGACGGCATCGTCACGACGCACACCGCCGCGCCGGCCGCCGAGGCGATGACCCGGATCTCCGACGACCGGGTCTACGACATGACCACGCTGGACGGTGGCCGGTACACGGTCGTGGTGCTCGACGGCGACCGGCAGGTCGTCGGCGCCCTCGCGCGGTCGTGGCGATCCCTGCGCCTGCGGGGCCTGCAGGGCCGCTCCTTCGTCTCGCTGCGGCAGGCCGCGGAACGGGCCGCGCTGCTCGCCTACGCCGCGCACGCCGCCGGCGTCCGGACCCCCGCGCTGCTCAGCGTCGCCGAGGCGGACGACTCCATGCTGCTCGTCCAGGAGCACCTCGACAGCGCCGTCCCGCTGCGGGACCTGGACCTCGCGGAGCTCACCGACGCGCACCTGCGGGCGATCTGGGCCCAGCTGCACCTCGCGCACGACGCCGGCGTCACGCACCGCGCGCTGACGTCCGACGTCGTGCTGGTGGAGGCCCGCACCCCCGACCCGGTCGTGTGGATCACCCGCTGGGAGTCCGGCGACGTCGCGTCCAAGCTGCTGTCGAGGCGCATGGACCTGACCCAGATGCTCGCACTGCTCGCCGTGCGGGTGGGGGCGCACCGCGCGCTGGAGTCCGCGGTCGCCGTCCTGCCCGAGGAGGACATCGCCGCGATCGGCCCGCTGCTGCAGACCCCCGCGCTGCCGCACCGCACGCGCGAGGAGATGCGGGCGCGCCCGCACGTGCTCGCCGACCTGCGCGGCGCCCTCGTCGAGCGCATGCCGGACGCCGACGTCGAGCCCGAGCAGCTCGTGCGCTTCGGCGCCCGCACCCTCATCACGATCCTGCTCACGGTCGCCGCGGTCATCGTCGTCCTGACCCGGATGAACGTCGAGGAGATCGGCGAGGCCCTCGCCGCCAGCGACTGGCGCTGGAGCGTGGTCGCGTTCGTCCTGGGCCTGGTCACGTTCCTCGGGGCCGCCCTGGCGTTCGTCGCGTTCTCCCCCGTCCGGCTGCCGGTGTGGCGGGCGACCCTCGTCCAGGCGGCCGGCGCGTTCGTCGCCCTCGCGGCCCCGGCCGGCATCGGACCGGCCGCGCTCAACCTGCGGATGCTCACCCGGCGCGGCGTGACGGCGTCGCTGTCGGTCGCGACCGTGGCGCTGGTCCAGGTGTCGCAGTTCGTCGTCACGGTGGTGCTGCTGCTCCTGCTGTCCGTCATCTCCGGGACCGGCACCACGCCGCGGCTCTCCGGGCCGAGCGTGAGCATGCTCGTCGTCGTCGGCATCGTGGCGGCGCTGATCGCCTCGTCGCTGCTGGTGCCGGTGGTGCGGCAGTGGATCGCCCGCAAGACCCTGCCGACGGTCCGGCAGACCTGGCCGCGGCTGATCGCCGTCGTCGGGCACCCGTGGCGGATGGGGCTCGCGGTGGGCGGCAACGTCGTCATGACCATGGGCTACGTGCTGGCGTTCGACGCGTGCCTGCGCGCGTTCGGGCAGGACCTCACCCTCGTGCAGGTCGCGCTGATCTACCTCGTCGGCAACGCCGCGGGTGCCGCCGTCCCGACACCGGGCGGCATCGGGACCATCGAGATCGCCTTGACCACCGGCCTGACCGCCGGTGGTCTGAACCCGGGTGTCGCGGCGTCCGTCGCGATCCTCTTCCGCGTCATGACGTACTGGCTGCGGATCCCGGTCGGGTGGGTGGCCATGCGGTTCCTGCAGCGCGTCGGGGACCTGTGACGGTCGACGGGTGGAGCGCGCGCACCGCGGACGCGCCCCACGGTGGTGACCTCGGCGGTGGTGAGCCCAGCGGTGGTGAACGCCGCGACGACCCGCCCGCGGAGCTGCTGGCGTCGTGGACCCGCCGGGTGCTCGCGACGCTCCTCGACCACGCGCTGCTGGCCACCGTCTTCTTCCTCGTCTTCCCGGTCCAGCCGGTGGCCGTGCCGTCCCTCGCCATCACGGGCGACCAGCTCGACGGCACCGTCCCCGTCTCGTGGTGGTCGAACGGGTGGGCCGTCGGCGCCGTCGTCCTCGGACTGGCGCTGCAGGCCTACCTGGGCTCCACGCCGGGCAAGCTCGTGCTGGGGGTCGCCGTCGTCCGCCGTGCCGACGCCCGCCCGGCCGGGCTGCTGCTCACGGTCGCCCGCCAGCTCGCGCACGTCCTGGACGCCGTGCTGCTGATCGGCTACCTGCGGCCGCTGTGGCACCGTCGCCGTCAGACGTTCGCCGACTCGCTCGCCGGCACGGTCGCCCTCGCGACGCGCCGGCCGCGGCCGTTCCGGCTCGGAGGGTCCGGCGACCGGTCGCTGCCGCCGGGGACGCCGGCCTGGGAGGTGTCGCGCGAGCCGCGGTGGCGTCGTGCGGTGGTCGGGGTGGCCACGGCGGCGTGCGCCGTCGCGCTGGCCTTCCAGGTCTCGTCGACGACGACGTCGTCGGGTCCGGAGCACCGCACCTGCAGCGTGCCGACCGCGGGGGCGTTCACCGGGGGCGAGGTGGAGGTCCACCGCGCGACCGGCACCGTGCGGCGCCTGTGGGTCGAGCGCCCGCAGCGCGCCGCGGACCCGGGCGTGGTCGTGGCATGGCACCTGCAGGACGGGGCCGCGGCGGGCCGGACCAGGGCGCCCGGCTCTGCCGACACCGTCCTGCGCGTCACGCTGGCCGCGGCGGACGGGACGCCGTCCCGCACGGTGGAGCGCACGGTCGTCGAGGGGCAGGTCCAGGCGACGGGCGAGGTGCTGTCCGAGGGGCAGGTCGCCGTCCCGGACGAGGTGCTGGTGGACGGGCGGACCGGCATCCGGCTGCCGCTGGCCGTGGTCGCCGACCTCGGCGACGACTGGACCGCCGAGCTCTCGGTGGTGACCGGCGGCCAGAGGTCCGGGCGGTGCACGGTCCGCTGAGCCGCCGGCTCACCCGAAGGTGAACGAGTAGGCCGCCATCCCGGCCGGCACCTCGACCTCCACCGTGCCGGTCACCTGCTCGGCCGCCTCGAGCAGCGGGTACAGCGTCGGGGCCCCGGACACCTCGACGTCCCGCTCCTCGACGACGTCGCCCTCCTCGTCCCGCACGACGGCGTGCACGGTCCCCTCGCCGCCGAGGACGAGGAAGACGTCCGAGGCGCTGAAGGTCAGCCGGATGCGCGCGTCCTCGCCGGCGGTGGCGGCCTGGTAGTCCGTGGTCCACGCGCCGTCGAACGCGAACGTGTCGCGCGGCTGGTCCGCCGGGAAGCGGTAGGTCGACGCGCCCTCGTCGTACTCGCCGGCAGCGTTGAACCGCTTGCCCACGCTGAGGTAGGTCTCCGGGGTGATCCCCTCGCCCCGCGGGGTGGTGTCGACGACCGTGGTGGGTTCGGGCAGCTCAGCCCTGGGGTCCGCCCGGGTGAGCAGCTCGCGGATCATCGCCTCGGTCGCCTCGTAGCCGCCCTCGCCCTGGGAGATGTGCCGGACGACGCCGTCGGCGTCGATCAGGTAGTGCGCCGGCCAGTACCGGTTCCGGTACGCGGTCCAGGTGGAGTAGGAGTTGTCCTGCGCGACCGGGTACTCGATGCCGAGCCGGTCGCCGCCGGCCACGACGTTGCGGGTCTCGCGTTCGAACGCGTACTCCGGGGTGTGCACGCCGATGACCGTCAGGCCGGCGTCGCGGTACGCCTCGTCCCACGCGGTGACGTGCGGGACGGAGCGCTGGCAGTTGATGCAGGAGTACGCCCAGAAGTCGATCAGCACGACCCGGCCGCGCAGGCTCTCCAGGGTCAGCGGGTCGCTGTTCAGCCACGTGTCGATGCCGCGGATCTCGGGGGCCGGTCCGCACTCCTGGAGCTCGGCGGCGTTGTTGGTGCAGCGTGCGAGCCCCTCGTTCTCCGCGGTCACGAGGCCGCCGAGGTCGAGCTGCTGCTGCACCGTCTCGTTCTCCGCGACGCGGCTCTGCAGCGACTCGGTGTAGCCGGGCAGCGCGCGCTGCAGCGCGTCGGTGACGTTGAAGGCGAGCGCCAGCGCGAGGGCCAGCATCAGCGCCCCGCCGGCCGCGCGGATCCCGCGCTGGTGGGCACGGAAGGCCTTGACCCGCTCCGCGACCCGGCGGCCGGCGAGCGCGAACACCAGCAGCGGCAGGGCCGCCCCGAGGGCGAAGGACACGGTCAGCACGACGGTTCCGACGCCGACCTCCCCGGTCGCGCCGGCGACCGTGATGGCGGCGAGCACCGGGCCCGCGCACGGCACGTACACCGCGCCGAGACCGAGGCCCAGCACGAAGCCGCCGCGGTCCGCGGTCCGGCTCGTCCGGGGCGCGAGCCGCGCGAACGGCCGCTCGAGGACCTCCTCGAAGCGCGGGAACAGCAGACCGAGCCCGAGCAGCGCCAGGACCCCGATGCCCGCCCAGCGCAGCAGGTCCAGCGGCAGGTGCAGCAGCGCGAGCACGAGCGAGCCGACGAGTGTGACGACGGTGAAGCTCGTGACGAGCCCGGCGATCACCAGGTACGGGCGCCACGCCTCGGCCCGGCCGGCCCGGCGACGCCCGGGCGTGGCGGGCGGGTCACCGGCGCCCTGGGAGCCGGGTCCGTCCAGCAGGGCCGTGCCCGCGGTCACGGGGCCGCCGGTCACAGGGCCGGTGGTCACGGGGCCGACAGTCGCAGAGCCGACAGTCACCGAGCCGGCGGTCGCCGCGCGGGCGGCCGCGCCGAAGGTCGGCTGCGGCAGCGCACCGACGCGGACCGGTCCGGCGGACGTCCGGGTCACCGCGGGCAGCGTCCCGGTCGACCCGCCCCTCGGCGTGCCGGCACGGCCGGCGCGGCGCGCGGTCGTCGGCGCGGCACCGCGGGCGCTCTGCACCCCGCCGGAGAAGAAGATGACCGGGAGCACCGGCAGGATGCACGGCGAGATGCCGGTGATCAGGCCGCCGACCAGTCCGATCAGGGCGAGCGTGAGGAGGTCCATGGCCGGGGTTCGGCGCCGGACCTGCGCCGGACGGGTGCCCTCACCCGCCCGGGGGTGCGGGCACGGCGGTGCGGGCGGACCCGGCCGTGGATGCGGTGCCCGGCCGGACGGTGGCCAGCAGCAGCCCCGCGACCAGGCAGAGCCCGCCGGCGGCGGCGATCGGCGCCGGCCTCTCCCCCAGCACGACCAGGCCGAGCACGGTGGCGGTCAGCGGCTCGGCGAGGCTCAGGGTCCCGACCGTGGCTGCGGGCAGGTGGCGCAGCCCGCGCGCGAACAGCAGGTACGCGGCGCCGGTGGCGGCCAGCCCCAGCCACGCGACCATAATTAGCGCCCGGCCGCCCGTCAGCTCCCCCAGGCCGCGCAGCCCGAACGGCACCAGCAGGACCGCACCCCCGCCCAGGGTCGCGGCCATCGCGTTGACCACGGGCACCCCGCGGTCCAGCAGGACCTTGGCCGCCGAGGTGTACAGCCCGTAGGCGGCCCCGGCCACCAGCGCCAGCACGACGCCCGTGGGGCGCACGTCGGCGGCGCCGGACCCGCCCGCGGTCACCAGGACCACGCACCCCACCACCGCCAGGACCGTCGCGGCCACCCACCACCGGGTCGGACGCTCACCGAACAGCACCAGCCCGCACACGCCCGTGGCCACCGGCGCCGTCCCCAGGGCCACCACGGTGCCGGTGACGACGCCGGTGCCGGCGACCGCCGAGAAGAACGCGCCCTGGTAGACGGCGGTCGCGACCGCCGCCAGCACGGTCCACCGGACCAGGGGCGCGCGCAGGCAGGCGAGCAGCGCGGCGGGCTGCGTCGCGAGCCCGATCACCACCAGCGCGGCGCCGCCGACGGCGAGCCGGGCGGCTCCGACGGCGAGCGGGTCCTGCGCCTGCCCGAGCGCCTGCGAGGTCCCGGACGTCCCCCACAGCGACGCCGCCAGCAGCACCAGGAGAGCCGCGACCCGCGACGTCGTCCCGGTGGCCCCTGTCACCCCTGTCGGCCCGGTCGTCCGGCGTCGCGGCGACGTCGGCCCGGCGATCGCTGCCCTGTCCGGCTCCGGCACGGTGCTCCCCCTCAGCGCGGCCCCCTCAGCGCGGCCCCCAGTCGTCCGGCCGGCGACGTCAGCATGTCCGAGATCCCGCCCATCCACCCGGCGCACCGCTCCGAATCCCCCTCGAAGGTCCCGCTCCGGCGGGACGGCATCCCGGCCGGGCGATCCGGCCGGACCTGACGAGGGAGAGAACGATGACGAGCACGAAGCGCACCCAGATGGCCGTCCTGAGCCTGGTCACCGCCGCGACGCTGGGGCTGTCCGCGTGCAGCGGCTCCGACGCCGCGGAGGACACCGCGGCCGGCGGCGCCGCTGCCGCTGCCGAGGCCCCCACCATGACGCCCGAGGCCGAGGAGACGCAGGACGCGATGACCGCGGACCCCGCCGCCGACCTCGTCGGCCCGGGCTGCGCCGCCTACGCCGAGGCCGTGCCGGACGGTCCCGGCTCGGTCACCGGCATGTCGCAGGACCCGGTCGCGGTCGCCGCGTCCAACAACCCGATGCTCAAGACCCTCGTCGCGGCGGTGTCGGGCAACCTCAACCCGGACGTGAACCTGGTCGACACCCTCAACGGGGACGAGTTCACGGTGTTCGCGCCGGTCGACGACGCGTTCGCGAAGATCGACCCGGCCACGATCGAGTCGCTCAAGACCGACTCCGCGACCCTGTCCAGCATCCTCACGTACCACGTGGTGCCCGGGCAGCTCTCGCCCGACATGGTCACCGGCTCGCAGACCACCGTGCAGGGCGGCGCCGTGGAGGTCACCGGTGAGGGCGACGCGCTCATGGTCAACGGTGCCAACGTCATCTGCGGCGGCGTGCACACCGCCAACGCGACCGTGTACCTCATCGACTCGGTGCTGATGCCGGCGAGCTGACGCCGTCTCCCGGGCCGCGCCGTCGGCCCCGCACGAGGCCCCGCTCCTCCTCGAGGAGCGGGGCCTCGTCGCGTGCGGGCGGGCGGAGCCGGGTCGCGTCGGGCGGCGCCGGCTCGACGGCAGCCGACCGTGTCGGTCCGCGGCACCGCGCCGGCCCCCGTGCCCATGCCGCCCCGGTCCGCGCCGACCGGGCCGGCCACCGCGGCCGCGAGCGGCCCGGCCGGCGCGTTGCTCAGCCCGCGTCGGGTCGCGGGGCCAGCGCTGTGATCCGGTCCCGCCGGAAGCCGGACCAGTGCACCGACGGGTCGCCGTCCACGACGACCACCGGCGCGGTCGAGTGCCCCAGCACCTGGGTGACGTGCCGGCGGGCCGCCGCGTCACGGCTGAGGTCGACCACGGCGTAGCCGATGCCGGCCTGCTCGAGCGCGAGGTACGTCATCCGGCACTGGACGCAGTCCGGCGTGCTGTAGACGGTGACCGTGACCACGGGTCGCCCGGTACCGTCGGCGTCCGCGGTCAGGACGCGACCGGCGCCAGCACGACGACGGGCTCGGACGTCGGGCTCTGCGACCCGGACGCCGGCTCGACGGTCACCGCGAGCGCGTCGCCCGCCTGGTACCCGTCCGTCACGGCCTGCACCGCCCCGGCCTCGTCCTGCATGACGGCGTCGGGCAGCGCCTCACCGTCGCGGATGACCCAGAGCTGGTACTCCTGCCCCGCGCCCGGCTCGTCCAGCCCGGTCGCCGTGAACAGCGCGCGGTCGCCGGCCAGGACGCCGACCGCCGTCCCGCCACCCTCGACGTCCGCGCGGACGACCTCGGCCCGGGGGTCGGCGAGCAGGTCCGCGACCGCCTGCGCCTGCAGCTCGGCACGCCGGCCCTCCTGCGCCTGCTGGATCGCCAGGGCGCTGGGGATCGCGGCGGCGCCGACGGCGGTCGCGGCGATCGCGAGCCACGTCGTGGTGCGGCGCGGCCGCCGGGTGGACAGATCGGTGACGGTGCCCGGCGCGGTGGCCGGAGCAGGGGTCGCGGGAGCAGGGGTCGCCGGAGCGGGGGTCGCCGTCGTTCCGGCGTCGGGGACCGCGAAGGACGGGATTGGCGGCACGGCCGCGGGCACGGCTGCGGGAGCGGCTGCAGGACCGGTCCGGGCGGTCGTCCCGGTCGCACCGGCCTGCGGCACGCGCCGGATCGCGTCCAGGACGCCCGCGCGCAGCTCGAGCGGCGGCGGGGTCGCGACCGCCGAGCCGAGCAGGGCCGCGGTCGCCCGCAGCCCGGCGAGCTCGCCGGCCGCCTCCGGGTCGTCCGCCACGAGGCGCTCGACAGCACGGCGCTCGACGTCGTCGACCGCGTCCAGCGCGTAGGCGCCGATCAGGTCGCGGGCGTCGGAGCCGTCGCCACGGGTCAGGTCGTCGGTGCTCACGCCGCCACCACCCCCAGGCAGTCGCGCAGGCGCAGCAGCCCGTCGCGGATCCGGGTCTTGACGGTGGTCAGCGGCGCGGCCAGCTGCTCGGCGACCTCGCGGTACGTCCGGCCGCCGTAGTAGGCCAGGACGACAGCCTCGTGCTGGGTCGGGGTCAGGCCCTCCAGGCAGTGCCGCACGCGTTCGCGGTCCATGGAGTCCTCCACCTCCTCGGCGACGACGTCGAAGGGCCGCTCGCCCTGCTCGTCGAGCACCCGCTGGTCGCGGGTGCGCTGGGACTGCACCGCGCGGACCCGGTCGACGGCGCGTCGGTGGGCGAGGGTCAGCGCCCACGTGCGGGCCGAGCCACGGCCGGCGTCGAACCGCGTCGCCGTGCGCCACACCTCCACCATGACCTCCTGCGTCACCTCGGCCGCGTGGTCGCGGTCCCGCAGCACCGCCAGGCACGTGCCGAACACACCGGACGCCAGCAGGTCGTAGAGCCGGGCGAACGCGTCCTCGTCGCCCGCGGCGACCCGGGCCAGCAGCGCGTCGGCGCCGACCGGCTCCTCGGCCTCCGGCACCAGCGGGACGCCGCCGGGGGATGTGGTCACCCGCGACAGTCTGCCGTAGGCCGCGCGCGCAGCGGTGCCACGCGCGGGCGCGGGTGCGGCGCAGGTGAGGGACATGGGGATCCTGACAGTCCGGTCCGGTGGGTCGACGGTGGTTCGGAACGGCGGACCCGGCGGACGGGTCCGGGCGCGCGGCGTCCCCCGAACGGGGGGTGGGAGCCCCTGCGCGCACGGTGGCCTAGCGTGGCCCGGTGACCGGACGCCGCCGACCCGCTCCCGCCGTCGCCCTGGCCCTCGCGGTGGCCACGGTCCTGGCCGCCTGCACCGGCGCCGACGGCCGACCCGCGCCGGACCCGGTGCCGGACGCCACCGCCACCCCGAGCCCGTCCGCGCAGGTGCGTGCGACGGACACGACGAGCCCCACGGCCCCGTTCACCCTGGTCGCCGAGGCGACCGACGTCGAGGCCTCCCTGCGCACCAGCCGTGAGCTGTTCGCGGCCGCGCCGGTCGTCGTCGTCGCCCCCAGCGGGCAGCCCGCCGCGCAGGAGGTCGCCGCCCGCGCAGCCGTCGAGCTGGGCGTCCCGCTGCTGGTCGGCCCGGCGCCCGCACCGGCGGCAGCGAGCACGGACGGCTCGGCCGCCACGCCGTCCGCACCCCCGCCCGACGGGTCCACGGAAGCCGCCGACCCGGCACTGAGCGGCGAGCTGGACCGGCTCGGCGCCACGACCGTGGTCGCCGTCGGGGACGTCGGTGGCCTGGGCGAGGGGAGCGCCGGGGGGAGCGCCGACGACGGCCCCGAAGCCGGGACGCCGGGCCGTCCGGAGGTCCGGCGCGCCGCCGCCTCGGTGGCCGCGGTGGCCGACGCGACCGGTCTGAGGCTCGGCGCACCGGCGTCCACCGACCCGTCCACCTTCGCCGCCGGCGTCGCGGCGCTGGGGCCGGGGACGCTCACCCCGGCCGCCGACCTGACGCTCGCCCGGGACGCACCCCTGGACGACGTCGTCGCCCTGGCCGTCGACACGCCGGAGCAGCTCGCGTCGATCGCCACGGCGCGCGCCGCCGCCGTCCCGGTGCACCTCGTGCCGGCGTCGGCGCCGAACCCGCAGGCCACCGCGTCCGTCGTCGAGGCGCTGCACACCGCCGCCCGCCCCCGGACGCTGGCGCTGGGAGCGGCGTTCGCCGCGGAGCCGGCCCTGGAGTGGAAGGTGCGATCGGCCGCGACGGGCGTCCAGCTGCCGGCCGGTGGGCAGCTGCTCTTCCCGCGCCACCAGTTCGTGGCCCTCTACGGAACGCCGGCGACGACGACCCTGGGCGTGCTCGGCGAGCAGGACGCCGCCGCCTCGGTGCAGCGCGCCCGCGAGGTCGCCGCGGGCTACACCGGTCTGACCGACCGCACCGTCGTGCCCATGTTCGAGATCATCGCCACGGTCGCGGCCGGCAGCGCCGGCGCCGACGGCAACTTCTCCAACGAGCAGAGCGTCGCGGCGCTGCGCCCGTGGGTGGACGCCGCCGCGGCGGCCGGGGTGTACGTCGTCCTCGACCTGCAGCCCGGCCGGTCGGACTTCCTCAGCCAGGCGCGGCAGTACGAGGAGCTGCTCCGCCTGCCGCACGTGGGCCTCGCGCTGGACCCGGAGTGGCGGCTCGGCCCCGACGAGCAGCCGCTGCAGCGGATCGGCTCGGTCGACGCCGCGGAGGTCAACGAGGTCGGCCGGTGGCTGGCCGACCTGACCAACGCCCACGCGCTGCCGCCGAAGATCTTCCTCGTGCACCAGTTCCGCCTGGACATGATCGGCAACCGCGCCGCGCTGGACACGTCCAGGCCCGAGCTCGCCGTCGTGCTGCACGCCGACGGCCAGGGCTCCCAGCCCGCCAAGCAGGCCACGTGGCGCACGCTGCACGGTGACGCACCGGCCGGCGTGGCCTGGGGGTGGAAGAACTTCCTCGACGAGGACCTGCCGGTGCTCACCCCGGAGCAGACGGTGCGGGACGTCTCCCCGGTCCCGGACCTGGTCACCTACCAGTAGCCGACCCGTGGCCGACCTGTAGCGGACCCGCGGCCGGTCGCGGGGACGCCCCGCGGGTGCCAGCATCGTCGGCGATCGCGCCGGTGGCTCCACCGGCCCGCACCCGAGCCCGGAGGTCCACGCGTGCCCCGACACACCGGAGCCCGGGTCGTCATCATCCTGGGCGCGTCCAGCGGCATCGGACGCGCCACCGCCCACGCCCTCGCCCGCCGGGGCGACACCCTCGTCCTGGCCGCACGCTCGGTCGAGGGGCTGGCCGAGGTCGAGCGCGAGTGCCTCGCGCTGGCCGAGCGCGCCGGTCACCAGCCGGGGCCGGGCGAGCCGCGGGTGCTGACGGTCCCGACCGACGTCAGCCACCGCGACGCCGTCGAGCGCCTGTTCACGGCCGCGTCCGCGCTCTACGGACGGGTCGACGCCGTCGTGCACGCACCCGCCGTCGTGGCCTACGGGCGGTTCGAGGAGGTGCCCGCGGACGTCTTCGACCACGTCGTCGCGGTCGACCTGACCGGGACGGCGAACGTCGCGCGTGAGGCGCTGCGCCACTTCCGTGCGGGCGACGGCGGGCACCTCGTGGTGGTCGGCTCGCTGCTGGGCAAGGTCGTGACCCCGTGGATGAGCTCGTACGTCACCAGCAAGTGGGGCGTGCACGGGCTCGTCCGCACCCTGCAGGCCGAGGTCCGCCACGTGCCGGGCATCGAGGTCTCCCTGGTCTCGCCCGGCGGGGTCGACACGCCCATCTACGCGCAGGCGGCGAGCTACGCGCGCCGCGAGGGCCGCCCGCCGCCGCCGGTGGACCGGCCCGAGAAGGTCGCCCGCGCCATCGTGCGGCTCCTGGGGCGTCCCCGGCGGGAGACGTCGGTCGGCCCGGCCAACCACCTGTACACCTTCGGCTTCCGATTCGTGCCCGGCGTCTTCGACGTGATCGTGGCGCCGGTCATGTCCCGGTTCGGGCTCTCCGGGACGCCCAGCCCCGAGCCGCACACCGGCAACGTCTTCGCGCCCCTGCCGCTCGGTGAGTCGGTGCACGGCAAGTGGGGCCGGCACTGGCAGCGGTGGGTCGTGTTCGCCGGCTCGGTGGCCGGGACGGCGGCGACCGTGGCCGGCGTCCGGCGCGCGGCGCGCGGGTCGGGGTCCGGCGGCCTCTAGGTCGACGTGGGTCCGGGGTCGATGCGCGCCCGGTCGAGGTCGCCCCGGCCGCTCGGCGCGCGCTGGCACGATGCGGTCGTGAGCGACGTGGGGCACGGACCGGAGCGGCCTGCCGACGTCGTCGCGACGGAGGTCCGGCCCGTGGCGTTCCTGCGGGTGCAGGCCGCGGTGCAGGTGCTGCTCCTGCTGATGTGGGGCACGCAGGCCCTCACCGAGCGCGACCCGTTCCACCTCCTCCTGGCGGGCCTCTCCGCCGTCGGGGTCGCGCTGCTCGGCCGGTCCCTCGTCTCCGGCGCCCGCACGCGGCTCGTCCTGAGCGGCGACACCCTGGAGCTGCGACGCCGGCTGCGACCCGTGGCGCTGGCGCGGGCCGACGTCGTCGCCGTGCGCGGCGACGTGCGCGGCCGTCCGACGTGGAGCGGCCAGGTCCTCGTCGAGACCCGGACCGGGACCCTGCGGCTGCCCGCCCTCGAGCCCGGGCCGGGCCGGCTGATCCCGCTCCTGCAGGAGTGGGCAGGCGTCGGGGAGGACCCCGGCCCGCTCACGTGAACAGGATCCGGCGCGCGGCGGCTTGGCCGAGCGGGGTGCGCAGCCCGACGAACGCCGCCGTCGCCAGGGCGGGGGTCCGCACCTGGGCCAACCCGCGGCGCAGGAGCAGCCGCCCACGGAAGCGCGCCCGCAGCGCCGCGCCGTCGTAGTGGGTCAGCGCGTACGGCCGTCCGGCGTGCTGGGCGTCGTCCAGGGCGGACGCCGCGATCTCGGACAGCCGCAGGCACGGGTCCAGCCCGCCGGCGGTGAGCGGGGAGACGGCGCCGGCCGCGTCGCCCACGAGGAGCCCCTCGGGGCAGCTGATCCGGCGCAGCAGGCCGCCCACGGGGATCGGTCCCCCGCGGCGCTCGACCTCCGCGGGCCGCTCCACGCCGGCCAGCCCGGGAGCCGCGGCACCGAACCGCTCCAGGGCGTGCCGGACGCCGCGCGGGAACCGGGCGCCGTAGCCCGCGACGCCCACGTGGGCGTGGCGGCCGTCGTTGACGACCCAGGCCAGGTACCCCGGCGCGAGCGACGGGTCGACCACGCAGTGGAACGTCGGGGGACCGTCCCCGGCCGGGACCGCGAACACCTCCTCGGCGCCGACCAGCAGGTGGCGGTTGCGGTCCAGGCCGAGGTCCCGGGCGACGCGGGACCGGGCCCCGTCGGCGCCGACGACGAAGCGGGCCCGCACGGACCGCGCGCCGTCGTCGTCCACCAGGACGTAGCCGTCGTCGAGCCGGCCCACGTACCGGGTGCCCAGCACCACCCGCACCCCCGCGGCGGCGGCGTCAGCCGCGGCCGCGACGTACAGCGGCCCCATGTCGCCGACCCGGTACTCGTCGCGCCGGCTGACCAGGGTCACCGGGCGCCGGAGCGAGGGCGGGTAGAGCGCGACGTGACGGATGGGTGGGCCGAGGCAGTCGTCCGGCAGCGCGAACTCCTCCAGGGTCCGCCGGACGAAGATCCCCGTGGTGCGGATGGTGCCCGCCAGGTTCGACCGGCGGTCGACCAGCAGCACCTCGCGCCCGCTCCGGGCGAGCAGCGTCGCCGTGTGCAGCCCCGCCAGGCCGGCGCCCACGACCAGCACGTCCACGCTCTCCATCGGTTCCTCCTCGGTCGGGTCGGCCACGGGACGCCCCGACGAGCGGGCGCCCCGGAGCTGTGTCGTGCCGACGGTCAACCGAAACACATCGAGATTCGATAGGCAGCGAGACGGTGCGGGTGTGCAGGGATCTCCGGCGGACGGACACACTTCCCCCACCTGGCGTCACCCGCGCGGGCGCCGCGACGCAGGCCGCGCGGACCTCGCCGGGGAGCGCGCCGTGACGCTCCTGGGCTGGGCCAGGCCGCGTGGTGACGCCCCCGGCCAGGCCGCGCTGTGACGCCCCTGGTCAGGCCGCAGGACGCGGTGGCCTACCCGCCCCCGAGGACCCGCTCCCAGGCGGTCCGGGTGAGCGCGCGGCGCACCGCGCCCGTCCGCCCCGCGGCACCCAGGGCCGCGCGGGCGGCGTTCCACCCGCAGGCCCCGTGGACGCCGCCGCCCGGGTGCGCGGACGCGGACGCGAGGAACAGGCCCGGCACCGGCGTCTCCGGACGCCCCAGCCCCGGGACCGGGCGGAAGAACAGCTGCTGGTGGATCGCCGACGTCCCGCCGTTGACCGCACCGCCCCGCAGGCTCTCGTTGGCCGCCTCCAGGTCGCCCGGCCTCTGGATGCTGCGGGCGACCACCGCGTCACGGAAGCCGGGCGCGACCCGCTCGACGGCCGCCTCGATGCGCTCGACGTGCGCGGCGACGGCGTCGTCGGACCACACCGTGCCGTGCGGCACGTGCGTGTACGCCCACGCCGACTCGGTCCCGGCCGGGGACCGGGACGGGTCCGACGTGGTCATCTGGCCGAAGAGCATGAACGGCCGCTCCGGCACCCGCCCGACCGACAGGTCCGCCGAGGTGTCCACGAACCCGTCCAGGTCGACCCCCAGGTGGACGGTCCCGGCCCCGCGGGCCCCCGGGGCGGTCCACGGGATGGGCCGGCCGACGGCCCAGTTCACCTTGAAGGTCGGGTGGTCCCACTGGAACCGGTCCAGGTCGCGGCGCATCCGGTGCGGCAGACGGGCCAGGCCGACCAGGTCGCGGAACAGCGCCGGCGCCGTGACGTCGGCGAGCACCCCGTGCCGCGCCCGCACGCGGGACCCGTCCTGCGTGCGGACGCCCACCGCGCGACCGCCGACGACCTCGACCGCCTCGACCCGGGTGCCGGTCTCGATGTCACCGCCCCCGGCCACGACGCGGGCCGCGAGCGCGGCGGCGAGCTGTCCGGCACCGCCCTGCGGGACGGGGAAGCCGACGTCCTGCCCGAGCATGGCCAGCAGCCAGCCGAACACCCCGCTGCCGGCGGCGTCGGGCGGGACGTCGGCGTGCATCGCGTTGCCGGTCAGCAGCAGCGGTCCCCCCTCGCCGCGGAACCGCTCGTGCCCCAGGCGGCGCACCGGCGTCACCGCCAGCCGCGCGAGGTCCAGCGACCCGGCCACCCCGGACCGCGCCAGCAGCCGGACCCCGGACCGCACCGGCGGGAACGGGGTGAACAGGGCGTCCAGCAGGGGGTCGCGGATCCGCTGCCAGCCGCGCACGAGCTCCAGCCAGGCGTCCCCGTCGCCCCCGGCGAACTCGTCCAGCCCGGCGGCGGTCTCCGCCGGGTCGTGGTGCAGCACCGCCGCACGGCCGTCGTCCAGCGCGTGGGCGAGGACGTCGGGCGCGCGCAGCCAGTGCAGCCCGTGCTGCTCCAGCTCCAGGCCGCGGATCACCGGGGACGCCGCCGCCAGCGGGTAGAAGGCGCTGAACAGGTCGTTGCGGAACCCCGGGGCGGTCACCTCGGCGGTCCGGACCGCTCCCCCGACGGTGTCCTGCGCCTCCAGGACGAGGACCTCCCACCCGGCGTCGACCAGGGCGTTCGCCGCGACGAGGCCGTTGGGGCCGGCGCCGATCACCACGGCGTCCACGGTGCGCGTGCTCACGCGGTGTCCTCTCGTCGGGGTCGGCCCCACGGTGGCACCGGCCCTCGCCCGGGGCAACCGGTTGACGTCCGGTGCCGGGTCCGGACCGGGCGACGGCCCGGGCGTGCCTGCTGGCCGCCACGACGGGCACCGACCATGCTGACGCGATGCGAGCACTCGTGGTGCGGTTCGACATCCAGGACGCCGACGCGGCCCGGCGGTTCGACGAGCTGACCGAGGAGGCGGTGGTGGCGATCACCGCGCACGAGCCCGGGACGCTGGTCTACGCCACCCACGCCGTGCACGGGGAGCCGCTCGCGCGGGTGTTCTACGAGGTCTACGCCGACGACGACGCGTTCGCGGCCCACGAGGCGGCGGCGCACGTCGTCGCCTTCCACGCGCGGAAGGACCCGCTGCTGTCCCGCCCACCGCGGGTGGAGCACCTCACCCCGCAGCGGACGAAGGGCGGACCCGCGTGACGACGCGGACGCAGCCGACCAACTGGTCCGGCACGGTCGCGTACCGCGCCCGCCGGGTCCACGCCCCCACGTCGGTCCAGGAGCTGCAGGCCCTGGTGGCCCGGTCGCCGCGCATCCGCGCGCTGGGCACCCGCCACTCGTTCAACGAGGTCGCCGACACCACGGCGGACCTGGTGTCCCTCGCCTCGATGCCGCCGGTGGTGGACGTCGACCGGGCGGCCTCGACCGTCACCGTCGCGGCGGGCGTGCGCTACGGCGCGCTGGCGACCGCCGTGCAGGACGCCGGCCTGGCGCTGCGCAACATGGGCTCCCTCCCGCACATCAGCGTGGGCGGCGCCTGCGCCACCGGGACGCACGGGTCGGGCGTCGGCAACGGCAACCTCGCCTCGTCGGTCCGGGCGCTGCGGCTGGTGACCGCCGACGGCGACCTGGTCACGCTGTCCCGCGACGACGACCCGGAGCGGTTCCCCGGCGTGGTCGTCGCCCTCGGTGCCCTCGGCGTCGTCGTGGACCTGACGCTGGACCTCGTGCCGACCTACGACGTGCGGCAGGTCGTCTACGAGGGGCTGCCGCCCGAGCAGCTCGTCGACGGCACGTTCGGCGAGGTCCTCGCGGGCGGCTACAGCGTCAGCCTGTTCACGCGGTGGAGGTCGCCGGGCGTCGACCAGGTGTGGCTCAAGCGGGCCGTGCGCCCGTCGTCGGCCGGGCGCCGGGAAGGGCAGCCCGGTGACCTCCCCGACGACGCCGCCGGTGACTACCCCCCGACGTGGCGAGGGGCGCGGCTCGCCGACGGGCCGCGGCACCCGCTGCCCGGCATGCCGACGGAGAACTGCACGCCGCAGCAGGGCGTCGTCGGCCCGTGGAACGAGCGGCTGCCGCACTTCCGGATGGAGTTCACGCCCAGCAGCGGCGACGAGATCCAGTCGGAGTACTTCGTCCCGGCGGAGCACGCGGCGGCGGCGATGGCTGCGCTCGCGCCGATCCGGGACCGGATCGCCCGCGTCCTGCACGTCTCGGAGATCCGCACGGTCCGGGCCGACGACCTGTGGCTGAGCGGGAGCCACGAGCGCGACTCGGTGGCCCTGCACTTCACGTGGCAGAAGGACCCCACCGGCGTCGGCGCTGTCCTGCCCGAGGTGGAGGACCTGCTCGCCCCGTTCGGGCCGCGGCCGCACTGGGGCAAGGTCTTCACGATCGACCCCGGCGCGGTCCGGGCGCAGTACCCGCGCGCGGACGACTTCGCTGCGCTCGCCGCGTCGATGGACCCGGGCGGGAAGTTCCGCAACGAGTTCCTGGACCGGTACCTGCCGGCGCCCTGAGCGGTCCGGTGCCCGGCCACCGCTTGCGGCCCCCCGGTGCGCGGTTAGCGTGGACGGATGACCAGCCAGCCCAGCGACAAGCCCGGCAACCTGCCCACCGACCCCGACCCGGAGAACACCCCCGGTCTGGAGCCGGGCAACGGCGTCAACCCGGGCGACACCCCTCCGGGAGAGGCCAGCACCTCCGGCAACACCTTCCGTGAGCCCAAGCTCCCGTCCTCGGGTGCGAACAAGGCCGTCTACGTCGGCATCTTCGCCGTCGTGGCGCTCGTCATCGTCATGCTCGTGGGCTACGGGCTCGGCATCGGCTGACGACCCGGGCGCGTCAGGGCCGCGGGTCCCGGCGCGTCCAGGGGCGCTCGTCCCGGCGCGCGCCCATCCCCGCCGCGCAGCGCGGGCACACCCGTCCGACCTCGTCGGCGTGCCGGCCCGTGGCCGGCTGCACGTCCTGCCAGTCCACGTGCGGGAACCTCTGCAGCTCGGCACGGCTGAGCGGCAGCCCGCAGACCGTCTGGTTGGTCCCCCGCTCCCAGGCGTGCACCTCGCCGGCCGGCATGCGGATGCCGTCGGGGTCCGTCCACCGGCTCGAGGCGGCCACCGCCGCCCGTGCCACCTTCTTCGCCACCTGCTCCTCCGCCCGTCGGTCCGGCGTCCAGCATGTCCCGGTGGCCCGGCGGCCGCGACGCGTCCGCGGTCACCCGCGGGTCACACCGACGGGTGCTGGCCCTCCTCGCGCAGGCGCGGCTCGGTGCCGTCCTGCGGGTGGATGCCGGACTTGTCGGCGTAGAAGGCGCGGATCCGGTCCATGTCGGCGGCGACGTCCCCGGAGGGCCGAAGCGTGGGACCGAGGCCGGCCGTCATCGTCCGGCGGTCGACGTAGCCGAGGGTGATCGGCAGGCCGGTGTCGCGGGCGATCCGGTAGAACCCGGACTTCCAGTACTCGGCCTTCCCCCGGGTGCCCTCCGGGGTCACGACGAGGTAGAACCGCTCCCCGGCCCTGACCCGCGCGACCACCTCGTCGACGAGCCCGACGGGGTTGGTGCGGTCGACCGGGATGCCGCCGAGCGCGCGCATGAGCGGGCCCATCGGGCCGGCGAACAGCGAGCGCTTGCCCAGGAACCGGCTGTGCAGGCCGAGCTCCCACGTCACCGCCAGCATGAGCACGAAGTCCCAGTTGGAGGTGTGCGGGGCGCCGACGAGGATGCCCGTGCCGTCCGGGGGGATCGGCTGCGACCGGTGGGTCCACGGGCTCACGGTCCAGTAGGCGCGGGCCAGGGCACGGCGGATCATCGGCTGCTCACGGCGTGACCCTACGGCCGACGGGCGCATCGGTGGCGCACCGGCGGTCAGGCGGCCGCACCGCGGAGGAACGCGTCCAGCAGCGGCCCGGCGGTGGTGGTCCCCAGGTCGCCGTCCTCCACGAAGACCGACACCGCGAGGTCGCCCTGCACCGCGATCATCCACGCGTGGTTCCGGGGCGGGTCCTGCGTCCCGTACTGCGCGGTGCCGCTCTTGGCGCCGACCGGCTCGCCGGGGACGTCGGCCAGGAAGCCGGCGGACCCCTCGGTCACCACGCCGCGCATGAGGGTCGCGAGCGTCGCGGCCTCGTCGGCCGAGAGGGGGACGCGCGCCCCGGTCGTCGCGCCGGGCACGTGGTCCCCGGTGACGACGAGCACGGGGCGCACGGTCCGTCCGGCGGCGACCGACGCGGCCATGACCGCCATCGCCAGCGGCGACGCCTCGATGCGGCCCTGCCCGATCATCGAGGCGGCGTGGTCGGTGCCCTCGGCCTCGGCCGGCACGGATCCCAGGAAGGCGGGGAACCCGACGTCGTCGCTCTGACCGAGCCCGAGCGAGCCCGCGGCGTCCGCGAGCGCCGCCTGCCCCACCGTCTCGCGCGCCCCGATCATCGCGGTGTTGCACGACCAGGCGATCGCCCGCTGCAGCGTGATGTCACCCAGCTGGTCGGCCGGGTAGCCGGGGTAGTTCTGGAACGTCCGCCCGTCGGCCCCGACGGTCGGCGGGCACGCGATCGGGCTCTGCGGCGTCATCCCGGCCCGCACGAGCGCCAGCGACGTCGCCACCTTGAAGGTCGACCCCGGCGGATACTTCCCCAGGGTCGCGGTGGAGTACCCCTCACCGCCCGGGCCGCTGGCCACGGCCAGCACCTCGCCGCTCGAGGGACGCACGGCGACGATCGCGCTGGCCGGACCGACGCCGGCCAGGGTCGACTCGGCCAGCTGCTGCAGCCGGACGTCCAGCGTCGTCTGCAGCGGCGTGCCGGGGACCACCTCGGTGCGGAACAGGTCACGCGTCCCGCCGCCGGGGGCGCCGGTCGTGGCGATCGTCAGCCCCGGCGTGCCCCGCAGCAGCGCGTCGTACTGCTGCTGCAGCCCGGAGAGCCCCGCCTGGTCGCCCGCGGCGACGGCTCCCTCGGACGCCTCGACGATCTCGGCGGTCGCCTCGCCCACGGTCCCCAGCACGGAGCGGGCGAACTGCCGGGTCGGCGCGAGCGGGATCTCGTCGGAGAGCACGCCCACCCCGGGCACGCCGCGCGCGGCCTCGACGTCGACGTCGAACGGCGGCACGTCCCGCACGACGATCGCCTCGACGAAGGCCTTCGGCCCGGCGGCGGCGACGCGACCGGCGAACGCCTCGGGGTCGATCCCGGCGATCGCGGCCAAGGCCCGCGCGGACGCGTCCTGGCCGGCCGGGTCGACCTTCGTCTTGTCGACGCCCAGGCGCAGGACCGGGCGGGGCTGCACGATCGGCTCCCCACCGGCCCCGAGGACGACACCCCGCTCGGCGGGCGTCCGCTGGACGGTGAGGAGCTCCCCCTCGGCGAGTCCGGGCGCGAGCAGGGCTGGTGACCAGCGCACCTGCCAGCGTCCGTCCCCGTCCTCCGGCTCGACGTACTCCAGCGGCGCCTGGGTCGTGTAGGTCCAGTCCTTGTCGGTCGGGTCGACGTCCCAGGTGACGTCGAGGTCCGCGGTCGCGCTGAGGCCGTCCTCGGCGACGGCGATCTCGGCGACCTCCACGGTCGGGTGCCAGGGGTCCAGCCCCGCGACCGCGGCGGTGACCTGTGCGGTCGCGTCGTCGCCGGTAACGCCCTCGAGCGGGACGTCGCCCAGGTCGAAGGCGGCCAGCCCGTCCGCGAGGGCCTCGGCGGTCGCGTCCGGGGTCGGACGGTCAGGGGTGCAGGCGACGAGCGTGCCCAGGGCCAGCGCCGACAGCGTCAGCCACGCCACCGGCCGGGCGCCCCGGGTCGCGCCGGCGGAGGGCGCGCCGACGGAGGTGCCGGCGACAGTGGTCCCGCCGGAGGTACCGGCGGCGGAGGTGCCGGCGACGGTAGTCCCGACCGCGGTGCCCACGATCGTGCCGGCGGTCGTGCGAGCGGTCGCGCCGGTCCGAGGCGTCCGGCGTCGCGGTCCTGGCGCCCCGTCCGTCCCCGTGCACGTCGTCCGCTGTGCCACCGGCCTCATCCCCTGCGTCCCCCTCACGTCCCGCACCCACCGCGGACCCCGGGCAAGCCTGCCCTGTCCCGTCCACGCCTCGCGCCCACCGCAGACTCCGGGCGAGCCTGCCCAGCCTCGTCCACGTCCCGCGCCAGCCGCGGACCCTGGGCAAGCGTGCCCTGTCCCACCCATGTCCCGCGCCAGGCGGAGGCGGTGTCGCCCGACCGGGCGAGGCCGACGGGCGTGGAGGGGGCGAACGGGCCGACGACGGCCGCCACGGCTGCGACGGCACGGCACGCCGGCGATACCCGGGGACGGACGCCGCACGACCGACGACGTGGGGTGGCCGGCAGCCCCCGCGTGCGCCCCGGCCGGCGTCGGCCCACGATGAGCCGGCTGCAGCCGGCTCGACCCACGACGCCCCCGCCGCGGACGACCACCCGACCACCGACGACCCACTGACCCGCCGACCACGAGACCGGGAGAGGACCGACATGAGCGACGCACCCGAGGACCTGGCCCCGCTGGGCAGCCCCGCCGAGGCGGAGGTCCCGCAGCACACGCTCGACCCGGACACCGTCCTGCCCGACGACGCAGCAGGCGCACCGCCGGAGCAGACGCAGGGCTACGTGCTGGCGGTCGAGGACGGCGCCCCGCTGCCGCCCGACGGCACCCAGGACCCGGGAGCCGGTGAGCTCGCACCCGAGTTCCGGGCGCCGGGCGAGGGGTAGCGCGGGGCCGCCGACGACCCGCCGACGACCCGGGCGATCAGACGACGTCGACGACGACCCGGTCGCGCCCCGCACGCTTGGCCGACAGCAGGGCGCCGTCGGCCGCGAGCAGGGAGACGCTCGAGGTGCCGTCGAGCAGGCCGACGCCCACGGACACCGTGACCGACAGGCCCGGCGCCACCCGACCCCACGAGTGACCCCGTACCGTGCGGTGGACGCGGTGCGCGAGCTCCGCGGCACCCTCGACGCTCCCGCGGCACAGGACCAGGAACTCGTCCCCGCCGAACCGGATGAGCTGGTCGTCCACCCGTGACACGTGCCGCAGGATCCCGGCGACCTCGCGCAGCACCCGGTCACCGACCGCGTGCGAGAAGTCGTCGTTGACGTGCTTGAAGTCGTCGACGTCGATGAACACCGCGGCCACCAGCTCGGCGGTGCCCCCCGTGGGACCGTCGAGCACGCGCCGGTTGCCCAGGCCCGTGAGGGGGTCCTCCACGACGGCTCGGCCCATCCGGTCCGTCCGGTCGGCGAGCTCGCGCAGGTGGTTGCGGTCACGCAGGGCGGCGAAGCGTCCCTCGCGCTCGGACCAGCTGCGGTCGAGCGCCGTCCGCGCCACCGCGCGCCACAGCTCGAGCCCCTCGTGCGGGCCGGCGACCAGCTGGTGGACGTCGGCGAGCGCCGCCGTGGCGGCGACCGACCACACCTCACGTCCGGCCTGGGTCGCGCGGGTCTCCACGGCGGCGAGCAGGTGGCGGGCCTCGTCCAGGCGCCCGGCGGCCACGGCCGCGCGACCGAGCACGAGGTGCATCAGGTAGGTCTCGACGAGCTCCAGGCGCGCGCTGAACCGCTCCGAGGCGGCCCGGGCACGGGCGGCGGCGAGGTCGAGCAGCCCCAGGTTCATCGTCGCGTACGCCTCGAGGACCTCGGCGCGGGCCACCATCTGCTCGAGCCCCTCGTCGGCGGCCATCCGGCGGGTGCGCACGGCGCGCTGCGCCGCCAGCGCGAAGTGGACCGCGGCCTCGCGCTCGCGGTCGATGACCTGCAGGGCGGTCCCCCAGTAGGCGCTGAGCAGCCCCCACTCCAGGCAGAGCAGGACGTTCACCTCGGCCGGCCCGGTCCCCTGGAGGTCGAGCAGCAGGACGTCGGCCTGCTCGAGCAGGTTCAGCGAGCGCATCGCCAGGGCGACGCCCATGGTCGCCGACAGGCGTCCGTAGGAGCCGGAGGGCATCGCCGTCACGAGCCAGTCGGCCTCCGCCATCGCCGCGATGGCGCGACCGTGCTCACCGAGGCGGGCGCACGACTCCGCCACGACCGACAGCGCCTTGGCGCGCCACACCGGGTCCGGGTCGTCGCCGAGGTCGGTGGTCAGCTCGGTCGCCTGGTCGACGGCCTCGGCGTGGCGGCCGAGGTCCTGCAGGGCGATGGCGGCGATGTACTGCAGGTAGCGGGTCGTCACGACGTCGTCGGCAGCGCGGCTGAGCGTGAGCCAGGTGCGGCACAGGTGCAGGGCGCGCTCGGAGAACCCGTCGATGTACAGGGCGTAGGCGTCCTCGGCCAGGGCGTCGAACGTGCCGAACTCGCTCACCGGGACGAGCGCGCCGCGGGACGCAGGGGTCGGCGCACGCAGGCCGCTGCTCATCGTCGTCCCTCCCCGGGGTCCGTCGGGCTCCGGCGCGTCCGCCGGGTCGCCGTGCTCATCGGCAGCCGCCGGCGCCGCGTGAGACGACTCGTCCGGGCTGGTCAGCTCGCCATGTCGACGAAGCGCGAGTAGTGCCCCTGGAACGCGACCGTGATGACGTCCGTGGGGCCGTTGCGGTGCTTGGCGACGATGAGGTCCGCCTCGCCCGCGCGCGGCGACTCACGCTCGTAGGCGTCCTCGCGGTGCAGGAGGATCACCATGTCGGCGTCCTGCTCGATGGACCCGGACTCGCGCAGGTCGCTCATCGCGGGCCGCTTGTCGGTGCGCTGCTCGGGGCCACGGTTCAGCTGGCTGATCGCGATGACGGGGACCTCGAGCTCCTTGGCGAGCAGCTTGAGGGCACGGGAGAACTCCGAGACCTCCTGCTGGCGGGACTCGACCCGCTTGCCCGAGGACATCAGCTGCAGGTAGTCGATGACCACGAGCTTGAGGTCGTGCTTCTGCTTGAGCCGCCGGCACTTGGCGCGGATCTCCATCAGCGACATGTTGGGCGAGTCGTCGATGAACAGCGGCGCCTCGGAGATCTTGCCCATCGTCCCGGCCAGCTTCTGCCAGTCGTCCTCGCCCATGGAGCCGTTGCGCATCTTCTGCAGGTGGATGCGGGCCTCGGCGGACAGCAGGCGCATCGTGATCTCGTTGCGGCTCATCTCCAGGGAGAACACGACGCTGGTCTGGCCGTGCTTGATGGACGCCGAGCGCGCGATGTCCAGGCCGAGCGTCGACTTGCCGATGGCGGGGCGCGCGGCCAGGACGATCATCTGCCCCGGGTGCAGGCCGTTCGTCAGGCGGTCCAGGTCGGCGAAGCCCGTAGGCACCCCGATCATGCCCTCGCCGCGGTTGCCGGCCGCCTCGATCTCGTCGACGGTCCCGCCGATGACCTCGCCCAGGCGCAGGTAGTCCTCCGCGGTCCGGCGCTCGGTGACCGCGTAGACCTCCGCCTGGGCGTTGTTGACGATGTCGTCGACGTCGCCGCCGTCGGTCGCGTACCCGAGCTGGACGATCCGCGTCCCGGCCTCCACGAGCCGGCGCAGCACGGCCCGCTCGCGCACGATGCGCGCGTAGTACCCGGCGTTGGCTGCCGTCGGCACCATCGAGATGAGCGTGTGCAGGTACGGGGCGCCGCCCACCCGGCCCATCTCGCCGCGCTTGACGAGCTCGGCGGAGACGGTCACCGCGTCGGCGGGCTCGCCGCGCCCGTAGAGGTCGAGGATCGCGTCGTAGATCACCTCGTGCGCCGGCCGGTAGAAGTCCGTGCCGCGCAGCTGCTCGACGACGTCCGCGATCGCGTCCTTGGAGATCATCATGCCGCCGAGCACGCTCTGCTCGGCCGCGACGTCCTGCGGAGGGGTCCGGTCGAACCCACCGGCGTTGGCCGCCGGCCGGTATCCCTGCTCCAGCTCGTCGATCGACATGCCACTCCAGCCTTCGGGTTCGGGTCGTGCAGACGTTCTACCGGCGGGCACCCACATGCTGGTGCCGCCGCGACCCGGCCCCCCGGCCCCGCGCCTCGGCGAGGCTATGGGGTGCGCGGACGGCCACCAAACGGCCCTGTTGACCGGCTTGGGGACCGGCTGTGGACGCCCCGCGCGGCCTGTGTGCACAGGCGGTGGACAGCGCTGTGGATAAGGTGGACGGCGCCGTCGGACAGCGCACCTGAGCGGCGCAGACGCAGGACACACGCTGTGGACGGGAGAAAGTGTGGCGGACGATCCAAGGCGTGGACGCCCCGACCGCGCACTCGATCGCCGCATCCTCGCCCTGGCCGTCCCGGCGCTCGGTGCCCTCGTCGCGGAGCCGCTGTTCGTGCTGGTCGACTCGGCCGTCGTCGGCCGGCTGGGGACGGCGCCGCTGGCCGGGCTCGCGCTGGCGTCGACCGTGCTGCTCACCGTCGTGGGGCTGTGCGTCTTCCTCGCCTACGCCACCACCGCGGCGGTGGCGCGGCGGCTGGGTGCCGGGGACGTCCGCGGCGCGCTCACCCTCGGCGTGGACGGCATGTGGCTGGCTGCCGGCCTGGGGACCGTCCTGGCCGTGGCCCTCGTGCTCACCGCCCCGTGGGTGGTGACCGCCCTGGGCGCGCGGGGCGACGTCACCGGCCAGGCCGTCGCCTACCTGCGCTGGTCGGCCCCCGGGCTGCCCGGCATGCTGCTCGTCCTCGCGGCCACCGGCGCGCTGCGCGGCCTGCAGGACACCCGCACCCCCCTGTGGACGGCGGCCGGCGGCGCCGTCGTCAACGCCGTCCTCAACGTCGCGCTCGTGCTGGGCGCCGGCCTGGGCATCGCCGGGTCGGGACTGGGGACGGCCCTCACCCAGCTCGCGATGGGGGCCGTGCTGACCGTCGTGGTCGTCCGCGGTGCGGTGAGCGCCGGTGCCTCGGTGGCCCCGGCCCTGGGCGGCGTCGTGGCGGGCGCGCGGGCCGGTGCGCCGCTGCTGCTGCGCACGCTCTCCCTGCGCGCCGCGATCCTGCTCACGGCCGTGGTCGCCACGGGCCTGGGACCCGCGGCGCTCGCCGGGCACCAGGTCGTCGCGGCGGTCTGGGGCCTGACCGCGTTCGCCCTGGACGCCCTGGCCATCGCCGCGCAGGCGCTCGTCGGGCGCTCGCTCGGCGCCGACGACGTGACGGCCACCCGCGCGGTGCTGCACCGCACGCTGCAGTGGGGCACGGGCACCGGCGTCGTCCTGGGGGTCGCGGTCGCCGCCTCCGCCTGGGCGCTGCCGGCCGCGTTCACCGACGACCCCGCGGTCCGGTCCGCCGCCACCGCCGGGCTGCTGGTCGCGGCCCTGTTCATGCCGGTCGCGGGCTGGGTCTTCGTGCTCGACGGCGTGCTCATCGGCGCCGGCGACGGCCGGTACCTCGCCGCGGCCGGGATGGTCACCCTGGTCGCGTACGCGCCCGCGGCCTGGGCGGTCGCGGTGTGGGCGCCGGATGCGACGGCGGGCGCGACGACCGGGGGGACCACGGGGCTGGCGTGGCTGTGGGTCGCGTTCGCGGGCGTCTTCATGGCGGCGCGCGCGGTCGCCACGGGCCTGCGGGCGCGCGGCTCGCGCTGGATGGTCACCGGCGCGTGAGAAGCCGCGGGACCGGGCCGGAGCCGGGACCACCGGTCGGGCCCGAGCAGCGCCTGCCGGGAGCCGGCATGGGCGGCGCCGTGCGGGTGGGGTCGACCGTCCGCCGCACCGCCGGGCCGTGGAGCCCCACCGTCCAGCGCTGCTGGCGCACCTGCGCGCCCACGGCGGCACCGGGGTGCCGGCGCCGCTGGGGTCTGACGAGAAGGCCCCGACCGCGTCGAGCACCTGCCCGGCGTCGTGCCGCAGTACCCGCTCCCGGACCGGGTCGGGGCCGAGGAGGTGCTGGCCGCCGCCGCTCGCCGGACCGCAGCGCTGCACGACGCGGCGCGCGGGCTCGACCGGTCCGGCGCCGTCTGGCAGCCCCGCGGCCACGAGCCCGCGGAGGTCGTCTGCCACAACGACCTGGCACCGGACACCATGGTGCTCGACGGCGGGCGGCTCGTCGGGATCATCGACTGGGACACAGCCTCTCCTGGTCCGCGGGTGTGGGACCTCGCGTACCTCGCCTACCGCCTGGTACCGCTGTCCCACCCGGACCACGACGGCCTCCGCCTCGACCGCGTCGCCCGCGCGCGGCGTCTGCGCGTGCTGTGCGACGCCCTCGGCCACGACCTGGCGCCCCCAGAGGTGCTCCGGGGCGCCGTCGTCCGGCTGGAGGACCTCGCGGCCTGGACGCTGGCACGCGCCACCGCGGACGACGACGACCGGCTGCGCGGCCACGTCGACCTGTACCGGCGCGACGCCCGCTGGATCGGCGCGTCCTGCGGCGTCCTGGCCGAGGATCGCGCGTCCGACTGAGTCCCGGGCGGGGGCCAGGTCCGCCGCGCCCCCGCGTGCCCGGTCGACCGCCCGGCCCGGGACGCGGAAGGACCCGGCCCCCACCGGGGACCGGGTCCTTCTCAGGCGTGTCGTGCCGCGGTCACGTGGACCTCAGAGCGAGACGACCTTGACGTCGATGCGCGCGGTGACCTCGGGGTGCAGGCGGACCTGCACCGTGTAGTCGCCGAGGGCCTTGATCGGCTGACCGACCTCGACCTTGCGCTTGTCGACCTCAGGAGCACCGGCGGCCTTGACGGCGTCGGCGATCTCGGTGGTCGTGATCGCGCCGAACAGGCGGCCGGCCTCGCCGGACTTCGCGCGGACGACGACGGGCTTGGACTGCAGCGCGTCGCGGATCGCCTTCGCCTCGTCGAGGGTCGCGATCTCGCGGGCCTTGCGGGCCTTGCGGATCGAGGTGACCTGCTTCTCGGCGCCCTTGGACCACGTCGTGGCCAGGCCGCGCGGGACGAGGAAGTTACGGGCGTACCCGTCCTTCACCTCGACGACGTCCCCGGGGGTGCCGAGGCCGGTGACCTCGTGGGTCAGGATGAGCTTTGCCATGGTCGACCTCCCTCTCAGCGAGCCGACGACGAGTACGGCAGGAGTGCCACCTCGCGCGCGTTCTTGACGGCACGCGCGATCGCGCGCTGCTCCTGCACGGACACGCCGGTCACCCGGCGCGCACGGATCTTGCCCCGGTCGGACACGAACTTGCGCAGCAGCGCGGTGTCCTTGTAGTCGACGACGTCGATCTTCGCCGCCTTGAGCGGGTTCTGCTTCTTCTTGGGCTTGCGGACAACGGCCTTGGCCATCGCGGTGCTCCTCGTGATGAAGTCCTGGAGCCCGGGGCGGTGCCATGCCCCGGGATGGGTGATGAGTGGTGCTGGGCTGCCCGAGCGGGTGCGTCAGCGGTGAGGCGAGGTGCCGATCAGAACGGCGGCTCGTCGGAGTACCCGCCGGACGACCCGCCCTGGGCCGGCGTGGCCCACGGGTCGTCGGCCGGACCGGACGACGACCCGCCGCCGAATCCGCCACCGCCACCACCGCCGCCGAAGCCGCCACCACCGCCGCCGCCGCGCTGCGTGCGCGTGACCTTGGCGCTGGCGTAGCGCAGCGACGGGCCGACCTCGTCGACCTGGAGCTCGACCACGGTGCGCTTCTCGCCCTCACGGGTCTCGTAGGACCGCTGGACGAGGCGACCGGTGACGATCACCCGGGTGCCCTTGGTGAGCGACTCCGCCACGTTCTCGGCAGCCTCGCGCCAGATCGAGCAGCGCATGAACAGCGTGTCGCCGTCCTTGAACTCGTTGCTCTGGCGGTCGAACGTCCGCGGCGTCGAGGCCACGGTGAAGTTGGCGACGGCGGCACCCGACGGGGTGAAGCGCAGCTCCGGGTCCCCGGTCAGGTTCCCGATCACCGTGATGACGGTCTCACCAGCCATGCCAGCTCCCTGTGAACGTGGTTGTGTCGGATCGGGACGACGCTCAGGCGTCGGTGCGCAGGACCTTGGTCCGCAGCACGGCCTCGTTCAGGCCCAGCTGACGGTCGAGTTCCTTGGCCGTGGCCGGCTCCGCGTGGAAGTCGATGACGGCGTAGATGCCCTCGGACTTCTTCTGGATGTCGTAGGCCAGACGGCGACGACCCCAGATGTCGACCTTGTCGACGGTGCCGCCGTCGGTCTTGACGACCGACAGGTACTTGTCGAGCGAGGGGGCGACGGTGCGCTCCTCGATCTCGGGGTCGAGGATGATCATGATCTCGTACTGACGCATGTGGGGACCCACCTCCTGTGGACTAGTGCGGCCACGGTCTCTCCGTGGCAGGAGGGCTGTTGCGTCGCGGTGCCCGCGGACGGCGTCGATGGCGACTCCGACCGATGCGGGCACAGCAACCGACCACGATACCCGGTCGCGGCGACGGTCCGGACCGCGCGGGGTGGGTGGTGGATCACACCCGTGCGCGCCTCGACCCGGTCTCCCGGCCGGGCGGCCGGTCGGCGACGATCAACCGGGCGGCGGGACCGCGGGCGCCGCCGCACCCGTCGTCGCGGCCGGCGTCGGCGTCGCGGGGGGCGCCGCGGGGCCGGACGAGACGACCAGCGTCACCGCGGTCCCCGCCGGGACCTCGCCCGCCGGGTCGGCGCTGATGACCCGGCCGGCCGGGACCGTGTCCGACGGCTGCTCGGTCACGTTCGCGGTCAGGCCGGCGTTGACCAGCGCGGCCTCGGCGTCGGCCCGCGTGCGCCCGGCCAGCCCACCGGGGACGGCGATCGTCTGGGGCTGCGGGGGCGCCGTCTCGGTGGGGGTGGGCGTCGGCGTCGGGGTCGCCGTCGGCGTGGGGGTCGACGTCGCGCTCCGGCGGTTGACGTTCGCACGCTCGGGGAACTCGTCCGCGGGGGCGTACTTCTCCACCGCGAAGACCTGCTCCATGTACTGCGCCCACAGCGCCGACGGCCAGGTGCCGCCGGTGACCTCGCGGACGCCGCGCCCGAACGGGGTGATGGTCTCCTGCCCCGGCGTCCCGTCCGCCGGCGGCTGGTAGAAGCCCACGGCGGTGGAGATGCGGGGCGTGAAGCCGACGAACCACGCCGACCGGTTCTCGTTCGACGTCCCGGTCTTGCCGGCGATGGGTCGGTCGAGCGGGCCGACCCAGCGCGACCCCGACCCGCTGGTGACCACCCGGGTCATCGCGTAGGTCGCGTCGGCGACGACCTCCGGGCTGAAGACCTGCTCCCGGGCCCCGGCGCCCTGGTAGGCGACGCTGTCGTCGATGATGTAGGTCGCCTGGCGCACGATGAACGGCGTTGAGTGGAACCCCTGTGCGGCGAAGGTGGCGTACGCCGACGCCATGTCGAGCGGGTGCACCGTCGAGGACCCCAGGACGTTCGCGGCGTTGACCTCGACCGGGGTCGTGATGCCGGCACGCTGGGCGACCTGGGCCGTCTTCTCCGGCCCGATCTCGATGTTGAGCTGGGCGTACACCGTGTTGACCGAGTCCTCGGTCGCCTGCACGAGGTCGATGCTGCCGAAGCTCTGGTTGCCGAAGTTGCGCAGGCCCGGGCGCTCCCACCCGGGCAGCGGCATCGGGCTGAAGCCGGGGTAGCGCTTGGTCAGCGGGATCCCGTTCTCCAGCGCGCCGACCAGCGTGAACGGCTTGAACGTCGAGCCGCCCTGCGCCTCGCCCTGGGTCGCGGAGTTGAACGACTGGGAGATGAAGTCGGGGCCGCCGTACAGCGCGACGATCGCGCCGTCGGCCGGGTCGACCGAGACGATGCTGGCACGCAGGTTGGGTGCGGGCGCCTCGCCGGCGAGGGTGCCGTCCATGAGCGCGGCCGCCGAGGTGACGGCGGCGTCCTGCAGCGGCTTCTCGATGGTGGTCACCACGGACAGGCCCGCGGTGTCGATCTGCTCGTCCGTGAACGACGCCCGGTCGCGCAGCTCGCGCCGGACCATGTCGAGCAGGTAGCCCTGCGGGCCGGCGTACGTCTGGCCGGTGCTCAGCGGGATCGTCTCGGGGAAGACCTGCGCGGCGCGGTCCGCCTCGGTGATCCACCCGTCCTCGACCATCAGGTCCAGGACCCGGTTCCAGCGCTGCTCGGCCCGCTCGGGGTCCACCAGCGGGTCCCAGTTCGACGGCGACGGGATGATGCCGGCGATCATCGCCGCCTGGGAGACCGTCAGGTCCGCCGCGTTCACCCCGAAGTAGGCCTGCGAGGCGGCCTGGATGCCGTAGGTGCCGCGGCCCAGGTAGATGGTGTTGAGGTAGTTCCCCAGCACCTCCTCCTTGTCCTCGCTCTGGCCGATCTTCACCGCGAGCAGGGCCTCCTTGGCCTTGCCCACGTAGTCCGTCGTCGTCTGGCCGGCGTAGTACCGCTCGGCGTACTGCTGGGTGATCGTCGACCCGCCCTGGGTGGCGCCCCCGCGCAGGTTGTTGATCAGGGCGCGCGTCATGCCGGTCGGGGAGATCCCGGCGTTCTCGTAGAACGTGCGGTCCTCGGAGGCGACGACGGCGTGCCCGACGTGCTCCGGCAGCGTGGCGATGTCGACGATCTCGCGCGTCTGCGTCGCGAAGGTCCCCATGACCGTGGCGCCGTCGGCGTAGTAGACGGTCGTCGTCTGCGCCTGGGTGAACTCGTCCGGCTCGGGGATGGTCGTCATGGCGTAGGCGACCGCCACCGCCCCGATCCCGAGGAACCCGAGCGTCAGCAGCGAGCCGAGGACCAGCCGCCACGACGGCAGCCACCGCCGGATCCCGGTGCGCCGCCACTGCGGGTAGCCGAGCACCTGGCGCCGACCGACCGTTCGCTGGCGCTCCTTCACCGAGGTGCGCCGAACGCGTCCACGGGGTGCCGATCCACGACCCCCGGAGTCTCCGCCTGCCACGTGCTGCCCTTCGCCGACCTGCTCGAGTGGGGCCGCGGCGACGTGCGCGCGTCGACCCGTGCCGCCTCAGTATGCGGGACCGTCCGGTGCCGCCGGGGGGCGGGACCGGACCACCCGGGGGCCTTCACACCATCCCCACGTCGCCGCCCCACCGCGCCCCGGAGCGGCGTCTTGCCCCGTCACCTCCCGCGGACCTAACCTCCCGATGTATCAGGTCGATACATCGAATCGCCTCCGATCGCGGGCACACCCGGCGGACGAGCGACCGAGCGGGCGGAGGGCGGGGTCGATGCGCGCACGGTCCGACGTCCTCGAGGCGGCGATTCTCGGCCTCCTGGACCGGTCCCCGATGCACGGCTACGAGCTGCGCAAGCGGCTCAACCTCGTGCTCGGGTCGTTCCGCGCGCTGTCGTACGGATCGCTGTACCCGTGCCTCAAGGGGCTGGTGGCGAGCGGGTGGATCACCGGGACCGAGTCCCCCGCCGCTCCGCCGCACGGCCTGTCGGGCAAGCGGGCCCGGATCGTCTACCGGCTGACCCCCGACGGCAAGGAACGGTTCCAGCAGATCCTGGCGTCGTCCGGCCCGGCGGCCTGGGAGGACGAGAACTTCGGCGTCCGGTTCGCGTTCTTCGCGCAGACCGACCCGGCGACGCGGCTGCGGATCCTGGAGGGTCGGCGCACCCGGCTCACGGAGCGGCTGGAGACGATCCGTCAGTCGTTCCAGCGGACCCGCGAGCGCATGGACGAGTACACCCTCGAGCTGCAGCGCCACGGCCTGGAGCAGGTCGAGCGCGAGGTCCGGTGGCTCGACGGCCTCATCGACAACGAGCGCGGCGCCCGTCGCTCTCGGCCCACCGGCAGCGGCCACCCGGCCGACGCCGATCCCGCCGGGGACGCCACGCGTCCCGGCACTGAGAAATGAAGGAGCGAGGATGACCTCCATCCGCGTCGCCGTCGTCGGCGTCGGCAACTGCGCCTCGTCGCTGGTCCAGGGAGTGCACTTCTACGCGGACGCCGACCCGGCCGGCCGCGTCCCGGGACTCATGCACGTGAAGTTCGGCGACTACCACGTCTCGGACCTCGAGTTCGTCGCGGCGTTCGACGTCGACGCGAAGAAGGTCGGCTTCGACCTCTCCGAGGCCATCAACGCCAGCGAGAACAACACGATCAAGATCGCCGACGTCCCGCCGCTGGGCGTGACGGTGCAGCGCGGCCCGACGCTGGACGGCATCGGCAAGTACTACGCACTGACCATCGAGGAGTCCGAGGCCGAGCCGGTCGACGTCGTCCAGGTGCTGCGCGAGGCACAGGTCGACGTCCTGGTCTGCTACCTGCCGGTCGGCTCGGAGGACGCCGCGAAGTTCTACGCGCAGTGCGCCATCGACGCCGGCGTGGCGTTCGTCAACGCGCTGCCCGTGTTCATCGCGTCCGACCCGGAGTGGGCCGCGAAGTTCGAGGCCGCCGGTGTGCCGATCGTCGGCGACGACATCAAGTCGCAGGTCGGTGCCACCATCACGCACCGCGTGCTCGCCAAGCTCTTCGAGGACCGCGGCGTGGTGCTGGACCGCACGTACCAGCTCAACGTCGGCGGCAACATGGACTTCAAGAACATGCTCGAGCGCGAGCGCCTGGAGTCCAAGAAGCTCTCCAAGACGCAGGCCGTCACCTCGAACATCGACGAGGGTCCGCTGGCCGGCAAGAAGGAGGACCGCAACGTCCACATCGGCCCGTCGGACTACGTGGCCTGGCTCGACGACCGCAAGTGGGCCTACGTGCGCCTCGAGGGCCGCGCGTTCGGCGAGGTCCCGCTGAACCTGGAGTACAAGCTCGAGGTCTGGGACTCCCCCAACTCGGCCGGCATCATCATCGACGCCGTCCGGGCCGCGAAGATCGCCAAGGACCGCGGCGTCGGCGGCCCGATCATCTCCGCCTCGACGTACTTCATGAAGTCGCCGCCGGTGCAGATGGAGGACACCGCGGGTCGGGCGCAGCTGGAGGCCTTCATCGCCGGGACCAACGAGCGGTAGCCACACGCTGTCGAGGGCCCCGGGTGCTCGCCCCGGGGCCCTCACCCTTCACCACTCACCGCCCGCCCCGCCTCCCCGCCCGGCCCGCGTCACCCCCCCGCCTCACCACCCGCCCAGCCGAGTGCGACGTCGTGGACCGATCCGGTGTCGCCGGAGGTCCGGGACGTCGCACTCGGCGGGGAAACGCGCTGGGCGTGGACGTCCCGCTCGGCGCGGGACGTCGGGCTCGGCGCGGGTGGGCGACCCGGGCGGGTGGGACCCGGCCCGGGCACCCGCCGGTAGCCTCGGGGCGTGCGCGTCATCGCCGAGCTCCGCCGGCTGCTGGGCCTGAAGGACTTCCGGCGGCTGTTCGCCGTCCGGCTCACCAGCCAGGCGGGCGACGGGATGTTCCAGGTCGGGCTCGCGACCCTGTTCTTCTTCTCCCCCGAGAGCGCCGGCACCGCGACCGGGGTCGCCACCGCGTTCGCCGTGCTGCTGCTGCCGTTCACCGTCGTCGGTCCGTGGGCCGGGGTGCTGCTGGACCGCTGGCGCCGGCGGCAGGTCCTCCTCCTGGGCAACCTTGTCCGGGTCGCGATCACCGTGGTCCTCGCGGTGCTGCTCGTGGTCGACGGCGTGGGCCCCGCCGTGTACGTCCTGGCGCTGGTCAACCTCTCCGTCAACCGCTTCCTGCTGTCGGCGCTGTCCGCAGGACTGCCGCGGGTGGTCGAGGGGCCGCTGCTGCTCACCGCCAACTCGCTGACCCCGACCCTCGGCGCCGGTGCGGCGTTCGTGGGCGGCGGCGGCGGGCTCGCCGTCGGGCTGCTGCTCGAGCCCGGGCGGTCCAAGGACGCCACCGTCCTGCTCGGTGCGGCGGTCCTGTTCGCCGCCGCGTCGGCGCTGGCCTCCCGGATGCCGCGCGGGCTCCTGGGCCCGGACGCTCCGGCCGACGGCACCGCCCTGCGGCGTGAGGTGCGCGACCTGGCCCGCGGCCTCGTGCAGGGCGCGCGGCACCTGGCCGAGCGCCGGACCCCGGCGCGCGCGCTCGGGGTGATGGCGGTGCACCGCTTTCTCTACGGCGTCGTCTTCATCGCCGGGATCCTCATGTCGCGCAACCTGCTCGCCGCCCCCGGCCAGGACGGGCTCGCCGCGTTCGGCCTGATCCTCGGGGTGCTGGCGGCGGGATCCGCGGTCGCCGTCGTGCTGACCCCGGTCCTCGCGCCGCGCACCGGACCCCACACGTGGATCGTGCTGTCGCTGCTGCTCGCCGCGGTCAGCCAGGGGCTGCTGGCCGTGAGCGTCACCCTGCCGTCGGTGCTGACCGGCGCCGGACTGCTCGGGCTCGCGGTGCAGGGGTCGAAGATCGCGATCGACACGATCGTCCAGCGCGACACCGCGGACGCCTTCCGGGGCCGGGCCTTCGCGCTCTACGACGTGCTCTACAACGCCGCCTTCGTGGGCGCGGCCGCGCTGGCGGCGCTCGCCCTGCCCGACACCGGGCACTCCCCTGCGGTGTTCACCGGCCTCGCCGTCGCCTACGTCGCCACGGCCGCGGTCTACCGGGCCGGATCGCGGCGCGACGGGGCGCTCAGGTCGCCGGCGGCGCCGGGTCCGCTCCCGGCTCGTCGCTGACGGTCACGATCTCCCACTCCGCGAGCGGCCCGGGCACGACCCGGAACATGGGGTGCGGCTCGGCGACGACGACGTCGCGCCACCGGGCGAACACGTCGGGGCTGCGCACGGCGAGCTTGGCCCGCAGGTGCTCCCACTCGTAGGCAACCTGGGTGTCGGTGACCTCGAGCCGCAGCTCGTGCACACGCCGGCCGAGGACCAGCGCGCGGTCGAACCGGTACCCGCGCCGCATCGCCTCGTCCACCAGCGCGTGCAGGTAGGTGGAGATCGCCGCACCGGCCCCGACGTCGGGGACGACGTCGACCGTCGTCCCGGGCGCGTGGTGGCCCGGCTGCAGACCGGGCGCCGGCGCGACGTGCGCCCCGGAGCCCGTGCCGAGGCTGCCGTCGTCGCCCGGCGTGCCGGCGTCGATCCCCATCGCGGCCCCGTCGCCCGCGGCGCGGAACCGTCGCAGCTGTGGGTGGTTGCGGTACCCCTTCGTCGTCCCGGTGAGGACCTTCTGCGCGAGCAGACCCTCGCGCCACCCGGCCGCCAGCCCCTGACGGTCGAGGTACTGCGGGTGCAGCGACCAGATCCTCATCGCGGACGGCTCACCGGGTCCCGTCGGCCTCGGGCTGGTCGGCCCACCAGGCGAGCAGCGCCTCCCGGGCGGCGTCCTCGTCGAGCGGGCCCCGGTCGAGACGGACCTCGAGCAGGTGCTTGTACGCGCGACCGACCAGCGGGCCCGGGGAGACCCCCAGGATCGCCATGATCTGCTGGCCGTCCAGGTCGGGGCGGATCGCCGCCAGCTCCTCCTGCTCGCGCAAGACGGCGATCCGCGCCTCCAGGTCGTCGTACGCACCGGACAGCCGCTGCGCCTTGCGACGGTTGCGGGTCGTGCAGTCCGACCGGGTCAGCCGGTGCAGCCGCTCCAGCAGCGGCCCGGCGTCGGTGACGTAGCGGCGCACGGCCGAGTCGGTCCACGCACCCTCGCCGTACCCGTGGAACCGCAGGTGCAGCTCGGTCAGCCGGGACACCGCCTGGACCGTGTCCTTGTCGAAGCGCAGGGCCTTGAGGCGGCGCGCGGCGAGCTTGGCGCCGACCACCTCGTGGTGGTGGAAGCTGACGCCGCCGCCCGCCTCGAACCGGCGGGTCGCCGGCTTGCCGATGTCGTGCAGCAGGGCCGCCAGCCGCAGCACGAGGTCCGGGGCGGGCACCGGCCCGTCGGACCCGGTCTCCAGCGCGATCGCCTGGTCGAGCACGGTCAGCGAGTGCTCGTACACGTCCTTGTGCCGGTGGTGCTCGTCGATCTCGAGCCGCAGCGCCGGCAGCTCGGGGAGCACGTGGTCGGCGAGACCGGTCTCCACGAGCACCCGGATGCCCGGACGCGGGGCCGGCGCCAGCAGCAGCTTGACGAGCTCGTCCCGCACGCGCTCCGCGGAGACGATCCTGATGCGCTCGTGCATCTCCTCGATCGCCGCCCGCGCCTCGGCGTCCACGGCGAAGCCCAGCTGGCCCGCGAAGCGTGCCGCGCGCATCATCCGCAACGGGTCGTCGTCGAACGACTGGCGGGCGGTGACCGGCGTCCGCAGGGTCCGGCCGGCCAGGTCCGCCAGCCCGTCGAAGGGGTCGACAAACACCAGGTCCGGCAGCCGCACCGCCATCGCGTTGACGGTGAAGTCCCGGCGGGACAGGTCCCCCTCCAGGGAGTCGCCGAAGACGACCTCCGGCTTGCGTGACGTCGGGTCGTACGCGTCGGTGCGGTAGGTGGTGACCTCGACGACGACCTCCGCGCCGCCCCGGCCCTCCCGCCGCATGGCGCCGATCGTCCCGAAGGCCCGGCCGATGTCCCAGTGGGCGTCGCCCCAGCGGGCGAGCAGCCGCTCGGACTCGTCCGGCGTCGCCGAGGTGGCGAAGTCCAGGTCGGCGCTGACCCGCCCCAGGAACGCGTCGCGCACCGGGCCACCGACCAGCGCGAGCTCGTGCCCGGCGGCGCGGAACAGCTCGCCGAGCTCCAGCGCCGCGGGGGCGAGCTCGGTGAGGACCCCCAGCGCACGGCGGCGCAGGGCCGCGAGCGCGGGCGGGTCGGCGGCCTCCGCCACCTCGTCGGTCGGCCGGTCGGTCGGCCGGTCGGTGGGCCGGTCGGTGGGCGTGGAGGCGGGGGCAGAGGCGGCGCCGGCAGCGGCGGCTGCGTCGGCGTCGGGGTGGTCCGCGGTCGGTGGCACGACGCCCAAGCGTGCCAGACGCCGGCCGCGGCACCCCCGGCGCGACCGGGCCGGTGCGGTCGCGGGTCACGCCGGGCGGGGCACGTGCCTGTCGTTACAGTGGCCGCATGTCCAGCCCCGCACCGAAGCCGCGCCCGCCCGGCGTGCCTTCACCGCCGGGCGGGCACGCGTTGCGGATCGACCCGCTCGCCACCCGGCCCGCCACGCCGCCGCTGCCCGTGGTGGACGAGACGTCCGCCGGCGGGCTGGTGGTCAGCCTGCAGGGCGGCGTGCACCACGCCGCGGTCATCGCCCGCCGCAACCGCGCGGGACGGCTCGAGTGGTGCCTGCCGAAGGGTCACCTGGAGGGCGACGAGACGCCCGAGGAGGCCGCGGTCCGGGAGATCGCCGAGGAGACCGGCATCGAGGGCCGGGTGCTGCGGCGCCTGGGCGTCATCGACTACTGGTTCACCGGCGACGACCGCCGCGTCCACAAGGTCGTCCACCACTTCCTGCTCGGGGCCGTCGGCGGCGTGCTGACCGTCGAGGGCGACCCGGACGGGGAGGCCGAGGACGTGGAGTGGGTGGCGGTCAGCGACCTGCCCCACCGGCTGGCCTACCCCAACGAGCGGCGGCTGGCCGAGGCGGCCCGGCTGGTGCTCGTCAGCGGGGCATGAGCGCGCGCCGTCCCCCCTGGTCCACCGCCACGCGAGCGTCCGTCGCGACCGTCGTCGCCGTGGTGCTCGGGGGTCCGCTGACCGGCGCCGCCGTGCCCGCCGCCGTGCCGGTCGCCGTGCCGGTCGCCGTCCTGGTCGACGTGCCCGCCCAGCCCGCCGGGGTGTCGACGGCGCAGGTCCGCGCCACCCCGAGCCCGGCACCCACCCGCCCCACCGGGCCGGAGCCCACCGACGAGGTGGACGAGGACGCACCCGACGTCGACGTCGCGGTCACCGAGGTCTCCCCGCAGGTGCTGCGACCGGCGGACGAGCTCGTCGTGCGGGCGACGGTCCGCAACACCGGTGACCTGGAGCTGGCCGAGCCCCGCGTCAGGCTGCGCATCAGCCGGTTCCTGCAGTCCACCCGCGGGTCGCTGGAGCAGTGGAGCGAGCAGGCGCTGGACGACACCGCCGGCACACCGGTCGGCGTGCCCCTCGCGCTCGACGAGCCGCTCGCCGCCGGCGCGTCGGTCGACGTCGAGCTGCGGGTGCCGGCGGCCGACCTGCGGCTGTCCACCGCGGACACGGCGTGGGGGCCGCGCGGCATCTCCGTCGAGGTGACGGACGCCGGCCGACGGCAGGGCATCGAGCGCACGTTCGTCCTGTGGCGGCCGACGGAGCAGGTCCTGACGCCGACCCGCCTCAGCGTCCTGGTGCCGCTGACCGGTGGCCCGGTCGACCCGACGGCGTCCGGCACCTCCGGTCCGGTCACCCCTGAGCCGGACGCGTCCGGACCGGGCACGGCGGCACCCCCGGACGGCACCCGCGCCACCCCGGTCCCCGGTGCGCTCACGGAGGCCGTGGTGGACCGCCTGGACGACGTCCTCGAGGTCACGGCGGGCATCCCGGCGGTCTCGTGGGCCCTCGACCCCGCCCTGCTCGGTGCCGCACGCGCGCCGGGCGCGGGCTCCGGCGCCTCGGGCTGGGTGTCGGACCTCACCGCCGCGGCGACCGGACGCGAGGTGTTCCCGCTGCCCTCGCGGGACCCGGACCTCGCCGCCCTGGCGCACGGCGCCGGCGGGGAGCTGGCCGCCCTCGCCACCGCGACGTCGGCCGCGGTCACCGACCCGGTGCTCGGCTCGCCGGTCCGACCCGGCCTGGCCTGGCCCGCGGTCGACGTCCCGGACCTGGCGACCGTCGCCCTGGCCTCGAGCACCGGCGCGGCGTCGGTCGTGGTGGGCGGGGACGGCCTCGCGCCGGACGGGCTCACCTACACCCCGACCGGGCGTGCCACGGTGACGACGCCGGACGGGCCGGTCGCCGCGCTCGTGGCGGACGACGTGCTCAGCGACCAGCTCGACTCCCCGCGCGACACCACCCCCGCTGCCGCGGCGCAGCGCGTCCTCGCCGAGACCGCCGTCGTCACGATGGAGCGACCGACCGAGCAGCGGCACCTCCTGGTGACCGCCGACCGGGGATGGGCACCCGACCCGGCCGTCGCCGCGGCGCAGCTGACCGCGCTGGAGGCCGCCCCGTGGGTCGACCTCGCCCCGCTGTCCGCGCTGCTCGGCGCCCCCGACCCCGAGGTCGACCGCGACGTGCTGCCCGAGCGACGCGTCGACGAGGGCGAGATCGCCGCGTCAGCCCTCCAGGAGCTGCTGCGGGCCCGCGCCCAGCTCGCCGTCTTCTCCAGCGTCGTGGCCGACCCGTCCGGGCTGGTCGACGGCACGGACGACGCCGTCCTGGCCGCCACGTCCGTCGCCTGGCGCTCCGACCCCGAGCAGCGCCGGACCGTCGTGCGCGCGGTGGTCGACGACCTCACCGCCCGCCGCTCCGGCGTGTCCATCGTGCTGGGCAGCTCCCTCAACCTCATCTCCCAGTCCGGACGCTTCCCCGTGGGCCTGCGCAACGACCTGACGCAGGACGCCACCATCCAGGTCGCCGTCGCCCCCACCCGGTCCCGGCTGGTCGTGGAGGGGACCGAGACGGTCACCGTCCCGGCCGGCTCCGAGACCCAGGCGAGGATCCCGTTCCGGGCCGTGGGCAGCGGCGACGTCGTGGTGGAGGTGACGCTGCTGACCCCCGAGGGGGTCCCGCTCGCCGCGCCGCAACGGTTCACCGTCCGCGTGCACGCCGACTGGGAGAACGTCGGGACCGCCGTCGTCGCCGGGCTGCTGGGCGTGGCCTTCGTGGTCGGCATCGTCCGCACCATCCGGCGTGGGCAGACGTCCACCCGCGGTGCCGGGAGCACCCCGGTCGCCGAGATCGCCGCACTCCCGGGGGACGACGCATGAGCACGGTGCCGCCGACCGGTGCGACGTCGGGCAGCACGCCCGGCGGCGCGTCGGGCCAGACGTCCGGCGGCACGTCAGGCGGGACACCGGACGGCGCCCCCGGCGGCGCGCTGCCCGACGGCGTCTCCCCCGCGACGCCGACCGGCACGCCGACCGACGGCACGAGCACGGGGACCGGCACGGGCACGGGCACCGGGACGGACGCCGGGACCGGTGCCGCCGCCCCGACGGAGCGGTCCGGCCTGGGACGCGGCGCCGCCGTCATGGCCGCCGGCACCGCCGTGTCGCGCGTCCTGGGGATCGTCCGGACCGCGATGCTGGTCGCCGCCGTCGGCAGCACCGGCCTCGCGGCGAACTCCTTCGACCTGGCCAACAAGCTGCCCAACATCGCGGTCATGCTGCTGGCCACCGGCGTCCTCAACGCCGTGCTCGTCCCCCAGGTGGTGCGCGCCTACCGGCACTCCGACGGCCAGGAGTACGTCAACCGCGTGGTCACGCTCGGGGCGGCCCTGCTGCTCGCGGTGACGGTCGCCCTGACGGTCGGCTCCGCCGTCCTCGTCCGGCTCTACAGCGACGCGGCGAGCGGCCCCGAGCTGCGGACGCTGGCCACCGCGTTCGCGCTGTGGTGCCTGCCGCAGGTCTTCTTCTACGGGATGTACACGCTGCTCGGCCAGGTGCTCAACGCCCGGGGCAGCTTCGGGCCGTACATGTGGGCCCCCGTGGTGAACAACGTCGTCGCGATCGCCGGCCTGGCGGTCTTCCTCGGGCTGTTCGGCCCGTTCCACGCCGACCTCGCCCCCGCGGACCCCGCCTGGTGGACCCCCGGCCGGATCGCGCTCCTCGGCGGCACCGCCACCCTCGGCGTGCTGGCGCAGGCGGCTGTCCTGGTCCTGCCCCTGCGGCGCATCGGGTTCCGCTACCGCCCGCGGTGGGGGCTGCGCGGGTCGGGGCTGCGCAGCGCCGGCCGGGTCGCGGGCTGGACGTTCGCCGCGCTCGCCGTCGGGCAGGTCGGGTTCCTGGTCGCCACCCAGGTGATGACCGCGGCGGACCGCACGGCCCGGGAGCTCTCCGGGGACGGCGTGGTCGTCGCCGGGAACGCCGTCTACACCGCCGCCTTCGGCCTCTACATGCTCCCCCACTCGCTGGTCACCGTGTCCCTGCTGACGGCGCTCTTCACCCGGCTGTCCGGCCACGCTGCGCACGACGACACCTCCGCCGTCCGCGCCGACTTCTCCCACGGCGCCCGGACGATCGGCGTCTTCACCCTCTTCGCCACCGCGGTGCTGGCCGTGCTCGCGCTCCCGCTGCTGCGCGTCGTGCTGCCCCCGCAGTCCGCCGCGGAGGCCGCCGCGACGGCTCCGGTCGTCGTCGCCCTGACGCTCGGCGTCGCCGCGCTGGGCACCTGGTCGCTGTGCCAGCGGGTCTTCTACGCCTACGAGGACGCGCGCACCCTGTTCTGGATCCAGGTCGTCATGGCGGCCGTCGTCGCCGGCGGCGCACTGGCCTCCCGCGCGCTGCTCGACCCCCGCTGGTGGGTGACCGGCATCGCCGCGGCGATGTCGCTGTCCCACGTGGTCGGCACGGTCCTGGCGGTGGCCGGTCTGCGTCGGCGCCTGCACCACCTGGGCACCGGCCGGGTGCTGCGCCTGTACGTGCGCGCCGGTCTCGCCGCCGCGGTCGCCGCCGGCGTGGGCTGGGGGGTCGTCCACCTGGTCGGCGCGCTGCCGCCCGACGGCGTCCCGCTCCCGGTGGGCATGCTGCGCAGCGCCGGGCTGTGCGTGGGGACCGGCCTGGTGATGACCGCCGTCTACCTCGGCCTGCTGCGGCTCATGCGCGTGCGCGAGCTCGGCGACCTGGCGGCGCCGCTGCTGCGCCGGGTCCGCCGGGGCCGCTGAGCAACCTCCCCGACGCGTCCGCGCGCGGCCCGCCGCGTAGCATGGCGGACCGACGGTGGGCATCGCCGCGGGACCACGGAACACGCTGCGCCGCGGAGCGGGCAGGAACGGGAGGCTCGGTGGACGGGGTCGTCGGACGCGGCACTCTGCTGGCCGGGCGCTACCGCACCCAGCAGCCCATCGCCTCGGATCTCCCCGGAGCGACCTCCTGGGAGGCGACCGACCAGATCCTCGACCGTCCGGTCCGCGTGACGATCCTGCACGACGGCGCCGTCCCCCAGGCCCTGGACGCCGCCCGCCGGGCCGCCCTGGTGACCGACCCCCGGCTGGTCCGGGTGCTCGACGTCGGCGAGCACGAGGGCGTCGCGTACACGGTGACCGAGCAGGTCACCGGCCCGTCCCTCGCCGAGCTCGTCGCCCGCGGCACGCTGCCCGCCGACCAGGCCCGCGCCGTCGTCGGTGAGGCCGCCGCTGCCCTGGAGGCCGCTCGGCGCCGCGGGGTGCACCACCTGGCGCTGCGACCGTCGGTGATCCACCTGACCGCGGACGACCGGGTGCTCGTGACGGGTCTGGCGGTCGACGGCGCCCTGCTCGGACGTGGGTCCAGGTCGGCGGCCGACGCGAGCCGCACGGACACCGTCGCCCTGGTCGCCCTGCTGTACGGCGCGCTGACGGGCCGGTGGCCCACCTCGGTGCCGACCGTCCCCGGGGACACCGGCCCGGCCGCGATGCGCCTGGCCCCGGCGCCGGTGCTCCAGGGGGCGCCCGTCCCTCCGGCCGAGCTGACCTCCGGCGTCCCCAACGACCTCGACACCCTGTGCGCGGTCACGCTCGGGGTGCACGACGACGGCCCGCACAGCCCGGCCGAGCTGGTCGCGGAGCTCGAGCCGTGGGGGGACATCCGCTCCACCGACCTGTTCGCGGCGACCCAGGCGCTGCCGGCGGTGACCGCCACGCCGACCGCCCCGGTGCCCGCGGCGCCGGCGGCCCCGGCCGCGCCGCCCCGCGTGCAGCGGACGTCCGTCCGGTCCGCCTTCGCGGGGACCGCGACCGCGGCGCGCCCGGGGACGCCGCCGCCCGCGGTCCCCCGGGGCAGCTCGGCGCTGTCCACACCGGCCGCGGGTCGTCCCGCACCGGCCACCGCTCCCGTCCCCACGCCCGCCCCCGCCCGGGTCGACGGCCGCGCCGCGCGAGCCGGTGCGGGCAGCTCGGCGGCAGGCACCACGGCGCCGGCTGCCGCCGCGGCGGGCGCAGCCGCTGCCGGAGCGGCGGGGGCTGCCGGAGCCGCAGGTGCTGCCGCAGCGGCCGCTGCCGCCGGTCCGCGCCCCGCCCCCGCCACGACGCCGACCACGGCGTCCCCACGTCCAGCCGCCGCCACGACGCCGACCGCGGCGTCCTCCCGGCCCGCCGCCGGGCCCGACGCCGCGACGACGGCTCTCCCGCGCCCGGACTCCTCGGCGCGGACCCAGGCGATGCCGGCCGCCCGCACGGACGCCCCGACCGTCGCCACCCCTGTCCCCTCGGCGACGACCGAGCGCCGCGTCCCGGGACCGGCGGACCCCCCGACCGACGCCACGGCCACCCGCGTCGTCGCCCCGGCGCCTGCGCCGGCCACCGCACCCGTCCAGCCCCAGCCCCAGCCCCAGCCCCAGCCCCAGCCCCAGCCGAGCGTCGCGCGCGTGAGCGCGCCGACCGCCTCGGCACCCACCACTACCTCCTCGCCGTCGTCGACCGCGACCCCCACCACCCCGGCGCCCCCTGCTCGCCAGGCCGGTGCGCCGACCTCCGCCGTCCCGGTCGCCTCGTCTCCCGCGGCGTCCCGGCCCGCCGGGACGGCGACCGCGACGGTCACGGTGCCGGTCGCCGACGAGAGCACCGCGACCACCCCGCCGCGCGGGTCGGACCGCGTCCGACCGGCCGTCCCCCCGACCAACGTGGACGCCCCCGCACCGCCTGCGGCCCGGTCGTCGGTCCTGCCGCTGCTCGGTTCCGACGACGAGCTGCCCGGTGCCCGCGAGGCGATCGCCGCGCACCGCTTCGACCCCACCCGGCTCGTGCTGCTCCTCGTCGTCGTCGCGATCCTGGTCGGGCTGTTCACCGCGTACCGCTCGTTGACGCGGCCGGTGGACTTCACCGTCGACGGCCCGGCCGCGGACGTGAGCGAGTCCGCGCCACCGGCCGCGGAGGAGCCGGCGGCCGAGCCCGCGCCGGCACCGGCCCCCGAGCCGGCCGCCCCCGCCGTCGCACCGGCGATCGCGTCGGCGGCGCAGCTGGACCCGCCCCCCGGCGGCGACGAGAACGAGCACCCCGAGCTCGTCCCCCTCGCGATCGACGGCGACCCCGGCACGACGTGGAACACCCGGACGTACAACCGTCCGGACTTCGGCGGCCTCAAGCCCGGGGTCGGCTACGCGGTCACCCTGGCGCAGCCCGCGACGGTCACCACGGTCACGCTGAACGTGCTGGGCACCGGCGGCAACGTCGAGGTGCGTGCCACGGACCCCAGCACGCCGACGGCCGGTGACGTCCTGGCGCAGGGCGCCCTCGGGCCCGACACGGTGCTGACCCTGTCCGCGCCGACGCAGACCCAGAACCTGGTCCTGTGGTTCACGCAGCTGCCGCAGACGGCCGACGGCTCCAACCGGATCGAGCTCGCCGAGGTCACCGTCTCCTGACCCCTCGACCGCGCGCGCACCGGTGCCCGGCACGCGTGGACGGGTCCGGTCGCGGGAACACATCGGTCCTAGGATCGGTTCGGCAGATCGACGGCGCGACACCGCGCCGGACGAGGACGAGGACGAGGTAGCGCGTTGACCGAGCAGACCACCCCACTCCGTGACGTGATCATCGTCGGCTCCGGACCGGCCGGTTACACGGCCGCCGTCTACGCCGCACGTGCCGGACTGGCACCTCTCGTGATCGCCGGCTCCGTCACGGCCGGCGGTGCGCTGATGAACACCACCGAGGTCGAGAACTTCCCCGGCTTCCCCGACGGCATCCAGGGCCCCGAGCTCATGGAGGCCATGCAGAAGCAGGCCGAGAAGTTCGGCGCCGAGGTGCTCTGGGACGACGTCGTCGAGATGGAGCTCACCGGCGAGGTGAAGACCCTGCGCACCGGTGGCGGCGAGGTCTTCACCACCCACGCCGTGATCCTGGCGACGGGGTCGGCGTACCGCGAGCTCGGGCTGCCGGACGAGAAGCGCCTGTCGGGCCGGGGGGTCTCGTGGTGCGCCACCTGCGACGGGTTCTTCTTCCGCGACCAGGAGATCGTCGTCGTCGGGGGCGGGGACTCCGCCGTCGAGGAGGCGACCTTCCTGACCCGGTTCGCGTCCAAGGTGACGATGGTCCACCGCCGCGACCGCCTGCGGGCGTCGCGCATCATGGCCGACCGCGCGGCGAAGGACCCCAAGATCGAGTTCGCCTGGAACAGCGAGGTCGTCGCGATCCACGGTGAGAACAAGGTGTCCGGCGTGACCCTGCGGGACACGGTGACCGGCGAGGAGCGCGAGCACCCGGCCGGCGGCGTCTTCGTCGCGATCGGTCACGTGCCGCGCACCGAGCTGCTCGGCGGCCAGGTCGACCTCGACGAGAACGGGTACATCCAGGTCGTCGGCCGCACGACGCTGACCAACATCCCCGGCGTCTTCGCCTGCGGCGACGCGGTCGACAACGTCTACCGCCAGGCGATCACCGCGGCCGGCTCCGGCTGCGCCGCGGCCCTCGACGCCCAGCACTACCTCACCGGTCTCGGGGACGTCGGCACCGAGGGACCGGTCCTGCCCGAGGCTGCCGCTGCACTCGCCGCACTCCAGGAGGCCTGATGTCCGCCCCGACCGCTCCCACCACGCCGGTGCACGTCACCGACGCCACCTACCGCGCCGAGGTGCTCGAGTCCGAGCTGCCCGTCGTCGTCGACTTCTGGGCCCCCTGGTGCGGGCCGTGCCGGATGGTCGCGCCCGTGCTGGACGAGCTCGCGCTCGTGTACGCGGGCCGCGTGAAGATCGTGAAGGTCAACACCGACGAGAACGGCCAGGTCGCCGCCGACTACGGGATCGTCTCGATCCCCACCATGCACTTCGTCAAGGACGGCGAGCTGGTCTCCAGCGTCGTCGGCGCACGGCCCAAGCCGGCGCTCGTCCAGGAGATCGAGACGGCGCTGCTCAGCGCCTGAGACGCCTTCTCCCGACCTGGATCGGGACGGGGCGTGGTCGCACGCCGGACGACCCGGTCCGGCGTGCGACACTCGGGGCATGACCTCCAGGACGCCCGGGGCAGGTGCGCTGCCCCCCACCGGGGCCGCCGCCACGCCGGCCGTCCCCCCGACCGACCCGACGACGACACCGAGCCCCACGGCGAGCACGCACGGGACCCGGCTCGACCCCTGGCTCGACGCCTACGCCGACCGCGCCCACGGCATGCGCGCGTCGGAGATCCGCGCGCTGTTCGCCGTCGCCAACCGCCCCGAGGTCGTGTCCCTGGCCGGCGGCATGCCGTACCTCGAGGGCCTCCCCCTGGACGTCCTCGCCGACATGACCCGCCGGGTGGTCGCCACCCGCGGGACCGTGGCGCTGCAGTACGGCTCCGGGCAGGGCGACGAGACGCTCCGCGAGCAGATCCTCGAAGTCATGCGACTGGAGGGCATCGACGCCCACCCCGACGACGTCGTCGTCACGACCGGCAGCCAACAAGCTCTGGACCTTGTGACGCGCATCTTCGTCAATCCCGGTGACGTCGTCGTCGCCGAGGCGCCGAGCTACGTCGGGGCGCTCGGTGTCTTCCGCGCGTACCAGGCCGACGTCGTCCACGTGCCGCTCGACGAGCACGGCCTCGTCCCCGCCGCGCTGGACGAGACGCTCACGGCGCTCGCCCGCCAGGGGCGCACGGTCAAGCTCCTCTACACCGTCCCGAACTTCCACAACCCCGCCGGGGTGACGCTGTCCGCGGAGCGGCGGCCGCAGATCCTGGCGATCGCCCGTCGGCACGGCGTCCTGGTCCTCGAGGACAACCCGTACGGCCTGCTCGGGTTCTCCGGCGAGCCGCTGCCGGCGCTGCGGTCGCTGAGCTCCGACGGGGTGATCTACCTGGGCTCGTTCTCCAAGACGTTCGCGCCCGGCTACCGCGTGGGCTGGGCCGTCGCCCCGCACGCGGTCCGCGAGAAGCTCGTCCTGGCCAGCGAGTCGTCGATCCTCAGCCCCTCGAACGCGTCACAGCTGTCCATCTCCGCCTACCTGTCGACGTGCGACTGGCGCGGGCAGATCAAGGCGTTCCAGGAGCTGTACCGCGAGCGGCGCGACGCGATGGTCGGCGCCCTCGGGGAGCACCTGCCCGACGCCTCGTGGACCGTGCCGGACGGCGGCTTCTACACCTGGGTCCGGCTCCCGGAGGGCCTGGACGCCAAGGCCATGCTGCCGCGCGCGGTCACCGCTCGGGTCGCCTACGTCCCGGGGACCGCGTTCTACTTCGACGACCGCGGGCACGACCACATGCGGCTGTCGTTCTGCTTCCCGACCCCGGAGCGCATCCGGGAGGGCGTCCGGCGGCTCGCCGGGGTCGTCGCCGGCGAGACCGAGCTCGTGTCGCTGTTCGGCACCTCCGGCGCGCGGCCCGGTGACGACGTCCAGGCGCCGTCGCCCGACCTCGCCTGACGCCGACGTCCCCACCCGTTGCTCCAGGAGGACCATCCGTGACCACCGCTGCCGCCCCGACGACGCCCTCCCCCGGTGCCGCGCCCCACGTGGCGCCCAAGCCGCGCGTGGTCGTCCTGGCCGGCGGCCTGTCGCACGAGCGGGACGTGTCGCTGCGCTCGGGACGCCGGGTCGCGGAGGCGCTGCGCGGGGCCGGCATCGAGGTCACCGTGCACGACGTCGACTCCGACCTCATCCCCGCGCTCACCCAGGCCCGGCCGGACCTCGTGTGGCCGCTCCTGCACGGTGCGACGGGTGAGGACGGGTCGGTCCGGGACGTCCTGGAGATGCTGGACCTGCCGTACCTGGGCACGGACCCACGCGCGAGCCGCGTCGCATGGAGCAAGCCGGTAGCCAAGACGGTCGTCGCCCGTGCCGGCCTGCGCACTCCGGACTTCGTCACGCTGCCGCAGAGCCTGTTCCGCGAGCTCGGGGCAGGACGGGTCCTGGAGGCGATCGTCCAGCGGCTGGGCCTGCCGTTGGTGGTCAAGCCGTCCCGTGGCGGCTCGGCGCTGGGCGTGACACTCGTGCGCGACGCCGCGGAGCTGCCGCGGGCCATGGTCGACGCGTTCGCCTACGGGGACACGGCCCTGGTCGAGCGTGCGGTGGAGGGCCGGGAGATGGCCGTCAGCGTCGTGCAGAGCCCGGACGGTCTGCGTGCTCTGCCGGCGGTCGAGGTGGTCACCGATGGGCCGTACGACTACGACGCCCGCTACAACCCCGGCCGCACGGAGTACTTCGCCCCGGCGCGCCTCGACGCCGCGACGGCGCGAGCGGCCGCGGACATGGCCCTCCAGGCGCACCGCGCGCTGGGACTGCGACACCTGTCCCGCACGGACCTCGTCCTGACCGACGACGGCGTCGCGCACTTCCTCGAGGTCAACGTCGCCCCGGGCATGACGGAGACCTCCCTGTTCCCGCAGGCCGCGACGGCCGCCGGGCACGACCTCGGGACGCTGTACCGCGAGCTCGTCCAGCTGGCGTTGCGGGACGCCGCCGCGACTGGGGTCTGAGAGCGGTCCGAGCACCCGTTCGGCGTCCCGAGCGCCGGTTCGGCTCCCCTCCACGTCCGCCGATCACCGCCAGCGTTTCGATATCGATTTCTATGCGCTTCCCTTGCCGAACGGTGGGCTCTCGTTCACCCAGCTGGGCGGGCACGACGTTGCCTGCGACAGCGCGTGCGCAACGGCGAGCTGATGCCCGGCGCCGTCCCCGTGTAGGGCGGCGCTGGAGATCGGCAGTCGGCGGCGCCTCAGGGCTTCAGCAGTCCGGCGTCCTCGGGGGACAGGGTCGCCAGGATCCGGTTGAGGTCCTGCACCGACGCGAACTCGACCGTGATGCGGCCCTTGCTCTTGCCGAGGGCGACCTTCACCCGGGTCTCGAAGCGGTCGGAGAGCCGGGCGGCGAGATCCTCGACCGCCTGGAGACGCGGACTGCCCACCGCACGGCGCGCCGGCGTCGTCGGACGAGGGGTGTCACCGCCCAGCGCGACGATCTCCTCGGTCGCGCGGACCGACAGCCCCTCGGCGACGATGCGCTGGGCGAGTCGCTCGATCGCCGCACCGTCGGCGAGACCGAGGAGCGCTCGGGCGTGGCCCGCGGAGAGCACCCCGGCGGCGACCCGGCGCTGCACCAGCGGGGGGAGCCGCAGGAGCCGCAGCGTGTTCGAGATCTGCGGGCGGGACCGGGAGATCCGGGCGGCCAGCTCGTCGTGCGTGCAGCCGAAGTCCTCCAGGAGCTGCTGGTACGCGGCCGCCTCCTCGAGCGGGTTGAGCTGGCTGCGGTGCAGGTTCTCCAGCAGCGCGTCCCGCAGCAGGTCCGCGTCGTCGGTCTCCCGGACGATCGCCGGGACGACCGACAGGCCGGCGAGCTGCGTCGCACGCCAGCGGCGCTCCCCCATGATGAGCTCGTAGCCCGGCTCCCCGTCCCGGGCTGCCCGGACGACGACCGGTTGCAGCACACCGATCTCCCGGATCGAGCCGGCCAGCTCTTCCAGGGCGTCCTCGTCGAACTCCGTCCGCGGCTGGCGGGCGTTCGGGCGGATCGCGCCGACCGGGATCTCGGCGAAGTAGGCACCCGGCACCGGCACCAGCTCGTCCGTTTCACGTGAAACATCGGTTCGCGGCGCCGGGTCGAGTGCCGGCGGGCTCGCCACGACCGCCGCGCCCTCCCGGAAGATCGTCGACGCGCCGTCCGCCGTGGTGGCCGCCGCCGCAGCAGCGTTCCGAGCACCCTCGACGTCCGGGAAGAAGACGTCCACCGGACGCTGCCCGTCCGATGCCGTCGGGATCAGGGCGCCGAGGCCGCGCCCGAGCCCCCGTCGCTTCTCGCTCATCGTGTGTGCTCTCCGTCCGTGGCGGCGTGCGCCACTGTTGCTGCCCCACGCTCCGCCAGCTCGCGCGCAGCCTCGAGGTAGGCCAGCGCACCGCTGGACCCGCTGTCGTAGCTCATGACCGTCTGCCCGTATCCCGGCGCCTCCGACACGCGCACCGAGCGCGGGACCGTGGTCCGCAAGGTCACCTCGGGGAAGTGCTCGCGCACCTCGGCCGCCACCTGCTGCGCGAGATTCGTGCGGGCGTCGTACATGGTCAGGAGGATGGTGCTGACCCTCAGCTCCGGGTTGAGGTGCGCGCGCATCAGCTCGATCGTCTTGAGCAGCTGGCTCAGCCCTTCGAGCGCGTAGTACTCGCACTGGATGGGGATCAGGACCTCGCGGGCGACGACGAAGGCGTTGACCGTCAGCAGTCCGAGGCTCGGGGGACAGTCGACGAACACGTAGTCGAGGCGCTCGAGTCCGTCGCGCTCACGCGTGACCACGTACTCGTCCAACGCTCGGCGCAGCCGTGTTTCACGTGAAACGAGCGACACGAGCTCGATCTCCGCGCCGGACAGGTCGATCGTCGCCGGCAGGCACCACAGCCGCGGGAAGTCGGGGCACTGCTGGACGGCCGCGCTCATCGGGGCGTCGTCGACGAGCACCTCGTACACCGACGGAGTGCCGGCGCGGTGCTCGATCCCGAGAGCGGTCGACGCGTTGCCCTGCGGGTCGTTGTCGATCACCAGCACGTTGAGCCCGCCCTTGGCGAGCGCTGCAGCCAGGTTGACGGCTGTGGTCGTCTTGCCGACGCCACCCTTCTGGTTCGCGACCGTCAGAACCCGCGTGGTGCCCGGCTTGGGGAACCGGCGCCCGCGCAGCTGGATCCGGCGCCGCGCGTCCCGCGCGAGCTCTGCCATGAGGGGAGTCGACTCATCGCCCGAGGGGAGGCTGTCGACGAGTGCGGCTCGACGCCGGTCGTCCACCGACGCCGTACCCGCCGATGTTTCACGTGAAACGTCGGTCCTCGCCTGGCCTGATCGGGCCGTTTCACGTGAAACATCGACGTCACCGCTCGCCGGCGACCCGGTCGCCGCGTCCACGAGCGCCGCACCGTGACCTGCTGTCCCGTCGCTCATGCCGGTCCGTGGAGCCCCGTCGAACTCCGCCGCCACGGCGTTCATGGCTTTGCTCCGCTGATCACGCCGAGGAGCCTAACCCGCGCTGACCAGGAGTCCTGACCGCCCACGCCGGGGGCGCCGTGCTCGACGAAGAGCGCCCTCGGTGCGTCGCTGGACCGAGCCAGTGGGAGGTCCATGACCCGCTCCGTGCGACGTCGAAGCCGCCAGCCGCCCTCGAGGCACCAGTCTTCCGAGAGGACCTCCCTGCTCCGCCGTGGACACCGGCGCCCTCGCGGACACCGACGCTCTGCCGCGGACCCCCGCGCCCTGCCACCGACACCCGCCGTCGGTCGGGACGTCAGCATCGCTCACTTGCAACTTCTGCCCACCGGCGTGAGAGCGCTCCCACCTGCCGCCGAGGCCGAGGTCGAGGACGAGCCCGAGTAGAAACTTCCCGGGGGCACCCAGAGCGACGCAACGGAGCACATCATTCCGACCACGTCGGACCCACTGACCCAGGCACGACCGCCGCGTTTCGAGCATGCGTGCACTCAAGCGGATGCCGAGCGGTCCGGAACGACACAGCGCCTCGCCTGTCGCCAGCATCGTCCTGCGTCCTGAAGCAGACGGCGCTCGATGATGAACCGGAGCACCGCGGGCGCCTGGATCGATCTGGCTGACGCACCGTGGCCATCGCCGGCCCTGTGCAGATGGGCACACCTGACGCAGCGGTGCGATGTCGAAGGCCACCGACAGCGCGACCGTCAGCGGTTCGCCTGCGACCGGGACGGACGAGCGATCGGGCGGCGACTGACGCAACACGTCACCGCGACTGGTCCGTCCGTCGCCTCCGACCACGTACCGCGGCCGAACGACCCATGCTCGCGGGTCCAGCGCACGCATCGGTGCTTGCCACAGGTCGCCACCACCGCGGCCGCGCGCTGTGGACGCGGCCACCCGCTCGCCTTCTCGTCCGCGCGGACGACCCGTCGCTTCGACGCAGGTCTCACCCCCCGACCGCCGACGGGACGGCTGGCACCCACGTCCGTGACGAGCGCACACCTGGATGCCGGTCACCGTGCCGGCACGTCGACATCTCCGCAGAGGGCTTCACGTCCCGCACCGGTTCCGCCGACCCGTGACCCGAAGGGTCCCAGGTTCGCCTCCGTGCGCTGAGCCGACCGACGTGCACCTGGCAACCCCGTCCCGCCGCGCGCCGGCGGTCGTCAGCGTCGGCGGGCAGCGTCCTTGACGACCCGCACGACCGTCGTCGTCTCCAGCCCCTCGACCGTCCCTGCCTCGAGGACCTGCGTCGCGCCACCGCCGAGCTTGCGCAGCACGTGCCTCGCCGCCTCCACCTCATCGGCAGCCTGCCGGCCCTTGAGCGCCACCAGGACGCCACCCGGCACCAGCAGGGGGAGGGTCCACCGCGCGAGGCGGTCCAGCGGCGCCACGGCACGCGCGGTGACGGCCTCGGCCTCGACGGCGCCGTGGAACTCCTCCGCCCGGCCGCGCCGCACGACCACGTTGTCCAGCCGGAGGCGGGCGACCACCTCGGAGAGCCAGTCGACCCGCCGCTCCATCGGCTCGACGAGGACGACCTCGACATCCGGCAGCATGGCCGCGAGGACGACGCCGGGGAGGCCGGCTCCGGAGCCGACGTCCACCAGTTGCCCCGTGCCCGGCAGGTGCTGAGCCACGGCAGCGCTGTTGAGGAGGTGCCGCTCCCACAGCCGCGCCACCTCACGCGGGCCGATCAGACCGCGGAGGACGCCCTCCTCGGTGAGCATCGTGTGGAACGCGGACACCACCGGGAACGCCGGTCCCAGGTAGCTCTCGACCCGCGGGTCGCCAGCCAGCCGGTCCACGGGCGCCTCGGTCGGCGCCTCACGACCCACCGAGCCCGCAGCCGCTACGTCCTCGCCGTCACGCCCGGCCGAGGCAGAGCCACCTCCGCCGCTCACCTCGGCAGCCGCACCGCCGGCTCGTTCCACGTGAAACCACACCCGCCTACTCATTGACGCTTCAACCACTGAGCGACGCGGCGACACCCGGAAGCCGCGCGCTGCCTCACGCGGGGTGGATCACCACGTGCCGTGCCGGCTCGACGCCCTCGGAGTCGCTCGTCAGCCCGGCGGCGGCGACGGCGTCGTGCACCACCTTCCGCTCGAACGGGTTCATCGGCTCCAGCGCCAACCGCGTGCCGGAGGACCGCACGGTCGCGATCGCCGCGGCGGCGACCGCCAGCAGCTCCGTCCGGCGACCGGCGCGGAACCCGGCGATGTCTAGCATCAACCTGCTCCGGTCGCCGGTCTTGGCCTGCACGGCCAGCCGCGTGAGCTCCTGCAGCGCGTCGAGCACCTCACCGTCCTGACCGACCAGACGTGCGAGCGCCCGCTCGGAGCCGGCCTCCGCCACGATCTCCACGGCCGCCCGCCCGTGGTCGATGTCGATGTCGATGTCGCCGTCCAGGTCGGCGATGTCGAGCAGCTCCTCGAGGTAGTCGGCGGCGATCTCGCCCTCCTCCTCCAGCCGCTTCATCGCGGTGGGCTCGGCCGGCACCTGCTGCTCTGCGGATGTCGTCATGACTGCTCCCTCTCCAGGAGATGCCCCGAGGGCACGGTCAGTTGGTCGGCTTCGTGGTGGGGGAGGCCGCGGCGTCGTCGCCGGACCCCGCCGGACGCTGGCGTCCGCCACCGTGCTGGGTGCCCTTCGGCTCCGCCGCGGGACGCATGGCGGTCGCGCCCCCGGGCCGGGCGGCTGCGCCGGGCCCCGACTTCGCGGTGCCGCCGGGGGTCCCGCCACCACCGGGCTTGGTGGTCGCCGCCGGCTTCGATCCCGGCGCGGGTGCCTTCTTGGCGCGCTCCTTGCGGACCGGCTGCTGACGCTGACCCTTGGGGACCACCGGGTCGAGGGTCGTCGAGCCGCCGGCCGCGGATCCCGCGCTGTCAGCACCCACCACGCCCTGGCCCTTGCGCGCCTTGCGGGCCTCGAGCCGCTTGGCGGCCTCGGACCCCGGGGTCGGCATGCGCCGGATCGTGTAGAACTGCTGGCCCATCGACCACAGGTTCGTGGTCGTCCAGTACAAGAGCACGCCGATCGGGAAGTTGACGCCCGAGAACGCGAAGATCAACGGCAGGACGTACAGCAGCACCTTCTGCTGCTGCGCCATCGGGCCCTGCAGCGCCGACGGCGGCATGTTCTTCATCGTCAGCTGGCGCTGGGTGAGGAACGTCGTCGCTGACATGGCCACGATCAGCAGGATCGTGACGATGCGCGTGCTGCCCGCGGCCGCACCTTCGGCGGCGGCCTGCATGAACGTCGACGACAGGGGTGCACCGAAGATCGTCGAACGCTCGGCCTGCTCGGCGACCGCCCGACCGAGCGGGCCGATCGGGTCCGCCGTGCCGGCGCCGATCTCGTCGAGCGAGTTCAGCACGCGGAACAGCGCGAAGAAGATCGGGGACTGGGCGAGGATCGGCAGGCAGGACGCGAACGGGTTCGTGCCGTGCTTCTTGTACAGCGCCATCGTCTCGCGGCTCATCGCCTCGCGGGACGCGGGGTCGGTCTTCCCCTTGTACTTCTTCTGGATCGCCTGCATCTCCGGCGCGAGCAGCTGCATCCCGCGCGACGCCTTGATCTGCTTGAAGAAGAGCGGGATCAGCAGGATCCGCATCACGATCACGAGCACGACGATGGAGAGCCCCCAGGCGAGCCCGGACTCCGGCGACAGCCCCACGGCGGTGAGCCCCGAGTGCGCCAGGTACATGATCCAGGCGACGACCCATTCGATCGGTGCCAGGAAGGCGAAGAAGTCCATCGGTGCGATCCCTACGTCGGTCAGAGCTCAGGTGCCCGCGAAGGGCGCTGTTCAGTGCTGGTGGTCGTGCGAGGTCCGAGCCTCATCCTTCACCCTCGCGGGCGGAACGTCGTCCACCCCACCGGGGTTCCACGGGTTGCACCGCAGCAGCCGCCACGCCGCCAGCGCCGCGCCCCGCAGCACGCCGTGCCGCTCCACGGCGACCAGGGCGTACTGCGAGCAGCTCGGGTAGAAGCGGCACGACGGCGGGTACAGCGGCGACACCACCTGCTGGTAGAGGCGCAGGAACCAGCCCACGACCCGCCGTGGCCACGCCGCCGCCCCGTGCACGGGACGCTCGTCGGGGACGTCGTCAGCCATGACGTCACCGCTGCCGGGAACGCAGGCGCTTCGTCGCCCCGGCCAGCGCCCGGTCGAGATCGCGGGCCAGGGCGTCGGACGTCAGGCCCGCCGCAGGAGGCAACGCACGAACGACCAGCCGCCCACCGTCGGGCAGCTGGTCGATCCGATGTGTCATCTGGGCGCGCAGCCGGCGCTTGACGCGGTTGCGCACCACGGCGTTGCCGACGCTCTTCGCGACGACGAACCCCACGTGGGGGTTCGTGCCCGGGACCGAGTCGCTCGCGAGGTGCACCACGAGAGACGTCGTCCCGCTGCGGGCACCGCGACGCACCGCCTGCTCGAACTCGGCAGGGCGGCGCATGCGGGACGCCGCGGGGAGCACCGAGCGGTCAGGCGGAGAGCTCTTCGCGGCCCTTGCGGCGACGCGCGGCGAGGATCGCGCGGCCCGCGCGGGTGCGCATCCGCAGGCGGAAGCCGTGGGTCTTCGCCCGGCGCCGGTTGTTCGGCTGGAAGGTCCGCTTGCTCACGAGGGTTCTCCAAGTACTTCGGGGATCACACCGCTCGGCGTGAGCGGTGCCAGGTCTGCTGCCACCCCGACGTCGCGGCGACGGGCCGCGGTGGTCCGTCGTGCGGGCACGACGGGGGAGCCGTCGAGAACGGCTTGGCAACGTTACGCTCCGCCGCTCGACCGGGTCAAATGGTGGCGCGTGGGTGCGATATCACTCGTGAGGTACTGGCGCCGGCACGCCACGCCGGGGGAAGATCCTCGGCGGAGTCCCGCCCGCGTGCTGGCGCGATCCTGCCACGAAGGTCACGGGCAGGTCGCGGAGATCACACAGGGTGTGGACAACTGTGTGGATCACGGGGGGCCGTGCCAGACTTCCGGCCGGACGTGCGACCAGCTGCAGCGAGGATGACCGTGTCAGGACAGGACGAGGGCATCAGCCATGTCTGGGACCGGGCCCTCGCGCAGATCGAGGAGAGCCCCGACGTCACCCCTCGTCAGCTCGCCTTCGTCAAGCTCGCCAAGCCCCTCGGGCTGCTGGACGGGACCATGCTGCTCGCGGTCCGCAACGACCTCACCAAGGACTACCTCGAGTCCCGGGTGCGCGCCGAGGTCAACGCCGCGCTGACCCACGCGCTCGGTCGCGAGGCACGGTTCGCCATCACCGTCGACCCCGACCTGGAGACGCCGATCCCGGAGCCGACGACGCTGCGGCCCGCGCCGCCGCTCCCGGTCGCCGTGGACGACGACGTCATGCGTCCCTTCGACGACGACCTGTCCTACGACGACCAGCCGTTCGAGCCCGGGTACACCGGTCAGCGGAGCGTCCCGGGCAAGAAGATCGTGGTCGAGCCGGCACGGCTCAACCCCAAGTACCTGTTCGAGACGTTCGTCATCGGCTCGTCGAACCGGTTCGCGCACGCGGCGGCGGTCGCGGTCGCCGAGGCGCCGGCCAAGGCGTACAACCCGCTGTTCATCTACGGCGACTCGGGGCTGGGCAAGACGCACCTGCTGCACGCGATCGGCCACTACGCGCACAACCTGTACCCCGGGGTCCGCGTGCGGTACGTGAACTCCGAGGAGTTCACCAACGACTTCATCAACTCGATCCGCGACGACAAGGCCGGCGCCTTCCAGCGCCGCTACCGCGAGGTCGACGTGCTCCTCGTCGACGACATCCAGTTCCTGCAGGGCAAGGAACAGACGATGGAGGAGTTCTTCCACACCTTCAACACCCTGCACAACGCCAACAAGCAGGTCGTGATCACCTCCGACCTGCCGCCCAAGCAGCTCAACGGGTTCGAGGACCGCATGCGGTCGCGGTTCGAGTGGGGCCTCATCACCGACGTCCAGCCGCCGGACCTCGAGACGCGCATCGCGATCCTGCGCAAGAAGGCCGGCAGCGAGCGGCTCCAGGCACCCGACGACGTCCTGGAGTACATCGCGTCGAAGATCTCCACCAACATCCGCGAGCTCGAGGGCGCCCTGATCCGGGTCACCGCGTTCGCCAACCTCAACCGCCAGCAGGTGGACCAGGCGCTCGCCGAGATCGTGCTCAAGGACCTGATCTCCGACGACAACGCCGAGCAGATCACGGCCGCCGTCGTGATCGGGCAGACGGCCTCGTACTTCGGGCTGACGATCGACGACCTGTGCGGGTCGTCACGGTCCCGGGTGCTGGTCACGGCCCGGCAGATCGCCATGTACCTGTGCCGGGAGCTCACCGACATGTCGCTGCCCAAGATCGGCCAGGCCTTCGGCGGGCGTGACCACACCACCGTGATGCACGCCAACCGCAAGATCCGCGAGCAGATGGCCGAGCGGCGGTCGACCTACAACCAGGTCACCGAGCTCACCAGCCGCATCAAGCAGCAGCGCCGCGGCTGACCTGCGGGCGCAGCGCGACGGCGGCAATCGCACCGAGATCTCCCCGTCGGAGTCACAGGTCCTGTCACGCCGGACGGCGCTCCGCTGTGCCCGCCCGGACCGACGTCGTCCTGCTCACAGGCGACCTTGTTCACACCTGTGCACATCTCTGTGGACGGCGGTGGACGGCGCGCCTGGCGCATGTGGACGCCACGGGTCGCTCCCGTGGACGCCAGATGACAGGAATCTATCCGTCCACGGGCGCACCCGGCGGTCCACGGCCCGGACACCGCGGGCGTCCACAGCGTCGGCACCGCCCTGACCAGGGAACTCGTCCTCGGTCCACACCGTGCACAGAGGCGATGACAACGATGAACGTGTCATTCCAGGAGAGATCCACAACGCCTTCATCAGGGCACGAGGGCGATCCGGCGCAGGGTCGGACGAGCGGTCGCGGGACCGTTACCCGCCCCTGGCGCTCTGCCGTAGTGTTCGGACGCAATCACCACGAGGCGCCTGACGCCGTCGTGCGTGGACGACGGCGCAGCGAACGGGGAGTGGCATGAAGTTCCGGGTCGAGCGCGATGTCCTGGCCGAAGCCGTCACCTGGACCGCACGCTCCTTGCCCACCCGTCCGCCGGTCCCGGTGCTCGCCGGGGTGCGGATCGAGGCGGACGCGGCCGGGACCCTGCACCTGTCGAGCTTCGACTACGAGGTCTCGGCGCGGTCCGAGGTCGTCGCCGAGGTCAGCGAGCCGGGGACCGTCCTGGTCTCGGGCCGCCTGCTCGCCGAGATCTCCCGTGCCCTGCCGGCCAAGCCGGTCGACGTGGTGCTGGACGGCACCAAGGTCACCGTCACCTGCGGTGCCAGCCGCTTCACGCTGCTGACCATGCCGGTCGAGGACTACCCGGCACTGCCGGTGATGCCGCCGCTGTCCGGGACGATCGACGGCGACCAGCTGACCCAGGCGGTCGCGCAGGTGACCGTGGCCGCCAGCCGGGACGACACGCTGCCCCTGCTCACCGGCGTCCGGGTCGAGATCGAGGGCGAGAAGATCACCATGCTCGCCACCGACCGCTACCGGCTGGCGATGCGTGAGCTCACCTGGAACCCGGCCTCGCCGGACTTGTCGGCCGTCGCGCTCGTCCGTGCCCGCACGCTCTCCGACGCCGCGAAGTCGCTCGGCGGCGCCGCGCAGGTCAACGTCGCCCTGGCCACCGGCGCCGGCGTCGACCTCATCGGCTTCGAGGCGGGCGGCCGGCACACGACGTCGCTGCTCGTCGAGGGCGACTACCCCGCCGTGCGCCGGCTGTTCCCCGACGAGACGCCGATCCACGCGGTCGTGGCGACCCAGCAGCTGGCCGACGCCGCCAAGCGCGTGGCCCTGGTCGCCGAGCGCAACACCCCGATCCGGCTGTCGTTCACCGAGGGCCAGGTCGTCCTGGACGCGGGGCAGGGCGACGACGCCCAGGCGTCCGAGGCGCTCGAGGCGGCGCTGGTCGGCGAGGACATCTCGGTGGCGTTCAACCCCCAGTTCCTGCTCGACGGCCTGGGCGCGCTGACCACGGACTTCGTGCGGCTGTCGTTCACGCACCCGAACAAGCCGGTGGAGTTCACCGGGCAGACCTCGCTCGAGGGTGATGACATCCAGCAGTACAGGTACCTGCTGGTGCCGATCCGGTTCGCGAGCTGACGAGGGGTTCGAACATGCACATCGGCCTGGTGGGTCTCGGCAAGATGGGCGCCAACATGCGCGAGCGCCTGCGCGACGGCGGGGTCGAGGTGACCGGCTACGACCGCAACCCCGACGTGACGGACGTGCCGTCGCTGGAGGCTCTCGTCCAGGCGCTGCCGGCCGAGCAGCGCGTCGTGTGGGTCATGGTCCCGGCCGGTGCGATCACGCGCGGCGTCGTGGACGAGCTCGCCAGGCTGCTGGGCGCGGGCGACATCCTCATCGACGGCGGCAACTCGTACTACAAGGACGACCTCGTGCACGCCGAGGTGCTCAGCCCGCGCGGCGTCCGCTACCTCGACGTCGGGGTCTCCGGCGGCGTGTGGGGCCTGAAGAACGGGTACGGGCTCATGGTCGGTGGCGACGACGAGTCGGTCGCCACCCTCATGCCGGTGTTCGACGCGCTGCGGCCCGAGGGTCCGCGCGACGAGGGCTTCGTGCACGCCGGCAGCGTCGGCGCGGGCCACTTCGCCAAGATGGTGCACAACGGCATCGAGTACGGCCTCATGCAGGCCTACGCCGAGGGCTTCGAGCTGCTGTCGGCGAAGAAGGACATCGTCACCGACGTCCCCGGCACCCTCAAGGCGTGGACCCGCGGGACGGTCGTGCGGTCCTGGCTGCTGGACCTGCTGGTCAAGGCCCTCGAGTCCGACCCGGAGCTGGGCACGATCGACGACTTCGTCGAGGACTCCGGCGAGGGCCGCTGGACGGTGGACGAGGCGATCGACGCCGCGGTCCCCCTGCCGGTGATCTCCGCCGCGCTGTTCGCCCGGTTCGCGTCCCGGCAGGAGCCGTCGCCGGCCATGCAGGCGGTCGCGGCGCTGCGCCAGCAGTTCGGCGGCCACGCCGTGCGCGCCGCCGGCGTCCACCTCCCGCCCGCCGGCACCGGCGAGGGTCAGCCGGCCGTCGCCGGCTGACCGGCCGCCCGACGGCGTCCCGTCCGGCCGGACCGGTGAGGTCCGGCCGGCCAGGGCCGCCCCCGCACCGCCCGTCGACCCGAGAGCCTGCGTGTACGTCTCCCACCTGTCCCTGACCGACTTCCGCTCGTACCACGCCGTCGACCTCGAGCTCGAGCCGGGGGTCACGGCGCTGGTCGGACCGAACGGCCAGGGCAAGACGAACCTCGTCGAGGCGATCGGGTACGTCGCGACCCTAGGCAGCCACCGCGTACCCACCGACGCGGCGCTGATCCGGGCCGGCGCGCCGCGGGCGGTCGTGCGCGCCAAGGTGGTGCGCGGGGACCGTCCGACGCTGGTGGAGATCGAGGTCACCGCGGGCAGGGCGAACCGCGCCCGGATCAACCGGTCCCCGGTGCCGCGCGCCCGTGACGTGCTGGGCATCCTGCGCACCGTCCTGTTCGCGCCGGAGGACCTGGCCCTGGTGAAGGGCGACCCGGACGGGCGCCGCCGGTTCCTGGACGAGCTGTCGTTGCTGGTGACGCCGCGGATGGCCGCGGTCGTCGGCGACTACGACCGGGTGCTGCGTCAGCGCAGCGCGCTGCTGAAGTCCGCCGGCGCGGCGATGCGTGGCGCACGCGGCGGTGCCGACCTGCGCACCCTCGACGTGTGGGACGCCAAGCTCGCCCAGACCGGTGCGCAGATCATCGCCGCACGTCAGGCGCTCGTCGGCGCCCTGCACCCGCACGTGGCCGGCGCGTACGAGCAGGTCAGTGCGGGGCAGGGCGAGGCACGGATCGAGTACCGGTCGTCGCTGGAGGCCGCCCTGAGCGACCCGTCCGACGCGGCCGGGCCGTCGGGCCCGTCGGTGCCGCCGGACCCGGCCGCCCCCCGGCTGCCGGGCGTCGAGGTCCTCGAGGCGCAGCTGCTCGAGGCGATGGGTCGGCTGCGCAGCAGGGAGATCGAGCGCGGGGTGTGCCTCGTCGGGCCGCACCGCGACGACCTGACCCTGACGCTGGCCGGCCTCCCGGCCAAGGGGTACGCCAGCCACGGGGAGTCGTGGTCGTTCGCCCTGGCGCTGAGGCTCGCGTCCTACCGGCTGCTGACCGAGCCGGACGGGCCGGAGTGGGTGTCGGACTGGGGCGAGGACGGGGAGCCGGTGCTCGTCCTGGACGACGTCTTCGCCGAGCTCGACGTCCGCCGGCGCGACCGCCTGGCGCAGCTGGTGTCCGGTGCCGGGCAGGTGCTCGTGACCGCGGCGGTCGCCGGTGACGTGCCCGAGCAGCTGTCCGGCGGGCGGGTCGACGTCGTGGACGGGACCGTCACCCGTGCCGTCTGACGACCGGGACCCGGTCCAGCCGGCGGAGCCGATCGAGCTACCGGAGCCGGGGGCCCGGGCGGCCCGGTCCGACGAGGACCCGGACGCCGAGGACCTCGCGCCGCGACGGCCGCCGGGCGAGGACGTCCGCCCGGTGGGCGAGCGGGTCGACCTCACGCCGCCCGCCGAGGTCGCGCGGGCCGCGCTCAACCGCGCCAAGGCCGCGGCGGCCGCGCGCGGCATCCGGCCCGGTCAGGAGCCGCGACGCCGCTCGCCGCTGGAGCCGCCCCGCGGGTCGCCGGGCAAGGACGGTCGCGACCCCCGGCTGGTCGCGGACACGCTGGCCGCCCTGGTGCGCGACCGCGGCTGGACGCAGGACGTGTCGGTCGGCGGGGTGGTGGGGCGCTGGCGCGACGTCGTGGGCGACCAGGTGGCCGACCACTGCGAGCCCGAGACGTTCGAGGACGGCGTGCTGACGGTGCGGACGGACTCGACGAGCTGGGCGACCAACCTCAAGCTCCTCGCGCCGCAGCTGCTGCGCCGGCTGGCCGACGACGTCGGGGAGGGCGTGGTCACCGAGGTGCGCGTCCTGGGACCGTCCGGACCGGGGTTCAAGCGGGGTCCGCGATCGGTGCCGGGACGCGGTCCGCGCGACACCTGGGGATAGCGGCTCCGCGGCGGGGGTTGGCGGCCTCCGCCAGGTAGACTGTGAGGGTCATTCCTGGCGCGTCTGCGCCCGGAACTCCAGCGCCCCGGACTGATCCGCCATCGACGGGTCTGTCGCGGCGCGTGCGAGACCTTGAGGAGCACCACCCACAGTGGCCGAACAGAGCCTGGACACGCCGACGCCGACGCCGACGGACGGCGGGCCGGCGACCCCCGACGGTGGCTACGACGCCAGCAACATCACCGTCCTCGAGGGTCTCGAAGCGGTCCGCAAGCGGCCCGGCATGTACATCGGCTCCACCGGCGAGCGCGGGCTCCACCACCTGGTGTACGAGGTCGTCGACAACTCCGTCGACGAGGCGCTGGCCGGCTACTGCGACACCATCGACGTCACGCTGCTCGCCGACGGCGGCGTGCGCGTGGTGGACAACGGCCGTGGCATCCCGGTCGACATCGTCGCCAGCGAGGGCAAGCCGGCCGTGGAGGTCGTGCTGACGGTCCTGCACGCCGGCGGCAAGTTCGGCGGCGGCGGGTACGCGGTGTCCGGCGGCCTGCACGGCGTCGGCGTTTCGGTCGTCAACGCGCTCTCGGAGCGGCTCGCGGTCGAGGTCCGCCGCGGCGGCAGCACCTACCAGCAGGCCTACCGCAACGGCGTCCCCCAGGCCGCTCTCGCCGAGGTCGGCCCCGCGGACTCCACCGGCACCTCGGTGACGTTCTGGGCCAGCGCGGAGACGTTCGAGACCACCACGTACGACTTCGAGACGCTGCGGTCGCGCTTCCAGCAGATGGCGTTCCTCAACAAGGGCCTGCGGATCTCCCTCACGGACGAGCGCCCCGAGCACACCGGCACCGAGGACGAGGTCGCCGGCGGCGCGACGGAGACCACCCCGGCGGAGACCGACGACCCGGCGCCCACCCGTCGCCGGGTGAGCTACAAGTACGACGGCGGCCTCGTCGACTACGTCAAGCACCTGAACTCGGCCAAGAAGGTCGAGGTGGTCCACCCGGAGATCATCGACTTCGAGTCCGAGGACACCGACCGCCGGATCTCGGTGGAGATCGCGATGCAGTGGACCTCCGCCTACTCGGAGTCGGTGCACACGTACGCGAACACGATCAGCACGACCGAGGGCGGCACCCACGAGGAGGGCTTCCGCGCGGCGATGACGTCGCTGGTCAACCGGTACGCCCGGGACAAGAACATCATCAAGGAGAAGGACGAGAACCTCACCGGGGACGACATCCGCGAGGGCCTGACCGCCGTCATCTCCATCAAGCTCGGCGAACCGCAGTTCGAGGGCCAGACGAAGACCAAGCTCGGCAACACCGAGGCCAAGACCTTCGTGCAGAAGGTCGTCAACGACCAGCTCGGTGACTGGCTCGACTCCCACCCGTCCGAGGCGCGCGACGTCATCCGCAAGTCCATCCAGGCCGCCGCCGCACGCATGGCGGCGCGCAAGGCGCGCGAGGCGACCCGGCGCAAGGGCCTGCTGGAGTCCGGCGGGATGCCCGGCAAGCTGCGTGACTGCCAGTCGAACAAGCCGTCGGAGTGCGAGGTCTTCATCGTCGAGGGCGACTCGGCCGGCGGCTCGGCCGTGCGTGGCCGCAACCCCCGCACCCAGGCGATCCTGCCCATCCGCGGCAAGATCCTCAACGTCGAGCGGGCTCGGCTGGACAAGGCGCTGAACAACCAGGAGGTTCAGGCGCTCATCACGGCGTTCGGCACCGGCATCGGCGAGGACTTCGACCTGGCCAAGCTGCGGTACCACAAGATCGTGCTCATGGCCGACGCCGACGTCGACGGCCAGCACATCTGCACCCTGCTGCTGACCCTGCTGTTCCGGTACATGCGCCCGCTGATCGAGAACGGGCACGTGTTCCTCGCCCAGCCGCCGCTGTACCGGATCAAGTGGTCCAACGCCGACCACGACTACGTCTACTCGGACCGGGAGCGCGACGCGGTGGTCGCCGCGGGGCAGGCCGCCGGCAAGCGGATCCCCAAGGACAACGCGATCCAGCGCTACAAGGGCCTGGGCGAGATGGACTACTCCGAGCTGTGGGACACCACGATGGACCCCGAGCAGCGGACGCTCTTGCAGGTCACGCTGGACGAGGCCGCCGCCGCGGACGAGATCTTCGCGATCCTCATGGGCGAGGACGTGGAGTCGCGCCGGTCGTTCATCCAGCGCAACGCCAAGGACGTGAGGTTCCTCGACATCTGACGCCGCCGGCCGGGCCCCGCACGGGCCCGGCCGGCCGCACGCGAGCAGCTCTCGAGGACAGCGCACGGATCAGGCGGCCACGGCCGCGGCACGAGACGAGGTAGACGGTGACGGATCAGACTCCCCCCGGCACGGGGGACGGCACAGCGGGCGGCCCCCGCGTCGCTCAGGGCGGCGACGGGCAGGCCGACGGCGCGTTCCACGACGTGCTCGCGCACGGGCGCATCGACCAGGTGGACCTCCAGCTGGAGATGCAGCGGTCGTACCTCGACTACGCGATGAGCGTCATCGTCGGGCGTGCGCTGCCCGACGTCCGGGACGGCCTGAAGCCGGTGCACCGCCGCGTGCTGTACGCGATGTTCGACGGCGGCTACCGCCCGGACCGCGCGTACTCCAAGTGCTCGCGCGTCGTCGGCGACGTCATGGGCAAGTTCCACCCGCACGGCGACACGTCCATCTACGACGCGCTCGTGCGCCTCGTGCAGGACTGGTCCCTGCGGTACCCGCTGGTCGCCGGGCAGGGCAACTTCGGCTCGCCCGGGAACGACCCCGCCGCGGCGCCCCGGTACACCGAGTGCCGCATGGCCCCGATCGCCATGGAGATGGTTCGGGACATCGACCAGGAGACGGTCGACTTCCGGGACAACTACGACGGCCGGACGCAGGAGCCCGCAGTCCTGCCGTCGCGGTTCCCGAACCTGCTCGTCAACGGCAGCGCCGGCATCGCCGTCGGCATGGCCACCAACATCCCGCCGCACAACCTGCGCGAGGTCGCCGAGGGCGTGCGCTGGCACCTGCAGCACCCCGAGGCGTCCAAGGACGAGCTCCTCGACGCGCTGCTCGAGCGGATCAAGGGGCCGGACTTCCCGACCGGCGCGCAGATCCTCGGCCACCGCGGCATCGAGGAGGCGTACCGGACCGGTCGCGGCTCCATCACGATGCGTGCGGTCGTGAACGTCGAGGAGATCCAGGGACGCATCTGCCTGGTCATCACCGAGCTGCCGTTCCAGGTCAACCCGGACAACCTCGCCACCAAGATCGCGGACCTCGTCAAGGAGGGCCGCATGCAAGGCATCGCGGACATCCGCGACGAGACCTCCGGCCGCACCGGCCAGCGCCTGGTCATCGTGCTCAAGCGCGACGCCGTCGCGAAGGTCGTGCTCAACAACCTTTACAAGAACACCCAGCTGCAGGAGAACTTTTCCGCGAACATGCTAGCGCTGGTCGACGACGTGCCGCGCACGCTGAGCATCGACGCGTTCGTCCGGCACTGGGTGTCCCACCAGCTCGACGTCATCGTCCGGCGGAGCCGGTTCCGGCTGCGCGAGGCCGAGGAGCGCGCGCACATCCAGCGCGGGTACCTCAAGGCGCTCGACGCGCTGGACGAGGTCATCGCCCTCATCCGCCGCACCCCCACGGTGGAGGAGGCCCGCGACGGCCTGATGGCGCTGCTCGGGGTGGACGAGATCCAGGCGACCGCGATCCTCAACCTGCAGCTGCGCCGGCTCGCGGCCCTGGAGCGCCAGCGCATCCTCGACCTGTTCCAGGAGCTCGAGCGCCAGATCGCCGACCTCCAGGACATCCTCCGCGACGAGAGCCGGCAGCGAGCGATCGTCGGCGACGAGCTCGACGAGATGGTGGCCCGGTACGGCGACGAGCGCCGCACCACCATCCTGCCCTTCGACGGGGAGGTCTCCATGGAGGACCTCATCGCGGAGGAGGAGGTCGTGGTGACGATCACGCGCGGCGGCTACGTCAAGCGCACCCGGACCGACGCGTACCGCGCGCAGCGGCGCGGCGGCAAGGGCGTGCGCGGGGCGCAGCTGCGCGAGGACGACATCGTCGACCACTTCTTCGTCACGACGACCCACCACTGGCTGCTGTTCTTCACCAACTACGGCCGGGTGTACCGGGCCAAGGGCTACGAGCTGCCCGAGGGCGGCCGCGACGCCAAGGGCCAGCACGTCGCGAACCTCATGGCGTTCCAGCCCGGGGAGCGGATCGCCCAGGTCCTGGACCTGCGCGACTACGAGCAGGCCGAGTACCTGGTGCTCGCCACCCGCCGTGGGCTGGTCAAGAAGACCCGCCTGACCGAGTACGACTCGAACCGGTCGGGCGGGGTCATCGCGATCAACCTGCGCGAGGACGCCGAGGGGCAGGCCGACGAGCTGGTCTCGGCGCGGCTGGTCGACCCGAGCCACGACCTCATCCTGGTGTCGCGCAAGGGCCAGTCGATCCGCTTCACCGCGAGCGACGAGGCGATGCGGCCGCTGGGGCGTGCGACGTCCGGCGTCACCGGGATGAAGTTCCGCACCGACGACGAGCTGCTGGCCATGGACGTGGTGCGTCCGGGGGCCCAGCTGTTCGTGGTCACCGAGGGCGGGTTCGCCAAGCGCACCGACATCGACGAGTACCGCGTCCAGGGCCGCGGGGGCCTGGGCATCAAGGTGGCCAACCTGGTCGAGGCCCGTGGCGACCTGGTCGGGGCGCTCATCACCGACGAGGACGACGAGGTGCTGGTCATCATGGAGCGCGGGAAGATCGTGCGCTCCGCCGTGGCGGAGGTGAACGTCACCGGCCGCAACACCCAGGGCGTCACGTTCGCCAAGCCCGACCGGGGCGACCGGATCATCGCCGTGGCGCGGAACATCGAACGTCAGGTGGAGGAGGCCGCTAGCGTGGACGGCGGCCTGCATGCCGAGCCGGCCGGGGAGACCCTCGGCGACGACGTGCCCCAGGTGGTGACCGACGACGCGGCGGTGGTCGACGAGGCCCCCGTCGTGGACGACGCCGAGCCGGACGACAGGCCGGCCGACAGGCTGGACGACGACGCCGCGGACCAGGACGGCGTGCCCGACGAGACGACCGTGGTGAGCGAGGGCGACGACGAATGAGCACCGAGCAGCCGGTACCCCCGTCGATCCCGCCGCAGGGACGACCGCCGCGCCCGCCGGCGGGACCGTCCGTCGGTGCGCCCGCAGGCGGAGCACCCGGCCAGTTCGCCGCTCCTGCGGCCGGCGCCAGGGTGACGACCCCCGAGACGGTGGGCGCCGAGGCCGCGCGTGCCGCCGAGGCCGGGACGAGCCCGGAGCCGGGCCGAGAGGAGTCGGTCATGGCCGGGTCCCGGGCCCGCGCCGCTGCCGCGGGAGGCGCAGCGGCCGGCGCGGTCCGGCGGGTCGTCCGCGGCGCGACCGCTGCGGCCATCAACGCGTCGTCGGGACCGTCGGGCGCCGACCCGGCGACCGGTGCGCAGGGCACGACCAGCGGTGCCGGCAGGGTGCCGCGTGCCTCGCAGACCGAAGGGGACCCGACCATCGCCGCCACCGACACCGCCCCGCGCACCGCCTCGGCCCGCACCGGCCAGACCGCACCGGCGCCGGCCCGTGACTCCGGTCCCCGTCGCGTCCGGCTCAACCTCTCCCGGGTCGACCCGTGGTCCGTGATGAAGCTGTCGTTCCTTCTGTCCTTCGCGATCGGCATCATGATCGTGGTCGCCGCGGTGGTCGTGTGGTTCGCCCTCGACAGCCTCGCGGTCTTCACCACGATCAACGACATGATCACCGAGATCGTCGGGCAGGAGTCGCCCATCGACGTGCTCCAGTTCCTCGACCTCAGCCGCGTGGTGTCCGGTGCGATGGTGGTCGCGGTCGTCGACGTCGTCCTGCTGACCGCGCTGTCGACCATCGGGGCCTTCCTCTACAACATCACCGCGGCCCTCGTCGGCGGCGTGAACGTGACGCTCACCGACGAGTGATCGGCGGATTGGGACGGGCGGCCCGGCTGGGGTAGTCTCGTCCGGCGCCCGGGGACGACCCGGTCGCGAGTGCGGGCCTTTAGCTCAGGCGGTTAGAGCGCTTCCCTGATAAGGAAGAGGTCACAGGTTCAAGTCCTGTAAGGCCCACTCCCGCTCCCTGGGGGTCCGATGAAGAAGGTCCTGCTCCTCATGCTCACCGCGGCAGGTGGCTACCTGGCGTGGCGCCGGGTCAGCGAGGACCGCGCGGACCGGGACCTGTGGGCGGAGATCACCGACACCGTCGAGTGATCGACCGGCGGGCCGGCGTCCGCAGCGGTCACCGGGGCCATGGCGCAATTGGTAGCGCACCTGCTTTGCAAGCAGGGGGTTAGGGGTTCGAGTCCCCTTGGCTCCACCACAGGTCGAAGGCCCTTCCCACATCGCGGGAGGGCCTTCTCCGTCTCACTTCCCCGACCGGTTACGACTCGCGTCCCGCGACCGGGGCCGAGGTCCGGTCCGCGCCGGCGCGTCGGCGGTGGGCCTCGATCAGTGCGACGGGGACGAGGACCACGATCAGCGCGATGCTCCAGCGCACCAGCATCGGCAGGTCGAAGGCGACGTCGAGCGCGATGTTGACGAGGACGGCGAGGACCAGGGTCGGCAGCGTGCGGAGCGTGCCGTCGGATCGCCTCATGGCTCGGACTGTATCGAACAGCCTCCACCACCGGCCCCGGGATGATCGCACCTCACCGCCAGCCAGAATCCTCACGGGTTACGGAGCCTCCCCGGCGACCAGGTCGGCCCGCCGTCGTCCCCCGGCCTGCTCGACCGACTGGGGCGGCGTCGTGAGCGACGGCGGGGGAGGATGTCCGCCGTGCCCGACCAGACCGCTGACCTGCCCCGCGGGAGCATGGACTTCGGCCCGCTCGTCGTGACCTTCGACGACCGGGTGCTCCGCCCGCGCCTGTGGACCCTGCTCCAGGCGTCCTGGGCCGCCGAGCTCGCACCCGCGCTGCCGCCCGGGCCCGTGCTGGAGCTGTGCTCGGGTGCCGGCCACATCGGCCAGGCCGCGGCCGTCCTCACCGGGCGCCCGCTCGTGCAGGTGGACCTCGACGCCCACGCCTGCGACCTGGCCCGTGCCAACGCCGCGAGCAACCGGATCGCCACGCCCGTGCAGGTGCGGTGCGGAGACCTGGGGGACGCGCTGACACCGGACGAGCGGTTCGCGCTCGTCCTCGCGGACCCGCCCTACCTGCCGCAGGACGAGGTCGACGAGTGGCCGGACGACCCCGACCACGCGATCGACGGCGGTCCCGAGGGCCTCGATCTGCTGCGCCGGTGCCTCGCGGTCGCGGGTGCCCACCTGCTGCCCGGCGGGGTCGTGCTGCTGCAGGCGCGGGGTCGGGAGCAGGTCGAGGGGCTCCGGGACGACCTGGCGGCCGCCGGTCTGGAGCTCACCGACGTCCGGGTGCAGGACGACCGTCGCGCCGTCGCGCTGCTGCGTCGCGCGGGGACCGTCGCGACGTAGCGCCTGCGTCGTGGTCGCGGCGCCGCCGGCCTCTGGGGCCCACGACGACGCAGGGCCCCGACCGCCGAGGCGGCCGGGGCCCTGCGTGGCGAGGCCGGGGAGGTCAGGACTCGGTCGTGGACTGACCCGAGCCCCACTGGCCGGCGGAGTTCTTCGAGCCCTGGCTCGGCGAGTCCTCGGTGCCGGTGCCGGTGCCGACCGTGTCGGTCGTGTCGGTCGTGCCCAGCGGGTCCGTGGTGCCGAGCGCGTCGGACGTGCCCAGCGTGTCGGTGGTGCCCAGGACGGAGTCGCCCGCGCCCGGCGCGGACGCCGGGGCGACGACGACGGACTCGCCGGACGCACCGGTCGACGTCTCGTCCGAGGTGTCGGTGCCGGCCCGGCGACGAGCCGCGAGCTTCGCGGCGGCCTCGCGGGCCTCGGTGACCTTCTCGGTCAGGTCCCCGCGGACGTCGGCCACGCGCTCGGCGGCCTTGCGGGCGGCCTCGCGCGACTTCGCCAGGCTGGAGCCGGCGGCCTCGCCGACGGCGTCCGCCGCGTCGCCGGCACGGTCGTGCGGCTTGGCGTCGGCGCTGGACCCCGGCGTCGCGCTGGCGGGCTCCCACGGGTCGGCCCACGGGTCGGTGGCCGGACGGCTGCGCCGCCAGGCGGCGTAGCCCCCGACGCCGGCGCCCGCGATGGCGAGGAACCACAGCGCACGGGACCCCCGGCCCTTCTTCTCCGCCGCGGCTGCGGCGGCGGCCGCCGCGGCCTCGCTCGCCTTCGTCACACCGGTGGCCCGCTCGGCCGCCTCGTTGACGAGCGCGACCACGCGGGGCAGGAACTCGTCGACGATCTTGTCGTGCGCGACGTCGATCGCGGGCGTCGCCCGGCCCGCAACCCGCTCCACCTGCGGGGCGGCAGCCCGGACGCTCTCGCGCCACGCGCTCTCGAGCTTCGGCACCGCCCAGGCGACCGCGTGCTCGACGTGCGGCGTCCCCCAGGTGCGGGCCTGCTCGGCAGCGGTGCGGGCGTGCACGGCCGCCTCGTTGGCGGCGGTGCGGGCGGCCAGCGCGGCGGAGCGCGCCTGCTCCGTGAGCTGGGCCGCGCTCAGGCCGGCCAGACCCGAGGCGCCGACGAGCGCGGCTCCGGCCTTGGCCGCGTGGGCCTTGAGGCCGGCGGCCTGGGCGGCCTCGACCGCGGCCGCGGAGGCCGCCTCGGCGGCAGCGGCGGCGGCCGCAGCCTCGGCGGCCTCTGCCGCGACGGCGGACGAGCTGGCAGAACGACGGATGATGCGAACCATGTCCACTCCCTGTTTCGACGCCCGGTGCAGTCGTGGGGTCCCACTCTGCCACCCGGTACGAGGCCATGCCGCTGGTCAGCGAGGTGGGTGCGATCCCGCACCGTCGGACCCGCCGGGGGCCTGCCGGCGCGGACCCGCCGGCCCCAGCACGAGAGCCGGCGACCGCCCCGTGAAAGACTGTGCCGCATGATCGCGACTCTGCACACCACCGCCGGCGACATCCGGATCGAGCTCTTCCCGAACCACGCGCCGAAGACGGTGGCCAACTTCACCGGCCTGGCGACCGGGTCCACGACGTGGACCGACCCGCGCACCGGCGCCGAGCGCAACGACCCGCTCTACTCCGGCGTGCTGTTCCACCGGGTCATCGAGGGCTTCATGATCCAGTGCGGCGACCCGCTGGGCACCGGCACCGGTGGCCCCGGCTACACGTTCGACGACGAGATCCACCCCGAGCTCGGCTTCACCGAGCCGTACCTGCTCGCGATGGCGAACGCCGGCATGCGGCGCGACCCGATCAGCGGCAAGGTCGGCGGGACGAACGGCTCGCAGTTCTTCATCTCGGTCGCCCCGACCACCTGGCTGACCGGCAAGCACACCATCTTCGGCAAGGTGGCCGACGACGACAGCCGCGCCGTCGTCGACGCCATCGCCTCGGCGACCACGCGTCCGGGTGACCGCCCGGTCGAGGACATCGTCCTGAGCTCGGTCACGATCGAGGACTGAGCGCCACCCGGCGTCGCCCCCGCACCCATGTCGACACAGTTCCCCGCGGGGGCGACCCCGACCGAGCAGCCACCGGTGTGCCCGCGCCACCCCGACCGCGTCTCCTACGTCCGCTGCCAGCGCTGCGGGCGCCCGGCGTGCCCGGAGTGCCAGCGACCCGCGGCGGTCGGCGTGCAGTGCGTCGACTGCGTCCGCGAGGCCGCGCGGGCGACGCCCACGGTGCGCACGGCGCTGGGCGGGCGGGTCCGTGGCGGCCGCCCCGTCGTCACGCTGACGATCATCGGGCTGTGCGCCGCGAGCTTCCTGCTGCAGCGGGCCCTGCCCGGGTGGACCGGGCAGTGGGCGTTCTGGCCGGCTGCGGGGGAGGTCCAGCCGTGGCGGTTCGTCACGGCCGCCTTCCTGCACTCCCCCCGGGGCTTCCTGCACATCCTGTTCAACATGTACGCGCTGTGGCTCGTCGGGCCGTACCTGGAGCAGACCCTGGGCCGCTGGCGGTACGTCGCCCTGTATCTGCTCGCAGCCGTCGGCGGCCAGGTCGGCGTGACCCTGCTCGCGGCGCCGACGCTCCCGGGCGGCTGGCTGACTCCGGTCGTCGGTGCGTCCGGGGCGGTGTTCGGGCTGTTCGGCGCGGTGCTCGTGGTGCTGCGGCGTCTGGGCCGGGACGCCCGGCAGATCCTGGTGTTCCTCGCGCTGAACAGCGTCATCGGCTTCCTCGTCCCCGGCATCGCCTGGCAGGCGCACCTGGGTGGCCTGCTCACCGGGCTCGCCCTCGGGGCGGCCTACGCCTATGCGCCCCGACCCCGCCGCGAGGTCCTCGGCGTGACGGCGACCGTCGGAGCGGTGGTCGTCCTCGTGGTGCTCGCCGCCGCGAAGTACGCACTGGTGTGAGGCACCGCGGCGCCGTCTCGTCCGGCGTCCCCAGGTTTGCTCACAGCTGTGGAATTACACCCGTGTAGTTATCCACAGCGCGGTCCACCGCTGTGCACGGAGCCGGCTGGGCCGGCCGACCTCGGACGGAGGCTCGCCCGGCCCGTCGCGCCCGACCAGCGGGCCAGCGGGCCTCAGTGCCAGCGCGTGGTGAGCGCGAACCCGGCGATGATGAGGGCGAACCCGATGAGCAGGTTCCACTGGCCGATGCCCGGCACCGGGTACTCGGCGTTGAGCAGGTAGGTGGCGACGATCCACAGCAGGCCGAGCACCATCAGGCCGAGCATCACGGGCACGAGCCAGCGCGGGTTCACCTTGGGGGCAGCCGCCTGGCCGGGCGGGGGGATGTACGCGGTCTTCTTCCGCGACCTCGACTCGGGCACGTCGGCTTGCTCCTTCGGGAGGATCGGCGGGCGTCATGGCTCCGCCCTCGTGAAGTAGCGTAGTGCCCGACGACCGGCAGGGGAGCGTGCGTGAACGACCGACAGCACCAGGCGCGTCGGCATGCCCGGCGACACGCCCTGCGCGGCACCGTCTCGGTCGGGCTCGTCCTCGCGCTCGCGGGGCTCATGTTCACCGCCAACGCCCGGCTGGCGAGCTCCGCGCAGGAGCGCCACCCGCAGAACCTGGGCGAGCTGGCCGAGGCCGAGTCGTCCCGGGTCGGGACCCTCGCGGCCCGGGTGGAGGAGTTGCGCGCCAACGTCGAGGACCTCACGCAGGAGCAGACGGACGCCATCGACGTCGGCGACCCCGAGGCGGCGGTGCTGACCGCTCTCGCCGCGGGCCGGGCCGCCGTGACCGGGCCCGGGCTGACGGTGCAGCTGACCGACGCGCCCGCCGACGGGCCGCACCGCGAGGACTACCCGCCCGACTACTTCGTCGTGCACCAGCAGGACCTGCAGGCGGTGATCAACGCGCTGTGGGCCGGGGGCGCGGAGGCGATGGCGCTGCAGGACCAGCGCGTGACCGCGACCACCGCGTTCCGCTGCGTGGGCAACGTGCTGTCGCTCGGCGGCCGGGTCTACTCCCCGCCCTACGTCGTGCGGGCGGTCGGCGACCCCGACGCGCTGCGATCGGCGCTGACGGCGTCCCCGGACATCCAGGGGTACCTGGACTGGGTGGACGCCGTGGGGCTCGGGTGGTCGACGACGTCCGAGACCGCCCTGAGGCTGCCGGCCGCCGAGACGGGGGGCGAGCTCACCCACGCCCGCGTGCCGGACGGCGTCGCGGTGTTCCCCGGAGCCGGCGACGTCGACGCGTCCGCGGCCGCGACGGGTGCCGGGACGGGTGGGGACCGGTGACGGCGACCGCGCAGGGGACCGGCACGGGGGCGCTCGCGCCCGCCCGGCACGGGCGCGCGCACGACCTGCTGCTCGGCGTCGTGGGTGTGGTCGGCGAGCTGATGATCACCGCGGGCGTCCTGCTCGGCGGGTTCATCGTGTGGCAGCTGTGGTGGACCGACGTCGAGGGCGACCGCGCGCAGGCGCAGGCCGTCGAGCGCCTGGGCTGGGAGCCGGCACCCGTCGCGGCGCCTGCCTCGGCGCCCGCCGCACCCACGGTCGCCGCCCGGGAGACCGGCGAGCCGCCGGTCCCGGCCGAGCCGGAGCACGCCACGACCTTCGCGACCATGGTCGTCCCCCGCTGGGCCGGTGAGCCGGAGCGGCCGATCAGCCAGGGCGTCGACCGCGAGACGGTGCTGGACCCGCTCGGCGTCGGGCACTACCCGGGGACCGCCATGCCCGGTGCCGTCGGCAACTTCTCGGTGGCGGCGCACCGCACGACGTACGGCAAGCCGTTCAACCGGGTCGAGGAGCTCGTCGCCGGCGACCCCGTCGTCGTGCGGACGCAGGACACCTGGTACGTGTACCGGGTCACCTCGACGCGCGTGGTCGACCCGTCCGACGTGAGCGTCGTCGCGCCCGACCCGGTGGACCCGCAGGCCCAGCCGACCCAGCGGACCATGACCATGACGACGTGCCACCCGATGTTCTCCGCGCGGGAGCGGTACGTCGTGCACCTGGCCCTGGACTACTGGGCGCCCACGTCGGGTCCGGCGCCGGTTGAGCTCGTGGGGGGCGCCTGATGTACGCGTGGCTCTGGCGGCACCTGCCCGGACCGGGGTGGGTGCGCGCGATGGTCCTGCTGGTGGCGGCGCTCGGGGTCGCGGTCCTGTGCTTCACGACCGTGTACCCGGCGGTCGCGCCGCTCATGCCGTTCAACGACACGACCGTAGGAGATGAGCCGTGACACGCATCCTGGTGATCGACAACTACGACTCGTTCGTCTACACGATCGTCGGCTACCTCCACCAGCTCGGTGCCGAGACCGACGTCGTCCGCAACGACGCCGTGCCCGCCCGCGCCGACCGCGTGGGCTACGACGGCGTGCTGATCTCCCCGGGGCCGGGCACACCGGCCGACGCCGGCGCGAGCATGGACGTCATCCGCGACTGCGCGGAGCAGGGAACGCCGATGCTCGGCGTGTGCCTGGGGCACCAGGCGCTCGGCGAGGTGTTCGGCGGCACCGTGACGCACGCGACGGAGCTCATGCACGGCAAGACCAGCCTCGTGGAGCACCACGGCGAGGGTGTGCTGGCCGGTCTGCCGACCCCCTTCACCGCCACGCGGTACCACTCCCTGGCCGTGGTCGACGGCACCGTCGGGGACGAGCTCGAGGTGACCGCCAGCACGGCGAACGGCATCATCATGGGGCTGCAGCACCGCACGCTGCCGCTGCACGGCGTCCAGTTCCACCCGGAGTCGGTGCTGACGGAGGGCGGACACCGGCTGCTGGCGAACTGGCTGGAGATCTGCGGCGACGACGGCGCCGTCGCCCGCTCGGAGGGTCTGCACCCGCTGGTGCGCACCTGACGCGTCGCCCGGGCGGACGCCGCTGACGCACGCGAGCGCCCCTCCCGGTCGGGAGGGGCGCTCGCTCGTCAGAACGCGGCAGGCAGCAGGCAGCGCGCCGGGGTCAGCGGCTGCGGCCCGGGGCGGCCGTGGACGGGTTGTCGGTCGCCCGCGGGTTCCGGTCAGCGCCCGGGGCCTCCTGCGCGCCGCCGCCCGGTCCGTCCGACCCGGCGTCGCCGTCCGACGCCGCCCCGGCGTTGGTGTCGCCGTCCTCCTCCTCGTCCGGGCCCTGCGAGACGTTCAGCGTGACCTGGGACCCGATCTGGACCGTCGTGCCGCGGTTGGGGTTCGTGGAGATGACCCGGCCCGCCTCCTCGTCGCTGACGACGTCGGCGCGCACCGGTGCCAGGCCGAGCGCCGTCAGCTGCGCCGCCGCCTCGTCGTAGGTCTTGCCGACCAGGTCCGCGGGGATGGCGACCGACGTCGGGGCGACCGCCACGGTCAGCTCGACGCTCGTCGTCTGCGGCACCTGGCCCGGGCTGCGGCCCTGGGCGATGACGGTGTCGGGCGCCTGGTCGCTCTCCTCCTCGGTGATGGTGGAGCTCAGGCCGAGGCCGTTGAGGATCTCCAGCGCCTCGGCGCGGGGCTTGCCGACCAGGTCGGGCAGCTCCACCTGCCCCGACGCGACGTAGAGCACGACGGTCGAGCCCTGCGGCTGGGACTCGCCCGCCGCCGGGACGGTCTTGGTGACCTCGTTGCGCGGTACCCGGGCGACGTTCTCGAACTCGACGCTGGAGATCTCGAACCCGGCGTCGCGCAGCTCGGCGGTCGCCTGCTCCTGGGTCATGCCGGCCACGTCGGGGATCGCGACGGCGTCGGGACCGGCGGACACCCACACCCGGACCTCGGAGCCGGCCTCCACGTCGGCGTCCCCCTCCGGGTCCGTGCGGGTGACCAGGCCCTCGTCGACCTCGTCGCTGGGCTCCTCGAGGCGCTCCATGGTCAGCCCGGCGCTCTGCAAGGTCTGCTGGGCCGCCTCCTGGGTCATGCCCACGACGTCGGGCATCGCGACGGTCTCCGGAGCCTGCTCGCGCTGGTTGTTGAGCACCATGAGCGTGACCAGCACCGCCAGCGCCGCGATCGCCACGACGACCAGGGCCCACAGCAGGCCCCGGCCGCGTCGGGGCTCGGCCGGTGGCGGGGGTGGCGCGGGAGCGGTCGTGGTCGACGTCGTGCCGGCCCTCGGTGCGGCGCCCGCGGGGAGCACCTGGGTGGAGGGTCCGGCGAGCGGGGTGAGGATCTGGGTCGCCGGTGCCGCGGCGGCCTCCGCGGCCGCGGTCGCCGCGAGCACGCCGAGGGCGGGGGCGGTGACCCGGCCGCCGCGGGCCGCGGCCTCCAGGTCGGACCGGAACTCGGCGGCGGTGCTGTAGCGGGAGTCGCGCTCCTTGGCGAGCGCCTTGAGCGTGATCCGGTCCAGCGGCTCCGGGACGTCGGAGGCGAACGAGCTCGGCGCGGGCGCCGGCTCGCGCACGTGCTGGTACGCCACCGCGACGGGGGAGTCGCCGGTGAACGGGGGGCGGCCGGTGAGGAGCTCGAACAGCAGGCAGCCGGTGGAGTACAGGTCGCTGCGGGCGTCGACCGTCTCCCCGCGCGCCTGCTCCGGGGACAGGTACTGGGCGGTGCCGATGACGGCCTGCGTCTGCGTCATCGTCGCCGCGGAGTCCGCCATCGCGCGGGCGATGCCGAAGTCCATGACCTTGACCGCACCGGTGGGGGTCAGCATGACGTTGGCGGGCTTGATGTCACGGTGCACGATCCCGGCGTGGTGGCTGTACTCCAGCGCCGAGAGCACGCCCGCGGTGATCTCGACGGCCTCCTCGATCGGGACCGCCTCGCCGTCCCGCAGGATGTCGCGGACCGTGTGGCCCTCGACGTACTCCATGACGATGAACGGCACGTGCGCGACGGCGCCCGTGGGTGCGGTGATGACGTCCTCGCCGGTGTCGTACACCGCCACGACCGCGGGGTGGTTGAGCGAGGCCGCGGCCTGGGCCTCGCGCCGGAACCGGGCCTGGAAGGAGGGGTCGCGGGCCAGGTCCGACCGCAGGATCTTGATCGCCACGGTCCGTCCGAGGCGGTTGTCGTGGCCGATGTGCACCTCGGCCATGCCACCGCGCCCGATGAGCTCACCGACCTCGTAGCGGTTGGCGAGGATCCGGGGTGCGTCGTCGACCACTACGCGTCCTTAGCTGTTGTCGTGTCCATGCCGTCCCGTTCTGCCGACGGCACGTCTGTGATCATCCCACCGATGCCGCCGCCGTCCCCGGTGGTGAGCGCGTCGGCGGCTGCGCGGAGGCCGGCGGCGCACCCGCAGGCCGACCCGGTCGCGGGAGGTGCGCCGTCCCCGGTGCCGGCCACGCCGTCCACGATCGAGGCGACCAGCAGCCCCAGCAGGAGAGCGAGGAGCCCGACGAGCGGCCAGCTCAGCCGTCCCAGGCGCCCGAGCCGCCGACCCGTGGTGGTCGACGTGCGCACCGGGGCGACCGGTGGCGCGACACGGGTGCCCCCCGTCCGCCCGCCGACGGGACCGGACCTCGTCGTCGTCCCCTGGTGCGCATGACCCGCTGCCGAGCGGGACGGGGCCGGGGCGCCCACCGGCGGGCGTCCGGTCACCGGCCGCGTCGCCGGTCGGATGCTCCCGGTGCCGGTCGCGCCCGGGGTGCCGGTGCCCCCCGGGAGAACGGTGCCCGGGGAGCCGGCCAGGTCCCCCGGCCGCCGGCCGCCGTCCCGCAGCTCGCGGCGAGGCGGGTAGGACGGGGGCACGATGCTCGGCGGGGTGGAGGTCCGCGGTCCGGACGACGTCCCGGTCCCGCCACCGCGCGCGCCGGGGAGGGACCGGGCCGCCGAGGCGCCGGACCGTCCGACCGGGCGCGGGGTCGCTGCGGGGTGCGCCGGGACAGCGGGAGAGTGGACCGGCGAGGCAGCGGGCGCGGGCTCCACCAGCTCCTGCCCGTCGGGCGGGGTCCGGCCCATCAGACCGTCCAGCGCACGCGCGAGGGACGCCGCCGTGGCCGGGCGCTCGGCCGGGTCCTTGGCCAGCAGCCGCATCACCAGCGCGGCGAGCGGTGCCGACACGTGCGGCGGCAGCGGCGGAACGGGGTCGTTCACGTGCGCGACGGCGATGTCGACGGCGGTCGGTCCGGTGAACGGCCGCCGCCCGGCCAGCGACTCGTACGCGACGATCCCGAGCGAGTACAGGTCGGACGACGCCGTCGCCGGCCGCCCGACGGCCTGCTCGGGGGACAGGTACTGCGCGGTGCCCATGACCATCCCGGTCGCGGTCATCGGGGCCTGGTCCGGCGCGGTGGACACCCCGAAGTCGGTGATCTTCACCCGGCCGCCGGGCCCGAGCAGGATGTTGCCCGGCTTGACGTCCCGGTGCACCACCCCGGCGAGGTGCGCGGCGTGCAGCGCGCGGGCTGTCTGGGCCAGCACCGGCAGCAGCCGTGCCTCCGGCAGCACCGGCTCCCGCTCGAGGAGGTCGCTCAGCGGCTCCCCGGAGACGAGCTCCATGACGAGGTAGCTGGACCCGGACTGCTCGCCGTAGTCGAACAGCGCCGCGATGTTCGGGTGCGACAGCGACGCGGCGTTGCGGGCCTCGGTGCGGAAGCGCGCCAGGAAGCCGGCGTCCCCGGCGAACTCCTCGCGCAGCACCTTCACGGCGACGTCGCGACCGAGCGACAGGTCGTGCGCGACCCAGACCTCACCCATCCCGCCGACCGCGATGCGGCGGTCCAGGCGGTACCGGCCCCCCAGGGCGATCCCCTCCGTCGGCCTCATCGGGCGAGCACCGCCTCGATGACCGCGCGCGCGACCGGCGCCGCGACCCGGCCGCCGGTCGCCTCGTTGCCGACGTTGCCACCGTTCTCCACGATCACGGCGACCGCGACCCGCGGGGCGTCGGCCGGGGCGAAGGCGGTGAACCAGGCGTGCGGGGCGACGTCGTCGGTGGTCTGCGCGGTGCCGGTCTTGCCGGCGACCAGGACGCCGGGGATGCGGGCCGCGGTGCCCGTGCCGGTCTCGACGACGCCGACCATCATGTCGCGCAGGGCCGCAGCGGTCGCCGGGGAGACCGGGGTGCGCAGCACGCTGGGGGACGTCTCCTCGACCACCTCCAGGTCGGGGCTGCGCACGGTCCGGACGAGGAACGGCGCCATCTGCTCGCCGCCGTTCGCGATGGCGGCGGAGACCATCGCCATCTGCAGCGGCGTCGCCCGGACGTCCTGCTGGCCGATGGCGGCCAGCGCCGTCTGCGGCTGGTCCGGGTCCTCGGGGAACCGGCTGGGGGTGACCCGCAGCGGGATGGACAGCGGGGCACCGAAGCCGAAGCGCTCGGCCTGCTCGCGCAGCGCGTCGTCGCCCAGGTCCAGGCCGAGCTGGGCGAACGCGGTGTTGCAGGAGATCCGCAGCGCCTCGGCGAGGCTGACGGTCCCGCCGCCACCGCACGAGGCGCCACCGAAGTTGCCGATGGTCGCGCTGGACGCGGGCAGCGGCAGGACGTCGGGGGCCGCGAGCGGGCTCTCGGGGGTCAGGCCGGACTCCAGCGCGGCGGCGGCGTCGACAAGCTTGAACGTCGAGCCCGGCGGGTACGTGTCCCCCGCGATCGCGCGGTTGACGAGCGGCTCGCCGGGGTCGTCGGTCAGGGTGCGGTAGAGGTCGTTGACCGTCGAGGTGTCGTGGCCCGCCAGGACGTTGGGGTCGAAGCTGGGCGAGGAGACCATGGCCAGGACAGCGCCGGTGGTCGGGTCGAGCGCGACGACGGCCCCGCGCTGGTCGCCGAGCGCCTCGGCGGCGGCCGCCTGGACCGCGGGGTCCAGGGTCAGCTCGACGGACGACCCCTGCGGCTGACGGCCGGTGACGAGGTCCTGGATGCGGGACAGGAACAGCGAGTCCGCCGTGCCGGTGAGCAGGTCGTTGGAGGCGCGCTCGAGGCCGGTCCGTCCGTAGACGATGGAGTAGTACCCGGTGGCGTGGGCGTACAGCGGCCCGTTCGTGTAGGCGCGCTGGAACCCGAACGGGTCGTCGACCGGTGTCGACGACGCGACGGGCTCCCCGCCGACGACGATCGGCCCGCGGAAGTTGTCGTACTCGCGGTAGAGGGTCCGCACGTTGCGCGGGTCGGCGTTGAGCTGGGCCGCCTGCACGTACTGCACCCAGGTGGCGGCGCCCATGAGGGCGAGGAACATGACGACGACGACGACGGCGATGCGGCGCAGCGGGGTGTTCATCCGCGTGCCTCCCGCAGCCCCGTGAGGACCTCGGTCGCCTGGCCGTCCGCGGCGGTGGACGCCGGCGCGCCCGGGTCGTAGCCCTGGACCTCCGGCGCCGGGCGTCGGGCGCTGTCCGAGATGCGCAGCAGCAGGGCGACGATGACCCAGTTCGCCAGCAGCGACGAGCCCCCGTACGCCAGGAACGGCATGGTCAGGCCGGTCAGCGGGATGACCCGGGTGACCCCGCCGACCACGACGAAGCACTGGAACGCCACGACGAACGACACACCGCCGGCCAGCAGCTTGCCGAACCCGTCCCGGACGCCGATCGCGGTGCGCATGCCCCGCTCGGCGAGCACGAGGTAGACGAGCAGCAGCGCGAGCAGCCCGGTCAGGCCGAGCTCCTCGCCGAGGGAGGCGATGATGAAGTCGCTCTCGGCGTACGGCACCAGGTCCGGCCGGCCCTGGCCCCAGCCGGTGCCGAACAGCCCGCCGCTGGCCATGCCGTACAGCGCGCTGACCAGCTGGAAGGACCCGCCGGGGGACTGGTTGATGACGTCGTCGTCGAAGGCGTGCAGCCAGCCCTCGAAGCGCGCGGCGACGTGCGAGAACGTCCGGGCCGCGACCAGCGCGCCGCCGAGGAACAGCCCGAGGCCAATGAGGATCCAGCCCGTCCGCTCGGTCGCCAGGTACAGCATCGCGACGAAGAGCCCGAAGAACAGCAGCGACGTGCCCAGGTCCCGCTCGAACACCAGGACGGCGAGCGAGCCGGCCCACACCACGAGGATCGGTCCCAGGTCCCGCAGGCGCGGCAGGTGCAGGCCCAGCACGGTGGGCCCGGCCAGCGCGAGGGTGTCGCGGTGGGTGACGAGGTACCCGGCGAAGAACACCGCCAGGGCGATCTTGGCGAACTCGGCCGGCTGCAACGACATCCCGCCCAGGTGCACCCAGATCCGGGCGCCGTTGATCGTCGTGCCCAGGCCCGGGACCAGCGGCAGCAGGATCAGCGCCAGACCGGCGACCATCGCGGTGTAGGTGTACCGCCGCAGGGTCCGGTGGTCGCGCAGGACCACGAGCACGACGCAGGCCAGCAGGACCCCGATCCCGGTCCAGGCGAGCTGCCGGTTCGCGAACGTGCTCGGGTCCGCGGCCGTCGACTCGGCCAGGTCGATGCGGTAGATCATCGCCAGGCCGATGCCGTTGAGGGCGACGGCCGCAGGCAGGATGACCGGGTCGGCGTAGGGCGCCCGCACCCGCAGGACCAGGTGCATCACGACGGCCAGCACGGCCATCCCCGCCCCGTAGCGGGCGATGTTGGCCGGCAGCACCCCGGTGACGTTGAGCCCGACGAGCGCGTAGGCGCCGACGCCGAGCGCCAGCGCGACCACCAGCAGGCCGAGCTCGACTCCGCGGCCGGGGCGGACCTGGTGCGGTGCGACGGTGACCATCTACGTGCCCGCCGGTGGTGCCACGCCCGGGTCCGGCGCGACGGCGGGGTCCGGTGCGGGGGTCGGAGCGGGGGTCGACGCCGGGTCGGCGGTGGGCGCCGGCGCCGGCGTCGCGACGGGCTCCTGCGCGGAGGCCGCCGTCCGGTCCAGCCCGTCGACGCGGGCACGGGCCGCCTGCAGCGACCCGGCCGGGATGGTCTGGGTGAGGCGGTCCTGCACGTAGGCCGGCAGGTCGTCCGCCGTCAGCGACGTCCGCTCGACGACCTGGGACAGGACCAGCGGGCCGAGCGTCTGCGGGATGCCGCGGTAGATGGCGACGTCGTCGTCGGCGAGGCCGACGTAGTACTGGTCCTGCGTCCAGCGGTAGCCGAGCACGCCGGCCGTCGCGGCGGCCGCGAGCACCACCAGCGTGGCCAGGGCGGCGACGAGGCGACGGCGGCCGCGGGGAGAGGGGTCGTCGTCCTCGAGGTCGGTGGCTGCGGCCGGGCCCGGACCGGCGCCGGCCGACCCGCTGGTGCCGGTGCCGGCGGACGCCGCCGGCGGCGCGGTCGCCCGGAGCCCGGCCGCGCGGGCGGCGGGGCCGTCCGCAGCGGCGGTCGGGCGGTGCCGCGACGTCGCCGCGGAGCCCACGACGTGCGCCGACGTCGTCGGGCCGGCGCCGTCGGGCAGGGCGTCCAGGTCGACGACGTCCGCGACGATGACGGTGACGTTGTCCGGCCCGCCGCCGCGCAGGGCGAGCTGGACCAGGCGGTCCGCGCAGGCGCCGACGTCGGCGACCTCGCGCAGGGTGTCCGCGAGGGTCTCCGCGCTGACGACGCCGGACAGGCCGTCGGAGCACAGCATCCAGCGGTCGCCGGCGCGGGCCTCGCGGACCGACAGGTCCGGGACGATCTCCATGTCGAAGTCGCCCAGCACGCGCATGACGACCGAGCGCTGCGGGTGGTGCTCGGCCTCCTCGGCGGTGATCTTGCCGGTGTTCACCAGGTGCTGGACGAACGTGTGGTCCGTGGTGACCTGCGTCAGCTGCCCCTCGCGCAGCAGGTAGGCGCGCGAGTCGCCGATGTGCGCCATCGCCAGCTTGCTGCCCGCGCGCAGCAGCGCGGTGACGGTGGTGCCCAGGCCCGCGAGCTCGGGGTCCTGGTCGGCGCGGTTGAGCAGCTCCTCCTGCGCGGCGTGCAGCGCGCGGTCGAGCTCCTGCAGGGCGTCGTCCGGGCCGTGCGCCTCGTCGTCCAGCGGCGCCAGCGTGGCGACGGCCACCGACGACGCGACGTCGCCCCCCGCGTGCCCGCCCATGCCGTCGGCGACGACGAGCAGGTGGGGGCCGGCGTAGGCGGAGTCCTGGTTGTTGGCGCGCACGAGGCCCACGTCGGAGCGGGCGGCGTACCGCAGGGCGATGGTCACCGGCGCCCCCTCATGCCTGGAGCTCCAGGACGCTCTTGCCGACCTTCACCCGCGCGCCCGGCGGGATCGCCAGCGGTGCGTCGACCCGGGTGCTGTCCAGGAAGGTGCCGTTGGTCGAGCCGAGGTCCTCGACGAACCACTGGCCACCCTCGGGGTACAGGCGCGCGTGCCGCGAGGAGGAGTAGTCGTCGTCCAGCACGAGCGTGCAGGACGGCGCCCGGCCGATGAGGATCGCCGACGAGGTCAGCGGCAGCGTCGTGCCCCGCAGGGGCCCCTCGGTGACGACCAGCCGGGTGGGGCCGCGGTCGCGGTGCCCGTCCCCGGCGGCCGAGCCGTTCGCCTCGGCCGGGCCCGGCGACGCGGCCGTGGCGGCACGGCGCCGGGGCACGATCCGGGTGCCGTACAGGTCGCGGCGCAGCACGCCGATCGCGGAGAGCACGAAGACCCACAGCAGGACCAGGTAGCCCAGCCGCAGCAGCGTGACCGCGAGCTCGCTCATGCCGACCGCTCACTCATCGGGTCCGGCGTCCGCCTCGCCGGTCCAGAACATGATCCGTGTGCGGCCGATGGTCAGGGTGTTGCCGTCCAGCAGCGTGGCTGCCGGGACCTGGTGCCCCTCGACGAAGAGCCCGTTGGTCGAGCCGAGGTCGGTCGCGATGACGCCGTCGCGGGTGACCCGGATCTCCAGGTGCCGGCGGGAGACCCCCGGGTCGTCGACGATGATGTCCGCCTCCGAGCCGCGCCCGATGACGGTGACCGGCCCGGTCAGCAGGTACCGCTGCCCGTCGATGTCCACGAGCGGGTGACGGGCGCTGGGTGCCGCCGTCGTGGCCGGTGCCACGGCCCCGCGGGCGGTGGCGCTGCGGACGCGGAAGCGGCCGGTCTCCAGGTCGTCGTGCTCGTCGAACGTGACGGTCACCGGCCCGACGAACGCGTACCGCTGCCCGGCGGCGTGCTCGGTGACGTTGGCGGCCAGCTCGTCGGCGAGGGCCTCGGCGCCCCAGTCGACCACCTGGGCGTAGTCCGTCGGGGACAGCTCGATGGTGAAGTCGTTGGGCACCAAGGTGCGCTCGCGGTCGACGACGGCGGCCCGGTCGTCGACCTCGCGGCGCAGGGCGCTGGCGAGCTCGACGGGCTTGACCTCGCTGCGGAACGCCTTGGCGAACGCGGTGTTGACCACCCGCTCGACCCCGTGCTCGAACCGGTCGAGAATGCCCATGACCACCTCCCTGCGCCGTCATGCTGATGTTCCGGTCGGCCCTCCCCGGCGCCTGACCTGGGCAGGCGGGCGCCGAACGGCGGGCACCCGTTCACCGACGATGGTAACGATCCGGCGTCCCGGAGGCGTTCGCTGGGCGTCCGGCGACCGGGTGAGTCGCGCCTCCGGGGCGCGCCGCGGCGCCCCCGGAGGCGATTCGGAACCCCCGCCGTCCCCGTGTTAATGTGCTCCGGCGCGCGCGAGTGGCGGAATGGCAGACGCGCTGGCTTCAGGTGCCAGTGTCCGAAAGGGCGTGGGGGTTCAAGTCCCCCCTCGCGCACAGGATGAAGGACAGACCCCCGGTCGGACCTCGGTCCCGGCCGGGGGTCTTCTGCGTCCGGGGTGACGTGGAGCGCCGGACGGGCCAGGATCGTGGCAGGCACGAGGAGGTGCACTGCATGGGACGGGCGCACGAGAGGCATCGGGGGACCCCGGCGCGGGCCGTGCTCGCGGCGGCGCTGGTGGCCGTCCTCGGGCTCACCGGCTGCGGGGTCACGCGCGGCGACGAGGGCGGGGAGAACCGCCGGCTGCGGATGATGATCCCCAACTCCCCCGGCGGGGGGTACGACCAGACAGGACGCGCGGCCACGCGGGTCATGGAGTCCTCGGACCTCACCGGCCGGTTCGAGGTCAGCAACGTCATCGGCGCGAGCGGGACGGTCGCGATGCAGCGGCTCGTCAACGAGCGCGGCGCCGAGGACCTGCTCATGACGATGGGTCTGGGCGTCGTCGGGGCCACGTACACGAACGGCTCGGACGCCCGGGTGAGCGGGGCGACGCCGATCGCCCAGCTCATCGAGGAGCAGGAGGGCCTGCTGGTGCCGGCCGACTCGCCGTTCGCGACGGTCCAGGACCTCGTCGAGGCGTGGCGGGCGGATCCCGGCAGCGTGCGGGTCGGAGGCGGGTCGAGCCCGGGCGGCCCGGACCACCTGTTCCCGATGCAGCTCGCCGACGCGGTCGGCGTCGACCCCACGGAGGTCAACTACATCGTCTACGACGGCGGCGGGCCGCTGACCACGGCGCTGCTGGGCGCGAAGATCGACGTCGGCACCTCGGGGCTCGGCGAGTTCGAGGGCCAGATCGCGGACGGCTCGCTGCGCGTGCTCGCCACCTCGGGCGAGGAGCGGCTCGACGGCATCGACGCCCCCACGCTGGTCGAGTCGGGCATCGACCTCGTCTTCACCAACTGGCGCGGCGTGCTCGCGCCGCCCGGCATCCCCGACGCCGTCCGCGACCAGCACATCGCTCTGCTCGAGGAGATGCACGGCACTCCCGAGTGGCAGGAGGCGCTGGAGGCGAACGGCTGGGTGGATGCCTTCCTCACCGGCGACGAGTTCGGGGAGTTCCTCGTGGAGCAGGACGAGCGGGTGGCGGGGACCCTCGAGGACCTGGGGCTGCTATGACGACCGAGCACGTCACCCACGACCGGCCCGACATCGACAAGCACGTCGACCCGGGCCCCGACCGCGCGCAGTACGGCCTGGCGGCCCTGCTCGCGCTGATCGGGGTGTGGACGGTGGTCGACTCCGCCGGCCTCGGGCCGGGGTTCGCCGACCAGGTGGTGCGGCCTGGGGCGTTCGGGTACGTCATCGGGTCCGCGCTGGTGGTGCTCGCCGTGCTGCTGGCCGTCGCGACGGCTCGCGGCAGCCGTGCCGAGGGCGAGGGCGGCGAGGACGTCGACCTCGACGTGAGCACCGACTGGCGGACGCTCGCCGGCCTCGCCGGGGTGCTGGTGGCGACGATCGCGCTCATCGACTGGCTCGGCTGGGCCGTCGTCGGCGCCCTGCTGTTCGCCGGTGCCGCCACCGTGCTGGGCAACCGGCACTGGGTGCGCAACCTGGTCCTCGGCGCCGTGCTGTCGGTCACCTCCTGGTACGGGTTCTACGTCGGGCTGGGCATCCCCATCCCGGCCGGCGTGCTCGACGGAATCCTGTAGAGGACGGCCCATCGTGATCCACGCGCTGCTCACGGGCTTCGGGTCGGCGCTCGCGCCGGAGAACCTGCTGTTCGCGGTCGTGGGGGTGCTGCTCGGCACGGCGGTCGGCGTGCTGCCCGGCATCGGGCCCGCCATGACGGTCGCGCTGCTGCTGCCCGTCACCTACAACGTCTCCCCGTCCGCCGCCCTGATCATGTTCGCCGGCATCTACTACGGCGGGATGTACGGCGGCTCCACGACGTCGATCCTGCTCAACACGCCGGGTGAGTCGTCGTCGGTCATCACGGCGCTCGAGGGCAACAAGATGGCCAAAGGCGGGCGGGCGGCGCAGGCGCTGGCCACGGCCGCGATCGGCTCGTTCGTCGCGGGGACGATCGGCACGGTACTGCTCATCGCGCTCGCGCCCACGGTCGCGGAGTGGGTGGTCGTGCTGGGCGCCCCGTCGTACTTCGCGCTCATGCTGCTCGCCCTGCTCGCGGTCACGACGGTGCTGGGCAGCTCGAAGCTGCGCGGGTTCATCTCCCTGGCGCTGGGGCTGACGATCGGGCTCGTGGGCACGACGACCGGGCAGGCGCGCCTGACGTTCGACAACCCGCTGCTCGCCGACGGCATCGACATCGTCGTGGTCGCGGTCGCCATCTTCGCGGTCGGTGAGGCCCTCTGGGTGGCCGCGCACCTGCGGCGTCGGCCGCTCGAGATCATCCCGGTCGGCCGTCCCTGGATGGACCGCACGGACTGGGGCCGGTCCTGGAAGCCGTGGCTGCGCGGCACCGCCTACGGCTTCCCGTTCGGCGCGCTGCCCGCCGGGGGCGCCGAGATGCCGACGTTCCTGTCGTACATCACCGAGCGGCGGCTGGCGGGCCGGCACCGCGCGGAGTTCGGGAAGGGCGCGATCGAGGGCGTCGCCGGGCCGGAGGCCGCGAACAACGCGTCCGCGGCCGGCACGCTCGTCCCGCTGCTCGCGATCGGCCTGCCGACCACGGCGACCGCAGCCGTCATCCTCGCCGCCATGCAGAGCTACGGCCTGCAGCCGGGACCGCAGCTGTTCGAGGCCGAGCCCGAGCTCGTGTGGACGCTGCTGGCCAGCCTGTTCGTCGCCAACACGCTGCTGCTCGTCATCAACCTGCCGCTCGCACCGGTGTGGGCGCGGCTGCTGCGGATCCCGCGGCCCTACCTGTACGCCGGGATCCTGTTCTTCGCGGTCCTCGGTGCGTACAGCGTCAACTTCCAGTGGTTCGACGTCGCGCTGCTCAGCCTGTTCGGAGCCCTCGGGTTCGCCATGCGGCGGTTCGGGTTGCCGGTCCTGCCGCTGATCGTCGGGGTGATCCTCGGGCCCCGGCTCGAGGAGCAGCTCGCTCAGGCGCTGCAGCTGTCCCAGGGCGACGTGTCCGCGCTGTGGAGCGAACCCGTCGCGGTGATCGTCTACGTGGTGATCGCCGCGCTGCTGCTGGCGCCGATCGTGCTGCGGCTGATGCCGGGACGGCAGGGCCCGGAGCGGCTGGAGGACCAGGTGGACGCGCTCGAGGAAGAGGTGAGGTCATGACCGTCGTCGTGGGCTGGACGTCCGACGCCCGGGGCCAGGCTGCGCTGGTGCGGGGCGCGGAGGAGGCGCGGGCGCACGGCGAGCCGCTGGTGGTCGTCAACGCCACCAGCGGGACCGCGGCGGTCGACGACCGGTTCGCCGGCGCCGACGACGTCAGCGGCGTCCGGGCGCTGCTCGACTCGCTCGGCGTCCAGGCGGAGGTCCGACAGCCCGTCGTGCGGGACGTGACCGAGGCCCTGCTCGCCGTCGCCGAGGAGGTGGACGCGTCGATGCTGGTGATCGGCATCCGGCACCGCTCACCGGTCGGCAAGCTGCTCATGGGCTCGACCGCGCAACGGCTGCTGCTCGACGCCCGGTGCCCCGTGCTGGCGGTCAAGGCCAAGGAGCCGGCGGGCCGCTGACCCGGCCCGCCGGCTCACCACCGTTCCCGCCGGTCGCCCGGCTCCCCGGGTGCGACGGGCGGACGTGGCGGCCACGATCGGTCAGTCCCCGGTGCGGGGGCGGATCGGTCAGCAAGGGGAGCCCATGAGCGTCAAGGTCGCGATCGTCTACTACTCGTCCACCGGCACCGTGCAGGCGATGGCCGAACGGCTGGAGCGCGCGGCGTCGGCGGCCGGTGCGCAGGTGCGCCGGCGGCACGTCACCGAGATCGCCCCGGGGGAGGCGATCGCGAGCAACCCGGAGTGGGCCGACCACGTGGCAGCCGTCCGGGACGAGCCGCGAGCTGCGCCGGACGACCTCGTGTGGGCCGACGTGGTGCTGCTCGGCTCACCCACTCGGTTCGGCAACGTCAGCAGCCAGCTGCAGCAGTTCATGGACACCCTGGGCCCGGCGTGGTCGCAGGGCCAGCTGGCCGACAAGGTCTACGCGGGCTTCACGGCGTCGCAGACGGCTCACGGCGGCCAGGAGTCGACGCTGCTCGCGCTCTACCAGCAGGTCATCCACTTCGGCGGCATCCTCGTGACGCCCGGTTACACCGACCCGGTCAAGTTCGCCGACGGCAACCCGTACGGCGTCTCGCACGCGACGGGCGCGGACAACGACATCCCGCTCGGGCAGGCCGAGCTCGACGCGCTGGACCACCTCGCGGAGCGCACGATCCGGGTGGCCGAGCGGCTGCAGGACGCGTAGCGGCCGGCCGGGCAGGCCGACGGCGGCGAGGCAGCCTGCGCCCCGCCGCCGTCGGTCAGCCGCGTCGCGCCCCGGTGCGACGCGGCCGTGCGTCAGTACCGCAGGTCGACCTTGACGACCTTGCCGGCCGGCGGGGCGTCCTCACCGGGCAGCGCGTCGGTGGTGACGTACAGCGACTTGCCGTCGACCTCGACCGCAGCGGGCAGCGGCACCTCGAGGAACGTCTGCGGCGTGGTGGAGCCGTGCGGGATGACCGACACCTTGCCGCCGAAGAGCTCGGTCACGTAGATCTCGCCCTTGGTGCCGATCGCGAGGTTCGTCGCGCCGGAGAACCCGCGGGTGACGAGCTCCACGGCGCCGGACTCCGGGTTCACCTTGTAGACCGCACCCAGTGGCAGCCCGGGACCCTCGGGTCCGCCCGGCAGCGACGTCACGTAGAGCCAGCCGTCCTTGCCGACCTCGACGTCGGTCGGGACCGCCTCCAGCAGGTACGTCGAGCCGGCGGTGCACGCGGGGAGCCCGACGCCGGCCGCGACCTCCGCGGTGATCTCCAGGGGCGTCGGGGGGAGGACCGCCACCGTGCTCACGTTGCCGTCGCGGTCGACCGACAGGATGTCGTTGCCGCCCGCGTCCGCGACGAAGACCTTGCCGTGCCACAGCTCGGTCGAGTACGGGTGCGAGTCGAGGATGCCGGTGTAGCTCGCCGGGATCTGCGGCGGGACCTCGCAGTCGTCCGGCAGGCCGACGAACCCGTAGGTCGTCGCTGCGTCGGGGTTGTGGTCGCGCTCGTGCCGGCCGAGGTCCGCGACCTCCTCGACGTTGCCGCGGGCGTCCCGCAGCTTCAGGTGCGCATCGAAGTTCCCGGCGGGATCGCCGGCGCCCGCGGACGTCACGTAGTACAGCCGGCCGCCCAGGGCGGACACCGCACCTACCTCGACCTCCGGTGCGGGGGACGTCACCACCGTGGTGACCTCGCCCCGGTGGACGGCGTCGATGGACCCCGCGAAGTTCTGGCTGACGTAGACGGTGCGGTGGTTGCCGACGCTCAGGCTGAGCGGTCCGACCAGGTCGTCGGCGAGGACCTCCTGGTCACCGGCCGTGGGGACGCGGCCGTCCGAGGCCTGTGCGGCGCCGCCGGAGGCGACCAGGGCGCCGCACATGACGGTGGACACGAGTGCCGCTCGGGCGGAGCGGTACCGGGGGGCGGGGTGCATGCGTGCTCCTTGTCGGAGGAGGAAGGACGGTGGGACTGCCTGGGAGGGGCGGCGCCGTCGCCGTCCCGACCGGTCCACGCCCCGGCCCGGACGGGCAGAGGGGACCACGCGAGGATCTCCGGTCCGCCGGGGGCGCACCGGGACAAGGCAAGCGCAGGTCACCGGATCGGGGCAAGAGGGATATTTCGGACATCCGAGGCGCGGCCGGCCCAGCGGGGCGTCCGCGGACGGCGAAAACGTGTGGCGCGGGCGCCGGACCGGACGTACGGTCGTCGGCATCGGGAAAGGAGGTGGTCCAGAAGTGAGTTCTCTTCGGACGCGAGAGGTGACTGTCCGCTAGTCGCCCGAACCACTCGGACGGACTGACCGAGCTCGGAGCCTCGTACGGCTGGCGAGTTCCCGGCAGTCACCGCAGCCCGTGGGAGCCGCGATCTCGTCCATCGCGGCAGGGTCCACCCAGACCCGGCCCACGGGCTGTTCCCTGCCCGGCCACGCCGGCCGCCGTCGGCCCGCCCGCTGACCCGCCGCTGACCCGCCGCCGCCCCTGGCCGTGCCCTGCGGCCCGCGACCGACGCGAGGCGCCCGCCGCCGGGTGAGAGGCTGACCGCATGGTGGAGCTCAAGAGCACCGCGGAGATCGAGGGCATCCGTACGGCGGGCCGGTTCGTCGCGGAGGTCCTGGCGTCGGTCCGGCAGCGGGCTGCCGTCGGCGTGACGCTGCGCGAGCTGGACGCCCACGCCCACGCCATGATCACCGCCGCCGGCGCCCGCTCGGTGTACCTCGGCTACCACCCGTCGTTCGGCGCGATCCCGTACCCCGGTGTGCTGTGCACCTCGGTCAACGACGCCGCGCTGCACGGCCTGCCGTCCGACCACGTGCTGGCCGACGGCGACCTGCTGAGCATCGACTTCGCCGCCGAGGTCGGCGGGTGGGTGGCGGACTCGGCCGTGTCCTTCCAGGTCGGCACGCCGGACCCCCGGTCCGCCCGGCTCATCGAGGTGACCGAGCGCGCCCTGCGGGCCGGCATCGCCGCCGCCCGGCCGGGTGGGCGCATGGGGGACATCTCGGCCGCCATCGGCGCCGTGGGCCGCGGGGCCGGGCTGGGGGTCAACGCCGACTTCGGCGGGCACGGCGTCGGCCGGACCATGCACGAGGAGCCGCACGTGCCCAACCTCGGCACCGCCGGACGCGGGATCAAGCTGCGCACGGGCCTGGTCATCGCGATCGAGCCGTGGTTCATGGACGGCGGCGACGACTACGTCGTCGACGACGACGGCTGGACCATCCGGTCCGCCGACGGCTCCCGTGCCGCGCATGCCGAGCACACCGTCGCGATCACCGCTCGCGGCCCGGTCGTCCTGACCGCGCCCGCCCGACCGGTCGCGACCGGCACCGGCGGCGGGGCGACGGCAGACTGAGGGCGTGAACCCTCGAACCCCTGGGACCGACGCCCGTGAGCCCGCCTTCCGGCTGATGACCGTGTGCACGGGCAACATCTGCCGTTCGCCCATGGCCGAGGTCGTGCTGCGCGACCGGCTGGAGAAGGCCGGTCTCGGCGACGTCGTCGAGGTGACCTCGACCGGGATCAGCGACGAGGAGCACGGCAACCCGATCGACCACCGCGCCCAGGAGGTGCTGCGCGAGCACGGGTACCCGGTCCCGCGCCGGGGCGCACGTCAGGTGGCCCCGACCGACCTGACCGCCAACCACCTCGTGCTGGCCATGACCTCCGTGCACGCCCGCGCGCTGCGCCGGCTGGCGAAGACGCCGGACGTCGCCGAGCGGGTGGTCATGTACCGCACGTTCGACCCGGCCGCCCCCGAGCTCGGCCCCGGCGTCGCGGAGCACGTGCTGGACATCGCCGACCCCTGGTACGGCGGGATCGAGGACTTCGAGGTCTGCCTGGAGCAGGTGGAGGCTGCGGCCGACGCCGTCGTCGACCACGTGCGCGCCGCGGTGCGTGAGCGGGGGCGCGCCGAGGCGTGACCCGTCGGGCCGGTCAGAGCCAGTGGTTGCGGCGGAACAGCGCGTGCAGCCCGACGCACGCCGCGACGATGACGAGCAGCACGGCGTAGTACCCGTACCGCCAGTGCAGCTCGGGGATGTTGTCGAAGTTCATGCCGTAGATGCCCGCGATCGCCGTCGGGACGAGCGCGATGGCGGCCCAGGCGGAGATCTTGCGCATGTCCTCGTTCTGCCGCACCGCGACCCGGTTCTGCTCGACCGTCACCTGGGCCAGGTCGGCCTGCAGGACGTCGCTGAGCAGGTTGTCGTACCGCTCGATCGCGTCGGCGGCCCGCAGGACGTGGTCCTGCACGTCCCGGAAGTACGGCAGCGCCTCCGCGCCCATCCACCTCACCTCGCCGCTGACGAGCCGCTGCAGGGGGTGGACGAGGGGCACGACGGCGCGCCGGAAGTCCAGCACCTCCCGCTTGAGCTTGTAGATGCGCTCCGCGTGCTCGCCGCCGCGCCCGCTGAACACCTGCCCCTCGATCTCGTCGACGTCGACCTCGATGGCGTCGACCACGTCGAGGTAGTCGTCGACGACGAGGTCCAGCACGCGGTGCAGCACCGACGTCGGGCCGTGCGTGAGCAGCGAGGGGTCGGACTCCAGGTCCGCGCGGGCGCGGGACGGCACCTCGGTGTCGCCGTGCCGGACGGTGATGACGAAGTCCCGCCCGAGGAAGACGGCCAGCTCGGCGAGCTCGACGATCTCCTCGTGGTCGACGTACCGGGCCGGCTTGACCACGGCGAACGTCAGGTCGCCGTAGCGCTCGAGCTTGGGTCGCTGGTGCGCCTTGACGGCGTCCTCGACCGCGAGCTGCGGGAGCTCGAACGCGGCGGCGAGCTCGGCGAACTCGACCGCGGTGGGCTGGGTGAGGCCGATCCAGACGAAGCCGCCGTCCGTCCGGGCGGTGGCCCGCGCCCCGGCGAGGTCGGTCTGACCGGGTCGGCGTCGTCCCCCGGTGTACACGGCGCAGTCCACGATCACGCCGTGAGGCTACCCGCGGCGGGTCGGGCGGTGCGCCCGCAGGCGGGCGGGGCCAGGATGGCCGGGTGAAGGTGTCGCGCCGGTCCCAGGTCCCCCCGTTCGCCGTGATGGAGATCCTGGCGGCCGCGAACGCGCGGCGCGCCGCCGGGGAGTCGGTGCTGAACCTGTGCGCGGGTGAGCCGGCGACCGGGGCGTCGGAGGTGGTGCGACGGCGGGCCGCCGAGCTGCTGGCCGGCGGGGACCTGGGCTACACCGAGGCCATGGGTGCCCCGCCGCTGCGGGCGGCGATCGCCCGCCACTACGCGCACTGGTACGACGTCGACGTCGACCCCGCCCGCGTCGCGGTGACCACCGGGTCGTCGGGCGGGTTCATGCTCGCGTTCCTCGCCGCGTTCGACGTCGGTGACCGGGTGGCCCTCGCCCGCCCGGGGTACCCGGCCTACAAGAACATCCTCGCGGCGCTCGGCTGCGAGGTCGTCGAGCTCGCGTGCGGTCCGCAGACGCGCTACCAGCCCACCGTCGCCCAGCTCGAGGCGCTGGACGGCCCCCTCGACGGGCTCGTGGTGGCGAGCCCGGCCAACCCCACCGGGACGATGATCCGCGAGGAGGAGCTCGCCGCGCTCGCGTCCTGGTGCGCCGCGCACGGCGTCCGGCTGGTCAGCGACGAGATCTACCACGGCATCACCTACGGCGGGCCGGGTGCCGCCGGCCCGGCGACGGCCGCGCAGTACCTCGACGACGGCGCCGTCGTCGTCAACTCGTTCTCCAAGTACTGGGCGATGACCGGGTGGCGCCTGGGCTGGATGGTGCTCCCCGAGGACCTCGTGGCCGCGGTCGACGCGCTGGCCGGCAACGTGGCGCTGTGCCCGCCCGCGCTCGCCCAGCACGCCGGGGTCGCCGCGCTGAGCCCCGAGGGGTACGCCGCGGCGCAGGAGAACGTCGACCGCTACGCCGTGTGCCGGGACCTGCTGCTGGCCCGGCTGCCCGAGCTCGGGTGGTCGAGGGTCGCACCGGCCGACGGCGCGTTCTACCTGTACGCGGACGTGTCCGGGTCGGGTCTGGACTCGGTGACCTGGTGCGCCCGGCTGCTCGACGAGGCGGGCGTCGCCCTGACCCCGGGCAGCGACTTCGACGGGGTCGACGGCGACGCGTGGGTGCGGCTGTCGTTCGCGTCGTCGGTCGAGGTGGTCGGGGAGGCCGTCGACCGGGTGGTGGCCTGGCAGCGCACGCTGTGACCCCGGCACGAGGGGCGGACCCGGCCGCCCGAGGGGACGGACCGCACCGGCCGCCAGGGCCGGTGGGCTGACGGTGAGGAGAGCGCGATGAGGTGTCCGCTGGACGTCGGTGTCGACCTGGTGATGACCGAGCGGCAGGGCGTGGAGATCGACTACTGCCCTACCTGCCGCGGGGTGTGGCTGGATCGCGGCGAGCTCGACAAGATCCTCGACCGCGCAGCCGAGCTGGCACCCTCGCCGGCTCCGGCCGGGCCGGCCCCCAGGGTGCCGGTCCACGACCCCGGTGCGCCCTCCACCGGTGGCTACGGCGTCGGCGGGTACCCGCCCGCCGGGGCGTACGGCGACGACGACCGGCGCTACGCCCGCCCCGACGACCGGCCCCGCTCCGACGACCCCCGCCGGTACGACGACGACGACCGTCGCCGCTACGGGGAGGACCGGTCCCGGTACGAGCGCCACGGTGAGCGGGGGCACGACCCGCGCCGCAAGCGCAAGGAGTCCTGGCTCGGGGACCTGCTCGACTTCGGCTAGGCCGGCGCAGGGCCCGCGCAGGGCCCGCGCAAGGCCCGCGCAGGGGGACGGCGCGACGCGTCAGCCGTGGGCCGAGCGGGCTCGCCGGGGTCCGGCGCGTCCCCGGCGCTGGCCGTCGACCCGCCATGATGAGACCCATGGCCCAGCAGACCCGCGTCATCACCACGGACGACCTCGACGGCTCGGAGGGCGCACGGACGTACGCCTTCTCCTGGGGCGACACCTCGTACGAGATCGACCTGACCGACGCCCACCGCGACGAGCTCCTGCGCGCGCTGGAGCCGTACATCTCGAGCGGTCGCCGCACCTCGCCGCGACGGACGGCCCGGCCGGCGTCGTCGTCCGCGTCGGCCTGACGCCCGGCGCGGTCCGGCGAGAGGGATCGGCCCCCGGCCGCGTACCCTGTCCACGGACGACAACTGAACGCGACATGCTGCTCGAACCGCGGCGGGAGAGCCCTCCCGCACCGGCCGCCCGTCCCCGACGGACGCGCCGGACGCGCGAGGCGCCGAAGGAGCAACCCTCCCCGGGAAACTCTCAGGCCCCCGTACCGCCACGGCGAGGCAACTCTGGAAAGCAGCCGGCCCCGCACGACGACGGGTCCGGCTCACCGACGGTGCAAGCCGGCGCGCCCCGGGCCCCGCGAGGGGCCACGGCGGACCGGCCAAACTCTCAGGTCGGCGACCCCTGCGGACGCTGGATGACAGAGCGGGGAGGCCACCACCCGTCCCCGGCGAGAGCCGGGCGAACCCGGAGCCGCCACGTGACCCAGCTGGACCAGACCGCGCCCGACCGCACCGCGCCCGACCGCACCGTGCCCGACCGCACCGCGCGCGACCGGACGCCGGCCGGCGTCGACCAGACGTCCCGCACCCACCTCGACCGCGACGCGCTCGCGCACCGCACCGACGCCGCCGAGGACTTCGCCGACCGGCACATCGGCCCGCGCAGCACCGAGGTCGCGCACATGCTCGCCCAGCTGGGGTTCGACTCCATGGACGAGCTCGTCGACGCCGCGGTGCCGGCGTCGATCCGCACCGACCGCCCGCTGGACCTGCCCGCCGCGCGCAGCGAGGAGGAGGTCCTCGCGGCACTGCGCGCGATCGCCGCGAAGAACACCGTGATGACGCAGATGATCGGCCTGGGCTACTCCGACACCGTCACGCCGCCCGTCATCCGCCGCAACGTGCTCGAGTCGCCGGCCTGGTACACGGCGTACACGCCCTACCAGCCCGAGATCTCCCAGGGCCGGCTGGAGGCGCTGCTCAACTTCCAGACCGTCGTCGCGGACCTCACCGCCCTGCCGGTCGCGAACGCGTCGCTGCTCGACGAGGCCACCGCGGTCGCCGAGGCCGCCATGCTCATGCGCCGCGCGGTCAAGGGACGCCCGGGCGGCGTCGTCGTCGTGGACGCCGAGTGCCTGCCGCAGACGATCGAGGTGACCCGGGGCCGAGCCGACGCGGCCGGGCTGCCGCTGGTGGTCGCCGACCTGCGCGACGGGCTGCCGGAGGGACTGGGCGGCGAGGACGGCGTCGTGGGCGTGGTGCTGCAGCAGCCGGGCGTGTCCGGCGTCGTGCGGGACCTGCGCCCCGTCATCGCGCAGGCCAAGGGCGCCGGCGCGCTCGTCGCCGTGGCCGCGGACCTGCTGTCGCTGACGCTGCTGACGCCGCCCGGCGAGCTCGGCGCCGACGTCGCGGTGGGCAGCGCGCAGCGGTTCGGCGTCCCGCTGTTCTACGGCGGCCCGCACGCCGCGTTCATGGCCGTGCGCACGGGCCTGGAGCGGATGCTCCCGGGCCGGCTGGTCGGCGTCTCGATCGACGCGGACGGCGACCGCGCGTACCGCCTGGCGCTGCAGACCCGGGAGCAGCACATCCGCCGCGAGAAGGCGACGAGCAACATCTGCACCGCCCAGGCGCTGCTGGCGATCGTGGCGTCGATGTACGCCGTGCACCACGGCCCGGACGGCCTGCGGGCGATCGCCGAGCGGGTGCACGGCCGCGCCGTGGCGCTCGCGGACGGGCTGCGGGCAGCCGGCGTGGGCGTCGAGCACGAGGTCTTCTTCGACACCGTCCGGGCGCTCGTGCCCGGGTCGGCCGCGGCCGTGGTCCGCGCCGCCGCCGAGCGGGGCATCAACGTGTGGGCCCCGGACGCCGACCACGTGCAGGTCGCGTGCGACGAGACGACGACCGTCGCGCACGTGACGGCGGTGCTCGCGGCGTTCGCGGCGGCCGGAGCGGGCACGGCGTCCGGGACGGCGTCCCCCGTCGACCCCCCTGCGGACCCGCGACCCACCGACCTGCCCGCCGACCTGCGGCGCACCAGCGACTACCTCACGCACCCCGTCTTCCACGCGCACCGCTCGGAGACGGCGATGCTGCGGTACCTGCGCCGGCTGTCCGACAAGGACCTGGCGCTGGACCGCACGATGATCCCGCTGGGCTCGTGCACGATGAAGCTCAACGCGACCGTCGAGATGGAGCCCGTCTCCTGGCCCGCGTTCGCGTCCATCCACCCGTTCGCCCCGCGCGAGCAGGCCGCCGGCTACACCGAGCTCATCGAGACGCTCGAGTCGTGGCTGGCCGAGATCACCGGCTACGCCGCGGTGTCGGTGCAGCCCAACGCCGGGTCCCAGGGCGAGCTCGCCGGGCTGCTCGCGATCCGCGACTACCACCGGGCCGAGGCCGGCCCCGACGACCTGCCGCGCGACGTGTGCCTCATCCCGGCGTCCGCGCACGGGACGAACGCGGCGTCGGCCGCGCTCGCGGGCATGCGCGTCGTGGTGGTGGCCACCGCCGAGGACGGCTCCGTCCAGCTCGACGACCTGCGCGCCAAGCTGGACCAGCACGGCCCGCGGGTCGCCGCGATCATGATCACCTACCCCTCCACGCACGGCGTGTACGAGGAGGAGGTCCGCACGGTGTGCGACCTCGTGCACGCCGCGGGCGGCCAGGTCTACATCGACGGGGCGAACCTCAACGCGCTCGTGGGGCTCGCCCGGCCGGGCGAGTTCGGTGGCGACGTGTCGCACCTGAACCTGCACAAGACGTTCTGCATCCCGCACGGCGGCGGCGGGCCCGGCGTCGGACCGGTCGCGGTCGGTGCGCACCTGGCGCCGTACCTCCCGGGGCGCGGGGTGACGGCGCCGGTGTCCGCGGCGCCGTTCGGGTCGGCCGGCATCCTGCCGATCTCGTGGGCGTACGTCGCCCTCATGGGCGGGGAGGGGCTGCGCCGGGCGACCGAGACCGCCGTCCTGGGCGCGAACTACCTCGCCTCCCGCCTCACCGACCACTACCCCGTGCTCTACACCGGGCCGCGCGGCCTGGTCGCGCACGAGTGCATCCTGGACCTGCGCGCGATCACCAAGCAGACCGGCGTCACGGCGGAGGACGTCGCCAAGCGCCTCATGGACTACGGGTTCCACGCACCGACCCTGTCCTTCCCCGTGCCGGGCACGCTCATGGTGGAGCCCACCGAGAGCGAGGACCTGGCCGAGCTGGACCGCTTCGTCGACGCGCTGGTCGCGATCCGCGGCGAGATCGACGCCGTCGCCGCCGGACGCTGGGCGCTGGCCGACTCCCCGCTGCGGGGCGCGCCGCACACGGCAGCCGCGGTGACCAGCGACGACTGGAGCCGCCCGTACGGCCGTGAGCTCGCGGCGTACCCGCTGGCGTCCCTGCGCGCCGACAAGTACTGGCCGCCGGTGCGCCGCATCGACGGTGCGCACGGGGACCGCAACCTGGTCTGCTCGTGCCCGCCGGTCGAGGCCTACGAGCAGGGGCCGGTGGACCTGTGAGCGTGGTCGGCTCCGCGGGACCGCCGCCGGAGCGCACGGGGCCGCTGCACGACGAGCACGTCGCCCTGGGCGCCGCGCTGACCCCGTTCGCCGGGTGGTCCATGCCGCTGCGGTACTCCAGCGACCTCGCCGAGCACACCGCGGTGCGGGCCGCGGCCGGCCTGTTCGACCTGTCGCACATGGGCGAGATCCGGGTCACCGGGCCGGACGCCGCGGCGATGCTCGACCACGCCCTGGTCGGGCACCTGTCGGCGGTGGGGGTCGGGCGCGCCCGCTACACGATGATCTGCGCCGAGGACGGCGGGGTCCTCGACGACCTCGTCGTCTACCGGCCGGGCGTGGACGACTACCTCGTCGTGGCGAACGCGTCCAACGCCGACCTGGTGCTCGCCGAGCTGGTGGCCCGCGGGGCCGGGTTCGACGTCGCGGTGACGGACGAGTCGGCCGTCACCGCGCTGGTCGCCGTCCAGGGCCCGCGAGCGGTCGAGATCGTCACCTCGGTCACCGCGCCGGACGACGTCGCGGCGGTGACGGGGCTGCGCTACTACGCGGGGCTGCGGGCGACCGTGGCCGGCACGCCGGTCATGGTGGCGCGGACCGGGTACACCGGCGAGGACGGATTCGAGCTGTTCGCACCGGCCGACCGGGCCGTGCCCCTGTGGCGCGCGCTGCTCGCGGCCGGTGCCCCGCTCGGGCTCGTCCCGGTGGGCCTCGCGGCGCGCGACAGCCTGCGTCTGGAGGCCGGGATGCCGCTGTACGGCAACGAGCTGGACCGGACGACCACCCCCTTCGACGCCGGGCTCGCCCGCGTGGTCCGGCTGGACAAGACCCGGCCCGACGGCGAGCCGGTCGCCTTCGTCGGGCGCGCCGCGCTGGCCGCCCGCGCCGAGGCGGAGCCGGCTCGCGTGCTCGTCGGGCTCCGCGGGCTGGGCCGTCGAGCCGCCCGGCACGGCTACCCGGTGGTGCGGTCGGCGGGTGACCTCGCGGACGTCGTCGGCGAGGTCACGTCCGGGGCGCCGTCGCCCACGCTCGGCCACCCCGTCGCGATGGCCTACGTCGCGCCGGAGGTCGCCGCGCAGGGGACCGAGCTCGCCGTGGACGTGCGCGGCCGCGCCGAACCCGTGCGCGTGGTGGCCCTGCCCTTCTACCGTCGACCTGCGGGCGCACCTGCCGCCGCGCCGGCACCCCTGCAGCCCACGCCCGCCCCGACCCTGGAGACCTGAGTGACCGACTTCCCCGAGCACCTGAGCTACACCGCCGAGCACGAGTGGCTGCAGGAGGGCGACCCCGCGACGTTCGGGATCACCCGGACCGCGGCTGACGCCCTCGGTGAGCTGGTCTACGTGGAGCTGCCCGCGGTGGGCGACGAGGTGACCGCGGGCTCGGTGTGCGGGGAGGTCGAGTCGACCAAGTCGGTGTCCGAGCTGTTCTCCCCGGTGACCGGGACGGTCGCGGAGGTCAACCAGGCCGCCGTGGACGACCCCGCGCTGGTCAACTCCGACCCGTACGGCGAGGGCTGGCTGCTGCGCGTCTCGGTCACCGGGACGGGCCCGCTGCTGTCGGCCGAGGAGTACCGCGGTCAGGTCGAGTCCTGAGCCGTGCGCCTCGGCGCCCTGACCTGCACCTTCGCCGTAGCGCACGCCCGCGGAGAGGTCCGGGAGGCGCGCGGCCAAGATCTCGGGTGAAACCCGCGTCATAGCCGGCGGGGTCGTGCGTCTCTCCTGGTGACAAGAACAGTGGCTGTGTCCAGGCTCCCGCCGATGCACGCCGCGTGGAACACCTGGAGGTCACCGTGAGCACTCTCGAGCTGGTCAGGCCGGTTGCGGCTCCCGCACCCGTCGCCGAGCCCCTGACGCGCCGCGAGCTCGTCGTCCTGGAGCACCTCTCCGAGGACGTCACTCTCGAGGAGATCGCGACGACGCTCTTCGTCACGCGCAACACCATCAAGTCGCAGGTGCGCAGCCTGTACCGCAAGCTCGGCGTCTCCACCCGCGCCGACGCCGTCGCCTGGGCCTACGCCGCCGGTCTGCGCTGACCCACGCCCGTCCCCCCGGGCGGCCGCCTCGCCGCCGGTGAGGCAGGGTGGTCGGCGTGCCGACGACCTCGACCGACCGACCCGCTGCCGGTGACCCGGTCCCCGGTGGGCGTGGTGGCGCCGGTCGTGGCGCCCCCGGTGGGCCCGCACCTCGGGCCCGGGCGTGGTGGGGCACCGCGGTCCGGCGGACGCCGGGCGTCGCCGCGGTCCTCGTGGTCGCCGTCGCGTGCCTCGTCACGGCGGCTCGCGTGCCGCTGTCGGCCCTGCTGCTGGCGATCGCCGTCGGCGCCCTGGCCCGCAACCTGCACGCCGTCCCGCGGGCCCTCGAGCCGGGGCTGACCTGGTCGTCCCGGCGCCTGCTGCGCGCCGGCGTCGTCCTGCTCGGGCTGCAGTTGGCCCTCACCGACGTGCTCAGGCTCGGGCTCGGTGAGATCGGCGTCCTCCTGCTGACCGTCGCTGCCACGTACACCGCCACCCTGGTCGCCGGACGCCGGCTGGGCGTCGGCCGCCCGCTGCGCCTGCTGGTGGCCACGGGCTTCTCGATCTGCGGCGCCGCCGCGGTCGCCGCCATGGCTCCGGTCGCCGACGCGGACGACGACGACGTCGCCACCGCCATCGCCCTCGTGACGCTCTACGGCAGCGGCACCATCCTGCTCGTCCCCGTGCTCGCGCGCGCGCTCGGGCTGGCCGACCGCACGGCAGGGCTGTGGGCTGGGCTGGCCGTGCACGAGGTCGCCCAGGTCGTCGCCGCGGCGGGCGCCGTCTCCGGGGTCGCGCTGGCCGCCGCCGTGGTCGCCAAGCTCGCTCGCGTCGTGCTGCTCGCTCCCCTGGTCGCGGGTGTCGGCGTCGTCCTGCACCGCACCGCACCGCGCGACGGACGCGCCCGCCCGCCGCTGCTGCCGCTCTTCGTCGTGGGGTTCCTCGCCGCGGTCGCGGTGCGCAGCACCGGGCTGCTCACGGACCGCGTGCTCACCCACGCCGCCGTGCTCACCACGGTGCTGCTCGCCGCCGCCATGGTCGGGCTCGGCGCTCAGGTGGACGTCCGCCGCCTGCTGCGCACGGGCGGCCGGCCGCTGGCGCTCGGCGCCGTCTCGACGATCGTGGCGCTCGCCGTCAGCCTCGGCGGGCTCGTGGTGGTCACGTAGGGGAGACTGCGCGCCATGGCGCCGCCCTCGCCCGACCTGCCCACGCCCGCCCCACCCGCGCCCGCCGCAGCCACGCCCGCCGCAGCCCCGCCCGCCGCAGCCACGCCCGCCCCACCCACGCCCGCCGCAGCCACGCCCGCCGCACCCACGCCCGTGCTCGTGGTCGCGGCCGCGATCGTCGACGACCTCGGTGCCCCGCGACGGCTGCTCGCCGCCCGCCGCGCCCAGCCGGTCAGCCTGGCCGGACGGTGGGAGTTCCCCGGCGGGAAGGTCGAGCCCGGCGAGGACGTCCTGGCGGCGGTGCACCGCGAGCTCGCCGAGGAGCTCGGCGTCGAGGTCGAGCTGGGGACCGAGCTCGTCGGGCCGGAGGGCGGCGCGTGGCGGCTGTCGGACCGGTACGTCATGCGGCTCTGGACGGCGCGGGTCACCGTCGGGGAGCCGCAGCCGCTGGTGGAGCACGACGAGCTGCGCTGGCTGGACGCCGGGGACTGGCTCGCGGTGCCCTGGCTGGACGCGGACGTCCCGATCGTGCACGCGCTCGCGCGGAGCCTGCACGTGCCCGTCGAGCCGCCTCCGGCGCCGTCCGCACCATCGCCCGGGTCGTCGTCCGCGCCCCCGCCGGTTTCACCCTGAGCGAACGAGCGGACGCTGGCACTCTCGTTGCGAGAGTGCTAAAAAATCGCTGTAGCCACCCGGGCCGGGGACCTCCGGACCGGGAGCATCCGGGCCCCGGCGGCCGGGGCCTTCGTGGGACGAGGAGGTGATGGGTGTGGCTACGCGTTACGACCCCTTCCAGGAGATGGACCGCCTGATGGGGCAGGTGTTCGGCTCGGCCAAGGCGGCCGGCACGATGCCGATGGACCTCTACCGGTCCGGCGACCACTACGTCCTGCACGTCGACCTGCCCGGTGCCGACCCGGGGACGATCGACGTCAACATCGAGGACCGCACGCTGACGATCCGCGCGCAGCGGACCTCGCGGACCGAGCAGGACGTCCAGTGGCTCGTCAACGAGCGGCCCAGCGGCACGTACGCGCGTCAGCTCACCGTCGGGCGCGGTCTCGCCCTGGACAAGATGGGCGCGACGTACGCCGACGGCGTGCTGACGCTGACCATCCCGGTGGCCGAGGAGTCCAAGCCGCGCCGCGTCGAGGTGCAGCACGTGGCGTCCGGCGCGGACGCCAAGCAGATCAACAGCTCGGCGCCGTCGACGCAGGGCTGACGCCTCGGGGCACGGCGGCCGCACACCGCCGTGCCCCACCGGACCGGCGGCGCTGGTCCCACGGCGAGACCGATCCACTGGTCAGGACATGACCCCGGTCGACCTGGACCGGACGTGCGGTCAGACCCGTGTGGCCAGCGTCGCCCTGACCGTCCGCGCGGCGCCGACCAGGTGCCGCAGCGCCGGGTCCACCTCCTCGTAGCGGCGGGTCTTGAGCCCGCAGTCCGGGTTGACCCACAGCAGCGTCGGGTCGACCGAGCGGACCGCCTCGGTGAGCAGCGACGTGATCTCGTCCTCGCTCGGGACCCGCGGGGAGTGGATGTCGTACACCCCGGGGCCGATGCCCCGCGGGTACCCTTGGTCCGCGAGGTCGACGAGGATCTCCATCCGCGACCGGGCCGCCTCCACGCTCGTGACGTCCGCGTCCAGGCCGTCGATCGCGCCGATGACCTGCCCGAACTCCGAGTAGCACAGGTGCGTGTGGACCTGGGTCTCGTCGCGCACGCCGGAGGTCGCCAGCCGGAAGGCCGTCACCGACCAGTCGAGGTAGGCCGGGTGGTCCACGGTGCGCAGGGGCAGCAGCTCGCGCAGCGCGGGCTCGTCGACCTGGATCACCGCGATGCCGGCGGCCTCGAGGTCGCCGATCTCGTCCCGCAGCGCCAGGGCGACCTGGCGGGCGGTGTCGGCGAGCGGCTGGTCGTCGCGCACGAACGACCACGCCAGGATCGTCACCGGACCCGTGAGCATGCCCTTGACCGGCTTGGTGGTGAGCGACGCGGCGTACGTGGACCAGCCGACCGTCATGGGCGCCGGCCGGCTGACGTCCCCCCACAGGATCGGCGGCCGCACGCAGCGCGAGCCGTAGGACTGCACCCAGCCGTTGACCGTCGCGGCGAACCCCGTGAGCTGCTCGGCGAAGTACTGCACCATGTCGTTGCGCTCCGCCTCGCCGTGCACGACGACGTCCAGGCCGATGTCCTCCTGCAGCGCCACCACCCGGCGGATCTCGGCGCGCATCGCGTCCTCGTAGTCGGCGGTGCTCAGCGCGCCGCGGGCGTGCGCCGCCCGCGCGGCGCGGATCTCGGCGGTCTGCGGGAACGACCCGATGGTCGTGGTGGGCAGCGGCGGCAGGTCCAGCCGGGCCTCCTGCGCGGCCCGCCGCACCGGGTAGTCCGAGCGGCGCAGCGCGTCGCCGGTCAGGGAGGCCAGCCGGTCGCGCACCTGGGGGCGGACGACGCCGTCGGCGGTCCGGCGGGTCCCGTGGGCGACGGACGCGGCCGTGAGGTGGTCGGCGACCGCGTCCGGGCCCTCGGTCAGGCCGCGGGCCAGGGCGACCACCTCGCGCACCTTCTGGTCGGCGAACGCCAGCCAGGTCCGCAGCGTGGGGTCGAGGTCCGGCTCGTCGTCGACGTCGTGCGGCACGTGCAGCAGCGACGTGGACGTCGACACGGTGACCGCGACGTCCGGGCCGAGCGCCTCGCGCAGCCCGGTCAGCCGGTCCAGGGCGGCGGCCAGGTCGGTGCGCCAGACGTTGTGCCCGTCCACCACGCCCGCGACCACGGTCTTGCCGGCCAGCCCGGCCACCGGCCCGGCCGGGACGGCGCCGCGCACGAGGTCGAGCCCGATCGCGTCGACGTCGGACGCGGCCAGGACCCCGAGCGCGTCGCCGACGTCGCCGTACGGGGCCGTGACCAGGACGCAGGGCCGCTGGTCCGCGGGCAGGTCGGTGGTCAGCGCGGCCAGCGCCCGCTCGAGCGCGCGGTGCACCTGCCCGGCGGGGACGTCGAGCAGGTCGGAGACCAGCGCCGGCTCGTCCAGCTGCACCCAGGTCGCGCCGGCCGCGGCGAGCTCGCGCAGCAGCCGGGCGTAGACGGGCAGCAGGTCGTCCAGCCGGTCGAGCGGGTGGAAGCCGTCGGGCGCGTCGGCCGACGTCTTGGACAGCAGCAGCAGCGTCACCGGGCCGACGACGACGGGCCGGGTCGCGACGCCCTCGGCGAGCCCCTCGGCGACCTCGCGGACCACGCGGTCGTCGGCGTACCGCAGCGGCGTGGCCGGGCCGATCTCCGGGACGAGGTAGTGGTAGTTCGTGTCGAACCACTTCGTCATCTCCAGCGGCGCCAGTCCCTCGGTGCCGCGGGCGAGCACCGAGTACGCCGCCAGGTCGAGGCCGGTGGGGCTCTGCCCCGGGTCCCCGGCGCCGTCGGCGGGTGCGAGGTGCGCGAACCGCTCCGGCAGCGCCCCCACGGTCACCGCGGCGTCGAGCACCTGGTCGTAGAACGAGAACGACGACGGGATCGCCGGTGCGTCCGTCGGCAGCCCGAGCTCGGCCAGCCGCGTCCGGGTGCGGGTGCGCAGCGCGGCGCCGGTCCGCTCCACGTCGCCGGCGTCGGCGCGGCCGGACCAGAACGCCTCGATCGCCTTCTTGAGCTCCCGGCGGGGGCCGATGCGGGGATAGCCGAGGACGGTCGCCGCCGGGAACGGACACGCGCTCATGGAGCTCCTTGGGTCTCGAGGTCGTGCGGGTGGGGGATGACGGACGGGATCGGGGGTGGCGGTCCGAGCGGCCGGGACGGCCCGGCGACCGACGCCTCCGCCAGCCCCGCGCCTTCCACGAGGGCGAGCGCGGCCCGGTGCCGGTTGAACGTGTAGACGTGCAGACCGGGGGCCCCGCCGTCCAGCACGGCGTTGGCGAGGTCGACGCTGGCGCGGGTGCCGATGCGGTGCCGCTCGTCCTCGTCGTCGGTGGCCAGCAGGCGGCCGAGCAGGTCCGCCGGGACGGTCACCCCGGTCATCTGCTCCAGGCGCAGCAGCCGGGCGGGGTCGGTCGTGGGGAACACGCCGGCCAGGATCGGGATGCTCACGCCGAGGGCGCGCGCGTCCCGCACGAGGTCGAGGTAGGTCCGGGCGTCGAAGAACACCTGGGTGATGGCGAAGTCGGCCCCGGCGGCCTGCTTGGCGACGAGGGACTGCAGGTCCCGCGCGCGCCGCTCCTCGGGGGACTCCGGGCCGGGGTGGCCGGTCGGGAACGCGGCCACGGCGATGCTCAGCTTGTGCGCCGCCCCGCGCAGCGCACCACTCGCCGACGAGCCGCACCGGGCGTGCTCCACCTCGCGGATGAGCTCGACGAGCTCGGAGGCGCGGGTGAGCCCGCCGGGGTGCGGGCGCCACTCGGCGGCGCCGGTGGGCGGGTCCCCGCGCAGGGCGAGGAACGTCCGCACGCCCTCGTCGAGGAACTCCTCGATGACCGTGACGAGGTCCCGACGCGTGGCGCCCACGCAGGTCAGGTGCGCGATCGGCAGCACGTGCGTCTCGGCGAGCAGCCGCCGGACGAGCTCGCGCGTGGTGGCCCGGGTGGACCCGGACGCGCCGTAGGTCACCGACATGAAGTCCGGGCGCACGCGGGCGAGCGCCTCGACGGTGCGCCACAGCGTCGCGGTGGCCTCCGGCGTGCGGGGTGGGAACAGCTCGAAGGACACGGTCGGACGGTCGATCGCCGCGGGGCCGTGCGTGAGCCCCGGGCGGCGTGCGGGTACGGGTGCGGGCATGGCTCTCCATCGCTCCCGGCCGAAGCACCCACTCCCTCCGAGCGAGGGGGGTTGCTGCGGCGTCGTCGAGCCGGGTCTCTCAGCCGCTCTGGATGGTGTGCGCGAGCATAGGCGCGCGTCCTGGCCCGGGCAACGACCCCGGCGGGCGGGTCAGCGCACCGCGGCGAGGGCGCCGAGGCGGGCGAGGCGGTCCGCCCAGGACGCCTTCGCGGCGCTGACGGCCGCCGCGTCGGCCAGGCGGCGGTGCTGGACCGCGACCCGGGTCGCGTCGTCCCGGACCGCCTGCACCCGGACCACGACGCGCGAGCCGTCCGGCATGGTCCAGCGGACCGAGCGCTCCGCCGTCCGGCCGGTGACCTCCACCGGCACGTCCAGCCAGCGCTCGCGGGCCGCGTCGTCGGCGAGCAGCCGGTACGCGTCGCCGACCGGGAGCGCCACGGTCCTGGACGCGCTCGACTCGAACAGGCCGTCGGCGCGCTGCCCGGGCGCCCGCATACCGCGCTCCTGCTCGTAGCCGACCGTGATCCCCTGGGCCCACCACGCGTCCACCCCCTGGGCCACGACCAGCCAGGCGGCGATGTCGCGGTGCGACCAGCCGGTCGCGCCCTGCCCGTCGAGCAGCGCGAACCAGTGCGCCCGCGGCTCGCCGGTGGCGGCCGCCATCGCGTCGTCGCCGACCATCCCGGTGTGGGCGCGCGTGTGGGCCCTGGCAGGCGCGGGGGAGGCGCCGGGTGTGCGCGGGGCGGGGGGCGTCATGGGCGGCATGGCCAGCACCCTAGGGCGCACCGCCCGGCGTCCGGGCGCTGCCCAGCACGTGGTGGGTGACCGGGGTGGGCACCTGCGTCACCGGGTACCGCAGCGCACGCAGGTCGGTGACCGCGACGCCGGCCGCCGTGAGGGTGCCCACCGGGTCTCGGGAGGTGTGGCAGCCGCCGGTGAGCAGCGGCCACACGGTCGCGTCCAGGGTCCGCTGGACCACCCGCAGCCCGCGGGTGGGCGCGACGGCGTGCTCGAGGAACCGCACGGTCCCGCCGGGACGCAGGACGCGGACGACCTCCGCCACCGCGGCACGCGGGTCCGCGACGGAGCACAGCACCAGGCACAGGACGGCGGCGTCCGCGCTGCGGTCGGGCAGCGGGAGCCGCTCGGCCGTCCCCGGCCGGACGGTGACCGGCACGGGCGCCGACGCCGCGGCCGCCGTCGCGAGCGCCCGCAGGCTCGGCTCGGGCTCCACGGCCTGGACCCGGGTGACGCCCGGCGGGTAGTGGGCGAACATCCGCCCGTTCCCGGCGCCGACCTCCACCACCGTCCCGGCCAGCCCGCGCACGAGCTCCGCGCGCAGGTCCGCCAGGCCCTCGGCGTCCATCCGCGCGCTGGCCCGCGCGTACAGGCGGGCGAACACGGGGTGCGGCCGGTCCTGGGGACCGCCGCCGCCCGGGTCGCCGCCGTGGTCGTCGCCGTCGTCGCCGTGGTCGCCGTGGCGGGACGGTCCGGTCTGGCTCACCCGACGCATCATGCTCCGATCCGGGCGACTCCTGGTCCGGTCGGCCCGACGGGGTGGGCGACCGGTTCCGGGCGCTAGCGTGCGGCCAGGGTCGCGCGACGGCGGGCGGCCACGGGGACCGGGAGGGACGCATGTCGCAGCACACCGCAGCGCACGTCGGGGGCGGTCCGGCCGCGGTCGGGGGCAGCGTGGTCGTCGAGCTGGGCGGTCCGGACGCCGCCGGGCCGGGCGGTGACCCCGGGCGTCCGGAGCGGCTGCCCGACGTCACCACGGCGGACCTGCGCGGGGCGCTGGACGAGCTGCTGGACACGCGCAACGCGATGACGCGGGTGCTGCTCGGCGGCCGCCCGGACCACGCGCCGGCGGACTGACCGGCTGCCAGCGCCCGGCTCGCCGGGTCGCTCGGCGCGCCGGCCGGCCGGGCCGTCAGGCGCGCCGGTCCGGCGGGGTGGGCAGCGCGGACCACGTGGCGCCGTGCTGACCGGTCAGGGCCCGCGGGACGCCGTCGACGGCCAGGACGTTGCGGCTCCCCACCTGCGGTGCCGGCGGGTCGGTCCAGCCGTCGTAGGTCAGGACGCCCGGTGACTCGTTGCTGATCCAGGTCGCGTCCAGGTCCCGCACCCGTCGGACGAACTCGGTGCGCCGGGCCTCGGGGAGGTAGGCGAGCACGGCGGTGTGGAGGACGACGAGGCGGGCGCCGGACGGTGCCTGGGCGGCGGTCCGCTCCAGCGCCTCCACGAGGTCGCCGCGCACGATCCTCGGCGGGTCCGCCGCGACGAGCCGGGCGGCGGCGTGCAGCCGGGCCAGCCGCTCGTCCTGACCGGGCCAGACCAGCGCCGACAGCCACGCCAGGTCGTCCGGGTCGGTGACGTCGACGGGGGCCAGGTCGATCCCCGCTCGCCAGGCCACGTCCGGCAGCCGGGTGGGCACGTCGTCGGGCGGGTCGAGGCGGCACGGCAGGACCACCGGGCCGGGCCCGTCCGGCGGGTCCAGCCGGACCGGGCCGTCCACGGTGTCGTACCGGTAGCTGTACCGGTCCGGGAGCAGGCACAGCCCGGCGGACGCGCCCACCTCCAGGAGGGCGACCGGGCCGTCGACCGCGGCCAGGTGCGGCAGCAGGGTCGCGCAGCGGCCGGCCTCGTTGGTCTGCGTGCTCCGCCGGGCGGTCACCTCGGCGACGTCCTCCCAGTGCGCGAGCAGCCAGGACCGCAGGTCCGGCCAGGTCCCGTCCGGTGCGCCGAGGTACCGGGCGGCGCCCAGGACGAGGTTCGGCTGGCGCCGGGGCCGGGGCAGTGCGTCGATCAGCGCGAGCACCCGGTCGTCGCCGGCGATGCCGGCGGCCCACTCGCTCAGCACGGGCGACGCGTCACGGGTGTCCTGCTCGGCGAAGCGGGCGTACCAGGCCGCCGTGGTCGTGGGGGCGTCCAGCGGATCCATGCCGGTCAGGCTAGGTCGGCGGGACCGGCAGGGTCCGCACGAGGGCCGGGGTGACGCAGCGGGCTCAGATCGCGGCCAGGGCGGCGCGGACCCGCTTCTCCGACACGGGCGAGGGCGTCCCGAGCCCCTGCGCGAACAGGCTGACCCGCAGCTCCTCGAGCATCCAGCGCACGTCCGCCAGCGCCGCGACCTTGGCCGGGTCGGGCGGGCCCGCCGCGACCCGGGCGCGCGCCGCGTCCAGCAGCCCTTCGAGGTCGTGCACCTTCCAGGCGAGCTCGGCGTCCCGGTTCGGGTTGTCGGCCGCCTTGGCAAGCCGGTGCTGCGCGGCGCGCAGGTACCGGGTCAGGTGCCGCAGGCGCTCGGCACCCGTCTCCGAGACGAACCCGTCGTGGACGAGCGCCGCGGCCTGCTCGCGCACGTCCTGCAGGGTGTTCAGCAGCGCGAGGCTGGTGCCGGACCGGACCGCGGCGTCGAGCTCGCGCGCGGCGGTGAGCGCCGCGACGAGGTCGGTGACGACCCGGTGGACGACGTCCTCCAGGCGTGGGCGGACGGCGTCGCGCAGGGCGCGGTACGCGTCGGCGTCCCGGACGGCTCCGCCGTCGGGCCGCTCGGACATGAGCGCGTCCACGGCGGCGAGCTGGACGTCGGCGACCAGCGCCTCCGTCGTCCGGTACGGGCTGGAGGCCAGCGTCAGCGCCTGCGTGCCGCTCCACCGCGTGGTGACCCGCGACGTGGCCAGCGCGGTCTCGGCGAGCAGCAGCCGGCGGACCCCGCGCCGGTGCGCGGACGCCTGCTGCATGGGATCGGCCAGGACCCGCAGGGCGACGGTCGGCTCGTGCCGGGGTCCGGGCTCCTCGACCAGGGCCGGGAACCCGCGCACGACCACCCCGCCCGGCAGGCTCGTCTGGACGGCCTCGGGCAGGTGCCCGCCGGGCACGTCCGCGGGCCACGTCGTCAGGCCGGTGCGCTCGGCGACCGGCGCCGGGAGCGTCGGCGCGGCGGGGTCGCCCGCGTGGTGGTCGCCCGTGCCGGCCGGGCCCGTCCCGTCCGGGGTGCCCGCGGCGCCGGCGCCGGCGGTCGCGCCGTCGCGGGCGGCCTCCCGCATCGCGTCGCGGACGGCGGACCGCACCGCGACCCGGACGGCGTCCTGGGTGCGTGCCGCCAGTCGGCGCTGGAGCGCCACCAGGTCCTTGCCCTCGTCCAGCACGACCGCGCCGCCGCCGCGCTCCTCCTCGACCCGGAACGTCAGGCGCAGGTGCGCGGGCAGGCGCTCGTCGTCCCACGCCTCCGGCGGCACGACGACGTCCCGCAGCGCCCGCACGGCGGAGGCGACGGCCTCGTGGAACGACGGCGCGAGGTCGGCGGCCCGCACGGTGTCCGCCCAGCCCGCCATGTGCGCGTCGATCCAGGCGACGACGTCCCGGGCGACGTCCGGCGCGGGGACGAGCTGCACGCGGACCGGCTTGGGCAGGGACCGGATCAGCGCGACCACGAGCTCCTCGCGCAGCCCCGGCACCATCCAGTCGAAGCCCTCGGGACGGACCCGGTTGAGGACGACGAGCGGGACGTGCACGGTGACGCCGTCGGCGTCGGTGCCCGGCTGGAACTGGTAGGTGAGCGGCAGCTCGAGGTCGCCCTGCGGCCACACGGAGGGGAAGTCGGCCTCGCTCACGTCGGCGTCGTCGGCGACGAGCATGCTCAGCGTGAAGTCCAGCAGGTCGGGCTTCTCGCGCCGGGCGGACTTCCACCAGGTGTCGAAGTGCCGGGAGGAGACGACGTCGGCCGGGATGCGCTCGTCGTAGAAGGCGAAGAGGGCGTCGTCGTCGACCACGAGGTCCCGGCGGCGGGCGCGGTGCTCCAGGCTCTCCGCCTGCGCCAGCAGCGCGCGGTTGTCGTGGAAGAAGGCGTGGTGGGTGGTCCACTCGCCCTCGACGAGCGCGTGCCGGATGAACAGCTCGCGGGCGTGCTCCGGGTCGACCTTGGCGTACAGCACGCGGCGCTGGGCGACGATCGGGACGCCGTAGAGCAGCACCCGCTCGAACGCCATCGCGGCGCCCTGCTTGGTGGACCAGGTCGGCTCGGAGTAGGTCCGCCGCACCAGGTGGGCGGCCAGCTCCTCGGCCCACTCCGGCTGGATGCGGGCGGCGTCGCGGGCCCACAGGCGCGAGGTCTCCACGAGCTCGCCGGCCATGACCCACGCGGGTGGCTTCCGGGACAGCGGCGAGCCAGGGAAGATCGCGAACCGCACGCCGCGGGCGCCCACGTACTCGTTGCGGCCGCCCTTGCGCGGCTTCCCGGGCGGCGGCTTGCGGTCACCGCCCTTGGGGGCGGCCCGGACGTCGTTGACCTCCTGCATGCCGATCTGGCTGAGCAGCCCCGACAGCAGGGACACGTGGATGCGGTCGGCGTCCCAGTCCAGGCGCAGGCTCTGCGTCCCGTCGCCGGTGTCGGACGCCAGCGCGTCCTGGGCGGCGCCGGGGGCGGTGCGCCGTCGGGGGGCGGCGGACGACGTGGTGGTGCCGGGCGTGGTGGCGGCCGTGGCGGCCGGTGCCGGCGCGCCCGGTCCGGGCTCGGCGGGTCGGCGCGGCGGCTCGACGCGGATGCCCAGCGGCTTGGCCATCTCCCGCAGCTGGGTGACGACGTCCTGCCACTCGCGCAGCCGCAGGTAGTTGAGGTGCTCGGCGCGGCACAGCCGCCGGAACGCCGACCCGGACAGCTCGCGCTGGGAGTCCTTCACGTACTGCCACAGGTTGAGGTAGCTGAGGAAGTCCGACGAGGGGTCGGCGAACCGGGCGTGCAGCTGGTCCGCCTGGGGGCGCTGCTCGGCGGGACGCTCGCGCGGGTCCTGAATGGACAGCGCGGCGGCGATGACCATGACCTCGCGCGCGACGCCGCGGCGCCCGCCCTCGACGATCATCCGGGCCAGCCGCGGGTCCATCGGCAGCTGGGCGAGCGCGCGGCCGGTCTCGGTGAGGAGCTGGGCCGGGGCCGCGGCGCCGTCCTGGGCTGCCGGGTCCTGCGAGGGGTCCTGTGCGACGCCGTCCTGCGTGACCGGGTCCTGGGCGGTGCCGGCCGTCCCCGGCGCGCGGCTCGCCAGCGCGCCGAGCTCGGTGAGGAGCTGCACGCCGTCGCGGATGGCGCGCACGTCCGGCGGCTCCACGAACGGGAAGCGGGCGACGTCGTCCGGGGTGGCGGCCACCCCCACCGCGACCATCTGCAGGATGACGGCGGCCAGCGACGTGCGCAGGATCTCCGGCTCGGTGTACTCCGGCCGGGACGCGAAGTCCTGCTCGGAGTAGAGCCGGATCGCGATGCCCTCCGCGACGCGCCCGCAGCGGCCCGAGCGCTGGTTCGCGCTGGCCTGGGAGATCGGCTCGATCGGCAGCCGCTGGACCTTGGTGGCCTTGGAGAAGCGCGAGATGCGGGCGGTGCCGGGGTCGATGACGTACCGGATCCCGGGGACGGTCAGCGACGTCTCGGCGACGTTGGTGGCCAGGACGACCCGGCGCGTCCGGTGCGGCTCGAACACCCGGTGCTGCTCGGCGGAGGACAGCCGGGCGTACAGCGGGACGATCTCGACGGCGTCCGGGTGCCGTGGGTCGGTGACGCGCGGACCGAGCGCCCCGGTGAGCGCGTCCTCGGCGTCGCGGATCTCCCGCTCGCCGGACAGGAACACGAGGATGTCGCCGGGGCCCTCCGCGCAGAGCTCGTCGACCGCCTCGGTGAGGGCGGTCATCAGGTCGCGGTCCTCGCGCGGCGCCGTGGGCGCTCCGGTCCCGGCTGACGACCTGCGGCGGAGCGGCGTGCCCAGCTCGGGCTCCAGGTCGTCGTCCGCCGCGCCGACGTCCTCGGCGGACAGGGGGCGGTAGCGGATCTCGACCGGGTAGGTCCGGCCGGTGACCTCGACGACCGGCGCCGGCACGCCGTCCGGGTGCTCGGCGGTCGGTGGGCCGGCGAAGTGCGCGGCGAACCGCTCGGAGTCGATGGTCGCCGAGGTGATGACGACCTTGAGGTCCGGGCGCTGGGGCAGCAGCCGGGTCAGGTACCCGAGGATGAAGTCGATGTTGAGGGAGCGCTCGTGCGCCTCGTCGATGATCAGCGTGTCGTAGCCGCGCAGCATCGGGTCGCGCTGGATCTGCGCGAGCAGGATGCCGTCGGTCATGACGCGGACGAGCGTCTCGTCGGACGAGGTGTCCGTGAACCGGACCTGGTACCCGACGATCTGGCCCAGCTCGGTGCCGACCTCCTCGGCGATCCGCTCGGCCACGGTCCGGGCGGCGATCCGGCGCGGCTGGGTGTGGCCGATCTGGCCGTCGCGCCCGCGGCCCAGGTCGAGCAGGATCTTGGGCAGCTGGGTCGTCTTCCCCGAGCCGGTCGCGCCGGCGACGATGACGACCTGGTGGTCGCGGATGGCGGCGGCGATGTCGTCGCGCCGGCCGGACACCGGCAGCTCGGCCGGGTAGGCGAGCGGCGGGACGACGACGCCGCGGCGGACCTCGGCCTTGCGCGCGACGCGGGCGACCTGGCGGCGGTCGAGCTCGGCCGGGTCGTGCGGGCGGGTACGGAACGGCCGGGCGGTGCGGTCGGGGCGCTGAACGGTGCTGAGGCGGGTCGCGTCGCCGGTGCTGGGGTCGCTGGTGCCCTCGGGGTGCCGGTCGGCGCGGGGGGCGCCTTGCTGCCGCGGGCCTCGACCCGAGGACCCGCGACGGCGTCGCGGACGGGGGGACGGAGCCCCGGGAGCCGTCGCGGGCGCGGGCTGGGGCCGCGCGGCAGGGCGGTCGACGTCACTCATCGTCGACCATCCTCCCCGACCGGCCGACCTGGGTCGCGGCGAAGGCTGCTCCACGGTCCACGGCCGAGCCCCGACAGCTGCACCGAGGCGACGCCGCTCGTCGCCGCGTCCGGCCGCACGAGCCGGTACCCCTCACAGCGGGCCGGGACGGATCACGCGGTGTGCGGGGCCGGCAGCCGTCAGGTCACTGGCCGGGCCGCCACTCGTTGAGCACCGGCCGGCGCTTGCCGGACGAGAGGAGCGGCACCTCGTCGACGTACTCGAACCGGAGGTCGGCGTCTGCTCCGAGCACATCGAGGAACTCGGCCCGGATGCGGGCGTCCCGCTCCGGATCCCGGTCGGCGTTGATCCGGAGCGTGTATCGGCCGTGACCGGTCTGAACGAGCTGGAACTGGCGCAGGTCGTAGTCGGCCAGCTCAGGGGTCACCATCGGGTTGACGAAGCGGCCGTGGGTGTCGAACAGCCGATCGTAGGTGCGGCCGCTCATGGACACCAGGACGGTGTCGTCCACGATGCCGTCCTCGTCTGCGCCGAAGGCACCCAGGTCACCGGTGTCGTACCGGACGAAGGGCATGGCGCGGTTGAAGAGATCCGTGAGGACGATGCGCCCCTCCTCGCCTGGATCGGCGGGCTCGTCCGACCCGTGCCGGAGGATCTCGACGTGGTACCCCGCCACGTTGATCCGGTAGGCGGACTCACCCGGCTCCTGCTGGGCGATGAGCCCGTTCTCGGTGTTGGAGTACCGGGCGACGAGCGGGCGGCCGAAGGTCACGGGCACCGCCGTACGGAGGTATGTGGTGGGTGTCTCCCCGAACGCGATGACGCCCGCGACGCGGCCGCGGACGTCGATGCCCGTCCTCTCGGATGCGCGGCAGAGCTCCTCCAGGGCGGAGCCGTAGCCCAGCATCATCACCGGGTGCGAGCGACGCCGGATCGCGAGGAGGACCTCGCGCGCCCGAGACGCATCCAGGGTGCGGACCTCGATGGGCGTGATGCCTTCCTTCAGCCTGCGCAGGCGGCCCTTGCCGTACTGGCCGCCCCAGGCGCGGAGGTAGAGCAGGGGAGTGCCCAGCCGGTAGCCCGCCCGCTCGGCGAGCGCGACGGTGTCGGCCTGGTTGCGGAGGACCTTGCCTGCATCCCACAAGGACTCGAACGGGATGCCCGTGGAGCCGGAGGTGTAGTGGGGGTGCAGCGTCGACCGGTCGACGCCGCGCGCGAGCATCGCCGGGCCCTGGGTGCGGAACGTCATCTTGTCGACGACGGGGAGGTCGGCGAGGTGGTCCGGCTCGTGCCCGGCGTAGAAGTCGGTGTGCTCGACCGCATGCCGGACGATGTTCGTCAGGCGGGCTCGGCGCACCTCGAGCGCGTGAGGTGACCGAGGGGCGTCCAGGAGCGCACCGATGTCGGCGACAGCAGCTGCGACGCGGCCTCCACGAGCCCGGTCGAGGGTCCAGTAAGCCGATCGACGACCGGCGGCTGCCAGATCCATAGCGCGGCTCCGCTTGACAGACCCTCGACTCGGTCACCGACCCGGACCGCTCGTTCGCAGGGGCGCCCTCGCCGACGAACAGTGCTGGCGTGAAAATATCGGGTTCGGACGTCGTCGGGCAAGCGTCGTCAGGCCCCTCTGCTGCCCCACCGGAGGGGCGCGCGGTCACGCCGTCGGGGTGCCCGGTGCGCGCAGCTTGGTGCACAGCCGGGCGAGCTCCGCCTGCTCCGGAGCCGTCAGGGCGCCGGTCATCCGGGCGACGATCGACCCGGCGTGGGTGCGTCCGACGGCGCGCTGGGCGTCCCGTCCCCGATCGGTGAGGCCGACCAGCGTCCCGCGACCGTCCTGCGGGTCGCGCTCGCGGACCACCAGCCCGTCGGCCTCCATGCGCTCGACGAGCCGGCTCAGTCCCGGCTGGCTCAGCCGCACCCGCTCGGACAGGTCCCGCAGCCGCGTCCGTCCGCCCGGGCACCCGGTGAGGGTGTACAGCACGTCGTACTCCTGCATGGACACCGGGGCGCCGCGGAAGTCCTCGGCGAACTCCTTCATCAGCGTCACCTGCGCGAGCAGCAGCGACTCCCAGGCGTCGACCGCCAGGTGAGCCATGTCGGTGCCTCCCCGTGGTGCCGCACCGGACCGGGTGGTCGATGCGTCTGCATGGAACAAGCGCCGGCGCGCGCCCGGTATTCCGGACGGACGAGGGTGCCGGTCAGCAGTGCCGGTCGGGGGTGCCGGTCAGCGAGCGCCGGGCTCGGGCTCCGGGTCGGTCACGTCCGCGACCTGCGCCTGCAGCACCCGGACCAGGTCGTCGCCGTCGACGGTGGCCGCGGTCCCGTGCGCACCGGCGCCGATGGACGCCGGCCGGCCCGGGACGCGCTCGTCCGCCACGACCGGCCACGTCCGGGTCGAGCCGAACGGCGTGATGGTGCCGCGCTCGTAGCCGGTGACCGCCTGAGCCGTCGCGGCGTCGGGCATGGACATCCGGCTGACGCCGAGCAGCTCACGGAGCTTGGGCCAGGAGATCGTCCGGTCCCCTGGGACGAGCACGAACAGGTAGTCGTCCTCCCCGCGCCGGACCACGAGCGTCTTGACGATGCCGGACGGGTCGATGCCACGGACCTCGGCCGCCTCGGCGAGCGAGCGGACCCGGCCGTGGCGCGTGAGCCGGTACGGGACACCGGCCCCGTCGAGGGCGGCCACGGCGCGCCGCTCGCCCTCCGTCGGCTGGACCGCGAGGGGGTCGTCATGCGCCTGCGCGCTCGCCGGACCGCTGGGGATCGTGGGGTCGGTCATGCGCGCCAGCGTACGGACGTCGGTCAGCCGGCGGTCGACGCGGCGACGCGGTGGGGGACGCGCGCGCAGACCGCCGCACCGAGCAGCGCGAGCAGGCCGGCGCCCGCGAAGCACGCGACGAACGCCGTCGTCGGCCGGTCCGCCACGAGCAGGGCGAACACCGGGCCGCTGACCGCGAGGGCGAGCGCGATGGACAGCGACTCCACCAGCTGCAGGGCGGCGGTGTTCTCGCCCTGCTCGGTGGGTGCCGACAGGCGCAGCACCAGCAGGGAGAGTGTCGGGTACGTCAGGCCCATGCCGAGCCCGGCCGCGCCCCACCCGGCGACGGTCGCCACGACGGGGAACGATGGCCACAGCCCCAGGGCGGCGAGCACGATGCCGACGGCGATCGCCCCGGCGCCGATGACGAGCACGACGCGGTCCGCCCACCGGCCCTCGAAGCGTCCGCGCAGCCACGAGCCGAGCGACCAGGTCAGCGCCGCAGCGGTCAGCGCCAGACCCGCCTGCGCAGCGCTCAGCCCGCGCTCGCGGGTCAGCAGCAGCGGCAGGTAGACCTCGGCACCGAAGAACGCGCCGGCGAGCAGGCCGCGCACCACCAGGACCGCCGGCAGCCCGGCGGCCGCGCGCAGCGTCCCGCGCGGCACCAGACCGCGCACGGTCCCCAGCAGAGCGACGCCGACGGCGACGAGCACGACCGCCCGTCCGCCGTCCGCCCGGCCGCCCACCTGCAGCAGGAGCAGCCCGGTCGCGGCGCCCACCGCCCCGGCCAGCCGACGGGAGGCCGCCGCCGACGGTGCCGGGTCGTCCGGCGACGCCGTCGGACCGGCGGTGGCGGACGTCGGCGGCCCTCCCCTCACTGCAGCCGACGCCAGGGCCGGACGCAGCAGCAGCACGGCGGGGACCGCGAGCACCGGCACGGCGAGGAAGACCCACCGCCACCCCAGGTGCTCGGCGATGGTCCCGGCGATCGCCGGACCGACCACGGCAGGCAGCACCCACGCCGCCGAGAAGGCGGACAGCACCCGGGGCTGCAGCGCGTCGGGGTAGACGCGGGCGACGACGACGTACAGGGCGACCCCGAACATGCCCGACCCCAGGCCTTGCACCACCCGGCCCGTCACGACGACGCCCATGGTCGTGGCCGTGCCGGCGACGAGCAGGCCGGCGACGAAGAGCGCGACGCCGGTGTGGAGCGAGCCGGTCGGCCCGCGCCGGTCGGTCCACCCGCCGGCCGCGACCATGCCGACCACGCTCGAGGCCAGCGGTCCGGCGAACGCCATGGCGTAGAGACCGAGCCCACCGAGCGCCCCGACGACCGTCGGCATCACCGTCGTGACCGCCAGCGCCTCGAACGCGCCGAGCCCGACCAGCGCCACCATGCCGGTGGTGACCGTCCGGTAGCGGGCGGCGAACGGCGAGGCCTCGGCGGCCGGGATGCCGGCCGGGTCGGCCCGCGGTGTGGGGTTCTTCACATCGCTGCCTCTCGGGTGTCGGTGGGCGTGCGTAGCGTGCAGCCTGCTCGATGGCCGCCACCCGCTGCCATCCCGCGCCGACGCGGAGGGGACGACAGGAGACATGGACGAGACCACCCAGGCAGTGGAGCCCCACGCCATCACGGTCCAGGGGGCGGACGGCCTCACGGTGGTGACGCTGCGCGGCGAGATCGACGCCGGCCTGCGTCACGCCGCCAGCGACGCGATGGTCGCCGTCCTGGCCGGTCAGGGTCCGCTGGTCATCGACACGTCCGCGGTCACGTTCATCGACTCCTCCGGGATGGCGTTCCTGCTGCAGCTCCACGGCGTCGCGTCCGACGCCGCACGACCGGTGGTGCTGCGCGACCCCGCGGGCGCCGTCACGGACCTGCTCGCACTCGTCGGGCTCGACCAGCTGTTCCGGCCGGAGGACCCGCAGGGGGTCTGACGCACCGTTTGCTCGCGAGGTGCGGCCCGCCGCGCGCCGCCCGGTCGCGACGCCCCCCCGGTCCCGGCGGTGTGACGTGGACCTCCCGGCGGGCGCCGGAGCGAGGCTCGCGGGACGATCGCCGCATGACCACGACCGCCCCCTCCCCGGCAGAGGAGTCCACGCGTCTGCGCCGCAGCGTGACCGGACCTCTGCTGTTCCTCTTCATCCTCGGTGACGTGCTCGGCGCCGGCGTGTACGCGCTGGTCGGCGTGATGAGCGACGCCGCCGGCGGCATGTTCTGGCTCCCGCTGCTCGTCGCGCTGGCGATGGCGCTGCTCACGGCGGCGTCCTACGCCGAGCTCGTCACGAAGTACCCGCGCGCCGGCGGCTCGGCCGTGTTCGCCGAGCGCGCCTTCCGCAGGCCGCTGATCTCGTTCCTCGTCGGGTTCTCCATGCTCGCCGCCGGCGTGACGAGCGCCGCCGGCCTGTCGCTGGCCTTCGCCGGGGCCTACCTCGGGGAGTTCCTCGACGTCCCCGCCGTCCCCGCCGCCATCGTGTTCCTGCTGCTCGTGGCGCTCCTCAACGCCCGCGGCATCAAGGAGTCGCTGCGCGCCAACCTCGTCATGACCGCCATCGAGGTGTCCGGCCTGCTGCTCGTCGTCGTGCTGGGCGCCGTGGTCCTGGGCCGCGGCGACGGCGACCTGAGCCGCCTCACGCAGCTGCCCGACGGCGTGGGCCTCGGCTCGGCGGTGCTCGCCGGCTCCCTCATCGCGTACTACTCGTTCGTCGGCTTCGAGACCTCGGCGAACATCGCCGAGGAGGTCCGCGACGTGCGGCGCGTGTACCCGCGCGCCCTGTTCGGTGCGCTGCTCGTCGCCGGCGTCGTCTACCTGCTCATCGCCGTCGTCGCGCCGACCGCGGTCAGCCCGGCCCAGCTGTCCGGCTCGACCGGTCCGCTGCTGGAGGTCGTGCGTGCCGCCGGTGGGGTGCCGCTGCGGCTCTTCGCGGTGGTCGCCCTCATCGCGGTCGCCAACGGCGCCCTGCTCACGATGATCATGTCCAGCCGCCTGGCCTTCGGCATGGCGGAGCAGGGCCTGCTGCCCTCCGTGCTGGGCCGGGTGCTGCCTGGGCGCCGGACCCCCTGGGTCGCGATCGTCGCCACCACGGCCGTCGCGATGGTGCTCACCACGACCGCGACCCTGGAGGACCTCGCCTCCACGGTCGTCCTGCTGCTGCTGTTCGTCTTCCTCAGCACCAACCTCGCGGTGCTGGTCCTGCGCAAGGACCGCGTGGCCCACTCGCACTACCGCGCCTGGACCGCGCTGCCGGTCCTGGCGATCGTGTCCTGCCTGGTGCTCCTCACGCAGCAGGAGGCGTTCCACTGGCTGCTCGCCGGGGCGCTGCTCGCGGTCGGCGTCGTGCTCTACCTCGTGACGCGGCGGGTGTCGGCGCCCACCGAGGGGTCGGTGGCGTCCGAGGTGTCCTCCGGGACGGCGCACACCGGCTGAGCCGGCCGTCGAGGCACCCACCTCCCGCGGCGCGGCACGGCGCCGCGGGAGTGTCGGTGCCCCCGGTTACCGTCGCCGCATGCGGCTGCTGCACACCTCCGACTGGCACCTCGGGCGCACCCTGCACGGGGTGGACCTGCTCGAGCACCAGGCCGCCTACCTCGACCACCTCGTGGAGGTGGCGCGCGAGGAGGGGGTCGACGCCGTCCTGGTCGCGGGAGACGTCTACGACCGCGCGGTCCCGCCCGTCGAGGCGGTCACGCTGCTGTCCGAGACCCTGGCGCGGCTGTCCGAGCGCTGTGCGGTCGTGCTCACCCCCGGCAACCACGACTCCGCGGCGCGGCTCGGGTTCGGCGCCGGCCTCATGCGCGACGGCGTGCACCTGCGGACCCGCGTCGCCGACGTCGGCGCCCCCGTCGAGCTGAGGCCGCGGGACCGGTCGGGTCGGTCCGACGGTGCGCCGGTCCTGGTGTACGGCCTGCCGTACCTCGACCCGGACGGCTGCCGGCACGCCCTGGCGTCCGGCGACGTGCCCCTGGCCCGGTCGCACGAGTCCGTGACCCGCGCGGCGATGGACCGGGTGCGGGCCGACCTCGCCACCCGGACGGCAGGCGGCGCCGGCGGTGGCGTGCGACCCCGGGCGGTGGTGCTCGCGCACGCGTTCGTGCTGGGCGGGCAGGCGTCGGAGTCCGAGCGCGACATCCGCGTCGGCGGGGTCGACCACGTCCCGGCCGACGTGTTCGCCGGGGTGGACTACGTCGCCCTGGGTCACCTGCACGGTCCCCAGCGGGTATCCGGGCCGCCCGGCGTCGTCCTGCGGTACTCCGGGTCACCGCTGGCGTACTCGTTCTCCGAGCAGCACCACGCGAAGTCCACCGTCCTGCTCGAGCTCGACCGGGACGGGGTCCGGGGTGACGTGCGGCTGGTCCCCGCGCCGGTGCCGCGCCGGCTCTCGGACGTGACCGGGACCATGGCGGACCTGCTCGGCGCCGCCGGTGACCCGTTCACCGGCGACTGGGTCCGCGTCGTGGTGACCGACGCCGCCCGGCCGGCGGAGCTGTTCGCGCGGGTCCGGCGACGGTTCCCGCACGCCCTGGTCGTGCAGCACCGGCCCCCGGCCGTCGGCGCACGGTCGTCCTCGGTGGCCGTGACCGCCGCGCACGACCCCGTCCAGGTCGCAGCCGAGTTCGTCGAGCACGTGACCGGTGGGCGGCCGTCCGACGCCGAGGCGGCGGTCCTGCGGGCCGCGTTCGAGCACGTCGCGGGCCTGGAGCGGAGCGCCTGATGCACCTGCGGACCATGACCCTGCAGGCCCTCGGGCCGTTCGCCGGCACCCACACCGTCGACTTCGCCGAGCTCGGCGCGTCCGGGCTGTACCTGCTGGAGGGTCCGACGGGGGCGGGCAAGTCCACGATCATCGACGCCGTCGTGTTCGCCCTGTACGGCAAGGTCGCCTCGGCGGCCACGAGCGACGACCGGCTCCGGTCCGGCTACGCGCCCGACGACGTCGACACGGTCGTCGACCTCGTGTTCGAGACCGGGTCGGGCGTCTACCGGGTCCGCCGGACCCCGGAGCGGCAGCGCGCGAAGAAGCGCGGCACCGGCACGACGCGGCAGAACGCGACCATCAAGCTGTGGCGGCTGGCGAGCGCCGACGACGTCGACGGCGGCGAGCTGCTGTCCACCCGCCTGGACGAGGCCGGACCGGAGATCCAGCGGGCGATCGGGCTGGACCGCGCCCAGTTCGTGCAGACGATCGTGCTGCCGCAGGGGGAGTTCGCGAGCTTCCTGCGGGCCGACCCCGAGCAGCGCCGCGGCCTGCTGCAGAAGGTGTTCGGGACCGAGGTGTACGAGCGCGTGCAGGAGCGCCTGGTCGCCATGCGGCGGGAGGCGCAGGCGTCCGTCGACTCCGCCCGGTCGGCGGTGGCCGTCGCCGCCGCGCACTTCGTCGGAGCGGCGTCGGTGACCGACGAGCCGGCGTTCGCCGAGGGTCGGGCGCGAGCCGCGGCGGACCCGGACGACGGGCCGCGCGGGCCGTCACCGGCGCCGCTGGCGACGGCCTCCGAGCTGCGCTCCCTGGGCGAGGCGGCGGACCCCGACCTGCTCCCCGCGGCGACGGCCCACGTCGTCGCGCTCACCCACGAGGCCGAGGCGGACGCCGAGCGGGACGGCGCCGCCCGGGCGGTCCTCGCCGACGCCCGGGCCGAGCTGGACGACGCCCGCGCGCTGGCCGGCACGGTCCGTCGCCGGGACGCGCTGCGGGCCGAGCAGCAGCAGCTGCGGTCGGCCGCCGACGTGCACGCCGAGGGAGTCGCCCGCCGGGACCTCGCGCGCCGCGCCGCGGTCCTGGCGTCCGTCCTGACCGGCGCGGACACCGCCCAGCGCTCGGCGGACGAGGCCCGCCGGGCGGTCGAGCGGCTGCGCGGCGAGGAGCCGGACCTCGCCGGCCTCGACGGGGACGCGCTCGGCCGGCTCCGGGAGTCGCTGGCCGTCGAGGCGGGACGGCTGAGGGCCGTCGCGCAGGTCGAGCGCACGCTGCCCCGGCGTCGCACGGAGCTGGCCACGCAGGAGGCCGCCATGGGTGCCGCGATGGCCGAGCGCGCGGCGCTGACCGCCGAGCTCGCCGCGCGCCCGGTGCTGCGAGCCGAGCTCGTCGACCTCATGGACCTCCTCGGCGACCCCGGCGCCGAGCTCGCGAGCGGTCGCACCGCGCTCGCCGCCGCGCAGGAGCGTCACGACGCCGCCCGGCGGGCCGAGACGCTGGACGAGCAGCTGGACGCCGCCCGGTCCCGGGCGCTGGACGCCCTGGAGGCCGCCCGGCACGCGGTCCGGACGGAGGCCGACCTGCGCGGTCGGCGCCTGGCCGGGATGGCGGGGGAGCTGGCCCTGGGGCTCGTCCCCGGCGACGCGTGCCCGGTGTGCGGGTCGCCGGAGCACCCCGACCCGGCCGCCCTCGCCGAGGACCACCCCGACGACGAGCAGGTGGCCGCCGCGGAGGCGGCGAGGGCGCGGGCCGAGACGTGGTCGGCCGAGGCGGGCGCCGCCGTCGCCGTGCTCGTCGAGCGGGCCGCGGCCCAGCGTGTGCTCGCCGGTGGGTCCCGCCCCGAGCTGGAGGCGCTCGTCGCCGAGATCGAGGCGCGCGTGACGCTCGCCGAGGCGGCGCAGCGCGAGCTGCTCGCGACGCGGCAGCGGCTGCAGGTCCACGACGCCGAGAGCGACGTGCTGCTGGACCGGGCCCGAGGCCTCGACGTCGCGGTGGCCCGCGGTCAGGCGACCATCGAGGCCTCGGTGACCGCGCTCGAGGCGGACGACAAGGAGGTCGACGCGGCACGGGTCGGGGCGCCCACCGTCGCCGCGCGGCTCGCCGAGATCGAGGCGCACGCGACGTCCGTCACGGCGCTCGCCCGGGCGCTGACGTCCGCCGCGGCGGCCGAGGACGACCTGCGCACGCGACTCGGCGAGCTGCACCGCGGCCTGGCCGAGCACGGGTTCGCCGACGCCGGTGCCGCCCGCGCCGCGCTGCTCGGTGCGGCGGAGCTCGGGGCGCTGGAGCGGTCCCTCGGTGCGTTCGAGGCGGCGGTCGCCCGGGTCGAGGCGGGGTTGGCCGAGCCGGCCGTCGCTGCCCTCCCCGACGACGTGGTCGTCGACGTGGCCGCCGCTCAGGCCGCCTGCGAGCAGGCGGAGGGCCTCGCAGCCGCCGCGTCGCGTCAGGCGACGCTCTCGGCCCGCTGCGCCTCCGCCGCGACGGACGGGCTCCAGGAGGTCACCCGGGCGCTCGGGACGTTCACCGCGGCGCGCGACGCCGCCGCTCCGGTCACGCGCATCGCCGACCTGGCGTCCGCGTCCGGCGGCGACAACGCGCTGCGGCTGACGCTGGCGACGTACGTCCTGGCGCGGCGGTTCGAGGACGTGGTGGCGGCGGCCAACGACCGGCTGGCCGGCATGTCCGACGGGCGGTTCGAGCTCGTCCGCAGCGAGGAGCGGGAGGACGTGTCCTCCCGCAAGCGTGGTCTGGCCATGAAGGTCCTCGACCACCGGATCGAGGCCGAGCGCGACCCTCGGACGCTGTCCGGCGGGGAGACGTTCTACGTGTCGCTGTGCCTCGCGCTCGGGATGGCCGACGTGGTCACGGCCGAGGCCGGCGGGATCGACGTGGGGACGCTCTTCGTCGACGAGGGGTTCGGCACGCTGGACCCGGAGACGCTGGAGGCCGTCCTGACCGAGCTCGGCAAGCTGCGTGCCGGGGGGCGGGTGGTCGGGGTGGTGTCGCACGTGGAGGCGCTCAAGCAGTCGATCGCGGAGCGGATCGAGGTCCGCCGGCTGCCGGACGGGTCCAGCACGCTGACCGTGCGCGCGGGCTGACGGGTCACCCGCCCGGGTGCCGTCGGGACCGGTGTCCTGCCTCACCGGTCAGGACGCCGCCCGCCACTCCTAGGCTGCCGTCGTGTCCTGGAACCGCCGCCGCAGGGTCGCCGCCGGTGTCGCCGCGGGTGGGGTGGCCCTGCTCGCCGCGGCCGTCGTGCCCGGCGGGGGTCCCCTGCGGGCGTGCTCCGCTGTGGGCTTCGCCGACGTCGCGCCCATCGAGCTGAGGTTCGACCCGGCACTCGGGGTCGACTCGGTCGCCGCGTGCCTCGGGGCGCCCTGCCGGCCGGTCGCCCTCGCCGACGCGGGCGGCGGCTGGGCGGTCCCGCAGACCCGGGAGTACCTCCAGGCGGTCGAGCCCGGGGCCGTCACGCACGTCACCGTCCGGGCCACGGCCGCCGGCGTCGTCGTGGTCGACCGCGTCGCGGAGGTCGGGCGGGCGGACGACGGCGGCTCCGGGTGGCCCGAGTGCCCCGGGCCGTACCGGTTCCTGCCGGTGACGATCGACGCCTGACGGGCGCTAGGCCGTGGCGGTGACGCCCGCCTCGTCCACCCGTGCCGCACCGACCGCACGGCCGGGGCGCAGCTGCGGCAGCACGTGCTGACCGAAGGCGTCGAGGAAGGCCTCCTGCCGTTGGCCGACGTGGTGCAGGTACACCCGGTCGACGCCGACGTCGACGAGCTCCGCCAGGTACTGCGCGTGGCGGCCGAGGTCGTGGGACACCATCACCACGCCCCGCACCATCTCCTCGGTGACGCCCTCCCCGACGACGTCGAAGTGCCCGGGCGTCTCCAGGTCCCAGCAGACCGGCGGCGGGTAGACGTTGGTGCGCCACTGGTCGTGCGCGAGCGCGAAGGCCTCGTCCTCTGTCGGCGCCCAGGACAGGTGCGCCTGGACCGCCACCTCGCCCCGTCCGCCGGCGCCCCGGTAGGCGTCGACCAGCTCGCGCACCGTCTCCAGCGGCTGGTTCGTGGTGACGAGCCCGTCGGCCCAGTCGGCGTGCGCGCGCGCGGTCGGGGCGGTGACCGCGGGTCCGATCAGCAGCGGGGGCTCGTCCGGCAGCGACCACAGCCGGGCGCGGTCGACGACGACGTGTCCCCGGTGGGTGACCTCCTCACCCCGGTGGAGGGCGCGGATGACGTCGACGCACTCGCGCAGCCGGGCGTCCCGCTCGGCCTTGGACGGCCAGCGGTCGCCGGTGATGTGCTCGTTGGCGTTCTCCCCCGAGCCCAGTGCCACCCACAGCCGCCCGGGGTACATCGCCGCCAGGGTCGCGCTGGCCTGGGCCAGGACGGCCGGGTGGTAGCGCTGACCGGGTGCGCTCACCGTGCCGTAGGTCAGGTCGGTCGTCGCCAGGGCGGCACCCAGCCACGACCACGCGAACCCGGAGTGGCCCTGGCGCTCGCTCCACGGCATGAAGTGGTCGGAGCACATGGCGGCGTCGAAGCCGGCGTCCTGCGCCAGCCGCGCGGAGCGCAGGAGCTCGGCCGGGTGGATCTGCTCGTGCGAGGCGTGCCAGCCGATCTGCGTCATGCCGACGTGTCTACCGTGCCCCGCGCGGGGCCGCGCGACGCCGGGTCGGTGGCGACGGTCGGGCCCGGGTCAGGCGGTGGCCATCCAGACCCGCAGGGGTCCGAGGGCCGCGAACCCGCCGGCCAGGGCGGCAGCCAGGTCGTCGCCACGCTCGTAGCCCACGAGCGGGCGACCGGCGTGACGGTCCGCGGCCCATCCGAGCGGACCCGCCCACGCCTCGCCGGCCGTCGCGCCGGCCGTGAAGACGTTGGAGACGCCGACGACGCCGGGGACGCCCGTGGTGAGGATCGCCCCGGCGACGACGTCGCCGCCGTCACCGGTGCCGTCGCGCGCCGCGAGCACGGTGACCTCGGGCTCGGCGAGCAGCGCCGGGAGCAGGGGGTGCGCGGTGTCGCCCCGGGCGTCCTGCCAGGCCGACAGCGTCGCGGCGTCCGTCACCCGCGCCCACCGCAGGCGCCCGGGAGCCGGGGCGCGGTGGGACGTGCCCGGGTGCCCGATCCAGGTCGCGGCGAACAGCTCCCGGAAGCCGGACGGCGCCAGGTCGAGGTCGGCGAAGCTGTCCTTCACCGAGCACCCCGGTGCCTCCGTGTCGATGCGGGAGAGCACGGACCCGGGGGCGAGCCGCGGCCGGAGCGTCACCGCGTCGGGGTAGCCGGGCGGCGTCCGGCGCCGGGCGGTCCACGCGTCGGCGTCCGCCCGGCCGGCGATCCCGTGGCTCGCCGAGACGAGCGCGCACCACCGCGCGTTGTCCCGCACCGCGCCGAGCAGGACGCCGGCCCTGCGGGCGTCGGGGGACGCCGGGGGGTGGGTCGCCGCGGTGGGTGCGGCGACGGTCGGGCTCACGGGGCGGTCCGGCACGACCCCGATCCTGCCGCCGCCTCGCGGGCGCCGGAAGCCCGGTCACGCACGCCGCGCCGGTGCCGTCAGCGGACCGGCTGCGCCTCCGGCGCCGTCACGACGGACGCCTCGGTCCCCGACCCCACCGGCTCGGGCGCCACGGCGCCCGGGACGGAGAGCGCCGCCGTCGCCCGGCGCGTCCGGCGCCACCCGCGGGACACGGCGAGGAGCAGCAGGGCGCTGACGAGGATGAGCAGGGCCATGACGAGGGCCATCGCCGTCGCGGGGGACCCGCCCACGAGCCCGGTCACCGGCGCGATCGCGGCGCCCATGCCGAACTGCAGGGCGCCGAGCAGCGCCGCGGCGCTGCCCGCCCGGTGCGGGTTCTGGTCCAGCGCGATCGCCGGCGCCGACGGCATCACCAGACCGGCGGTGCTCAGGGTGAGCACCAGCAGGACCAGGACCGGGACCAGCCCGGCTCCGCTGGCTGCGACCGCGACCAGCGTCGCGGAGAGCACGAGGCCCGCGATCACGGCGACCGTGAGGATCTGCTCCGGCCGGAAGCGGTCGACCAGCGCGCCGTACACCTGGCTGGCGATGGTGATGGCCACCGCGCCGCTGGCGAAGACGTAGCCGAACTGCTGCGGGTCGAGGCCGAACCCGTCCTGGAAGACGAACGTCGAGCCGGACACGTAGGTGAACAGCGCACCCATGTAGAACGCCGACAGCAGCGCCAGGCCGAGGAAGCCGCGGTCGAGCAGCAGGTCGCGGTAGGTGCGCAGGGCCGCGACGGTACCTCCGGTGCGACGGCGCTCGACGGGCAGCGTCTCCTGCAGGCGCCGGGCGGCGAGGGCGAGCAGCAGGACCCCGGCCACGGTGAGGAAGCCGAAGATCATCCGCCACGACCCGAACCGCAGCAGCTGCGCCCCGAGCGTCGGGGCGAGCACGGGCGCGACGCCGACGACGAGCATGAGGCGTGCCATGGCCTTGGAGACCGCGAGGCCCTCGTAGCTGTCCCGCAGGATCGCCATCGACAGGACCATGCCGGCCGCGGCGCTGAACCCCTGGACGAACCGCAGGGCGGTGAACAGCGCGATCGAGTCGACGAAGATCAGCGCGGCCGAGACGAGGACGTACAGGCTCAGCCCGCCCAGCAGCGGCCGGCGCCGGCCGAACGTGTCGGACAGCGACCCGATCAGCACCTGGCCGAGCGCCAGCCCGGCGAGCGACGCCGTCAGCGTCAGCTGCACCGTGGCGCGCGAGGCGGACAGGTCCTGCGCGATCTGCGGGAACGCGGCCAGGTAGGTGTCGAAGGTCAGCGGGCCGATGGCCGTGAGCGCGGACAGCAGCAGGATGAGTCCCGCGCTGATCCGCGTGCGCGCGGGGATCTGAGGCATGTCGGCGGCAACCGCCCGGCGCTCCCGCCTTCTTCCCTCGGCCCCGCCTCGTCCACATGGTGGACGGCACCCGGCCGTGCACGGGCTCGACCGGTGGGGGGCACGGGCCGGGGGCGTGGCCGACGTCACCCGCACGGTCGCCGTCACCGGACCGGCGGAGGTCAGCGGCGCGGACCGGGGCGGCCGGTCACCACGACCAGCCGCGCGCCGCGAGCTCCACCTCGGCCCGGAACCGCTCCTCCTGGCTCTGCGGCACGGTGGTGCGCTCGTCGGGCCCGTGGCTGGTCGGCACCCCGGCGAGGTGGCACGCACGGATCAGCATCGCGTCGTAGGCGGCCTCGGTCGCGCGCAGGTGGTGCATGCGGGCGTAGACGTCGTCGCTGCGCTCGAGCGCGCGCACCTCGTCGGCGAGGACCGCCAGCCGCATCTGGACGCGCAGGACCTCGAACGGGTCCGGAGGCGGCGGTCGACGCCGCAGCCGGAGCAGGAGCCACCGCATCGCGTACCGCCCTCGTCGGCGTGGACGGCTCCAGGCTAAGCCGGGCTCGCGCGGGCCGCCACGCCCGCCCGGCAACGATCCGGGAGCGCTGGGTAGAGTCCGCCCGATGGGGGCACGGACGGTCGTCGCGGTCACGGTGGCGCTCGCGTCGCTGGTCGGCGGGGCGTGCGTCGGGGACCGCTGGGCCCTGGGGCGCGCCGAGGAGCAGTTCGCCGACCGGATCGGTGAGGGGGTCGACGGTGTCACCGGTCGTCCCGGGGTCGACATCGCCGGCTTCCCGTTCCTCACCCAGCTGGCGGCGGGCTCGCTCGACGACGTCTCGGTCGACCTGGCCACCGCCTCGCTCTCCGGCGTGGACCTGCGGGACGTCGACCTGCGCGCGCACGGCGTGAGCACCTCCGCGCCGTACCGGGCCGGCAGCGCCGAGGTCCGCGGCACGCTGACCACGGGCGCCCTGGAGGCGCTGGTGGCCGAGCGCACCGACGCCGACGTCGACCTCGCCGTGGACGGCGGCCGGCTCACCGCGACGCTGCAGGTGCTGCGTGCCGACGTGACGGCCGAGCTGGTCCCGACCGCGCAGGGCGACTCGATCGCCGTGGACGTGGTGAGCGTGACGCTCGCCGGAGCGGTGATCGACGTCGAGGACCTCCCGCGCGCCGCCGCGTCGCGGCTGCGGGACCTCGCCGTCCCGGTGGACGGGCTGCCGGACGGGCTGGCGCTGACCGACGTCGTCGTGCAGGACGGCGGGCTGCGCGTCACCGCGAGCGGGACGGACGTCGTCCTGCCGATGGCCGGCTAGGCCGCTCAGCCGGGCGCGCCGTCCCTGCCCGGACGGCCTGCGCCCGGGCGCTCTCAGGGCCCCGGCGGCGTGACCTCGCAGCGGTCCATCTCGCGCGCCATGGCGTCCCGCTCCGCCGCCGTGACCCACAGCCGGTAGGTCGCCTTCACCTGGGCCTGGCGCAGGACGTAGCGGCAGCGGTACGGCCGGTGCGGGGGCAGCCAGGTGGCGGCGTCCGAGGCGCCCTTGGCCTGGTTGATCGGTCCGTCGACGGCGAGCAGGTTGAGCGGGTCGTTCGCGAAGGCGGTGCGGGTCGCGTCGTCCCAGCCCTGGGCGCCCTTCTGCCATGCGTCGGAGAGCGCGACGACGTGGTCGATCTGCACGTCCGCGCTGGTGGAGGGCCCGCGGACGAAGCGCTCGACCCCGCCGCCGTACGGGTCCTGGAGCGTGCCGGCCAGCACCACGCAGTCGCGCGTCCCGGGCTTGAAGGTCTCCCCGGTCAGGTCCCGGGCCAGGACGTCGTTGCGGGTGTCGCAGCCGTTGCGGTCCACGTCCGCCCAGGCCGCCCCGAACAGGTCGCGGTCGTAGCCGGTGCGCGGCGCCCGTCCCTTCACCTCGAGGGAGTCGAGCGCGGCGCGCCCCGTGGCCAGCTCCTCGGTGGTCACCGGGTAGCGCGGGCCGTCCGGCGACGTGAGCTCGGGCAGGGCGAGGCCGGCGCCCACCACCACCGCCACCGCCGACACGAGGTAGACGACCAGCGAGACGGTGCGGCGCCGCACGCGGCGGGAGGTGAGCGACGGCACGGGACGAGGGTGCCACCGGTCACCCACACGTCCGCGCCGGCGCGGCCGTGGTGATGGTCACGACGACGCCGGCCGGGTTGGGGGTCGGCCGGGGGTCGGCCGGCGGTCCGGTGTGCCCGTCGCACGGCGGTCGGCCGGGGGTCGGCCGGCGGTCCGGTGTGCCCGTCGCGCCGCGGTCGGGCCGGCCGTCCGTCGTGCCGGGCGACGGCCCGCCCGGTTCAGGCGTCCGGCGTCATCTCACCCGGCCGGGCCTCGTGACCCCGGCGGCCGTGCGTGCGGTTGCGCTCCTTCATGGACGACTCGTAGACGTGCCGGCGCCCACCCACCAGCCGGTCGCGCACCGTGCGCTCCGCCTCCCGGAACCGGGACCAGTAGTTGTCGTCGAAGTCCTCCACGACCTGGAAGCTCCAGCGGCCCTCCAGGACGTTGCGGCCGACCACCTCGGCGCGCACGGCGTCGGCCAGGTCACCGTGGCCGGCCTCCTCCAGCTCGTCCAGGGCCTCCTGCAGCTCGTTGTCGGCGCGGCCGATCAGCCGGTGGAACGCGTACAGGTTGCCGCGGGCGTGCTCGGCCACCTCCAGGGCCGCGGTGACCTTGCCGACGGCGCGGACGGTCGCCTCGTCGACCTCCTCCGGCGGCTGGTGCGCGGGGTCGGGCCGGTCGGGGTCGCTGGGCAGGGCCGGGGCGCCGGCCAGCACGTCGGCGGGCAGCTCGGAGGAGACCGTGTCGGGGTGCGTCATGGCGCCATCGTGGGACCCCGTGGCGCCGCTCGCATCAGCGCGCCCCGACAATGGACGGGCGTGTGGGTGGGGCCGCGTGGGTGCCGGGGGCGTCGCCGGGCCACCCGGGTCACCTCGGGGGAGGGGCGTTAGGCTGCCGCCCGCGTGGCCGATCGGCTCTGCAGAACCGTCCACCCGGGAGCCCTCATGGCTGTCCTGTCCGAAGTGTTCGCCACCAGGCACCGGGGTGCGCTGGCGCGCTCCGAGGCGCTCGACGCCGGGGAGGACGCGCCGGACGACGTCCGGCACCTCGAGCTGAGCGACGTCACGACGATGGAGCTCGAGGCGCTCGGGGAGATCGCGGCCCGCGTGCTGCGCTTCGGCACCGGGGACCTGGAGCTGGAGGAGGTGGACCTCGACCACGAGTCCCTGTTCGAGCTGCCGCCGTTCCTGTGCGAGGTGCTCACCGAGCTGGGCCGGGCCGAGGACCCGGAGGCGCTCGCGGACGTCGCGGCCGAGTGGGCCCGCTCGGAGGAGATGGGAGCCACCCCGGAGGTCACCCAGCCGATCGTCGCCGACCTCGTCGAGCTGGTGACCGCCGCGGCGAAGGACGGGCTCACCGTCTACCTGTGGGTGCAGCCCGTCTGACGGCACCTGGCCGGCACCGGACCGGCGCGGATCGCCACCGGGCCGGCAGCTGATCGCCACCTGGCCGGCACCGGACCGGAGCAGCCGCCCGGCGGACCGGCGACCTCAGCCGCCGGCCCGGCTGATGCTGAACGCGGTGAGGAACCCCAGCGTCGTGATGAACCCGGTGAGCAGGTGGGTGCGCTCGAACGCCTCGGGGATCATCGTGTCGGCGACCATCGTGAGGATGGCACCGGCGGCGACCGCGGTGATGACCGCGACCGTCCCGGGGCTCGCCGATCCCAGCGCCGCGTACCCCACCGCGGCCGCGACCGCGCTGGCCGCGGCGATGCCCGACCACACCCCGAACACGTAGCGAGCGCTGCGTCCCGCGCGACGCATGCCGGCCGCGCTGGACAGCCCCTCCGGCACGTTCGAGATGAACACGGCGGCGACCACGGCGGTGCTCACCCCGCCGCCGCCGAGCAGGCTCACCCCCAGGACGACCGACTCCGGGATCCCGTCCAGCAAGGCCCCGACCGCGATCGCCGACCCGCTGCCGGCCTGCTGGTCCTCGCCGACCTGCAGGTCCCCCGACCGCTTGCGGTGCCGGGCGCCGCGGCGCGCCAGCGCGGCGTTCGCCAGCACGTACGCGCCCGCCCCGCTGAGGAAGCCCGCGACGGTCGGGCCGAGCCCACCGGTCTCCACCGCCTCCTGCGCGAGGTCGAACGACAGCGCCGAGATCAGCACCCCCGAGCCGAACGCCATGACGCCGGCGATGACCTGCCGGGGCACCCGGACGTACCAGGCCACCGCTGCGCCGATCACCAGCGCCGCCCCGCCCAGCAGTCCCCACGCAGCCGCCTCGACCCATCCCGTCACCGCGTGATCGTCGGCGCGGCCCGGCGCCCCGGCAACTCGGCCCAGTCAGCTGGGCCCGGCCAGCTCGGCCCGGCCGGCGTGACGGCCGCGGGCACGGACAGGTCCGCGCGGGCACGCGACGAGGGGTGCCGGTCCGATCCGACCGGCACCCCCGTCGACACGCCGCCCCCGGTCACCCTCGCCGGGTGACCGCCTCACGGCGGGCCGCCAGCAGCGCGGCCGCGGCCAGGACGGCGGCGGACCCGAGGACCCACCCGAGGTGCGCACCCAGGGGCTGCGTCGCCGCCCCGGTGAAGGCGACGACGTCGTCGGCGGGGAGGAGGGCGCCGTACGCGATCTGGCCGAAGTGGAACGTCGGCAGGTAGCGCGCGATGTCGCCCATGACGTCCGGCAGCTCGGACAGCGGGGCGAAGAACCCGGACGCGAACGCCAGCGGCAGGAAGATCACGTTGGCGACCACGGCCGCCGTCCTGGGCTTGGCGAGGTAGGCGATGGCGAACCCGAGCGGGCTGAAGACCACGACGCCGGCCAGCATGAGCGCGCCGTACACGGCCCACTGACCCGGACGCAGGTCCACACCGCCGGCGGTGCCGGCGAGGACGGCCATCACGACGGCGATGAGCGCGGCATGGACGAGGGCCGCCCCGAGCTTGCCCGCGAGGTACACGCCGGTCGGGAACGGGGTGGCGCGCAGGGTCCGCAGCCATCCGCGACCCCGGTCCTTGGCGACGTCCTCGCCGAACACGACGATCGCGAGGGTGACGACGCCGTAGCAGGACAGCGACACGAGCATCGCCAGGCCGATCCGCGTCCCGCCGGGAAGGAGGCTCGAGGCGTTCGTCAGCCCGAACATCGCGTAAAGGATCACCGGGATGATCACCGCCCCGACCGCGAACTCCGGGCTGCGCAGGCTGGACCGCACCTCGGTCGCGACCTGCAGGCCGAGGAGCCCGGCACGGCCGCCGGTGGGTCGGGCGCGGACCTCGGGGACCGGCTCGGCGGCCGGCGCGGCGGCCGGTCCTGTGGCGGGGCTCGCGGGCGCGGGGGTGCGGCCGGACGGGGCAGGTGCCCGGGTGGCGTCGGTGGTGGGCCGACGGCCCGGCTCGATCGCGTGGGTGCTCATCGGACTGCTCCTTCGGGGTGTGCGGTGGAGAGCTCCTCGGTCAGGGCGAGGAAGACCTCCTCGAGGTCGTCGTCGCCGACGAGCTCGGTGGGGGTGCCGTCGGCGAGCAGCCGCCCGCGGGCGATGACGAGGATGCGGTCGGCGACCGTCTCGGCCTCGGTCATGTCGTGCGTGGCGAACAGGACGGTGGCGCCGTGCCCGACGGCGGTGCGCGCCTGCGCCCAGAACGAGCGCCGGGAGACGACGTCCATGGCCGCCGTCGGTTCGTCGAGCAGCAGCAGCTCGGGCTCGCCGATGAGCGCGAGGGCGAGCAGCAGCCGCTGACGCTCGCCGCCGGACAGGGTGGTGACGCTGCGGCCGGCACGCCCGTCCAGGTGCACCCGCTCGAGGACCTCGTCGACCGGGACCGCGCGGGGGTACGACCGCCCGATCAGCCGGACGAGCTCGCGGACGGTCACCTGCTCGGGCAGGCCGGCGGACTGCAGCATCGCACCGACCCGGCCTCGTGCCGCGGACGGCGGGCCGCCCAGGACCTCGACGCGGCCCCGCGTGGGCCGGGCCAGGGCGAGCAGGAGCTCGAACGTGGTGGTCTTGCCGGCGCCGTTGGGTCCGAGCAGGGCGACGATCTCCCCTCGCTCGACCCGCAGGTCCACGCCGTCGAGCGCGTGGACCGGTCCGTACTCCTTGGTGACACCGGACATCTCGATGACGGTCATCGGTGGCTCCCTTCGTCGGTCCGACGCTAGGGACCGGCCTGCCCCGGCACCTGTGCCGGAGGTCACCGATCCGAGCCATGACCTCTGGCACGGGTCCGGCGGCCGGGGCCGCTCGTAGCATCGGGACCGTGCAGACGCGCACGGACGACCGACTGGCGGCGGGCACCGGCCTCGCCGCGACGCTCGTGGTCGGCCTCGCCGCCCTGTCCGCGCCGTGGTCCGCCACCGTGAGCCCTCGCCTGATGCTGCTGTGGTGGACGGCCTACGGCGTGTTCCTCCTCGCGTTCGTCGCCGACCTGGACCTCGTCGGGCGACGCCCGGGATGGCTGCGGCCGGGCGTCGTCGTCGGCCTGGAGGTGGTCACGGCCCTGGTCGCGTGGTTCGTCGCGCCGCAGTCCGGGTTCACCGCGGTGCTGTTCGTGGTCAGCGCCGCGGCGGCGGCCTTCGAGCTGTCCCGCGGGGTGACCGCGGTGGTGGTGGGGGTGCAGACCCTGGCGGTCGCCGTGGGGACGGCGCTGACGGGCCGGGCCACCACGGACGTCGTCCTGTCGACGGTCGTCTACGCGTCCTTCCAGGCCTTCGCCGCGCTCGTGGTGCTGTCCGCCCGTCGCGAGGCCGAGAACCGCGCCGCGCTCGCGGCGGCGCACGCGGACCTGCGGGCGGCGTCCACGCTGCTGGCGACGTCCACCCGGGACGCCGAGCGGCTGCGGATCTCCCGGGACCTGCACGACGTCGTCGGGCACCAGCTCACCGCGCTCGCGCTGGAGCTCGAGGTCGCGTCCCACCAGGCCGGCGGGGAGGCGGGCGAGCACGTCGTGCGCGCCCGGGGCATCGCCAAGGACCTGCTGCGCGACGTGCGCGCGACCGTGAGCGACCTGCGCCAGGAGGTGCACGGGCTGGAGGCCGCGCTGCGCGACGCCGTCGACCACGTGGCCGGCCTGGACGTCCACCTGCACGTGGAGGAGCGCGTGCCGGTCGACCCGACGCAGGCGCTCGTCCTGGTGCGCTGCGTCCAGGAGCTGGTGACGAACACCGTCCGGCACGCCGGCGCGCGGCACCTGTCGATCCGGGTGGTCGCGGACGACGACGGCGTCACCCTGGAGGCGCGTGACGACGGCAGCGGCGCGCGGCGGCTCGCCCTCGGCAACGGGCTCACCGGCATGTCGGAGCGGGTGGAGGACCGGGGCGGCCAGATCGCGTTCGACCCGGGCAGCGGCCGCGGGTTCGGCGTCACGGCACGGATGCCGGCGTCATGACCCGGGTCGCGATCGTCGACGACCAGACCCTGGTCCGCCAGGGCATCCGCAGCCTGCTCGGGCTCAGCGCGGAGGTCGAGGTGGTGGCCGAGGGCGCCGACGGCGACGACGCGCTGGACATCGTGGCGCGGGGCGGGGTCGACGTCGTGCTGCTCGACCTGCGGATGCCGCGGCGGGACGGGATCGCGGCCCTGGAGGCGATGCGGGACCGCGGGGACACGGTGCCCGTGCTCGTGCTGACCACGTTCGACGACGACGAGCTCGTGCTGGCCGCCCTGCGGGCCGGGGCCCGGGGCTACCTGCTGAAGGACGTGACCCTCGACCAGCTGCTCGGGGGGATCCGGACCGTGGCGACCGGCGGGACGCTGCTGCAGCCGGCGCTGACCGACCGGCTGCTCCGCGCCGCCGCGCGCCGTCCGACGCCGGTGGCCGGCATCGACCGTCCGGAGCCGCTCACCGGCCGCGAGCTGGACGTGCTGCGGCTCGTGGCGGCGGGGTACTCCAACAACGAGATCGCGTCCGCCCTGCACCTGGCGCCGGGGACGGTGAAGAACCACGTGACCGGCGTGCTGCTGAAGCTCGGGGTGCGGGACCGGACCCGGGCGGTCCTGCGGGCGCTCGACCTTGGTCTGCTCGAGTCGCCGCGCGGCACGGTGGACCGCCCGGCGGGTGGCGCCTCGGACGGCTCGGCGGAGCAGCGCGGACGACGGGGCAGGACTCACGGAGGGAGTGGTCGGCATGGTGGGTGAACCGGCGTTCGTCGAGATCGGGGTGGACGACGCCGAGCGGGCTCGCGTCTTCTACGGCGAGCCGTTCGGGTGGCGATCCACGCCGGGACCGTCGGGGAGCGGACTCCTGGTGGAGAGGGGCACGCTCACCGGCGGGATCCACGGCGGCGACCCCCGGGCGGCGCCGTCCGTGTTCTTCCGCGTCGACGACCTCGGGGCGGCCGTCGACGAGGTGCGTGCGCTCGGCGGGTCGACGCAGAGCCTCGCCGACGAGGGCGCTGCCGACGCCGACGCGGCGACCGACGCGGCGACGATGGAGACGGTGCGCGGGCGCTTCGTCCTGTGCCGCGACGACCAGGGGTCGCCGTTCGGGCTGTTCGAGCCGCCGGTCGGCGGTGCCGGGGGCTGAGTGACGCTTCGCCGGGTGCGGTCCGCCGGTGCGGACCTGCTCGGTGGTTCGCCGCTCGGTTGAGGTCGGCGGGTCACAGCGGCTCCTGCAGCCCGCTCGCGCGGCGGATGGGACGCCCGACCGCGGCCCGGACGGCGGCCTCGGTGCCCACCACCCGCACGTGCTCGCGTGCACGGGTGACCGCCGTGTACAGCAGCTCACGGGTGAGCAGCGGGGAGCCCGGGGGCGGCAGCAGCACCGACACGCGGCGGAACTGGCTGCCCTGACCGCGGTGGACGGTCATCGCGTGCACCGGCTGGACCGCCGGCAGCCGGTGCGGTCGGACCAGTCGCGGTTGGTCCGGGTCGCCGAAGGCGACGACCGTCCCACCCGCGCCGTCGGCGACGACGACCCCGGTGTCGCCGTTGTAGAGGCCGGTGTCCCGGTCGTTGGCGGTCACGAGGAGCGGCAGCCCGGGCGGCCACGGCCCGTCGGCGGCCGGTCCGACGGCCTCCGCCACCCACTCCTCCGCGACCGCCGCCCAGTGCGCGACGCCGGCGGGCCCGCGCCGGTGGGCCAGCAGCAGCCGGTGCTCCTCGAGGGCTCGCAGGGCCTGCGCCGCGTCCCCGGCCCGGGCGGCCCCGGTGAGCGCCACCCCGGTGGCGACCACGTCGGCGCGCACGCCCGCCAGGTCCACGTCGGTCAGCCGCTCGCCGGTCTCGACGAAGGACGCGGCGTCGGACCCGGCACGCAGCTCCGCCAGGGCGGACTCCGCGTCGCCCTGCCGGATCGCCTCGGCCAGTCGGCCCAGCCGGGCACCGTACCGGTAGGTCTCCGTCAGCCGGACGACGCCGTTGCGCAGCACGGTCAGGTCGTCCGGTGCGTGCGGCACGTCCGCCGGCACGACGGCGCGCAGCCGGTCCGGCAGTCCGTCGGCGACCGGTGGGCGCCGCACGAGGTCACCGAGCACCGCCCCGGCCTCGACCGAGGCGAGCTGGTCCGGGTCGCCGACCAGGACGAGCCGGGTCTGCGGCCGCAGGGCCTCGAGCAGCCGCGCCATCAGCGGCAGCGACACCATGGACGTCTCGTCCACGACGACGACGTCGTGCGGGAGCCGGTGAGCGGCGTCGTGGCGGAAGCGGGTCGACGAGCCCGGTCGCCAGCCGAGCAGGCGGTGGATCGTCGTCGCGGCGGGGGCGCCGACGCGGGCTCGGTCGGCCTCGTCCATGCCACGGACGACCCCGCCGATCGACTCCTGCAGCCGCGCGGCCGCCTTGCCGGTGGGCGCGGCCAGCGCCACCCGCAGGTCCGGACCGGCCACCTCCTGGAGCACCGCGAGCAGACGCGCGATGGTCGTCGTCTTGCCGGTGCCCGGGCCGCCGGTCAGCACGGTGACCCGGCTGAGCGCCGCCGTCGTGGCGGCGAGCCGCTGGCGGCTGTTGTCGGACGTCGCGGACGCGCCGACCCGTGCGTCCGGGCGTGCGGCGTCGGGGAAGTGCCGGTGGACCGCCGCGGCCAGCGCCGCGGTGTCGACCGTGAACGGCTCGGCGGCGAGCCGCCCGTCCACCTCCCGCCGCACGACCTGCTCGTGCCGCCAGTACCTGTCCAGGTACAGCCGCCCGCCCACCCAGCGCACCGGCCGGTCCGCCGGACCGTCGACGCCGACGGCGACCAGCGGGCTGGCCCCGATCGCGGCCGACCAGGCGGGGATCGGGGGCCAGGGGAGCGCGCCGGCGACCGGCTCCCCGGCCGGCCCGGCCGCCGGCCCCGGTGCGGCGGCCTGGACCTCGTCGGCGGCGTCGGCGACCGCGAGGCTCTCCGCGTCGGCGAGGTCGACGCACACGGCGCCCGCGCGCACACCGCGCACGGCCAGCGCCACCGCCAGCAGGACGCGCTCGTCGGACTCGCCGGTCAGCCGCCCCAGCCGGTCCGCGACGTGCACGTCGGCGGCGTCCAGCACGCCCGCGACGTTGAATTGGGCCAGCAGCGGACGTGCGGCGACGGCCAGGCCCGGGTCGACGCCTCCGCCGGTGCCCCGGGCAGGCGGCCGGGCGGGCGGGCCGGTCGTCGGGCCGGTGGACGGCCGGGCGGTCCGGCCGGTGGTCGGCGCGGCGGTCCGGCTGGTCGTCGGCTCGGCGCTCACGACGCGCCCCCGTGCAGGGCCGCCGACAGCTCGACGACGAGCGGCGTCGGAGGGCGCCACGCCAGGACCCCGCACGGCATCCCGTCGACCACCGGCGTCGCCGGCCCGACCATCCCCCGGACGAACAGGTAGAGGGCGCCGCCCAGGTGGCGGTCCGGGTCGTACCCGGGCTGTCGCCAGCGCAGGAACCGGTGCAGGGCGACGGAGTACAGCAGCAGCTGCAGCGGGTAGTGCGCGTCGATCATCGCGGCCGCCATCGCGCCCGGCCGGTAGTGCCAGGCGGTGACGGGCTCGGTCGCGGGCGCCAGGCGGTTCGTCTTGTAGTCGACGACCAGGTACCGCGGCTCGCCGTCGTCGCCGCGGACCCGCAGCACCGCGTCGACGGACCCGGTCAGGTAGCCGCGCAGCGGCTCCGTGGGCAGGTGGGGCCCGGCGAGCCGGTCCGCGTACGAAGCGAACGGGTCGTCGTCCGGCAGGTGGCGCCGCAGCAGGGAGGCGAGGGTGCGCAGCGTGGCGGCGCCCCGGCGTGGGGTGTCGCCGCCGGCGAGCGGCAGCTCGAACGTGAGCTCGGCGAGCCGGTCCCGGCCGGCAATCCCGCCCAGCGTCGCACCGCCCGCCAGGTCGCCGAGCGGGGTCTGCATGACCGGGAGCAGAGCCCCGGCGAGGGTGTCGGCGTCGACCCCGAGGCCCCGGGTCAGCGTCGCCTCCCGGCAGTGGAGCCGCAGCTGCCCGGGGAGGTCCCCGGTGTCGGTGTCGACGTACTCGAGCACCTCGTGCACCAGCGTCCCGAACGCCGTGCCGCCGGGGAGCTCGCTCATCGGCGAGGCGATCGCGCGGAGCCGGTGCTCGAGGTCAGGGTCGCCCGCGCCGCCCGCGCCGCCCGCGCCGCCCGCGCCGCCCGCCGTCCGAGCGCCGCCGGGGACGGGACCGTCGGCGACCTCGCCACCGGCGACCGTGCCGACCTGACCGTCGTCCGTGCCCGCACGGCGGCCGACGCGCCCGGGCCCGAGGGTCGTCAGGGGCCCCCCGGACGTGTCCGGCTCGTCCTGGGTCCCGGTCGCCTCGGGCTCGCTCGACACCGTCGCCTCGTGCGCGGACGCCGTGAGCCCGGAGTAGGAGGTCCGCCGCCAGGACGCGTCGAGCCGGCGCGTGAACCGGCCGACCTCGAGCCCGGGCCGCTGCGTCGCGGGGGGCGACCACCGCGCCCCCGGCACCGGCACCGCGACGACCTCGTGCGCGACCGTGCCGCCCGAGCGGGCCGCCAGCGCCTCCAGCGCGGCCGCCACACCGGCGTCGTCGGGGACCGTGGCCGTCTGGGGCGGCTCCTGGCTCGCCCCGTGCCCCCCGAGCAGCAGACGCGTCAGCGGCGCGGAGGCGCTGTTCGTGGACGGCGCCCACCACGCGACCACCTGGGCGCTCGCGCGGGTCAGCGCCACGTACGCCAGGCGCAGGTCCTCGCCGAAGTCCTCCGAGCGGTGGCGCACCAGCGCCTCGTCGTACCCCGGCGACCCGGTCCCGCCCAGGTGCAGCAGCCGCCCGCCGTCGTCGTCGTGGTAGCGCAGCAGGGCGGGCGTCCTCTCCACGAACCGGTCCCAGGCGAACGGCACGTGCACCACCGGGAACTCCAGACCCTTGCTGGCGTGGATGGTGACCACCTGCACGGCGGCGGCGTCGGTCTCCAGCCGTCGGCTGCGCTCCTCGGAGTAGTCGGTCTCGGCCTCGGCGACCCGGGTGCGCAGCCACTCGGTGAGGGCCACGGTGCCGAGCCGGTCGGCGACGGCGGCGGCGTGCAGCGCCTGCCCGATGTGCCGGACGTCGGTGAGCATCCGCTCCCCACCGGCCGTCCGCAGCAGCCGCTCGGTCAGGCCGGTGGCGCCGGCCACCTCGAGGAGGGCCGCCACGCCCCGCCCGTCCAGCACGTGCGCCCAGGTGCGCAGCCGGTCCGCGAGCGTGTCCCGGGCGGGCTCGGGCGCCTCGGCCAGCTCGCGTGCCGTCCAGCCGACGAACACGGTGAGCGCCGCGGCCGCCACCCGCCCGGAGTGCCCGGGCTGGCTCAGCGCCGTCAGCAGCGACAGCCAGTGCGCGGCCGCCGGGGTGGTGAAGACGCTGGAGACGCCCGACTCGACGGCCGGGACGCCGGCCGCGACCAGCGCCGCCCGGATCGCCGACGCGTCGGCGTTCCGCCGGGCCAGGACCGCCACGTCCCCGGGCCGCAGCGGACGCCACCCGTCGGCGTCCCGCAGGCGCGTGGTCCCCAGCGACGCCACGACCTCGGCCGCGACGTCCGCGTAGATCAGCTCACGGACCTCCCCGACCTTCGGGTTCTTCACGCCCCTGACCCCGAGGGACGCCCGGGTGACCTGGCGGATGCGGACCGGCGGCGACCCCTCCAGGCGGCGACCGGCGTGCTCCGCCTCCACCGGTCGCACCACGATCCTGGGGTCGCCGAGGGCGGTCTCACGGAGCACGGCGGCGAGCCCGGTGAGGACCGGCTCGTCGCTGCGCCAGTTGCGGCCGAGGGTCTGCACGGTGTCCGCCTCGCCGACGGCGTGCAGGTAGGTCACGACGTCGGCGCCACGGAACGCGTAGATCGCCTGCTTGGGGTCGCCGATGAGCACCAGGGTGCGGTGGCCGTGGAACGCGGTCCGCAGGATCTCCCACTGCACCGGGTCGGTGTCCTGGAACTCGTCGACCATGACCACCCGGTACCGGGACCGGACCCGCTCGACCGCCGCCGCGCCGGTACCGGGGTCGACCAGCGCGTCCCGCAGGAGCACGAGCAGGTCGTCGTAGTCCAGCACCCGCCGTGCCCGCTTGCGACGGGCCAGCTCGGCGCGGACGGCTGCGGCGAACCGCTGCCTGTGCGCGGCGGGGCTGGTCGGCTCGGCGTCGAGGGGCCGCAGGTCGGCGTCGTGGTCCGAGACGGCGGCCCGCGCGGCGGACCGTGCCGCCTCGATGCTCAGGACCGGCTCGGGGTTCGTCGCGTACCCCCGCAGGTACAGGTCGTCGACCACCTCGTCGACCAGGTCGGCCAGGTCGGGGACCAGGACGGCGTCGGGGTCGACGTCGGCGGCGATGCCGAGGGCGGTGAGCATCTGCTGGCAGAACCCGTGCGTGGTGGCGATGGTCGCGGCGTCGAACTCGGCGAGCGCCCGGGTCAGCCGGCGGCGACGCCGGTCCCGCTCCGCGTCCCCGCCGCCGGCCAGGTGCCGGACCAGGGCGTCCGGCGACCCGGCCGACGCGGGGTCGCGCAGCGCCCGCTCGGTGCCGACCAGGCGCTCGCGGACGCGGTCGCGCAGCTCGGACGTCGCGGCGCGGCCGAAGGTGACGAGCATGAGCTCGGACAGCTCGGCCAGCCCCTCGGCGACGTACCGGGTGGCCAGCGCGGCGATCGTGAACGTCTTGCCGGTCCCGGCGCTCGCCTCCAGGACGGTCGTGCCCCGCGGCAGGGGGCCGCAGACGTCGAACACCGGCGGGGCGGGGGTCGTCACCGGGTCGGCCTGCGGGGCGGCGCTCACAGCGTCTCCGTCCGCTCGTGCGCGACCAGCGGCTCCCACAGCCGCCGGGCGAGCACCCCGAACCGCGTGCCCTCCTCCGGCCACCAGCTGCGCTCTCGCGCCGACGGCGCCGCGCCGAGCAGGTCCTCCAGGTGCAGGTCGTCGCCCCACACGTACCGGTGGTAGTCGTCGAGGTGCTCGTAGGCGTCCCGCAGCTCCCGGGCCGCGGTGCCCAGCGCCTGCTCGGTGAGGTCCCCGGCGGCGCGCGCCCGTGCGTAGGCGCAGCTCGCGGCGAGCGGGAGGGGCAGCGGCTCGGTGAGGGCGGCGTCCCGCAGCGCGACGAGCTCCTGCAGGTGGTCGAGCGCCTCGTCCGGGACCGGCGCGACCATGGTCGCCATCGCGGCGCGTGCGTTGCGTGCCGGGGACCGCCCGATCGTGACCGCCCGGTGCTGCCGCGTCCCGGTCGCCGCGGTCACCGCGAGCAGCTGGACCCAGGCGCGCAGGCGGTGCTTCGCCGCGAGCTTGGAGTACACCGCACGGAGCAGGATGCCGTCGTGCACACCGGGGACCGTCCCGGTCACCGCCCGACCACCGGGCAGCACCACCGTGACGTCGCGGGACCCGGCCGGTCCGGACGCGTGCTGCCGGGCGGCCTCCGCGATCGGCTCGACCCGGCCGCGCAGGTCGTCGACGACCGCCCCGCCCAGGCGCAGCGGTGGCAGGGACCCGCGCCGCAGCTCCGCCTGCCGCGCCCGGTCCAGGTCGACACCGGACTGCGCGGCCGCCAGCAGCCGGTCGCCGATGGACCACTGCGCGAGGCCGTCGAGGGTCAGCGGCAGGCGGTCGTCGACGTCCTCCGCCTCGGCGGGCAGGCTCACCCCCAGCCGCCGGCGCAGGAAGGCACGCAGCGGGTGCTCGAGGTCGCGGACCAGGTCGTCGAGGTCGACGTCCCCGAGCAGGTCCGGGTCGGGGGCGAGCGGCTCGGGCAGGAACGGCCCGGGGGTGACCCGGGTGCCCCGTCCGACGACCGCGGCGCGGTGGGCGACGGCGTCGTAGCTGAACGGCCCGGGGTGCCCGAGGGCCCCGGTGGTGAAGTTCCGCTCGTCCACGGTCTGCAGCGGGTGCCGGACGAGCACCTGCTCGCGCACGGCGGCGCCGTCGGTGGTCGCGGCGGCGCGGTCCAGGGCGTCGAGCAGCTCCCCGACGGGGACGGCCGGCGGCCGGGACGCCCCCGTCCGCTCGTCCGCGCCGGAGTACAGCACCACGAGGTGCTCGGTCGCGGCGGTGAGCGCGTCCAGGAACAGCTGCCTGTCCTCCCCGCGGCGGTCGCGCTCGCCGATCAGGGGGTCGCGCAGCAGCAGGTCGTCGCCGTCGGAGCCCGAGCCCCGCGGGAAGGCGCCGTCGTCCATGCCGAGCAGGACCACCACCCGGTGCGGCACCGCCCGCATCGGCTCCAGCGAGCACAGGGTCAGGGCCCCGGTGCGGAAGCCGGCGCGGGTGGGGCGCCCGCGCAGGCGCCGGGCGAGCAGTGCGCGCACGTCCGCCAGGCGCAGGTCCGAGCGGCCCCGCGTCGCGGCCGCGGTCCGCCGGGCCCCGTCGAGCACCGCCCGGGCCTCCACCTCCTGCCACACGTCGGTCGGGCTCGTGCCGGCGAGCAGGTCGAGCGCCCGGTCCAGCGCGTCGAGCCAGTGCTCGGCCGGGTGGGCGCCGTCGAGGTCGGCGAGCACGGCGGTGAGCCGGTCGACCAGCTCGGCCAGGCGCCCGGCGAGCTCGATGTCGGTGCTGTCGACGTCGTCCAGCGGCAGCGCGGAGCCGACGTAGCGCTGCTCCTCCTCGGCCATGGCCGCACCCAGCAGGATGCGGTCCAGGGCGGTCTCCCAGGTCCCCTGCGCCACGTGCACCAGACCGAAGCGCTCGCGGCGGGCTCGGTTCTCCCCCCAGCGCGCGCCCGACTCCACCGCCCACCGGCGGATCCGGTCGACGTCCTCGTCGACGAGGCGGAACCGGCGCCGGACCGGGTCACTGCCCACGAGGTCCACCACGTCCGGGGCGCTGACCCGCCCGTCGGCCATCTCGAGCAGGCGGCTGAGCAGCGACAGCAGCGGGTTCGTCTGCCGCAGCGACCGGTCGGCGAGCCGGACCCGCAGGGTGCGCCCCGGGTGGGTGTCGGGGGCGACGTCGTCGTCGGCGGCCAGGCCGAAGGTGGCGGCGACCAGGGGCGCGACGGCTTCGATGTCGGGGCAGAGCACGATGACGTCGCGCGGCTCCAGCGTCGGGTCGGCGTCGAAGAGGCCGATGAGGGCCTCGCGCAGCACCTCCACCTGACGGGACCGACCGTGGCAGGCGTGCACCTGCACGCTGCGGTCGTCGGGGGCGAGCCGGTGCGGCGGCGCCTCGGGGGCGTCGTCCCGCAGCCGCGCCTGCAGGGCCCCGAGCAGGGTCGGCGGCGGCTCGGGTGCGGGGTGGTGCGTGTCCGAGCCGGCGCCGGACGCGGCCAGCCGCAGCTGCAGCTCGGTCACGTCGCGGGCCATCGAGGCCAGCAGCGGGTGCTCGGCGGCGGGGCGCACACCCGACCGGCGGACCGAGGTCGGCGCCGCCGCGCCCACAACGTCGCTGGTCGCGGCCCACAGGGCAGGGGACGGGTGCGGCAGCCACAGGTGGACGTCACGGTGCTCGCCCAGCGCAGCCAGCACCCTCAGCCGCCCCGCCGCGAGCCGGGTCGCGCCGAAGACGGACAGGCGGTCGGGCAGGTCGACCGCGGCCGGCTCGTCGAGCAGGGCGGCCACCACCTCGTCCAGCCGCTCCGCGGGCCCGGGTGCGCCGATGCCCTCGCGGACGTGCTGCCAGAGCCGGACCTGCCAGTCGAGGTCGGCGGGCACGGCGTCACCGGCGCCGTCCTCATGACGGCCGTCGGCCCACGCCCGCAGCATCGCCGGGCGCTGGGTCCCGTACGAGCTGAACAGGGCGGCCAGGTGGGCCGCGGCCTGCAGCCGGCGGTCGCGGCGAGGGTCGTCCGGACCTCCGCCGGCGCCCAGGTGGCGGGCGAGCGGGGCGCACCACGGCTCGCCGGCGCACGCGTCGACGGCGTCGAGCACGTGCCAGGTCAGCCGTTCGCGCGACCACGGGTCGTCGGCGCCGCGGCCGGCGCCGAGGACGGCCGCGACGGCGTCGTCCAGGACGCGGCCGGGGGAGTCGAAGCGGATGTGGGCGGCGACGCCGCCCTCGCCCGCCGGGCCGGTCCCCAGGTGGTGGGACAGCCGCTGGGCGAGCCAGCGCTCCACACCGGGCGTCGGCACGGCGACGACGTCGACCGAGAACGGGTCGGGCGGCGGCTCGCGCAGGACCTCCGCGAGCGGCAGCACCAGCGCGTCCGAGCGCTCGGAGCGGTGCAGCCTCAGCACGGTGGTTCCCCTCGTCGTCGACGTCGTCGCGCACGCTACCCGCGGGCACCGACATCACCCGACCGGCGTCCAGGGGCCCTGTCCGGCGAGGGCGCCGCCTATCCTCGGCCCAGCCGCGCGGTGCGCCGCGCCGATCGACCTCGCCGAGCAGTCAGAAGGAACCCGTGCGCTCCGTCGTCCTGCCCGTCCTGCTCCCTGCTGCCGCGCTGCTCCTCGCCGGCTGCACCCCCACGCCCGCGGACCGGGACACGGACCCGACGCCCACCACAGCCCCGGCCGCCGCCGGGCCGTCGCCCGACGAGGTCGTCGAGACCCGGACGCTCACCGCCGGCGGGACCGACGTGACCGCGAGGATCCACCCGCTGGTCCGCGCCGGGGAGCACGTCGTCCTGACGATGGACCTCAGCGCCGAGGACGTCGAGCCGGACGGGCTGTTCCTGGCGGGCTACTTCGGGGGCACGTCCCAGGGGACCGCGATCACGATGGGCTCCTTCGCCGGGCTCCGGCTCGTCGACCTTGCCGCGGACCAGGTCTACACGGCCGGGGAGGACGCCGACGGCCAGGTGGTCCGGGCCGGCGACGACTCCTGGGTGACCGTCGAGCCGGAGGGCACCCGCGTCCAGCTCGCCTACGCGGCGCCACCGGACGACGTCGAGGCGCTCGACCTGTTCCTGCCGGGTGGCTCGTACGTCGAGGCCGTCCCCGTGGTCGACGGCGACGTGCCGGGTCCCGAGGTCGGTGCCCCGTCCCCGCCGGAGGCCACCCCGGGCGCCACCGCGACCCCGGGTGCCACCGCCACCGCGGGCGCCGCAGCGACGCCGGCCGCCGATCCGGGGGCTGCCGAGCCGCTCGACCTGGACGCCGTCGTGGAGGCGGAGACCCACTCGCTCGGGTCCTACACGCGCGAGCTCGCCGGGGCCGTCGCCACGCTGCAGTCCACGGAGGAGGTGCAGATCACCCTGGGCTCGGACGTGCTGTTCGCCGTCGACTCGGCCGACCTGTCACCCCAGGCGCAGGCAGCGCTCGACGCGGCCGCGGCGCACCTGGTCAGCCGCGCGCCGGGGACCATCGCCGTCGTCGGCCACACCGACGACGTGGACGACGACGCGCACAACCAGGACCTCTCGCAGCGCCGTGCGCAGAGCGTCGCCGCCGCCCTCGCCGAGCGCGTCGACACCGGGACCTACCCGGTCGAGACGTCCGGGAGGGGGGAGACCGAGCCCGCGGTGCCCAACGACAGCGACGAGAACCGGGCGCTCAACCGGCGCGTGACCCTCACGCTCACCTCGGAGGTCACCACGACGACCGAGGTGGAGACCTCCGGGGAGCTCCCCGCCTTCGACGGACCGGTCGGCACGGGCGAAGACGGGGTCGAGCTCGACGCGTCGCGCCCGTACCGCGTCGTGGCCCCCGAGGCGCGTCTCGTCGACGGGCACGTCGTCGTCGACCTGCAGATCTCCGCGCTGGACGACGAGGTCGACCCGTTCTACGGGATCGGCTGGCTGTCCGGCGTGTTCTCCTACCGTGGCGCCGAGACGTGGACGGCTCTCGACGCGGCGTCCGGCGTGACCCTCCTGACCGGCAGCACCGCGGTCCACCCGATGGACTACCTGGCGGACACCTCGACCGGTGGCGAGTTCGAGCTGTGGCTGCCGCTGACCGACCTCGACACGGTCAGCCGGATCGACGGGGGGCAGACGCGGACCTTCAGCATCGTCTACCCCGCCTTCGGTGACGTGGGGTCCGTGACCGTCCAGGTCGACGCGGGTCTCGGCTCGGTGCCGTTCCGGCTCACCGACATCCCGGTGCGCTGAGGGCGACGGGCGGCGTCAGTCCGCCTGGACCCGCTGCCCGCGCGGCATCCACAGCCCCGCGAGCACGACGGCGACCGCCATCGCCACCACGGCGACGAACACCCCGGTGACCGCGTCACCGAACACCTGCGGCGCCTCGATCGCGTCCCGACCGTCCAGCCGCGCGTTGACCAGAGCACCGAGGACCGCCACGCCCACGGCGCTGCCCACGGACCGGGCGAACATGTTGGTCCCGGTGACGACGCCGCGCTCGCCCCACCCGACGCTGGACTGCGCGGCGATGAGGCTCGGCGAGGCGACGAGCCCCATGCCGAGCCCGATCACGAAGCAGCACAGCCCGACGGCCAGGATGGACGGCGACCGGGACACGAACGTGAGCGCGATCGTGGCCGCGACCACCAGACCCGACCCGATGAGGACCGTGGACCGGAAGCCCAGGCGCAGGTACACCCGACCGGACAGCGTCGCGGCGATCGGCCAGCCCAGCGTCAGCGCCGCGAGCGTGAGCCCGGAGACGAGCGGCGAGGCCCCGAGCAGCGTCTCGAGGAAGGTCGGCACGTAGGACGTCAGCCCGATGAGGATGACGCCGACGCCGACGCCGATCAGCGCCGTGCTCAGCAGCAGCCGGCGCGAGAGCACCCACAGCGGCAGCACCGGCTCCTCGGCGCGGCGCTCGACGAGGACGAACACCGTGAGCAGCACCGCCGCCGCGACGAGCGACCCGACGCTGATCGGCGAGCTCCAGGCCCACGCGTTGCCGCCCTCGAGCAGGGCGAGGATCAGCAGGCTGACCCCGACCGTCAGCAGCACCCCGCCCAGCCAGTCGATGCGGTGGCTCTGCCGCTCGACCGACTCGTGCAGGTGCCGGACGATCAGCCACCCGGCGAGCAGGCACAGCGGGATGTTGACGAAGAAGATCCAGTTCCAGGTGAGGAACTCCGAGAAGACGCCGCCGAGCGTCGGCCCCACCACGGACGACATCGCCCAGACGCTGGCCATGTACCCCTGCGCCTTGGCGCGCTCGGCGACGGTGTAGATGTCGCCGGCGATCGTGATCGCCATGGGCTGCACCGCCCCCGCGCCGAGCCCCTGCACCGCACGGAACGCGATGAGCGCCGGCATCGACCAGGCGAAGCCGCACAGGACCGAGCCGAGCAGGAACAGCCCGATGCCCGCCAGCATCACGGGCTTGCGCCCGACGGTGTCGGCGAGCTTGGAGTAGATCGGGACGGAGACCGCCTGGGTCAGCAGGTAGATCGAGAACAGCCACGGGAAGCTGGAGAACCCGCCGAGGTCCGCGACGATCGTGGGGACGGCCGTCGCCAGGATCGTGGAGTCGATCGCGACCAGGCTCGTCGCCATCATGATCGCGACGAGGATCGGGCCGCGGCTCGAGCGGAAGCCGACGCCGTCGGCGTGCGTGGTCGTGTCGGCGGTGCTCAGGGGAGTGCCTCTCGATCGCGATGGCGTGGCCGTCGGTCCGGGCGTGACGGCGCCGCTCGGGACAAGTCTGGTCCGCCGTGGGGCATTCCCGCGCGGGCTCGGGCCCGGCTGGGTCGACGACGAGTCACCGTCACGTCAGATGCGCCACACCACTTCACGCCCGGGGATCCCGGCCGATGAGCACGGCAGCACCGTCGAGGCAGGAGGCACCGTGGACGGCATCGCCGGGATCGAGAACCGGATCGCCATGATCCAGACGAGCCTCGCCGCGCTGCGCCCGCAGCCGACGGTCACGTCGGTCGCGTCCACCAGGGCGCCGGGCGACGCCGCGACGCCGTCGTCGGCCACCCGGTTCGCCACCGCGCTCGCCACGGAGGTCTCCCGTACGGCGTCGACGACGGCGATCAGCTCGGCGGCTGCCTCGGCGCCCGTCGGCGGCTACTCCGGCGTCCAGCTCGACAACGCCCGCGCGATCGTCAACGCCGCTCAGACGATGGGCCTGTCCTCGCGCGACCAGGCCATCGGCGTGATGACCGCCATGGGCGAGTCGTCGCTCCAGGTGCTCGACCACGGCGACAAGGCCGGTCCCGACAGCCGCGGCTTGTTCCAGCAGCGCGACAACGGCGCGTGGGGCACCCTCGCGCAGCGCATGGACCCGGCCGCCAGCGCGACCAGCTTCTTCACCGCTCTGGACCGCGTGGGCGGCCGCGACGGCATGTCCCCGACGCAGGTCGCGCACACCGTGCAGCGCAACGCGGACCCGAACCACTACGCGAAGCACTGGGACGACGCCGTCGCCGTCGTCTCCCGCCTCACCGGCGCGACGGCGGCGCAGATCACCGGTCGCTGACCCCCGAAGACACCGGTGGCCGCCGGCGCGAGGCACGCCCGGCGGCCACTGGCACCAACCCCGTGGAGTCCGTCAGGACACCCGGATGACGACCTTCCCCTGCACGTGGCCCGTCGCGCTCAGGTCGTGCGCGGCTGCTGCCTCCTCCAGCGGGAAGGTCCGGGCGACCTGGACCTTCACGAGGCCGGCGTCGACCAGGTCACCCAGCGCGGCGAGGTCGGCCGCGTCCGGGCGCACCCAGAAGTTCGCGCCGCCGTGCGCCGCGACGTCGGCGTCCGCCACGGACCCGAGTCGCACGTCCGGGGTGCCGACCTGCGGCGTCGTGGCCACGACCCCACCGCCGGCGAGGTCCACGACGACGTCGACCCCCTGGGGAGCCAGCGCGCGCACCGCCTCCACCATCGCGTCGCCGTAGGGCACCGGCTCGCCACCGAGGCTTCGGACGTACTCGTGGCGCGCCGGGGACGCCGTGCCGATCACCCGGGCGCCGAACGCCGCCGCGATCTGCACCCCGAAGCTGCCGACGCCGCCGGCCGCGTTGTGGATCAGCACGGTGTCGCCCTCGGTGACGCCGAGGCGGCGCAGCGACTGGTACGCGGTCAGCCCGGCCAGCGGCAGGGCGGCGGCCTCCTCCCAGGACAGCGACGCCGGCTTCCGGGCGAGCGTCCGGACAGGAGCCGACACGAGCTCCGCCGTCGTCCCGCCGCCGACGACGTCCTTGCGGACGTACCCGACGACCTCGTCGCCCACCGCGAGCTCCGGCACGTCGAGGCCGACCTTCTCGACCACGCCCGCGACGTCCCACCCCGGCACGACGGGGAACACGGCGTCCATCAGCCCGTCGAGGTAGCCCTGCCGGACCTTCCAGTCGACGGGGTTGACCGAGGTGGCGCGCACCCGGACGAGGACGGAGTCGGGTCCGACCTTGGGCTCGGGCAGGTCCACGAGCTCGAGGACGTCGGGTCCGCCGTAGCGGGAGTAGGCGATGGCTCTCATGTGCGTCGGCAACCACGCCGGCGCGTCCCGTGTTCCGCTCGGTCGCCGGCGGTACGCCTGGCGGTCGCAGCCAGGGGCGGGTGGTCGGCGAGCCCCGGAGCGCACGGCCCTACGCTCACCCGGTGCCGTCCTACCGCGTCCGCGTCGTCCCCGGGGTCCTGCACCGGGGCGTGGACCCGGCCGCCGTCCTGCCGGCCGCGATCGAGGCGGCGGGGGAGCGGACCACCGTGGAGGCGGGCACGGTCGAGGTCGTGCGCGGCGAGCCGAGGATCACCGTGCGCTACGAGGCCTTGGACGACCAGACGGCGTCGGACGTCGGCCGGGCCGTCGTGGCGCGGGTCGGTGAGCTGGTCGTGGTGGAGACGAGCCGCGTCACCCGCAGGTCCGGCGCGCGCTGGTACCCCATGCGCTGACGGCCTCCGGCCGCGTGAACCCGTTCACACCAGCCGCAGCCGCGCCCTCGGTGCGGCGTCGACGTCCACGTCGGCCACCCGCGCGAGCACGCCGTCGAGCACGACCGACCGGTGGAACCGCCGGCCGTGCTCGCGCGCGCGACGCTCCCACTCGTGCCGCTCGGACTCCGACATCTCGAGCACCACCCGGTCCAGCGCCGCCGCGATCGCCGCCGGGTCCTCGACCGGGACGATCAGTGCGCACCCGCCGACCGCCTCACCGATCCCGCCCGTGTCGGTCGTGATCACCGGGCCGCCGCCGGACAGCATCTTCTCCACCAGCGCGATCCCGAACGTCTCGACGAACTCCGGGCGCGGCTTGCTCGGCAGCACGTAGGCGACCGACCCGGCCATGAGGTGGGACTTCTCGGCGTCGTCGACGTCGTCCAGGAAGACGATCCGGTCGGACGCGGGGGACGCCGCGGCCAGGGCCCGCAGGGTGCCGGCGTCCGGACCGTTGCCGGCGATGACCAGCCGCACCGAACCGGCCGCCTCGCTCCGCGCGTAGCCGGCGATGAGGTCGTCGACCCCCTTGGCGGCGACCAGCCGGGACAGGAACAGCACGTACCCGTCCCGCTCCAGCCCGCGGGACGCCAGCACGCGCGCGGTCTCGTCCGCGTCGACGGCGACGTAGGACGCCACGTCGATCGCGGGGTAGGAGACGTGCACGCGCTCGCGGCACCGGACGGCGAAGGTCGTGCCGTGGCGGGCGTCGATGAGCTCGGCCGCCGAGACGATCAGCTCGCGGGTGTACGCGGAGACGGCCAGGCACACGTCGTGCGCGAGGTAGCTCGCGAGCACGTGCGCGGCCGCGCCGAACCGGTCCTCCTCGACGCACGCCCGTACGACGTTGGTCACGTCGGACCCGACCGCCTCGGCGACCGTGACCACGTCCACCGGCAGGCCGGTGGCGTGCGCGACCCGGACGGCGTCCGCCACGGCCACCGCGTGCGGGCTGAGGTACAGCGACATCGCGACGGTCGGGACGCCGTCGGTGAACAGCTCCACCAGCCGACCGGTGACCCCGGCGAGGTAGCGCCCGTCCACCACCTTGTAGTCGCCGACGGGCTCGGGCCGCTCGACCGTGATCCCCGGGCTGTACGGCAGGACGCCGTCCACCGGCTTGAGCGGCAGGCCGCTGGCCACCAGGCGCTCCAGCGGCCAGGTGATGATCCGCACGTCGTCGAAACCGCGCGTCAGTGCGGCCTCGGCGAGGTTGCGCGCCTCGCCGGAGTGCCCGCAGATGACCGGGTCGGCGCGGACGACGATGACCAGCCGACGGGTCGGGGTGTGGGTCATGTGCTCGACCTCCAGGGTTCCGGCAGGGGTGTCAGGGCGGGCATCACGGCGGGTTGCACGGAGGGCATCTGGGCGGGCACGGCGGCCGGGGCGATCCGCATCGGGGCGGGCCTCACGCGGCGTGCGACGGGGTGGTGGAGTCGGACGGCGGTCGCACGACCGTCCCCCAGCGGCCGGGCTCGGGACCGAGCTCCACGACCAGCCGGCCGCCGCGGTGGACCTCCGTGCCGGTCAGCCACGTCCGCTCCAGCGGCTGCCCGTCGAGCCGGACGGACCGGACGTACTGCGCGGGTCGGTCCGGGGACGGCTCGACGAAGCCGGTCGTCTCGACCGCCAGCTCGCCGCCGGCCACCCGGACGCGGGACGACCGCCACGCCGGCGCGTTGATGAGGAACAGGCCCTGGCCGGCGACCGGGAACAGCCCCAGCGACGCCCATACGTACCAGGAGCTCAGGCCCCCGGAGTCGTCGTTGCCCGGCAGGCCGCCGCGGCCCACGCCGAATTGGTTCTGCACCACGGCGTGGATGACGTCGGCCGTCCGGTCCGGCCGCCCGGCGTACTGGTAGGCCCACGGCGCCTCCATGTCCGGCTCGTTGTTCAGACCCTCGAACCGGTGCAGGGCGTACCCGGCGACCATCTCCTGGACCCCTGGACGCACGCCGGGCTGCGTCACCGGCGGCGCGTCGAAGCCGAAGAACCGGTCGAGGGTCGCGACGAACTCCGCGTCGCCGCCGCCCAGTGCGATGCGGGCCGCCATGTCGTGCACGAGGCGGAACGAGTAGTTCCACTTGCCGCCCTCGTAGTAGGTGGAGTCCCGGACCAGCCCGGTGACCGGGTCGAACGCGTTGACCCACTGCGCGGCCAGCGGGGCGAACTGGTCGACGAGCGCCGCGTCCCCGACGTGCTCGGCGATGCGGGACGTGCACCAGTACCCGAACGCCAGGTCGAGGGTGTGGCTGATCGGGTGCGCGACGCCCCGCAGCAGGAACTCCTCGCCGTAGGTGCGCCGCAGGTCGTTGTGCAGGTGCACCAGCGCCCAGTCCCAGTCGACGCCCGGCAGCCCCAGCCGGCACAGGTCCGCGAAGAACGTGTGCGCCAGCGCGCTCCCCTGCCGGGAGAACTGGTCGGCGCCCCGGGCCATCCGGTACCCGATCGGCAGGTTGCCCTCCTCCTCGCAGATGTACAGCAGCGCCTGCGCCAGCTCTACCGCGCGGTCCGGGACCAGCGTCGTCAGCAGCGGCAGCTGGGTGCGGTAGATGTCCCACATCGTCGAGATGTCGAAGGCGAACGGCCCGTCCGCCGGCCAGAACGGGCTCTCGCCGGGGGCGAGGCACGGCTTGACCAGCGAGTGGTACAGCGCGGTGGTGAAGACCGTCTCCTGGTCCGACGACGGCGCCTCGACCTCCATCGCGCCCAGGTGGTCGTCCCAGGCCGCCGTCGTCGCCGCCAGCCGGGAGCGGAACGACGACGGTCCGGGACCGCAGTCGGCGTGGAGGTTGTCACGGGCCCGGTCCACCCCGCGCAACGAGAAGCCGAACCGCAGCTCGACCACCTGCCCGGCCTCCGTGGGCCCGGCCCACATGAGACCGAAGGGGCGCAGCGTCGTGGGGCGGATGTGGTCGAAGTCCAGCCGCGTGCCGCCCGGCATGAGCCGCCGGTCGTACCAGAGCAGTTGGCGCCACTGCGGGGTGTCGCACTCCACGTGGACGGCCAGCGGGGCGCCCTCCACGACTATCTCGCCCTGCGCGACCCCGGGGGCGAGCGTGTGCAGGTGGGCGCGCAGCGGGACCGTGCGCCCGTACGGGATCGCCAGACCGCCCAGCGACAGGTCGACGACGAGGCGCGCGTCGCGGTGCCGGGGGAACGTGTACCGGTGCACGGCGCTCTTGGGCCCCACCGTGATCTCGCACCGGATCCCGGACGCGAGCGTCGCGGCGTACAGGCCCGGGGTCGCGACCTCGTCCTGCAGGTCCCACGTCTGCCCGAGGTCGTCGAGCGGCTGGAGCATCGGGGTGACCCGGAAGTAGTTGTAGTACTTGCGGATCGCCCCGGTCCCCGACTGCTGGAAGTGCGTGAACCCGGACGCCACCTGCCGGTCGTACATCGCCGGCGGGACGCCCTCGGTGCTCAGGTCGTACCGTCCGTACCCGGTCGGGTAGGCGCCCGAGTACGCGCACGCCGAGACCATCCCGAGCGGGTACGTCGCCCCGGGGTGGGTGTTGCCGATCTGCGGCTTGGGCCACCACCAGGACGCCGCGACGCCGTGCGGCGGGGGCAGGTCGGTCACGCCGGTCCCGATGAACGGGTCCACGCGGCCCGTCACCGTGGACCCCGCAGGCCGGCGTCGTGACGGTGCGGACGGGCCGGCGCCGGCCGGGAGACGGGTGACGGCGGACGTCGGCCCGGCGTGGGCACGTCGCCGTCGAGGTCCATGCGCTGGACGCTACGGACGGCACGTGTCCGGGGTGTTGCGGGGTGATGACCCTCGTGGGTCGGGTGTGCTGCCGTCAGCGGCGGGTCACTCGGCGGCGTAGTCGACGTACAGCTCGGCGGCGGAGTCGATGGTCAGCTGCGTCAGGACCGAGGACTCCGTGGCGTCGTCCCAGGTCGCGGTGCCGCGGCAGGACAGCACGAGGGACTCCTCCGCGCCGGCCGGCACGGGGTAGTCGACGAGGTGGTCCTCGACGGGGACGGCGTCACGGACGTCGACCAGCACGGAGCCGGCCTCGGCCGTCGACTGCGACATCGCCACCGCCTGGTCGGCGAGCACGTCGCAGGTGAGGCCGGAGAAGTCCTCGCGGACCAGCTCGGGCGCACCCACATGGGGCTGCCCCGGCGCGTCGGCCACCTCGGCCGGGACCTCGGCCGTGGAGGCAGCGGGCTGCTCGCCGACGCCGGCCTCCTGCACCGCCTGGACCTCGTCCAGGATGGCGCCGAGCTCGCCGGACTCGTCCAGCGACTTCACCGCCGCGCCGATGACGAGGAGCATCACCACGGCGACGACGAGGCCGACCGCCCCGAGCACGGTCCCGGCGATCGCGAACCCCTTCCCCGGGACGCCGGGCCGGAGCGTGCGCAGCCCGACGACGCCCAGCACGACCGCGACCAGACCGCCGACGACCGAGATCAGGTTCACCAGCGGGAGCGCGCACAGGACGACGGACACCAGGCCGACGACGAACGCGGCGACGGCGGCACGGCTGTGGCGCGGCTGCGGGAGCGGCGAGCCCCCGGGCGCGTCGGCGGGCAGGTCGCGCCGGGCGTACGGCGACGCGTCGCCGGACGGCTGCTGCGCCGTCGCCTGTGCCGGCGCCTGCGAGCTCTCCGACGGTGGTGCGAAGGGGCTGACGGGCGCGTCGGGGGTGCTCATGAGATCTCCAGGTGGTCCGTGCGCGGGCCGCACGTGGCCGGTCGATCCTGAGGGCGGGCGCCGCTCCCCAGCGGTCGGCGGCGCCGTTTTCACCCGCGGGCCGGCCCTGCGTCACCCCGACGGCGGCCGACGTCGGCCGGTCGAGGTTGGCGATCGCGGTTCGCCGGTGGCGGGGCGGCCGGTGAGGCGTGGCGGCCGAGGTCAGAGGCCGGTCAGCTCGCGCGCCCGCAGCAGGACGGCGTCGAGCATCGCCGGGGTGAGCCGCCCGGTGAACGTGTTCTGCTGGCTCACGTGGAAGCACCCGAGCAGGGTGAGCATGCGCCCGGCGGGTCCGGTGAGCTCCACCTCGGCCCCGTGCCCGAACCGTGGGCGTGGCCGGGGCACGCGCCACCCCTGCTCCTCCAGGGTCGCCAGCAGCGCCTGCCACCCGAAGCCGCCCAGCACGACCACGACGTCGGGGTCGACCAGCTCCAGCTCCCGGCCGAGCCACGGCCCGCACCGCCGTCGCTCGTCCGGTGTCGGCAGGTTGGCCGGGGGAGCGCACCGCACCGGTGCCGTCATCCGCAGACCTGTGAGCGTCAGCCCGTCGCCGCGGTGGGTCGACGTGGGCTGCGACGCGAAGCCGGTGCGGTGCAGCGCCGCGAAGAGGAAGTCCCCGCTGCGGTCCCCGGTGAACATGCGCCCGGTGCGGTTCGCGCCGTGCGCCGCCGGCGCGAGCCCGACGACGAGCACCGGTGCGCGCTCGTCCCCGAACCCGGGTGCCGGGCGGGCCCAGTAGGTCTCGTCGCGGAACGCCGCCCGCTTCACGACGGCGACCTCCTCGCGCCAGGCGACCAGGCGTGGGCAGGCGCGGCACTCCACCACGAGGCGGTCGAGGTCGGCGACGGTCGACGCGTGGCGCCCGGACAGGGGGTACTCCGGGTCCGCGGTCGACGCGTGACTCATGGTGAGACGGTCGCAGACTGGTCCGAGCCCGTGGCCCCGGCCCCAGTTGCGGCCCCGACCCCGGCCGCCGCCACGGGCGCGCCGGCGCCGGAGGTCGCGCCCAGCCGCAGCTTGAGCGCGATGTACACCACCAGCAGCACGCCCATCGCCAGGACCGGCCACGGCGTCAGCACGGCCGCGAGGACCAGCAGCGCGAGGACCGGGATGCCCACGCGGCGGATCGGCGCGTCGTCCGACCGGACGTACATCGACCACAGGCTCAGCAGGTACGCCGCGAGGGGGACGGCGACGCTCAGGGCCGCCCCGGTCGCGCCGATCTCCCCGTGCCCGGTCGCGTGCTCCAGCGCGACCGCCAGCCCGGCGCCGACCGCCGCGACCGCGGCGAAGACGACGAGGTGGAGGTACGACCAGACGAACGCCGTCGGCAGGCGCCGGAGCATCCAGTCCTCCGGACGCTCGAAGTACACCCACCACATGGCGAACAGCACGAGCAGCCCGCCGCCGACGATCTGCAGGAGCGGTGCGGTGAACGCTCCCTCGTCGAGGACCGTCTGGATGGCGAGGGAGCCCGCGAGCACGGACTCGCCCAGCACGATGATCATGAACAGGCCGTACCGCTCGGCGATGTGGCCGGTGTGCCAGGACGTGCGCGCCGCCCGCTCCGCCCAGATCGGGACGCCCATCTCGCCCAGGGCCAGCAGGATCCACAGCGGTACGAGCGCTCGCTCGGGTGCGACGGCGGTGATGGTCAGCCACGCCGTCTGCAGCACGAGCAGCCCGATGACGAACCGTCGCCCGGCCGGGGCGCGCGGCCCGCCGCTGGCGGCGACGCGGAGCCACTCCGCGATCTGGGCGATGCGCATGATCGCGTAGCCGATGACGGCGACGTCGAAGTCCAGCCCCTCGACCGCGCGCGGGACGCCGGCCGCGAAGACGAGCGCGCCCCCCATCGTGACGAAGGTGGCGAGGCGGAACACGAGGTCGTCGGTGTCGAAGGAGGACGCGAACCAGGTGAAGTTGACCCAGGCCCAGTAGACGGCGAAGAACACCAGCGTGAAGCCGAGGACCGTCTCCGGTGCGTGCCCGTCGGCGATCCCGTGGTGCAGGCTCGCTGCCGCGAGGGCGACCGCGACGACGAACACGAGGTCGAAGAAGAGCTCGAGCGGCGTCGCGGCGCGGTGCGGCTCGTCCGGGTCGCGGCCGACCAGGGGGACGGCGAGGCGCACCCTGCCCCGACCGACCAGCGTGTCCACACTCATCCGCACTCCTCCTCCGGCTCGCCGCGCGACAGCGGGGCCATCAGACCACTGGCGTGCGACCGGCATCAACGACGGTCCGCGGGGCCCCCGGGTCGTCGTCGGAGCGGTCCGCCGCGCCACCCCGTGGGGACCGTCGCGACCGTCGACCGCACGACCGGCTCCGCGCACCACCACCGACGCCGGGCACCGGCGGGCACCCGCCCGGCCGCGCTACCACCCGGCCGCGCTACCGCGCGGACAGCACCGCGACCAGGAAGTCCGACCCCGGTCCGAAGGGGCGCAGGTCCCAGGTGGACAGCGTGACGTCGACCGCCAGCCCTGCCTGCGCCGCGTCGTCGAGGAAGGCGTCGAAGCCGTACCCGCGGCCGGCTCCGAACCCGGTGACCACCCGCCCGCCCGGCGCCAGATGGGCCGCCATCCGCCGCAGGACCTCGACCTCCGTGCCCGGTGCCAGGAACGTCAGGACGTTGCCCGCGCAGACGATCGCGTCGAACGGCTCCGGGACGCCGCGGGCGGGCAGGTCGAGCTCGGCCAGGTCCCCGACGAGCCACGTCGGTCCGGGGTGGTCGGTCTGCGCCGCCTCGACCAGGACCGGGTCGACGTCCACGCCGACCACGGTGTGCCCGCGCGCGGCGAGCTCGGCCCCGACCCGTCCCGGGCCGCAGCCGGCGTCCAGCACGCGGGAGCCTCGCGCGACCATGGCGTCGACCAGACGCGCCTCGCCGGCCAGGTCGGCGCCGCGCGCGGCCATCTGCCGGAACCGCTGCACGTACCAGTGCGAGTGGTCCGGGTTCGCCCGGACCTGCAGCTCCCAGCGGGACGGCGCCCGGCCGGCGTCGCTCCCGGGCCCGCCGGCCGGGCGGCCCGAGCGGTCGCTCACCGCGACTGCAGCGCGTCGAGGGCCACGGCCATCGCCGCCGCGACCCGCCCGTCGAGCACGCCGCCCGGCACCGTGACGACGTAGCGGTCGCGCAGGGCCCGGCGTCGTTCGGACGACATGACGACCGCCCCGGTCCCGCGGTCGGCGAAGTCGAAGTGGAACAGGAACGGGGACGGCAGGTCGTTGAGGACGGGCAGCAGCTCCCACCCCCGGCGCAGCAGGGCGATGGTCGCGTCCCGCTCCTGCCCGACGGCGTCCACCCCGGCGGACTGCAGGTGCCACGTCGAGCGCAGCAGCGACTGCGCGAAGTCCTTGCGGAACTCCCCGAGGGGGTTCCCGCGGGCGTCGGTCACGTCGTACGTCGCGCCGAGGTCCATCCGCTGCCGCGCGCGGAACGAGAACACCGGGGTGCGGCGGTCCTCGTCGGTGTAGAAGGTCACCTGCTCCTTGAACGCCATCCGCTTCTGCTGCGCGACGGCGAGCACGGCGCCGGGGCGGCCCTCGGCGTCCAGCTCTCGGATCTGGTAGCGGTTGACCATCATCGTGATCTTCTGGTCGACGGCGAACCGCTCGATCCCGATCAGGCTCTGCTCGCTCACGGTGGTCCCCTCGATGTCCGACGACGTCCTGCGCCCAGGCTGCCACGTCCCGGCGCGCGCACGGCCGGCGGCGGAGGACGAGCCGGACGAACGCCTCGCGGGTGTGGGTGGCGGGGAGTAGACAGGGAGGCGCGTCAACGACGACGCACCGCCTCCACAAGGGGTCACCAGTGACATCACACCGTTCCGCCCTGGCCACCGTGGCCGCCACCACCCTCGTCCTCGGTCTCGCCGGCACCGCGCCCTCCGTCGCGCAGACCCGCACGGCCGACGGACCCGACCCGACCGCCACCTACACCAACCCGGTGAGCGCCGATTTCGCCGACACCTTCGCCGACCCGGCCGTGATCCGCGGCAAGGACGGCTGGTGGTACGCCTACGGCACCACCGATCCGCTACGGGAGGGCGAGGGCACCCGACACCTGCTCCCGATCTCGCGCTCGGACGACCTCGTCGACTGGGAGTACGTCGGGGACGCCTTCACCGAGGCGACCATCCCGGCGTGGGCCGACACCGCCAACAGGGCCGCCCTGTGGGCGCCGGACATCCGCTACGTCGACGGCGAGTACCGGCTCTACTACGTCGTCACCGAGACCGGCACGAACCCGGAGCGCAACGACAACGCGATCGGCGTCGCCACCGCGCCCACGCCGACGGGACCCTGGACGGACTCGGGCGACGCCGTGGTGGACCCGCGCCGTGTGGCGGCGGACAACTACCTGTGGACGTTCGACCCGCACCACGTGATGACGGAGGACGGGACCCAGTACCTGTTCTTCGGCTCGTACTACGGCGGCCTGTGGGTCACCGAGCTCGACGAGACCGGCACGGAGGCGGTGGGGCCGGCGACCCAGGTCGCGATCGACAACAAGTTCGAGGGCTCCTACGTCGTGCAGCACGACGGCTGGTGGTACCTGTTCGCCTCGACGGCCAACTGCTGCGCCGGTCCGACGACGGGCTACAGCGTCCACGTCGGCCGGTCGCAGGACGTCCGCGGGCCGTACGTCGACCGCGACGGCGTCCCCCTCGACCAGTCGCGCGCGGGCGGCACGCCGACCCTGTACCAGAACGGCAACGCGTTCATCGGCGCCGGGCACAACGCGGTGGTCACCGACCTCGCCGGTCAGGACTGGATCGTCTACCACGCCCTCGACCGCGCCGACCCGTACCTCGACGACCCGTTCGGCATCAACGAGCGGCCCATGCTGATCGACCGCCTGGACTGGGTCGACGGCTGGCCGAGCGTCAACGCCGGCGCGGGCCCGTCCGAGGGGCCGCAGGTGGCCCCGGTGACGAGCGGGCGCGCCGTGACGACGTTCGACGACGACGCGCGCGCCTTCCGCGGCGACGGCGACTGGGACGACGAGGTCGACCCCCAGTCGGGTCGCTTCCAGGAGTCCGACGACGACGACGGCAACCTCCTCGTCACCCGCGCGGCCGCCCCGGCGGACGTCCGGGTCGAGGCGGACCTGCGTCAGGACGACGACGAGGACGGCGTCTACGGCCTCGTGGCCGCCTCCCGGTGGCAGGTGGACGGTCCCAAGCACCGCCAGGGCACCGGCACCGCCATCCAGGCGCTCGTCGATCCGGACGCCGGCACGCTGACCGTCCGGACCGTCGCGCGCGGCACGGTCACCGGCGAGGCGAGCGCAGAGCTCCCCGCCGGCCACACGGGCACCTGGCACAACCTCGCCCTGGAGGTGCGTGCCGGCGCTGCGCACGCCGAGCTGACCGAGGCCCGGCTGGGTGACCCGCTCGCGCACGTCGTGCTGGACCTGCCCGAGAGCACGCGCCTGAACGGTCAGGCGGGGGTGTACGCGGCCGACGAGGGTGTCGACGTCGACAACCTCTCCGTGGTCGGGCTCGCCGAGCCCGTCACCGCGGTCGAGCCGGCGCCCACGCCCGGGACCCTGGTGCCCGGTCTCAGCGACGAGTTCGACGCCGCGGCTCCCTCCGCCGGCTGGGAGGTCGTGCGCGACCCGGACGTCACCGTGTCCGGGGGCGAGCTCCGCTGGCAGGTGGAGACCGCGGACCTGGTCGGCACCGGCAACACCGCCGGGATCCTGCTGCGCGACGCGCCCGACGGCGACTGGACCGTGGAGACCAAGGTCTCCATCGACCTCGGACTGAACGAGATCCGCAACTTCCAGCAGGGCGGACTGGTCGCCTACGTCGACGACGACCTGTTCCTGCGCCTGTCGCACGTCGCGATTTGGAACACGCGGCAGACCGAGTTCGGCAAGGAGATGCCGTTCGCCGACGGGCTGTCCTACGGCGGGACGATCATCGGCCCGCCCGGGGAGGTCACCACCTACCTGCGTCTCGTGCACCGCACCGATGCCTCGGGCGAGCACGAGCTGCAGGCGTTCACCCGCGCGGAGGGGTCGTCGACCTGGGTCGAGGGTGGCGTCTGGACGCTGCCCGCGGACTCCGACCTCCGGATCGGCCTCATCTCGCACGGCCGCAACCCCGCCGAGGGCGGCGCGCCGGCGACGTCCCGGTTCGACTGGTTCCGCGTCTACCAGGACTGAGGTGTCCGGACCGGTCACCGGAGCCCCGCCGGGCTCCGGTGGCCGGGCCCGGCGCCCACCCCGGCGCCCACCCCGGCGCCCACCCCGGCGCCCACCCCGGCGGCCGCCCCGACGGCCGCGCCGCCCGGCGAGGCCGCCCGTTGGTCACGGCTCGATGACGGATCCGCGGCCCAGCCTGTCTAGACATGCCGGAACCCGACAAAAGGTGTACGAACGAGGAGCAAGGTTTGCAGGTCGGTCTGCCCCGGACCGCTACAGCGTGCCGGGCAGCGTCACGAGGAGCTCAATGATGAGTACCGCAGTTCGCTCTGGTGCGTCCCGGCGCCGTCGGTTCGTGCTGGGAACGATGTCCGTCGTGGCGGGCCTCGCGCTCGCCGCCTGCGGGGGCGGCGCGAGCCCCGAGGAAGCGGCGCAGGGTGGAGGTGCCGCCGAGGCCCCCGAGTTCACCGGCGAGTACGACGGCCCCGAGGTCACCCTGTCCTACTGGAACGGCTTCACCGGTGGTGACGGACCGTTCATGACCCAGATGGTCGACGACTTCATGGCCGAGCACCCGAACATCAAGGTCGAGTCCAACACGGTCCAGTGGGCGGAGTTCTACCAGCGCGTCCCCGCCGCGGTGAACGCGGGTGAGGGTCCCGACGTCGGGATCATGCACCTGACGCAGATCGCCACCAACGCCGCGCGCAACGTGATCGTGCCGCTCGACGACCTGGCCGAGAACCTGGAGCTCAGCGCCGACGACTTCACCGAGGAGGTCTGGGACGCCAGCGTCTACAACGACCAGCGCTACGGCATCCCGCTCGACGTGCACTCCCTGGCGATGTACTACAACCAGGACCACTTCACCGCGGCGGGCATCACGGAGGCCCCGACCGACCTCGCCTCGCTCGAGGAGGCGATCCCCAAGCTGCAGGCCGCCGGCTACGCCACCCCCCTGTGGATGCCGCAGCGGTGGCCCGCGCACCTGATCTACCTGTCGCTGCTGTGGCAGAACGGTGGCGAGCCGTACGCCGAGGAGGGCGACGAGGCGCTCTACAACTCCGCGGAGGGTGTGGAGGCCATGGAGTTCATGCGGGGCGCCGTGGACCAGGGGTGGAGCCCGAGCAACGTGGACCCGGACGCGGAGTACGTCGCGTTCAAGAACGGCGAGGTGTCGATCCACTTCAACGGGATCTGGCAGATCAACGACCTCGAGGCCACCGAGGGGCTCAACTACGGCATCGCGGCCTTCCCGACGATCGGTGAGGAGGACGCGGTGTGGGCCGACTCCCACAACTTCTTCATCACCAAGCAGGCGACCGACGACGAGAACAAGTACGCCGCCGCGCAGGTCTTCGTCGCGTGGATCAGCGAGCAGTCCGGCGAGTGGGCCGGCTCGGGCATGATCCCCGCCCGCCAGTCCGTGCGTGACTCCGGTGCCCTCGAGGGCCTGCCGCAGGCCGTCATCGCCGAGAAGATCGACACCATGCGGTTCCTGCCGCCGATCCCCGGCGTCCCGACGGTGCAGGGCGAGGCCTTGGAGCCGGCGATCTCCGAGGCGGTGCTCGGCAACGCCGAGCCCGAGGCTGCCATGACGACGGCCGCCGAGCAGGCCAGCGAGCTGATGAAGCGCAACCTCGAGAGCTTCGGAGGCTGACATGACCACGACGACGTCCGCCGCGGCGCCCGCCGCATCGAAGGCGGCCACCCGCCGAGGGGCGCCGCGGCGCGGCGTCGCCAACCACGGGCGGCTGACACCGTGGCTGTTCCTGGCGCCGTACCTCGTCCTGTTCCTGACATTCGTGATCGCCCCGGTGATCCTCGGCGGCTGGATCAGCCTGCACCAGTGGGACTACACGCTCCCCGGCAAGCCGTTCGTCGGCCTGCAGAACTACCAGGACCTGTTCGACCCGAGCTCGATCACGTTCGGCACGTTCTGGAACTCGATGCAGGCGACCGCGATCTTCACGCTGGCGAGCGTCCCGCTGCTGCTGGTCGTGCCGCTCATGGTGGCCCTGGTGATGAACCAGAAGTTCCCCGGCCGCAACCTGTTCCGTGCCGCCTACTTCGCGCCCTACGTCCTCGGCGTCGCCGTGGTCGCGGTGCTGTGGCGGTACCTGCTCGACCGGAACATCGGCCTCATCAACACCTACCTGGGGAACCTCGGGCTGCCGGACGACATCCCCTGGCTCAGCTCCGTCCCGGAGGCGTGGGTCGCGCTGGTCGGCGTCACGGTGTGGTGGACCCTCGGGTACAACGCGGTGATCTACCTCGCCGGCCTGCAGGACATCCCGCGCGAGCTGTACGAGGCCGCCACGGTGGACGGCGCCAACAAGTGGCAGCAGTTCTGGAACGTCACGTTCCCGGGCCTGCGACCGGTGCTGAGCTTCATCACGATGATCACGATCATCGCCTCGGCCAACATGTTTGGGCAGGCCTACCTGATGACCACGGGTGGCCCCGGACGCGAGACGCGCACGGCGATCTACGAGATCACCCAGACCGGCCTGCGCAACTTCCAGATGGGCTCCGCAGCGGCGATGAGCTACGTGCTGACGCTCTTCCTGATGCTGCTGAGCGTCGTGGTGTTCTGGCTGTTCCGCGAGAGGAAGGCGTGACATGAGCACGACCGTGGAACGCCCGCAGAACCCCCGTCGGGCGTCGGGTGGGGCCGGCCCCAAGCCGGTCACCTCGTCGTCCGGAGCCGGTCTGGCCGCCGGGCAGAGCACGGGCCGCACCGTGCTGCGCTACGTGGTGCTGACGGTCCTGGCGCTCATCTTCATCAGCCCGCTGGTGTTCATGATCCTGACGTCGTTCAAGACCTCGAACGACGCCGGGGCCGTCGGTGCCTCGTGGATCCCGAGCCCGTTCACCACCCAGGCCTACGAGTCGATCCTGTCGGCGTCGGGCACCCCGGTGCTGCGGTGGTTCGCCAACAGCATGATCGCCGCGCTGGGCAACGCGCTGCTGGTCGTGATCACGTCGTCGCTCGCGGCGTACGCGCTGGCCCGCATGCAGTTCCGCGGTCAGCGGCTGGTGTTCGCGGCGATCATCGCGACGCTGTTCGTCCCGCCGGTCATCCTGATCATCCCGAACTACCTCATCGTCGGGGAGCTGCGGTGGCTGAACACGCTGCTCGCGGTGATCGTGCCGACGGCGGCGTCGGCGTTCGGGGTGTTCTTCCTGCGGCAGTTCTTCCTCGGCATCCCGCTGGAGCTCGAGGAGGCCGCTCGCCTGGACGGCGCCAGCCCGTGGGGCATCTTCTGGCGGGTCGTCCTGCCGCTGTCCCGGCCCGCGCTGGCCACGCTCGCTCTGCTGTCGCTCCTGACGAACTGGAACGACTTCCTGTGGCCGGTGTACGTGCTGTTCGGGCCTGACGCCCAGACGCTGCCCGCCGGCCTGTCCACGCTGCAGTCGGCGAACAACGTCCGCTACGACCTGCTGATGGCCGGTGCGGTCATCGCCAGCGTCCCGGTGCTGATCCTGTTCGTCTTCCTGCAGCGGTTCATCATCGAGGGCGTCTCCCGCTCGGGCCTGAAGGGCTGACGGGTGCGGCTCCGATCGGCCGCCGCCTCGCGCGGCGGGCCGGTCGCCGCCGCGGTCGTCGCCACCGCACTGCTCCTCGGGGCGTGCGGTGGCGGCGACGCGCCGGCGTCCGACCCCGACCCCGCCTCGACCTCCGCGCCGTCGGACGACTCACCGAACCCGGTGGTGGCCGACGACTTCCCCGACCCCGACGTGCTCGAGGTCGACGGCGTCTACTACGCGTACGCGACCGAGGGGAACCTGCGCAACGTCCGGGTGGCCCGCTCCGACGACCTCGTCGAGTGGGAGACGCTGCCGGACGCGCTCCCGGACCTGCCGTCCTGGGTGATCCCGGGCAAGACGTGGGCGCCGGAGGTCGCCGAGATCGCGGCCGGGCAGTACGTCCTGTACTTCACCGCGACGAACGTCGAGCCCACGTTCCAGTGCATCGGGACGGCCACCGCGACCTCTCCGGAAGGGCCCTTCACCGTCGTCGGCGAGGGCATGCTGGTGTGCCCGCCCGACGAGGGCGGGGCGATCGACGCGGCCACGTTCGCCGACGCCGACGGCACCCGGTACCTGCTGTGGAAGAACGACGGCAACTGCTGCGGCCTGGACACGTGGATCCAGATCGCGCCGCTGGCGCCCGACGGCCTCTCGCTGGCCGGACCCCCCACCCGGCTCGTCCAGCAGGACCAGGAGTGGGAGGGGAACCTCGTCGAGGCGCCGACGCTGGTCCTGCGGGACGGGGTCTACACGCTGCTGTACTCGGCGAACGACTACGGCGGTGCGAGCTACGCGATCGGCCGGGCCACCGCCACCTCCGTGCTCGGTCCGTACACCAAGGACGAGGAGCCGTTCCTCACCACGAGCGACGCACCGGACTACGTGGGGCCGGGCGGGCAGGACGTCGTCGTCGGTCCGGACGGCGAGGACCTGCTGGTGTTCCACTCCTGGTACCTCGAGGAGACGTACCGCGGGATGAACGTCCTGCCGCTGGAGTGGCAGGACGGCGTGCCCGGCGTCGTCGTGGACTGAGCGCCCGACCGGCGCTCAGGCCGGGCGCGCGTACGCCAGGCGCCGTGCCGCGACGGCCGTCGCGACGTCCTCCTCGATGAGGTCGGTGTTGATCGCCACGCCGGCCTGGTACCCCTGCCCGGCTGCGACGACCACCTGGGCCGTGGGGTCGGTGACGTTGCCCGCCGCCCACACCCCGGCCACGGACGTCCGGCCGGACGGGTCGATCTCGGGCAGGTCGGTCACCGGGCCGTCCACGAACGCGGCGCCCAGCTCGCGCAGCAGCCCGTCGTGGGTCCTCGTGCCGGTCGCAGCGCCGACGAAGACCACGTCGCACGGCACGACCGTGCCGTCCACGAGCTCGACCCCGACCAGCCGCTCTCCCTCGGTGACGATGCGGCTGACCTCGCCGTCGACCACGTCGATGTCCCGGGCGGCGAGCTGCTCCAGGTCCTCGTCGGTGAGGGCGTCGAGCGTGTGCCGCAGCAGCAGCACGTGCGGCGACCACTGCCGGACCACCTGCGCGTAGTGCACGGACACCGGCCCGCGCCCCAGCACGGCGACCGGTCGGTCGCGCACCTCGTAGCCGTGGCAGTACGGGCAGTGCAGGACGTCGCGGCCCCACCGCTCGGCGACCCCGTCGAGCGTGGGAGGCGCGTCGTGCAGCCCGGTCGCCAGCAGCACCCGCCGTGCCCGCAGGTCCCCGACGTCGGGGACCTCCGCGACGAGGTCCTCGCCGTCGCGCCGGACGCGCGCCACCTCCCCGGGTACCAGGCGCACGCCGTAGCGGGCTACCTCCTCGCGGCCGATCGCCAGCAGGTCCTCCGGCGGGAGCCCGTCCCGCGACAGGTAGCCGTACATGGTGGTGGCTGCGGCGTTGCGCGGCCGTCCCGAGTCGACGACGACGACGTCGCGTCGCGCCCGCCCGAGCACCAGGGCGGCGCTGAGCCCGGCCGGGCCGGCGCCGATGATGAGCACGTCCGCCGTCGTCGTCATGCCCTCCACAGTGCGGTCGGGCGACCCGGGCGACAACTCGGGGGACGACGGAGGCCGCCCGCACCTGGGGTCGGTGCGGGCGGCCTCGTGTCGGACCGGCGGTCGGGCCGGCGCTCGGCCGGCCCCGGCTCAGGAGGCGGCGAGGATGTCCACGACGAAGACGAGGGTCGAGTTGGCGGGGATGGAGCCCTGCTCCGCCTCGCCGTAGCCGAGCGCCGGCGGGATGACCAGCAGCACCTGGCTGCCGACCGGCTGCCCGACCAGGCCCTGGTCCCAGCCCGCGATGACGGCGCCGGTGCCGAGCGCCGTGGTGAACGCCGAGCCCTTGTCCCACGAGGAGTCGAACGGCGTGCCGTCCCACAGCCATCCGCTGTAGTGGAAGGTGACGTTCTGGCCCGACTGGACCGCCGGTCCGGTGCCGGTGATGAGCGGCTGCACGACGAGCTCGGTCGGCGCGTCACCGGCGACCGGCTCGATGCTCGGCGCCCCGTTCTCGGCGAGCGTCACCTTCGGCAGGCCCTCGGGCGGCGTGACCGCGGTGCCCTCGGCGCGGGTCGGCACGGACTTCGCGTCGACGATGTCGATCGCCATGAGCGTCGAGGCCTCCGCGCCGGGTGCCGCGAACAGCAGGCGCGCGCCGACGGACTGCCCGGTGAGGGCGTCGGTGAGGGCACCGAAGACCTGCGGGTCGCCGAGGGTCAGCGACGTCGGGGTCGCGCCGTACGTCGTGCCCAGCGTGCTCCCGTCGGCACCGTTGACCTGCAGGACGTTCATGGACAGCATCTGGCCGTCCTCGAGCGTGGCACCGGTCCCGGGCGTCACGACGCGCGCGACCGCGGCGGACACGCTGAACGGCTGGTCGAAGGTCAGCGTGGGCTCGGCCCCCTGCTCGCCCTCGACGGTGACGGCCTCGAGCGCGGCGACGTCCTCAGCGGTGGGTTCCGCCTCGGCGGAGGCGGCCGCGTCGCTCGCGCTCGGGGAGGGCGTGGACGCGGCACCGGAGTCACCGTCGGACCCGGCGCACCCGGCGAGGAGCAGCAGGGACGCCACGGCGGCGGAGGCGGTGACGGTGGCAAGTCGTCGCAAGATCGGGCCCTTCACGAGGTGGATCGGTCGGCGCGCGATGGCACGCGGAGGCGCAGAGAGCGCCCGGCTGTCGTCGACACGGTACGCCCCGAACCTGAGGGTCCGCCCGGAGCCCTGCGCCCGGAGCCCTGCGGCCTCACGGCCGGGACCGCTCCGGTGGTGGGTCCGGCGACCGCGCGGTCCACTGGAGGCATGAGCGATCAGACGACCCCCCAGGACCCGACCGAGCAGTTCAACCCGGGCGAGCACCCCGAGCAGAAGATCGCCCACCCCGGGCTGACCTCCGACATGCCCGAGCAGCCCGACCACGGCGAGGACAGCTACCGCGGGAACGGGCGTCTCGAGGGCAAGCGCGCCCTCATCACCGGTGGTGACTCCGGCATCGGCCGTGCCGTCGCCATCGCCTTCGCGCGCGAGGGTGCGGACGTCGCGATCTCCTACCTCCCGGACGAGGAGGAGGACGCGCAGACCACCGCGGCGCTGATCCGCGACGCCGGCCGCAAGGCCCTCACGCTCCCCGGGGACATCCGCGAGGAGTCGGTGTGCACCGGCCTGGTCGCGTCCACCGTCAGCGAGCTCGGCGGCCTGGACGTCCTGGTCAACAACGCGGCGTACCAGATGGGCCAGCCGGGCGGCCTGCTCGACATCTCCACCGAGCAGATGGACCGCGTCTTCAAGACGAACCTGTACGCGATTTTCTGGATCACCAAGGCGGCTCTGCCCCACTTGCAGCCCGGGTCCGCGATCATCAACACGACGTCCATCCAGGCGTACGACCCCAGCGTCGCGCTGCTCGACTACGCCAGCACCAAGGCCGCCATCCTCAACTTCACCCGCGGCCTGTCCCAGCAGGTGGCCGAGCAGGGCATCCGGGTCAACGCCGTCGCCCCGGGCCCGATCTGGACGCCGCTCATCCCGGCGACCATGCCCGAGGAGAAGGTCAAGTCCTTCGGCACGGACACGCCCATGGGCCGCGCCGGCCAGCCGGCCGAGCTCGCCCCGCTCTACGTGTTCTTCGCGTCGCAGGAGTCCAGCTACGTGACCGGTGACGTGCTCGGCGCCACCGGCGGTGAGCTCCTCTCCTGACCACCGCAGCCGTCCCGCCCGCCGCCGTCCCGCCCGACGCCGGCCCGGCAGCGCCCGGGCCGGCGTCCGGGTCGGCGACTGCGGACGCCGCCGGGCGGGCGACGACGGGGGCGACGTCCGCGACGACTCGCACGACGGTCGACGGCGACCACCTCGGGCACGGCCTTCAGGTCCGGCACCTGACGACGATGGGGCTCGGCTCGGCGATCGGGGCGCGCCTGTTCCTCGGCACCGGCGCCGGCATCGCGACCGCGGCCCGGCGATCCTCGTCTCCTACGCGGTCGCCGGGGTGCTCGTCGTCCTGGTCATGCGGATGCTCGCCGAGACGGCCGCCGCGATCCCGTCGAGCGGGTCGTCCTCCACCTACGCGGAGGACGGCATCGGCCGCTGGGCCGGGTTCACGGTCGGCCGGGTCCTCGGCCTGGTCGTCCTGATGGCGACCGACGACGCCGCGCGGGCGCAGCTCGCCGCGACGGCCGGTCTGGTGGCCGTCGTGGCGGGGATCCACCTGGTCCAGTCGCGGGCCGTGCGGCGTGCCCGCCCGCCCGTACGCTCACCGGGCCGTCCATGAGCGGCGCACGAGCACGCACCGCCGCCGCGCCGCCGCCCGCACCGCCGTCCTCCCCCTCGAAGGGAATCCCATGACCCCGTCCCGTCCGGCCCGCTTCGGCATGGTGGGCAGCGGCTTCCGTGCGCACTTCTTCCAGCGCCTGGCGCGGGACCTGCCGGACCGCTTCGCGCTGACCGGCGTGGTCAGCCGGACCGCGGAGCGCCGAGCCGAGGTGGAGCAGGACTGGGAGGTGCCGGCGGTCGGCTCCGTGGCCGAGCTGCTCGCCGGAGACCGGCCCGACTTCGTGCTGCTGTCCGTCCCGTGGGACGTGGCGCCGGTCGTGCTGGGCGAGCTCGTGGCCGCGGGCATGCCGTCGATCACCGAGACGCCGCCGGCCCCGGACGTCCCCGGCCTGCGGGCCCTGTGGGCGGACGTCGGCGCGTCCGGGCTCGTGCAGGTGGCCGAGCACAGCCCGTTCATGCCCGCCCACGCCGCGCGGATCGAGATGGTCCGGCGAGGTCACCTGGGACGGCCCACGTCCGTGCAGGTCTCCTCCACGCACCAGTACCACGCGGTCGGCCTCGTCCGGGCCCTGCTGGGGGTCGGGTTCGACGAGGTCGAGGTGTCCGCGAAGGAGTTCGTCGCGCCCCTGGTGAACCCGCTCTCGCGCGCCGGCTGGACCGACGACGACGAGCCGCACGACGCGACGACGACGCTCGCGACCCTGGACTTCGGCGACGGTCGCAGCGCGCTGTACGACCTCACCGACAACCAGTCCCGCAACCGGCTGCGCGGCAACCGGCTCGTGGTGCGCGGCAGCCACGGCGAGCTGATCGACGACCGCCTCATGCGGCTGACCGGCCCGCGCACCATCGTCGAGTCGCACCTGATCCGTCGCCAGACCGGCGTCGAGCAGGATCTGCCCGGCTTCGACCTCGAGCACCTGAGCCTGGACGGCCAGGTGCTGTACCGGAACCCGTTCGAGGGAGCACGGCTGGGGGACGACGACATCGCGGGCGCGTCGCTGCTGGCCGGGATGGCCGCGTGGGTCGGTGGCGGCGCGCCGCCGTACCCGCTCGCCGAGGGGTGCCAGGACCACCTGGTCGGGCGGGCGATCGTGGAGTCGGCGGCGACCGGCCGGACGGTCCGCACCGCCGTCGAGCCCTGGGGTCGCTGAGGAGGGCACCCGGCGCGGCCGGTGCCGCCACCCCCGAGAGGCGGGCCGAGATGCCGCGCCGCCGCACGGGTGCCACTGTGACGCCATGACGCGCTTCGGGTACACCCTGATGACCGAGCAGAGCAGCCCGCGGCGGCTGGTGGACTACGCGATCGACGCGGAGCGGCTGGGCTTCGACTTCGAGGTCTGCAGCGACCACTACTTCCCCTGGCTCGACAGCCAGGGGCACGCGGGCTACGCCTGGGCCACGCTCGGCGCCGTCGCCTACGCGACCTCGCGCGTCGAGCTCATGACGTACGTGACCTGCCCCACGCTCCGCTACCACCCGGCCGTCGTCGCGCAGAAGGCCGCGACGCTGGGCGTCCTGTCCGAGGGCCGCTTCCTGCTCGGCCTCGGCGCCGGCGAGAACCTCAACGAGCACGTCGTGGGCGAGCGGTGGCCCGCGGTCGGTGAGCGCCACGACATGCTCGAGGAGGCCGTGGAGATCATCCGCGAGCTGCTGTCCGGCGAGCGGCTGACCTACGACGGCGTCCACTTCCGGGTGGACTCCGCCCGGATCTGGGACCTGCCGCCGGAGAGGGTGCAGGTCGCGATGGCCGTCTCCGGCCCGCAGTCCATCTCCCGGTTCTCCCCGTGGGCCGACCACCTCGTCGCCGTGGAGCCCGACGCCGAGGCGATCGCGCACTGGGACAGCGAGCGGCGCCGGGCCGACCTGCCGGCCGGGCGGAAGATCGGCCAGGTGCCGATCTCCTGGGACACCGACGAGGCCGCCGCCGTCGCCCGGGCGCACGACCAGTTCCGCTGGTTCGCGGGCGGCTGGAAGGTCAACGCGGACCTGCCGACCACCGAGGCGTTCGCGTCCGCCAGCCAGTTCGTGCGTCCCGAGGACGTCGCCGAGCAGATCGCCTGCGGCCCGGACCTCGACGCGATCGTGGAGTCGGTCAAGCCCTACTGGGAGGCCGGGTTCACCGACATCGCGCTCGTCCAGGTCGGCGACGACAAGCAGCAGGAGTTCCTCGACACCGCTGCCGGTCCGCTGCTGGAGCGGCTGCGCGCCGCGGCTCCGTCGGGAGACTGACGGCGGCTCACCCGGGACGGTCGTCGACAGGCCCGTCGGGGGTGACGTGGGCCCCGCCGGACGGCTGCGTCGAACCGGCGGACGTCCACCACGCGCCGACGCCGGCGTCGCACAGCAGGCGCGCGATGGTCGGGGCGTCGGCCGTCCAGTGCCGGGACGTCAGGAGCGGCGGACCGCTGCCGGTCACCCCTCGGGGGTGCCGTCGCCGTCCGTCTGGTGCGACACCTCGAACCACACGGTCTTGAGGCCGTCGACCCCGCGGGCGGGCTCGGTGCCCCACCGCGTCGACAGGTCGTTGACGAACCGGATCCCGCGCCCGCCGGTCTCGGTGGGATCGGGGTCCTTGAGGATCGGCATCTTGCGCGCGCGGTCCTTGACCTCCACCCGGGTCACCTCCGGGGTGACGTCGATGCGGAGCAGCAGCGGCGGGGCGGCGTGCGCGACGGCGTTCGTGACCACCTCGCTGACCAGCAGGACGAGGAGGTCGCGCGTGTCCGGCTCGAGGCCGGCGGCCTCGAACTTCTCACGCGCCCAGCGGCGGGCGGGTGCCACGGAGGACAGCTCGGCCTCGATGGGCCTCTGGTCCTGCATGTGAGCCAGCCTCCGGGGGTCGCGGGTCGGGCACGGTTTGGTCGCGAATCGGTGGTGGTCGGTCCGCGGTGCTCGTCCACCGTCCGGCATGGGGCCGGGCTCGGCAACTCGGCGCCCGGGCCGGGCGGGGGTGCACGGCTGCGTGCCGGACGCCACCGGGCCGACGGCGGCAGGTCTGGGATGATCGGGATCATGCCCAGCTCGTCCACCCACTCCTCGACGTCCGCCCCGTCCCGCGGCACGCGCACGCCGAAGGACCTGCGCCGCTGGCGCCAGTACCTCGCCGACGAGCGGGCGGAGGCGGCCGTCTACCGGGACCTGGCGAGCCGGCGGACCGGGGAGGAGCGCGCGATCCTGCTCGCCCTGGCCGAGGCGGAGGGCCGGCACGCGACGCACTGGCTCGAGCTGCTCGGGCCGGACGTCGGACGACCGCGCCGCGGGGACTGGCGGACCCGGACGCTGGCGCTGCTCGCCCGGCGCTTCGGGTCGGTGTTCGTCCTGGCGCTGGCGCAGCGGGCGGAGGCGCGCTCGCAGTACGCGACCGAGGCCGACGCCACGCCCACGATGGCCGCGGACGAGCAGATCCACGAGGAGGTCGTGCGCGGGCTGGCCATCCGCGGGCGCAACCGCATCTCCGGCACCTTCCGGGCGGCGGTGTTCGGTGCCAACGACGGCCTGGTGAGCAATCTCGCGCTGGTGCTCGGGGTCGGTGCGAGCGGGGTCGCGGAGCGGACGGTGCTGGTCACCGGCATCGCCGGCCTGCTCGCCGGGGCGCTGTCGATGGCGGCCGGGGAGTTCGTCTCGGTGCGCTCCCAGCGCGAGCTGCTCGCCGCCTCGACGCCGGACCCCCGCGCCCGTGAGGCGCTGCCGCACCTCGACGTGGACGCCAACGAGCTCGCGCTGGTCTACCGGGCCCGTGGCATGACCGCCGAGGAGGCAGACCTGCATGCGCGGGAGGTGCTGGACGGCCTCGACGCCGGTCACGCCGCGGCGCACCTCGACCGGCTCCCCGGGTCTGCCGGTGCCGCCGGTGGCGTGCCCGTCGGCGCCGCGCCGGGTGCGGCCGGTGACCGCGGGGACGAGGTCGACGAGCACGAGGCGATCGGCTCCGCCGTCGGTGCCGCGGCGTCGAGCTTCTGCTTCTTCGCGTCCGGGGCGCTGGTCCCGGTGCTGCCGTACCTGCTCGGTCTGCACGGCCTGGCGGCCGTCGCGGTGGCGGCCGTGCTGGTGGGGCTGGCACTGCTGGCCACGGGCGCCACCGTCGGCATCCTGTCCGGCGGTCCGCCGCTGCGCCGGGCGCTGCGCCAGCTCGCCATCGGCTTCGGCGCGGCGGCCGTCACCTACGTCCTCGGCCTGCTGTTCGGCACCACGGTCGCCTGACCGGTCCTCGGCGCGCGTGGCGCCGGGGCGCGGGGTACACCTGTCGCATGACCAGCCCCGGCGCGACCCCGTCCACGCCCGCCTCGGGCGAGCCCTCGGACGACGGGTCCGGCGTGCACGCGGGCGCCGGTGCCGTCCTGTTCGACATCGACGGGACGCTGGTCGACTCCAACTTCCTGCACGTGCACGCGTGGACGCAGGCGTTCGCGGACGCCGGGCACCCGGTGGACGCCTGGCGCACGCAGCGGGCGATCGGGATGGGCTCGGCCCAGCTCCTCTCCGAGCTGCTCGGCGACGACGCCGACCGGCTGGAGGACGAGGTGAAGCAGGGGCACACCGATCGCTACGCGCAGATGACGCCGCTGCTGCGGGCGTTCGGCGGCGCGCGGGACCTGGTCCAGGCGGTCTCCGACCGGGGCGCCGTCGTCGTGCTGGCCACCTCCGCCCCGCCGGACGAGCTCGAGCGGCTGCGTGCGGTGCTGGACCTGGACGACACGCTCGACGCGATCACGGGCGCCGAGGACGTCGAGGCGGCCAAGCCCGAGCCGGACCTCGTGCAGGTCGCGCTGGAGAAGGCGGGGTGCCCGGCGGCGTCCTCGGTGTTCGTCGGGGACTCGCGCTGGGACGTCGTCGCCGCGGCGCGTGCCGGCGTGCCCTGCGTGGGGCTGCTCTCCGGCGGCACCAGCGCCGCGGACCTCACCGAGGCCGGCGCGGTCGCCGTCTACGACGACGTCGCGGCTCTCCTGGCGGACCTGGACGCGAGCCCGCTCGCCGTCACGTGGCGGGGGTCGACCGCGTGACCTCGCGGGGGCCCGCCCCGGAGCGCCGCACCAGCAGGCGGTTGACGACGTAGAGGCCGACCCCGATCGCCAGCAGCACCCCGGCGCGCAGGTACTCCGCGCCGTCGCGCCCGGTCAGCGGGCTGGCCAGGACGAGGGACGCCACGGCGCCGAGCACCGGGGCCCACGTCGGCGCCCGGAAGGAGGGCCGGTCCTCGCGCCGGGCGTCCGCGGGCTCGCGCCGCAGGACCAGGACGGACACGTTGACGCACGCGAAGACCAGCAGGAGCAGGAGCACCGTGGTGTCGGCGAGCCCGCTGAGGTCCCCGGTCGAGACCAGGGTGAACGCGAGGGCGACCGTGAACGCGATCGCCACGAACGGCGTCTGCCGCCCCCGGTGCACCCGTCCCAGCACGCGCGGGACGATGCCCTCCCGCGCCATCCCGTACACCAGGCGCGACGCCATGATCATGTTGATGAGCGCCGTGTTCGACACCGCCAGCAGCGCGATGAGCGCGAACAGCGACGGCGGGAACGCCAGCCCGGCGACCTTGACCACCTCGAGCAGCGGACCGGTCGACTCCTGCAGCACCTCGGTCTCGACGAGCATCGTGGACGTGAAGGCGACCGCCAGGTAGATCGCCGCGGCGATCGCCAGCCCGCCGAACAGCGCCCGCGGGAAGTCGCGCGCCGGCTCGTGGCACTCCTCGGCGAGGTTGACCGAGTCCTCGAACCCCAGCAGCGCGTAGAACGCGAGCGAGGTCCCGCCGAGCACCCCGACCCACCCTGTCGCCGGGTCGATCTCCAGCGCCCGGCCCGGCTCGCCGTCGCCGGTGATCACCGACCACACGCCGATGACGATGATGACGAGCAGCCCGGTCGCCTCGATCGCGGTCAGCACGACGTTGACCTTGACGGACTCGCTGATGCCGATGAGGTTCACCACCGTGACCAGGGCGAGGAAGACGTACGCCGCCAGCAGGGTCGGCACGCTGACGAACTCCGCCAGGTAGTCCCCGCCGAACGCGCGCGCGGCCGCGCTGGCGGACGTGATGCCGGACATCATCACGGTGAAGGCGACCATGAACGTGACGAAGGGCCGCTTGAACGCGCGGTTGGCGTAGAGCGCGGCGCCGGCCGCGAGCGGGTACCGCCCCACGAGCTCGGCGTAGGCGGTCGCGGTGAGGCCGGCCAGCACGAACGCGAGCAGGAACGGCAGCCACAGCGCACCGCCGACCTCGCCGGCCACCTTGCCGGTGAGGGAGTAGATGCCCGCCCCGAGGATGTCCCCGACGACGAAGAGCAGGAGCACCTTGCGCCCGATCGACCGCCGGAGGGTGCCGCCCTCCGCCGCGGGGCCGTGCTGCACGTCGGAGGTCATGGCACGCCCTTCGCCGGTGGGACCGTCGCTCGCAGTCTGGCGCTGCGGGACCACGGTCGCGCGGTGAGCGCGGGCCGACCTGTGAGATGCCGCACACCAAGTTAGGACAGCCTTCGCTTCCATGTCAGTATGGAGGGGTGACCCAGACCGTCGAGCGCACCGCCGGGACCCGGCCGTTCCGCGGCTTCGACGTGCGCGTCCGGCGGGTGACCCGCCTGAGCCCCAGCTTCGTCCGGGTGACGTTCACCGGTGACACGCTGGACCGGTTCGCCGACAACGGCTTCGACCAGCGCATCAAGCTCTTCTTCCCGCTCGCCGACGGCGGGCTGGTCCGCCTGCCGCACTCCGACGACTGGTACGAGCAGTGGCGCTCGCTGCCGGACGAGGAGCGCAACCCGATCCGCACCTACACCGTCCGGGCCGTCCGTCAGGCGGAGCGCGAGATCGACGTCGACATGGTCCTGCACGGCGACGGCGGTCCGGCGTCGCGGTGGGTCGCCGCGGCGGAGCCCGGTTCCCCGCTGACCGTCCTGGGCCCGGACGCCCACTTCGACGGGCCGCACGGCGGCGTGGACTTCGTCCCGCCCCGGCGCACCGGCTGCCTGCTGGTGGCCGGCGACGAGACCGCCGTCCCCGCCATCGCCTGCATCCTCGAGCGCCTGCCCGCCGGCGCGCGCGGCGAGGTCGTCCTGGAGGTCCCGACCGCCGACGACGTCCTGCCGCTCGCGGCGCCCGAAGGCGTCGTCGTGCGCTGGCTGGCCCGGGAGGGCGCCGAGCACGGCGCGCTGCTCGTCCCTGCCGTGCAGGAGGCCGCCGACCGTCTCCTCGCCGGCAGCGCGGGTCGCCTGTGCTCCGGGCTGTGCGTGGCGTCCCACCGGCTGGAGGACGCCGACGTCGACGTCGACACCCGGATGCTGTGGGAGGTCCCGGTCGACGACGCCGGTGCCCCGCTCGCCGCGTGCCAGGACCTGTACGCATGGCTCGCCGGGGAGGCCGGCGTCATCAAGACGCTGCGCCGGCACCTGGTCGCCGACCGCGGCGTCAGCCGCCGGGCCGTGGCCTTCATGGGCTACTGGCGGCGCGGGCGCGCCGAGGCCTGACGCACCGCCCCCCGGTCGCACCGCCGGTGACGGCCGGTCGCCGCCGGGGGACCCGGTGCCGGGAGGGCCGGGCCGGCCGCTAGCCTCGGGCCACGCGCGGACGTCCGCGCGTGGGACGAGAGGTGGGCGCATGCGCTCCAAGGCGGCATTCATCGTGGGCACCGGGGTCGGCTACGTCCTGGGCACGCGCGCGGGACGGCAGCGGTTCGAGAAGATTGCGGCGCTGAGCCGGCGCGCCTGGCAGGACCCGCGGGTCCAGTCCCGCGTCAGCGACCTGGAGGCCAAGGCGGCCGACCTGGCCAAGGCCGAGGCCTCGGCGCTGGTGGGCCGGGTCACCGGGTCCGTGCGGTCCGCGGTCGGGTCCGCGCGCGGCGGGTCGTCGGGCGACGCGCCGGAGTCCACGGACGCGTACACGACGGGCACCACCTACACGACCGGCACGACGGACGGCACGACGGACGGCTCGGCCGTCGGACGCTGACGCCGCCTCGCCGGGACACGCGGGCCCCGCCATCACCGGCGCGGGCCCGCGTGCGTGCTCACCGGACGTCGTCCGCCAGGTCGAGCGGCAGCGACGGGGCCAGTCGCCGCAGCGCCAGGAACGCCGGCACGAGCGACTCGTAGAGCTGGGTGAACGTCGGCTGCAGCGAGGCGTAGACGGCGGCCGCGGCGGGGTGCGGGCGGACGGTGCGCTCGATCTGCACCATGTCGGCGACGACGTCGATGGACTCGATCAGGCCGAGCGCCTCCATGCCGAGCAGCGCGGCCCCGAAGCCGGACCCCTCCTCGCCCAGGGCGAAGTCGACCGGCATGGCGAACACGTCCGCGAGCATCTGGCGCCACAGCGCGCTGCGCATCGCGCCGCCGGTCGCGCGGACCTGGGTGACCTCCAGCCCGGCGGACCGCAGCGAGTGCAGCACGATGGACAGCTGCAGGCAGACCCCCTCGAGCGCCGCACGCACGAGGTGCTCGCGCCGGTGCGCCCGGGTCAGCCCCACGTAGGCGCCGCGGGGGAGCGAGCTCCAGTGCGGGGCCCGCTCGCTCATCAGGTACGGGAGCATGAGAAGGCCGCCGGACCCGGCCGGCGCGCGGGCCGCCAGCTCGAGCAGCTCCTCCTGCGGGTGCTCGCCGAGGTCTGGCGCGAGCGCGTCCCCGGCCCAGCCGAGCACGAGCCCGCCGTTGTTGATGGCGCCGCCGACGACCCACCGTCCCGCAGTGAGCGCGTAGCAGAACACCCCGCCCAGCGGGTCGACGGCCGGGCGGTCCACGACGACCCGCAGGGCACCGCTCGTGCCGATCGAGCACGCCGCGACCCCGTGCCGGACGGCGCCGACCCCCAGGTTGGCCAGCGGGCCGTCGGCGGCACCCACCACGACGGGGGTGCTGGGCGGCAGCCCGGTGGCGGTGGCGCCCTCCTCGGTCAGCCCGGGCAGGACCGTCGTCGTGGGCACGAGCTCGGGCAGCTGCTCGGGCACGATCCCGGCGAGGGCCAGCGCCTCGTCGTCCCAGGTGAGCGTGCTCATCGCCAGCAGCCCCGTGGCGGACGCGACCGAGTGGTCCACGACCAGGGCGCCGCACAGGTGCAGCAGGACGAACTCCTTGATCCCGACCCAGAACGCGACCTGCTCGCACAGCTTGGGCTCCTGCTCGCGGAACCACACCAGCTTGGGCAGCGGGGACATCGGGTGCAGCGGGGTGCCGGTCCGCCGGTGCAGCGCGAGGCCGCCGGGTGCGGCGCGCAGCCGCTCGGCCTGCACCGCGGCTCGAGTGTCCGCCCAGGTCACGACGTCGGTCAGCGGCTCCAGGGTGGCGGAGAGCCCCAGGACGCTGTGCATGGCCGAGCTGAACGACAGCCCGGCGACCCGCTCGGCCCCGACCTCGCCGACGACGACACGGACCGCCTCCAGGGCCGCGGCGAGGATCTGCCGGGGGTCCTGGACGGCGTGCCCGGGGTGCGGCTCGTGCAGGGGGTAGCCCTCGGTGTGCGCGGCGAGCAGCCCGCCGCGGACGTCGAACGCCGTCGCCTTGGTGCTCGTCGTGCCCATGTCGACGCCGATGACGACCCGGTCGTCCGTGCCGGCGACCTCGGGGCCAGGCGCCTCGGGTGCGCTGGGCGTCGAGGCGGCGGTCTCCGGGGCGGTGCTGTCCTGCGTCATCGCGGCCTTGTCCTCTCGTGGGCCGGGAGCGGGGCGTGCCGGCCGCTGGGAGCGTAGCGGGGGCCGCTCACCGGCAGGTGGAGGCAGGCGCCCGTCAGCGTCGCAGGGCGTCGTCCGCGCGCCGGTCGGACTCGGTGTCGGCGATCTGCGCGCCGGCGACGGCTGCCCCGCACGTCGCGCTGCACGCCTCCGACTCCGCCGGGATGCTCCTGCGGGCCACGTCGGCGGTGGCGTCCGCCTCCGGGACGACGGCGCTGTCCGCCCGGAGCGCGCCGATCGACACGACGGTCACGACGACGGAGGAGGCTGCGGCGACGACCACGACGAGGTACCCGCCGTGCGCGCCCTGCCGGTCGATGAGCACGCCGGCGACGGAGGACCCGAGCGAGACGCCGACGCCGAGCGCCGTCACCACCCAGGTCAGGCCCTCGGTCAGCTGCTCCGGGCGGACGAAGTGCTGGACGAGCCCGTTGCCGCTGATCAGCGTCGGCGCGATCGCGAAGCCGGTGACGAACATGACCAGGGCGAGCGCCGGGATGGTGGTGACGAGCAGGAAGAAGCTGACGCCGACCGCCAGCGCCACGATCCCGACGACGAACCGCACCCACAGCGCCCCCGCCCACTGCCGCGCCCCGTAGCCCAGCCCCGAGACGAGCGACCCCAGGGCGAAGGCGGCGAGGACCGGTCCGGCGGCGGCGGTCGACCCGGCCTCCTCGGCGAAGGCGACGGTCGACACGTCCGTCGCCCCGAAGAGCGCGCCCATCCCGACGAAGACGAGCGCGAGGACCACCATCCCGCGCGACCGCATGACGGCACGGCCCCGCGGGCGCCCGCCGTCGGGCAGGAGGACGAGCGGACGGGCCGGCGGCTCGGTGTCGCGCAGGGCGAGGAACGCCAGACCGCCCACGAGCATGGCCGCGATGGGCACGAGCAGCCCGGCGGCCGGCGCGACCGACGTCGCCAGCACGGTGGCGAGCACCGGTCCGACGACGAACACGACCTCGTCGAGCGCGGACTCCAGGGAGTACGCGGTGTGGACCTGCCGCGGGTCGTCCAGCACGTACGACCAGCGGGCGCGGACCAGTGCGCCGAAGGACCCCGCCGGCGCCCCGGCGACGACGGCCGTGACGTACAGCAGCCACGTCGGCGCGTCCAGCACCGCGGCGAGGATGAGCGCGGCGAGGCCGACCGCGGCCACGGCCACGGCCGGGCGCATGACCCGGGCCTGGCCGTGCCGGTCCACCAGGCGCGCCAGCCGGGGCCCGAACGCGGCGTTCGCGATGACGTACACCGCCGACACGCGGCCCGCGAGCCCGTAGGACCCGCTCAGCGTGGAGATCATCAGGACGATGCCGATGCCGACCATCGAGATCGGCAGGCGGGCGAGCAGGCCGGTGAGGGAGAAGGCCAGGGCCCCGGGCTTCGTCAGGACGTCTCGGTAGGGGCGCAGCACCGCGACAGTCTCCCATCGCCGGACGACGGCGGACCACCGGGCGCGGCCGTGCCGCCGCCGGTGCAGGATCGGGGCATGGACGACTTCACGGTGGTCGACAACGCCGACCTGTCACGCTTCGAGGCACGCACCGACGACGGCACGGTCCTCGGGTTCATCGACTACCGCCCGGCCCGGCACACGGGGGAGGACTCCTCGCCGGCCGACGTCGTCATGACGCACGCCGAGGTGGACGACGAGGTCGAGGGCCAGGGCATCGGCACCCGTCTCGCCCGCGAGGCGCTGGACCAGGTGCGCGCGTCCGGCCGCGGCGTCATGCCGCTGTGCGCCTTCGTCCAGGCGTTCATCGCCGAGCACCCCGACTACCAGGACCTCGTGCGCACCGAGCAGGACCGCGGCCAGGGCGGCTGAGCCGCGCCGACGCCCCGGGCCGGACGTGGGCGGCCGGGTCACGTGAAGCGGGAGGCCGGGTCACGTGAAGCGGGAGGCCGCGGCAGCCGGACCCGGGCGTCCCGGGCCCGGCCGCCGTCGTGCGGGTCAGCCCAGCGCGCCGGAGACGACGTCCCGCGCCTCGGACTGCACGCGCGCGAGGTGCTCGGCGGAGACGAACGACTCCCCGTAGATCTTGTAGACGTTCTCGGTGCCGGACGGCCGCGCGGCGAACCAGGCGTTCTCCGTGGTGACCTTGAGCCCGCCGATCGACGCGCCGTTCCCCGGCGCCGCCGTGAGCCGCGCCGTGATCGGCTCGCCGGCGAGCTCGGTGGCGGTGACCTGCTCGGGGGCGAGCTTGCCCAGCGTCGCCTTCTCCTCGAGCGTCGCCGGGGCGTCGACCCGGGCGTACCAGGACTCGCCGAACTGCCCGACGAGGTCGGCGTGCAGCTGGGACGGCGACCTCCCGGTCCGGGCGGTGATCTCCGAGGCGAGCAGCGCGAGCAGGATGCCGTCCTTGTCCGTCGTCCAGACGGTGCCGTCGTGGCGCAGGAACGAGGCCCCCGCCGACTCCTCGCCGCCGAAGCCGACCGACCCGTCCAGCAGGCCGGGGACGAACCACTTGAACCCGACCGGCACCTCCAGCAGCGTCCGGCCCAGGGACCCGGCCACCCGGTCGATCAGCGCGGACGACACGAGCGTCTTGCCGATCGCCGCCCCGGCCGGCCAGCCCGGGCGGGCGCCGCCGTAGAGGTAGCTGATGGCGACGGCCAGGTAGTGGTTGGGGTTCATCAGGCCGGCGTCCGGCGTCACGATGCCGTGCCGGTCGGAGTCCGCGTCGTTGCCCGTGGCGATGTCGTAGGGGGAGGCACCGCCGTCCGCCGCCGCCATCGCGTGGACCAGCGAGGCCATCGCGTACGGGGACGAGCAGTCCATCCGGATCTTGCCGTCCCAGTCCAGCGTCATGAACGACCAGCGCGGGTCGACGGTCGGGTTGACCACCGTGAGGTCCAGGCCGTGCCGCTCGGCGATCGCGGCCCAGTACTCGACCGCGGCACCGCCCAGGGGGTCCGCGCCGATCCGCACGCCCGCGTCCCGGATCGCCCCGAGGTCGATCACCGAGGACAGGTCGTCGACGTACGCGGTCAGGAAGTCGTGCCTGCGGGTGGTGTCGGCGGCCAGGGCGCGCTCCGCGCTCACCCGCGGGACCGAGCCCACGCCGGACCGCATCAGCTCGTTCGCGCGTGCGGCGATCCAGCCGGTCGCCTCGGAGCCGGCCGGCCCACCGTGCGGCGGGTTGTACTTAAAGCCGCCGTCCCGCGGCGGGTTGTGGGACGGCGTGACGACGATGCCGTCGGCCAGCCCCGGTCCGGTCGTGCGCACGCCCTGCGACGTCCCGGCACCGTTGTGCAGCAGGATCGCGTGCGAGACGGCCGGGGTCGGGGTCCACGAGTCGCGGGCGTCCACCCGGACGTCGACGTCCGCCGCGGCCAGCACCTCCAGCGCGGTGCGCCACGCCGGCTCGGACAGCGCGTGGGTGTCACGGCCGATGAACAGGGGCCCGTCGGTGCCCTCCGCCCGTCGGTACTCGATGATCGCGGCCGTGATGGCGACGATGTGGGCTTCGTTGAAGGCGCCGTCGAGACTCGAGCCACGGTGGCCCGACGTGCCGAACACGACCTGCTGGGCGACGTCGTCCAGGTCAGGGGTGCGGTCGTAGTAGGCACCGACGACGGCGTCGGTGTCGATGAGGTCCTGGGGCTGTGCGGGTGTTCCGGCGCGCGGGTCCATGGGCGCGATCCTTGCACCGGGGGCCCCCGGCGGCACGCGAACCGGTCGGCCGGTGCCCACCCGCGCGACGTACCCTGACGTGATGTTCCCTCCCCAGGTGCCGTCCGTGCAGGTGACCGACCTCGACCCCGCCGCTCCCGTGCCGGCGGGGACCGTGCTCCTGGACGTGCGCGAGCACGACGAGTGGGACGCGGGCCACGCGCCCGACGCCGTGCACATCCCCCTCGGCGACCTGCCCGACCGGGTTGGGGAGCTCGACCCCGAGGCGCGGCTCCTCGTCGTGTGCCACTCCGGCGGTCGCTCGGCGCGGGCGACCGCATGGCTGGTCCAGGGCGGCCTCGACGCCGTGAACGTCGACGGCGGCATGGTCGACTGGGCGCGCGCGGGTCTGCCCGTCGTCTGACCTGCAACGACGGCGGTCCACCGCGCCCGGTGGAGGGCGTGCCGGGCCGCCGGACCCCGGCCGGTAGGCTCGGACGCATGGCCAAGAAACCCTCCGTCGCCTTCGTGCTGCGCCCGTTCGACGGTCTCCCCGGCGAGCCCGACTGGGTCGCGATGCGCGAGGTGGTCCCCGCCGCCACGGCGACCGTGCGCACGACCGCCGAGCACGGGTCGCGCGACGTCGTCGTGACGACCGTGCTGCCCGAGGGATGGCCGGCGCTGCACCGCGCCGACGGGCAGGTCATGGTCGCGCTGCAGACCAGCACCGGCTCGGGCGACGCCAGCCGGGACGTCGCGACCGCGCTGCTCGCGGCCCTCGAGCTGGAGCCCGGGACCCCGGTGACCTCCACCGGCCTGCCCACGCCGGGCCCGCGTCTGCAGGACGTGCTGGACCTGTCGGTGCCGTTCACCGTGACCGTGCACGAGAGCTACGACTACTGGCTCACCCCGGACACCGAGCGCACGACCGATGTCCAGGCGTCCCTCGACGAGGCGCGCGAGACGATCATCCCGACCCGCAAGCTGGCGTCGGTCGAGTCCGCGTACTGGTGCCGCATGGGTGAGCGCGAGTACCTGCGCTGGGCCATGCCGCACGACGAGCAGGCGATGGTCGACGCCCTCGCCCGGCTGCACGCCGCCCGGCAGTCGGCCATCGGCGACGCCCGGTTCATCGGGTACTTCCGGTCCAGCGGCGTCGTCGTCCCCGTGTGGGAGCTCGTGCCCGGGACCGGCGCCGACGCCCTGGAGCAGCCGGCCGAGGAGTTCGAGGCGCGGTTCGCCGAGGCGCTGGCGGACCCGTCCCCGCTGGACGCGAACGCACGCCGGGCCCGCGCCGGGCTGGTGTCCCGCCAGGTCACGCTGCGCTGACGCCGCCGGCCGGCGGCCCTGCGGCGGCCGACCGGCGTGGTTAGGGTGGTCGCCGTGATGTCGGAGCGGACGGGGCAGCCTGCCGGGCAGGAGGTGGCGCCCGAGGCCGCACCGGTCCCGACCTCGCCGGACCCGACCGCGCCGACCCCGCGCACCACGGACGGCGCCCGGCCCCCGGTCCCCTCGACCCGGTCCCCCCGGTCCTCCCCGGGCCGCACCCGCCAGCGGGTCGCGGTGATCGTCCCGGCCAAGGACGAGTCGCGACGGATCGCCGCCACCGTCCGGGCCGCCCGCGCCATCCCGTACGTCGACCTCGTGCTGGTCGTGGACGACGGCAGCGCCGACAACACCCAGCACGTCGCGCGGGAGGCCGGGGCCGTCGTCGTGCGGCACTCGCACAACCGCGGCAAGGCCGCCGCGATGGAGACCGGGGCCGCGATCGTCGCCATGCGGGACGTCGCCGACCGCCCTCCCCGGCTGCTGCTGTTCATCGACGGGGACCTGGGGGAGACCGCGGTGAACACCGCGCCGCTGGTGCCGCCGGTGTTCGAGAAGCATGCGGACGTGTCGATCGCCCTGCTGCCGCCGCAGCCGGGCGCGGGCGGCCGCGGGTTCGTGGTCGGCGCCGCACGGCGCGCCATCCAGCAGGCGACCGGGTGGACCCCGACGCAGCCGCTGTCCGGGATGCGCTGCCTGACCCGCGAGGCGTTCGAGGCGGCGACCCCGCTGGCACGCGGCTGGGGCGTGGAGACGGGGATGACCATCGACCTGCTGCGCAAGGGGTTCGTCGCGGTCGAGGTGCCCTGCGACCTGCGGCACCGCCCGTCCGGGACGGACCTGCGCGGGCAGCTGCACCGGGCCGCCCAGTACCGCGACGTCATGCTCGCCGTCAGCAGCCGCCGGGTGCGGTCCGCGGTCGGCGGCGCGAGGGACAAGGTGCTGCCGGCGCCGGGACCGCGCTCGCACCGGTAGTCCGGGGTCGCCCGCACGGCGGTTCCCGGCAGCGCGGGGGACCAGGCGCCGCTGCCCGCCGGTCAAGCCCGCGGTCGGCCCGCGGTCAGCCCGCGGTCAGCGCGCCGGCGGCGCCGGGGAGCGCTCCGGCGTCACGGGCGCCGGCGTGCGGGCCGGGTCGGGGCGGACCGACAGCATCCATCCCGCGCACGCGGCGGCCAGCAGCGGGACGGCCACCGAGATCCCGACGGCCGGGATGACGACGCCGGAGTCGTTCAGGGCGAACCCGATCCCGAGCGTGACGGCGAGGGCGATCAGACCGGGCCGCAGCATGGGCGCGTCCGTCCCCAGCCGCGTCAGCGGGGCGCCCGCCGACAGCCAGCCGAACGGGCCGCCGTCGGGTGCGCTCGCGGCCGTCCGCAGCGGCCGGCCCAGCACCAGCACCACGAGCGCGATGCCGGCGATGGCGAGAAGGGTCAGCCCGTTCCCGAACAGGATCTCCAGGTTCTGCGCCGCCTTGCGCGTCAGCACCGGCCACAGCCCGCCGTCCAGCACGGTCTGCACGAACCGGCCCAGGTGGGTGCGGGAGTCCGGGGGACGGGTCCAGTCGACGACGGCGAACCCGGTCACCACCACGGCCCCCGCCACGAGGACCGCCAGCGCCTTGGCCCAGCCGATCCGCACCCCGGCGGCCAGCAGCGCCAGGACCGCGAAGCCGGGGACGAGTGCGGGCGGGCCACCGAAGTCGCTGCCCAGGCCCGGCATGCCGTCCAGCACGGTGGCGACCACGCCCACGACCGCGACCAGTGCCGCCGCCTGGCGCCGTCGGCCCCGCTGCACGAGCGGGTTGGCCAGTGCGGCCGCGAGCAGCACGGTGGTGGCTGCGAACAGGGCGAACGCCTGGTTGTTGAACCCGTAGAAGCGCGCGCCGACCAGCGGCTGGACGCCCATGAGCGAGGAGATCTGCAGGCGCCCGCCGGTGACGACGTCGGCCGCGACGACCACCGCGGTGACCGCGGCGACGACGCCGAGCGGCCCGAGCAGCCAGCGCTTCCACCGCGGCAGCAGGGCCAGGCCGGTGACCGCGGCCACCCACGCCACCACCAGCGCGGCGAGCACGGTCGACGGCGGCTGCGCGCGCCACCAGGGCACCAGGTTGGCCAGGAACGTGGACACCGGCACGGAGGCGACCGCCACACCGGCCACCCGCAGGCCGGACAGCATGGGCCCCGGCCGGCTGCGCAGGGCGCCGGCGACCCCGCGGCCCGGCCGTCCCGGGAGCACGCGGTTCAGCCCGCTGCCCAGGCTCTCCAGCACCGCACCGTTGAGGCCGAGGGTCACCAGGGCGTACAGCACGAGGTTGGCCAGGATGAGCACGCCGAAGAAGGGCCCGACGAGGGGGCGCACCGCCCACGCGTGCCGGTCCTCGTCCACCATCGCCGCGACCCGCCCGTCCGCGGTCGCCGGCCCGGGGACGAGCGAGACCGGTGAGCCGACGAGCGCACCCTCGGGCGCGCGGTCCCGGGCACCCAGCGCCGTGAGGACCGTCGGGGCCAGGTCGGTGGTCATGACGAACCCGGGCTGCCGGGTCGAGCGCGAGGAGAGCAGGCCGCCGGCGAACGGCGCGGCGTCCTGCGTCGCGCCGGGGCCGAGCGCCGCGGCGAGCTGCAGGTGCGGGGACGGGCCGGAGTCGGCCAGGGAGGCGACCACGACGGTCGTGTCGTGGTCGGCGGCCGCCACGGCGGCCAGGACCGCCCCGAGGTGGGCGTCGACCGCGCGGACCTGGTCCAGGCGGCTCGGCTCGGTGACCGCGTCCGGTGCGGTGAGGTCCGCCTCCTCGCCGGCGGGCGGTTCGGGGACCGGCTCGGCGTCCGGGTCCGGCAGACCGTCGCCGTCCTCGTCGATCCCGGACGCCGCACGGTCGACCAGGGCGTGCCCGGGGTCGCGGACCGCACCGGCGTCGAGCACGACAAGCTCGGACGTCGTCAGGGCCTCGCCGACCCGGTCCCCGAGCGTCCCGGCGCCCGGCAGGGGGGCGAGGTCCCCCACGGGCAGCCCGTCCGGTCCGGCCAGGGCGATCGCCGCCCCGCCGCCGAACCCGGTCGCGGTCACGCCGGCGTCCCGCACCGCCTGCCCGAGCACACCCGGCCGGGCGTCGAAGTCCTCCTCGTCGGCGGACTGCAGGTAGTCGGCCCAGCCGGGCACCGGCTCGCCGACCGGGGGCAGCCGCAGCCGACGGCACTCGCCGGGCGCCTCGCCCGGCAGGTCCGCCGACCGGGCGCCCGCGGACAGCGCGAGCCAGCCGTCGGCCGGGCACGCCGACGAGCGGATGCTGCGGGCCGCGACCGTGCCGACCGTCCCGTCCTGCGCCAGCCCCCACAGCGCCGGGGTCGTCAGCGCGCCGACGTCGTCCCAGCGCAGCCCGGTGACCCCGACGACGACGACGCGGCGCTCGTCCGGCTCGGCCACGGTCACCGCACGGCCGGGGCCTGCCGCCTCCACCGAGGCGGCGTCACCCGGTGCCGGTCCGGCGGCCCCGGCGGCCGTCGCCGACCCCGCTGCCGGCACCACGGCGAGGGCAGCGGCGAGCGCCGCCGTGCGCACCAGGTCCCGCACCCTGGCCCGCACGCCGACCCGCGCCGGTCCGGCGCGCAGCGCACGGGTGAGCAGCGACCGACCAGGCATCCCACCAGCGTACGGGCGCCCCACGGGGCCCCGGCGGTGGCGCACTAGGCTCGGGGCCGCCTCGCGCCGTCCCCGGCCGCGGCCCCTCAGTGCGTCCCGCGCACCCCCGGCGAAGGAGCACCCGCAGTGTCCGCGACCCCACCGCCCCGCTACGCCTACCTGGGCCCCGCCGGGACGTTCACGGAGGCGGCGCTGCGCCAGGTCGCCGCACCCGGCGACGCGCAGTACCTGCCGCAGATCGACGTCGTGTCCGCCCTGGAGTCGGTGCGCGCCGAGCGGGCCGACTTCGCCGTCGTCCCGATCGAGAACTCGGTAGAGGGCGGGGTGACCGCCACCCTGGACACGCTCGCCACCGGGCTGTCGCTGGTGCTGCTGCGCGAGGTCCTGGTCCCGATCACGTTCGTGCTCGCCGGACGTCCCGGCACCCGCCTGACGGACGTCACCCGGATCTCCACGCACCCGCACGCGTGGGCGCAGTGCCGGCGCTGGATCAACGCGAACCTGCCCCGCGCGGTGCACGTGCCGGCCACGTCGACCGCGGCGGCCGGTGCGCTGCTGGCCGGCGGCGGCTCGGGGTCGCACCTGGAGCCCGGCTTCGACGCCGCGCTCGTCGCCCCGCTGACCGCCGAGCTCTACGGCCTGGAGGTGCTCGCCGAGCACGTCGCCGACAACGAGCGCGCGGTGACCCGGTTCGTCGTCGTCGGGCGCCCGGGCCAGGTGCCGGCGCCGACCGGGTCGGACAAGACGTCGCTGGTCGTGCACCTGCCGAGCAACGACGCCGGGGCGCTGCTGGAGATGCTCGAGCAGTTCGCCGCGCGCGGCGTGAACCTGTCCCGGATCGAGTCCCGGCCCATCGGGGACCTGCTGGGCCGGTACTCGTTCTCCATCGACGCCGAGGGGCACATCGCCGAGGAGCGGGTCGCGGAGGCGCTGATGGGTCTGCACCGGGTCTGCCCGCACGTGCGGTTCCTGGGGTCGTACCCGCGGGCCGACGGCACGGCGGCGGACGTGCGTCCGGGCACCGCCGACGCCGACTTCGCCGGTGCCCGCGACTGGGTCAGCGCCCTGCGGGAGGGGCGCGCGCACTGACGCGACGCCGGCCGGTGACCCCGCGCCCGGGCGGGCGGAGGTGCCCGGGGGCGGGGCAGGTCGGGCGAGCGGGGCGCGGCCCCGCCCGACGTCGGGTCAGGCTGCCGCGGTCGCCGGGACGGTCGCCGAGCGCACCTGGAGCGCGCCGGGATCCACGCGCGCGCTGACCTCGAACGCCTGGCCGATGTTGTCGCCGTCGACCTGGATCTGCTCCACGCCGTCGGCGACGACCCGGACCGTCCGGCAGCGGGAGTGGTCGATCCGGCCGATCTTGCCCGGCAGGTCGTTGCGCAGGCCGATGCCCTGCAGCGCGACCTCGCCGACGAGCTGCGTCCAGCCGGCGATCCCGCCGCGCGTGTCGATCGCCGCGAGGTCCAGGACGCCGTCGTCGATCACGGCGTCGGGCAGCAGTGTGATGCCGCCGGGGAGCTTGCCGCAGTTGCCGACCAGCAGGCTCCGCAGCCGCACCGGCTGCGCCGGGCCGCCGTCGACCGCGACCCGCAGCCTCATGCGGCGCCCGTTGAGGTGCCGGAACCCGGCGAACCAGTACGCGATCCAGCCCACCTTCGCCTTGAGGTCCTCGTCGGTGTCGCCCATGACCGCGGCGTCGAACCCGAGGCCGGCGATGACCAGGAAGATGTGGTCGCGCGTCGGCGCACCCGCCCCGCGCGAGGGTGCGGCCCCGACCCGGCCGCCGGACGCGCCCGGCACGTCGTCGGCGGCCTCCGCGATGTCGTCCGAGACCGTGTCCTCGTAACGCTCCACCCGCAGCCAGCCGACGTCGATCGCGCGGGCCGGTCCGGTGATCGCGATCCGCAGCAGGGCGTCGATGTCGGTCAGCGGCAGGTCGAGGTTGCGGGCCAGCAGGTTCCCCGTCCCCAGCGGGACGAGGCCCATGGAGACGTCGCTGCCGGCCAGCGCCTCGGCGACGGCGCGCACGGTCCCGTCGCCGCCGACCGCCACGACCGTCGTCGCCCCGCGTCGCACGGCCTCGCGGGCCTGCCCGACGCCCGGGTCGTCGACCGTGGTCTCGAACCACATCGGCTCGGGCATGTAGCGCGACGCGCAGGCCTGGATCGCCGCGTCGCGCAGCTCGGCGGCGCCCGGCTTGCTGGGGTTGCACACGAACGCGATCTGGGTCGCGTGCGTCGAGGGCAGCGGCTCGGTGGCGGTGGCGGGCGGCTCGACGGCGACGACCGGGACGGCGGGGATCCGGCGCGCAGGGCGGGTCCGGCGCAGTGCGACGACCGAGAGGGCCACGGCGGTGGTCGCCAGGAGCACGGCGACGACGCTGAGCCACTCCGACCACACCATGGCGGACACCGTACGGAACAACCCGGCGAGGTGTCGGGCGGCGGTCCCCGGCGAGAGCGGCGTCACAGCAGCCCCACGGGCCCCGCCCGTGCCCGCCACCTGCCTGCCGCCCGCTCGCCCGCCGCCTGCCTGCCGCCTGCCTGCCGCCTGTCTGCCGCCTGCCTGCCGCCTGCCTGCCACCAGAGCCGGGCACCGGTCCGACGAGGTCCGGGGCGCGTGCCCCCCGGCCGGGATCGTTACCCTCGGGGGGTGATCGACCTGCGCGAGCTCCGCGAGAACCCCGACCTCGTCCGTGCCAGCCAGCGTGCGCGCGGTGACGACCCGTCCCTGGTCGACGCCGTCCTGGACGCCGACACGCGCCGCCGGTCCGCGCTGACGGACTTCGAGCAGCTGCGCGCGGAGCAGAAGGCGCTGGGCAAGCGGGTGGCGTCCGCCCAGGGCACCGAGAAGGCGGAGCTGCTCGCGCGCACCAAGCAGCTCGCGCAGGACGTCAAGGCGCGCCAGGCCGACGCCGCCACCGCCGAGGCCGCGCTCACCGACACGGCGCGGCGGATCGCGAACGTCGTGGCCGACGGCGTCCCCGCGGGTGGCGAGGACGACTACGTCGTCCTGCGTGAGGAGGGCACCCGCCGCGACTTCGCCGCGGAGGGCTTCACCCCGCGCGACCACCTGGAGCTCGGCGAGCTGCTCGGGGCGATCGACACCGAGCGCGGCGCGAAGGTGTCCGGCTCGCGCTTCTACTTCCTCACCGGGATCGGCGCCCGGCTCGAGCTCGCGCTGCTGAACGCGGCGGTCGACCAGGCGCTCGCGGCCGGCTTCACGCCGATGATCACGCCGACCCTGGTCAAGCCCGAGGTCATGGCGGGGACCGGCTTCCTCGGGGCGCACGCCGACGAGGTCTACCGGCTCGAGGCGGACGACCTGTACCTCACCGGGACCAGCGAGGTGGCCCTGGCCGGGTACCACGCCGACGAGATCCTCGACCTGTCCGGCGGGCCGCGCCGGTACGCCGGGTGGTCGGCCTGCTACCGGCGCGAGGCCGGCTCGTACGGCAAGGACACCCGCGGGATCATCCGCGTGCACCAGTTCCACAAGGTGGAGATGTTCAGCTTCTGCCCGGCTGAGGAAGCAGCCTCCGAGCACGAGCGCCTGCTCGGCTGGGAGGAGGCCATGCTGCAGCGGGCCGAGCTGCCCTACCGGGTGATCGACACCGCGGCGGGCGACCTGGGCAGCAGCGCGGCCCGCAAGTTCGACTGCGAGGCCTGGCTGCCCACCCAGCAGCGGTTCCTGGAGCTCACCTCCACCTCCAACTGCACGACGTTCCAGGCCCGCCGGCTCGGCATCCGCGAGCGGACCGCCACCGGGGAGACCCGCCCGGTGGCGACCCTCAACGGCACGCTCGCCACGACCCGCTGGATCGTCGCGATCCTGGAGAACCACCAGCTGCCGGACGGCTCCGTGCGGGTCCCCGAGGGCCTGCGCGGCTACCTCGGCGGCCTCGAGGTCCTGGAGCCGGTGACGCGATGAGCACGGCGGCGGGTGGCACGACGGGTGGCACGACGGGCGGCTCCACGGGCGGCGACCAGGCGGCCGGGGCCGGCGCGGGCGCCCCCGCCCGCCGGCCGGCCGCCGTCGGCGAGGACGCCCTGAGCCGCGCGGGCCTCGTCGGCCACGGGCCCCTGCTGGTCGCCCTGGACATCGACGGCACGCTGATGACCTACGACGAGCGGATCAGCGACGCGACCCGTGCCGCGGTGGCCGCCGTCCGGGAGGCCGGGGCGCACGTGGTGCTGTCCACCGGCCGGTCCCTGCACGCGACGGTCCCCGTCGCCCACGAGCTCGGCATCACCGAGGGGTGGGTGGTCTGCTCCAACGGCTCCGTCACCGCGCGCCTGGACCCGCGGCAGCCCGGCGGCTGCACGACCACCGAGGTCATCACGTTCGACCCCGGGCCCGCGCTGCGGCTCATGCACGCCGCCATGCCGGACGCGCTGTTCGCGGTGGAGGAGGTCGGCGTCGGGTTCCGCATGAACGCGGCGTTCCCCGCGGGCGAGCTGGCCGGCGTGCACAGCGTGGTGAGCGTGGACGACCTCGCGTCGCGGCACGTCACCCGGCTCATCGTCCGCAGCCCCGGGCACACCAGCGAGGAGTTCCACCGGCTCGTGCACCGCATGGGCCTGGAGGACGTCACCTACGCGATCGGCTGGACCGCCTGGATGGACGTCGCGCCGCACGGGGTCACCAAGGCCAGCGCCCTGGAGGACCTGCGCCGCGCGATGGACGTCCAGCCGTCGCGCACGGTCGCCGTCGGCGACGGTCGCAACGACCTGGCCATGCTCGAGTGGGCGGCGCTCGGGGTCGCCATGGGCCACGCACCCGAGTCGGTCCGTGCGGTGGCGGACGAGGTGACCGGCACCATCGAGGACGACGGCGTCGTGGCCGTCCTGCGCAGCCTCCTGGACTGACGGCCGGGTCGGGCCGGCCGGACGAACCGGCAGGTCCCAGCCGGCCCGGCGGTGGACCCCCGCCGTCGGCCGGTGGCACGATCCGCACCGTGGCGCATGGCATCGACGAGGTTGCCCGGGCCGCGGGGGTGTCCACGGCGACGGTCTCGCGAGCCCTGCGAGGCCTGCCCAACGTCTCGGAGACCACGCGCCGCCGCGTGCAGGAGGCCGCCCTCCTGCTCGGGTACGTCGCCTCGCCGTCGGCCGCGTCGCTGGCCTCGGGGCGCACCCGCACGATCGGGCTGCTCACGCCGTGGGTCACCCGCTGGTTCTTCTCCAACGTGATCGAGGGCGCCGAGCGCGCGCTGCGCACGCAGGGCTTCGACGCCCTGCTCTACACGTTCGAGGTGTCCCGGTACGCGCCGCGGCGCCGGGTGGACCCGGACGTGCTCCGCCGGCGGGTGGACGGCATCCTCGTGGTCGGGCTGCCGCTGCACGCCGTCGAGGTCGACGCCCTGCACGCGCTGGGCCACCCGATGATCTTCATCGGCACGGGCGTCGACGGGCGGGTGACCGTCCGGCTGGACGACCTGGGCACGGGTCGCGAGGCGACCGAGCACCTGCTCGGGCTCGGGCACCGCCGCATCGGTCACGTCACCGGCTCGCCCGACGACGTGAGCCCGCTCTCCCCTCCGGTCGCCCGCCGCGAGGGCTGGGCCGCGGCGATGGCCGCCGCCGGGGTCGACCCCGACCCGGCGCTGGAGGTCCACGGTCACTTCGACGTCCAGGGTGGGCGCGAGTCCGCGCACGCGCTGCTGACGCGCTGCCCCGACGTCACGGCGGTGTTCGCCGCGTCCGACGAGATGGCGATGGGCGTCATGCTGGCCGCCCGGGACCTCGGGCTGCGGGTGCCGCAGGACGTGTCGGTCATCGGCGTCGACGGGCACGAGCTGGGCGAGCTGGTCGGGCTCACCACCATGCGGCAGCCCGCTCTGGAGCAGGGCGCCGCGGCGGCGAGCCTGCTGCTGGGCATGATCGCCGGCGGTCCGCCGCCCGCGTCCGTCGTCTACCCGACGACCCTGGTCGAGCGCGGCTCCACCGGGCGGCCCCGCACCGTGGCGACGGCGTGACGGAATCGTTACCGGGTCGCGCCGTGTCATGGCTTGCGGCCCCCGGATGTAAGCGCTTGCATGTGCCGGACGGTAAAGCGGCCCGTGGACGACCCATGCCCGGACCACAACGAGGTGGAGGACACCTGATGTCGATGTACAGGAAGCGCCGCTCCGCGGCGATCGCGAGCGGGCTCGGCCTGGCCCTCGCCCTGGCCGCGTGCTCGGGCCCTCCCGGCTCGGAGGAGGGCGCGGGCGCGGCCGGCGGCGGCGAGGCCGCCGAGGGCTGCGAGGACTACCAGCAGTTCATCGAGATGGGCGACCTCGACGGCACCGAGGTGGAGGTCTACACGACCATCACCGGTGACGAGGCCGAGGCCCAGGAGGCCTCCTACGAGGAGTACGAGCGCTGCACCGGCTCGGAGATCAGCTACGAGGCGTCCGACGAGTTCGAGGCGCAGATCGCCGTCCGCATCCAGTCCGGCAGCGCTCCGGACATCGCCTACATCCCCCAGCCGGGTCTGCTCCAGCGCCTGGTCAACGACTTCCCGGACGCCATCCAGCCGGCGTCGGAGGAGGTCTCGGAGAAGGTCGACGAGTTCTTCACCGAGGAGTGGCGCGAGTACGGCACGGTCAACGGCGAGCTGTACGGCTCCCCGCTCGGCGCCAACGCGAAGTCCTTCGTCTGGTACTCCCCGGCCATGTTCGAGGAGGCCGGCTACGAGATCCCGCAGACCTGGGACGACCTGATCGCGCTGTCCGACCAGATCGTGGCCGACCACCCGGACACCAAGCCGTGGTGCGCGGGCATCGCCTCGGGTGACGCCACCGGCTGGCCGGCGACCGACTGGCTCGAGGACGTCGTCCTGCGGACCGCGGGCACCGAGGTCTACGACCAGTGGTTCGCCCACGAGATCCCGTTCAACGACCCACAGATCGTCAGCGCGCTCGAGGCCACCGGCGAGATCCTGCGCAACCCGGACTACGTCAACGGCGGCCTGGGTGACGTGTCCAGCATCGCGAACACGGCCTGGGACGCGGGCGGCTTCCCGATCCTCGAGGGTCAGTGCTGGATGCACCGCGCCGCGAACTTCTACGGCGTGAACTGGCAGCAGGTCCGTGAGGACGTCGAGATCGGCGAGGACGGCGACGTCTTCGCGTTCTACCTGCCCAGCGCGTCGGAGGAGAAGCCGCTGCTCGGTGGTGGCGAGTTCGTCGTGTCCTTCGAGGACCGTCCCGAGGTCAACGCCTTCCACACCTACCTCGCGAGCGACGTGTGGGCGAACGACAAGGCCGAGGTCTCCAACGCCGGCTGGGTGTCCGCCAACAGCGGGCTCGACCCCGAGCTGCTGCAGTCGCCGATCGACCGGCTCTCCAACGAGCTGCTCGCGAGCGACGAGTACACCTTCCGGTTCGACGCCTCCGACCTCATGCCCGGTCCGGTGGGCGCCGGCTCCTTCTGGGAGGGCATGACGAACTGGCTGAGCAACCCGTCCGCCACGGAGGACGAGGTGCTGACGTTCATCGAGGGCTCCTGGCCCGAGTGACCGGCTGAACCGCACGTCGGCAGCGGGGGTCCCCCTGGACGGGGACTCCCGCTGCCTGGGTCCTGACGGTGCTTGTCCCGCCGCCCCGCAGGGTGCACGGTGAGGTCCGGTGCCGACCTGATGACCGGTGAGCTCGCAACGGCGCGAGGGAACCCGACTGGGAGGTTGAGATCGTGGAGAACATCCGGCTGTGGGTCGAGTACTTCTGGGAGCAGATATCGGGCTTCCTGCTCGACGCCGAGACCCCCGTCCACAAGCTGTTGCTCATGCTCGTGGCGATCGTGCTCTTCGTCGTGGTGATGGGAGCGATCCTGCTGGCGGTCGACCGCCCCAAGCGGGTGCCGAACTGGCTGGTCACGGCCGCGTTCGCGGGGCCGGCCCTGCTGGCACTGGCGTTCGGGCTCGTGTACCCGGCGCTGCGCACGGCGTACCAGTCGTTCTTCAACCGCAACGGCCAGGAGTTCGTCGGGCTGGACAACTACGTCACCGCGTTCGTCCAGCCGGAGTTCCAGGTGGTGCTGCGCAACACCGCGCTGTGGGTGCTGCTGGTCCCGACGCTCGCGACGTTCTTCGGGCTGGTCTACGCGGTCCTGGTGGACCGCACCCGATTCGAGAAGGCGGCCAAGGCGCTGATCTTCCTGCCGATGGCGATCTCGCTGGTGGGCGCGTCGATCATCTGGCGGTTCGTCTACGAGTTCCGTGACGCCGCCCGCGCGCAGACCGGTCTCGCGAACCAGATCCTCGTGGGCCTGGGGCTCGAGCCGTACCAGTTCCTGGTCAACGCGCCCTGGAACAACGTCTTCCTCATCGCGGTCCTCATCTGGATCCAGGCTGGGTTCGCGATGACGATCCTGTCGGCCGCCATCAAGGCGATCCCGGACGACATCGTGGAGGCGGCGCGGCTGGACGGCCTCAAGGGCGTCCAGATGTTCCGCTACATCACGGTGCCGAGCATCCGCCCGGCGCTCGTCGTGGTGCTCACCACCATCGCGATGACGACGCTGAAGGTCTTCGACATCGTCCGCACCATGACCGGCGGGAACTTCGGCACGTCGGTCGTCGCCAACGAGTTCTACTCGCAGAGCTTCGTGCAGGGGAACGGCGGGATGGGTGCGGCCCTGGCCGTGATCCTGTTCCTCATCGTCATCCCGGTGGTCATCTACAACGTCCGTCAGCTGCGCCTGTCCGAGGAGATCCGATGACCACGAACCCGGCACCCCCGCAGGCGTTCGCGACGCCGACCGACCCCGGCGAGGTCACCGGCGGGCGGCCGCCCGGACGCGGACGGGCCGTCGAGGCGCGCGCCGAGCGGGCGAGGAACAAGCTCAGCTCGCCGTGGGCCTCCGGGCTGGCGATCCTCATCGCGATCGCCTGGACGGTCCCGACGCTCGGTCTCTTCGTCACCTCGTTCCGGCCCGTCCAGGACATCCGGGCCAACGGCTGGTGGAACTTCTTCGCCGCCCCCCGGGTGACGCTCGAGAACTACCGGGAGGTGCTGTTCGGGAGCGAGACGAGCCTGGCGCAGTACGTGCTGAACTCCGTCGTCGTGACGATCCCCGCGGTCATCATCCCGATCAGCATCGCGCTGCTCGCGGCCTACGCGTTCGCGTGGATCGACTTCAAGGGCCGCAACATCCTCTTCGTCGCGGTGTTCGCGCTCCAGATCGTGCCGATCCAGATCACGATGATCCCGCTGCTCACCCAGTACGTGCGGTGGGACCTGGCCGGGTCGTTCTGGGCGGTGTGGCTCTCGCACTCGATCTTCGCCCTGCCGCTGGCGATCTTCCTGCTGCACAACTTCATGAAGGACATCCCGCCGTCCCTGGTGGAGGCGGCCCGCGTCGACGGCGCAGGTCACGTGCAGATCTTCTTCCGGGTCCTCATGCCGCTGCTGGTGCCCGCGGTCGCGGCGTTCGCGATCTTCCAGTTCCTCTGGGTCTGGAACGACCTGCTCGTCTCGCTCGTGTTCGGCTCCCAGCAGCAGGTCGCACCGCTGACCGTCCGCCTCGCCGGCCTCGCCGGTGACCGTGGCGAGACGTGGCACCTGCTGTCCTCGGGCGCCTTCGTCGCGATGATCGTGCCGGTCATCGTGTTCCTGTCCCTGCAGCGCTACTTCGTCCGCGGTCTGCTGGCCGGGTCCGTCAAGGGCTGAGCGCACCGCGTCCCACCCGCAGGTCCGCACGTCCGGGCGTCGAGGTCCACCGACCTCGGCGCCCGGACGTGCGTCCGGGTGCGGACGGGGCGCGAGGTCGCCGGCGCCGCCCCCGTCCGGCGTCGCCCCCGTCCGGCGTCGCCCCCGTCCGGCGCCGCCGGTCGGCTCAGCTGCGCCGGGCGTCGTCGTGCACCGGCGCCGCGGCGGCCGCACGGTGCACGGGAGAGGTGTTCAGGACGCCGTGCGCCTCCCGCCGCGACGGCGTGCGCGGCAGCGGGTGACGGTGCTCGACGACGAGCGCTGCGGCCGCGAAGACCACCGCGGCGACCTCCGAGGCGGCCGCCAGCAGCTGGGGGACGCCGGCCGCCTGCTCGAGGAACCCGAAGAGGCCCACAGTGACCGACAGCCCGAACGCCGCGAGCGTCGACAGCCCGAAGCCGATCGCCCCGAGCAGCGGCAACGGGTTGCGCCACGTGAGCACGAGCAGGGCCAGCACCAGCCCACCGACCGCGTTGAGGATGAACGCCTCCCCGATCACCGGGACGACCCGGACCCCCTGCGCCCACAGCTGCAGGTGCACCGAGGCCGACAGCAGCACGCCCGCGGCCGTCAGGCCGCGCAGCAGCGACGAGACGGTGGTGGAGTCCATGGCTCTCACGTCCTCTTCACGCGATCGGATCGACGTCGCCCGGTGCTCTCTCCTCTCCACGCGCCGACCCGGCTCGCGGTTCACCGGGTCGCCGGCGGCGGGCACGGGTGGGCGCGGGTGAGCGCGGCGGGCACGGTCGGGCACGGGTGGGCTAGCGTCCGCGTCGGGGCCCGACCGGCCCCCGCGGCCGGGGCGACGCCCGGCCGCAGCGCAGTGCGGGACAGGGGCAGCGGTGGAGGACGGACGGCTCTCGCGGGTGCCCGCACCCGCGCTGTTCGTGGCGTCCGGGCTCACGCAGTACGTGGGCGCCGCCATCGCCGTCGGCCTGTTCAGCGTGCTGGCGGCCCCCACGGTCGCGTGGCTGCGCCTGGTGGTCGCCGCGCTCGTGCTGGTCGCCTGGCGCCGGCCGTGGCGGTTGCGCTGGACCCGCCGGGACCTCGCGGTCGTGGCGGCCTTCGGCTCCGTCCTGGCGGCGATGAACGTCGCCTTCTACGTCGCCATCGACCACCTGCCGCTGGGCACCGCGGTCGCGATCGAGTTCCTCGGGCCCATCGGCGTGGCGGCGGTCGCCGGCCGGGGGTGGCGCGAGCGGGTCGGCATCGTGCTGGCGGCGGCCGGTGTCGCGCTGCTCGCCGGGGTCACCGTCAGCGGTGGCGGGGGGGCCGACGTCGTCGTCGGGCTGGTCGCGATCCTGCTGTCGGCGGTGTGCTGGGCCGGCTACATCCTGCTCGGCCGGCGCGTCGCCATCGGCGGCTCGGGGGTCACGTCGCTGTCCCTGGCGATGGCCGCGGGCGCGGTCGTCTTCGCGCCGTTCCTCGCCGCGGACGCGGGGCCCGTGCTGTCCGACGGCGGTCTCGCGCTGGCGGTGCTCGGCGTCGGGGTGCTGTCGTCCGCGGTGCCGTACGCCATCGACCAGGTCGTCCTGCGCCGGGTCGGTCCGGCGGCGTTCGCGGTGCTCCTCGCCCTGCTGCCGGCGACGGCGGCGCTGGTGGGCGCGCTCGTGCTGCGCCAGTGGCCCCACCCGCTGGACGTCGTCGGGCTGCTGGCGGTGTCGGGTGCGATCGCGCTGACGTCCGGGCGGCCCGCGCCGGCGGTGGCCGCGGCGCCCGTGCCGTAGGCAGCACCGCTGCGCAGGTCCGCCCGTGGCGGGACCGGGTCCGGCGTGCGCCCGACTCAGAGGTACTGGCCGGGCGCCTGCCGGCCGTCCGGCTCGGCTACGCCCGAGGCCCCCGGTCCGGCCGGGGCCCCGCCGCCGGGACCGGGCGGCAGCGCATGACGCAGCTGGGCGAGCTGCGCCTGGGACGCCATCCGCTGGGCGACCATGGCCGTCTGGATCCCGTGGAACAGGCCCTCCAGCCACCCGACCAGCTGGGCGTGCGCGACCCGCAGCTCCGCGTCCGACGGTGGCGCGCTGTCATCGAGCGGGAGGGTGATGCGGCGCAGCTCCTCGACGAGCTCGGGGGACAGGCCGTCCTCGAGCTCGCGGACGGATCGGGCGTGGATCTCCGCCAGGCGCGTCCGCGCCGCCTCGTCGAGCGGGGCGCTGCGGACCTCCTCGAGCAGCTGCTTGACCATCGTCCCGATCCGCATCACCTTGGTCGGCTGGTCCACGAGCAGTCCCGGCTCGAGCCCGGCGGCGGCGGGCTCCGCGGACGGCGCGTCCGCGGGGCGGCCGTCCGCACCCACGACGACGATCCGGGGTGCCGCGCCGCCGCCGGCGGGCGCGTCGGACGGCACGTGCGGAGGCAGGTCCGAGGGCCCGGCGGCGAGCGACGGGTGGGGGGCCTGCGGGTCGTGGGTCATGGCCCCATGGTCACCCGGATGCCGCCGGGCCGCAGCGGCGCGGGGCGGCGTCAGGGGACGAGCAGGAGCTTGCCGAACACCTCACCGGCGTCGAGCATGCGGTGCGCGCGGGCGGCGTCGTCCAGCGGGACCCGCGCGTGCACGACGGGCTGGACGCGCCCGTCGGCCACCATCGGCCAGACGTGCTCGCGGACGGCGGCCACCAGGGCCGCCTTCTGCTCGCCCGGACGCGCCCGCAGCGTGGTGCCGAGCACCGCTGCGCGGCGGCTCATCAGGAGCCCCAGGTCGATCTCGGCGCGGCGTCCACGCTGGGTGCCGATCACCACGAGCCGGCCCCCGGTCGCGAGCGACGCGAGGTTCGCCGCCAGGCCCCCGGCGCCCAGCACGTCCAGGACGACGTCGACGCCCCGTCCGTCGGTGGCCCGGGTCACGGCCTCGGCGAGGTCCTCGGTGCGGTGGTCGATCGCCACGGCGGCACCGAGCGTCCGGCACCGCTCCGCGCGTTCCGGACCGCCGGCCGTGGTCAGCACGCGCGCCCCGAGGGCCGCGCCGATCTGGATCGCGACGGACCCCACGCCGCCCGACCCGCCGTGGACGAGCACCTGCTCACCGGCGCGCAGCCGGCCGACGTCGACCAGGTTGGACCAGGCGGTGCACACCGCCTCCGGCAGCGCCGCGGCGTCGACGAGCCCGACGCCGTCCGGGACCGGGAGCACGTGCGCGGCGTCGACGACCACACGCTCCGCGTAGCCACCCCCGCCCAGCAGCGCGCACACCTCGTCGCCGACGTCCCAGACGTCCACGTCCGGGCTCACGGCGGCGACCGTGCCGGACACCTCCAGCCCCGGCCAGTCCGGCGCCCCGGGCGGTGAGGGGTAGTGCCCCGCCCGCTGCAGCAGGTCGGCCCGGTTGACGCCCGCCGCGGCGACGGACACCAGGACCTGCCCGGGGCCGGGCACCGGGTCCGGCACGGTCGTGGGGACGAGGGCCTCGGGGCCCCCCGGGGTCGGGACGGTGACGGCTCGCACGGCCACGACCCTAGGCCCGGCCCGCGAGGTCCGTGCATCGGCGGTGGGCCCGGGACCGGCGGTCGGTGCTGGCATGATGTCCCCGCACGGGAGGGCTGTCTGAGCGGCCGAAAGAGACGGTCTTGAAAACCGTTGGGGCGGGACAACCCCGTCCTCGTGGGTTCGAATCCCACGCCCTCCGCTCCTTCACTCCGGCGCGTCCCGGCCGATCAGGGGGTCGACACCGACCCCCTGATCCACCTCCGGAGACCCCACACATGACCACCACCACGCCGCCGCGGCGCTCCCGGCTGGCCGACCTGAGCGTGCGGACCAAGATCGTCGCGGCCGTCCTGGTCGCCGCCGTCGTCGCCGCCACCGTGGGGCTCGTCGGCCTCTCGTCTCTGAGCGCGTCGAACGCCAGCACCAACCTGATGTACGACGACAAGGTGCTCGGGCTGGAGAAGGCCGCCGGCCTGCGCCGCGACACGCTGTCGCTGCGGCTGAGCGCCGCCAACCAGGCGATCTCGACGCAGGACGCCGAGATGACGAAGTTCGAGACCCAGATCGCCGAGCTCGAGGAGAGCCTGCCGGCGGCCGTCGACTCGTACCTGCCCATGCTCACCGGCGCCGAGGACCGCGCCGCGCTGGCCGACTTCCAGAGGGGCTTGGACGCCTACCTCGTCGTCCTGCACGACGAGCTGCTGCCCGCGGGCCGCGCCAACGACATCGCCACGTGGGAGGCCGCCCGGGACGGCGCGGCCGCCGACGCGATCACCACCATGTCGGACGCCCTGACGGCGCTCGTGGAGAACGAGAAGGAGACGGCGCGCGAGCTCATCGAGGAGTCCGAGGCGCAGTACGCGCAGAGCCGCACGACGTCGATCGTCCTGCTCGTGGTGGGCCTGTCCGTCGCCCTCGCGATCGGCCTCGTCGTGGCCCGGACCATCGTCCGCGGCCTCGACCGGGTGCGGGCCAGCGTGACGGCTCTCGAGAACGGCGACCTCACGGTCGCGGCCGGGCTCACCAGCCGTGACGAGGTCGGCACGATGGGGGTCGCCCTGGACAACGCCCTCAGCACGCTGCGCAGCATGGTGTCCACCATCGACGCGTCCTCCGACTCGCTCGCGGGTGCCGCGACCGAGCTGGCCGCCACGTCGGTGCAGATCGCGTCGGGTGCCGAGGAGACGGCAGCGCAGGCCGGGGTCGTCTCCGCGGCCGCCGAGCAGGTGTCCCGCAACACCCAGACGGTCGCCGCCGGCACCGAGGAGATGGGCGCGTCGATCCGCGAGATCGCGCACAACGCCAGCGAGGCGTCCCGCATCGCCGCCCAGGCCGTGTCCGCGGCCGAGGAGACCACCACGACGGTCAGCCGCCTGGGCGAGTCCAGCCGCGAGATCGGCACGGTCGTCAAGGCGATCACGTCCATCGCGGAGCAGACGAACCTGCTGGCGCTGAACGCGACCATCGAGGCCGCCCGCGCGGGGGAGGCCGGCAAGGGCTTCGCCGTCGTCGCGGGGGAGGTCAAGGAGCTCGCGCAGGAGACCGCCCGGGCCACCGAGGACATCGCCCGCCGGGTGCAGGCCATCCAGGCCGACACCACCGGCGCGGTCGAGGCGATCGGCAACATCTCCAGCATCGTCGCGTCGATCAACGACTTCCAGGCGACCATCGCCGCGGCCGTCGAGGAGCAGACCGCGACCACCAACGAGATGACCCGCAACGTCAGCGAGGCCGCGTCCGGCTCCGGCGAGATCGCGGTCAACATCTCCGGCGTCGCCGACGCCGCGGCCCTCACGACGCAGGGTGCGGGCGAGTCGCAGCGCGCGGTCGACGAGCTGGCGCGCATGTCGTCCGACCTGAAGGTGCTGGTCGGGTCCTTCCGGTACTGACCCGCGGCACGACCTGCCGCGACGGGCCCCGGGCCGGGCGCGCACCCCACGGTGCCGCCCGGACCGGGGCCTTCGTCGTCCGCTGCGGCGCGCCGGCGGACCCCGACGCGCGCCCGAACGCGCCATGGCGGTGGGTGGCCTGCCCTACGGTGACCTGCGTCACGCCGGACGTGCGCGGGGTCCGTCCGGTGAACGAACCGCGCCCCGCCGTCGTAGTGAGATCAGGAGGTGCACCATGGCGGCCAGCCGTGCGGACCTGATGCGCGACCTGCACACCCAGTGCGGGCCCGCGCTCTGGCGGTTCGTCCTGCGGCTGACTGCCGGTGACCGGGCCCGGGCGGAGGATGTCGTGCAGGAGACGCTGCTGCGTGCGTGGAGGTCGCCGCGGATACTCGAGGCGGAGACCGACGAGCGGCAGGCGTGGCTGTTCACGGTCGCCCGGCACCTGGTCATCGACGAGTGGCGGTCCAGCCGGTCGCGGCTCGAGGTGGTGACCGCCGACCTGCCGGAGCCCGCCACCCGCGACGAGACCGACGGCGCGCTCCAGACCTGGCTGGTGGCCGAGGCGCTGCAGCGGCTGTCCGCCGACCACCGGCAGGTCCTGGTCGAGTGCTACTTCCACGGCCGGTCGGTGGCTGACGCCGCCGAGCGGATCGGGGTCCCGGCTGGCACCGTGAAGTCACGCACGCACTACGCGCTGCGAGCCCTGCGGCTCGTCCTGCAGGAGATGGGGGTGATCGAATGAACCACACGCCCGCGTCGTCCGACCCGTTCGAGATGGACGACGCCGCCTACCTGCTCGGGGCGCTGTCACCGCTCGAGCGCTCCCAGTACGAGCAGCACCTGCAGGGGTGCGCCGCGTGCGCCCGCTCCGTCGCCGAGCTGGCCGGCCTGCCGGGGATGCTGCGCCGCCTGCCGGTGGAGGTGGTGGAGTCGCTCGACGCGCCCGACGGCGCGCTGGTGGACCTCGAGGCGCCCGCCCCGCCGTCCCTGCTGGCCGGTGCACTGCACCGCGTCGAGCTGGAGGAGCGCCGGGAGCGGCGCCTGCGCACGGCCCGCTGGTTCACGACGGTCGCCGTGGGTGCCGCAGCGGTGACCGTCGGGTTCATCGCCGTCCTCGACGACGACGACCCCGTGCCGCCCGCTGCGCAGACCCCGCCGACCGCTGCCCAGACCCCGCAGCCGACCGAGGAGCTCGAGTTCGTGCGGGCCGTGGAGACCGCCCTGTCCGCCAACGCGAGCCTGCGCGAGGTGGCGTGGGGGACGAAGATCCAGCTCGAGTGCGCCTACCCCCCGGACAGCGGCGACGGCTCCGCGGGCGACGCCGAGTACTCCCTCGTCGTCCGCGACACCGACGGCCAGGAGCAGCAGGTGGCGACCTGGAACGCCGTCGCCGGCAAGGAGCTGACGATCGACGCCGCCACCGCCGTCCGCGGGGACGACATCGCGAGCCTGGAGGTCCTGGCCGAGGACGGGACCATCCTCCTGCGCACCGCGCGGTGAACCGCCGGGCACCGGCCCGGGTCGTCCCGGGTGGCGGCTGACGCTCACCCGGCGTGGGCGACACCGCGCCCGGTGGCGTGCCAGCAAGGCGGTCGGCCGGCGTGTGGGCAGTCGGCGGCGCGGACGGGAGCCGATCCGCACCGTGCCCGTGACTCCCGCGTCCCAGGGGGACGGGCGCCGCCGTCGTGAGGGACGGGCCTGACGGTGCCGGTAGGTCTACAGGTCGCGCTGCATGACCCGCAGGTCGCCGCCGGGCTCGAGCTCGTACGGCTGCGTCTCGCCGGTGGCGTGGAAGCCGACACGCTCGAAGTACGCGGCCGCACGCGCGTTCTGCTCGTGCACCGTCAGGCGCAGCGCGGTGGCGTGAGCCGTGTCGCGGGCCCAGGCGACGAGGGCGTCCATGAGCTGGTCGGTGACGCCGGCGCCACGGTGCTCGGGCGCGACCCAGACCGCGGCCACCGTGGCGACGCCCGGCCCGGAGAGGTAGGCGCTCATCGTGCCGACCCAGCGTCCGGTCTCGTCCACAGCGGCGACGGCCGTCCGGTCGGGCTGGGTGGCCCGGGCGATCCGCGCGAGCCAGCCGGCCTCGTTGGTCCCCTCGGCGTGCGCCAGGGTCTCGCCGAAGGCGATGGGGGTGTCGGCCAGCATCTGCAGCCGGATGTCACGGAACTCCACCCAGTTCTCGGGGCGGACGGTGGTGACGGTGATGGGCACGATGGACCTCCTCGGGGCCGCACGACCCTATCCCGACTGCCCCTCCCGCGGAACGGATCGGGGCGTCCGGGGCGCTTTGCGAGCCGGTCCGACGTGCAGGTAGCCTGTGCGGGCCTGGAGACGTCGCATAGCCAGGTCTAGTGCGCGACCCTGCTAAGGTCGTGAAGGGGCAACCCTTCCGTGGGTTCAAATCCCACCGTCTCCGCATCGCAGGGCCCCGGTTCCCATGGAACCGGGGCCTTCTGCGTGTCGCCGCGTTGAGCTCTCGTCCCGGCGGACCCCCGTCCCGGTGACGCCGGCGTGACCGACCCCACGCCGCCCGACCACCCGCCCGGTTTGGGCCCGCGCCCGCGGGGCGCTATCGTTCTACCCGGCCGTGAGGCCATGCGCCCGTAGCTCAACGGATAGAGCATCTGACTACGGATCAGAAGGTTGGGGGTTCGAATCCCTTCGGGCGCACTCGTTGAGACAGCGACCAGAACTGGCCCCGGACCTGCGGAAACGCGGATCCGGGGCCGTTCTGGTTTCGGCTTGGACGGCGATTCCGTCGGCCGCTGCGGCGACACCGACAGCAGCCCTGACAGCAGCCCATCACCCGGGTAGGCCTCTGACCTGCGCTTTTATCCGCCGAGCACCTCGTCCATGGCAGCCGCTGCGGCGCGGGTCGCAGGCGGCATCACGTGCCCGTAGAGGTCCGTCGTGATGGCCATCTGCGAGTGGCCAAGGACCTCCATCACGACGCGCACCGGGACCCCCTGCGAGAGCAACAGCGATGCGCACGTGTGCCGCATGTCGTGGAAGCGGATTCGCCGGAGTCCGGCTGCCGCGATGCGCTCGTCGAGGAGCCGATTGACGTTGCGAGGCTCGAGCACGGTCCCGGTGCGCGTGGTGAAGACGAGGCCGTGCTCGGTCCAGCTGGCGCCGGCGGCCTCTCGCTCCTTGTCCTGGAGTTCCCAGTGCTCGAGGAGTGCGTGCCGGCAGACCTCCGGCAGCGGGACCGTTCGGCGTGACCGTGCCGTCTTGGGGGTGCCCGTGACCAGGCCGACCCCCTTGCCTAGGCGCTGCACCGTCTCCACCACGCGCAGGGTCCCGCCGTCGAGGTCGACGTTGTCCCACCGCAGCGCCAGCAGCTCGCCCTTGCGCAGGCCGAGAGAGATGCCGACCGCGACCAGGGCGTAGAGCCGGTGCTCGCGCATGGAGGCCAGGAACTTCGCTGCCTCCTGCGCGGACCATGGGACGACCTCGACCCGCTCGACGCGCGGCCCGCGCACCAGTGTGGCGACGTTGCGGTGCACGACCTGCTCCCGCTCGGCGTCAGCCAGCATCGACCGGAGCACGGCGCGGGTGAGCTGCGCGGTCCTCGCCGAGGCGCCTCGACGAGTCACCGCGGTCATCACCTGGCGCACGTGCTGAGGCGTCAACGCCGTCAGGCGGACCGAGCCGACCTCCGGGTACACATACCGCTCGAGCGTCCACCGGTAGTTGCTCACGGTCGCCGGCTTCAGTCCTGACCCGGGCAGTTGTGCCAGCCACAGATCGCCGAACGTCCGAACCGTCGACCGGTTGGCGGCCGACGGGAGACTTTGGGCCGTCCGGACCCGGAGTTCGGCGATCTTCTCCGCGACTTCGGCGGGCGTGGCGCCGTAGACCTGGCGCCGCTGACGTCCCCCGTCGGCGTTGAGCACGTAGGTCGCGCCGGTCCAGCGACCGTCGGATCGCTTGTAGACCGACCCCTCACCGTTCCGACGCCTCGTCACGGGAGCACCTCGTGATCCTCGGCTGCGATGCGCTCCACGTACGCGCGCAGGCAGTCCACCGGCACCCTTCGTGAGCGTCCGATCTTTACGCTGCGCAGCTGTCGGAGCCGCATGAGGTCGTACACGCGGGACTTGCCGACGCCCAGGACGACCGCCCCTTCACCGACGGTCAGCAGGAGCTTCTCCATGGCCTTCCCTCCCTTCGTCAGACAGCAGCGGATAGCGACATCGGCCGGCCGGTTGCCGAACCGTTGTCCACAGGCGGATCGGCGCCGCCCGTGAGGGCCTTTGCGCGGTCGTACTGAGCGCGCCAACGTCGTGCCTCGATCACGGTGGCCATGACGATCCGCGCGTAGTCGAGGGAGGCCACCGGCACATCACTCCAGATGAAGCGAGGTCGCCCGTCCTCATCGAGCGTCTCCGCCGCCATCCGGTCCGCGGCAGGGGGAGCGATACCGGCGGCCTCCAACGCAGCTCGAACCACGGCGGCCCGGTCGGCCTTGTGCTCCGTGAGCGTCTTGCCGGACCAGCTGCGAGAGACGAGCACCCGGCGGCCACCGACGCCGAGGTGCTCACGGTCGTGCGCCTTGGACGGGCACCACCCGGGCATGAGACCGGGCCCGGCGTTCTTGGGCTTGACCCCGAACCGCAGCCAGTTCGCGCACTCCTCCGAGCACGGCAGCCAACGGACTTGCTCGTGCAGGCGGTCGATGTGGGCCTCGTAGGCCGCGTCGGCGCCGTCCCCATCGCCGTAGGTTTCGGCCACGGCCTTGGTGAGGTACTTGGTCAAGTACCGCACGGCGCGGTCGGAGTCCGGGGTGCCCGCGATGAGGCCTTTGATGTCGACCTGCTGCCCCAGCCGCATCACGTGCGCCGGCTTGGCAACGGGGTCGTCCTCGAGGGCTGCGATGGCCTGCTGCCAGGTCGGCAGGGCGAAGCCGCTGTCGGGATCGCGGTAGCTCTGGCCGTCCCACACCGGCTGGCGGTGGACGTACACCGGACGGTCGATCGGGGGCCACCACAGCTGGAAGTAGGTCGCCTCGGTGACGGCCCGGACTGTGGCCCGCGGGATGGCACCACGGACGGCGACGTGGAAGTGCGGGGCGAGGCGGCGCTGGGCCTCGACGGCGCCGAAGTACTGGACCTTGTAGCCCGCGCAGCGGCGCAGGTTCTGCACCCACCGGTCGACGAGCTGGGAGAAGTGCAGGGCGTCCAGCGCTGCCCGCCGGTAGTGGTACGCGCGTGGATCGGCCGGGACGCCACGGCCGGGGAGGACCTTGCCGTACGAGGGCAGGGTTAGCGTGATGAACATCGAGGGCCGGTAGGTCTTGCCGTCCGGGGCGGCGAAGACCTGCCCCACCGTGCGGTTCTCGACGGGACGCGTCGGCAGGTCGGGAACGTCAGATCGACGGCGGGTGGATCGGGTCTGGCGTCCAGACGCGTCGTCGACGTCGACCTCGTCATCGTCGTCCGTGCTTGCCGAGGCCTCGGTCGGCGAAGGCTTGTCCAGCGGCACCGGCTCGACGTCGGCGTGCCAGCCCTCGGCGCACTGGGTCATCCGCAGCCGGCGGGCCTTCGCGGCACAGCTCGGGCACTTCGAGTCTCGGGTCGAGCCGCAGGGGATGGCCACCGTGGTGGTAGCTCCGTTGGCACGGTCGGTGACTCACCGCATGACGGGCCGGACACACACCGCCTCCGCCAACGCGAGTGCGCGGACGACGTCGTCCGTGATGCTGAGCGGCGCGCGGGTCATGCGGCACCGCCGACGTCGCCTGAAGCCAGCGGTCCTTGTACCCGAGCCACCAGCAGCTCATCGCGCGCCGTGCCAGCCCAGAAGCCGCCTGTCATCCGGGCGCGCGAAGCGAACTCCGCGCATCGCGTCAGGACTGGGCAGTCGGCGCAGACAGCCGCCATCGCACGCCGTTTCGGCGAACTGGTCTGGTGAGCGTCGGCCGTCCACGGCAGGTCGGTCCGCGCCAGGCATGCACCGTGTCGCATCCACTCGCTGTCGAGGCCCAAGCGGTCCCAGCGAGCCGGCAGTCCGTGGGTGGGCATCAGACCACCGCCGGGATCGCGCCCGGGAGCATGGGCGCCGCCCGTGGCGCGTACTGCTGGACCAGGGCGGTGATGTCGTCGTCGGTGACGTGAGTGAAGCGGACGCGGGCGGCTTCGGGGACGCCGTCCTGGCCGATGTAGGCAACGCCGGGGGTGGCGTCGTCGATGAGGTCGGCGGTGGCGCCACGGTCGCGTGCCCCTTGGCCGAGGGTGAGGGCGACGTGCTCGGGTTCGGTGACCCGCAGCAGGATGCGGGTGGGGAACAGGTCGCGCATCGAGATGATGTCCTTGCGCGGGTCCTGCACCGCCCCCACCACTGACACCCCGACCGCGCGGCCTTGCGAGAGCAGCAGGGACAGGGCGGCGATGATGCGCCGCTTGGCGTCCCGGTCATTGATGTAGGCGGTCAGGGACGCGAGCTCGTCGATGATCACCACGATCAGCGGCTCCGCCGTGGTGGGGGTGTGCAGGCGGGCCCGGCCGCGCAGGGCGGACTGCCGGCGGCGCATGACGGTGACGGCGTCCTCGAGGACCTGGGCGAACTGCACCTCGTACCCGGTGTCGTCTCCGCCGTCGGGGGTGTCGCCGTAGACGAACCGGGCGAATAACGGAGCACCGGCGGCCCGTTCCATGCCGCCCTTGGGGTCGATTGCCCAGACCTGCACCAGTTGGTCGCGGATCCCAGCGGCCAGGGCGCTGATCAGGGACCACAGCACCGACCCCTTCCCGGCCCCGGTCGCTCCAACGATCAGCAGGTGCGCTCCAAGGATTCGCACGCGGTGGACCTGCCCGTCCTCTCCCCGCGCCAAGGGCAGCGACTTCAACACCGGTGGGTCGGCCGGCTCGAACGGCGCCACCGACGCCGTGAGTCCAGAGTGGTACGCCACAAGCGACGTCACGGGGTCTCCTGAGCCGATGCGCCGCAGGAAGCGGGCCCCGTCCAGTGGATGGAACCCAGTAGCAACGATGTCGTCGCCGTAGCCCACGTCGTGCAGCCATGCCGCGGCCGCGAGATAGTCGGGCAGCTCGTGGTCACGACACAGGACTTCCGCGCGCTCGCCCACTGCCCGGACGTGTGTCCACCGCGGCTCCACGCCGGCCAGCTGTTCGCTTGCAATTTCGACTGCACGTCGCAACTCGGCCGAAGCCATGAGGCAACCCTAGCCAGAAGAGCACGCGTCGCGCCGACAGCCCCGTGTCCAAGACGAGGACCTGCCTCCGGGGCAGGACCACGGACGCCCCACGGCTGGTCCCCGCGACCCGTGCCACCACGTCGCTGTCGTCTGGTCCTGACCAGCCAGAGAGGTGATGAGCCCATGGTGCTGAAGGTTTCGCTCTCGACTCAGTCGACGATCCGGCCACGCTCGTAGTGGTCATGGATGCGACCCACCTGGCCCAGCCAAAAGGTCAATCTTTGATCTTTCGATGCTCCGGACGGCAGCAGCCCGAGCGTCGCAGCGAAGCGATAAAAGCCCGGGCCCGCGTCATTCTCGTTGAGATAAATAACGATCGCCGAAAGCATCGCTCCCGAAGCTTCGTACCGTTTCCGCGTCACGTCACCCAGCAACTCGCCCATTGCGCCGCGCTCACCGTCATGATCAAAATCAAACGCGCGATGACCTCCGCGACGAGCGATCGCACTATTGACCTCTGTGTAAGATACCGTCCGGCGCAGGCGAGCTTGCTCCTCCAGGAACCTGACCGCTGTGTCGACCATCGCGTCCCACTCGACCGCATCGCGGCCGCCCGTGTTCGTTGCCATGCGACAACTATGCACCGCACGGGGAGCTGCACCTACTCGTCGGCGCCCGACGCTGTCCACCAACGTGTCGCCCGCCGACGGACGGCTTACAAGGCAGCCAGGATCGCGCGTCGCGCGGCTACGCCCTCAGATGCCGGCAGCCCTCTATGGTCGGCAATCCACCCGTCGGCTTCCTCCAACACCCATTTAGGCCCGAGAAGCATGCTGAGCCTCATCTCGTGGACCAGGAGCGTCGCGCTTACCAGATCCTGCATCCCCCAAGCGAAAGCCGTCGCGGCATGATCGCTGTCGGGACCTTGGCTAAAGACATCAACGTCGATGTAGTTCGCCTTAATCCGCAGCCGGAAGAGGTAGTCCAGTAGAGTGAAAGGCCGAACGCGGCGTCGGACGTCCAACTTCTCCGCGGGTGTCAACTGCGGCAGACCGGCGGGGGGTCCGCCTTTTCGCGGTTTCCGGCCAGCGTCGAGGCGCGCCTCCTCTTCAGTGGTCCAGGCACGTCGACGCGCCTTCCGTTTCTGCTCGCGCTCGCGCTTCCAGGCCTCCTCGACCGCATCCTCTCTTGTCGACCGAAGCGCCTTCCCGGCCAAGTCCCACTCCTGACCCGGAACTGGAACCGCCCAAGGGTGCAGAGACAGGTCCAACGCCCGGCCAGGCCCGTTCAGGAAGCCGCTAGTGCAAGTCAACCTCGCCCCGGGTTCTGCAGCGGCGAGCGACCATGGCGCAAGGGTCATCTGGCGACGATTGACCCACAAGTCGACGTTCTCCCGCTGAGTTAGGTGGTGCTCCTCTGTGCGAGTTTTGCCACTCGCGACTTGTAAGGCTTGCACGGCGTTATAACTCGCGTAGTAGGTCTGCACTGAACCCCAGGCGAGAGTCAATCGCGTCATATCGGCGCCACTGCTCAATCCCACAGTCGTGCACAGGATGGCCTCCGTGCCCCAGGCCCGATGAAGACACGCTCGGATCGTCTTGAGATCTACGAGCTTGTCGGGCGTCAGCGGCTTCACCCGACCACTGAACGCGCTTACCGCCCGCTCGGCCAACTCGGGTAGGTAGTGCTCCCTACCCCTCGAGCGCCCGCCGAAGGCGAGCGCGCGGAAAGCGGACTGGTACGCGGCATGCGTTCGGAAGCTGCGCGTGTGCTCGGTCTCCGGAGGGACCGTACGGATGAGAGGAGGCACCAGTCCAGTATCACTCACCGGGGCGCCACGTCGGGCCGGGCCGCGGTCGGGCAGGGCAACCGGAGGCGGCACAACGAAACGACGCGATCAAGCGAGCACAACCTGCTTTGGCTTGCCGGTCGCTGGCCCTCGCTCACCACGCAAGAAGTAGTCGTGTACGTACGCGTAGATCCGCACATGGTCGTCGTAGGTGACGTGAAGGTGGTTCACGTAGCGGGCCGACCGTGGAAAGCATCGCCAGTTGACAGGTTCGGGTAGTCGCTTTGAGGTGCCATCGCTTGCAAGGACTTCCAGGTCGTTGTCATGTTCGACCACGATGCCGAAAACAGATCCGCCGGCGTCGAGTACCCCTTGGGTGAATCCCTTCCGGGAGAACGTACGACGCCCGACTACCGATCTCTCAACGTCCGCACCATACCCTTCCCTGCGTCGGAACGGGTTCCACGATTCGAGATCCACACCAGACTCGTGAACAAGGATCAATTGATCACCGGCTGCGAACATATAGCCCCTCGGACGATCGAACAGCGCCCGGGCATTCACCACGCCGATCAGATCTCGGCCCTCGTCTGGGGCGGTTCGGTCGCGCTCCGGCTTGGTGAAAGCAACAAGATATCCCAGATCCCCACGGTGAGAACTTGCAACGACGTCGAAACGCGCCCAACTGCAACTCTGAGCATATCGCTCGCTAAGGAGCCGCGAATCGTCCCCTTCGTAGTCCCGTCGACGAGTCGCTAGAGGCTTCTCGAGAAGCCCCTCCGAGCCTGCAGCTACGGCCAGCCTGCGGTAACTTGCCGCTACGCGGAGCGCGGGCGCGTCGAGTACTCTCGCGAAGTCGTAATCTACCTTCGTGCCGAGTGCGCCCTGGTAGACGCCCTCCGGTCCGGACATGAACACGTTGTTCGCGTACGTCTCGACGTCAGAATGCGGGTATAGCGGCGAAGCCGCAGACTTTGAGAGCGATTTTCGCAGGGCGTCATGTGTGACGCTCCTTCGCGTTTTAGTCAGCTCGCTCACGAGTCGCTCAAAATGGGCTGCTGTCGTGGGACTTCGTAGAACCGCTTGCAGTTCGGCCGAGTACCACGCCTTCCCTCGCGTTAGAAACTGCATCGCTAGCGGCCTTGTATCGTCACTCCACGCGACGGACGCAACCAGCTGGTCCCAGTTGTGAGCCCTAATCTCGCCAGATCGCGTGAATAGGTAAAGGACGCCGTCATACAGAAGGGAGTCCCAGTAGTTCCCAGGTATGCGTAGCTCTAGGGCTTGCATCGAAGGCCTCTGCCGATCTTCCGCACAGTGGCTGGCCTCAAAAGGTTGCGGTCCAGCCAGTCTCTCTGGACATGTGCCGGAGGGATCTCGCGGCTGCTGCGAAGCGGGTCCGAAGGGTACCCGTGGCAGATGTCGCCCAGCTGAAAGAAAGCAACGTAGAGATCGGCCGCGCTGCCATACGCCCGCGCGCTCTCGCCGAGTTTGGCAACGGAATCCTGATCGAGGTGCAAGCCCCAACCGCTTCCAGCGCGATGCCACGAATTCACGACCGAGGTCCGGAACGCCTCGTGCTCGTCGGGGACCGGGACGGTCCACTGCGACTTCAGCGCTGTGCCGTCTCGGTGATCGCTCTTTACGACGTAGGAGTGGCCCTCGATCGTGACATGCTCGGTCATCGATGCCCCAGTCGGTAGGTGTGTCTGCTACGCGATGATGGCTGACGACGGCCTCCTATGTCTCGCGAACACCTCACCCGCGTCATGCTTGGCGCCAATCGGCCGATCCCACGCACCTCGACTGCCTGCCGGGCGCAAGGTCATGCCGCCGGACACGTGTCCCCGTGACTCGCCCGACCACGCCCCGCTGTGAGCTCGCTGTGATCCGCTGTGATCCGCCGGTTGCCGAGTCGACCTCTTTCACATCAAGGCGCCGGCTCCGCCGGCGCACGGCCTGCGGGCGGCGCTGGCGCGCCGTCCTCGGCCGTGACCTCTCGCGCGGAGGCTGTGCACGCAGCCGAGCCAGTCGGTTGGCGAGATTTCGGGCGAAGGGTCACTGCTTGGAGGCGACCAGAGCGGCCTGACGCAAGATAAGGTCGGTCGCCGCCGGCTCCTTGTCGGGCGGGTACCCGTGCCGAAGCAGCAGACGCTTGATAGTCGATCGCAGTTTGGCGCGAACCTGTTCCTTCACGCTCCAGTCCGTCTTCGCGTCGCGACGCACGATCTCCGTCAGTTCATGAGCGATCTGACGCATCACGGTGTCCTCGAGAAGGCTCACTGCCGACGCGTTGGTTCGAATAGCGTCATAAAAGGCCAACTCGTCCTCGTCGAGTCCCGTCGCTTCGCCGCGGTCTTGTTCGCTCTTAAGTGCCTGAGCTAGCGCGAACAGTTCCGCCACCACCTGCGCGGTGTCCAGACTTCGATTTTGGTAGCGGTTCATGGAGTCCGAGAGCATTTCGGAAAACTTGCGCTCTGCGACCACGTTCCGTCTACCCACAGCCCTCAACTCCTTCGAGATCAGGCGTCGCAGCAACTCCAACTGGAGGTTCTTCTGGTCCGACTCTTGGAAGCGCGCCATGAACTTGTCGTCGATGACAGACAGGTCAGGCTGCTCCATACCAGCTTCGCCATACAGGTCGATGACACCCGTGCCCGCTACATGTTCACTAACAAGTTGCTTGATCGCCGTCTCTACCTGAGCATCGGTATCGGGCCCTTCACGGTCCACGCCTTCGATCTTAGCGATGGATGAACGAACGGCTTCGAAGAATGCGACATCATCGCGGATCGTTGTCGCCTCCTCGGATGTCGAGACGATGCGAAACAGTCGGGTCAGCCGTCCAACATGCGCCATGAACCGCTTCTTGAGACTGGGCACTTCGCCTTCCGAGTCGAACTCGCCAGCTCCACCCTCGTCGTCCTCACCACGGTCGGATTCCAAAAGGTAGTTGACGGTTGCGGCGATCGCGCGTAGATAGGCCTTCGAGGTATGGGCCGCAAGCATCGTGGCCCAATCGAAGCCCGCGAGGATTCCAACTATCACATCATGCTCTACCAGTAGCGCGGGTATTGCCTCGACCCGTACGTCATCGCCTGCAGCACGGTTCTCATGGTCTCGCCGAGTGTAAGTCTTGAGTGCGTTCTTGAGATCCTCGGCGATGCCAATATAGTCGACCACCAGACCTGCCGGCTTGTCGCGAAAGGTTCGATTGACGCGTGTGATGGCCTGCATCAGCGACGCGCCCTTCATCGGCTTGTCGGTGTACATCGTGTGCATGGGCGGTGAATCGAACCCGGTCAGCCACAAGTCGCGGACGATGACTAACTCCAGCGAATCGTTCGGATCGCACGCTCGGTCCTTTATCGCGTTACGATCACGCTTGCTGCGGATATGCGGTTGGAACTCGGCGGGGTCCGTGGCGTCTCCCGTCATAACGACCTTTATGACGCCCGTCTTGTCGTCATCTGTATGCCACTCGGGCCTGAGTGTGACGATGTGGTCGTGTAGCTCCACCGCGATGCGGCGGGACATCGTCACGATCATCGCCTTCCCGGCCAGGACTCCGCGGCGACCTTCCCAGTGGTCCACGATGTCGCTGGCCAACTGTCGAAGGCGCTTGTCCGACCCAACAATGGCCTCGACCTGTGCCCAGCGGCCCTTGAGTCTTTCGCTGAGGTCCTCTTCTGCCCCCGAGACTGCCTTCACGAACTCGTCGTCCAGGCTGTCTCGCACCTCATCCGGGAGTTCGACTTTCGCGAGGCGCGGCTCGTAATACACCTTAACCGTGGCACCGTCTTGCTGCGCTTGAGTCATGTCATAGGTGTCGATGTATTCACCGAAGATCGCCCGTGTTGACCGGTCGCTCTCCTCAATAGGGGTTCCCGTGAACCCGATAAACGATGCGTTGGGGAGCGCGTCCCGCAAGTGGCGCGCGAATCCGTCGATTAAGTCGTAGTTCGATCGGTGCGCTTCATCGACGAGCACAACGATATTCCTGCGCTCGGAGAGCGTGGGGAAGCCACGACCGGACTCCTTCTCCTCGCGCGACACTCCGAATTTCTGAATTGTCGAGAAGACGATACCACCCGACAATCGGCCCGCCAAGATTGCCTTCAACTCCGCGCGGGAGCCGGCCTGAACTGGCATCTCGGGAAGTGGCGATCCCAACTTGCTCGCCGCGAACGTTTCATCGAGGAGTTGGTCGTCAAGGTCGTTGCGGTCCGTTAGTACCAAGATCGTCGGATTTTGCATTTCGGGGTGGGTCATCACGCGGCCCGCGTAGAACGCCATCTCTAACGACTTTCCGGACCCCTGGGTGTGCCAGACCACGCCGATGCGTCCGTCGCCCGCGACCGCTTGGAGGGTGCAGTCGACGGCCTTGCGGACCGCCCAGTACTGATGGTACTTGGCGACTTTCTTGATGGTCTTTTCCCCGTCGCCATAGGTGGCGATGTAATTGCGAACCCAGTCGAAGAAGACGTCCTGGCGGAACAGGCCTTCTACAAGAACCTCAATTTGAGGTAGTGCTGCGCTCGCAAGGCCTGCACCGTCAATGGTCTTCCAGGGCGCGAAATGCTCCCAATCTGCAGAGAATGACCCCACGCGGGCCTGGATGCCATCGGAAATCACTGTGGCCTGGTTCCATGCGAAGATGTCGGGGACCTGAGACCTATAGGTTTGCACCTGTCGCCAAGCGCCTTGAATCTTTGCGTACGGTTTGCCGGGACGTTTTAACTCGAACAGCGCAACTGGGAGACCGTTGACGAAAAGAACAATGTCCGGGCGGCGCTGCCGCTTCGGCCCGTCGATCGTAAACTGATTGACTGCAATCGTGTCGTTATTCGATACATCTTCCCAGTCGACGAGGCGCGCCCGCGTAGAGGCGAGCTCGCCCGCTGCGTCACGGTACTCAACGGCGACTCCGTCGGTCAGGAGCCGATAAGCCCGCCAGTTCTCTGACTCGACCACGGGCGATTCGGCTCGCGTGACCGTTTGGATCACGTCTTCGACCGCCTCGGTTGGCAGGTCCGGGTTGAGGTCAGCTACCGCCTGGCGAAGGCGCCCGATCAGAACGGTCTCCCGGTAGTCGAGCCGCTCGGGATTGCGCCCCGGTCCAGCTACTTCATCCGCCAGGAGCGGTGCGATCGTTGGCCCGTAAACCGTGTCCCAGCCGAGGTCTGACAACGTCTCTAGCACCAGTTGCTCAAGGTCGTCTTCGATCATCCCTGTCCTCATGCGACTGTCTCGATTTCAATTGTGCCAGCAACTAGGTGAGGAAGCAGTTCATCTCGTGCGCGCACGGTGCTCTCGATCTCCTCACGTAGTTGTTGGATTCCTCGCACCAGTCTGACGACTTCCTCGCGGACATGTGCGGCCAGGGTCCGCACATCGGGAACAGCGATAGAGAGCGCGTCCTCGCGGTCGACACGCTGGTGACTTCCCGTTGTCCCAGTCACTCGAGACCTCATCTGATCCCAGAAGTCATCGCGGGCGGTGGCGGCCCATATTTCCTCAACCGAAGCTTCATCCCCGAGCAGTGGCACAAACTCCGTCGAGCAAACTGCCCCCGGGCCGGGATACACCATCCAACTTCGCGCAGTCTTCGGGTTGAGACGTGACACGAGTACCATCGGTTCACTTAGCGGCAACTTGCCACTTTTGATAGATTCGCCGTCTACTAGATCCGGTGTGGCCTCGTTGTCGAAGGCGAGAAGAGAGTAATGCTCCGTCGGACCGAGCGGCCTGATTTGCTTACCGGTGTAGGGGCGCGACAACGAGCCGAGGCTTGTGTCGCGAGTCGCAAGGCCCACGAGTTCCGTCGCCAGTGTGCGCATGTGATCGATAAGCGCGCGGTTCTGCGCGATAAGTCCGTCCATCGCGGACAACAGGTCCGCAATGTGTTGTTGCTCTTCCAGTGCCGGGGCGTTGAGCGGTATTTCTGCCAGGGAGCCGGCAGTTAGTTTTGGTTGAGTCGATCCGGTGAGATAGCCCGAGATATCGGTAACCTGCATCGCGTAATGGATGAACCGGATGTCGTGCCCGGTCGCTGCTCGCAGGACGTGTGCGTGGTTGTTGACCCAATACTTGCCGTTAGCCAAGAAGGCAATTGGGGTCTTTCGCGACCGCAGATTTTCGCCATCCTCCGACACGAGCAGGCTGAGTTCATCGAACAGGAAGCCATCAACGTGATCCACGATGCCCGAGGCGCCGTAGTACGGATATGGGCCAGCGACTCGTTCGGAGGCCTTTACTGGCACGCGCTTCCAGTCCAGTGAAATTGTTGCCTTGCCTAACGGGAGTACTTTCCAAGTGCTCACTCCGTCACGACCAACGAGTCAAGGCCCGAGACGATTTCATCTTGAAGCTCGGCCCGCGCCTTGAACCCTCCACGAATCTCCAAGGTGAGGCGGGCGATCTTGTCTGCGACCGGCTCGTCGTCCTGCTCCACCTCCTCAGACCCCACGTATCGCCCAGGTGTTAGGACATGTCCCCGGCTCTCAATTTCCGTGAGGCTTGCCATCGCGCAGAAACCCGGTACGTCGGCGTACTCCGAGTCACGAGTGCCTCGCCATGCATGGTATGTGTCCGCAATTAGCGCAACGTCCTCCTTACTGAACTCCTTTACGCGACGCGAAACCATCTGCCCGAGCCGGCGAGCGTCGATGAACAAGACCTCGCCCTTTCGTTTGCGACTTTTCCGTCCGGTCTTGTCTTTGGTGAGGAACCAAAGGCAAGACGGGATCGGTGTTCCGAAGAACAGTTGGGGTGGTAAAGCAACGATGCACTCCACTAGGTCCGCTTCAAGCAGAGTTTTACGGATCTCTCCTTCGCCGCCCTGCTTTGATGACAGCGAGATGTTGGACAGAACAGTCGCCATGGTGCCGACGGGTGAGAGGTGGTGCAGCATGTGCTGCATCCAAGCAAAGTTGGCGTTGCCGACCGGAGGGGTGCCGTATTGCCATCGCGCGTCCTTGCGCAGTCGTTCGCCGCGCCAATCGTCGTCATTGAACGGCGGGTTCGCGATGACAAAGTCGGCCCGTAGGTCGGGATGCTTGTCGTTGTGGAACGAGTCGCCCCACTCGTTGCCGAGATTGGCGTCGATACCCCGGAGTGCAAGATTCATCTTGGCGAGGCGCCAGGTGGTAGCTACGCTCTCCTGCCCGAATACGGATATGTCGTTGCGTGTTCCACCGTGGGCCCTTACGAACTTGTCCGCCTGGACGAACATGCCGCCCGAGCCGCAGGCGGGGTCGTAGACCCGGCCGTGGTACGGCTCGAGCATCTCGACCATCAGCGCCACAACGGATCGCGGCGTGTAGTACTGTCCACCGCGCTTTCCTTCTCCAGAGGCGAAGTTCCCGAGGAAGTACTCGTAAACGCGGCCCAGTACGTCGAGGTCGACATGTTCTGCGGCGGCAAGATCTTCCCGGGAGAAGATGTCGACCAGGCCGCCGAGCATCTCCGACGTGACCTCCTGCCTGGCATAATTCTTCGGAAGTACGCCCTTTAGCGATTCGTTCTCGCGCTCGATCGCTGCCATCGCTTCATTGATGCGTACGCCAATCGGCTTGTCCTTCGCCTTAGCTTGTCGCCGCAGCTCTTCCCACCGGTGACCTTCGGGAATCCAGAACACTCCTTGCGCTGTGTACTCGTCTCGATCCTCCACCACGGACTGCTTAGCTTCTGGGGACGGCATAAAGTAGTCGCTCTGTGAGTCGTTGACGAGTCGCTGCAGTTCTTCGTGCCGTACGGCGAAGACATCCGAAACGTACTTCAGGAAGATCAGGCCCAACACGATGTGCTTGTATTCGCCGGGCTCCATGGTGGACCGGAGCGTTGTCGCGGCGTCCCAAAGGGAAGCCTCCAAGCCTTTCGCGGCGGTCTTCTTCTTTTGCGGCACGACACTCCTCATCTTTCCGGACATATTGTTCCGGCTAGGCGGCTTGTCTCTACTGTAGTGAGCAGAGACCGGCGGCCCGGGTCAAGCCGCACGTTGGCGCCCGACCAGCCCACCTAGCCGTGCTCACGACCGCGGCCGACCACACCGAGCAACGACTGGCCCTGGCGCCTGCGTGACAACGGGCGTGGACGGCCTCGTCGCCGCACCAGGGATCTGGCCTGACGCGGAAGGAGTTGCGGGGTGCTTCGACTCCCGTGCCTCACCTACGCCGCCGCCCCTTCGCCGAGCATCCGCGCGACTCCGGCCCGCATCAAGGGCGCCTACGGCGTCGCTGCGCGATGACCTCCGGTCACCCTCGACCCGGACCTCCGTCGCGCTCTCGTGCTCCGCTACGGGTCGGTGGCTCAGCCTGTCCACCGGGACAGCAAGCCTGACAGCAACCCGGTCCATCCGCACCGCCCGGGCAAGGACCACCGCGTTGCGATACCTCGCCTGAGCAGCGGTGACGCGCCACGGGGCGGACTCAACAGGCGCCTACGGATCAGAAGGTTGGGGGTTCGAATCCCTTCGGGCGCACTCGGATAGTCACACCGGCCAAGGCCCCGCCCCGCGCTCGTCGCTGGCCGGGGCTTCGTCGTCGGGGTCACCGGGGGATGACCGCGGTACGGGCCTCCCGCCCGGTGAGCACGTCGCGGACGTTGTCGAGCGCCAGCAGGCACATGCGGTCCCGCGTGCGGCCACCGGCGCTGGCGATGTGCGGCTGGAGGACCACGTTCTCGAGGGTCGCGAGCTCCGGGTTCACCTTGGGCTCTCCCTCGAAGGTGTCCAGTGCCGCACCGCCGAGCCGGCCGTCACGCAGGGCCGGGATGAGCGCGGACTCGTCGACGATCCCGCCGCGTGCCGCGTTGATGAGGTAGGCGGTCGGCTTCATCCGGGCGAGCGCGGCCTCGTCGATGAGGTGCCGCGTCGCCTCCATGAGCGGGACGTGCAGGCTGACGACGTCCGACGTCGCGAGCAGGTCGTCCAGCGACGCGATGGTCACCCCGTCGACCTTGTCACCCGGCGCGTAGTGCGGGTCGTGCGCGAGGACGGTCATGGAGAACGCCTGGGCTCGCCGGGCCACCGCCCGGCCGATGCGGCCGAGGCCGACGATGCCGAGAGTGGCGCCGGCGCTGAGGTCCAGCCCCACGAGCATGCGGGGCCCCCAGATCCACGGCTCCCCGGACCGGACGAACCGGTCGGCCTCCACCACGCGCCGGGTGACCGCCAGGATCATCGCGAACGTGTGGTCGGCGGTGGCGTCGTCGAGCACGCCGGGGGTGTTGGTGACGACCACGCCGCGGCGGGCGGCCTCTGCGACGTCGATGTTGTCGTAGCCGACGGCGACGTTCGCGACCACGCGCAGCTGGGGGCCGGCGGCGTCGAAGAACTCGGCGTCGACCCGCTCGGTGAGCGTCACGACGGCGGCCGCTGCGCCGGCGACGTCGTGCAGCAGGCGGTCGCGCTCGGGCGGTGCCTCGTCGCCGGTCACGACGGGCAGGCCGACGTCGGCGAGGCTCGCCATCGCGACGTCGGTGAGGGTGCGGGCGATGTACAGGTGGGGAGTGGTCACGGGCGTGCTCCTTGCGGGCAGTGGGTCAGGCCGGGATGAGGCTCGGTCGGGTGCGCAGCGGTGCCAGCGGCGGGCGGCCGACCACGAGCTGCCACAGCTCCTGGTAGTGCTGCCACCGGTCCTCGACGGCGTCGTGCCAGGACGCACGAGGGTGCACGAGTCGGGACGAGGGCCCGGGGACCTCGTGGCCCTCGAGCGTCTCGACCGCCATGGACGCGGCCCCGATGGACGGCAGGTGACCCTCGTCGACCACGCGGATGTCCTTGTCGAGCATGTCGGCGAGCAGCTGCGGGACCGCGACGTCGGACCCGAAGGCGCCGGACAGCAGGACCGGTCCCTGATCCGGTGACACGCAGCTCTCGATGATCATGCGGTCGGCGAACAGCACGCCCTCGAGCGCCCCGCGGGCCGCCTGCCGCTGCCCGGTGCCGCTGACCATGCCGATCAGCGCGGTCCGCGGCTGGTCCAGCCACAGGGGGCCGCGCTCGGCGACCACGTGCGGGATGAACACGGGCGCGTCGGTGACGTCACGGCGGGTCGCGGCCCAGGCGTCCTCGATGAGGCTCTGGACCGACCCGCCGGAGGTGCCGTAGCCGAGCAGCTGGGCGCCGATCGCCAGGGCGTCGCCACCGTTCGTGACGCCGTTGATCAGCCACTGGCCCGGCCGGACGTCCGCCCGCTGGAGCGCCTGCGCCCGGGTGTCGGGGGCGCCGATGCAGTTGGAGACGACGTGGGTCGTCCCCATGATGAACAGCGGCGTCCCCCCGGGCCGGGCACCGAGGCAGAACGAGGCGGCCGGGGTGTCCGCGGAGCCGACGACCACCGGGATGTCCGCCGCGAGGCCGAGCGACTCCGCGACGAAGGGGCGCAGGGCGCCGAGGACGGACAGCGCCGGCCGGATCGGCGGCAGCAGCTCGCGGGGCACTCCCAGCCGGTCCAGCACGCCGTCCATCCAGTCACCGGTGGACGACGAGACGTCGAACGCGCCGGTGTAGGACGCCTGGGTGCAGTCGAGCCCGGACTGCCCGGTGAACCACTGCCCGAGCCACGTCCCCACCAGCCCGAGCCGGTGCGCCTCGGCCAGTGCGTCGGGCTCGTGCTCGGCGAAGAAGGAGTGGGCGCCGACCATCATGGTCGCCGGCGACAGGTGGTTGCCGGTCCGGCGGCGCTCGTCGTCGGTGAGGTGCTCGCGCACCCGGGCGGCGTGCCGGACGTTCTCCGGGTGGTCCCAGGTCAGGCCCGCCGCCAGGGGCACGCCGTCGGCGTCGAACAGCAGCGCGGTGGGACAGTGCACCGCCAGCCCGACGGCGACGGCCTGCCCGGCGGCCGGACCCAGCGCCCGGCAGGCACCGGTGACGCTGGCGATCCAGGCGACCGGGTCCGCCCGGCCCACCCCGACCTTGCGTGCGTCGGAGTGGGCCACGCGGGAGCGCGCCAGGACGGTGCCGTCGGAGTCGATCAGCGCCGCCTTGGTCGCCGTCGTCCCCAGGTCGATCCCTACATAGGTGCTCATCGTCGAGACCCCTCTCGGGCGGGCGGCGCGCGCCCGGCCCTGTCAGTTGGTGAGGAGCTTCTCGGCGTCGGCCGGGCTGGCACCGTCGTGGATGACGGCCTTGAGGGCGCGGACCATCTTCGCGGGGTCCTGCGCGCCCCAGACGTTGCGGCCGGCGGTCATGCCGTGACCCCCCGCCTCCACGACGGCGGCGGCCTGCTCGAGCACGTCCCGCGGGTTGGAGACGGGCGCGCCGCCGGCGGCGACGACGATGGCCGGGGTGCCCTGGACGACGGTCCGGAACTCGTCCGCGGACCCGGTGTACCAGGTCTTGACGATGTCGGTGCCGAGCTCGGCGGCGGCGCGGGACGCGTACAGCACGGACTCCGTGCTGCCCTTCTTGTCGCCCCACATCTCCCCGCTCGGGTAGGCGTGGCAGACCACGGGGATGCCCCACTGGTGCGCCTCCTCGACGACCCTGGTGAGCATCTCGAGCATCGCGACCTGGTTGGCGGAGCCGGCAGAGATGCCGACGGCGATGCCGTCCGCGCCCAGGCGCAGGGCGTCCTGCACGGTCGCGATGGTGGCGTCATAGGTCGGGTGGAAGTCGACGGAGAACATCGACGCCTTGAGGATCCACGGGATCGGCGCCGGGTTGCCGCCGAACACGTGCCCGGCGATGCCCTTGGTGATGGTCACGGCGTCGGGCCGGCCGTCCTGGATGGAGGCGAACGTCTCGGCCATCGACGCCAGCCGCGGGGACACCCCGCGCGGGACGGCCTGGTCCAGGGCCACGGTCACGGTGCGGCCGTCGAGACCGAACAGGCGGCGCAGGCGGATCTCGCGACCCAGGCCGGCGGTCGTCCCGGTGGTGTTGAGGGCGTAGGCGTTGCTGGTCATGGTGGTGCCTCTTTCGGGGTGGGGACGGCGCCGTCCGGCGCCACGGTCGGGGGGAGGGGGGAGGGGGGAGGTGGGGCGTCAGGCCCAGGGGTCGACGCCGACGCGCATGTCCTTGCCGGACGCCGCGAGCTCGAGCGCCTCGGCCGTGCGGTCGAGCGGCAGCTGGGTGCCGATGAGGTCGGCGACGTGCAGCCGGCCGTCGGCGATGAGAGCGGCGACCGCGTGGAAGCCGTCGAGCCGGCAGGACGAGGCACCGACGATCTCCCACTCGTTGTAGTGGATGTCGTTGGCCACGACGGAGATCTCAGCGCTGGAGGGGAAGCCCGCGAACACCGAGACGCGGGCTCCAGGAGCCAGGGTCGAGGTGTACGGGGTGAAGGCGTCGGTCCGGCCGATCGCCATGATGAGGACGTCGACGCCGCCCTTGCTCCACTCGGCGATCTGGGCCGCGGTGTCCTCGCCGGGAGGGAGCACGAGGTCCGCACCGGACGCGGCGGCCACCGCGCGCCGGCCCTCGATGGGGTCGACGGCGGCGACGCGCGGCACGCCCAGCGCCTTCGCGAGCCGGATGTGCAGCAGCCCCAGGGGGCCGCAGCCCACGACGAGGAGCGTCTCCGCGTCGGTCGTCCGGACGAGCTTCTGGGCGTTGTACGCGCAGGCCGTCGGCTCGACGATCGCTGCCTCCGCGGGCGAGACGCCCGGCAGCGGCACGAGGTTGCGCACCGCGCGAGCCGGCACCCGGACGAACTGCGCGAGGCCGCCGGAGAGCTGGTACCCGAAGGCCTCCCGGTTCTTGCAGATGTTCTCGTGCCCCTTGCGGCAGGCGGCGCACTCACCGCACGAGACGATCGGGTACACGCACACCTGGGTGCCGACGGCGAGGCCCTCGGGCAGCGGCCCGTTGCTGTCGACGACGTGGCCGGCGAACTCGTGCCCGAGCACCGTGGGGAACGAGACGTTCTTGCTCTTCGTGCCGTTGTAGATGCGCAGGTCGGTCCCGCACAGCAGGGTCGCGTCGACCTGGATGAGCACGTCGCCGGGCTCGAGGACCGGGACGTCCACCTCCTCGATCGTCAGGTCGAGCGGGGCGGAGAGGACGGCGTGACGCATCAGGAGATCTCCAGTTCGGGGAGGTCGGACTCGCCCCACGTGTCGACGAGCCCGTCGGCGTGGGCGAGATGGATGTGGGTGGCGCCGGCCCGGCGCATGCGCTCGAGCTGGGCCTCGGTCGCACCGGAGTCGGTGACGAGCTCCCACGGCCGGTCCAGCGGGGACCAGAACGGGAAGGCGCCGCCGTCGAGCTTGGACGAGTCCGCCAGCACCACGACACGGGTGGCTCGCTGCATCATCCGAGTCTTGAGCCGGCTCTGCTCCAGGGTGCGGCAGGCCAGGCCGTACGCGGGGTCGAGGCCGTCGGTGCCCAGGAAGGCGATGGCGGCGTGGACCTGTCGCAGCATCTCCTCGGCGACGCCGCCGGTGATCGTCTCGTTGATGCCCCGGAGCCGGCCGCCGAGCACGACCAGGTCGACGTCTCCCGAGTCCATCAGCGCATTCACCACGCCGATGCCGTTCGTGACCACGGTGAGCTCGAACCCGCCCAGGTGGTCGGCGAGCCGGCTGGTCGTGCTGCCGGCGTCGACGATGAGCAGCTCGCCGTCGGTCACGAGCCGGGCGGCCTCGCGGCCGATCGCCTCCTTGGCCCGGGCGAACGTGGTCCGCCGCTCGCGGGTGGGCACCTCGACGGGCTGGACCAGCGCGATGCCGCCGTAGGTGCGGGTGACCCCGTGCTGCTCGCGCAGCCGGGTGAGGTCGCGCCGGACGGTCGCGAAGGACACGCCGAACTGCTGCGCGATCTCCTCGACCGACAGGTCCCCACCGGCGTTCTGCTCCAGCATCCGCAGGATCTGCGCACGCCGGGCGGCCCCCTTGTGGTCCTGCCGGCGACGGCCGTCGTTGGTCATGGACACAGTTCTACCGTGCGTGAACCGCGCAGTCAAGGCTTATGTGCGCGCTTCGCGCATCTACGACGGCCCGCCGGGGCTGTCCCCGTGTGAAAGCGCGCGGTCAGGCACTTAGTTGCGCACTCTTGACACGGCAGCATGCGCAAGTCGATCATCTAACGGACGCAACGAGGCGCGGGCACCTGTGGTGCTCCCCTCCATGGCGAGAGCCCTTCCGCTCCATGAGCGATTCACGCACAGGCCGTTCGGCCTCTGCCCCGGTACGAGGAGGTCACCGTGAGCAGCACCGCAGCAGCACCCGAGCACCAGACCGTTCACACCAGCGTCTCCGCACGCGCGTCCCGCGTGCGCTGGTTCATCGCGATCGCCTGTGCCGTCGGCCTGGCGATCAACTACATCGACCGCTCGGCGATCTCCGTCGCCCTGCCCTTCATGACCGAGGACTTCGCGCTCTCACCGGCGCAGCAGGGCCTGATCCTCTCGGCGTTCTCCTGGTCCTACGCCCTCATGCAGATCCCCGCCGGCCGGCTCATCGACCGGTTCGGCGAGCGGCTGATGTTCGGGGCGTCCGTGCTGGTGTGGTCGCTGTTCACCGGGCTCACCGCGGTCGCGTCGAGCTTCGGCGTCCTCATGGGCCTGCGTCTGGGCCTCGGCGTGGGTGAGGCGGGCGCGTACCCGTCGTCGGCCAAGACGGTGTCGCGGTGGTTCCCGCCCCGGGAGCGCGCACGGGCCACGTCCGTCTACGACTCCGGCGCCCGGATCGGCAGCGCCATCGCGACCCCGGTCATCGCCACGATCATCGCGGTGTGGGGCTGGCGGGCGGTCTTCGTCATCGCCTTCGTCTTCGGCGTCCTGTGGACCGCCGGCTGGTGGGCGCTGTACCGGCACCCCGAGGCGCTGCGCCGGGTCAACGACGCGGAGCTCGCCGTCATCAACGAGGACCGTGCCGTCCCCACGGGCGCGAAGGAGAAGCCGATGGCGCTCCGGCAGCTGCTGCGCTACCGGACCGTGTGGGCCATGATGCTCGGCTTCTTCTGCGTGAACTTCATGGTGACGTTCTTCCTGACCTGGTTCCCGTCCTACCTGGTGAACGAGCGCGGATTCGACCTGCTCAAGCTCGGCATCTTCGGCTCCATCCCGCCCATCGCGGCGATCGTCGGCTCCTGGATCGGTGGCCTCACCGGGGACTACCTGCTGGCCCGCGGGTGGAGCGTGACGCGCGTGCGCAAGACCTGCCTCGTGACCGGCATGCTGCTGTGCGCGGTCATCTCCCTCGCAGCCGTGGCGCCCGAGGCGTGGCAGGCACTGGCTCTCATGTCCGTCTCGTACGCGGCTGCCGCCTTCACCATCGTGACGATCTGGTGCCTCCCGTCCGACGTCGCCCCGACCGGCACCGTCGCCTCGCTCGGAGGTACGCAGAACTTCTTCTCCAACATCGGCTCGGCGCTGAGCCCGATCGTCATCGGCGCCCTGTACGGCGCGACCGGCAGCTTCCAGGCGCCGCTGGTCCTGGCCGGCGGTGTGGCCGTGGCGGGGGCGCTCATCTTCGGGCTCATGCTGCGTCGCGTCGAGCCGCTGGTGAAGACTCCGGTCACCGCGTGAACCCTCCGGGCGTGCCGGACGGCGGTCCACCGCCGTCCGGCACGCCCGTCGTCCCTGCCCGAGCCGTCGCGAGGAGTCCCGCGGTGCGTGTCCTGATCAGTCCCGACAAGTTCAAGGGCACCGCCTCCGCCGACGAGGTCGCCGCGGCGATGGCCGCCGCGGTCACCGCGCGCAGCTGGACCACCGAGCTCATCCCCATGGCCGACGGGGGCGAGGGCACCCTCGACGCCCTCGGTGGACCGAACCGCACGAGCACGGTCACCGGGCCGCTCGGGACGCCGGTGGAGGCCGCGTGGCGACTCGGGGACGGGGTGGCGGTCGTCGAGGCCGCGCGGTGCGCGGGCCTGGTGCTCGCGGGCGGTGCGGCCGGCAACCGGCCGCTCGAGGCCACCACGCGCGGGGTCGGCGAGCTGATCGCCGAGGCCGTCGCGCTCGGGGCGCGCCGCCTGCTCGTCACCGTCGGCGGGGTCGCGACGACGGACGGCGGCCGTGGGGCCCTGGATGCCGTCGGGGACCTGCCGCCCGGTGTCGACCTGCAGGTCGCGTGCGACGTCGCGACGCTCTTCGTCGATGCCGCGGCGGTGTTCGGCCCGCAGAAGGGCGCCACCCCCGGCGACGTCGCCGTCCTCACCCGGCGGCTGCAGGACCTGCGCGCGGAGTACCTGCGGACGACCGGGCGGGACGTCGGCGGGCTGCCGGGCAGCGGAGCCGCTGGTGGGCTGGCCGGTGGTCTGGCGGCGCTCGGCGCACGGCTCGTGCCGGGCGTGGACATGGTCGCCGACGCCCTTGGGATCGACGCCGCGCTGGCACGCGCTGACCTCGTGCTGACCGGTGAGGGCCGGCTGGACGCGCAGTCCTTCGAGGGCAAGGTCGTCGGTGGTGTGGACGGCCGCGCGCGGCGTGCCGGGATCCCGTGCCTCGCCGTCGTCGGCGTGGCCGACCCGGGCGTCGCGCGCCTGCCGGTCGTCAGCCTGGTCGAGGCGTGCGGCCTGGACCGGGCGCTGCACGACACCCGCGCCGCGATCACCGAGGCGACGGGGCTCCTGCTCGCCGGCGTGTGACCCCGTCGTGGGACGACTCACCCCCCACGCCGGGCCGGTCCGGCTCGGGTGGGGGGTGAGGTGGCGCCGGCTGTGCGCGCGGGTGGTGCGGGGGTCAGCGGCCGAGGCCGGCCCTGTCGACCTTGCGGTGGAACCGCATCCCGGCGAGGCCGCCGAGGACGGCGCCGGCGAGGCTCGCGGCGGCGATGACCAGCAGCGCGATGATGCCGCCGGTGGTCACGTCACCCTCCGAGATCGGGATGCGCGGGAAGCTGTTCAGCTGGCCCAGGACGTTGAACTGGTCGCCGGCGACGGCGGCCAGGACGGCGACGGCGACCGCGATGATGACGGCCCACAGCCACACGGCCAGGCCCTGCTTGGCGCCGTTGAAGCGCGCCATGCGCCCCGCCACGTAGCCACCGCAGTAGTAGGCGACGAACAACACGACGAGCAGGACGACCCCGCCGACGACCCCGACCGTGCCCGGGTCCGACGTGGCCTGCTCGGCCGCCTCGGCGGCGTCGGTGTTGCTCGCGACGCCCACCGCGGTGCCCGCGGCGGCGGCCAGTGCGGTCAGCAGGACCGCGGTGCCGGTGGCGGTGAGCCAGCCGAAGAAGGCGGAGCCGACCTTGATGCCACCGAACTGCTCCTTCTCGCGCGCGATCACGCTCTCGCGGTCGCGTCCGAAGCTCTTGGCGGAGACGGAACCCGAGGGCGTCGGGTCCGAGGCAGGGGTCGAGCCGTGCGGGGTGGTGCTCATGGCGGTGGTGCTCCTTGTGGTGACGCCGGGCCGTGCACCGGCGGGACGAGGGCCCCGGCCGGACCCGTGGTGCTCCGCGTGCGGAGCGCCACGGGTGTGGTGCTGGTGGGCGAGGGACGCCGGACCGTCGGTGCGGTCGCGGCGTCCCTGCGCCGGCTCAGGTCAGAGCCCGGTGGTGCCGCGACGCGTGTCCGTGTCGCCCTCGAGCTCGATCTGCTCCTTGCGGACGTCCTCGGTGACCGTCTCGGTCTCCGTGACGACGTCGGTGTCGAGGCGCACGCGCTCGACCGGGACGGTCTCCTTGGCGACGACGGGGCGCTCCTCGGTGAGGACCACCTCGTGCTCCTCCTCGCTGATGGCCGGGCCGTCGAGCGCGTTGCCGACGTTCGCGTCGGTGATCGGCTCACGCTCGAGCCGCACCTCCTCGTGGCTGACCGGCACGGACACCGTCTGCTGCTCGCTGACGACGTACTTGCGCAGACGGGCGCGGCCGGTGGCGACGCGCTCGGTGCCGACGTGCAGCTGCTCCTCGGAACGCGTCATGGCGTTGTCGGTGGTCGGGCCCGAGGTGTCGTGGCCGACTGTCCCGTGCTGGTTGACGTCGCTGACGCCCGCGGTCGTGCCGGCCGTGGTCGTGTCGTAGCCGGCCGTGGTGGTCTCGGTGCCGGTGGTGTAGTCGAGGCCGTAGTAGCGGAACAGCTCCGCCTCCTCGGTCTCGGACAGGTGGCCGTTGGCGTCCGCCACGCGGGGGGCACCCTTGACGGTCGCCTTGTCGTGGGGGACGACGATCTCGTCGCCGCGGATGGTCGCCTGCGCGAGCGGGATGAAGGACTCGGCCGTGCCGAACAGGCCCGTGGTGACGGTGACCCACTCCGGGTTGCCGGTCTGGTCGTCCAGGAAGACCTGGCTGACCTTGCCGACCTTGTCCCCGGTGGTGTCGACGACGGTGCCGCCGGACGCGAGCAGGTTCTGGATCTCGTTCGTGCTGATCATGTTTCCTCCATCGGTGTGCTGCGGACGTGCCTCGTGCTGTCGTACGTGCTCCGAGGCGGGTCGGGCCCGGTCGGCCGGTCGCCCCTGAGGGCGCTCCAGGCGGCCGCGGCCCGTCGGGGCGTCCCGGTGCGGCGTTGGCGACGGTCGGTGCGTCCGGCCCGCTGCGGATGACGTTTACAATGTCAACACGCCCTCAGGGGTCCGGCAACCTGAACGCCGGGATCGTGCTCGACCGGCGTCCCGCGGCGCCTCGACGGGAGCTGCGTCAGCGCTCGGCCGGCGGCAGGAGGCTGTGCTCGCCGCTGTCCGACTCCGCCCGTGGGGTGGTCCTGCTGGCCGGGTCGACGTCGGTGTCGCCGGCGGGGGAGAGCCCGTAGTGGGTGTAGAGCACGGTCTCCGCCCGTCCGTCGAGGTCGTCGCCGTGCGAGGTGACCGGCGCTGCAAGGACCTGGGCCCGGGTCACGTCCAGCAGGAGGCGGCCGCGCGCGTACGAGGCGCTCGCCAGCGGGGCGAAGCGGACGGAGCCGGTCGACTCCTCGGAGACCGTCACCCACTCGGGCCGTCCGGTGTGGTTGTCGGAGTAGATGCCCATGACGGCGCCGATGCGCAGCCCGTCCCGGTCGTACGCCGTCGACCGGGTCACCAGGAACGCCTGGTCCTCGCTGATCGGCATGACGCTCCTCGGGTGGGTCGGTCCGTGCGGCGGGCAGTGTCCGGCGACAGCGTGGAGCAGGGCGCGACGGCGGCCCTGCGGCCCGTCGTCGCCAGGCCGCTGTGCAGGCCGAACACCTAGACTGCCGCCGACGGCGGATCCACGCAGGACGCCGCGGGGGGCATCGGACCTGGATCGTCGCGTCGACGGTCGGTCCCTCCCCGTCGACCGGCGTCGGAGGGAGGACCGTGTCGGGACGAGCGACCCCCGCAGGAGCGGGTCGGGCGCCGGACGAGCGCCCCGCCGGTGACGAGCAGCGCCCACCGGCGACGACCCCCGGCACGCCCGGGGCCCGGCGGCTGCGGCCGGGCCTGAGCCGGAGCGTCGTCCTGGAGGCGGCCATCGACCACGTCGACCAGTTCGGGCTCGCCGAGCTGTCCATGCGCAAGCTGGGCGCCTCGCTCGGCGTCGAGGGCATGGCGCTCTACCGGTACGTGCAGAGCCGCGACGAGCTGCTCGACGCGATGGTCGACCGGCTGATGGACCAGCTGTACGCCGACCCGCAGGTCCTGCTCGCGCCGGAGGACGACTGGCAGACGTTCCTGCGCAAGGTCGCGGCGGGTGTCCGCCGCCTGGCGCTGACCCACCCGCAGATCTTCCCGCTGATCGCCACGCGCAGCCGGGCGGCGCCGTGGATCCGGCCGCCGCTGCGCAGCCTGCGCTGGATCGAGGGGTTCCTCGCGGCGCTGCTGTCACGCGGCTTCAGCGAGGACGCCGCCGTGTACGCCTACCGCGCGTTCGGCAGCTTCCTGGTCGGGCACCTGCTCCTCGAGGCGTCCGCCGAGGGCGCCGACATGGTCACGGTGACAGGCGTCGGCGTCGACGCCACGGACGAGGACCGGCCCACGCTGGACCTCAGCGCCTTCCCCACGCTGAGCCGCCTCGGCGAGCGGCTCGCCATCGAGGACATGCAGGAGGAGTTCGAGCACTCCCTGGGCAACCTGCTCGAGCGCCTGGAGGAGGCCCGGGCGCGGCTCGCCTGAGCCCGGACGACGGGCAGCGCCCCCGGGGGGTACCCGGGGGCGCTGCGGTGTGGTGCTGTCAGCGGTGACGACCGCCGGCTCGGTCCCCCCTCACGGGGTCCTGATGGTGAGGACGAGCCGGGGGTCGTTGGCCGTCTCTCGGGAGTCGAACTGGACGCCGTCGGTGCTGTCGGCGAACAGCTGGAAGGAGACGTCCCCGGCGGTGGTGACCCCGGTGACCGGGGTGGAGACCCGGCCCAGCGGCACGTTGCCGAAGTTGCCCACCGCGGCGGTCCCGACGCGGCCCGGCTGGCCGGTGTTCCACGTCATGGTGCCCTCGGTCCACACCGGGTTGGTCCGCCAGACCTGCGGGCCGTCCGGGGTGTTGTTGGTGACGTTGAGGCTGAGGTTCGCCGCGGTGATGGTCTCCCCGGCCGCCAGGGCCGGGATGGTGAACCGCACGTACGCCGAGGTGCGGGTCGCGGCGTTGCCGCCGGTGAACTCGCTGTCGACGTTCAGGGTCGTCGCGCCGCCGCTGGCGGTGGTGGGCAGGCCCTGCTGGACCCAGGTGTCCGCCGAGGCGTCCAGGGTCAGGGTGCGGGTACCGCCCGCCGCCGCCGTGGTGAAGCTCCACGTGACGTCGGTCAGGGCGAGGTTGGCGTTGTCCCGGATGGCGGTGGTGCCCCCGTCGAGGGTCACCGTGTACTGGGTGTTGGCCGCCAGGTTGGCGTTCGGGTTGAGGATCCACTGGTTGGTGGTCCCGCTCTGGGTGACGGTCGCCGGCACCAGAGTGCCGGTGGCCGAGCCCTGACGAAGGGTGAAGGTCGTCGGGGTCACGCCCTGCACCGCCTCGCTGAACGTCGCGGAGAGGTCAGCGGCCACCGCCACACCCGTGGCGTTGATCGCCGGCACCCGAGCCGTCACCGTCGGAGCCACGGTGTCCACCGGAGCCGTCCCGCCGGTGATGGTGAGGACGAGCCGGGGGTCGTTGGCCGTCTCCCGGGAGTCGAACTGGACGCCGTCCGTGCTGTCGGCGAACAGCTGGAAGGAGACGTCCCCGGCGGTGGTGACCCCGGTGACCGGGGTGGTGACCCGGCCCAGCGGCACGTTGCCGAAGTTGCCCACCGCGGCGGTCCCGACGCGGCCCGGCTGGCCGGTGTTCCACGTCATCGTCCCCTCGGTCCACACCGGGTTGGTCCGCCAGACCTGCGGGCCGTCCGGGGTGATGTTGGTGACGTTGAGGCTGAGGTTCGCCGCGGTGATGGTCTCCCCGGCTGCCAGGGCCGGGATGGTGAACCGCACGTACGTCGAGGTGCGGGTGTTGGCGACCCCCGGTGTGAACTCGCTGTCGACATTCAGGGTCGTCGCGCCGCCGCTGGTGGCTGTCGGGGCGCTCTGGTTGACGAAGGTGTCAGCCGAGGCGTCGAGCGTCAGCGTCCGGGTGCTCCCGCCCGCCGCGGCGGTGGTGAAGCTCCACGTGACGTCGGTCAGGGCGAGGTTGGCGTTGTCCCGGATGGCAGTGGTGCCCCCGTCGAGGGTCACCGTGTACTGGGTGTTGGCCGCCAGGTTCGCGTTCGGGTTGAGGATCCACTGGTTGGTGGTCCCGCTCTGGGTGACGGTCGCCGGCACCAGAGTGCCGGTGGCCGAGCCCTGACGAAGGGTGAAGGTCGTCGGGGTCACGCCCTGCACCGCCTCGCTGAACGTCGCGGAGAGGTCAGCGGCCACCGCCACACCCGTGGCGTTGATCGCCGGCACCCGAGCCGTCACCGTCGGAGCCACGGTGTCCACCGGAGCCGCAGTGGTGAAGGTCCAGGTCGTGGTGGCCAGCGGGCTGTTCGTGAGGTCGCGGATGGCTGCCGCGCCTCCGGTCAGCGTCGCGGTGTACTGCGTGCCGGCTGCCAGGTCGGCGGTCGGGTTGAGCGTCGCGACCCGTGTCGCGGCGTCGTACGTGACGGCTGCCGGGACGTCCGCGGCTGCTCCGGCCGCGCGGAGGGTGAAGCTGGTCCCGCTGACCCCCTGCACCGCCTCGCTGAAGGTGGCCGTGACGTTGTTGCCCACGACGACGTTCGTCGCGTCGGCCACCGGGGTCCGAGCGGTGACGGTCGGCGCCTCCGTGACGGCCGGCGTGTCGATCGTCTGGTCGGTGAACTGGAGCCGCTCGACCCGGCGCAGGGTGTCGGTGCCGTCGACCCCGGCCCCGCCGTCGTGCGCGACCGTCGCCACCCCTCCGGCGGCGGTGATGGTGTAGTCGCTCAGCGGCCCGGAGAAGACCGCCGTGTCGACCGCGGCCGCGTCGGTGGGAGTCAGGACCTCCCGGACGACGCGCAGACGGCCGGGGTTGATCTCACCGGACAGCACCCGGGCCTGGACGTCGCGCATGCGCTCGAACGTCTCGACCTGCGTGCTCGGCTCGGCGACCTGGTTCCGGACGCTGATGCGGACGTTGAGGTAGGCGTCGCCGTCGATGACGTCGTCGCCGCCGCGTCCCTCGATCGAGTCGCTGCCGGCGCCGCCCATGAGGATGTTGCCGCCGGTGAACGAGGTGACGTTCGGCGGGAGCACGCCGGCCAGCCCGGCGACCCGGGCGATCCCGGCAGCGGTGAGCTGGTGGTCCTCCATCGCTGCGGCGTCGCGGTCGTCACCCTTGAGGACGTCGTTCAGGTTGAAGCCCGACAGCGACTCGACAGCGTCGAACCGGTCACGGTTGGTCTCCACCGACGGCGGGAGCAGGACGCTGAGGTCCATGTCGGAGTTGCCGGCCACCGGGTCGGACTCGTGCGTGGCGAAGTCGAACCCGAGCATGCCCTCACTGCGCTGGATGCCCGGACCGAGGAGCATGACGTCGTCACCACCCTCGGCGTCGTAGTCGGTCTCGCCGCCGTACCCGATCAGCACGTCGTGCCCGGGCTCGTTGGGGTCGTCCTGGAACGGTGCGCCGTTGTCGCCCTGGAGCAGGTTGAACGCGCCGCCGCCGGTCCCGGTGACGGAAGCACCGCTCTCGATCCAGTCGTCGCCGTCGTCGCCGAAGACCGTGTCATCACCGGCGCCGCCGGTCACGTAGTCGTCGCCGGCACCGGCGAAGGTCTCCGCCATGTCGTTGCCGGTGACGACGAAGTCGTTGCCCCGACCGCTCTGGTTGAGGTCCCCGCCGAAGCCCTGACCGGACGACAGCGTGTCGTTGCCGTCGCCGCCCTTGAGGACGTCGTCGCCGTTGGAGTCCAGGAGGATGTCGTCGCCGAGACCACCGATGTGGTTGTCGTTGCCGTCACCGCCCTGCATCCAGTCGTTGCCGTCGTTGCCGCGGATCGTGTCGTCGCCCTCGCTGGACCACACGCGGTCGTTGCCGTCGGTGCCGTTGAAGACGACGTGCTCGACCCCGCCGTACCGGATGGTGCCGTCGGGCATGCGGGTCAGGGTGCCCTCGTTGAACGGCGTGGCCGGGTCGTCGAGGACGGGTCCGGACGTGCCGAGGTTGGCGATGTCGAACACCAGCGCCGGGCGGGAGAAGGAGTCCGCCGGGAGACCGCTGACGTCCGTGGTGCGCTGGATCAGCTCGGAGAAGGAGTTCCCCTCGAGCTGGGTCAGCAGGTTGAGGCCGGCGGTGCGGGACAGGTAGTAGAACCGGTCACCGAACTGCAGGTCCTCCATCTGGTCCTCGAACACGTAGTTGAAGGTCGGGCCGAGCAGACCACCGAACACCATCTGCTTCTCGGCGAGACCGCCGACCCACAGGTCGATGTCGTCGACGCCGGTCTGGCTCGCACCGCCGACCGTGACCCACGTGCGGTTGACCTCCGTGGTGACGCCGGTCTCCGGGTCGGTCACCTCGTGCGGAGCGCTGTTGAGGAACGCGTAGCGGTCCGCGGGGACGTTCGCGATGTCGTCGGCGGTGTTCGGGTCGGTGTCCCGCCCGTTGGCACCGAAGACGAGCGCATCGGCGGCTGCCCGCTTGGCCGCGACCGTGGTGGCGCTGGTGATGGTCGGGTGCTTGCCGTAGGCCGCGATGAAGTTGTTGAGCGACGACGAGTGCTTGAGGGAGAAGCTGAAGTCGGCCCAGCTCTGGTAGGGCGCCAGGGCCGAGTTGTTCGACTCCTCGTAGAACGCCTTGCGCGCATTGTTCAGCGTCGGGACACCGGTCTCCCGGGCCCGCGTGATGTTGAGGGTCGCGAGGTCGAGGGGGAGCCCGAGGAGGCGGTTGCGCAGAGCCTCGGTGGTGAACTCGTCGAGCTCGTTGCCGACCTGCCGAGTCATGCCGCGGACGATGTTGCCGGCCGCCTGGTCCGGCGAGAGGCCACCGGCCGTGAACGACGGCGGGTTGAGGAAGGCCTGGAGCAGGTCGATGTCCGACCGCGTCCCGACCGGGTTCACCCGGTCGACGGACTCGTTCAGCATCGAGTGCCCGAAGCGGTAGACCGCGTGGGCGAACTCGGCCTTGATGGCCGGGTTGATGCTGGTGTTGTAGCCGGTACCACCTTCGCCGAACGGGTTGACCAGCGGCTGGACCTTCCGGGCGAACTCCTCGAACGCCAGGTGCTGGTACTCCATCTCCGTGACGAAGCGGGCGGCCTGGAACAGGCGCTCGCCGTAGGTGTAGCTGCCGTCCACGGCGGCGTAGCGCACGGCGTTCCAGTCGGCGCGGTCGGCCTCGCTCATGAGCGCCGGGTCCTTGACGAAGGCGTCGATGTACTCCACGAGCCGGTTGTGCTCGGAGTGGAACACGTGGTGCACGGCGGTCAGGCCGATGTTCTCGTTGACCCGGCCGTCACCGGCGACGTAGTGCGCGTTGAGCATCTCGTCGTCGTAGGTCGAGCCGTTGCGGTCGTCGGCGGTGCCCGCGTCGGTGTCGGGCTGCGCGGGCACGCGCGGGGTCGTCGGGTCGAGGTCGTGGTCGACGGGGCCCGGGACGGCGTGGTGCGCGATGTCGTCCAGGAACGCGTGTCCCGACTTCGTCGCGCCGGTGGTGGTGACGGGAGCGGCGGGGTTGCCCTCGACGAGGCCGCCGGGGGCGCCCGGGACGACGAGCTGAGGGAACCCGTTCTCGCCGCGGGCGAACCGGCCGTACGGGTCGGTCGCGAGCAGCGGCACGTTGAGGACGTCAGCGTCGCTCAGCTGGATGCCGAGCACCGTGGCGGCCTGGCTCTTCACGTCGGCCCACGTGGCCATGCCGTCGTTGGCGGCGGTGAGCAGAGCACCCGAGGGCTGCGGGTCCCCGACCGCGTCCAGCACGTACTTGCGCAGGAACACCTGGTGCGACGGGTGCGAGGTGTAGGTCTGACTCTGGTCGATGAACGGTGACGTCTGGTTGGTGGCCTCGTGGTCACCGCTGTGGGTCGCCCGCGTGAGCACCATGAAGTTGGGCGGGTCGTCGGCGGTATTGCGGATGTTGTCCGGTCCGTCCAGGTCCGGGTTGTACAGCTTGTCAGCCGGCTGGAGGGGCACGAACACGGTGCCGACCCCGCCCTTGTTGACCAGGTCGAGGCCATGGTCGAAGAACTGGCCGAACAAGGTGAACCAGGAGTTGTACGGGGCGGACAGGCCGACGTCCGGCGCGGTGTTCGGGATGAAGTACGCACCGGTCTGCGGGTCGGCGACCGGCGGCGCCGGGTCGTCGAGCTCGTCCGTGGCGGCTGCGGCATCGACGGCGGCCGGGTTCGAGGCCGTCTGGTCGACGATGAGGTTGCTGATGATGCGGGGCTGGCTGTCGAGGACGTTGCCGGACGTCTGGACGTAGCTGCTGCTCGCGATCGGCGGGATGGAGCCCTCGGAGCCGTCCAGGTCGCCGCCCTCCGCGCCCTTGAGCGACTTCGGCACGATGCGCGGGAACCTCTGGTCCGCGGTCCCGTAGCGGCTCTGCCCGGTGATGAGGTTGTTGCACGTGCCGTCGATGGTCCGCAGACCCCACGGCAGCTCGGGGCCCGCGCCGGTCGGCGGGATCTGGTCCGCCGCCGTCCCCATCAACGTCCCGCACTGGTTGGCGGGCGTCAGCGTGTCCGCGTGCCGCTCGGCGATCTTGATCTGCTTGAGGATGAACCTCAGGTCCGAGGCGTTGAGGTTGAACCCCTGACCGACCGGTGCGGCTGCCGCCGGCAGCGTCGCCGCCGACATCGTCCCCAGCCCGACGACCGCGCCCACGGCGGCCGCGACGAACCGTCCCGCCCTACGCACGAGGACCAGCTCCCGCACGAGCGGGGATCGCACGATCCTCCGCACACCTGCTGACGTTCGTCGACATCTCGGTACTCCTTCGGTCCAGGCCGGTGTCGGTCGGGCAGCGCACCCGACGAAGCACGCCGAGCACGCTCCGCCGCCCACCGTCGTGTCCGGGCGCAAAATCGTGCGGGCCGCGCGTGAAACGCTTCGCGTGCCGCAGCCCTCACCAGTGCAGGAGCACGCGTCCGACGAGGTCCGCCTCGCTCACGGGCCCGTACTCCCGCGAGTCCGTGGACCGGGCCCGGTTGTCCCCGAGGACGAAGACGGACCCGGCCGGCACGACGACCTCCCCGAGGTACGTGCCGTCGATGCGGGAGTGGTCCACGTAGGGCTCGTCGACGACCCGGCCGTCGACCGTCAGACGGGCGTCCAGCATCGCCACACGGTCGTCCGGCAGGCCGACGACGCGCTTGACCGACAACGACTCGCTGTCGCCACGGAACACCACGAGGTCGCCGTGTCGCAGGCGGTCCGTGGCGTCGGCCGTGCGCAGGACGAGGACGACGTCGCCGTCGGCGAGGGTGGGCTCCATGCTGCTGCCGTCCACGGTCACCGGGACGAGCAGCAGCGCGCGGATCGCCACGACCACCGCGACCACGGCGACGACCGCGGAGGCGTCGCGGCGACCGTGCGTGCGCGCCGGCCGCACCGCGCCTCTGCGTCCCATGCGCACAGCCCAGCGCGCGGGCGTCACAGGGCTGTGAAGCCGCTCGGTACGCGCACGCCGGCAGCTGGGGACGAAGGCGCAGGTCAGCCCGGCATTACACGGCTCTGTTGCGGCCATCCCTCACCGTGATGCCGATGACTCTGCGGGGCCACCGCGGGGCGCGGCGTGAGGGCTGGTTGAGTGCCATGGAACGGCTGGTCGTCGATCGACGTGAGGTGCTCAAGCTGGGCGGACTGGGGGCGCTCGCGGCCGCCGGCCTCGTCGTGCCGATCGGTGTCCGGGCCGGCGCCGGATCGGCGAGCACGCTCGCCTCGGCCATCATGCCGCGGCCGTACCGCAGGGACTTCCTCCGGCCGCCGGTCCTCCAACCGTACGAGGTCGTCAAGGACGCCCAGGGCAGACCGGTGCTGGAGCGGTACTCCCTCACCGCGCGTCAGTTCGAGGCGGGCATCGTCGGCGGGGGGCTGCCGACGACGATGTGGGGCTACAACGGGATGGTCCCCGGCCCCACGATCAGCGTCCACCAGAACGTCCGGGTCGAGATGCGCGTGCGCAACGACCTGCCAGCGGTCGACACGACCTTCGGCCAGCCGTCGCTCACGTCGACGCACCTGCACGGCTCGGCGTCCCTGCCGCAGTTCGACGGCTACGCCAGCGACGTGACGCAGACGGGGTTCTACAAGACGTACGAGTACCCCGACTTCCAGGGCGCCCGCACGCTCTGGTACCACGACCACGCCGTCCACCACACGGCCGTGAACGCCTACTCGGGACTGGCGGCCCAGTACCACCTGCACGACGACCTGGAGGAGCGGATGCTCCCTCAGGGCCAGTTCGACGTGCCCCTGACGATCAGCGACGCGATGTTCGCGGCCGACGGCTCGCTCGCCTACGACGACAAGGGCGTGAAGAGCCTCTGGGGCGACGTCATCCTGGTCAACGGGGTGCCGTGGCCGGTCATGAAGGTCAAGCCGCGCATCTACCGGTTCCGCATCCTGGTCGCCTCCATCTCCCGGTCCTACCGGCTTCGACTGAGCACGGGGCACACGATGACCGTCGTCGCGACGGACGGCGGGATGGTCCCCGTCCCGCAGCCCGTGACGCAGTTCCGGGCCAGCTCGGGGGAGCGCTACGAGGTGCTGGTCGACTTCAGCAAGTACCCCGTCGGCGCCACCGTGGACCTGCTCAACGCCAGCAACCCCAACAACGTCAACTACGACCACACCAACAAGGTCATGCGCTTCCAGGTCGTCGCGCCGTCGAGCGACGACCCACCGCCGTACGCGATCCCGGCGGACTGGAGGATCGAGGGCGAGGGCAAGGCCACCATGGACCTCCAGCGCACCGGCAAGGAGCGGGTCACCCGGCTGCGCCTGAAGCACGACGACGTCACCAACGTCTGGAGCATCAACGGCGTCACCTGGGACGACGTCGTCGCCTCCGGCTACACGAAGATCGCGGCGAACCCCCGGATCGACGAGGTCCAGCTCTGGGAGCTCGAGAACTCCAGCGGGGGGTGGTTCCACCCGGTGCACATCCACCTCGTGGACTTCAAGATCGTGGGGCGCAACACCAACGGGGGTCAGCCGCACCCCTGGGAGCGCGGACCCAAGGACGTGGTGTACCTCGGGGAGGGCGAGACGGTCCGGCTCCTGGCCAAGTTCCACGTCAGCGACGACACGACCGGTGGCAGGTACATGATCCACTGCCACAACCTGGTCCACGAGGACCACGACATGATGACGCAGTTCCTGGTCGGCGACCCCGACTTCACGAACGACCCGCACCCGATCTACGCGGCCCCGCCGGTCAAGGACGACCTGCCGGAGGACTCGCCCACCTACCTCGAGTACCCCCCGGGCGTGTGACGTGCCCCCGCTCCGCGTCGTGGCCGGTCGTCGCGACCCGGCGCGGGCGCGGGTGCCCGGGCGGCCGCTCCTGTGGCCGGGCGCGGTCGCACTCGTCGTCCTGGTGGCCGCGCTCGTCGCAGCGGGGTCCACGCCGCAGGCCTCGCCGTTCGGTCTCGCCGACGCCGGCCCCGTGGTGCGCTGGGGGCTGCCCGTCGCGCGCCTCATGGTCGACCTCTGCGCGGTCGTCACCGTCGGAGGCCTCCTCGTGGCGTCGGTGCTGGTGCCCGGCTCGCACGCCGCCGGTGTGGTCGGCGGTCCGGCTGACCGGGCAGGCCGCTCCGCGGCGGGCTGGTCGGTGCTGTGGTCGGCGAGCGCGCTGCTGGCCGCCGCGCTGACCGCCTGGGAGGTCGCCGGGCTCCCTCCCGACCAGGTGCGGGCCGGTGACCTCCCGGCCCTCGTCTGGGCGCTGCCACCCGGGCGAGCGCTGGCGACGACGGCCGTGCTCGCGGCGACGCTGCCGGCGCTCGTGCTGCGACGGCGCACCCGGGGCCGGGACGCGGCTGCGCTGGTGCTCGCCCTGGTGGCGCTCACGCCACCGGTGTACACCGGCCATGCCGCGCACGTGGGGCAGGACGTCGCCACCGGCGCCCTCGTCGTGCACGTCGCGGCGGCGTCCGTGTGGCTCGGAGGGCTGGCGGGCCTGGCGCTCCACGTCCGACAGGACCCGCTCCTGGCCACGGCCGCGACCCGCTTCAGCGCCGTGGCGCTCGGGGCGTTCGCTGCGCTCGCCGTCTCCGGCGGTCTCGTCGCGGCGGCGTCCCTCGGGCCGCCGTCGGCACGCTGGACGTCGCCCTACGCCGGCCTCGTCCTGGTCAAGGTGGGTTGCGCGGTCGCGCTCGGCCTCGTCGGCTGGGCGCACCGCCGCCGGACGCTCGTGCGCCTGCGAGCGGGCAGACCGGGTGCGTTCGTGCGGCTGGTCGCCGCGGAGCTCGTGCTCATGGGCGCGACGGTCGGGATCGCGGTCGCGCTCTCGCGCACGCCCGGTGCGACCGGCAGCGGGCTGCTCGAGCGGCCCCGGCGGTCCGCGGGGCCGGGCGGGCTGGCCGAGCACGTGTCGCTCGGCGACCTGCTGACGGACTGGCGCCCGGAGCCGGTGCTGACCACGGCCACGCTCGTCGGCCTGGTCGCGCTGCGACGGTGGCGCCGTCCGGGCCCGGTCGCGTCGGCCGTGACCACGACCGGCCCGTCGGTCGGGGCCAGGCGGACGGCCGCGACGTGCCTGGCAGCGGGGCTGCTGATCCTGACGGCGGGCCTGCCGACGACGTACGACGGGCACCCCCTCGTCGGCGTCCAGGGCTGGCAGCTCGTCGTGCTCCTGCTCGCCGTCCCGGCCCTCCTCGTCGCCGGCGGGGTGGACGCGGCGCTCCGGTCGCCGGCACCGCGGAGCCGGTCGTCGGCCGCCTCCGGCGCAGCAGGCGGCCGAGCTCCGTGGCGGACGGCGTCCGACCCCGCGACCGGCTTCCTCGTGGTGCTGGTCGCCACGGTGGCCGTGCTCGCCTCACCCGTCCGCGTGCTGTCGGCTGCCGGGCCCGGGCGCGTGGTGACCTTGGTCCTGGTCGCTGCAGCCGGGGTGGTGTTCACGCTCTCGGTGTGGGGCCTCGGACCCGGCGGGCGTCGGCCGGTGGCCCGCCGTGCGCCCGTCCTGGCGCTGACGGTGCTGTTCCTCGGCGCCTTCGGAGCCCTGCTGGTGAGCGGTGCGGCAGGTGCCGGCGCCTGGACGGCGGCCGACCTGTCGGACCCCGCCGGTCTCGGGCCGGCCGGAGACCCCCGCGCAGCCGGGTGGGTGCTGTGCTCGTCCGCCGCGGTCCTCGCCGTCGCGGCGGCCGTCGTGCTCCACCGGCAGCTGCGGCACGAGGGCGTGGACCCGGCCGTGCGCGGCGAGCAGGCCGTCGCTGCGCCCTCAGGGACGGCTGGGTCCCCTGTCGAGGCCGAGACGGTGGGGGGAGCGCGGAAGGCGTAGCCGGGAGGGTCGTCGCACGGGCCCCGGACGAGGGAACCCGCTGGTCGCGACCGCGGGCACGGGTGGCGTGGGCAGGTCCGCCGGGGGGTAGCCGCCATGCGGAGGGGGTGGTAGACCGTCACGAACGGCTCCGAACCCGTCACTCCATGCAGTAGGTTCCGCGCAACCGACGCGGTCCGTGGGAAGGCCGGGCGGTGCCCGACGCTGGTTGTCCCGGGGGTTGCGGATGTCCGTGGTGCAGTACGACGACGTCCTGTACGAGTCCCTGGAGATCCGGGTGCTCGGGCCGCTGCGCGTCCGGCGCGCGAACGGGACCGTCGTGCAGCCGGCGGAGTGGCTCACCTCCCAGACCGCGGACCTGCTGAGGCTGCTCGCGGTGCGGGTCAACGAGCCCGTCGCCGTGGACGTCCTGACCGAGGCGCTGTGGCCCAAGGTGGACGAGGCCCGCGGCCGCGCCAGCCTGCGCAACGCGGCGTCCCGGCTGCGTAAGGTCCTCGGCGAGGACTGCGTGCAGCGCAGCCTCGGCGGGCTGGTCCTGACCGGCGCCTGGGTCGACGCGCACGCGTTCCGGACGCTGGCCCACCAGGCGCGCCGGGAGATGATGGCCGGGGCGTCCGCGCAGGTGGTCACGACCACGCGCGAGGCCGAGGCGGTGTACCTCGGCGAGTTCCGGGCGCAGAACGAGACCGCCGACTGGAGCGTGCGCGAGCGGGACGCGCTCGCGGCGACCTACCGGACCATGGTGGCCGACGCCGCCGAAGCCGCGGCCGCGCTGGGCTGGTGGCACGACGCAATCGCGTTCGCCGAGCGGACCCTGCACGCCGAGCCCGTCTCGGAGCGGGCGTTCCGCGTGCTCATGCGCGCGCAGCGCGGCATGGGCGAGACGGCGCTGGCCCTCAAGACCTACGACCGCTGCCGGCGCGTGCTGGCCGAGGACGTCGGGGCGGACCCGTCCCCCGCGACGCGCAAGCTGTACCTCGAGCTGCTGGCGGACGAGCCGGTCGCCCCGCCGGTGCCGCCGTTCAGCGGCCGGACGCACGAGTCGGAGTGGATCGGCGAGCTGCTCGAGACGGTCGCCGCCACCGGGGCCCCTGCGATGGTCTGCCTGACCGGCGAGCCGCGATCGGGCAAGACCCGGCTGGTCGAGCACGCCGTCTCCGCCGGCGGCGTGCCGCTCACGACGGTGACGTGCACACCGACGGACGACCCGTGGCCGGCGGTCCGCGCGGCCGCCGAGCGCGCCACCGGCGCGGGACCCGCCGGGGACGCACGCCCGCGGGCCGGGGGCGGCGCCGTCGCCGTCCTGGTGGACGACGCCCACGTGCTGCCCCGGGAGGCGGTCGACGCGCTGGCCGAGCGGCTGGCGACCCTGACCGGACCCGTGTGCGTCTTCGTCGCGGGCCGGCCGGCGCTCGCCGACGGGCGCGCGACCACGCTCGTCCGGCGCTGGGGCGGCCCGGCCAGCCGGCTGACGCTGCCGCCGCTGGAGTCCGAGGAGGTGGCCGAGCTGTGCGCGGCGCTGCTGCGCGGGGAGGTCTCCGAGCAGCTCGTGCAGGACGTGCTGGCGCAGACCGGCGGAGCGGCGGGCGCCGTCGTGGCGCTGGTGCGCGAGTGGGCCGCCGCCGGCCGCATCGCCGCGACCAGCTCGGGGCTGGTCGTCCTGCAGCCGCAGGTCCCCGGGGAGACGGACGCGACGGTGCGTCAGCTGCTCACCGAGGCGGTCGACCACCTGCCCCCGAACGCCCTGGACCTGCTCCAGCTGGTCGCCGTGGTGGGCCGACCCGTCACCGTCGAGCTGCTGCTGCCGCTGACGTCCGGGCTCGGACTGGCGGCCGGCGCGAACGACTTCCAGTGGCTGCGGACCACGCTGGACCACCTCACCGACCTCGCGCTGCTGAAGTCCACCCAGGCCGGGCTCGTGCCGCGCGACGCCCTCTTCAACGACCTCGTGCAGACCTGGCTGCGGCCCAGCGCCCGCCGTCAGCTGCACCGCCGGGTCGCCGAGCAGGCCTACATCACCGCCGCGGAGCGCGTGGAGCACTGGACCCGGGCCGGTGAGCCGCAGCTGGCCCGGGCCGCCGCGATGGACGCGGCCGCCGACGCGGTCGAGGACCACCAGCACGAGCGCGCCCGCCTCCACCTGCGGCGGCTGTGCCGGACGAGCGAGGAGAGCAACGCCACGCCCGCCGACCGGGCCGAGCTGTACGAGCGGTGGGGCGACGCGGCGGCGCTGCTGGGCCGGACCCACGAGGCGCGGGCGGCGTACGCGGCGGGCGCCTCGACCGCACGCGCGCACGGGCTGCCCGACCGCGCCCGGCTCGAGCTCAAGAGCAGGCAGGTGGTCGAGGGGACGATCGCCCCCGCCCCGACCCGCGAGCCGGACGCCCCGCCCGCCGGTGGGACGGCGACCCCGCCGGTGGACCGGCGGCCGCCCGACGTCGGTGCGCCGTCGGCGACGCCGGCCGTGGCGCCCGCGTGGCCGTACGCCGGAGCACCCACGGACGTGGACCACCTGACCGTGCGCAGCCAGCAGGCCATCCGGGAGGCGGACGCGCAGGGCGACCCCGACCTGCGGGCCTCCGCGCGCACGCGGTACATCTGGGACGTCGGCATCCCGCAGCGCAAGTTCCGCGCCGTCCGCCGGGTGTCCAAGCAGGCCCTCGGCCTGGCGACCGATCCCGACGTGCGTGCCGACGCCCTGGCCGGCGGGTGGATCGCCGGCGCCGTCGTGGGCGATGCCGCGGCGGCGGAGGTCGGCCTGGGCCGGTCCGCCGGGGGCCGAGGTGCGGCGGCCGGCTCCGGCGCCCTGCTCGCCGTCCGGGCGCTGGTCGCGCACGACCTCGGACGGCGCGAGGCCCGGTCGCTGCTGACCGCGGCGGCCGAGCAGGGTCTGCTCGCCGACCCCCTGCGGTACCAGTGGCTCGCCATCCGGGTGGCGACCGAGCGCTACGACTTCGGCGCGGCGATGCAGGCCGATGCGGCGCCCACGCCGGCGAACGCGTCGCCGCTCGTGCGGGCGCTGCGGGCGTGCGCCTCGGCCGCCCTGGCGATGGAGCTCGGCCGTCCCGACGAGGCGCGCCCCTGGCTGACCCAGGTGATCGAGGACTCCCGGCGCACGGGCGTCACCCTGCTGGTGCCCGAGGCGGCTGCCCGGCTCGCCGTCCTGGAGGCGCACACCGACGCACCGAGCGCCCGACGGCGCTTCGACCAGTTCGAGGAGGCGGTCGAGGGCCAGACCGCCTTCCCGCGCGAGTCCGTGCTCAAGCTCGTCGCGCGGGCTGCCATGCGGTCCGCCGACGGCCGGCACGCCGACGCCGCGGCCTCGGTCGCCGGCGCGGCGGACGTCGCCGAGCGAGCCGGCCTGGTCCACCTCGCGGCCCTCGCCCACCGGCACCGTGCCTTCCACCTCACGGCGGCCGGCAGCGTGCACGAGGCCCGGCTGGCCGCGGCCGCCGAGGCGCGCTGGCGCAACGTGGGCTCCCCGAAGGGACGGCGGCGGGCGGCGGAGCCCCCTGCCGAGGACCCCGAGCCTGCCGGTGCCCGCCGGGGTGGTCGCTGACCGGCTGACGCCGGTCCGCCCGCAGCGGGGCCGACGCGCGTAGGGTCGCGGACCGTGAGCATCCGCACCGCCCTCATCGGGTACGGCCTGGCCGGCCAGGTCTTCCACGCCCCGTTCCTCGCAGCCGACGAGGACTACTCCCTCGACGTGGTCGTCACCGGCGACGCCGAGCGCGCCGCCGAGGCGGCCCGTCGCCACCCGGGCGTGCGGGTCGTGCCGACCGTCGAGGAGCTGTTCGACGCGGCCGGTGACCTCGACCTCGTCGTCGTCGGGTCGCCGCCCGCGACGCACGCCGACCTCGCCCGCCGCGCGGTCGACGCCCGGCTCGCTGTCGTGGTGGACAAGCCGCTGTGCGCGACCGCCGCCGAGGGCGAGAGGCTCATCGAGCACGCCGACCGGGCCGGCGTCCCGCTCACCGTGTTCCAGAACCGGCGCTGGGACGGCGACTACGTGACGCTGCGCTCGTTGGTCGACGACGGCGCGCTGGGGACGGTGCGCCGCTTCGAGTCGCGGTTCGAGTGGTGGCGCGCCACGGAGACCAAGGCGTGGAAGGCCGCCGCGACGCCGGCGCAGGGCGGCGGGATCCTCTACGACCTGGGGACCCACCTGATCGACCAGGCGATCGGGCTGTTCGGGCCGGTCGAGCAGGCGTATGCCGAGCTGACCGCGCACCGGCCCGGCGCGGCCGCCGACGACGACTCGTTCGTGTCCCTGTTGCACCGGTCCGGTGTGCGCTCGCACCTGTGGATGAACGCCATGGCCGCGCAGGTCGGGCCGCGGTTCCACGTGCTGGGGTCGGCGGCGGCGTACACGTCGTGGGGGCTGGACCCCCAGGAGTCGTCACTGCTCGCCGGCGGGCGTCCGAGCGACGCGGACCACGGCCGCTACCCGGAGTCCCGGTGGGGGCAGCTCGGCGTCGACGGCGACCTGCGGCCGGTGCCGACCGTGCCGGGGGACTACGCCGGCTTCTACCGGACGCTCGCGCGGTCGCTGACGTCCGGCGGGCCCCTGCCGGTGGACCCCCGCGACGCCGTGGTGGTCCTGGCCCTCATCGAGTCGCTGCACCGCGACTTCCCCGTCGTGGACCGCTCGGCGCGCGGCTGACCGGCGGGACGGCCAGCAGGGCTGACCGGCAGGGCTGATTGGCAGGGTCGACCGGCAGGGACGGCCGGCAGGGCTGACCGATGTGGCGCGGGCCGCACCCGTGCCCCCTCACAGGGTGAGGGCGGCCGTCGATCTGGGGATCGGCCCGCCGCCGACGGCGACGGGCCTCCGGCGCAGACCCCGGCGCGCGCGACCCGCGCGCCGCTGCGCTGTGCCCGCGTGCCGACCGGTGCGCGGGGACGGACCAGCCCCCAACCCCGGCGCACCCCTGCCGGGCGCGACACCGGAGAGACATGCACGCCGCTACGGAGGCCATCGGCATGATGGCCTCGCTCACCTCGTTCCTGCTCTGGCTGCCCCAGGGCGCCCGCGTCTGGAAGCACCGCCACGACCCGGCACGGCTCGCCGGCATCGCCGTGAGCACGCAGGTCATCGCCCTCGCCGGGAACCTGCTGTGGGGCGTCTACGCGCTCCTCATCGACTCCTTCTGGCTCGGCGCGCCCGCGGTCGTCAACGGCCCGATCGCGATCGGGACCATCCTCGTCCTGCGGCGCGGGGCTCCCGCCGCCGCGACGCCCGCCGCGACGCCGGCCCTGCCCGACGCCCCGGCGGCCCCCACGCAGCCCGAGGCGGACCGGCCCGCCCGCACGCTGCAGGCGCCCGGGACGGCCGTCGCGCTCGACGACGTCGAGCCTGTCGGCCGCGGGACGCGCGAGCTCGTCCTGGTCTGACGGTCGCGACGCCGTCCGGACCGCCGTCCGGACCAGTTTCCCGTGCCGTCCGACCCGCCGTCCGGACCGATGTCCGATGCCGCCCGACCCGCCGGCCGGCGCGGGCTCACGCCGGGCGCTGGAAGACGTCCGGGACGCCGTCGGCGTCGTCGTCCGTCGTCTCCTCGGCTTCGATCCGGCGGTAGGCGCGGTTGCGCGCGCGGAGCACCACCGAGGCGAGCAGCGCGGAGACCACGGACCCGGTCAGCACGCCGACCTTGACGTGCTCCTCCCGGGGGCTGCCGGTGCCGAACGCCAGGTCGCCGACCAGCAGCGACACGGTGAACCCGATGCCCCCGAGCAGGGCGAGCCCCAGGACGTCGAGCCACCGCAGGCGCTCGTCCAGCCGGGCGTGGGTGAACCGCGACACCAGGGCGGTGGTCCCCAGGATCCCCACGGTCTTGCCGACGACGAGGGCGGCCACGATGCCCAGGGCGACGCGGTCCTGCAGCGCGTCGACCAGACCGGACAGCCCGCCCACGGTGACCCCCGCCGCGAAGAGTGCGAACACGGGGACCGCGAGCCCCGCCGAGATCGGCCGGAACCGGTGCTCGAGGTGCTCGGCGAGCCCGGGTCCGGTGTCCGGGCCGCCCGCCCGCACGCTGCGGACCACCGGGACGGTGAAGCCGAGCAGCACCCCGGCGACCGTGGCGTGGATGCCGGACGCGTGCATGAGGGCCCAGGCGCCCAGCGCGAGCGGCAGCAGCAGCCACCCCGAGCGCAGGCCGCGCTGCACGGCGAGCCCGAACACCGCGATGCAGGCGAGCGACCCGAGCAGCGGCGTGAGCGCCAGGTGCTCGGTGTAGAAGATCGCGATCACCGTGACGGCGAGCAGGTCGTCGACCACGGCCAGGGTCAGCAGGAACGTGCGCAGCGCGGCCGGCAGGTGCGTGCTGAGCACCGCCAGGACGGCGACGGCGAACGCGATGTCGGTCGCGGTCGGGATCGCCCAGCCGCGGGTCGCGTCGTCGCCGGCGCCCGCGGCGATCGCCACGTAGACCAGCGCCGGGGCCGCCATCCCCCCGACGGCCGCCAGGATCGGCAGTGCGGCCCGCCGCGGGTCGCGCAGGTCCCCGGCGACGAACTCGCGCTTGAGCTCGAGCCCGACGACGAAGAAGAAGACGGCCAGCAGACCGTCCGCCGCCCACGCCCCGACCGTCAGGTCCAGGTGCAGCGCCGCCGGGCCGATCCGGGTGTCCCGCAGCGCGGCGTACGAGCCCGCCGCCGGCGAGTTCGCCCAGACCAGCGCGACGACCGTGGCCACGAGCAGGATCGCGCCCCCCACGGTCTCCTGGCGCAGGATCTCCGAGATGCGGCTGGTCTCGGCCCAGGAGCGGCGGGTGAGCAGGCGCTGGGCGGGCTCGGGTCGCGGTGCGGTCATGGTGGGCTCTTCCGTCGAGGGTCGCCACGGACGTTGCCGACCAGACTTCCCGGCGCACCGCGGTCATCGTAGGGGCGGCTGGGGCCGGGACCCCAGTCGGTCCGTCCCGGTGCGGGGCCCGTGCGGTGCCGTCTCGTGCGGTGCGGTGCGGTGTCCGTGCGGTGCGGGCGGTGCCCGGGACGGGAGCAGCCGGCCGGTCGTCCAGGCCTCGCTTGCCGCCGGGGTGACCGCCCGGGTGGCGTCCTCGGCAGGGACCGGGTCGACTGGGTCGACCCCCCAGACCCTCCGGACAGGTGGCCCCGTGACCCGCACGACCCTCGGCGACAAGCTCCTCAGCTGGGCGTCGATCCTCGACGACGACACCCGCGCGCAGGCGCTGCGGACCGCGTCGATGCCGTTCGTCGTCCCGCACCTGGCGCTCATGCCGGACGCGCACCTGGGCAAGGGCGCGACCGTCGGCTCGGTGATCCCGACCGACCGGGCGATCATGCCGGCGGCCGTCGGCGTCGACATCGGCTGCGGGATGGTCGCCGTGCGCACGCAGCTGACCACGGACGACCTCGCCGGCCACGACCTGCGGGTCCTGCGGGAGCGGATCGAGAAGGCGGTGCCGACGTCGGCCGGGAGGTACAACACCCGGCTGACGCCCACGGCACAGGCTCGGGTGGACGTCCTGACCGAGGCCGCGCGGGAGGTCGGCCTCGACCCCACGGGCTACGCGGGCAACTGGACGCTGCAGCTGGGGACGCTCGGGTCCGGCAACCACTTCATCGAGGTCAGCCGGGACGAGCGCGGCCGGGTGTGGCTGTTCCTGCACTCGGGCTCGCGCGGGGTCGGCAACAAGATCGCGCAGCACCACATCGGCGTCGCGCAGCGGCTCGCCCAGCGCGAGGGCCTCGACCTGCCGGACCGCGACCTCGCCCACCTGACCGAGGGCACCCGGGAGTTCGACCGGTACATCGCCGACCTGCGGTGGGCCCAGGCCTTCGCGCTGGCGAACCGCGAGGAGATGATGGACCGCGTCGTGACGTGCCTGCAGCGGTGGTGGGGCGGCGAGGTCGAGCAGCTCGAGCGGATCAACTGCCACCACAACTTCACCGAGCACGAGCGGCACTTCGGTCGCGACGTCTGGGTCTCGCGCAAGGGCGCCATCCTCGCCACCCGGGGTGCGCCCGGGCTGATCCCGGGGTCCATGGGCGACGCGTCCTACGTCGTCGTCGGGCGCGGCGAGCCGGACTCGCTGTGCTCGGCGCCGCACGGCGCGGGCCGGGCGTACTCGCGCACGAAGGCGCGCAGGACGTTCACCCGGGCCCAGCTGCGCGAGGCGATGGCGGGGATCGAGTACCGCGACACCGACGCGTTCCTCGACGAGATCCCGGCCGCCTACAAGCCGATCGACCAGGTGATGGCGGACGCCGAGGACCTCGTCGAGATCCGCCACACGCTGCGCCAGCTCGTCAACGTCAAGGGCGACTGAGGTCCAGGGTCTCGTGCGTCCACGCCAGGACCTCGTCGAGGAACCGGGCGCGCGGGACGTCGCCGGACAGGGCGAGGTCGTGCACGCCGTCGGGCACCTGGACGACCGTGACGTCGTCGCCCAGGTGCGGCGCCCGGGCGACCATGTGCCGCACGTCGAGCACGGAGTCGGTGGTGGCGAGCTCCTCGTGCCACCGGTCGTGCGGGCCGCTGCGGGTGGAGCAGCACAGGAGCACCGGGCAGTCGATCGCCAGCCCGCGCGCGAGGCGGGCGTGCCCGCGCCGGATGCTCCGGATCCAGCCTGCGCGGATCGGGAACCCCTCGTGCGGCTTCCACGTCAGGTCGTACTCCCACGGGCCGCCCGACCCCACGTGCAGGCTCTGCCCGTAGTGGACGGCGAGGTGCCCGACGACCAGGCGGGGCGCCACGCCGCCGACGACGTCCAGGACGCGGGTCAGCACGACCCGCTGGAACCAGTCGCGGTTGAGGTCGAACCACGGGCTGTTGAGCACGACGGCGTCGACGACCGCCCGGCCGCGCTCGGCGTGCGCCCACAGCGACGCGAGCAGGCCGCCGGTGGAGTGGCCCATCACCACGAGGGTGTCGTGACCCTCCTCCTCGCGCACCACGTGCGCCGCGGCGGACAGCTCCTCGAGGTAGGTGCGCAGGTCCGTGACGTCGTTCGGCGTCTGCCAGCGGCGCAGCGACCGGCCGTACTTGCGCAGGTCCAGGGCGTAGAAGTCGTACCCGTGCTCCGCCCAGACGTCGCCCAGGTGGCGCTGGAAGAAGTAGTCGACGTAGCCGTGCAGGTACAGCACCGCGCGGCGGGTCGACGGACCGGTGCTCTCCCGGCGCACCAGCGTGGCCACGACCTCACCCTCGTGGTCGGGCCGCAGCGGCAGGGTGCGGGCGCTCCACCCGGCACCGAGGACGTCCGGCACCCAGCCGGCGTCGTGGGTCTCGGCGGTGCCCCCGGCCCCGTGCCGGGCGGCGGGCGGGACGGGGGCAGCGGTGCCGTCATCGACCATGCCGCCGATGGTGCCAGGTGGTCCGCCGGACCCAGCGGCTGTCACGCCCGGCGCGCGCGGTCGCGCTAGCATTGAGCGGAAGAGACTCAAGTCTGTCGGTGTTGTGTCGGACAGGCGCCTCGCCAGGGGCGCACGGCACGGATCGGACGCACGACCGGAGGACCCATGGACGCGAACAAGCTCACGACCAAGACGCAGGAAGCGCTCAGCGACGCCATCCAGCAGGCGTCCGCCGCCGGCAACCCCCAGCTGGAGCCGGTGCACCTGCTGAACGCCCTGCTCGCCCAGGAGGGCGTCGCCACGGCTCTGCTCGAGGCCGTCGGCGCGGACCGCACCGCTGTCGGGCGCCTCGTGCGCAGCGCGCTGGTCGCGCTGCCGTCCGCGAGCGGGTCGGCGGTCGCCCAGCCCGTGCCGTCCCGCGCGACGGGCGCGGTGCTGGACGCCGCCCGCACGGAGGCGCAGGCGCTGGGGGACGAGTACGTCTCGACCGAGCACCTGCTGCTCGGGCTGGCCGCCGGGACGGGCCCGGCCGCGGACGCCCTGCGCGGTGCGGGCGCGACCCGCGACGCGCTGCTCGGCGCGCTGCCGTCGGTGCGCGGGAACGCGCGCGTGACCAGCCCCAACCCCGAGGGGACCTACAAGGCGCTCGAGCAGTACGGCGTGGACCTGACCCTGGCCGCCCGGGACGGACGGCTCGACCCGGTGATCGGCCGTGACTCCGAGATCCGCCGGGTCGTGCAGGTGCTGTCCCGGCGCACCAAGAACAACCCCGTGCTGATCGGGGAGCCCGGTGTCGGCAAGACCGCCGTCGTCGAGGGCCTCGCCCAGCGGATGGTCGCCGGGGACGTCCCCGAGTCGCTGCGCGGCAAGCGGCTGATCTCGCTGGACCTGGGCTCGATGGTCGCCGGCGCGAAGTACCGCGGCGAGTTCGAGGAGCGCCTCAAGGCCGTGCTGGGGGAGATCAAGTCCTCCGAGGGCGAGGTCGTCACCTTCATCGACGAGCTGCACACCGTCGTGGGCGCCGGCGCAGCCGAAGGGTCGATGGACGCCGGCAACATGCTCAAGCCCATGCTCGCCCGCGGCGAGCTGCGCCTGGTGGGTGCGACCACGCTGGACGAGTACCGCGAGCGGATCGAGAAGGACGCCGCCCTGGAGCGACGGTTTCAGCAGGTCTACGTCGGCGAGCCCAGCGTGGAGGACACCGTCGCGATCCTGCGCGGCCTCGCCCCGCGCTACGAGGCGCACCACAAGGTGACGATCAGCGACGCCGCCCTGGTGGCCGCGGCGACCCTGTCGGACCGGTTCATCCCCGGCCGGCAGCTCCCCGACAAGGCGATCGACCTGGTCGACGAGGCCGCGTCCCGCCTGCGGATGGAGCTGGACTCGTCCCCGGTCGAGATCGACGTGCTGCAGCGCGCGGTCACGCGCCTGCAGATGGAGGAGTCGTACCTGTCCGAGGCGGACGACGACGCGTCCCGCGACCGGCTCGAGCGGCTGCGCGCCGACCTGGCCGACCGCCGCGAGGAGCTGGCCGCGCTGACGGCCCGCTGGGAGTCGGAGAAGGCGGGTCACAACCGGGTCGGGGACCTGCGGGCGCGGCTCGAGGAGCTGCAGATGGCCGCCGAGAAGGCGCTGCGCGAGGGTCGCTACGAGGACGCCGGCCGGATGCAGTACGGCGAGATCCCCGACGTGCAGCGTCAGCTGGAGGAGGCCGAGGCGGAGGAGCGGCGGATCGGGACGGACCTCGTCGGGCCCGCGCCCGAGCCGATGATCGCCGAGAAGGTGGGTCCGGACGAGATCGCCGAGGTGGTCTCGGCCTGGACCGGCATCCCGGCCGGGCGGCTGCTGGAGGGCGAGAGCGCCAAGCTGCTGCGCATGGAGGACGTGCTCGGCGAGCGGCTCATCGGCCAGTCGCCGGCGGTCCGTGCGGTGTCCGACGCGGTGCGCCGGTCCCGGGCCGGGGTCGCGGACCCCGACCGTCCGACCGGGTCGTTCCTGTTCCTCGGGCCGACCGGAGTCGGGAAGACCGAGCTCGCCAAGGCGCTCGCGGACTTCCTCTTCGACGACGAGCGGGCCATGGTGCGCATCGACATGTCCGAGTACTCCGAGAAGCACGCCGTCGCCCGCCTGGTCGGTGCGCCTCCGGGGTACGTCGGCTACGAGGAGGGCGGCCAGCTCACCGAGGCCGTCCGGCGCCGGCCGTACTCGGTGATCCTGCTCGACGAGGTGGAGAAGGCCCACCCGGAGGTCTTCGACATCCTCCTGCAGGTGCTCGACGACGGCCGGCTCACGGACGGGCAGGGCCGCACGGTCGACTTCCGCAACGTCATCCTCGTGCTGACGTCGAACCTGGGCTCCCAATTCCTCGTCGACCCGATGCTCGACGACGTCTCCAAGCGCGAGGCCGTCATGGCGTCGGTCCGGGCGGCGTTCAAGCCCGAGTTCCTCAACCGGCTCGACGACGTGGTGCTGTTCGACGCGCTCTCGCTCGCCGAGATCGGCCGCATCGTCGAGCTGCAGGTGCGGCGGATGAACGACCGGCTGGCCGACCGCCGGCTGTCCCTCGAGGTCACCCCGGCGGCCGCGGACTGGCTGGCGATCGAGGGCTTCGACCCGGCGTACGGTGCCCGCCCGCTGCGCCGGGTGGTCCAGCGCGAGATCGGCGACCGGCTGGCCCGGATGCTGCTGGCCGCCGAGGTCCACGACGGTCAGACGGTCCTGGTGGACCGGGCAGACACCCCCGACGGCGGGCTGGTGCTCACCGCCAAGTGAGCCGGCCCCAGCCGGCGAGGGGGCCGGCCCGGACGACCGGGCCGACCCCCTCGCCGCGACCCGGGTCCGGCGTGGACGCTCAGTGCAGCCGGACCACCACGCGGTCGGCGACCTCGCGACCGATGGCGTAGGCGTCGTCCATCGCGTCGCGGAAGTGCAGGCCGCCCCAGATCCGTGACTCCAGCGCGTCCCGCTCGAGGGCGCTGAGGGTCGGGTAGGTGCGCTCGGTGCCCAAGGCGCTGTTGCGCAGGGTCAGCGATGTGCCCTCGCCCAGCGTCTGCCGGAGGACCTCCATGGCGGGTGCGGTGAGGCAGCCGTGGCCGCTGGGGTAGTCGCTGTACGGCGGGTTCGGGAGGAGGGACGTCCACCCGGCCTGCGGCTCGGTGGCGGGGTTGCCGTCGCTCGCCGCGCCCGCGATCGCCTGGAAGGGACGCCAGAGGCCGACCTCGTGCTTCAGCCGCCAGCAGGTGATGAGCGAGTCGGTCATCGCGACGTGCATCGCGGCGAACAGACGCGCCGTCTGCGTCAGGCCGAGGGGACGGGCCTCGAGGTGACGCACGAGCGCGTCGCCGTACATGACCGCCGGGTTGATGTTGAAGAAGCGGGCCGTCGCGGTCTGGGCGTCCGTCCGGCCGGAGCCGGTGCTCGAACCGATGGCCTTGACCTCGGCGAAGTCGCGGGCGTACGCGCTGCTCGTCAGTGCGTCCGGGCCGTCCACCCGGACCGGGCGGGTGACGACGAGAGGACGCAGGTAGCCGAGCCAGGCGCCCAGCATGGGCACCGGGGGCTCGCCGGGCTCGTTCGGCGGGGCGGGGTTGGGGACCGGTTGCCAGACGCCGGGTGCGGGGTCGCGGTCGTAGACGATCGAGGCGTCGCCCAGCCCGTCCTCCGCCCGCTGGGCGATCAGCCGGTGGGCGACGCGGGCGCCGACGGCCTCACCGCGCTCCTGCGACCGCCCGTCCGGGACGCCCGCCAGCGTGACCTCCAGCCTGGCGTCGAGGGTGGCCGCGGCCGACGGCACGTAGTGCGTCAGCACGTCGTGCGCCGCGGTCGCCACGGCCGCCGCCTGGGAGACCCCACGGCGCTCGGCGGCCCGGGCGGCGTCGTACATTGCCAGCGAGGTGAAGCCGAGGAGCGGGACGTTGGTGGGGATCGGGGTGGTCGGCAGGGGGTAGACCGTCGCCGACGACGTGCGCTGCCAGTCGAGGACGACCTGCGACGACTCCGGTGACGTCGACCGGGCAGCCGGTCCGGCCTGGGTGGGAGCGGCGAGGCCCACGACCAGCAGCGCGGCGGTGGTCGTGGCCGCGAGGACCCGGGACAGGGACATGGGGACCTCCGGGGGAAGGAGCGGCTTTGTCCGACTCTCCGCGCCTCCAGCGCCCGTGACCATTCGCGTTCAGGCGAAAGTCGCCGCGTCGACCAGGTCCTCCTGAGCCCACACGTCGACGTCGGGCAGGTCGCGGCCCTCGACGGCGGCCACCGCAGCGAACCGGCTCGTGACACCGAGCTTGCGGAACGCGTGCTCGAGGTGCTTGCGCACCGTGCTGGGTGCCACGAAGAGGTCCGCGGCGATCTCCGCGTTCGAGCGGCCTGCTGCGACGCCGGCCAGGACGCGTCGCTCCTGGTTCGTGAGCGTCGGGAGGGGAGGCGAGAGGTGCGGCAGCGCGCGCTCGCGCACCAGGCGCCGCAGCGCGGGGGCGATCATCGCCAGCATCGCCAGGTCGGCGTCGCTGAACGCCGAGCCGGCCCGGCCCAGCCGGAGCTGCGTCTCGGAGTGGGCCGACCTCCGGATCGTGAGGGACAGCTCGTGGTCGGTGGGTGCGCGGGCGACCGGCGGCGTGGCGGCTGCCGGCGGTCCCGGCCGCCGACCGGGGCCGTGGGCGACCGTGCGACCGGCCCGCTCGGTGGCCACCGCGCCGATCGTGTCGCACGGCACGAGCTCGCGGACGAGGTCCAGCACGTCCCGGGGCAGGGGCTGCCCCGGGGCGGTCGCCGCCGCGAGCAGTCCGTGCAGGGCGCGCTGCTGACGTTCGCTGAGGGTGAGCGCGGGCATGACGTTCCCCGTCCGAGGCCGATCCCCTCGAGGTTAGACCGCCCTGACGTCCGGGGGAACGACGGGTCACCTCGGGCGCGGGCGGAGGAGCACCGGTGGATCTCACCCGCCCCGCTCTGGCCGCCGTGCGGGCCCGGGGATACGTTCGATCGGTGCCCCGCGAACCGGAGGACACGCTGGACCGCCCGGGCAGCGCTGCCCGAGCGGCACGCGAGCGCCTGGTCGCGGGGCGCTACCGGCTGGAGTCGGTGCTGGGCCGGGGTGGCATGGGCATCGTCTGGGCGGCTCGGGACCAGGTGCTGCCGCGCGACGTGGCGATCAAGGAGGTCCTGGCGCCGCTCGGGCTGGAGGACGCCGAGCGTGCGCTGCTGCGCGCGCGCACCCTGCGCGAGGCACGGTCGGCGGCACGCGTCTCGGCCGAGGGGGTCGTGGCCATCCTCGACGTCGTGGAGGAGGACGGTCGGCCGTGGCTGGTGATGGAGCGGCTGCCCTCCCGGACCCTGGAGGACGAGCTGAGCGAGCGGGGCGGGATCCCGCCGCGTGAGGTGGCCGAGATCGGGGCGTCGCTCGTGGCCGGGCTGGCCGCGGCGCACCGGGCCGGCATCCTGCACCGGGACGTCAAGCCGAGCAACATCATGTTCCGCGAGACGCCCCGCGGCCGGCGCGCCGTGCTGGGCGACTTCGGCATCGCCCACCTCGACGGCGACGCGACCCTCACCGCGACCGGGCAGATGATGGGGTCGCCGGCCTACATCGCGCCGGAGCGGGCGCGGGGGGAGCGGGCCACACCCGCGTCCGACCTGTGGTCGCTGGGCGTGACGCTGTGGGCCGCCGTCGAGGGATGGTCACCCTTCCAACGGGTCAACAGCCTCGCGAGCCTGACGGCCGTCATCACGGAGGAGCCGCCCCGGGCGGCGCACGCCGGACCGCTCGAGCCGCTGCTGGACGGCCTGCTCCGCAAGGACCCGGCCCGCAGGATCGACGCGACCACCGCCGGGCGGCTGCTGCGCGAAGCGCTCGCCGCCGAGGCGCCGCCGACCGCGAGCCCGGTTGTCCCGACCGCCGGCCCGGTCGTGCCTCCGGCGAGCCCGGTCGTGCCCACGGCGGGCCCGGTCGTCCCGACCGGCCCGGTCGTCTCCACGGGCCCGGTCCTCCCGACGGCGAGCCCGGCCCCGCCGACGCCGGCGTCCGTCCCGGCGTCCGTGCCCGTGCCGGTGCTCCTGCACGAGCCGAGCACGACGAGGCCGTTGCCGCGGCCGCCGACGGCGCCCGAGCGGACCCCGTCACCGGCCCTGGCGACTTCCGCGTCCATCGCACCGCTCGCCACCGGTGGCGCCGCTGCGGCGGTCGCCCCCGTACCCGCGCGCGCGACCGACGACGCCGACGTCCCCGACGCGCCGCCGTGGTGGACCCCCGGCCCGATCCGGGACGACGACGCCAGGTCACGGACCCGCCCGCGGCGTCGGCTGCTCGCCCTCGTGGCCTCCCTGGTCGCGGTCGGGCTCGTCGGCTTCGGCGCGACGCTGCTCCCGGGTCTGGGCGGGCCCGGCGACGACGTGGCCGGGACGCAGACCACGACGTCCGGCACGACGGTGGACGCGGGCGCGTCCGAGCCGGGTGCCGGGGCCGCCGACGACGCGGCCGACGACGCGGTGCAGGACGACGCAGCTCAGGACGGCGCGGCGGGGGACGACGCGGCGCAGGACGTCCCGGCCGCCGCGGACGACGCGCAGGGCGGGACGACGGCCGACGGCGCCGGGCAGGGCGCCACGGGGGGCGGCACGGACGGCACGGGGGCGGAGGCCGGCCAGGGAGCCGGGTCGGACGGTTCCCCCGCCGGGGGAGCCGTTCCCACGGGCGCGGGCGCCGCTGGTGCCGGCTCCGCCGGTGCGACCGCCCCCGTGGTCCCGGACGGCTTCCAGTGGCACGAGGACCCGACCGGCTTCGGGGTCGCGGTGCCGGCGGGCTGGACGGTGGAGCGGGAGGGCCCGCGGGTGTACCTGCACGACCCCGCGACGGCGGCGTACCTCCTCGTCGACCAGACCGACGAGCCGGCCCCGGACCCGGTCGAGGACTGGCGCCGGCAGGAGCCGGTGGTGGCCGACCGCCTGGCGGGCTACGCGCGGGTCGGCGAGATCGAGGCCGTCGACTTCCGCGGCTGGCGGGCCGCCGACTGGGAGTTCGTCTTCGGCCCCGGGCAGCGGACCCATGTGCTGAACCGCAACCTCGTCACCGCGCCCGACCAGGCCTACGCGCTGTACTGGTCGGTGCCGTCCTCCCGGTGGGACGCCATGCTGGGCGTCCACGAGCAGGTCGTGGCGAGCTTCCGGCCCCGGTCCTGACCCGGCGGCTCAGCCCCGGTCAGCCACGTCAGCCCAGGTCCGCGCTGCCGTCCAGCAGGGAACCGGTGAACGGTGCGTCCCGGTGGGCGACGCACAGCCCGGTCCGGTCGCCGTCCTCCCACGTGCCCGGGGTGGGCGCCCAGGTCACGGCGCCCAGGCCCGCCTCGAGCTCGCCAGTGCTCAGCTCGCACCCGGCGGCGACCAGCGCGTCCGCGTCGTCCTGGCCCGGCCAGATCGCGTCCGGGGCGAAGCGGAACTCGGAGACGACCTGCGCCGCGTGCGGCTCGTCGCACGGCACCACGGGCACCCGGCCGACGGCCTCGTCGGCGGGCAGGTCCGCCAGGCAGTGCCCGGTGACCAGCTGGGTGGCGTAGGCGTCCCGCGGGCCGTCCACGGCCAGCGACAGGGGCCGGTTCGCGAGGGCGGCCGAGACCAGGCCCACCACGACGACGACCTCGACGACCGTCCACACCACGCCGATCGCGATGCCGGCGAGCGCGAGCCCGCGTCCCTGCCGGACGCCGCGACGGATGCGGACCAGTGCGCCCAGGCCCAGCCCGATGCCGACCAGACCGAGGCCGACGACCGCGGTGACGAACGAGGCGACCGCCAGCCCGTCGGTCCGCGGTCGCGGCGCCGGCGCACCCCACCCGGGGGCGTAGTACGGCTCGTGCGGCACGGCCGCGGGCTGGTACGTCATGGGCCGAACCTAGCCCGGTACGCCGGGCGCCTCAGTCCGCCAGCTCCAGGACCACCGGGACGTGGTCGGACGGCGCTGTGCCCTTGCGCTCGTCGCGCTCGATGGAGACCGCCGTCGTCCGCGCGGCGACCGCCGGCGACACGTAGGCGAAGTCGATGCGCATCCCCTCGTTGCGCGGGAAGCGCAGCCGCTGGTAGTCCCAGTAGGTGTAGCGGCGGTCCTGCGGGACGTGCACGCGGGTGACCTCGGTGTAGCCGGCACCCTCGAACGCCGCGAAGGCGTCGCGCTCGGGCGGGGTGATGTGCGTCTGGTCGGCGAACACCGCCAGGTCCCACACGTCGGTGTCCCGCGGTGCCACGTTCCAGTCCCCGACGAGCGCCACCTGGGCGGTGGGGTCGCCGCCGGCGGGGCTGATCCAGCCCCGGGCCTGCTCGCGCAGCCGGTCGAGGAACCTGAGCTTGTACGCGTAGTGCGGGTGGCCGACGGTCCGCCCGTGCGGCACGTACAGGCTCCACACCCGCACGCCGCCGCACGTCGCGCCGATCGCCCGGGCCTCGAGCGCGGGGTCGTCGTCCCCGAACGTCGGCTGCGTGGGGAAGCCCCGCTCGACGTCGTCCAGCCCGACCCGCGACACGATCGCCACCCCGTTCCACTGGCTGAAGCCGAATGTGGCGACCCGGTAGCCGAGAGCCTCGAACGCCTCGCGCGGGAACTGCTCGTCCTTGCACTTGGTCTCCTGCAGGGCCAGGACGTCGACGCCGCTCCGCCCGAGGAAGGCGACCGCGCGGTCCACCCGGGAGCGGACGGAGTTGACGTTCCAGGTGGCCAGACGCATGCGCGCAGGCTAACCGCCGCGTCCGACGTGCCCCGACGCGATCCGGCGCAGCACGACGCAGCCCGACGCGCCCCGACTCGCCCCGACCTAGGGTGGCGCCATGGGTACCGCACTGATCACCGGGGCCACCGCGGGCCTCGGGCTGGAGTTCGCCTGGCAGCTCGCGACCGCGCGGCACGACGTGGTGCTCGTCGCCCGGGACGAGGAGCGCCTGGAGCGCCTGGCCTCGCAGCTGCGGGCCGCGGCCGGGGTTCGTGCCGAGGTGCTGCGCGCCGACCTGTCCGTGCGGGCGGACGTCGACCGCGTCGCCGAGCGGCTGCGGGCCACCGAGCGTCCCGTCGGCCTGCTGGTCAACAACGCCGGGATGGCGGTGCACCAGCCCTTCGTCGGTGGGGACCTCGAGCGCGAGGAGGCGGCGTTCGACGTCATGGTCCGTGCCGTCCTGGTGCTGTCGCACGCCGCGGTGGCGCAGATGGTCCCGCGCGGGCGTGGCGCCGTCCTCAACGTGGCCTCCGTGGCGGCGCTGACGGCGAGCGGCACGTACTCGGCGCACAAGGCGTGGGTCCGGACCTTCACCGAGGGCCTCGCGGTCGAGCTGCGCGGCACCGGGGTCACCGCGACGGCGCTGTGCCCGGGGCTGGTGCACACCGAGTTCCACGACCGCGCGGAGCTCGACATGAGCGGGCTGCCGGAGGTCGTGTGGCTGCACGCCGACGACGTGGTCGCCGCCGCGCTCGCGGACGTGCGCCGCGGCGCCGTCGTGTCCACGCCGAGCGTGCGGTACCGGGTGGCGTCCGCGTTCCTGCGGACCGCGCCGCGCCCGCTGGTGCGGGTGGCCGGCTCGCCCCGCCGGATCGCCGCCGCCGGCCGGCGGCGCGCCGCCCGCTAGCCTCGTCCGGGTGACCGACACCTCCGCCCTGTCCCCGACCCCCCGTGAGCAGCTGCGCGACCTGATCCGCGAGCTCGCCGTCGTGCGGGGGCGGGTCACCCTGTCCTCCGGGGCGCAGGCCGACTACTACGTCGACCTGCGTCGGGTCACGCTGCACCACCGGGCGGCGCCGCTGGTCGGGCACGTGCTGCTCGACCACCTCGAGGAGCTCGGGTTCGGCACCGCCGAGGTCGACGCCGTCGGCGGGCTCACGCTCGGGGCGGACCCGGTCGCGACCGCGCTGCTGCACGCCGCCGCGTCACGCGGGCAGGACCTCGACGCGTTCGTCGTCCGCAAGGAGGCCAAGGCCCACGGCATGCAGCGCCGCGTGGAGGGCCCGGACATCGCCGGTCGGCGCGTGGTGGTCCTGGAGGACACCAGCACGACCGGCTCCTCGCCGATCGCGGCCGTGGAGGCGGCCCGGGAGGCCGGCGCGGAGGTGGTCGCCGTCGCGGTGATCGTCGACCGCGCGACCGGCGCCGCCGAGCGCATCAGCGCCCTCGGCGTCCCGTACCACTACCTGTTCGACCTGGCGGACCTCGGCCTGTAGACCCGGCGGGTCCGCGGGTCGGCGGCTAGACCCGGCCGACGAGGTCCGCGACCGAGTCGACGACGTGCGCCGGGCGGAACGGGAACCGGTCCACGTCGCCGGCCCGGGTGGACCCCGTCAGCACGAGGTACGTCGTCAGCCCGGCCTCGATCCCGGCGACGATGTCGGTGTCCATCCGGTCACCGACCATCGCGGTGTGCTCGGAGTGCGCGTCGATCCGGTTCAGCGCGGACCTGAACATCATCGGGTTCGGCTTGCCGACGAAGTACGGCTCACGCCCGGTCGCCCGGGTGATGAGCGCGGCGACCGCGCCGGTGGCCGGCAGGTCGCCCTCCTTGCTGGGCCCGGTCGCGTCCGGGTTGGTGGCGATGAACCGCGCGCCGCCCTGGATGAGGCGGATGGCCTTGGTGATCGCCTCGAACGAGTAGGTCCGGGTCTCGCCCAGCACGACGTAGTCCGGGTCCGTGTCCGTCAGCGTGTAGCCGGCCTCGTAGAGCGCGGTGGTGAGACCGGCCTCCCCGATCACGTAGGCGCTGCCGTGCGGGACCTGGTCGGCGAGGAACTTCGCCGTCGCGAGCGCGGAGGTCCAGATCGCCTCCTCGGGCACCTCCAGGCCGCTGGCGGCGAGCCGGGCCCGCAGGTCGCGCGGGGTGAAGATCGAGTTGTTCGTCAGGATGAGGAACGGCCGGCCCCGGTCGCGCAGCGCCGTGAGGAACTCGGCGGCGCCCGGGATCGCGTACCCCTCGTGGACGAGCACGCCGTCCATGTCGGACAGCCAGCTGTGGATCTCCCGGGGCTCGGCGGCCGGGCTCATCCCTCGACGTCCTCGCGCTGGACGCGGGCGCGCTCGTGCGCCTCGTCGTAGTCGGTCCGGCGCCGGTTGCTGCGGGCCCGCAGCAGCTCGATCGCGACCGGGACCAGGGACAGCCCGACGATGAGGATCAGGATCGCCTCGATGTTGGTGCGCACGAACTCGATCTGACCCAGGAAGAACCCCAGGACCGTGACGCCCACCCCCCACAGCAGCGCCCCGATGACGTTGTAGCTGACGAAGGTCCGGTACCGCATGGCGCCGACGCCGGCGACGACGGGCGCGTAGGTCCGCACGAACGGGATGAAGCGGGCGACGATGATCGTCCGGCCGCCGTACCGGTCGAAGTAGGCGTGCGTGTCGTCGATGTACTTCTGCTTGAAGAACCGCGAGTCCGGCCGGTTGAACAGCCGCGGGCCCGCCTTGCGGCCGATCAGGTAGGCCAGCTGGTCGCCGAGGAACGCCGCGGCGAAGAGCGCCAGGCACAGCGCCCACAGCGGGACCTGGATCTCGTCCTGCGCCACCAGCATCCCGGCGGTGAACAGCAGCGAGTCCCCGGGCAGGAACGGGAACAGCAGCCCGGTCTCGACGAAGACCACCAGGACGATGCCCAGCAGGGCGAAGCCGCCGAAGCGGCCGATGAGGTACTCCGCGTCCAGGAAGTCGGGCCCGAGGGTCGCCAGCGGGCCGGCCATGGGCAGGGAGGCCGCGAGCGCAGTCGTGTCGATCACGCGCCCCAGGGTACGGGGGTGGCTGCGCGGCGCCTGTGGCAGGCGTGTGCGGGACCCGTGCGCAGAGCCCTGACCGGAGCCGCGTGGCACGGCGCACGACGACGGCGCGGCGGCCGCGTGCGGCAGGATCGGGCGTCGTGCACGCACCCGAGGACGAGCCGGTCGAGCCGCCGGGCCCGCGTCGACCGGTGGACGCGGACGCCGAGGTCGGCGTCGGCCCCTGGCCGGGGGGCCCGTCGGCGTGGCCCGACGACCCGCGCCTGGACCCCGAGCTGCTGGCCGCGGGGGACCGGCGCAACGTCGTGGACCGGTACCGGTACTGGACGGTGGAGGCGGTCGTCGCCGACCTGGACACCCGCCGGCACCCGTTCCACGTCGCGGTGGAGAACTGGGCGCACGACCTGAACATCGGGTCGGTGGTGCGCACGGCGAACGCGTTCGCTGCCGCTGAGGTGCACGTGGTGGGCCGGCGGCGCTGGAACCGGCGCGGGGCCATGGTCACCGACCGCTACCAGCACCTGCGCCACCACCCCCGGGTCGAGGACCTCCTCGCGTGGGCGGACTCGGCGGGGCTGCCGGTGCTCGGCGTCGACAACCTGCCCGGCTCCGTCCCCCTGGAGGGCTACCCGCTGCCCCGGGCGTGCGTGCTGCTGTTCGGCCAGGAGAGCGTGGGCCTGTCCGACGCCGCCCGGGCCGGGGCGCGCGACGTCCTGCACATCGCGCAGTTCGGGTCGACGCGGTCCATCAACGCCGGTGCCGCCGCCGCGATCGCGATGCACGCCTGGATCGGGCAGCACGCCGGGCCGCCGCCCTCGGACTGACCGGCACCCGGCACGCACCGGACCCGTCGACGACCGGCACCCGGCACGCACCGGACCCGCCGGCGACCGGCCCGGCGCCCCCGGCCCGCGCGGCGTGCGGTGTGCGGGACGTGCCAGACTTCCGAGGAAAGCCCCACCACTACTCACGTGCAGGAGATCGTCGATGGCCATCGCCACTCCCGAGGTCTACAACGAGATGATCGACCGGGCGAAGGCGGGCCGGTTCGCCTACCCGGCCGTCAACGTCACGTCGTCGCAGACCATCACCGCCGCCCTCCAGGGCTTCGCCGAGGCGGAGTCGGACGGCATCCTCCAGGTCTCCGTCGGGGGCGCCGAGTACGCGTCCGGGTCGACGGTCAAGGACCGCGTCTCCGGCTCGCTCGCGCTCGCCGCGTACGCCACCGAGGCCGCCAAGGGCTACGGGATCACCGTCGCCCTGCACACCGACCACTGCACGAAGAAGAACCTGGACTCCTGGGTCCGCCCGCTGCTCGCGCTCGAGGCCGAGGCGGTCAAGAACGGGCAGAACCCGCTCTTCCAGTCGCACATGTTCGACGGCTCGGACATCCCGCTGGACGAGAACCTCGTCATCGCCGAGGAGCTCCTCGAGCTGTCGGTCGCGGCCCGCACGATCCTCGAGATCGAGGTCGGGGTCGTCGGCGGCGAGGAGGACGGCCACGAGGCCGCCATCAACGACAAGCTGTACACGACCGCCGAGGACGGCCTGGCCACGGTCAAGGCGCTCGGCTCCGGTGAGAAGGGCCGGTACCTGACCGCCCTGACGTTCGGCAACGTGCACGGCGTCTACAAGCCCGGCGCGGTCAAGCTGCGCCCGTCGATCCTCGCCGACATCCAGAAGGCCGTCGGCGAGCAGATCGGCAAGGAGAACCCGTTCGACCTGGTGTTCCACGGCGGCTCCGGCTCCACCGAGGCGGAGATCTCCGAGGCGGTCGACAACGGCGTCATCAAGATGAACATCGACACCGACACCCAGTACGCGTTCACGCGCCCGGTGGTCGGCCACATGTTCACGAACTACGACGGCGTGCTGAAGATCGACGGCGAGGTCGGCAACAAGAAGGCCTACGACCCGCGCGCCTGGGGCAAGCTCGCCGAGGCCGGCATGGCCCAGCGCATCGTCGAGGCGTGCCAGCGCCTGCGGTCGGCGGGGCACAAGCTCGGCTGACCTGCCACGCACGAGGAAGGCCCCCACGGTCGCCGTGGGGGCCTTCGTCATGCCGGGGGTGCCGGTCAGGCCGTGGCGGGTCCGTCCGGGGTCGCCGGGTCGAAGCCGGGGTCGCCGTCGACGACGTCGAGCAGCTCGCCGATCCGGGTCACCTCGAGCAGGAACCGGACGGTCGGCGGGACCCGGATCAGCCGCACCCGGGACGGGCTGCGGGTGGAGAGCCGGGCCAGGAATGCGACGCCGGACGAGTCCATGAAGGTCACGTGGTGCGCGTCGACCTCGATCGGCAGGCCGGCACGCTCGGCCTCGGCCGTGGCCTCCTGCAGGTCGGCGCCGAGATCGGCGTCCACCTCGCCGGACAGCACGATCCGGGTCCGCTCGGCACCGAGGATGACGTGCACCGACCCGGGCTCCGCTGCCGTGGGGACCTGCCCGTTCGCGGTGCCGGACGACGAGGCTCCCGCCGTGGGGTCGGCGTCCGTCGGGCTGTTACCGTCTCGCACAATGCTCCTTCTGGGCGGGGCCGACCGCGTGCCGCGGCTCACGCGGACGCGTTCGCTCGTGGATCTCATCGAACGCTAGACGATCGGAGGCGATCGTGGTCAATTCTGCCGCCTCCGGTCCGACCTCCGACGACGCGGGCGACCTCGCCGCTCGCGCCCTGCGCGACAGCGACGCCGCCGTGGTGATCAGCGCCGCCGCCGTCCCCGAGCCGGTGATCGCGTGGGTGAACGGGGCTTTCACCCGGGCCACCGGGTACCCCGGCCCGGAGGCGGTGGGGCGTGGGGTCGGGCTGCTCCACGGCCCGGGGACCGACCCGGTCCAGGTGCGCCGGCTGGCGCGGGCGCGCGGCGAGGGTCGCTCCGAGGTCGTCACGCTGCTGTGCTACCGCCGGGACGGCAGCACGTCCTGGAACCACGTCGCGGTCAGCCCGGTGCGCGACGACGCCGGGCGGCTCACGCACTGGATCGACGTGCACACCGACGTCACCGACAGCGTCGACGCCCCCGGGCGCGTCCCGGGCGACGTCGTGCCCGGGCGGCGGCGAGGCACCGGGCTGGGGATCGTCGCGCGGGTGTCGGAGCTGCTGGCGGACGGCGACGGTGCGCGCACGCTGACCGCCATCGCAGACCTCCTCATGCAGGACGTCGTCACGTGGGCGGGCTTCTTCCTCGACGACGGCGGCCTGCGACCGGCCGAGGACGTCGAGGTCGGCGACGTCGCCCCCGCGCGGGCCCGCCGGCACGGTCCCGCGCCACGCACGACGGTGCACGAGCAGGCGCTGGACCTGGCCGAGGCGCACTCGGCCGTCGACGCCGCGCCGGACCCGGTCCAGCAGCTCCTGGACGGGACGCTGACCGGCCCGCTGGAGCTCGCGCTGGACGCCGACCTGCCGCCCCGGTCGGCGGCGGGGTGGCTCGTCCGGCACCTGCGCGAGCGGCTGGCGGGGACGTCCGTGCCGGTCGACCGGGTGACCGTCCTGCCGGTGGACGGCCGGGAGCGGGTGCTCGGGCTGCTCGTGGTCGTGCTGCCCGCCGAGGTGGCCGGTGTGCCCGGGCCGGCGGAGAGCGTCCGGACGGTGCTGCACCTGACCGCACGGCGCGTGGGCATGGCCGTGGAGAACCAGCGGCTGCACGCGCGCGAGCACCACATCGCCCAGGCGCTGCAGCGCGCCATGCTGCCCGTGCAGGCGGAGGTCGACGGGCTCGACGTCTGGAGCCACTACGCGCCCAGCGCCGCGCACGCGCAGGTGGGCGGCGACTGGTACGACGTCCTGCAGGTGAACCCGGGCGTCGTCGTCGTCGTGGTGGGGGACGTCGTCGGGCACGACGTGGAGGCAGCGGCGTCGATGGGCCAGCTGCGGTCCGTGGTGCGCGCGTACGCGTTCGACCAGCCCAGCCCCGGGCGCGTCCTGCAGCGGGTGGACCAGCTCGTCGTGGGCATGCGCATCCCGCGGGCGGCGAGCCTGGTGCTGACCACCCTCACCCGGACGGGCGACGGCTGGGACCTGGAGTACTCGCGCGCGGGTCACCTGCCCCCGATGCTCGTGCGCCCGTCGGGCGTGCAGCCGCTCACGGGGGCGCTGGGGCTGCTGGTGGGGTACGGGGGCACCGCCCGGACCTCACGCCGGGAACGGCTGCTGCCCGGCGACGTGCTGGTGTTCTACACCGACGGGCTGGTCGAGCGGCGCGACCGGTCCCTGCGGGACGGCATGGAGGCGCTGGAGGCCGCCTGCGCCGAGCTGAGCGCGACGGACGCGGCCGGGATCGGCGAGCAGCTGCTGGCCCGGTTCGGCGACGCCCCGGAGGACGACCTGGCGGTCGTCGTGGTGCGCGTGCCGGACCCGGGCGGCGAGTCCCTCGCGCCGGGCGACCAGGAGCGCCGCCAGCGCCGGTGGCTGCTGCCGAACGAGGCGGCGTCCATCGCCCGCGCCCGGCACGCCGTGCTGCGCACGTGCCACGCCTGGGACTTCCCGGACGCCCCCGCCGCGGAGCTCGTGGTGTCCGAGCTCGTCGCGAACGCCGTCCTGCATGGCTGGGGGGACGTCGCCCTGCGGCTCGCCGACCGCGGTGACGGCCTGCGGATCGAGGTCGAGGAGGCCAACCCCGCGCCGCCCGTGCCGACCGAGGGGCACGCCGACGCGGTCGGCGGCTACGGCATGCAGATCGTCGAGCGTCTGGCCGACTGGGGCTGGCACGCCAGCGGCACCGGCAAGCTCGTCTGGGCGCACGTGCGCCCCGTCCGCCGGCGCTGACCGGCGGCACCGTGCTGACCGGCGGGACCGACCGGCGGTCACCCCGTCAGCCGGGGGCGACCTCGTCCGCGACGGGGTGACGGAACCCGCTGGGCGGCGTCGCCGGCTCGCAGCGGTGCGCGGTGTCGATGCGGAAGAGGTCCAGCGCGCCGCAGATCTCGAGCACGAACAGGTCGCGCGCGTCGGGGTTGCGCAGCACGGTGGCCCCGCCGCGGCGGCGGGAGGAGTCCGCGAGCGAGATGAGGAACGCGGCGCCGGTGGAGTCCATGAACGAGACCCGGCACATGTCGATGACCAGCAGCTGCCTGCGCAGACCGGTCACACGCGCGGTGACCTCGGGGAACTGGTCGCGCTCGACGAGGTCCAGGTCCCCGGCGACGACGAGGGTCGTCGTCGAGGGGGACGTGGCGATCTCGATCATCGGGCTCCGAGCGGTCAGGTGCGCCGCGGCGGTCCGCGGCCGGGTGGCTCGCCGGGGGACCTGGATCGGCCCGTCCCGAGGAGCCGTCCGACTGTATCCACGCGGTCCGCGGGCCGCATGCCGAGGCGGGCGCCGGGGCGCCGGCGGCCGGCGGGGGACCACAATGGCCCGGTGAGCCACGACCTCCCGAACCCGAACCTGCTCGGCGGCCCTGCCCCGACGCTGCTGCCCGCCGACCACCCGGACGCCGTCGTGCGCGCGGCTCTGGCGGACGGCACCGACCTGCGCGAGGCGGTCCGCCGGGCGCCGGCGTCGTCGTACGTCTGGGCGCTGCTCGCCGAGCAGGCGCTCGCCGGCCACGGCACGCACCCGTCCGACCCGGTCGCGGCGTACGCGTTCGCGCGGACGGGGTACCACCGCGGCCTGGACACCCTGCGGCGCGCCGGGTGGCGCGGGCAGGGTCCGATCCCGGCGTCCCACGAGCCGAACCAGGGGTTCCTGCGCGCGCTGCTCGCCCTGGCGGAGGCCGCCGAGGCGATCGGCGAGACCGACGAGGCGCAGCGGTGCCGGACGTTCCTCACCGACTCCGGGACCTCCCCGCACGAGGTCGGCGCGCTGCGCTGACGCCTGGCGGAGGGCGCCGGGCGACCCCGCGCCCCTCCGGTAGCCTTGCGCCCGGTGCCGGGCGGCTGCCGCCCGCGTGCGCGGGCGTGACGTCGCCCGCGCGTCGCCACGCAGGGACGCGCCCGCGCCGCCTGGGGACAGATGAGAGTGGGGATGGCATGCCAGCCGTCGTGGTCGTCGGAGCGCAGTGGGGCGACGAGGGCAAGGGCAAGGCGACCGACCAGCTCGGGTCGCGGGTCGACTACGTCGTGAAGTTCAACGGCGGCAACAACGCCGGGCACACGGTCGTCGTCGGCGGGGAGAAGTACGCCCTGCACCTGCTGCCGTCCGGGATCCTGTCGCCCGGCGTCGTCCCGGTGATCGGCAACGGCGTGGTGGTCGACCTCGCGGTGCTGTTCCAGGAGCTCGAGGCGCTCATCGCCCGCGGCGTGGACGTGAGCCGGCTGCGCATCTCGGGCAACGCCCACCTCATCGCGCCGTACAACCGCACGCTGGACAAGGTCAGCGAGCGGTTCCTCGGCAAGCGCCGGATCGGCACGACCGGCCGCGGCATCGGCCCGACCTACGCCGACAAGATCAACCGCGTGGGCGTGCGCGTCCAGGACCTGTTCGACGAGAACATCCTGCGGCAGAAGGTCGAGGGCGCCCTCGACCAGAAGAACCACCTGCTGGTGAAGGTCTACAACCGCCGCGCCATCACGGTCGACGAGACGGTCGACGAGCTGCTCGGCTTCGCCGAGCGGGTCCGGCCGATGGTCGGCGACACCGCCCTGGAGCTCAACAAGGCGCTGGACGCCGGCCGCACCGTGCTCTTCGAGGGCGGCCAGGCGACCATGCTCGACGTCGACCACGGCACCTACCCGTTCGTCACGTCCTCCAACGCGACCGCGGGCGGGGCGTGCACGGGATCGGGCGTGGGGCCGACGCGGATCGACCGCGTGGTCGGGGTCATCAAGGCGTACACCACGCGGGTCGGCGAGGGACCGTTCCCCACCGAGCTGCTCGACGACATGGGCGAGCACCTGCGCGCGACCGGCGGCGAGTACGGGGTCACCACCGGCCGCCCGCGCCGCTGCGGCTGGTACGACGCCGTGATCGCCCGCTACTCGGGCCGGGTCAACGGGCTCACCGACCTCGTGCTCACCAAGCTCGACGTGCTGACGGGCCTGGAGAAGATCCCGGTCTGCGTCGCCTACGACGTCGACGGCGTCCGGCACGACGAGATGCCGCAGGACCAGAGCGACTTCCACCACGCGACCCCGGTCCTGGAGGAGCTCGACGGCTGGACCGAGGACATCAGCGAGTGCCGGACGTTCGAGGAGCTGCCGAAGAACGCCCAGCGGTACGTGCTCACGCTGGAGGAGATGTCCGGCACCCGGATCTCGTCGGTCGGTGTGGGGCCGGACCGGCAGGCGACGATCGTGCGCACCGACCTGCTCTCCTGACCCGCGTGAGGGGTGGTCGCCGGTGAGCGAGCCGCAGGTGTGGCGTCCGGCGCGGCTGCCGGGCGCGCGCAGCCTGCGCGCCGGCGACGTCCGGCTGCGCCCGCTGGTCGCGGACGACGCCGCCGCGCTCTTCGCCGCCCTGGACGACCCGCGGGTCTGGCGGGCCGGCTACGGCGGCGGTCCGGCCGGACGTCCGCTGACCGCCGCGGACATGGCGGTGTTCGTCGGCCGGCTGCTCACCCTCCCCGACCACGCCCCCTTCGCGGTCACGCTGGCGCACGACGGCGACGCCGGGCCCGCCGGGACGCTGGTCGGCACGAGCAGCCTGGGCGACGCCCGCCCGACGCTCGGCCGGGTGCACCTGGGCTGGACCGCCTACGCCCCGCGGGTCTGGGGGACGCAGGTGAACCCGTCCGCCAAGCTCGCGCTGCTGCGGCACGCGTTCGAGGACTGCGGGTACCACCGGGTCAAGATCCAGACCGACGTGCGCAACGAGCGCTCGCAGGCGGCGATCGCCCGGCTCGGCGCCACCCGGGAGGGCGTGCTGCGGGGGCACCAGCCCCGCGCGGACGGGACCTGGCGGGACACCGTGGTGTTCTCGATCCTCGCCGACGAGTGGCCGGGCGTGCGCGCGGGCCTGGAGGCGCGGGTCCGCTGAGGCGCCGCCGCCGGCGCCGGCGCCGGCCGGGTCAGGTCGCGGTGTCGACCGCGAGCGCGAGGCCGATGACCCCCAGGGTGCCCACCGCGAGCGCGAGGAGCATCGACACCCCGATGAGGACGGCGTGCACGCGCAGGAACCGGGTCGGCCGACCGCCGGCGTCCCGGGACCGGGGGTCCTTGAGGATCCGCCCGAGGAACCGGGGCCAGATGAGCAGGTTCCACAGCCCGGCGAGGACGAGGACGAGGGACCAGGACAGGGGCAGCTCCACGCGTCCAGTATCCCGGCCCACCGGCCGCGTCCCGGACGGCCCCGGACCGCCGTGGCGGCGCGCACTACGCTCACGAGCCGTGAGGATCCTCGTCATCGGAACCGGTGCCCGTGAGCACGCCCTCGTCCGCGCGCTCGCCGCAGGGACCGACGGGCCGCACGAGCTGCACGCGGCCCCCGGGAACCCCGGGATCGCCGCCCTGGCCACGCTGCACGCCGTCGACCCGGTCGACCCAGCCGCGGTCGCGGGGCTGGCGTCGTCCCTCGGGGTGGACCTCGTCGTCGTCGGCCCGGAGGCACCGCTGGTGGCGGGCGTGGCGGACGCCGTCCGCGAGGCCGGGATCGCCGTCTTCGGCCCCGGCGCCGAGGCGGCCGGCCTGGAGGGGTCGAAGGCGTTCGCCAAGGACGTCATGGCCGCCGCCGGGGTGCCCACCGCGATGGCGCACGTGTGCACGACCGTCGAGGAGGTCGAGTCGGCGCTCGACGCGTTCGGCGCCCCCTACGTCGTCAAGGACGACGGGCTGGCGGCCGGCAAGGGGGTCGTGGTCACCGACGACCGGGCCGCAGCGCTCGACCACGCCCGGGCCTGCCTGCGCGGCGGCGCCGGGCGGCCCGGCACGGTCGTGGTCGAGGAGTACCTCGACGGCCCCGAGGTCTCCCTGTTCTGCCTGACCGACGGGGTCACCGTCGTCCCGCTCGCCCCCGCCCAGGACTTCAAGCGCGCGCTGGACGGTGACCGGGGACCGAACACCGGCGGCATGGGCGCCTACAGCCCGCTGCCGTGGGCGCCGCCCGGGCTCGTGGACGAGGTGGTGTCCCGTATCGCCGAGCCCACGGTCGAGGAGATGGCCAGACGCGGCTCGCCCTTCACCGGCGTCCTGTACGTCGGCCTCGCGCTGACCGGGCGCGGCCTGCGCGTGGTGGAGTTCAACGCCCGCTTCGGTGACCCGGAGACCCAGGTGGTGCTCGCCCGGCTGGTCACCCCGCTCGCCGGCGTGCTGCACGCCGCCGCCACCGGCCGGCTCGCCGACCTGCCGCCGCTGCGCTGGCGCGACGACGCGGCCGTGACCGTCGTGGTCGCCGCGCACGGCTACCCCGGCGCCGTCCGTGCCGGCGACCGGATCACCGGGGTGGACGCCGCCGAGGCGACCGGCGCCCAGGTGCTGCACGCCGGGACGTCCCTGGCCGACGACGGTGCCCTGGTCGCCTCGGGCGGGCGGGTGCTGTCCGTGGTGGGGGTCGGGCCGGACCTGCCGGCGGCGCGGGCGGCGGCCTACGCGGGGGTGGAGCGCCTGGACCTGCCCGGCTCCCACCACCGCACCGACATCGCGCTCGCCGTCGCGGGCACGTCGTCGGGCACGTCGGCCGGCACGGCGTCGGGCACGGCGTCGGGCACGGCGTCGGGCACGGCGACCGGCACGGCGACCGGCACGGCGTCGGGCACGGTGACGGCATGAGCGCCGGGCTCCCCGGCCCCGGGCAGGCGGCGCACGGCGCACCGGACCTGCCGGGCTGGCGGCACACCTACGCCGGCAAGGTCCGCGACCTGTACCTGCCGGACGGCGACCACCCGGCCGGGGACGTCGTCCTCGTGGTGGCCAGCGACCGGATCAGCGCGTACGACCACGTGCTCCCCACGCCGGTCCCCGGCAAGGGCACCGTGCTCACCCAGCTCAGCCTGTGGTGGTTCGAGCAGCTCGCCGACCTCGTCCCCCACCACGTCGTGACCGCCGACCGCGGGCCGCACGGCGTGCCCGACGCCGTCGCCGGCCGCGCCATGGTGTGCCGGCGGCTGGACATGTACCCGGTGGAGTGCGTCGCCCGCGGGTACCTCACCGGGTCCGGGCTGGCCGAGTACCGCACGACCGGCGAGGTCTGCGGCATCCCGCTCGAGCCGGGTCTCGTCGACGGCTCCCGGCTGCCGCACCCGCTGTTCACCCCGGCCACGAAGGCCGCGGTCGGCGAGCACGACGAGAACGTCTCCTTCGACGTCGTGGCCGCGCAGATCGGCGCCGACGCCGCCGAGCGGCTGCGCGACCTCACGCTGGCCGTCTACACGCGGGCCGAGGCGATCGCCCGCGAGCGGGGCGTCATCCTCGCGGACACCAAGCTCGAGTTCGGGACCGCGCCCGCGGGCCTGGGGGGCGCTGGGACGGTCGTGCTCGGCGACGAGGTGCTGACCCCGGACTCCTCGCGGTTCTGGCCGGCGGACGCGTGGCAGCCGGGTCGTCCGCAGGAGAGCTTCGACAAGCAGTACGTCCGGGACTGGTTGACGTCCGCCGCCTCGGGGTGGGACCGGACCTCCGACGAGCCGCCGCCGCCCCTGCCCGACGACGTCGTGGAACGCACCCGCGACCGCTACCTCGAGGCCTACGAGCGCCTCACCGGGGCGCCGCTGACCTGACACCTCGGTCGCACGGGGACGGCTGGTGGCGAGCCGGCCGGGAGCCGGTCGGCGTCCGGACTTAGGTTAGCCTTGGCTTCAGCCGACCGACCTGCGTGAGCCGCGAGCGGTCGACCCTTCCCCGGTGGCGGCCCCGCCGTCCACCCGATCTGAGTGGAGCCCCCGTGCGCGCACGACCCGTCACCTCCCCGCGCCGGCTGCTCGGCACCCTCGCGGCCGCCGGCGCCGTCCTGACCCTGGCCGCCTGCGGCGGCGGCAGCGACGCCGGGGCGCCCGAGGCGTCCGGCAGCCCGTCCACCGGGTCGTCCACCGGGTCGGCCTCCGAGGGCGCCTTCCCGGTCACCATCGACAGCGCGCTGGGCGAGGCCACGATCGAGGAGGCGCCGCAGCGGGTCGTCACCGTCGGGTGGGCCGCGCAGGACGCCGCGGTCGCCCTCGGCGTCACCCCGGTCGGCATCCCGACCGACGCGTGGTCCGGCGACGCCGAGGGCTACCAGCCGTGGTTCCGCGAGGCCGTCGAGGACGACGGCGGCGACCTGCCGACCACCTACGCGGACCTGCCCACGGTCGACGTCGAGGCCATCGTGGAGATGGAGCCGGACGTCGTCCTCGCGCCGCTGTCCGGGCTGGACCAGGGCGTCTACGACCAGCTCTCCGCCTTCGCCCCCGTGGTCGCCTACCCGGACGGGCCGTGGATCAGCACCTGGCAGGAGGTCATCGACCTCACCGGGCAGGCGCTGGGCAAGCCCGACGAGGCCGCCGAGCTCGTCGCCTCGGTGGAGGACATGATCACGGGCGCCGGCGCCGAGAACGGCGACCTGGCCGGCAAGACCTTCGCCTACGCCTACATCGGCGAGCCCGGGCAGCTGGCCTTCTACCCCGAGACCGACGCACGCGTCTCGTTCCTCACCAGCCTCGGCATGGAGCTGGCCCCGTCGGTCGCCGCCCTGGAGATCCCCGAGGGCAGCTTCTACGCCTCCATCAGCCTGGAGAACGCCGACGTGCTGGACGACGTCGACGTCCTGATCAGCTGGTACAACAGCCCCGAGGAGCAGGCGGCCGCCGAGTCCCAGCCGCTCTTCGCCCAGATCCCGGCGGTCCAGCGCGGCTCCTACCTGCCGATGGTCGACCGCCAGCTCGCCGCCGCGACGACCGTCGTCACGCCGCTGTCGGTGCCGTGGGCGATCGACCGGTACGTCCCGCTCGTCGCCGAAGCCGCGGCGAAGGCCTGACCGACCTCGCCCGAGCCCACCCGTCCCTGCCATGACGACGACGACGGCCACACCGCCGCCGGCCGGTGCCACGACCGTGGTCCCCGGCCGGCGGCGCCGTGGCGGGCGGCTCGGCGTCGGGCTCGCGGTGACGCTGGCCGCGCTCGTGCTGGCGGTGGGTCTGAGCCTGGCCGTCGGGGCGCGCAGCGTCCCGCTCGGCGACGTGTGGGCGGGCCTGTTCGACCCCGACGGGACGTACGCGAGCGCCGTCGTCGCCGGCCGGGTGCCGCGGACGGTCCTCGGGCTCCTGGTCGGCAGCGCGCTGGCGGTGTCCGGGGCGCTCATCCAGGGCCTGACCCGCAACCCGCTCGGTGACCCGGGTCTGCTCGGGATCAACGCCGGCGCCGCCGCGTCGGTGGTGACCGTGACCGCGCTGCTCGGCGCCGGGTCGACGACGCGGCAGGTGTGGGCGGCGCTGCCGGGCGCCCTGCTGGCCGCGGTGGTCGTCTACGTCGTCGGGTCGGCGGGACGGGGCTCGACACCGGTGCGGCTCGTCCTGGCCGGTGCCGCGGTGGGCGCGGCGCTGCAGGCGTACGTCGGGGCGGTGTCGCTGTCCCTGCCCACGGTCTTCGTCGACTACCGCGAGTGGGCCGTCGGCTCGTTCGCCGGGCGCGATCCGGAGGTGGCGACCGCGATCGCCCCGTTCGTCGTCGCCGGGCTGGTCGTGGCGCTCGCCCTGGCCCGCTCGCTCAACGGCCTGGCGCTCGGTGAGGAGAGCGCCACGGCGCTCGGCGTGGCGACCCTGCGCACCCGGGTCCTCGGCGGGGCGACCGCGGCGCTGCTCGCCGCCGCCGCGACCGCGGCGGTGGGGCCCATCGCGTTCGTCGGCCTCGCGGTGCCGCACGTCGTGCGCGCGTTCACCGGCCCCGACTTCCGCTGGCAGCTGCCGTACTGCGTGCTGGCCGGGCCCCTGCTCGTGCTGCTCGCCGACGTGCTCGGCCGGGTCGTGGTGCGACCCGCCGAGCTGATGGTCGGCGTGGTGACCGCGTTCCTCGGCGCCCCGGTGCTCGTCGCGGTCATCCGCCGGCGCTCGGTGGCGGCGCTGTGAGCCGGGCGCCCGCCGCCGTGCCGACCGTGGCGACCCTGCCCGCGCCCGCGGCGTCGCCGGACCGGTGGCGCGCGCTGACCGGTCACCCGCTGCGCGGCCGGGCCGTCGTCGGCGTCGCCGTCCTGGTCGTCGCCCTGCTCGTCGGGGCGGTCCTGTCGCTGACCGCCGGGCGCCTGGGCGTGCCGATCGGGGACCTGCCGTCCGCCCTGGCCGGAACCGGCAGCCGGGCCCAGACCACCGTGCTAACCGCCCTGCGGCTGCCGCGGCTGGGGGTCGCCGTGGCCGCCGGCGCCGCGCTGGGCGCCGCCGGGGCGGTGTTCCAGAGCGTCACCCGCAACCCGCTCGGCAGCCCCGACGTCATCGGGCTCGGCGCGGGCGCGGCGGCGGGCGCGGCCGCCGCCGCGCTCGTGTGGCCCGGAGTGGTGCCGGTCGCCGTCGGCGCGCTGATCGGGTCGGTGCTGGCGACCGTGGCGGTGGTCGCCGGCGCGGGCGGCGGTGCCACGGCCCCGCTGCGCATGGTGGTCGTCGGCATCGGCGTCGCCGCGATGGCGCTCGCGTTCGTCCAGTACGCGCTCAGCCGGGCCCGCCTCGCCGACGCCCAGCAGGTCGACGCGTGGCTCCATGGCGGGCTGGACGGTCGCCGGGTCGCGGACGTCACCCTCGTCGCCGTCGCCCTCGTCGTGCTGCTGCCGCTCGCGCTCGCACTGTCACCCCGGCTGCAGCTGCTGGAGATGGGCGACGACGCCGCCACCGGCCTCGGCGTGCGGCCCGGTCGCACCCGCGCGGCCGCCGTGGTCGTCGGGGTGCTGCTCACCACGGCCGCCGTCACCGCGAGCGGCCCGATCACCTTCGTCGCGCTCGCGGCCCCGCAGATCGCGCGGCGCCTGCTGCGCTCCACCGGCCCCGGCATGGCGGCCGCGGCCCTCACCGGCGCCACTCTGCTCGTGCTCGCCGACGTCGTCGCGCAGAACCTGCCGCTCCCGGTGCGGCTGCCGGTGGGTATCGTCACGGCGGCGCTGGGCGGCGTCTACCTGGCCGCCCTGCTCGTGCGCGAGTGGCGGAAGGGGACGGTGTGAGCGGCGACGGCACGCAGGACCGGCTCTCCGCCCAGGGGCTGCGCCTGGCCTACGACGACCGGGTGGTGGTGGACGGCCTGACGGTCACCATCCCGGACGGCTCGTTCACGGTGATCGTCGGCCCGAACGCGTGCGGCAAGTCCACCCTGCTGCGCGCCCTGGCCCGCACGCTCACCCCGCGCGCCGGGGCCGTGCTCCTCGACGGCCGCCCCATCCTCGACCTGGCCAGCAAGGACGTCGCGCGCAGGCTCGCGCTGCTGCCGCAGTCCCCGCTCGCGCCGGCGTCCATCACCGTGGAGGACCTGGTCTCCCGCGGCCGGTTCCCGTACCAGCGGCTGCTGCGGCAGTGGTCGGCCGACGACGCCCGCGCCGTCGCCGCCGCGATGGCGGCGACCGGTGTCGCGGACCTGGCGCGGCGACCGGTCGACGAGCTGTCCGGCGGGCAGCGCCAGCGTGTCTGGCTCGCCATGTCCCTCGCGCAGGAGACGCCCCTGCTGCTCCTGGACGAGCCCACGACCTTCCTCGACATCGCGCACCAGCACGAGGTCCTGGACCTGTGCGCCGAGCTGCACGAGGCGGGACGGACGCTGGTCGCCGTCCTGCACGACCTCAACCAGGCGTCCCGCTACGCGACCCACCTCATCGCGATGAAGGACGGTCGGGTCGTCGCCCAGGGCGCCCCCGCCGAGGTGGTCACCGCCGAGCGGATCCGCGACGTCTTCGGGCTCGCGTGCCGGGTGCTGCCCGACCCGGAGACCGGCACGCCGATGGTCGTGCCCGCCCGGCGGGGTGCGCACACCCGGGCGTCGTCCGACCTGCCGGTCCCGCCGAGCCCGGTGGCCTCGCCGTGATCGACACCCCGGTCTACCGGCTCGACGACGACGCCGCCCTGCGCGACCTCGTCCGCACCCACGGCTGGGCCACGCTCGTGAGCCACCCGCCGACCGGGCTCGTCGCGTCGCACGTCCCGGTCCTGCTCGAGGACGGGCCTGGCCTGAGCGTCGTGGGGCACCTGGGCCGGCCGGACGACGTCGAGCACGCGCTCGGCACCCACGAGGTGCTGCTGCTGGTCGCCGGGCCGCACGGCTACGTCTCGCCGGGCTGGTACGGGTACGCCCCGGCGCTGCCGACGTGGAACTACGTCGCGGCGCACCTGTACGGCACGCCGGAGGTGCTCGGGCCGGAGGAGACGTACCGGGTGCTGTCCGACACGGTCGACCACTACGAGGGGGTCCGTGCGGACCCCGTGCGGCTCGACCCCGTCGCCGACCACGCCCGCCGGGTCGCCCGAGGAGCCGTCGGCTTCCGGCTGCGGATCACCCGCGTCCAGGCCAAGGCCAAGCTCAGCCAGGACAAGCCGGCCGACGTGGTGCAGCGGGTCATCGCCGCCCTGGACGCCGACCCGCAGTACGCCAACCCCGCACTGGCGGACCGCATGCGCGCCGAGCACGGACCCGGACGGGCGTGACGCCGGAGGCGGTGCCTGCCCTGCTGCTCACGGGCGCGCGGCTCGTCGGTGCGCCGTCGGGGGAGCCCGTGGACGTGCTCCTGCGGGACGGACGCGTCGCGGCGATCGGGGCCGGTCTCGCCGGTGCCCCGGGCACGGCCGGCGCGGACCGGGTGGCGCTGGGCGGGCGGACCCTGCTGCGCGGCCTGCGTGACGCGCACGTGCACATGGCGCAGTGGGCGCTGACCCGGCGACGGCTGGACCTCTCCGGTGCCCGGTCGGTCGAGGACGCGGTCTCGCTCACCGTCGCCCGCCTGACCGCCGACGCGCGGGCGCGGTCCTCCGGCTCCGGCGCCGGCGTCCTGGTGGGGATGGGGTTCCGGGACGGGCTGTGGCCGGAGCCCCCGACGGCACGCCGGCTGGACGAGGGTCTGCGCGCCGCCGGGCACGGTGACGCGGCGGTCTTCCTGATGTCCGGCGACCTGCACAGCGCCTGGCTGAGCACCCCGGCGCTGTCGCGGCTGGGTCGTGCCGGGCACCCGACCGGGCTGCTGCGCGAGGACGAGTGGATGCCGCTCATGAACGACCTCGAGCACGTGCCCGCCCACCGCCTCGACGCGTTCGTGGACGACGCCGCCCGCGCGGCCGCCGCGCGCGGCGTCACCACGGTCGTGGACCTGGAGATCGACGACACCCTGCGCAGCTGGACGCGCCGGGTCGCCACCGGTACCGACGTGCTGCGGGTCGCGGCGGGGGTCTGGCCGGACCACCTCGACGGAGCGGTCGCGCGCGGCCTGGCAACCGGCGACGTCGTCCCCGGCACCGGCGGGCTGGTCACGCTGGGGCCGCTCAAGGTGATCAGCGACGGGTCGCTGAACACGCGGACCGCGTTCTGCCGCGACCCGTACCCCGGGCGCTCGGGCGCTGCCGGCGACCGAGCAGACGGCCACGGCCTGCTGACCGTGGCACCGGCGGACCTCGTCCGGCTCATGGCCGAGGCGCACCGGCACGGCCTCGCGTGCGCGATCCACGCGATCGGCGACGAGGCGAACCGGCTGGTGCTGGACGCGTTCGCCGCGACCGGGGCGCGCGGGTCGGTGGAGCACGCCCAGCTGCTGCTCGACGGCGACGCGCAGCGATTCGCCGCCCTCGGCGTGGTGGCGAGCGTCCAGCCCGAGCACGCGATGGACGACCGCGACGTCGCCGACCGGTGGTGGCCGAACCGCACCGGGCGCGCGTTCGCGCTGCGCACGCTGCTGGACGCTGGCGTGACGCTGGCCCTGGGGTCGGACGCACCGGTCGCGCCGCTGGACCCGTGGCTGGCGATCGCGGCGGCCGTGCACCGCGCCCGGGACGGGCGTGAGCCGTGGCACCCGGAGCAGCGGATCTCCGTCACGGAGGCGCTGGACGCCTCCACCGGTGGCCGCGCGGTGCCCCGGGTCGGCGACCGTGCCGACCTCGTCGTGGTCGACGTCGACCCGCACGTGGCCGACGCGGCGACGCTGCGGGCGATGCCGGTGAGCGGGACGCTCCTGGGTGGCCGCTGGACCTGGGGGCCGCACGGGCGCTGAGGCACGGGTGCTGCGACGGTCAGGCTCCGTCGTCGATGCAGGGGTCGTCCAGCTCGCGTCCGGCGGCGTCGGTGAACACCCACCGCGGGCCCTGCCGGTGGATCTCGATCCCGCGCGCATGCACGTACCCGTGGTGGTGCCAGCACAGCAGGATCCCGTTCGCCACGCTCGTGCTGCCGTGATCGCGCGCCCAGTGTCGGACGTGGTGACATTCCGACAACGTCGGCGGTGCGCTGCACCCGGGGAACCGGCAATGCCGGTCCCGGGCGATGATCGCATTCCGCCTGGCCCGGGTGAAC